>NZ_PHFJ01000010.1 GCF_003144535.1 Proteus penneri | reverse complement strand
ACAAAGAGCAAGCTGATAAAGCTAAAGCAGAACAAGCGCGCTTAGACAAAGAGCAAGCCGATAAAGCTAAAGCTGGTGCTGAAGCTAAAGAACTTACCCCTGTAGAAGATGAACTAGCACAACGCGCTAAAGAAAAGGCAAAAGAGAAAGAAACGGCAAAACCATCGATTACTATCAGCAAACCTATCGACATTGAAAATACCTATAAATCAATGCAATTGATGGCTGAAAACGGCTATAAGCTTATGGATATGCAGCAAGGGCAACTGCATTATTTAGCTTCTGCAACTTGCTCTGTTGGTACTGAAAAAGCCTGTATCAGTGGTTTTGCACACTATCAAAACGTAAATAAAGCTAATGCAACCCAAACTGGGTTAAGTGGAGCCTATCGTTTTGATGTTAACCATATTCCATTGGTTATCGGCCTTGCCATTGATACTGATGTCTATTCCTCATTACCTAAAGGCTATCAATATCAAGGTTATGCATTACCTTTAATCGGTTTTAGCTTAGATTTAATACCATCACTCAATCCTGAGTTAAAGAGCAATGCATTACACCTGTCGCTAAAAGGTGCTTACTTAAATCGTAAAATATCCATCGAAAGACAAGTATTAGAAGATACAGAAGCAGGTAAAGGCAACGCTAGGATCTCTGGATATCATATTGATTTACAAAGTTATTATCCTTATTCATTGGCAGATGATTTAATGCTTACCCCATTTATTGGACTAACATTTAACCAAGTTTCTCGTTCAGCATATAGTGAAACTCAAAATGCACAATTTGCAGCACATTATGATGCACTTAAAACGCACTCACTATTAGCCAAAATGGGACTAGGTATGGACTACTTATTAGGTTCATCTTTCATATTGAATACTAAAGCGGGCTTACTGTGGAATTTATCACACCATCAAGGCGATTTCCGTAGCCATATTGATTATTTAGGTCAGCAACACATTGATTATTCAGAAAATAAAAAGCAGTTAAAACAACGCCCATTTGCCAAAGTAGGATTGACTTATCAATTAGATAAACAATCTTCCATTAATACATCAGCAGATTGGGGAATGACCACTTATCGCAATCACGATATGCAGTTTGGCGTAAGCTACACTTATCGTTTCTAATTCCTTGTTATTATATTTGGGGTTAACTTTAGCAGTATTATTTGGCTTCCTATAAAAATATAGGAAGCTTTTTTTATTAAGCTTAATAATTATCTATTCTAACCGTAGAAATGTTCTTCTTTATCCACCCACCATACTTTAGTCGAAACCTTTTCAAGTAGTGCTTTGTTGTGGCTAAAGATAATCAAGCTTAAAGGTCTTTTTTGACTTTCATCGATTAAAACTTTCCAAATATCAGCTTGGGTTTGCGCATCTAATTGTGCCGTGACTTCATCCGCAATTAATAGTTGAGTACGCGGATCGAGCGCCCTTAATAATGCAATACGCGCTAATTCACCACCTGATAATTCATTAGGCCTACGAGTTAGCCACTCTGATTTTATTTTTAACTTTTCTAACCAACTATCATCAGGGTGCCATGCATCACGGACACTATCACCTGTCGAACGAAAAGGATTAAAACATTTATCAGGATGTTGAGGAACTAATTGAATGGGACAATAACCCTTTCTAGACAATGGGTTACCATTAATAAGAATTGAACCTTGAGTTGGTGCTTGCCACTGCGCTAAAACACGACCTAATGTCGTTTTCCCTGTACCACTTGGTGCTGAAATACCGAGTCGCTCTCCCGCATCTAACGAAAAGGAGAGATCTTGCCATAACACCTTACCTGCTTGCTCCACAGATAATTGTTTTAACTCTAAAAGTGGCATAAAGATAACTCCAGAAATAACAAATGAAATGTATAAAAGTAAGACTTAAGAACACCATATTATAATGAATTAAGTGATGCTTCTTTGGTATTTATAAATTGTTGTTCAGGTAATGCATTCCAGAGTGTCTTCAACCACTCACTACCTTCATGACGATTAAGCACATTAGCAGGGATAATTTCGTTAACCTCACCCTGATTAAGCACGGCTATTGTATCCGCAAATCGTGCTGCTAAGGCTAAATCATGTGTAACCCAAAGCACTGATTTACCTTGATTACATAATTCTCTTAAGTGCCCTAATAACAAACAAGCATGTTCATCATCAAGCCATGAGGTAATTTCATCAGCCAGAATATATTGTGCATTAGAAAGTGTTGCATTACAGGCTAATACGCGTTTTGCCATTCCACCAGATAGTTTTGCTGGATACGTTTTAACTAACGATCCAGAAAGATGATACAGACCCAATTGCTGCACAATATCATCTGACGTAACGTCTGCACCACTTAAACGCGCAGAGCGACTGAGTTGATCACCGATACAAATCAAAGGATTAAGTGCAGTGACTCCCTGAGGAATATAGCAGAAAGTATTTCCTCGATAAGCAATCAGTTCTCGCTCACTTAATGCGTGGCCATTAAGTTTAATCGAACCTCGTACACGCATATTGGCAGGTAAAAGCCCTAATGCACTTTGTAATAGCAAACTTTTACCTTCACCACTTCCCCCCACTAATGCCAACATTTTACCCGGTTTAATATCCAGAGAGATTGATTTTAGCAACGGTTGCCAATTTCGTTTTCCCAACCAGCGAAATTGTGCAATATCAATGGAAAGCTGTTCAAAACTTAACATCCTGCCCCTCTTAACCACAGTTGTTGCATTGCCTTAGCAAATTGATCGAAAATCAAGACCAAGCACATCAAAATTAATCCCGGAAATACCACCATCCACCAAGAGCCTGTACTTAAATAACGCAGTGCATCAGATAGCAACAAACCTAAAGATGGCTCATGCGCCGCTTGCCCAAACCCCAAAAAACTTAACGCTTCGCTATGTAATACGGCATGAGGAAACATCAATAAGGTTCCTACAATCCACTGCGGTAATAACATGGGAATATAGTGTTTTTTTACACACTCAAAAGGTGAATTGCCAATACGACGTGATAGCATGACGTAATCCGCCTCTCGAATACGTTGAATTTCACCACGTAAAATCAACGCAAGCTTAGGCCAATGAGTTAATGCCACAGCCCAAATTACCCCTTGTTGCCCACCACCTAAAGTAAAACAAATCAAAATTAGTAGTAATAAATGAGGTAATGCTAAAAGCGCATCAACAACACCTCTAACAAAGAAATCACAATAACGATTAATTGACGAAATACCCGCGAAAATGAGAGCGATAGCACCACTAACAACCGCACTTGTCACCCCAATATTTAAGCTACTTAACATGCCTTGAAAACAGCGTAGCCACAAAGAACGACCTAAATTATCAGTACCAAACCAATATTGTTCTGAAGGTGCTTGGTTTCTGGCCAAAAAATCCATTGCAATATCAGTATGAGAAATAGAAAAACCATAAGTGACTAACCCAATCAAGGCGAGAGTCACGAATAAAAGTTTCAATAAAGGCTTGTTTGGATCGTAAATCATGAGTCTCGCAAAATTCCTTTATTAATACGTCGTAATAACCCGTTAGAAATGCTATTACCAAAGAAAATCAAAATAGTACTAAAGACAACAATTCCCATTAATAGAGGAATATCACCTCGCAATCCTGCATCAACGGTAGCTTGCCCTAATCCTGGGTAAGCAAAAACTTTCTCAGCTAAAAGAGAACCACCAAGTAATTCACCAATAGATGCAAACTGTAAACAAAGTGCAGGTGTAATGGCATGACGTAGAACATGAAATAGCATCATAGCCCACCCCTTATCACCCTGAGCCTTAGCAAAATGGATAAATTCACTGCCCATCACTTCGGCAACTTTCGCGCGAGTATGCAGTGCGATATTCCCAGTGCCTAATAATCCAAGAGCAATCATAGGTAAGATAAGATGGGAAAAACGCTGGCTTAACGTTGCGGTTTCGGCACTACTTCCCATCGGCCAAGCACAACAAATTGGCGCCCAATGTAAGGTGACAGAAAACAGTGATAACAGCAGTAATCCCACCCAGAATGTTGGTAAAGAGGCTAACAAATAAGAGAGTGTAGAAATAATTCGATCGGGCCAGCGGTTAAGATATCGACCCGCAACTAATCCCATCACAACACCAATAACGCCAGAAAACATCCACGCTGAAAAGAGCAAGATAAATGAAGGCCCCGCCCGTTCGCGAATAACATCAATAACAGGCATGTTATACAACATGGAATAACCAAAATCCCCTTGAATGATTTGGCTAAACCAGAGCCAAAATCGCATCCATAAAGGTTGGTCAATACCCCAACGTGCTGCAATTAAAGGATATTGCTCAGGAGGAACATTCAATAAATCACTACCGATATACGCCTTGATGGGATCGATCGGTGAGAAACTTAATAAAATAAAAACACCTGCTGTTGTTACCAACAGCAGGCAGAGTAATCGCAGGAAAAAACCTGCACTTTGACGTATTACTGACAAGTCCACTTCCAAGTATCTACGCTATTTAATAATGACCATGAACCATGAATTTCCGGCGTTCCTGTCCCCAAATCAACACAAGGGTTAGTCAGGTAAGTGTGTTGCACATTCATCAGCCAAGCCCAAGCAGCGTCACCTTTCACACCAACGCCATTTTTACCATCCCACTCAACCGCTTTCCAATGAGGAACGGCTTCTTGCCATGTATGGGCATCGAGTGCAGCTTGCAGATGTTTTTCAACCTCAGGGTTTTTGTAATAACCCGGATTATAATAACCAACACCCGCCGCATTTTCGCTGTAGTGATGATATAACTCCATAGGATCAAGACTTCCCCAACCAAATAAAGTTGGATTTGAGTGCATATAGCGCTCTACGGTATCCCAACTTCCTGATTTAAGATCCATTTGAATACCGAGAGGTTGCACTAGCGCACGAATTGACTCGGCTAAATCGCGACGAGTTGCATCACCACTGGTATACCATAAGGTCAATTTCGCTTCTAAGCCGTCTTTTTCACGAATACCATTTTTATTGAGTTTCCAACCAGCATCTTCAAGAATTTGCTTCGCTTTTTCAACATCCCCATCTTCGAAAGCAGCGTCTGTTTGATCCCAAGGCAAACCTTTTACACCGGTATATGCAGGAACCGCATAACCATCAAGTACTTGCTCTGATAACAATTTACGGTCAAGAGCATAGTTAATTGCTTTACGAATAGCGATATCTGCGGTGATATCATTACCAATATCATAACCTTGAGCGTTTTTCTCGCCTGATTTTACCATTGGAAAAACAATACCGCGGTTTTCAACACTTGCTCTTTCCCACAATTTGGTATTGGGTAAATTTTTAGCGATTGCAGCCGTTGCTGGTGGAATACGCACAATACCTAATTGTCCACTTTGAGCAGCTGCAAAAGCGGCATCTTCATCAAGGAAAACAAAAATCAGTTTTTCAAAATCATTTTTCTTGCCCGCATAATAAGGGTTAGCTTCAACAATTAATTGCTGACCTGGCTGGAAACTTACCATGCGATAAGGGCCTGCACCAATTGGCTTTTGTGCGTAAGTTTTTTCATCATACTTATCAGCAGAAACAATACCTAAAGAACCCAGTACGTTCACAAAAGTACTTTGTGGTGCTTTCAATGTAATAGTGACATGTAAGTCATCATCAGCTTTTGCAGAAAGGAAGTTACCCATATCAACTTTACCGCCACTTGCAGCCGCATTGTTATAGGTAAATACAATATCTTTTGCAGTAAGCGGTAAGCCATCAGAGAATTTTAAATCTGGCTTTAATGTTAATTTCCATGTTTTGCCATCTTCACTTGGCTGGTAGTCACTTAACATATTGCTATACCAAGAGAGATCCGCATTTTGCTTTAACAATGGGCTATGGAGAAGTAAATAGCTACCATGACTCCACCCTAACATTGGGTCGAAGCCCTCTGTTGGCTCTTCACCAATAGCCAGTTTTAACGTTTGAGCAGATGATGCAAAAGGAACGCTTAACGCGGCTAAGCAAGTTAACGTTACTAATGACTGACGCCAACCAAACCGAATAGACATAAAACATTCTCCGATTTTTTAGATATGACTTATCACCAGTCTCTATCTAAATAAGATAAAGAGGCTGAAACAAGATAAATAACAATGATGATTATGATACTCTGCAATTGTTGCAGATAAAGGTTAAACCAGTGACATCATAATAAGTTTTTTTATTCAACTACTCGAATAATATTCGACAGTTTATTGATTTTACATAAACTTTTATTAAGCAGTAATACTCATTATGGCAAACTTCTAGCAAGTGCACAGTATTTTTCTAATAAATAAGTTATATATTTATCATTGAATTTATCAGTGAGCGTAAAACGAAATAAAGTGACTTTTTAACGAAATTAGATTATTTCATTTTATTTAATATGCATTAAAAATAAAAAAGGCACATCATTGCGCCCTTCTTGTATTTATGAATTTAATATTCTTTTTAATTTAAAATAGCGTCGCCCTAAACGCCAACGTAATCTAAAATTTTTCGCATTTTTCCAAATTAGTGACCATATTCCTCTATCAAAAAACTCTTTAACCATCTGTTTTTTAACTTCAATAGACTGAATAGAATCAATTGAATGGATAATTCCCAAACCTTCTTTTGCGATTTGCCAATAACATGCATTGATATTTTGAGTCACATCTTTATATTTTTGATTAATAGCATCAAGCATTTCTAATATTTTCATGTAATTATGAATTGTTCTAACATGAATAGTGTCATTAGGCGTTGCATGAGAAACAGAACCAGAGTGAATAAAGTAATCGTAGTAACGCTCATCAATATATTTAACGCGTTTAGCCGTTAATAATGCTTCTGTTGTCCACGGAATATCTTGATGATGTAAACCGGGTTCAAAATAATAACCATGAGCAAGTAGAAATTCACGTCGATAAATATTTAACCAAGTGACATGTAAGAATTTCTTAGAATCCAATGCTATTTCTAGCCATTGTGGCCCAGTTAAAACGCCCGTAGAACGTAATCTATTTGAAGGGAAAATAGGACGTGAAGGCCTTCCGTCTGCGTAAACATAATTACCGTTACAGGTTAAAATATCTAAATTATCATCTTTAGCTATATTAATCATTCTATCATACATATTAGGATGAATTACATCATCAATATCTGGGAAAGCAATATATTGCCCTTTCGAAATATTGAATCCAACATTACGAGCAACAGAAACGCCTTGGTTTTCTTGATCAATAATAGTGACTTGAGGAAATCTTTCTTTCCATTCTTGTAATATTTTAAGTGAGTTATCTCTAGAGCCATCATTAACTAAAATAAGCTCCCAGTTATTCAATTTAATAGACTTTAACCCATTGAAAAACTGAGATAAAAACATCTCACCATTATAAACGGCGACCACAATACTCAGTTGAGGTAGAGAAGAAAACATAACCAACCTTTTATATTATTAGCTAAGAATTTTCCCTCTAAATAGTTAATCTTAAAAATTAAAAAAGAGTAATAAAATAATAGAACCGTCTTAATTAATTCTTAATTAAAATTTAATTTTTAACTAATTAAAGGTAAAACTGATATTTAACGAGGTTAATTATAATTAACTTCTTTTTATCTCTTATGAAGAAAGGGTTAAGGTGGTTTGTTTTTTAAAATAAAGGACTAAAGGAAAAATTAAGGTTAGTGTAGAAAATAAATGTTATTGATGAGCGTTTTGTTCATTAACGAAAAACATCCGCTAAGCGGATGTTTTAGTCTTTATTTATATCAATAATATTAGGATACTTGTTTTGTTATACTCTTATTCTTCAATCTCTTCTTCATCTTCATCGCAGACTTCAAGTTCTGGAAAGTAATCAACTCGCCAAGACTTGAGCCCTTGATACACTTCATCAACAGCATTCTTTACCGCTTCAGTCATTGGATAATAAAAACCAACGAGATCGGGTTGGATCCCTAAGAACGTAATATCTGGAATATCATCTTTTAATTGATCAATAAGAAAATTCAGCGGCATATTATGAGTGCTCATAATAAACATTTCCGCTATATAATCAGGGTCTATCACCCTAATCTCACCTGGTTTTAAACCAATGTCAGCAGCATCAACAATGACAACACATTGCGGTTGTAGCTCTCTTACTTGGTAAGAAACATTCTCAGGCGCACTTCCCCCATTGATAACAATCCATCCATCAATTGGGTTTGTTTCCATTAATTCAGCAAGCAGAGGGCCTGCGCCATCATCGCCCATCATACTGTTGCCAACCGTTAATACCACTTTAGGTGCTGCCATTGCTTCACTCATGGTTTTCTCTTCACAATCAAATAAATAGCAGGTTCTGCATGGATCTCACCCAGTAATTTAATCAGCGTTTGACTCCACTCACTAAAAATAGGATCGTCATTTTTCATAATTGGATCAAATGCTAACGCTAATAAGTGAGTATGCTCTGAGTTAATATTGATTTCACCAAATGTCAGTAATCCTTGCATTTTGCGTTTGGCTTCACCTTCAGGTAATAAATCAATCCATGCTTTATATTTTTCTAAAGGGCAGACTAGCTCTGTTTTTAAACAGTCGATCATTCCCACATGGTGGCCAATTGCGAGCGAGTAATACATCACCTGTTGTGCTTGTTCAGGAATATCATCATCACTATCTACAAACTTTTGTCTTAATGACCAAAAGTAAACTTTAGCGTCATCAGGCATATATGCCTCCTTGGCTTAAAGAGTAAACCAAGCGTTTCACAATCTCTGATAAGCGAGGATCGTTAGCTTGTCGTAACCATTCATCAACACGGCCACTCACTTCTTGAATTGTGGCACCTTCTAATAAGGTGAGAAAATGATCACTGATTTGTCTTCCCTGATAATAACCCGCAAGACGACGAGCCTCACGCTCAATCATCACTCGAGCATCTAAAGGAATAGAAGGCAGAATGAGTGATGCTTTTTCATTCTCTACTTCAATATGCGATTCGCCTTTTAATTTTTGGTCTAACAAACCTAGTGCAACAGCAAAACCATAAATCGTTGCTGCTGGCGTTGGGGGACAACCAGGGATCCAAACATCAATAGGCACGATAGATTCGCTACCACCCCAGACACAATACAGATCGTGGAAAATACCGCCACCACAGCCACAAGCACCATAAGAGATACAAATTTTTGGGTCGGGCGCTGATTCATAAGCACGTAATGCAGGAACACGCATCTGGCGCGTTACTGCGCCAGTGAATAATAAAATATCAGCGTGACGAGGCGAGGTGACCACTTTGATACCAAAACGTTCAGCATCAAAAACGGGTGTAATTGCAGAGAAAATTTCAATCTCACAACCATTACAACCACCACAGTCAACACGATAAACATAAGCTGAACGTTGAATATCTTTCAACAATGTCTGTTTTAGCTTTTTAACCTGATCATCAAGGGTGATAGGTTGGCTAACATGATGATTAATGGGAATTTCTGGTAGACTCATTTTATTGTACTCCCGATCTCGCCCATACTAATATTTTCACGGCCATCAGATAATAAGTTATGTTTACGCTTACATTCAGGGCAAGTTTCAAATTGTGGTCGCATGGCTTCTACGGTTTGCTCATCCCAACCTGATTGCACTAATAGCGCCATCGCATAGTCAACTGATTTTCTCGGCGTAAAGGGTTGATGGCATTCACGGCAATTCAATAACTTAAACGTTCCTTTAATATAAAGGTCTGATTTTTTCGTTACTGCCGTTTCAAACATATCTGATAAAACAATCGCTCTTGTTGGGCAAACTTCTTCACAACGACCGCAATAAATACAGCGACCAATGAATAATTGCCAATGACGCTCGCCTGTTTCCAAATTCGTTTCCATCGTTAACGCATTAGCAGGGCATGCTGCGGTGCAAGCACCACAGACAATGCATTGCTCTGCATCATATTCAGGCTTTCCTCTGAAACCATCAGGTAAATCCAGGGGCTTAAACGGATATTTGGTCGTTGCTTCGCCTGTTTTGATTATGGTTTTAAACAATTTTAACATCGTTCATTCCCTCACTTGAGCGGCGAATTTTTACGTTCAATGCTGTAACGTTCAATTTCTTTATAAGAAACTGTTTTAGATTTACGTTTTTTCACATCGACGAGCGTTACCCTGTCAGTACAGGAATAGCAAGGGTCAAGGCTACCGATAATCAATGGCGCATCGGATACAGTATTTCCTTGCAACATATAACGTAATACAGGCCAGTTAGCATAAGTAGCTGCACGGCAACGCCAGCGGAAGAGTTTTTGGTTATCACCCAACATACTCCAGTGAACATCTTCACCGCGTGGTGCTTCTGTAAAGCCCAGTGCAAATTTATAAGGTTGATAAGTGAAGCCTTCCGTTAATAGCGGGCCTTCAGGCAGGTTATCTAAGGCGTATTCAATCATTGCCATTGAATCTAAAACTTCTTTAATTCGTACCATCACACGGGAGAATACGTCACCACCTTCATAACTAAAGAGAGTCAAAGGAAGATTGCCATAATCGGCAAATGGGTGGTCAAAACGTACGTCACGTTTAAAACCACTTGCTCTTATCATTGGGCCGACAGGGCTAAAATCACGAGCCACTTTTTTGTCTAAGATACCCACACCAACAGTACGTTGTTCCATATTAGGAGCAGTGAGAAGAACATCGACAAGTTCAGTCACTTCGCGACGCATTTCTCTTATTAATTGAATAGTTTTAAGGCGCTGATCTTTTAAGATATCGCGACGAATACCCCCAATTAAATTCAAGCCGTAGGTTTTACGCGCACCCGTGAGCATTTCTGCAATCTGCATTGATTTTTCACGAATACGAAAGAATTGCATAAAGCCAGTATCAAAACCTGTAAAGTGGCTCGCTAAACCAATATTTAATAAATGGCTATGAAGGCGCTCAACTTCTAATAAGATAGAACGAATGGTATGCGCACGACGAGGCACTTCAATGCCTAACGCATTTTCAACAGAAGTCACATAGGCCACGCTGTGAGTAAAACCACAGATACCACACACGCGATCTGATAAAAATGTCACTTCGTTATAACCCATTCGGGTTTCAGCCAGCTTTTCCATACCACGGTGAACATAGAACATACGGTAATCAGCATCGACAATATTTTCACCGTCTACAAATAAGCGGAAGTGTCCAGGTTCATCCGAAGTAATGTGCATAGGGCCGATTGGTACAACACGTGCATCTTGCTTACCTTCATTCACAAAAGGGTAAGTCTCAACTTCAGTCGTTGGTGTCGGACGTTGACGATAATCCATCGCATCTTTACGCAATGGATACATCTCTTCAGGCCAGTCATCTGGAAGCACTAAACGGCGTTCATCAGGTAGACCAACAGGGATAAGACCATACATATCACGAATTTCACGTTCCCCCCACACTGCAGCGGGTACACGCGGTGTCACTGATGGGAATTCTAAAGTGATTGGGCTAACATGGGCTTTTACAACAACCCAGCATTTTTCACCCTCTTCCATTGATAATGCGTAATAAACAGCATAGTCTCCGTTTAAACTACGTTCATCGTTACCGAATAAAACAGGTAACCAACCGCCTAAACCGTAATACAGGTATTCCACCACTTCAGGAAGTGATTCCGTTTTTACTGTTATCGTCAATTGATCAGCGGTTTGTCGCTCTTCATCAAGAACAGCTGATGGGAATTTTTCACGAACTTTGGCAACATAATCTCCACCTAGTTCTTTTCCCTCTTTTCTACTGACATAATTTTGGTAGCTCACGTTACATCTCCTGAACCGATGTGGATGGATTACTGATTAAAGCCGTTGGCCATGTATAAGTAGGTGACTCACTTTTATCAATATTCATCACGATATTAGCGGCATTTTCTAACAACTCACTGACAGGCTTAGGAATATGAGTTCCCATTAACAGCATAAGTGCAATCAGAATGACCATTGGTAATGTGGTTAAAATTCCCAGTTCGCCTTTAGCAACAACATCAGGTTTTGGACCAAAGACAATTTTAGCCACCATACGAACTAGCCCACCTAATACTACGGTTAATAACAATAATAATAGGATAGTTAAGACAATGTGCTGAGAAGCTAAACCTGCCACAACAATCATAAACTCACTGATAAAGACGTTGAAAGGAGGCATCCCCCCTAACGCTAAAGCACCACCAGCAAACAGAGCGGCACTTAATGGCATCACTTTAAACATGCCTTTCACGACATTTAAATCACGAGTACCGTATTTCAATAACACGTTACCAGAGCCACAGAACAACAATGCTTTCGCTAAACTGTGGTTTAAGGTGTGGAATAAAGCAGCCAAAATACCAATCGGTCCGCCAATCCCTAATGCGACGGCAATTAATCCCATGTTTTCCACACTGGAATACGCTAAAAGACGTTTCATATCACGCTGAATAAGAATAAAGAACGCCGCGATAGCAACAGAGAGGAAGCCAAAGATTAACAGTAAGTTACGTGTAAATTCAGAACCAATTGCTGCATCAATAATGATGTAGTAACGAATGATGATTAATAGAGCACAGTTCAGTAACACTGCCGATAACAGAGCACTAACAGGACTTGGTGCTTCACTGTGCGCATCTGGTAACCAAGCATGCATTGGGAATAACCCCGTTTTGGTACCAAAACCGATTAAAATAAAGACAAAAGCTAAATGCATCAGAGTTGGATCTAACTGGTCTGTATATTTCAACACTTCAGTCCAGAAAATGGCCTGATCTGGATCAGGCATAAAGCTTGCGGCATTGGCATAAACCAAAATCGTACCGAAAAGACCAAACGCGACACCGACACTACAGATGATGATGTACTTCCACGCCGCTTCCAGAGAAGAACGTTGACCATAAATTCCGACTAAGAATGCAGAGCTTAGGGTTGTTGCTTCAATGGCTGCCCACATTAAAATCAAGCTATTACTGGTGATTGCTAATAACATGGTGAATAAAAACAGGTGGAAGAAGCCATAGTAGTTACATAAAGTACGTACTGAGATTTCACCCTCATCCACTTCGTGGCTCATATAGCCAATAGAATAAAGCCCCGTTAAAAAGCCGATAATGCCTAAAATAGCTAGGAATAATGCGCCTAGGCTATCCACGTGAACCCAATTAGCAGCCGCCAATATTTCGCCATGAGACATGACATCTGCCACAGTTCCTAATGCTGCGACTAACAAGACGGTGATACCAATTGCATGAATGCCTGTCACAATAGGACGCGCACCCGCTTTTAATAACGGACTCAGAAACGCCAATATTGAAAATACCAACGGCGCAAACATTAAAATTGTTAACATGGTTGTTTGGTTCATCTCCTCACCCCTTCAGCGCGGTCAGTTGATCCACGTTCAGTGTGTTGAGCGTGCGGTAAATCTTACGAGCCAACACTGCCATCACGATCACAGCAAAGATGGCGTCAGTGGCGATACCGATTTCGACCAGTTCTGGTGCTCTCCAAGCCAATAATGCCAGTGTTAAGTGAGAGCCGTTTTCCATTAAGCAGTAACCAAAAGCTTGTTTTAGGATATTGCGCTGAGTCACGATACAAAGCAGACCCAACATAAAGTGTCCCAAAGAAACTGCCAGTGCAGGTTTCAAATCAACAACCATTGGTATTTGAATTGGTTCAACCACAAACCAGCTTAAAATAACGATAACAGCCGCCAGCAACATCAATAGTGCGGGGCTAATAACACTGATATTCGCACTAGGATCGGATAACTTACGGAATGCAAATCCTAAAATAAGTGGAACAAGCAGAACTTTAGTAAAGAAGGCGGTCATCGCCCAAAGTGTCAGTTGGTGTGCATCTAACATATTGGCCAAGGTGACAAAAATCATCACCAAGACGAAAGATTGCAATGCATAGAACCAACATGAAGCAATCGGCTTTTTCGCGCCAATTACCAATAGCGAAGTTATCATCATTAACCCCGCCAAATTGTTTACGATAAGTGCTCCAGTCATGATTTATCTCCCTTATCCTAGCCAAGTGACTGCGATAACACTGGATGCAAAGGACATCACAATCAGTATTCCAATCACAATTTGCATTGCCATAGGAACAGGTTGCCCTTCTGCAACTTCTGTACTTGGTTTGCCCGGAACAACGCGACCAAACCAGTAGATAAACCAAGTGAAGCTAGCCACAGACTCAATCAGCACTAGCACCATAATTGGTGTCATCACCCAGAAAATACTCGACAATTCAAAACCTGCGGCAAAAATTGGGAATTTACTAAAGAAGCCATTAAGTGGTGGAACGCCTGCAATTGCCAGTGCGGCGACACAGAACCCCACACCCAATAATGGATATTTATTAATTAACCCTTTTAAACGAGGCAACATGCGAGTACCGCAGCTATAGCTCAATGCACCCGCAACTAAGAAGAACAAACTTTTAGCAAAGGCATGGTTAAAGATATAAGCAATACCGCCTTCAAACGCTTCACGCGGTCCAAAGATAGAGATAGATAATGCGAGGAAGATATAAGAGAGCTGAGTAATGGTTGACCATGCTAACAGGCGTTTCATATCTTTTTGTGGCAAATACATCATAAAGCCATAAATCAATGTGATAACTGCCATGGTAATACCTACCCACCCAATAAGATGAGGGACATCACCATCTGCTGACATAATCGCACGAGCAAAGATATAAACACCGACTTTCACCATTGATGCTGCGTGTAAGTAAGCACTCACAGGTGTTGGTGCTTCCATCGCATCAGGTAACCAAGCTTGTAGTGGTAGTTGAGCTGATTTACCCCAAGCAGCAAAGAGGATACCGCCAAACACAATCAGTTTGGTTGGTTCGTCTAAGGTGGCAATGGCGGTTAATTCAAAGGTACCTGTACTCACAAATAAAGTTGCTGCTGCAAGATAAAGACCAATTGAAGCAACGTGAGTGATCAACAACGCTTTCATTGCTGAACGGAGTGATTTTTCAGATTGGTAGTAGCCGATTAATCCCCAAGAACATCCCCCTGTGATTTCGAAAAAGAGGAGTTGCCCCAAAATAGTCGATGAAAGGACTAAACCTGCCATTGCTCCAATAAAAATCAGCAAGAAGGCATAATAACGACGAGTACCATCATGAGGATGCTCACGGTTGCCGTTAGTTAGATAGCCAGTAGAGTAAAAACTTACTAACAATCCTAAGAACACAACAGCGAAAGCAATCAAAGTACTGACACGGTCAATGGTAAAACCAAAGAGCGCAACATCACCATATTGTACTAGCGTAATTGTGGTATCGACTTTACCTTCAGCGAGGAACTGCCAACCTAAAACAACCGCTCCTAATGTGGCTAATAAAGCGAACAGTGTACATAACCACTTCGCCATCCGATTTGGCATTAAGGACGTAATCAACGCCCCCGCAAATGGGATGAGTAAGGTCGCAAGAGCTATATTTTCCATTGTAATCATCGCTCCTTATAGACCGGTTAAATAGAAAACAAGAGCCAGTGCCGCAACACCGAATCCTAACCATGTCACATGGTGAGTCAGCAGGAAGCGACCACGCGCTAAACTGTTTTCAACCAATGACGCTAATACAAACACCACTAACAATTTCACTGCCATTAAAACTAACGCAATGATCAGTGCAATAAAGGTGAATTCTGTTGCTTTACCGAAAGGAATAAATATGGCTAAGAACAGTTCAGCCACCACAACTTGTTTTAAGCCAAGGCCCAGCTTCACCATGGCAAAACCAGAGCCTGAATACTCAGTTAATGGTCCTTCTTGTAGCTCTTGCTCAGCTTCCGCAACGTCAAATGGCATTTTGCCCATTTCGATAAATGCCGCAAAAGCACAAGCTAATAAGGCTAACAGTGTGGCTGTGGGTGATACCCAACCTTGAGCCAGTGTTGCACTGATGGTGCCAACGTTGGTTGAACCGACAATTAAAGCCACCACAATCAGCGATAACACTAAAATTGGCTCAACTAACACACCCAGTGTTAATTCACGACTAGCACCAATACCCGCAAATGGGCTTCCTGAATCCAGACCAGATAAAGAGAAGAAGAAACGATAAAGTGCAAACAGATAAATCAGTGCGATAAGATCTGCCGCACCTGCAAACAGTGACGTTGCAGTAAAGACAGGCAGTGCCATAGCAACCACTAACATACTTCCGAGTAACACATATGGCATCACTTGGAAGATCACACCAGATTGCTCGGGCGCTACTGATTGACGTTTAAATAACTTAAAGATATCTCGATAATCTTGCAAAATTCCAGGGCCTTGATGCGAATGCATCTTGGCGCGAATTGTGCGCGAAATACCTGTACACAATGGGGTTATCGCCAGCAGAAAGAGTGCTTGAATGAGTGCGAATATTCCCATCATTAACGTAGGTGCTTCTTGGAAAGTCATAAGTCCCTCTCCTTACGCTGCGATGACTAAAAGCAAGATGACCAGCGCTGCAACAACGTATAGACAATAGAGTCGGAAATCCCCGCCTTGTAGGCATTGGATACGTTTTGCAAAACGTTGGATACCACGAACCAGAGGATAAATAATGCGTTCATCCCAGAATGGTTCGACCTTTTCAGCACCGAGCTGTGTTTTATTAAAACCACGAGACAGCAATGGAGATGGATCAAGTTGTTTACGCATACGATAAAGTGGTGCAAACATGCTACGTAATGCTTGAGTAAATCCTCCTGCTGATACTGCCATGTCTTTTTCCCATACATAACCACATGCCCAAGGATCACCTTTACGACGAAACGCAGGTTGATTGCCTTTCAGGCCGAGATAAATCAGGAATGGGATAAGCGGTAAGGCAATTAATAAAACAAATGTTAATGCTGGAGAGAACATTGCTTGTGATGCGGTATCAGGAACAAGCATTGCGCCTTGAGTCACGGTTAATGCACTGGTTTCGCTAAGTGACATTGCAATGTTGGCAATAATTGGCGCAACAAAAGCCGCTCCCACACCTAACACAACACAGAATAGTGCTAATAAGCCCATTGCAATCGTCATTGGTAAAGGCACTTCTTTCGCTTTCGTTGCTTGCTCGCTACGCGGGCCACCACAAAAGCTAACACCATAAACTTTAACGAAACACATGGCCGCCAATGCCCCTGTAATTGCCAACATAATAATGGCAATAGGACCACTTAAACGCATCACGAAGTTACCTTCGTAACTCATCGAAAAAAGAGATTGATAGGTATACCATTCACTAACAAAACCGTTTAATGGTGGTAACGCTGAAATCGCCATACAACCAATTAGAAAGGCTGTTGCGGTATAAGGCATTAGTTTGGCTAAGCCACCCATTTTATCCATATCACGCGTGTGAATTTGGTTAATAATGGCACCCGCACCAAGGAATAATAATCCTTTGAACACGGCATGGTTTAATAAGTGATATAAAGCGCCTAACAATCCAAGTGCGGCTATAACAGGATGATCAGTTGCCATTCCTACCATGCCTACACCCACACCCATTAAAATGATGCCGATATTTTCAACAGTGTGCCATGCAAGTAAGCGTTTTAAATCGTGCTCTGCTAAGGCGTACATCACACCTAATACAGAAGAAACAGCACCAAACCCAAGAACAACAATACCCCACCACATTTCTGTGGCACCTAATAAATCGATACCGACTTTGATTATCCCAAAGATACCAATTTTAACCATGACACCTGACATTAATGCCGATGCGTGTGAAGGCGCTGCGGGGTGGGCTTTTGGTAACCAACTGTGTAATGGCAACATACCTGCTTTGGCACCAAAACCAAAGAAACCCAGTAAGAACACCACAGAGGCCATTGCAGGAGAAAGAGAGAGTTGACGGAATGAATCAAAATCAAGGCTACCACTTTCACGCCACATCAAGAAGAAGGCAATCATGATTAACACGGAGCCTGCGTGAGCGATAAAGAAGTAAAGTAAACCTGCGTGAATAGATTCGTCATCTTGGTCAGCAATAACTAAGAACCAAGAAGCCAATGACATCATTTCAAATAGGATAATAAAGTAGAACGCATTATCCATCACCACTAAGCCAACCATAGAAGCAATAAACAGATTCATAAAGAATCCCATGCTCCAAGCGCCACGTCCTTTATATTCTTGCACATAAGCAAGAGAATAAAGTGCGCACACACTGACCAATAATGAAATGACGAACACCATAAAGGCGCCTAACATATCCATGCGTACCACGAAGGCTGCAAATTCAAATGGGCCTGCCGCGGTAAAAGTGGCGATTTCACCACCCAAAATAACCGGTAATGCACTTAAAACACCTAATACACCGCCGATGATTGCGCTGATCCCTGAAATAAGGATTGCCAACCCTTCCTGTCTCTTTAAAAACAGTGCAATAACGCCACCAACAACATACAGGATGACTGACCACAGCAGTAACTGAAGAGGTTCCATATTACTTCCGCTCCTGTGTCAAAGTAGATAAATCGTCAAGACTGGTAATAGGTTCCATCACAGAATCTAAGCGACGCGTTTTCATCTGCTCTTCAAGTTTGTCATCTTCAACTAAATGCAATGCATCGGTTGGACACACCTTGACACAAGCAGGGCCTTCATCAGAGAAAGCACACAAATCACATTTCACTGCAATTGCACGAACCCCCGCATTCCACGCAAGAAATGGGTTGGTTGTTGGAAGACTTGCTGGCACATCGGCCAACATCTCTTCTGGAACAAAATGTTCAAAGACAGCTGGTAAGTTAACGGGTTTACTACCTGATGGTGTAATTGCCCCAAAAGGACAAACCAGACCACATAACTTACAGCCAATACACAGGCTCTCATTAAGAAAGATCATATTATCTTCATGAGTAATGGCATTGACTGGGCACACGCGAGCACAAGGAGCATCCTCACAGTGCCGACAAAGCATCGGTGCTGTCTGATCCTCCACTTTTACCACTGTAAGACGCGGATGCGCCTGTAATCCCACAGCTTGGTGAACTTCTGAACAAGCTGCCATACAGGTATTACACCCTATGCATCGTTGTGGCTCTGCAATTACAAAGCGATTCATTCGCCACATCCTCCGAGAAAAACGTTTAACAGCATTACTGTCGTCAATTTTTCTTTAGATGAAGCATATTTCGTGCCAAGAGATGATTTATTTTATTTTCATTTAAAATCAATATATTAAAAAACAAAAAGGAAACAATAAATGACGTGTCGACAATTATGACGTTGACAGTAAGTGGTGAGTTCTAAACAACAATTTCGTCGTCACTATGACTAGATATCAAAAATGGCGGAGTACAAAGAAAAAAATAAGCCTGATAATTCAGGCTTATAAAAGTGAATAATAAGAATGAGTTAATTTTTATAAATTTTCTTTTCTACTTGTTTCATTGAATTTAAGCCAGATTGTAAATCTTCTGGTGTTGCTTCAGAAAAACCTTCTGTAAAGGTTGCCGATAAATAAGCATCAACCATCATTTTGGCTTTAAATGGTGTAATTAATAACCCACCCATAGCAAGAATATTACAGTTATTGATAATTTTACAAAAACGAGCACTAGTCACGCTTTCACAAACACCGCAATAAACATTTTTATGTTTGTTCGCACTAATACTTACTCCCATTCCTGTACCACAGAAAACAAAACCAATATATTCAGGATGTTCAGAAATAATTGAACCAACTTTATCCCCTACATCACAATAGCCAATAGGGCCTGATTCTGTGAGATCTTTTATTGTGTAATTTTTTTCTAACAAGTATGACTTAATCGCATTTTTAAGTTCAAATCCTGAAGGATCAGCGCCCATAATAATCATTCTATTTTCCATATAGCCTCCTAAATTAACTTAATCACTACCGATAAATATAAGTCATTGATAAAATTTTAAATTAAAATAAATTCAAAGACTATTTTTTATATTTAACCTAGATAAAGTATAGATTAAAATTCTATTTTTGTGTTTAAGTATAGGGAATTTACAAAAAATAAGAAGAAATAAAGAAATGGAAATTCATTCCATAAAGGAGATATTTAACCTATAAAACAAGCTAAATTTATTATGTTAATAATTGAATTGATAAAAAATAAAAGAGATATATCAAAGTAAATATCTATATTGAAAGGGTTTCCCTAGTATAACTAAAATATAAAATAAAGATCAATAATATTACAGGATTAATGTTTTTATCTATACTCTTCAATATCTCTTAAAGGAAAGTCAAAATAACTTAAAATAAATATTGCTGTGGATTATCTTTACCAAAATAACCTACACATCCATTCTAAGAAAATGGTTATTTTTTACCAATTCCAATATTGAATAGAGCATTCATTTTTGGCATTTAAAATATAATGAAGGGATAAATAAATTAGGAACAAAATAATAACATGAAAAATTAAATAATGCAGTAATACAAATTAATCAATTTTTTAGAAAAAAATAGCGTAGTTTATTCAATTATTATAAATTAAAACAAAAAAATACCGCAGATAGTTAACATTATCTGCGGTAATTAATTATTATACTTAACGTTGTACTTAGTAAAATAATCTACGCAATTATTTTACGCGTGATACGTATTCGCCTGAACGAGTATCAACTTTGATAACTTCACCAATTTGTACAAACAGTGGAACTTTAACAACAGCGCCAGTGCTTAATGTTGCTGGTTTACCACCTGTACCTGCGGTGTCACCTTTCAGACCTGGATCAGTATCAACGATTTCTAATTCAACAAAGTTTGGTGGAATAACAGCGATAGGACGATTATCCCACAGTGTTACGATACACTCAGCTTGGTCGATCAACCACTTAGCATTATCACCAACGGCTTTTTCGTCTGCAGCTAATTGTTCGAAAGTTTCGTTGTTCATGAAATGCCAGAACTCACCGTCGTTGTACAGGTAAGTTAAGTTGATATCCATGACATCAGCACCTTCTGCTGAATCAGTAGATTTAAATGTTTTTTCCAGTAATTTGTTAGAGATCAGTTTACGCAGACGTACACGAGCAAATGCCTGACCTTTACCTGGTTTAACAAATTCACATTCAGTAATGACGGCTGGCTCGCCATCTAACATGATTTTAAGACCTGAACGAAAATCGTTGGTATTATAAGAAGCCATGAATATCCTCTAACTTTTTTAATTTAAAATGGCATAGCCAAAAAATGGCACACATTGTAACTCATAATCACCCCACCAGAGAAGTCTGGTTAACACAACTCGCGCAGGCAATCAGTGATCCTGTTGAATTACTCCAACTTTTAGCGTTGGAACATCACGAAGAACTCCAAAAAGGAGCTCAGGCGCGACGGCTTTTTCCGCTACGGGTTCCCCGTGAATTCGTTGCACGCATGAAAAAAGGCGATCCTAACGATCCATTACTTTTACAAGTATTAACTGCAAATGCTGAATTTACCATAACACCAGGATTTTCTACGGATCCGTTAGATGAGCAACAAAATGCGGTGCCAGGTTTATTACATAAATATCAGAATCGTGCATTGCTTCTGGTCAAAGGTGGTTGCGCTGTCAATTGTCGCTACTGTTTTCGTCGTCATTTTCCCTATGAAGATAACAAAGGAAACAAGGCTAATTGGCAAAAGGCAATAGAGTATATCAAAAATAACCCAAAACTCGATGAAATCATCTTTTCTGGGGGCGATCCTCTTATGGCGAAAGATGATGAGCTTGATTGGTTAATCACACAACTAGAAGCGATCCCTCATCTTAAGCGTTTACGCATTCACTCTCGCTTACCTGTAGTTATTCCTGCTCGCGTCACTGATGCGCTATGTCAGCGCTTACAACAATCACGTTTGCAAAATATCATGGTACTGCATACCAATCACGCTAATGAAATGGATGACGCATTGAGAGAAGCCTGTTCAAAGCTAAAAAAAGCCAATGTTACGCTATTGAATCAAGGTGTGTTATTGCGAGGGGTTAATGACAGTGCTGAAGTCCTTGCAGATTTAAGTCGCGCACTATTTGATGCCGGTGTTATGCCGTATTACTTACATGTTCTAGATAAAGTTCAAGGTGCGGCTCACTTTATGGTGCCAGACAGTGAAGCAAGAGAAATTATGAAAGCACTAATGAGCTTAGTATCAGGTTATATGGTGCCTAAACTCACGCGTGAAATTGGTGGTGAACCAAGTAAGACATTGTTAGATCTTGGATTACGCCAGCAATAATCCATATCATAAAAACAAAAAAGCTGTAGCTCAATTCAAAATAGATGAAGTGACTACAGCTTTTTATCTATTAGCAGACTAATAAATAGTGAATAAATTAAATGCCTTATTGGCACTTATAAACTTGCCCACTCATTTTGCTATCTAATGGTGCAAAGCTATCAACAAAGCTACCTGCGCCAGTACCCACGTTAAAAATAACGTTACCCCCCATTGCAGCTGCTTTATTACGTAAATCGTTAGCAGCACCTCGCAGTGATTGGCTTTCAGTACGGGAACCTGATAACCAGTTATTTTGAACACCTGTCACTGTTCCTAATAATTGGCATTCACTGCCTGGTTGCGTACCAGTGATTTGTACCTGTGAGCCAGCAGTGCTTAATGTGTTTGTTGCAGAACAGCCTGCTAGTAACAATGCTGCCGTAGCTCCCAATAACAATTTAATTCGCATGATCCCCTCATTTATTTGAGTGTCCGTTTAGTCATGACAACAATATACCTTGTCATCCCTATTATGCGCAAAAATAAATCATCATTGCTATCTCAACGTTAGCCAATAGCTTTAAGATATTATTTTCGCTTCAAACTTATTTTAATGTACAAATTCGGCTTTGAGATAGACAAAGCAACAACACCTCTATTCTACACCGCTTTTACGCTTTTAAAACGATATGGTTTATTTTCAGCCTACACAGTGCGAGAATGAACACACAATTAGCTCATTTTTTTAAAAATCGTTAGATAATCAATCATCATCTGACGATTATATTGCTATAAATTAATTCAAATATAGTAATATTTAATCTCGATTGTATTTAGATATAAAAAAACCCGAGCCTAAGCTCGGGTTTTCTTTGTAAAATAGTTAGCTGATGAATTACATCATGCCGCCCATTCCACCCATGCCGCCCATACCACCAGCGCCACCTAAATCCATTTTGTCATCTTTAGGTAAATCGGTGATCATCGCTTCAGTTGTGATCATCAGACCTGCGATAGATGCAGCAAATTGCAGTGCAGAACGAGTAACTTTAGTTGGATCTAAGATACCCATATCAATCATATCGCCGTAATCATCAGTTGCAGCGTTATAACCGTAGTTACCTTCACCTGCTTTCACTTTGTTTACAACAACAGAAGGTTCTTCACCTGCGTTAGCAACGATTTGACGCATTGGAGATTCCATTGCACGTAATGCAACGCGGATACCCACTGTTTGTTCTTCGTTATCGCCAACCATCTCACGCAGAGCGTTAGCAACACGAACCAGAGCAGTACCACCACCAGCAACAACGCCTTCTTCAACTGCTGCGCGAGTTGCATGCAGAGCATCGTCAACACGAGCACGTTTTTCTTTCATTTCAACTTCAGTTGCGGCACCAACTTTAATGACTGCAACACCGCCTGCTAATTTAGCAACGCGTTCTTGTAATTTTTCACGGTCATAATCTGAAGTCGCATCTTCGATTTGTTGACGAATTTGAGCTACACGACCACTGATTGCGTCTTGATCACCTAAACCATCAATAATCGTTGTTGTATCTTTGTTGATAACAACGCGTTTTGCTTGACCTAAGTCTTCTAATGTCGCTTTTTCTAACTCCATGCCGATTTCTTCAGAAATCACTGCACCGTTAGTTAATGTTGCGATATCTTGCAGCATTGCTTTACGACGGTCACCAAAGCCAGGCGCTTTAACAGCGGCAACCTTAACGATACCACGCATATTGTTCACAACTAATGTTGCCAATGCTTCACCTTCAACATCTTCTGCAATGATAAGCAGAGGTTTGTTAGCTTTAGCAACAGCTTCTAAAACAGGCAGTAATTCACGGATGTTAGAAACTTTTTTATCAACTAACAGAATGAATGGGTTTTCTAATTCTGCTGTACCCGTTTCAGGTTTGTTGATGAAGTAAGGAGATAGATAACCGCGGTCAAACTGCATGCCTTCAACAACATCTAGCTCATCTTCTAAGCCAGTACCTTCTTCAACGGTGATAACACCTTCTTTACCTACTTTATCCATCGCTTGCGCGATCAGAGTACCGACGGTTTCATCAGAGTTTGCTGAAATTGTACCAACCTGAGCAATCGCTTTAGTATCTGAACATGGAACAGACAGTTTTTTCAGTTCTTCGACTGCTGCAACAACAGCTTTATCGATACCGCGTTTCAGATCCATTGGGTTCATACCTGCGGCGACTGCTTTTAAGCCTTCGGCAATGATTGATTGTGCTAATACTGTTGCAGTTGTAGTACCATCACCTGCCGCATCATTGGCTTTAGAAGCAACTTCTTTCACCATCTGTGCACCCATGTTCTCGAATTTATCTTCGAGTTCAATTTCGCGTGCAACAGATACACCATCTTTAGTAATAACAGGTGCGCCGAAAGATTTATCTAAAACAACGTTACGACCTTTAGGGCCTAAAGTTACTTTAACTGCATCTGCAAGAACATTAACACCACGTAACATTTTATTACGAGCATCTACACCGAATTTGACGTCTTTAGCTGCCATCGTATATTTCCTTTGAATTCGTTCAGTTTAAGAAGATCTTAAAAGAGAAAAATTATTCTTCTACAATTGCTAAAATGTCGCTTTCAGACATGATAAGCACGTCTTCGTTATCAATTTTTTCTGTTTTAACGCCATAACCGTCGTTAAAAATTACGATATCGCCGACTTTAACATCCAGTGGTTTAACGTCGCCGTTTTCCATAATACGGCCTTGACCCACGGCTAAAATTTCGCCACGAGTTGATTTACCCGCTGCTGTGCCAGTAAGAACGATACCGCCTGCTGATTTAGCTTCGACTTCTTTACGTTTAACAATAACACGGTCATGTAATGGACGAATCTTCATTAATAGTGCTCCTATAAAAAAGTCCATATCAGGATTAAGGTTGATACCAGTGCCCAAAATGAACCAGTACCATGACGATACAGGTGGGGGCATCAAGTAAAACTTCAAGGGGAGAAGTGTGATTTTTTTTCAAATTTTCCCCATTTCAGTTGATTATGCTTTCGGCTGATTATTTTTTGTCAGAAAAATGGTCGTTATTCTGATCTTCAGCCTTATTATTCAGTTGGTTACTCGGTGAATCCTCTTTACGCTGAAACTCGCCTTCAAATGTTGTTCCATTTTGATCAGACGAAAATCCACTTTGACCATGACCTGCTGAATAAACACGAATACGAGAAATCAATTTAGTCACTAACAGTGCTTGCAACGGTGGTAACAACAACAGCAAGCCCAAGAAATCCGTAAAAAAGCCTGGGATCAACAGTAAAATACCCGCCAATATTAACGAAACGCTTTTCACCATTTCAGCAGCAGGCACTTCACCCACGGCAAGTTTTTGCTGCATTGAAGCAATATTTTTTACGCCCTGATTTTTTACCAATGAGACACCAACACAAGAAGTCAGCACCACAAGGAATAGTGTTGTAAGCACGCCAATCGAAGATGCTACATTGACGAAAATAACAGCTTCTATATAGATAAGAAGACAGATAACAATTAATGGGAGCCAACGCACTTGGTTCTCCTTTTTATAAAAAAAGATTCATATTATTAATAGAAAGTAGTGTGAACTACATCTAAGGTGATGGTTTACGAACTCGCTTTTTCTTAGTTTATCTACATAATAATGGGGAGCCTAACACTCCTTTTCAAGGGGCGTTAAAAAGAGAGTTAGAACGGTAAAATCCATGAGATAGATCACAAAAAGAAAATATTTAGAGGTTATTTACGTATAAAGTGATCCAGCTTAAAGGTATTTGTTCACAACCCGAATATGATCGTGTCAGTACCAAGCAAAACGGTAAGTTATATTACATTATTAACCGTTAACGATATATTTTATTAACAAGCGCATAACTAGACAGTTAAAATTTTAATAAGAAGGTTCTCATGTCAAATAAAACTCGTATCGAAGAAGACCTGTTAGGTAAAAGAGAAGTTCCTGCTGATGCTTACTATGGCGTCCACACTTTACGTGCAATTGAAAACTTCTACATCAGTGATCGTACCATCAATGATGTTCCAGAATTCATCCGCGGTATGGTAATGGTGAAAAAAGCCGCAGCATTAGCAAACAAAGAACTTCACACTATTCCTCGTGAAATCGCTGATACGATTATCAAAGCCTGTGACGTAGTATTAGAAACAGGTAAACACATGGATCAATTCCCAGTTGATGTATTCCAAGGCGGTGCAGGTACTTCATTAAATATGAATACCAACGAAGTTATCGCAAACATCGGTCTGGAATTAATGGGCCACCAAAAAGGTGAATACCAATACCTGAACCCGAATGACCACGTCAATAAGAGCCAATCAACAAACGACGCTTATCCTTGTGGTTTCCGTGTAGCGGTTTATAACTCTATTATCAAATTAACTGAATCTATCGAACTGCTGAAAGCAGGTTTTGATAGAAAAGCAGTTGAGTTCAAAGACATCCTGAAAATGGGTCGTACTCAATTACAAGATGCTGTACCAATGACTTTAGGTCAAGAATTCCATGCTTTCTCTGTACTGATGAAAGAAGAAATCAAAAACCTGAAACGCACTGCTGAGTTACTGTTAGAAATGAACTTAGGTGCAACTGCTATCGGTACTGGTCTGAATACAGCACCGGGTTACCAAAAACTGGCGGTTGAAAAACTGGCAGAAGTAACTGGTTTAGCTTGTGTTCCAGCAGAAGACTTAATTGAAGCAACTTCTGACTGTGGTGCTTATGTGATGGTTCACGGCGCGTTAAAACGCTTAGCTGTGAAAATGTCTAAAATCTGTAATGACTTACGTTTACTGTCCTCTGGTCCTCGTGCAGGTCTGAAAGAAATCAATCTTCCAGAACTACAAGCAGGTTCTTCAATCATGCCAGCTAAAGTAAACCCAGTAATTCCAGAAGTTGTTAACCAAGCTTGCTTTAAAGTTATCGGTAATGACACTTGCGTGACTATGGCTGCTGAAGCAGGTCAATTACAATTAAACGTAATGGAACCCGCTATCGGTCAAGCAATGTTCGAATCAATCTCTCTGTTAAGCAACGCTTGCCGTAACTTAGTAGAAAAATGTGTTGATGGTATCACTGCGAATAAAGAAATCTGTGAACACTTCGTATTTAGCTCAATCGGTATCGTTACTTATCTGAACCCATTCATTGGTCACCATAACGGCGACATCGTTGGTAAGATTTGTGCAGAAACAGGTAAGAGCGTACGTGAAGTTGTTCTAGAACGTGGTTTATTAACCGAAGAACAACTGGATGATATCTTCTCTATCGAGAACTTAAAAAACCCGGCTTACAAAGCAAAACGCTTCGATGATTAATAATTGTGTTTTATAACATGACACTGTTAAACATAAGAATGAGCTCTTAAAAATACAAGGCACGGACTCTTTAAGAGACGTGCCTTTTTACTTGATTGTAAAAACAAAAATTTAACTTATCTTTCTCATTTTTTTAATTATCTCAAGGAGTAAACGCTATGCTAGCCGCAGAATTGATTATCGTTCTGCTGGCCATTTTCCTCGGTGCGAGACTTGGGGGAATTGGTATCGGGTTTGCCGGTGGTTTAGGGGTTTTAGTTTTAGCCGCTATCGGTGTTAAACCTGGTTCAATCCCTTTTGATGTTATCTCCATCATTATGGCTGTTATTGCCGCAATCTCTGCGATGCAGGTTGCTGGTGGTTTGGATTATCTTGTTGGCCAAACTGAAAAACTGTTAAGACGTAATCCAAAATACATCACAATTCTTGCGCCAATTGTGACTTATTTCTTAACTCTATTTGCAGGTACAGGGAACATCTCTTTAGCAACACTACCAGTTATCGCTGAAGTTGCAAAAGAACAAGGCATCAAACCTTGCCGTCCTTTATCAACTGGTGTTGTTGCAGCTCAAATCGGTATTACTGCATCACCTATCTCTGCAGCGGTTGTCTACATGGCATCTGTCATGGAAAACCCTGCAATGGTCGGTGAAGGTAACACTGTAAGCTACATCACTCTGCTGTCTATCTTGTTACCAGCGACTTTCCTTGCTATTATTCTGATGTCATTCATCGTGTCTTGGGTATTTAACTCAAAACTGTCTGATGATGCAGTCTATCGTGAGCGTTTAGAACAAGGTCTGGTTGAGTTACGTGGTAGCCAAGCGCGCAGAGAAACATTACCAGGTGCTAAATCATCTGTAATGCTGTTCTTACTAGGTGTTGTCTGTGTTGTTACTTATGCAATCATCAACAGCCCAAGCTTAGGCATTGTGAAAGAACCGTTAATGAACACAACTAACGCTATTCTGATCATCATGCTGAGTGTTGCAACACTTATCACTGTTTTCTGTAAAGTGAAAACTGACACCATCCTCAACTCAAGTACTTTTAAAGCAGGTATGAGTGCATGTATCTGTATTCTCGGTGTTGCATGGTTAGGTGATACTTTTGTTTCAAGTAACATTGATTGGATCAAACTGACTGCAGGTGATTTAATCACTGGCCATCCTTGGTTATTAGCCGTTATCTTCTTCTTCTGCTCTGCACTGTTATATTCACAAGCAGCAACAGCAAAAGCATTAATGCCAATGGCTTTAGCGCTAGGTGTATCTCCATTAACTGCAATAGCATCTTTCTCTGCGGTTTCTGGTCTGTTCATCCTGCCAACTTACCCAACACTGGTTGCGGCAGTTCAAATGGATGACACAGGTACAACCCGTATCGGTAAATTAGTCTTCAACCACCCATTCTTTATCCCTGGTACAATTGGTGTGGTATTAGCTGTCGGATTTGGTTTCCTCTTCGGCGGTATGATCCTGTAGTTTGAAGTAAAAAATTAAAACATTGCAAAAAAGCGCCTAGCGCTTACAAAAAATAAAAAACAAGAAAATACCCCGTCGCAAGATGGGGTATTTTCATTTTACCCTGTCGCCTCTTGCTTTCATTTTTAGTTAAAGTCTGCTAATTATGATGTTCTCGCGACAACGTGATTTAAGGAGATTTCCGTGCAACGTGAAGCGTTATTAGACCACGTACTTATCCAGTTAGAGCAATATGGCTTAGCGGCGACTTTACCAGAGCTTCTTCAAGATTCGGGTATCAATGAATCTCAACTTTATCCATTCTGGCCGGATAGAGACGCCTTAATTTTTGATTGTCTTCGCCATCATGGGCAGCAAATTGATATTTGGCAACGCCAAGTGATGTTAGATGAAGAACTGACTATCGAACAAAAATTACTGGCACGTTATGATCAGCTCGCCATACGTTTAGAGAAAAACCGTTTTCCTGGTTGTTTATTTGTTGCAGCATGTAGCGCATACCCGGATGAACACACTCAAATCCACCAATTAAGCCAACGTCAAAAACAAAGCTCATTTGATTACTCTAGAACACTACTACGCGAGCTTGATATCGAAGACAGTGAGTTAGTTGCTAAACAGATGGAACTCATCTTAGAAGGCTGTTTAAGCCGTTTAATGGTGAATCATCATGCTGATGATATTATTACAGCAAAATTATTGGCAGAGGATATTCTTAAGATAGCTCAATGCCGTAAAAATGGCGCATTAAGTTAGTGTTGAATGTTGGAAAACGAAAGAAATGAGTTATTTTCTCGCGCCCCTCAATTTCTTTCTATAGAGTAGCAAAAAAGAAATTAAATCATCAAAAAAGAGAAAAATTTCTCTTTGACATGCAAAAAAGTGGATATCTTTACTGATTGTTATTTAAGCATTTTTTACTAAAAAATAGCTTATGATGAAAATTTAAACGTGAATAGAATAAAAAGAAAGCAAACAAACTTATTTTTGCATTTTTTATTAAAAAGACGTTGACGCATCCGGCTGAATACGGTTTAATGCGCCTCGTTAGCCCGAATAGCTCAGTCGGTAGAGCAGGGGATTGAAAATCCCCGTGTCCTTGGTTCGATTCCGAGTTCGGGCACCATCTTTAGAAAAACCAGCCTTAGGGCTGGTTTTTTGCTTTTATAGACTAATTTAATAGTTATTCTTAATAAATATCGTTCCCCTTTCTGCCTATTTTATTCCTATCTACTAAAAAGTAGATCAAAATAAATACAACACTATTAATAAAATGCTAGTTTAATAATGGGGTTTTTCAGTACGATAGCTATCATTTGTTTTTCTTTCAGTCATCTGCATTCTTGCTTTTATAGGCTATTTCTTTTCCTCTTTTAGTCTATTGTTAACACCTTCACCTGTTGCACTGTTTCAATCGCCTTATATCATCTCATTAATCAGCTTTTTTATTTATCTTTATCTCAATAAGTTATATTGAGACCTATAAAAAATAAAATAGAAAACTAAATATAGAATGTGATTATAACTACATATTTTTTCAGCGTATTAAAAGTGTGGTAAGAGATATTAATATAACAAAGATATTACCATCCAAAGGAAGAGTTGTTGTAATATATATTATGAATTTTATTAATAATTAAATTTATAGAAATTTAATTTTCTAAAATTAATAACGTCATGATTAACAATAAATAACAATATTATTTAACAAACGATTATACCCCGTACATAAAATCCATATTAACTCACACTCTGAAAAGAATGAAATAAATAAGATATTAATAAGAATCACTCTTAATCTATTTATGAGATCTCTCTCTAAAGATAGGAAATTAACTTAGGATTAATAGCATAGAGATGATAGCATAAAAAATGCAATAAATTAGTTCTATAATTTACATGACTTTAGTTTAAATAAATTAAAAATTTTTAAATATATTGTCTTCAATTTATTAACAAGCAAGATAATACATATCTTCATTAATAATTATTTAAACGTACTATTCTAATGTTTAGATTAACGTTATCGAAAAAATTATTCTATTTCTGTCTGAGTTAAGACATTTTTATACTCGACGAGTAGCTACACAACAAAAATACTTTCAATAAAAGTGGGCGTACTATGAAAAGCATGTTTACGACTCGGGAGCTCCCTGACGTAGATCGGTTTTCCGTATTCAGGGATACAATAAAAGACCGCTTTTTATCGTCTTATGAATGCAATGAAGTCGAATTGCCTCCTCATTCTCGATTTTATGCCAATATTGTCGAGCAAAAGGTGACAAATATTCGCTTTATTCAGTTAGAGTCTAATGGACATTGGGCAAGTAGCCGTCCTTTGAGCCATAAACTGAGCTTAGAAGAACATTTTCAAATTGAGATACAGCGTTCAGGAACCAGCCATCTAACTCAAGATGGAAGAACCGCATTTCTGCGACAAGGCGACTTTTGTATTTTTGATATGGCAAGACCCGTATCTTGGTCTTTTGATAACGACTACTCGTTATTTAAGATCCTGATCCCAAGGGAGAAACTGGCATCACGTTTAGGTAATACCCAAAATCTTACTGCAAGGGCGATACGTGGTAATAGCATTACCGGCTCTCTCGTTTATAGTTTTGTGATGCGTTATATTCCATTCTTGGATTCAATGCCACCACAACATGCACAACAACTTGCTGATATTTTATTGAATTTAATTACCTCAGCCTTTAGCGAATTCAGTATTGCGACACCACCGCAAAGCTTAGGAAGATCAACACTGTTTTATTTTGCTCAGCACTATCTTGAGCAACATCTTTCTGATCCTGATCTCAGTGTGAATGAATGTGCTAATGCATGTGGGATCTCAGTACGCTATTTACAGATGTTATTTAAAGAGCAAAATACCTCTGTACTTCGTTGGATCTACCAAAAACGTCTTGAGAATTATAAAGCGGCGTTAGTTAATCCACTTTTAGCAGAGAAAAATATTACACAACTGGCTTATGAATGTGGGTTTAGTGATATTTCTAATTTAAGTCGAAAATTTAAATCTGAATTTTTTATGACACCTTCAGAGTATCGAAAAATACATTCATTGAGATAAATAGATTAATTATCTCCCCCCTCTAGTTTCTATTTGGAGGTTATTCTAGAGAGGGGAAATAAAAGTTATCACATCAACCGTAACGAAACTCAATGCCTAGTGTGCCACACGGATATTCCCATTTCTTTAAAATCGTCTCGCCACATAACACACGACAAGTACCGCACTCTAAACACCCCGCATAATCAAAAAGATATTGCCCTTTTTCATCTCTTTTATATAACCCTGCGGGACAAGCTTTCATTAAGATTTCAAATTGTGCAGGATCGATATCATCCTTTAAGACAATATGCGGATTTTCTTCATCCACATTAAATTTATTAACGCCTAATTTAACGTCTACGTTTACTTGACTCATAAAGAACGTACTCCTTTAAAGCCATCTTTAATTAAGTTCATCACACCGACTTTCTTAACTTGAGACAGTATTTTCTTACGTACTGGTTTTTCTGGGCCATTAATCACGAATAAATCATGCATAACATTGGCTGCCATTTGCGGGTAATCCGTAAAGAATCTGGTGTTATCGAGGAAAGCAGGTAGATCTTTATATAGCTTCATATCTTTCATAACAAAACTGTCATTTAATAAAGATTGATAACAATTCAGCTCTCTTTGACTGTAGCTGTTTTGTTCTTTCGCCATTAATACCGCTTTTGCGGCAGCTTCGCCTGAAGCAATCGCCAGATCCATCCCTCTTACGGTATAACCCACATTGAGGCAAAAACCAGCAGCATCCCCCGCCACTAATACACCATCTCTCACTAATTCAGACACCATATTCATGCCACCTTCTGGCACCATATGGGCTGAATATTCTAATAATTTGCCATCTTTGATAAGCGGTGCAACAACAGGATGTTGTTTAAAATCTTCTAATAATTGAGGAACCGTTTTTTCGAACTTATCGACATTATGTAGCCCTAAAACTAGGCCTAAAGAAACGGTATTTTTATTGGTATATAAAAAACCACCACCTAAGTATCCCCCTGATGGTGCGCCCGCAAAAAGCCAAGCTAACCCTTCATCATTGGTGCAACCAAATCGGTCTTCCATTTGTTGAGGAGTAAATTCAAGTAATTCTTTAACACCAACAGCAACAGTATGAGGATTAACTTTCTGTGTCATACCTAATTGTTTTGCTAATAACGAGTTAACACCATCAGCAAGGATAACCACATGGGCTTCAATTTCATCATCACCCGCTTTAACGCCACATACTTTGCCATCTTTTACTAATACTTCATCGACACGAACGCCCGTGATCACTTGTGCGCCAGCATTTTCTGCTTTTTCCATTAACCACTGATCAAATGAAGAGCGCAATACAGTATAAGAGCGTGCAGCTTCCTCTTCTTGCTGAGTATGCTGATAATCTAACGTCACACCATCTGTCGGTGTTAACATGGAGATCTTTTCACGCGTAACAAGGCGCTCAACTGGGGCTTCTTCGGCAAAGTTGGGGATAATTTTTTCAAGGCTGTGTGCGTATAAACGTCCGCCCGTCATATTTTTACTGCCAGCGAAATTACCTCGCTCAACCACTAATACATCACATCCTGCTTGCGCTAAAACATAGGCAGCAGTACCACCAGCAAGTCCACCACCCACAATAATGGCGTCAAAAATATCGTCTGACATACTTTTCTATCCTTTTATTATGTGTGGTCGCTTAGCATACGTTCACTAAGCGACCGACGGGAATTAGCCGCCAAGTTTTGCTGTTAATGCAGGTAACACTTTGTAGAGGTCGCCGACAATCCCGTAGTCCACCATATTGAAGATAGGCGCATTTTTATCTTTGTTGATACCAACAATAATTTTTGCTCTATCTACACCGACCATATGTTGAATTTGTCCTGAAATACCGACAGCAACATATACATCCGCACCTAAGGTCACGCCTGAAACACCAATGTAACGGTCGTGTTCCATCCAGCCCTCGCCTTCTGCAATTGGACGTGAACAACCCACTTCACCTTGAAGGGCTTTCGCCAATGCTGACGCTAACGCAATATCATCCGCCTTACCAAAGCCACGTCCAACACCAACAACACAATGCGCTTTACCTAAATCAACGCTACTACCTTGTTTTGGCTTACGTGCCAACACTTTTAATGTATGCGCAGGGGCGATAAAGGCACCTTGCACCACTGATGCATTGGGCGCATCTGTAATGACCTCCACATCTAATGCACTACCAACGGTAGCAATAGCATAAGGTGAGCGAATTTCTGCTTTAGCATGTGCTAAACCACCATAAACTTGGTGTGTTGCGATCACAGTATTGTTTTCAACAGTCAGACTTAATGCATCACTGACAACACCCGCTTTTAACGTCACACCTAGGCGAGCCGCAATGGCTTTTGCTCGTTTTGATGATGCTAATAAAACCAATGCATTAGCACCTGCTTCTTTAATAATTTCAGCAAAAGAGGCCGCATAATCTTCAGCAATCACACCTTCTTGTGGCGCAAAGCAATAGACACAATCAGCGCCAAGGCTGACACATTCACGCGTGCTTTCATCATCACCGATAAATAACACATTCACTTTTTCGCCAAGATCACGAGCAAACGCTATCAGCTTCGCTAAATCATCCGCTTTCTCGGCATAAACAAAGGTAGTAGGTAGTAAACTAGCCATTTTTAATCTCCTTATTGATTAACCGCTTGGCGTAAATGCTCAGCAAACGTGGCAATATTTTCATCTGAATCACCTTCTAAAATAATACCAAGGCGATCAGTCTGTTCTGGTGCGCACACTTGTGTTTGCACTACTGTCAGTGCTGAAATATCAACACCAATATCGCCTAACCCAAGTTTCTCAACCGGCTTTTTATTCGCCGCTAAAATGGCTTTCATTGATGGTAATTTTGGGGTGTTAATGCTTGATGTCACACAGACAACGGCAGGTAATGTCAGCTCTAGCTCTTCAGTGATATTTTCTAGATCACGTTCAACAATGATTTTGTCACCTTCAACGGTGATTTTATTAACGGCATTAACACAAGGTAAGCCTAAGTACTCACCTACCGCTAAACCTGTTTGTTGAGCGTATAAGTCACCCGAACCTTCACCGAAAACTAATAAATCAAAACCCACTTTTTGTGCGGCTTGCGCAATAATATTGGCAGTATCTGTTGAATAAAGAGCATTGCAAGCATCATCAGCAACAAGTGTTAATGCATCAGGGCCACGCGATAAAATATCTTTTTTAATTTTCGCGTTTTCTACCATGACACTTGTCCCCACACTTAATGCGGTTACGGTGCTATCCCCTATAGCCGAGGCAATTTCTACTGCGGTTTCAATTGCATTTAAATCATATAAACTAATTTTTAAACCCGCATTATCAGTTGCGAGTGTACGATCAGGCCGCGTTGTGATGTCTTGTTCGTCATGAACAACCTTACAGCAGGCAATAAGTTTCATAATTCACATTCTCCGTTTTGCTCAAGGGAGCAAATTAATAAAATCCCAATGTCATTACGCTAAAATATGTTTAGCGATCACCATGCGTTGCACTTCGCTTGTGCCTTCAAAAATTTCAGTGAGTTTTGCTTCACGCATTAGGCGTTCAACAGGATAAGATTTGGTGTAACCCATACCACCGTGGAGTTGAACGGCTTTTTGAGTTACATAGGTTGCTGTTTCAGAAGCGTATAACTTGGCTTGTGCTGATTCGCGGGTATAAGGAAGCCCAGCAATTTTTGCCGCAGCTGCGCGATACACCAACATACGAGCACAATCTACGCGGGTAGCCATATCCACTAGCATCCATTGCACACCTTGGTTGGCTGCAATAGGTTTTCCAAATTGAATACGCTCTTTGGTGTAATCAATCGTGGCATCTAATGCACTTTGTGCGATGCCTAACGCAATCGCTGAACAGCTTAAACGGCCACCATCTAAGGTTTCCATGGCAATACTAAAGCCTTTACCTTCAGCACCTAAACGTGCGCTAACAGGTACAACACAATCACTAAAACTGACAGAACAGGTTTCAGAACCATTCATACCCATTTTTTCTTCTGGTAAACCAATGCTGATCCCTGGGTTATCACGCTCAACTAAGAATGCCGTGATCCCTTTAACGCCCGCACTTTTATCAGTCATGGCAAATACGATAAAGAATGCACCTTGAGGGGCTGCTGTGATCCACAATTTAGAGCCATTGATCACATAATTATCACCTTGACGAACTGCAGTTGTTTGTTGAGCTGCGGCATCACAACCCGCACTTGGTTCGGATAAACAGAAACAACCAATTTGTTCACCTGAAACCACTCCCGGTAAAATACGTGCTTTGGTTGCTTCATCAGCATATTTTTGAATAACAGGCCCAGTTAATGAACACTGTGACCCCATGATCATGGCGTGTGCAGCGCTGACTTTTGCCATTTCTTCTGTTGCTAATACATAGCTAATTGCATCAGCTTCTGTTCCACCATAATTTTCATCAATATTGAAACCAAAGAGTCCTAATTCAGCCATAGGTGCAACGCTTTCACTTGGAAAACGGTGTTCTTTATCAATTTCGCCAGCAATAGGCTTAATATCATTTTCAACAAACTCTCTGACCATATCGCGGATCAGGACTTGTTCTTCTGTTAGCTGAAAATCCATGTTTATCTTCCTCTGTGAATAGATAGGGGTATCTCTATGGCGTGCGATTTCACGTTTGTCGTCTTATCGCACGCATTAATCGGTTAACGTTATTGCTACATCGTCGCTATGGATGCAGGTAAGAAGGTGTACAGCAGCAACATAAACATCATGGCTAACAATGGGATAGCGAGAGTTAACGTTCCTACAGGGCCATAGCCCTCTTTATGGCTGACACCACAAACGCTAAAGACAGTAATAATCAATCCGTTAAATGGCGGAGTTGTACTCATTGATGCCATGGTGGCCACACGGTGTAAGGAGCCTTGATCAACCACAGTTGCAGGGAACATTGCAGCAATCATTGGCATAGCAATACTTAACGCACCGGAGCCTGAGCCACTGATAAACACCAAAGCGCCGACCGAAATTGCGGTCACAACAAGTGGATTCAGCCCCGATTGAGCAATCGCTTGGAATGATTCTTTGAACGCAGGTAAGGTCATCACTAATGCCCCAAACCCAACAATAACCGCCGTATTAAAGAGAGAGGTCACCCCTTCCATTGTTCCTGCAGCCAAATTAGGTACGAGCTTTTTCCAATCGAGATAGCGTAAATACACAATCAAGGCGGCGATAATGGCGCAGAATAGTGCAATAGCAGGGTCCCATTTCAGGATATTCAGCACGACCAGCAAAATAAGCATAGGGAGTAATGCAACGAGCACATTGGGTAATTGACGATCTTTTTTACCTTCCTCTGCCTTCGCTGTTTTTTCGTCTTCAACCCAGCCTTCACCTTTCGCTTTTACACGCTTAAATAACCAAGTGAGATAAATAATCACTAAGGTGATTTGGAACAATGCTGTCAACATACCCGGTACTAAACCGGCCGTAGCTGACGTACCTAAGAACTTCATTGGGATAAGGTTTTGGATTTGTGGTGATCCCGGCATGATCATCACAAACGTACCTGCACCGGCAAAATAGACAGCAGGAATAAGTCTGCGAGGAAGATTGGCTTTGCGGAATAAACTCACCATCATCGAATAAACAGTAAACAGTGCAACAAACACTGACACACCGCCGTAGGCTAAAATGGCACAAGCCGCAACTAATGAAGGAATAACGGCTCTTTCACCAAATTTACCAATAATAAAAGAGGCAACACTATCAGCAGCGCCACTGATAGCGGTTAATTTGCCAAAAATCGCACCTAGTACGAAAATGAAGAAGAAACTACCAAAATAGCCACCTAACCCACCGGTATACACTTGTAACAGTGCATCGACAGGATTAAGCATATCGGGTGATACAAGCCATGCAGTCACAGCAAGAAATAGGCTAGTGGTAAAGACAGAAATGAAGATATGTATGCCTTTCATACACATGATCATTAATATCGCTAGCCCAATGATTAAACAAATAATACCCATGATTGCCCCACTTATATGTGTTAGGGTTCAATTGACCTGTGCTATCCACACAGGTCTTTTGTGACTATTGATTAATGTTGTTAAGCAGAAAGCACATCAGCAAAAGTTTGCAGTGCCGTTCTAGCTTGTTCATACGTTTTAGTTTGCTGATCGATTTCGATAATGATGGAAGGAATGCCTTCTCTATCGAGGAATTTCTTCACTATCGGGGCATCGAATTCTTCAGGATCACAGAATTTTGTTAGCAAATAGACAACACCATCAGCACCTGTATTTTTCACCATATCGGCAATTAAACGGCCGCGTTTTTTCTCTGGATCATATAAAAGTGAACATCCTTCAAGCTGGGCAATTTGCTCTGCCATTGCTTCATAAGGTGCGTTATTTTCTGGGATATCTTGACGGAACTGACGAGACTCATGTGCCACTTCATCTGCCACAATCGCCATCTTGTTATCAGCCAAAATTTGTAGAATAGAAGGGCTATCCGCAATAATGCCTGTCACAACAACTTTGTGTCCTTTCCAAGGTTCTGCAGATAAGGTTTTGCATTGTGCAACAATGGCTTCAACGGCTTTTGTATGTTCAACGACATCCATAAAATAACCACTTTTGATCACAGTATTACGACGTTGTGGCGTGATTAAGTTTGGATGAAGCGCAGCCATCTCTGAAAATTCACGTAACGCGGCACGACGCTGATTAAACAGATGGATCGCATTTTTTAGTGCATCATCTGTCACAGGCAGACCTGAAATTTCCCCTAATTGCAGTGCAATTTTTTTGTATTGTTCGGTTAAAAAAGCAATACCCGCTGCGGTTTTACGATTTTGTGGATGCACCAATTGGATAAAAGGCACTTGTGGCACACCGGCTTTCCAGTTTTGCCCTAAGCATTTTAAGGTGTCACACAAAGAAGGAATTATGGCTGCTGACAGCTTATTCAGCGCACCATCCAATCCCATCTCAAGTGAAGAAAGTGCCAATGCACAATAGAATGGCGGAAAATATTTCTTCGCTTCTGAGATCTCACGTCCTTCCGCGCCCCAAATGCCAAAAGGCACCATACCTGCCGCATAGACAATTTCATTCGGAGTATATTCAGGAAAACAACCAATCACCTTTTTGCCACTACGAATAAAACCTTCTAATTGCGCAACGGGGTTATCCACCACCGCTTGCAGCTCATCAAATCTATCCGTTAATGTTTTCATTAGATGTCTCCCTTTTTCATATCTGCTTTATTCGCAGCCATAATTTCTGTTAATGCTTCAACACGGGTGACATACTGCGCTTCAGAGAAAACACGAGGATCTGCTTGGTCGCCATCAAAAGTCACCGTTGGGATCTTAAGTTCATGGCGAATACGGCGCTCAATTTCGGGCATAATGCCACTCCAGAGCTTACAACTGCGGTTAACGTGAATAATTGCACCATCAACTTTATTTTGACGGCTCACATCAATACGCATATCTGCCGCACGCTCAACAGAGACACAGTTAGGAACGTAAGAGTAAGCACGCATCATCTCGTCACTATTTTGATAAATCACACCAAATGCAGTGGCGTAAACAGTAGCGGTAACGTTGATACCTTGCTCTTTTAACGGGGTAGATGTGGCACGCAAATAAGGCCAGCAGGCGATACCTTCAAAGAGAACACGGTATTTTTCTTCACCGCGATAAGTCGATTTTTTCTCTTTGATGTTTTGTTCCATCTCTTCACACAGTTGCTCAAAAGCCAGTGCGGCTTCTAATTTACCGCGAGCACAAACAGCAACAGCCATGTGATTAAACAGATCAAAACCATTCATTGGAGACGGTTCATATTGGCAATATTCTGCGGCTTTTAGCCATGCACGCCCTGTGCGTTGTGAGATTTCACAAACTTCTTTAAATTTTTCTTCAGAGAAGACTTTGCCAGTGACTTTTTCAAGTTGTTTAATCGCATCATCAAATTGCGCTTGAACATACTTCACTGTCACGTCATCAGTGTCATAATCATTTTTATAAGGAATATCGATAAGGATCATTGGGATATTCAATTCGTATGCGATATTTTCATACCACTTGATCATGCAGTTACAGATATTGTTGCAGCACAGCAAGAAGTCAGGCTGAGGCATATCCATCTCTTCACACTGTTTAATATCCATGTAAGAGAGGCTGATCCGAGCATAAGCACAGATATCATTGGAATATCCCATGCTTTCTGCATGCTCACACATTTTTAAACCCGCGCCTTTTGCTGCAATCGCAGCAGCTTGGTTTTCGGGGTAAACGACACATAAACCTAATGTTTCAGCGATTTCTTGAGGGAAGTTAGAGGCACACCACCCTATTTTCTCACCGCTATTTTTAGCATCCCACGCACGCTGATAAGCATCAGCAGCGATTTTTTGCAGTCGTTTTTTCGCAGGAATATAATCCGGCGCATTCATATCTACATTGCTCATTTTGATGTTCCTATTGTTAACGCATCGTCTTCCAATTGATGGCGGTACGCTTCAAAGGCATAAATGGCGGCACCTATCGCCCCGTTGTATTGTGATAAAGGTGAGGTAGCGATAGAGGCGTTCAGCTCTTCGCTTACATAACGAACAACTTCAAAATTACTGGCAACACCGCCTGTCATCACGACAGGGGCTTCAACCCCCACTCGTTTTGCAAGACCAGCAATACGGCTAGCCACAGAGCGGTGAATACCATTAATCACGTCGGGTATTGTTTCGTTATTCGCGAGATGAGAAATGACTTCTGATTCAGAGAACACAGTACAGGTTGAGCTAATCGTGACTTTTTTAGTGGACTTAGCGCCCTCTTGAGCGAGATCAGAAATCTTGGTTTCTAATACTCTCGACATGACATCTAAAAAGCGTCCTGTACCGGCAGCGCACTTATCATTCATCACAAAGTTTAATAAACGGCCCACACCATCCATATGAAGTGCTTTAACGTCTTGACCACCGATATCAATCACTGTTTTTACGCCCGGAAAAAGAAAGTGCGCGCCTTTGGCATGACAGCTCAGTTCGCTCACTTCTTTATTGGCTTCTTTCAGAGAATTACGGCCATATCCTGTTGCACAGATCCAACTGATCTGACTGAGGGAGCCACCAAACTGGCTTAATACTTCAGCGATCGCTTTTTCAGGCCCAGAAGTTCCTGCACCCACTGATGCCAGTGATTTAGCGACAATCGCGTCACCATTTTTCATGATGATGCATTTTGATGCAGACGATCCGATATCAACGCCCATTGTGAAAATGTCTTGTTGCATGCCTTTGCTCTCCTGAAAATTAAAAAAATAAGTGGATTATTCTTTCCACGTCATCACGTCTTTATTGGCTTCAAGGCTGGCAATTTCTTCTGCGCTATACCCTAATTCAGCTAATACAGACGGTGTGTCTTCACCTAACAAAGGACCACGACGATATTCAGGTAAGCCACTCTCTAAGAAATCAATTGGTGGACGAACTAAGGCTTTTTCACTGCCATTTTTGTACTTCATGCTGTAGAAGGTGTTAATTGCCCAAGCCTGTTTGTCTTCCAGTACCTCTTCCCAAGTTTGCGCAATACTGAATGGGATATCGTTTTTGGTGAAAATATCGGCCCACTCTGACGCTGTTTTTTGCTCAACTTGCTGCCAAATCAGGTCATATAATTCAGGGGAGCGATTATTTTTTGCCACTTCTTGTAGGCGTGTATAACGAGTGTCTTGCGCTAAATCTGGGCGACCAATACAAGAAATAAAGGTTGGATAGTAGGCGTCATAAACAGGCATACAGACTTGAATAAAACGGTCATCTTTTGTTTTATAAGCCAGAATAAATGGGCTGGTGGTATTACGACGATCGATTGGATACGGCTGACCATAATCTGGGTATTGTGCCGCTTGGATCATGATTGCTTGGGTATAAATTGAAGTATGCAGTAAGTTAGTTGAAACATACTCACCTTGACCAATATTTTTAGCGCGAATATAAGCAGCTAGTACACCAGACACTAAACCTAATGCACATTGGTGATCACCAAGGCCAGGGATCACGTTCATCGGCACTGTGCCTTTTTGGTACAGCGAACCTAAAATGCCGCCACGAGCAAAGAATGCCGTGTAGTCAAATCCGGGTAAGTCTTTATCTGGACCTTCATCACCATAGCCTGTCACGCTGGCGTAAACTAATTTTGGAAAGCGTTGTTTTAACGTTTCATAATCTAACCCTGCGCGTTCTCTTGCCCCAGGACGCCAGTTAGTTAAGAAAATGTCCGCTTTTTCTAGCAGCTCAAACAGAATTTTTTTCCCTGCTTCTGTTTTCGTATTCAACACGATGCCACGTTTATTGGCGTTTTCTAAATCAAAACTGGTATTTTCATGTTGATCTAACGGACGGCCTTCAGTCGGTGCGGTGTAACGTAAGTTATCACCACTTGGGGATTCAATTTTGATTACGTTCGCACCCATATCAGCTAAAATACGACCCGCTGCGGGTACGGCAATAAAGGTCGCCAACTCAACTACTGTGACGCCTTCTAGTGCTTTACGACTTGTCATTTTTTCTCCTAATTATTTTTAGACTTCATACTGCTGTTGTCAGAATGTGGATAAATCCTTTGTCACTTAACCCGCTACTTTGGTTTTTTCATCCTTGATTGAAACGCCATAACCCAATTGCAATTTCAGGGCTTGCACATCAATTTTTCCGCAAGGGGTATGAGGAAACTGCGTAAAGAAATGGAGTTCTTTGGGGATTTTGTAGCGAGCTAGTCGCTCTTGTAGAAATGCACGTAATTCGCTTTCATTTAGGGTGCAGTCTTTTTGCACACAAATAGTGGCAATCACTTCCTCACCTAAATCGACAGAAGGAATGCCGAACGCTTTCGTTGCGTCAACACCGGGATATTCCGCAATGGCCTCTTCTATTTCACAAAGGCTAATATTTTCACCACCACGAACGACAATCTCTTTCATGCGATAGGCGTAGTGGTAATTTCCTTGTTCATCGACATAACCAATATCCCCTGTATGTAACCAACCTTCTTCGTCTAGAGCTTCCTTGGTTTTATCTGGGGCATTGTCATAACCCATCATCACATGGAAGCCTCGGGTACAAATTTCACCCAAAACGCCCACTGGCACAGGTTTAGCCGTTTTTGGACTAATGATTTTCATTTCAACAAAAGGTAATGGTTTACCGATAGAGCTGCGTTTTATGGGTAATGCATCGTTTGGTAATGTTTGAGTACAACAAGGCGAAGCTTCTGTTTGTCCATAAGAGACGGTGATCCCTTTCATTCCTAGCGTATTTTCAATCTCATTAATTAATGCAGGAGGAAAACTTGCTCCGGCAATAATGCCTTTATCAAGACTAGATAAATCGTAGTGAGAAAACTGCTCGTGTTTCATTAAACGGCTAAAAATCGTTGGTACGCCATGCATAACGGTGCAACGATAGTCTTGGACGACGTTTAAAACATCTTCAGCACAATAGTTATCAAGAAGAACTAATTGGCATCCGGTTGTTAACGCAAAAAAGAGGCAAGAAGAGAGCCCAAAGCAGTGGAACAGAGGAACCGCAAGACAAATGACATCGTTATGCGTTACGCCTAATCGCTGTGCTGACAGCATGGCATTATTAATCACATTATATTGGCTTAACATGACACCTTTAGGCATCGCTGTACTGCCTGAAGTCATTTGAATAGTCAGTAAATCTTTTACACTGACTTGTGAAATAGCCTGTTGATATTCTTTCTCTGATATTGTTTGGCTAATTGCTTTTAATTGAGATAATGAGACGCTTTTTTCTGCCGATTTATTTCCCATGCTAATAAATAACTGGGGTAATACATCCTTATTTTCAGTTACTTTTTTAGCAAGGCAATTAATCACTTCAATAAAGTCATTACTTTTAAACCCATCAGAAAAACATAAGGCTTTAATACCGGTTAATCGACATAAATCTAATAACTCTCTTTTTTTAAAATGAAAGTTAATACAAACAACAGGAACACCAATTTGAGCCGCAGCAAGAAAACAAATTATCCACTCTTTACTATTAGCAGACCAAATACCTAAACGATCACCTTTTTTTAAACCAATCGCTAAAAAACCACGCGCAACATTTTCTACTTCTTGTTGTAATTGTTGCCAAGAAAGTGTCTTTTTACTTTGGCTTTCAATCAAGGCAATTTGTGAAGCATATTGCTTTACAATATTGTTTAGACATTCTTTAACTGTCGTTTCTAATAAGGTCATAAATACCTACTCAACCGCTTTTTTGCTGGTGTTTGCGTCTGTAATGATCTTATTCTGGGTAGGGGAAATTATTCATTCTTGGTAAATAACGAACTGTTTTTCGTCATTTGAATAGTCTGAGAGAGATTTGTGATTGGGGTCTAGATTTGATGAGTTAAATATAATTTGTAATTGAAGATGAATTAATAACAATGAAATAAATTTGAAACTAAGGCGTTATAAAGGTGTTATATTTAAAAATAAAAGAGAGAGTGATTTTATTTAAATAATAAAATCACTCTCTTTAATATAAATAGCCTCATCCCTCTTTAAGGTATAAACAAATCTTATCAATAATTATTGGCGTGATAATTTAAATTAAAATAATATAAAAATAAATACAATAACGATTAAAATTTATAACATCTAAATAAAAAATGATTTAAATTGCTTAACTTATTTTCTTGCTTATCAATTAAAGGTGTTATTTACCCCGTCTCATTGGCATGGTTGAAGTTTGATTAAGCGTTAATCCTTTGGTTTCTGGTGCAAACAACACAGAGACTATCATGCCGAATAAAGAAATTGCGGCACCCACTAGCATCGTCGTATTAATCCCATAAGTAGCGATAAAGGCAGGTAATGCACAAGTTGAAATGACCGTACCAATACGGCTTATCGACATAATAATGCCCACTGCTGATGCACGAATATCGGTTGGAAACAATTCGTTAGGATAGAGCCATTGTAAAATTCCGGGACCACCAGAGAAAAAGGCGTAAGTCGCAAACGCTAAGATCACAAATAAAATAGGCAGATTAGGGAAAACACCCAGCACGAATAATGCCAATGTCATCATGGCAAAACTACCAATCAATAATGGGCGTCGTCCTGTCTGGTTTAACCAAAACATAGCAGGAATACACCCAAACATAAAGAATAGGCTGATGACCACATTACCCAATGCCGCACTTCGTCCAGTATCCCATCCTAATAAACCGACAATTTGTGGCCCAAAAGTATAAATGGCAAACATTGGGATAACTTGGCAAGTCCAAATCACCGCAACAAACAACACAAAAGAGAAGTGACGTTTATTAAATAGCTCGATAAAACGCGTTTTTTTGGCATCTTCCGCTTCAAAAACCACTGGCTCGCCAAAGAGTTTGATCATCATTTCATTACACTCTTGAATACGCCCTTTACGTATTAACCAAAGCGGAGATTCAGGCAAATCAAAGCGACCAATTAAAATAATAGCGCAAGGAATAAAAGCACTGCCCAACATCCAGCGCCAGCCATCTGCAACATCATATAAAAGATAACCGACTAAGTTGGCACATGTTGCCCCGATATACCACATTGCGGCAATAAAACCGACAGCGAAAGCGCGTTGTTTTTTATTGGAAAACTCCGTGATCATTGATGTCGCAATCGGGTAGTCAGCACCAATCACAATCCCAATCAAAAATCGCATCACCAACAAGCCCACTGGCGTTGACACAAACATCGTTGCAATCGAAATAAGCGCAATAGCCACAATATCCACGAGGAACATTTTACGGCGACCGACTTTGTCACAAATATAACCAAAGAGTGATGTACCAATAAAAAGCCCTGCTAATGTTGCCGCACCAAGCAGACCGATCCATCGAGCATCAAGTTGTAATAACGGTGTGAGTTGCTCTAATGCCACACCGATAATCACTAACACATAGCCGTCAAGAAAAGGGCCGCCACTCCCCCATAACATCACCCGACGATGTACAGAGGTAAAACGAATATCATCAAAGTTTCTGGGTTGCATGACTGTGTCCTGGTATTTTTCTAAATAAAATAAAAAAGAAAAGCTCCCAGGCCGGAGACAGCTCTGGGAGAAAAGTAGCGATACATCATCCGTAACGATATTCCACGCCAAAAGTTCCGCGTGGATATTCCCATTTTTCAAGCGCACTATCTAAACCAAGAATTCGACACGTTCCACACTCTAAGCACCCTGCATAATCAAAACTGATAGTGCCATCTTCTTGTTTTTTATATAGACCTGCAGGACACGCTTTGACTAAGGTTTCTAATACCTGCCTATCGGGTTGATCTTTAACAACGATATGTGGATTTTCTTCATCGACATTAAATTTATTGATGCCTAGTTTGACATCGACATTTACGGGAGAACTCATATTGCTTTTACTCCTTTGATCCCATCTTTGATCAGATTCATCCAACCGACTTTTTTGGTATGACGCAGCATGGTTTTACGCATTGGTACGGGTGCTTCACCCGTAACGGTAAAGAGATCTTTTGCGATACCAACGACCATTTCAGGATAAGCAGTGAACATACGAGGATTATCAAGTAAATCAGGCATACGCTGATACGCTTTCATATCGCGCAATGGGCCATCTTCTAAATGTTTGAGATATTCATTGAGTGATTGTTTACTAAAATCATTTTTTGCCATAGCAGAAAGCACCGTTTTTGCAGCCGCTTCACCAGATGCCATCGCTAAATCCATGCCACGGATAGTAAAACCAAGGTTCATACACATCCCTGCTGCATCACCAGCAATTAATACACCATCGCGTACTAATTCGTTTTGCATTCTTAAGCCCGCTTCTGGAACGACATGCGCACCGTACTCCACCATTTTTCCACCCTCAATGAGCGGAGCAACAACAGGATGCTGTTTAAAATCTTCCAACATTTGTGGTACGGATTTTTTCGCATCTTTAATATGGTGAAGCCCACAAACAAGACCTAAAGAGAGCGTGGTTTTATTGGTATATAAAAAACCACCGCCCATTAATCCATCGGTAGGTGATCCCGCGAATAACCATGCCGTGCCTTCGTTATCTTTTAGGTTAAAGCGATCTTTAATCACACTTTCAGGCAATTCGATGATCTCTTTTACACCTACTGCGACATTTTCAGCGGCAACACGTTTTGTCATCCCTAACTGTTCAGCTAAGATAGAATTCACACCATCAGCTAAAATAACGGCTTTAGCCTCTAACACATCACCATCAGCTTCCACACCGACAATCTTGCCATCACGCTCGACGAGCTTATCAACGCGAATACCTGTAATACATTGTGCACCCGCATTTTCGGCTTGTTCCATTAGCCATTGATCAAATTCACCACGTAATACAGACCAAGAGGCGGTTTTGGGGTTATTTTCTTCGGCATTTTGGTAATCAATTGTCATTGCGCCGGTTTCAGTCATAAATGACAATTTTTCGTGAGTAATAACGCGTTCAACGGGTGCTTCTTGCGCAAACTCAGGAATGATGCGTTCAAGAGTATGTGCATACAGACGACCACCGGTTACATTTTTCCCGCCAGCGTAGTTACCTCTTTCTATTAGCAATACTTGTGCGCCTTCCCTTGCCAAAACAAGTGCAGCCACAGATCCTGCTAATCCTGCGCCAACAATAATGGCATCGAAAATATCTTCGGAATCGGACATAACATCTCCAGAATTTGCGATAAACGCAGAGAAGTCCCCTTCCCTGCTTAAATAAATCAGTTAGATAATTGACGGGTTAATTCAGGTAAAATCTTCATTAAATCACCGACAATGCCGTAGTCAGCAAATTGGAAGATAGGTGCATTTTTGTCTTTATTAATAGCAACAATAGTTTGTGCGCCATTAGCGCCAACCATATGTTGAATTTGCCCTGAAATACCGGCAGCCAAATAGAGTTCTGGTTTCAGCATCAGGTTAGAAATACCGACATAGCGCTCGTGTTCCATCCATTTTTCGTTTTCAGCAACAGGACGAGAACAGGCGATTTCAGCACCAATGGCTTTCGCTAATTCTTCTGCAATGACGATATTTTCTTTGCTACCAATACCGCGACCTACACTGACAACAAAGCGTGCTTTATCTAAATCAACGGCATTGATTGCACGCGGCTGAACTGAATTACGAACGATAGTTTGAGATGGCGCAATCCATGCCACTTTTTGTGCATTCCCCGTCGCCCCTGTTTCTGGTGCAACATCAAAGGCACCTACACTTGCAGTCACTACGCAATAAGGCGTTTTCAGCGTTTCATCACCAAAGGCAAGACCACCGTAAACCATGTGTTTTGTTACTAATGCATCACCCTCTGCTTTTAAAGATTGTGCGTCATTAGAAACAACTGCTTCTAAACGATGGCCTAAGCGTGCTGCAAGTAATTTGCCACGACGTGTATTAGGTAATAACACTAAACCTGCATCACCTTTTTGTTTGATGGTTTCAACCATGCTTTGTGCATAGTCTTCAATAATGCGATCGTCTGGTTTGCCTTCTAATTGGAAAACCGCTGTTGCACCTAATTTAAAGGCAAGCGCACTTTGTTCATCATTTAAGGTAAATACATTAATAGATTGACCTACTGAAGAAGCGCCACCCATTAATTCTGGTAAACGGGAAAGTGCATCACTAAATACCCAAACAGTTGAAAACTGACTCATAACTCCCCCTATTACTTAAGAATTTTACGTAAATGTTCTGCCAGCTCAGCAATCTGATCGTCACCATCACCTTCAATAATGATGCGTTGACGCACTTTCTGTTTTGGTGCCGCGACTTTTTGCTCTGAACGCGCAGTAATCACATCCAGACCAAGATCGGCAACACTCCATTGCTGAACAGGTTTTTTGGCAGCGCCAAGAATGGCTTTCATCGAAGGAATTTGAGGTGTGTTAATGTCAGTAGACACCGCAATGACAGCAGGTAATGGAATGGTCAGTGTTTCAATTTCATTTTCTAATTCACGTTCAACGGTTATTGAGTCATTAGAGAGAGAAACAATTTTATTAATGCCATTGATTGCAGGGATATTTAAAATTTCACCCACCAGCAAGCTAACTTGTTGTGAACTGAGATCTGCAGAGCCGTCACCGCAAAGAATTAAGTCATAACCTTTTTTAGTCGCCGCCGCAGCCAGTGCAACCGCCGTTTGATAAGGCAGAGAGGCTTCAAATTGCTCATCAACCACAACAACTAAATCGTCAGCGCCACGAGAAAGAACGTCTTTACGTGCTTTCGCATTTGTCAGTGCTTTACCACCCACACTCATTGCCGTGATTTGAATACCATCAAGTTGCGTCTTAAGCTGATTAGCGGCTTCAATCGCATTTAAATCATATTGGCTAATTTTGGTATTAGTGCGAGAAAAATCTAGCGAACTGTCCGCGCTATTTACCGTAATATCCTGCTCATCGGGAACACTCTTGTAACATGTAATAATATTCATTACATCTCCTGAAATTAATAAATAATGTCATTTACTCTGGCAATGTAATATAGAATTAACATAATTAAGTGATTAAAAAATTAAACCTAGGTCACCAATATTGAACATTATTAAATAAAGAAGAGATAGCGTTCAATATTGCTAAATACATCACCAATATTGAAATTAGTTTTAATTGAAGTGTTCAACTTTCAATATTGCTACTTCGATCAACAATATTGAACATAATAAATATAACGGTATTTAACATTCAATATTGCCACTCAGATCAACAATATTGAAAGACGGAATATAACAAGCCGATTACATATAATGCAATATCAATAATTATCAATAACTTACAATGAAAACAAAACGTTATAAACCGTAACATAAAATCGACAAAAAGAATAGTGTGAAGTGAATAACAGAATAGATTTCTTATAATATCCATTATTCTTCATCATTAATGAATTTGTGAATTAGCCAATGACTTTATTTTTCTATTATGATGAATCACCAATAGACAAAATATTCATAAATAAACTTAACTGTTTTATTAGTTATTAGGAATTAACACTACTTAAACTTCTGCGCTAAATATATTTGGAAAATTTACCTATGAGCAAAGATAATAAAAAGGCAGGAATAGAACCGAAGGTTTTTTTTCCGCCATTAATCATTGTTGGTATTTTATGTTGGTTAACGGTTCGCGATCTTGATGCTTCAAATGAAGTGATTAATGCCGTATTCAGCTATGTTACCAATGTCTGGGGTTGGGCCTTTGAATGGTACATGGTTATCATGTTCGGGGGTTGGTTTTGGTTGGTCTTCGGTCGTTATGCCAATAAACGTCTAGGGGAAGACAAACCTGAATTTAGTACCGCAAGCTGGATCTTTATGATGTTTGCGTCTTGTACTTCTGCTGCCGTCCTTTTCTGGGGTTCGATTGAAATATACTACTACATTTCAAGCCCACCTTTTGGGATGGAAGGTTATTCGACTCAAGCTAAAGAAATTGGCCTTGCTTATAGCTTGTTCCACTGGGGTCCTCTACCTTGGGCAACGTATAGTTTTCTTTCTGTTGCATTCGCTTACTTCTTCTTTGTTCGCAAAATGGAAGTTATCCGTCCAAGTAGTACCTTAACCCCATTGGTAGGTGAAAAACACGTTAATGGCTTATTCGGTACTATTGTTGATAATTTCTACTTAGTCGCCTTAATTTTAGCCATGGGGACAAGTCTTGGGTTAGCCACACCGCTTGTCACTGAGTGTATTCAATACTTATTTGGTATTCCTCATACCCTACAATTAGATGCCATCATTATCTCTTGCTGGATCTTATTAAACGCAATTTGCGTGGCATTTGGTCTGCAAAAAGGGGTGAAGATCGCCAGTGATGTGCGTACTTACCTGAGTTTCTTAATGTTGGGTTGGGTGTTTATCGTTGGTGGTGCGAGCTTTATCGTCAATTATTTTACCGATTCTGTCGGTACATTGTTGATGTATATGCCTCGTATGCTGTTCTATACAGACCCTATCGGTAAAGGTGGATTCCCTCAAGGCTGGACTGTCTTCTATTGGGCATGGTGGGTTATTTACGCCATCCAAATGAGTATCTTCTTAGCACGTATCTCTAAAGGCCGTACTGTTCGTGAACTGTGTTTAGGAATGGTTGCAGGCTTAACCGCAGGAACTTGGTTAATTTGGACAATCCTTGGTGGTAACACCTTACAACTGATTGACCAAAACATTCTCAATATTCCACAACTGATTGAGCAATATGGTGTTCCACGCGCCATTATCGAAACATGGGCGGCATTACCACTGAGTACAGCGACAATGTGGGGCTTCTTTATTCTCTGCTTTATTGCCACTGTCACCTTAATTAACGCCTGCTCTTACACACTAGCAATGTCCACTTGTCGCTCTATGAAAGAAGGCTCTGAGCCACCTTTATTAGTGCGTATCGGCTGGTCTGTGCTGGTCGGTATTATCGGCATCATCCTATTAGCACTTGGGGGTTTAAAACCTATTCAAACCGCCATTATCGCCGGAGGATGCCCACTATTTTTCGTCAATATCATGGTCACCTTGTCCTTTATTAAAGATGCAAAAGTACATTGGAAAGACTGATCCGCTATACGCAAAGAATGACATATTAAGAGGTTATTAACATGGATTTTAGATTGAATGATGAGCAGGAACTGTTTGTTGACGGTGTCCGCGAATTAATGGCCAGTGAAAACTGGGAAGCTTATTTCGCTGAGTGTGATCGCAAAAGTAAATACCCAGAACGTTTTGTCAAAGCCTTAGCGGATATGGAAATCGACAATCTGCTTATCCCTGAAGAGCACGGCGGCTTAAATGCAGGTTTTGTTACTGTTGCTGCAATCTGGATGGAATTAGGTCGTTTAGGTGCGCCAACTTACGTGCTTTATCAATTACCAGGTGGCTTTAACACCGTCTTACGTGAAGGGACTCAAGAGCAAATTGATAAAATCATGGCATTTCGTGGTACAGGTAAACAGATGTGGAACTCGGCTATCACTGAACCCGGTGCAGGCTCCGACGTTGGTAGCTTACAAACCACGTATACCCGTAAAAATGGCAAAGTTTACCTCAACGGTAGCAAATGCTTTATCACCAGTAGTGCCTATACCCCTTACATTGTTGTGATGAGTCGTGACTCAGCATCTCCAGATAAACCTATCTTTACTGAATGGTTTGTGGATATGAGTAAGCCGGGCATCAAAGTGAACAAGTTAGAAAAACTGGGTTTACGCATGGATAGCTGCTGTGAAATTACTTTCGATAACGTTGAACTTGAAGAAAAAGACATGTTTGGCCGTGAAGGTAACGGCTTTAACCGTGTGAAAGAAGAGTTCGATCACGAACGTTTCTTAGTGGCTCTCACTAACTACGGTACAGCAATGTGTGCATTCGAAGATGCCGCTCGTTATGCCAACCAGCGTGTGCAATTTGGCGAAGCTATCGGCCGTTTCCAATTAATTCAAGAAAAATTCGCACATATGGCGATCAAACTCAATTCAATGCGCAACATGTTATATGAAACTGCATGGAAGAGTGACAACAACTTAATCACTTCTGGTGATGCGGCTATGTGTAAATACTTCTGTGCAAATGCCGCGTTTGAAGTAGTTGATAGTGCAATGCAAGTGCTTGGTGGTGTCGGTATTGCTGGCGAGCACCGTATTTCTCGTTTCTGGCGTGACCTTCGTGTTGACCGTGTATCTGGTGGTTCTGATGAAATGCAGATCCTGACATTAGGACGTTCAGTACTTAAACAGTATCGCTAATTAATCACGAAAACTCTCTCATGATTAGGTGAGAGAGTATTCACTAAACCACTTACGAGGTGACTCTATGACAGAACATTTACCAATGCCACAATTCGGCCCACTTTCAGGGGTTCGTGTTGTGTTTTCAGGAATTGAAATTGCAGGGCCATTTGCAGGACAAATGTTTGCAGAATGGGGTGCTGAAGTGATTTGGATTGAAAACGTTGCATGGGCTGACACCATTCGCGTTCAACCTCACTATCCCCAACTTTCCCGACGCAATCTTCATGCGCTATCGTTAAATATCTTTAAAGACGAAGGTCGTGATGCGTTCTTAAAATTAATGGAAACAACCGACATCTTTATCGAAGCCAGTAAAGGCCCTGCCTTTGCACGCCGTGGCATTACTGATGAAGTATTGTGGGAGCATAATCCTAAATTGGTTATTGCGCATTTATCGGGTTTTGGTCAATACGGCGATCCGCAATATACCAATCTACCCGCTTATAACACCATTGCTCAGGCCTTTAGTGGTTACCTGATCCAAAACGGTGACAAAGATCAGCCGATGCCAGCCTTCCCTTATACCGCCGACTATTTCTCAGGGATGACAGCAACCACATCCGCATTAGCTGCACTGTATAAAGTCCAACAGACAGGCAAAGGCGAAAGTATTGATATTGCTATGTATGAAGTGATGTTGCGTATGGGGCAATACTTCATGATGGATTATTTCAATGGTGGTGAAATCTGCCCTCGAATGACCAAAGGGAAAGATCCGTACTACGCAGGCTGTGGGCTTTACCGTTGCCAAGATGGTTTTATCGTGATGGAAGTTGTCGGTATCACTCAAATTGAAGAAATTTTCAAAGATATCGGCCTTGCTTATCTTTTAGGTACACCTGAAGTGCCAGAAGGTACTCAACTTATTCACCGTATTAATTGCCCTCATGGTCAATTATTTGAAGACAAGTTAGATGAATGGTTAGCAAAACAACCGATCACTGAGGTTCTTAAACGACTTTCAGAGCTTAATATTGCCAGTGCTAAAGTACTGACTATTCCTGAGCTTGAAGACAATCCGCAATATATCGCGCGTGAATCGATCACCGAATGGCAAACCATGAATGGCGAAACCTGCAAAGGGCCAAATGTGATGCCGAAATTTAAAAATAACCCAGGAAAAATCTGGCGCGGAATGCCATCTCACGGCATGGACACTGACGCAATTTTGAAAAATATCGGTTATAGCGACGAACAAATCAGGGGGCTGGTCGATAAGGGACTGGCTAAAATTGTAAAGTAACACTGTAAAATTCAGGCGCTGTATAGACATAAAACACGTCTGAATTTACAGCGAAAGAATAGGGTAATAGTTTAATGGATGTGATTGGCAAACAAAACTTACGTCAAATGTGGGATGATTTGGCAGAGGTTTATGGCACAAAAACAGCGCTAATTTTTGAATCCGCACAAGGACACGTGAGACAATTTAGCTACAGTGAATTAAATGAAGAGATAAATAGAACCGCGAATCTTTTCCATGCTGGTGGCATAAAAAAAGGTGATCATGTTGCCTTACATCTTGATAACTGTCCTGAATTTTTCTTTTGCTGGTTTGGGCTAGCAAAAATAGGCGCTGTTATGGTGCCCATTAATGCGCGCTTTATGTATGAAGAGAGCGCATGGATAATCAATCATTGCCAAGCTCATTACGTGGTAACACGCGATAATTTCTATCCTATTTATCAACCTATGTTGCAGGATGAACAAAATCCTTTAACTCAGTTGTTTTTAATAACAGAAAACACACTTCCTACTGAGAAAGGGGTTATTGATTTTCTAAAAGAGAAAGCCAAGCACCCTGTTACGCTTAATCATCACACCCCATTAAGTGTGGATGACACTGCTGAAATTCTTTTTACCTCAGGAACGACCTCTCAACCCAAAGGCGTCGTTATCACTCACTATAACTTACGCTTTGCGGGTTATTACTCATCATGGCAAAACGCATTACGAGAAGATGATATTTTTCTTACCGTTATGCCTGCATTTCATATTGATTGCCAATGTACGGCATCACTGCCTGCCTTTTCTGTGGGCGCCACCTTTGTTTTACTCGAAAAGTACAGTGCTAGAGCCTTTTGGAAACAGATCCTTAAGTATCAAGCAACCGTAACAGAATGCATCCCCATGATGATGAGAACTTTAATGACACAACCTGTTTCATCAGAAGAAAAACAACACAAATTACGCGAAGTGATGTTCTATCTCAATCTCGCAGATGAAGAAAAAGACGCTTTCATTGAGCGCTTTAACGTGCGATTACTCACCTCTTACGGCATGACAGAAACTATAGTGGGTTTAATCGGTGATAGACCTGGCGATAAACGCCGTTGGCCCTCCATTGGTAGACCCGGTTTTTGCTATCAAGCCCAAATCAGAGACAAACAAAACAACGAAGTCCCTGATGGGGTTGTAGGCGAAATTTGTGTAAAAGGCGAGCCTGGAAAAACCTTATTCAAAGAGTATTACAACCGACCCGATGCTACAGCAAAAGCACTAGAGCCAGAAGGTTGGTTACATACTGGTGATTATGGTTACCGTGACGATGAAGGTTTTTTTTATTTCGTTGATCGTAGTTGCAATATGATCAAACGCGGTGGCGAGAATGTCTCTTGTGTTGAGATTGAAAACATCATTTCTTCGCATCCCAAAATTCAAGATGTGGCGGTAATTGGTGTACCTGACAACATTCGTGATGAAGCAATTAAAGCTTTTGTGGTACTGGTTGAAAATGAGGCCTTGAGTGAAGAAGAGTTCTTCCATTTCTGTGAGCAAAATATGGCGAAGTTTAAAATCCCCTCTGAAGTTGAATTTAGAGATGGCTTGCCTCGTAATTGCTCAGGAAAAGTGATTAAAAAGCATTTGAAATAAGGCATAGGTAAGTTTAACCACAAATTAATAACCTCAATCATAAATGCTTATTTTTGATGACGAAAAGGAATACAACATGAGCCAGTCATTACACCTAACAACTCGTGGTTCTGTACTTGAAATTGTATTAGATAGACCCAAAGCCAATGCTATTGATGCGAAAACCAGCCATGAAATGGGCGAAGTTTTCCTGCGTTTTCGTGATGATCCGAACTTACGTGTCGCGATTATTACAGGTGCAGGTGAACGCTTTTTCTCCGCAGGCTGGGATTTAAAAGCGGCGGCTGAAGGTGAAGCCCCTGACGCTGATTTCGGTGCGGGTGGTTTTGCGGGTTTAACCGAGCTTTTCAATCTAGATAAACCTGTTATTGCTGCAGTTAACGGCTATGCTTTTGGTGGTGGATTTGAATTAGCACTCGCTGCCGACATGATGGTCTGCTCAGACAATGCTTCTTTTGCGTTACCTGAAGCACAACTAGGCATTGTGCCTGACAGTGGTGGCGTATTGCGTTTACCTAAACGTTTACCCCCTGCTATCGTCAATGAAATGCTAATGACCGGCCGTCGCATGAATGCGGACGAAGCATTACGTTGGGGCATTGCAAATCGTGTTGTCAGTGGCGCTGAATTAATGGATAGCGCTCGCGAGCTGGCTGATCAAATCGCTAATAGCGCACCACTAGCTGTGGCTGCTTTAAAAGAAATTTATCGCGCTACCAGCGAACTTTCCATTGAAGATGGCTACAAATTAATGCGCAGTGGTGTATTAAAACATTATCCAAGTGTTCTCCATTCAGAAGATGCCACAGAAGGGCCACTTGCCTTTGCGGAGAAACGTGCACCTGAATGGAAAGGTCGGTAATGATCTAGTGTTTCGATAATGCAACAAAGAGGAAAACGGATGAGTATCTACGCGTTTGAAGGCCTTGTTCCTGTGGTACATCCAACGGCCTATATTCACCCTTCAGCCGTATTAATTGGCGATGTGATGATTGGTGCAGGTGTTTATATCGGCCCGCTCGCTTCACTCAGAGGGGATTATGGGCGCTTGATTGTTGAAGCGGGCGCTAACCTTCAAGACGGTTGTATCATGCACGGTTATACCGATATGGATACCATTGTTAGAGAAAATGGACATATTGGGCACGGTGCCATTCTTCATAGTTGTATTATCGGGCGTGATAGCCTAATCGGCATGAATAGCGTCATTATGGATGGTGCAGTGATTGGTGACGAAAGCATTGTCGCAGCAATGAGCTTTGTAAAAGCGGGTTTTCAAGGACAACCTCGCCAAATGTTAATTGGCAGTCCAGCCAAATATTTCCGTGATATTACCGACCAAGATATGGAATGGAAACGGATGAACACTCGTGAATACCAAAATTTAGCGGTACGTTGTCGTCAAAGCTTAGTTGAAACCACGCCATTAACTACTCCTGAGCCTAATCGTCCGCGTTTACGTGGGATAACAGACGTTAAACCGAAAGGTCAGTAACAAGTAGCGACAGGCGCCATTGCGCCTGTCGTACTCTCTTTATCGTTAGATCAAACATGATCTATTAGCGTCGTTGTGATTTTGACAACATCCATTGCCATTTTTGCTCATGGTTTAATCCATGAGGGATCATGCTGGCTAATTTTTCAGGTGAGCTTTGACTGCTTTTACCTTGTACATGACCTTTTAAGCGTGAATAAAGCTGAGGATCGATATGACTGACTTTGATCATTCGTTGGCATTGGCAACCTCGGCCTTCAAGCTGATTAGGAACACTTTTTGTTTCACACTCAATTTCTTTTACATCAGAAAGAATGTAAGAAACGATATTAATCGCATTGCATTGAGGGATATCGAATTTTTTCGCGATCTCTTTTGCACTTACCCAACGCTCTTGCTCTTGAACCCAATCAGCAATAGACAGATAGAGTGGCTTATTCATGTATTCTTCACACATATTTACTCCAGTATCACAAATAAAGTTTTATTTATCGCTAAATAAAGATAATAACTGAATATGTTAATTATCATTGCACCGCGGAGTATCGGTTTTCCCTGTTAATTAGGTAATTTAACTACCCCATTAATATAATATTAGTTTTTTAACAACCAAACTCTTTAATTAACACGCCCGTCACAATTTATTATTTTGTTATTAAAACCAAAGTAATAACAATTAAACTGAGTAAAAACAAAAAAACAATTAAATTTAAAAAATATAAAAAAATCGTAACAAACAAAATATAATGGATTGATATATAACTTATTTATAATAACAAAATAAAAAACATAGATTATATTAATAATCCATTTATAGACTAACATTATAGTAATAGATCTGAATTTAGATTGCCAGAAAGGTGGCTTATTATTAGATGTAAATCAATATTCGTTTATTTTAAGCTATATTAACCTAGTTATTAATACATTAGTAAAAATGAAGATTAATAACTCCATATACCAAATTTGATAAATTAAGTGCTATATAGCGCTATAGCACTTAATCTCATATTATTAATTTAATTATAAAAAACGACGTTCGAATGCTGTTTGCCAATCATCCGAAAATCTATTTACTGCATCATCGACAACCGGTGAGCGAATAATGGAGTAAGCAAGCTCAATCGGTAATGTCACCGAAGAAGCGCCAGCTAATAAACAATCGACCACTTGGCGTGGCGTTTTAAAACTCGCGGCGAGGATTTTGGTCGGTAAATTATGCATGGAGATCAAAGTTTGTAACTCTTTAACCACTCTTACCCCATCAGAGCCTTGCCTATCCATTCTATGTACATAAGGAGCAATATAATCTGCCCCTGCTAATGCTGCCATTAAACCTTGTGAGACACTGTAAATTGCCGTGCCTAATACCAACATATTTTTTTGTTTTAATTGTTTAATGGCGACCAAACCCGCTTCAGTAACTGGAATTTTAATCACCGTATTATCAGCAATATTGCCAATACGTAGCGCTTCTTCAATCATAGTATCGACATCACTGGCAATCACTTGTGCAAATACGCGCCCTTTACCACCCATTGCCGCTTTTAATTCAGGTAACAGGGTTTCGATATTTTGTGCCGATTTAGCAATAATGGAAGGATTGGTGGTGACACCTGCAATAGGAAGAACTTGAGAGAGTTTTCTGACTTCTTCGATATCCGCGGTATCTAAATAGATTTCCATAATCGCACCTCAATGATGTTGGTTTTAAGCTAAATAATTATAGGTATAACATAGAAAATAACATTGTAAGCGGTCGATTTCTAGTCAATTTAATGAAAATAGCGCCCATGAAAAGGCGCTATTGATTAAATATCAACAATAAATAACCGTTATCTTTATTTAATAAATAAAAAACTAATCTAAACTTAGATTTTAAATTAAATAGATTAGTTTTTAAATTCTGCATCAATAACTTGATAAAATGCATTCTTTGTATCGGCGATATCCCAGACACCTAAAATAACCTGATAACCTGAACGCTCTGGTATATTACAATTTATCTCTACGGTTTCTTTTGGTATTTCACCATTATCATTTTGTTGGCAGAATGGTGTTAAATCAAAATCATCACGAGTCAGCGGTTTATTAACATCCCACCCTGGTTTAGTAATAAAAAACCGCCATGATTTTGTGCTGTGCTTCGCAGTTAATGTCCATTTAAATGTATTCTCTCCACTTTTCATTGCTACTTTATGCCAGCGATCAGCACTTTGTTCATTTAACTCAGAAAATGCCGCATTTCCACCACTGGCAATTTTACCATCAACAGGCCCTTCTTGAGGAAATTTGTTAGGCCCTTCAATTGATTGAGGTTCATACTGTATTGAACCACAGTTTTTATTTAAATTGTTTCCTTTTGATGAGCAAAGAAAAGCTCTGCTAGGTGGCACATCAATATAGCCATGTTTTAACGTTACATCAGCTGACGCTGTTGAAATAAAACCCGCTGATGATAATAATAACGTCGCAGTAAATACCATAAGTTTATTTTTCTTCATAATAAAGCCTCATAATTATTAATAAGTTTTTTTAAATATAATGATTGCATCAATCACAATATATACTAGTCAAAAAAAGATAATTAAATATTCATTTATTTATATTTGTGAGCGATATCGATATTTAATTTAATATTAAAATGGAACTAAAACAGTCATTTAATATTTATTAAATGACTATTAATAATAAAAACAATAAATAAATTTATTTTTAATACTTTATTTTATCTTTTATTAAAAAGATTCAAATTATCGGTATGAAGTAAAAACAACCCAAATGAGACAAGAAAACTGTCTCACTGGGTTGCCTGTTTTGGGTTTACCCAAAAAATACGAAAATCTCCTTGAGATATTGCCGAACGATTCAAATCAGCAATTTGTATTTGAAAATCAATATAACCTATCTTTCAGTTTATCTTGAACCACTTGACGTCTAGGCTTTCTCGTTTAAATGTGACGATAGTTTGTTCTCCATTCTATTATATTGATTTTTGGGATGGTAATTCGACCACTCACTTTTTCCAAAAATTTCCTCATGAGATATTTTTTTACCATCACGGTAAAATGTCAGGTTGGAGCGAACTTCGGGGAGATCTCTATGTCGGTATAACCAACGAAGCTCACTGGATGTTATACTCGTCCCGTACCCCTTTTTTGATACAACCACACCAATATCATCTCCAATAATATCGGCAATAAAATGAAGCGGTTTTTTTCTGACTAACAACTGAAACTCCAGCCCGGCTTTACTCGTCTTGTTCCATAAAGGAATACTCAAGTGCTTTTTTCTCCATGGTTTTAACTTAAGTTCAGTCGCTTCATCCTGAGCTATGACGTTGTATCTCTCATGAGAAGAAATAAATTGTTTGAATTGAATGGCTCGCTCAGGATCGTTTAACCGTTTATTTGTCCTTTTGTCATCAGAATACTCCGTAGGTTTGTTAATATCCCAGACAGCATTAGTGACATCACTTTGAATGAAAATATTAGTTTTCTCTTTCGCTTTCCGGAAAAATCGTCTAATTAATTTAAAAATATTATTAGTAGATGGTTTAATTGCTTCTTTTCTTTTAAAGCCGGAAGAGTTCAACACAGATACAAAGCTCTCTAGAGGCTCATCTAAGCCATAAAGAATATCCCCCCACTGAAATATTTCTGTCAAAGGTGTATCATTTGGTATGGAGCTAATAGTTGGTGCTCGCCCATCAGGATCATGAAGTGTTACGGGGTTATTGCGCACCATTCGATATAAATTCAGCCCGTCAATCGTACCGGCGGGATCAGCACTTAGCCAACGACCAATCCACGGCTGATAATAACGGTAACCGTAGTAATACATTCCTGTAGAATCTTTTTCTTTCCCTGAATAACGAATGGTTTTGTAATCCGCCTCTACCGCATTTTCGCTGGACCAAATGGCTGTACCCCCATAAGGGTAATATTCCTCATAACTGACTAATTTTCCTTGACCGTCCGTTTCTAATCCACTGTTACCAATACCATCATCATAGCTATAACGCAGTGAGTTATTTTCAATCCCTTTCGGTGAGCCAATCTCCCAACACAATGCCCTGACTTTTGCACTGGTGCCTGCTTGAATTTGTACAACGGTATATTTCTCTGTCACAGAACTTGTGCTCACTTCCCATTGTTCAATATTCGGTAAATAGTGCGTAGTCACCTTTTCTAAATCACCGTCAGCAACTTTGCGCCCGCGTATTTTCGTCACACGTTGGCTCGCACTGTTATATTGATAGGTTTCGCCCTCAGACAAATGCCCACTTTCCATTATCTCTTTAGTGGCTTTCAGATGATTACGGCTATCCCAAATAATGGCATCCCCATTAAGAAGCTGGGTTAAATTACCACTCTCATCAAAATAGCTATCCACGTTTTTTGGATCTGAACATTGTGACTTTAATAAGGCACGATTGTTTTTATTTGAAACGGTAATATCTTGAGTAAAACTTTGTTGCGCAATAGCGGAGTGATGGCGAATTTGCGTTAAATTACCGCCTCTATCGTAAGCGTATAAGCGGGTGTAATTAGTATAGCTTTGCGTATCTTTGACTAACGTTGTCACAGGCTGAGATTGCATTGAAGCAGGCGTTTGTTGATTGGCGGATTCACGCCCTGTTGCACTGACCAATTGATACAGTGAATCATAAATATAGCGATTTTCAGGCACCACTTTCTGATTGCGCCAATAACGCGTCGCTTCTGCATCATTTTTCAAACAAATAATGTTGCCCACCGCATCGTACTCATAACGCAGATCTTGCATAACCTTCGCCCCTAACGCATGACCTTGAGGGCGCTCTGTTTTAACCTGCAACAAACGTTGCGTTTCTGGCTCATATTCATAGGTGGTGACTAAACCATTACCCTGCTCTTCACGCAGTTTTTGCCCCGCGGCTGAATAGGTTAAAGCACGTAAAATCGCTTGCTCTGATTGTCCTTTTAACGTCAACCAAGTTTGTTTTACAAAGCCTGCAATATCATAGGCAATACGGCGTTTACTTCCCTTTGCATCGGTTTCTTCTAATACAGCACCTGTGGCATCATAACGATATTCCGTCGTGTATTTTTCGGTGTGTTCAATACTGGCTTCACGACTTGGAGCCCAATCAATATGATTATCTGTCACAAACTGTTGCGTTTCTGATATCACTGCGCCGTGTAACGAATAACGGCGATACGTTTTTTTACCCGCAGTATCAAAATGTTCAATACATTTTCCCACTTGGTTGGTATCGATTAACTCACTCGCGTTTCCTTGTCCCCATTTAAGTTTTTGCACCACGGCAGTTCTGCTTTCACCGAGTTTTCCTTCTTTTACTTGCTCTAAATATCGTTCAATGCTTTGCTTGGAATATTCGTACGTTGTCACTGTGCCTTGTGCATTAATCTGTTGTGAAACGGTACCCTCAATATCATTAAGACTAAAGCTTGTACCATTATCAACCCCTTGAGATAAAGTAATGGCGCCACCTAAGCTTATGGTTTGTTGAATATTAGGTTGAATAGAGGTGTCTGACTGTTGTGCGTCATACAGTCTTGCATCAATGCTGCGTTCTAAATAACCACGCACATGATACTGATGGCGCGTAATGCGTTCATCGGTTTTATCCAGTGAATCAGGATGACGACAATAACTAATCTCACGAATGGATGATCCGCGATTATCATAAACCACCACGCTGGGGGTTCGGGTGTGTAATAATTGATTTGACATCTTTTTAATTCCTTGTGGTTTTCTCTTTATCGTTAATAATTATTTTATTAGTCATTAACGGTGAATAAATACCTTTGTTTATTAAGATATATTATTAATTTATTTATAGGTTAAATACCTTGTGATTAAATTAACCACACTTAGTCCTTAGCCTCTAATCATTATTAATCGAGTTACAATAAGATTATTCTAGTCTCTGCAGTTTAGGATCATAATTCATATTGGACCTACAAACTTCGCCACGACAAAATGAGCAGACAATATTGTCATAGTGAATATTATTTTTCTTTAACTCCTTGAAAAGCGCTCCTATTGACGTTATTGAAGGTATAGTGAACCCATCAAAAAGAGTCCGGTTATTTACTGCGACAATATCCGTTTTTACTGTTTGTTTTTGATTGGTTTGTATAACCGCTCGATTGACAGCCAATGCATCACCTATTCTATCGGGTGTATCGTCCGCATATTTGGTTAATATATAATTTGTAATATTAATTACACTATTCTTATCGTTTTCTGCTGCTTCCCAATGCATTTTATTATACGGTTCAATTTCTTTCCAAATTGTATCGTTATACGCGCCTGTTACTGTCCTTATTCCCAACAATTCCATTTGCTCAACCGCGAATTGATTATGAAAATCTAGACGATGATTGGAAATGGAAAATAACGTATACTTCTTATTTATTGCGAGGTTCTTAATACTCGGGTCCTTTAAGTTAGTCCTGTGTGGATTTAAGAATTCTAATGTCACCCCATCGGGTATTGGAACGGCGCCGCGGTTTAAGGTAAAACCGCCATCGGCAGTAACAATAAGTTGTTTTGATGGAGAATCCGGGGTTGAATAGAGCGTAAAATACGAACCTAACTTACTGGCGGTATAGTGAGTCTCTCTTTTAAAATCTCGTGAATTTTTTTGATTCCAAGCCTCAGCCTTTTTAATAGTCTGCTCCCCCCGATCATTTGTTTTTATTTTATGAAATGAAGTCGGTAATCGATTGATAAAATGCTCACTTGTTGTTGCAGAAGTCGATGCGGTTGAAGGAGTGGGCGCTCGCCCATCCGGATCATGCAATGTCACTGGGTTATTGCGCACCATTCGGTATAAATTCAGCCCATCAATCGTACCGGCGGGGTCTGCACTTAACCAACGACCAATCCACGGCTGATAATAACGGTAACCGTAGTAATACATTCCTGTAGAATCTTTTTCTTTCCCTGAATAACGAATGGTTTTGTAATCCGCCTCTACCGCATTTTCGCTGGACCAAATGGCTGTACCCCCATAAGGGTAATATTCCTCATAACTGACTAATTTCCCTTGACCGTCCGTTTCTAATCCACTGTTACCAATACCATCATCATAGCTATAACGCAGTGAGTTATTTTCAATCCCTTTCGGTGAGCCAATCTCCCAACACAATGCCCTGACTTTTGCACTGGTGCCCACATTGATTTGAACGACAGCATATTTCTCTGTAATAGCACTTGTACTCACCTCCCATTGTTCAATATTCGGTAAATAGTGCGTAGTCACCTTTTCTAAATTACTGCCAGCAGCTTTACGCCCGCGTATTTTCGTCACACGTTGGCTCGCACTGTTATATTGATAGGTTTCGCCCTCAGACAGATGCCCACTTTCCATTATCTCTTTAGTGGCTTTCAGATGATTACGGCTATCCCAAATAATGGCATCACCATTGAGAAGCTGGGTTAAATTACCACCCTCATCAAAATAGCTATCCACGTTTTTTGGATCTGAACATTGGGATTTTAATAAAGCGCGATTGGTTTTATTTGAAACGGTAATATCTTGGGTAAAACTTTGCCGTGCAATCGATGAATTATGGCGAATTTGCGTTAAATTACCGCCTCTATCATAGGTATAGAAACGGGTGTAATTAGTATAGCTTTGCGTATCTTTGACTAACGTTGTCACAGGCTGAGATTGCATTGAAGCAGGCGTTTGTTGATTGGCGGATTCACGCCCTGTTGCACTGACCAATTGATACAGCGAGTCATACACATAACGATTTTCAGGCACCACTTTCTGATTGCGCCAATAACGCGTCGCTTCTGCATCATTTTTCAGACAGATAATATTGCCGACAGGATCGTACGCATAACGCAGATCTTGCATAACCTTCGCCCCTAACGCATGACCTTGAGGGCGCTCTGTTTTAACCTGCAACAAACGTTGTGTTTCTGGCTCATATTCATAAGTGGTGACCAAGCCATTACCCTGCTCTTCACGCAGTTTTTGCCCCGCAGCTGAGTAGGTTAAAGCACGTAAAATCGCTTGCTCTGATTGTCCTTTTAACGTCAACCAAGTTTGTTTTACAAAGCCTGCAATATCATAGGCAATACGGCGTTTATTTCCCTTTGCATCGGTTTCTTCTAATACAGCACCTGTCGCATCATAAGTATATTGAGTAGTAAATTTTTCAGCTTGTTGAATGTCATTTACTTCACGACTTGAATTCCAGTCAATAACACTCCCCATATAAAATTGTTGCGTTTCTGCAATAGCATGCCCCAAGAGAGAATAATTTCCATATGTTTTTTTACCTGCCGTATCAAAGTGTTCAATACATTTCCCAACTTGGTTGGTATCGATTAACTCACTCGCGTTTCCTTGTCCCCATTTAAATTTTTGAATAACCTTCGTGTCTGAATTCCCTAATTTTCCTTCTTCTACTTTCTCTAAATATCGTTCAAACCCAGACTCACTATATTTATAGATTGTGACCGTTCCTTTGGCATTAATCTGCTGTGCAGCCGTGCCTTCAATATCATTGAGATTAAAGCTATTCCCATTATCAACACCTTGTGAAAGTGATAATGCCCTCCCTAAACTCACCGTTTGTTGAATATTAGGCTGAATGCTGGCGTCTAACTGTTGTGCGTCATACAGTCTTGCATCAATGCTGCGTTCTAAATAACCGCGAGCATGATAATGGTGACGAGTAATACGCTCATCGGTTTGGTTAACCGTATCAGGATGACGACAATAATTAATTTCGCGAATAGCCGATCCTCGATTATCATGAACCACCACCGTTGGCGTTCGTGTATGTAATTGTTGATTTAACATATTTCTATAATTCCTTAGTTTGTATATTTTTTATTATCTAGCGCATTGGTACCGAGCTAACTTTTTGTTGCCAATATTTCTGCCACCGCTTTTTTATCGGTATTACATTTCTCTAATACCAACATTAAACGCGCCACATAATCAGGATAATCCCCCCACACTTGCACATTAAAAAACGGCGCGGAACATGGTTGTAATAAGTGTGTTGGTACAAATTTATCTGGCGCTTTAACGACGGTTAAGGGTGTTTTGCTGCAACTGGATAACAGCGTCAGGCACAGACTCATTAGCACAAGGCGCTTGAGCCAAAATTTGCCGTAACTCTTGGCGTATCGCATGATTTTCTTCCTCTAAATAGTGTTGCTCCTTTTGTTGACGCGTTAATGTTTCTGACATTTTTTCGGCTTGTTGATGCCATTGCACTAATTGTGATTGCAACGTGCTTTGTTGATATTCAAGCTGACTATTTTGCTCAGAAAGTCGACTTATTTGGTTATGTTGATAACGAATAACTAGCAATGTAACGACGACAATGAGCGCTCCCCCACCCTTAACCCCCAAACGTAAAAAAGTGCTTATATTCATGGGTATGCCTCACGGCATAATTCGTAATGGGGCCCATCGCGAAATGAAACCCAATTTCCCCCCCAATTAATTGAAACACCTAATTGGGAAGATGCTTGTTTCATGGCTTTTGATACTGATTCAAATGCAGACCAATCTTGCCAAGGGATCGCACCATTTACTAATGGCACAATATCAACTGCATGGCCCGTTAAATGGCGACTATTCAGTGTTTTGCTTTTGCCCTCTTTTATGAGTGCTTTTTGACGTTCTAATGAACGAACGCCTTCAATCACCACAAAATCATATTTACTCAATGTCAGTGCCAAATGGACAACGCGGACAAGATCTTGATGTACATCCTTTAGGTTATTTTGGCTTCGTTGACTCAATGTATAAGTATTCATTTCGGCTCCTTAAGGTTGTTCACACCAAAAATACGGTGCCACAACCAAATCAGTGTTGTACCCCCCATTGAGCCAAAAAGTCCTGCAATCATGTAAGACATATAACGACTTGCACCACTTTCAAAACTTAACAAGCCCCCCAATAGTCCAGTAAAAACTGAGATAACCACTTGGCTTGTAATTCCACACCAAGACCACTTTATTTGTTTCTGTTTTATTTCCATTAAATACCTCACGATACCTCCCCAGGCTGAAAATCCACCGATAATCATCCAAGCGAGTGCATCACTTTCAGATGGGATTGCGACCAGCATAATAAAATTCCTACGTTAAGCGGGTTAGAGAGAGAAGAGTCAATAACCCGCATTTCATCACCTTATGTTAAAGTGTCATTTTCATCTTCCTGCACAATAAACCAAGGTGTCACAAGGGTATTACGCTGATAACCTTTGGCAGTAATAACCCGATATAAACGCCCCAATGCGTCATAGTAGTGAGTATCAGCAAAACGATTTTGCTGAGCTGAACTATCAGCAAGATAACGCCAGTCATTAAGAAAGTAAGGTTGATAAACTCGCTTTACATTCCCTTTGTTGTCATATTCTGTTTCGCCTGAAATAGCCCAACGAATCGTGGTGCTCTTTTGTTGCGCTCTCTGATTTTTATCAACCCTCAGTGTGGCATTATCGCTACGTAAAAAGGCTTCACCGGCTTCTACTCTGATAGAGGTTTGCAGTAAGCGACCAAAACCATCACTAAAAGCAATTTGCTGGCGAATTTGCTGCAGTGAGTCACTGTCATAACGGTCTGTCATGATTTGCAATGCATGAGGCGGTAATTTTGCTGATGTTGACATCCAGCTATCTGTCACATACACAAAACCCGTTGCAATCGGCAGTGGCGAGGTTAATGCTAAAGCCCCATCGATGGTTGTCGGCATAGTAAACGCTTTATCGCTATAACCGCTTTGTTTGCCGTCTTCCGTTCCTGAAAAACGCGTCGTCGTCACACGACCAAAGCCATCAAAAGTCACTTGATGAAGGTTTTTATTTTCATCAGTTATTGTGTTAGGTGATAAAAAGCGCCAATCGTAAGTAAGATGGAAATCTTGTGTATTTAAGGGTGATTCTTTGCCTATGAGTGCACAAAATTGCTTATCCCATAGTAAGTTATATTCACAGGACAATGCAGATTTCTTATAAATCAGAGGCTTATAAAATTGCACTAATGAACCATATTGGATAATACCTAACAATGGTTTCACCCACAGCGTTTTGCCTTTTTTCTGACTCATCAGCAAATAAATACGCTTTTTGCTGATAACCTGCATTTTTCATAATGTTATCCAGTTTTAAATTTGGATAAGGATGTGAAATAGCGTTTGCTGTTTCTTCATCTAATTCCGCCGTTTCGCTATAGGCCAAACGCACAGGGAAATCAGGTTCTGATAATGTCGCTTTACCTTCAGCATCCATATAAGCAAGCTGCTGTTGCCCTACAAAGACTGATCCTGCTTTTTGTGTCAGCAAATTATTGGCTGCTAATAAAGCTTCGACACTTAATCCTTCTTTCGGCTGTTTTTCTGCTCCCAATGTCCAAATGTCTTGACGACTCGCATTAGTAATCGCGAGCTGATAAACCTGTTTTTCAGGATGAACAAGATGATGGCAAGTTTGACGCGATAAACTCAAACATAGTGTCTGTTGTTGTTCGTCATAACTTGATGCCCATAACGTTTCTGGCAGGCTTTCGTAATGCTGATAAGGATTTTTCGCCCCCTTAGCGCGTCTTGGATAGTTAATCGAAACGGCTTTAGAAACAAAACCATAGTCGTCTTGCTCTAAGGTGATCTGTTGATGACAAACAGGATCAGAAGCAATACGCTCATAATGATAGGCTCGACTTTCCACGGTAGACGGCATCACGACTGGCGAGCGCCCTTGCGCTTCAATTAAACGCACTTGTGGTCGTTGTTCAGTGACAGCATAAGGCACATCAGCAACCACTGCGTTATCTAACCCATAGATTTCTTTTCTGCGTAACTGACCTTGTAACCCACGCTCAAACCAATAGGCATGTTCCTGATAAATAGCATCATCACAGGCTTTTTCTGAGCTGCCTTCACCTTGTGTAAATCGAGGAGAAAACAGTGCAAATGCAGCATCGTCGCCTTGCCAAAACTCATCAGGCATTTGGGTATCAACGACGGATTTTCCTGTTAAAAACCATTGTCGAGTTAACGCACTTGGCGTTTTGTCTGCCAGATCTTCTTCACTTTTAAATGACTCTGCATTGGTCATTTCAACACAACCAAAACCACGAAACTCTTTTTCTATACCATCCCAGACACCATGACGATAGTGGTAAGTTTGTGTTAAACGGCTTTGCGTAATTTCATCAATAGTTTCAATTTTCCACAGCGTATGCAGTGCAAAAGGTAAATGGCTAACCGCTTTCTTTTTATTTTGTTGTTGACGAGCCAATTTCTCATCCAGCCAATATTGCGCTGAACTACGGTAGTGCAGAGTTTGAATCAAACCCATATTGTTATTAATCGATGTTAATAACCACGGTTTTTGATTTTGTAAAGAAAGCACCCAATGTTGTGGTGTTGGATACGATTTTGTCAGTAAAATACTGGCAATTCCTAAACCTTGCACATCAGCAACTTGTAATTGGCAATGGCTATCAAAACGTATCCCTTTAGGTAATGCGATATCATCACCACGCACAAATTGTTTCCCACTTTGGTTAAAATACACTTCTAAATGGGTCGATTGAGCGTAAATAATATCAGTGGTACCACTACCATCGAGATCCGCTAAATAGAGTTGATTAGGGTTGAATTTAAGGCGATCGGCAGAAAATCCAGGAATAGTGATGGGTAAACTGAATTTCCCCTCACCTAAATGAACCCAACATGTCAGACCTTGGTAATCCACTTTAATTAAATGTTGCTGACCTGAACCCAACACATCACTAAATGCCACTAAGGTACGACGATTGACGTTTTTAATGGGTAACGTTACGCCTTCAGCCTGCATCACCTCTTTGCTTTTTTTCCAACCTTGAGCAGAGCCAGCATAAAGACGAATACTACGAGGACCAATTAAGGCGAGATCAGCAAAACCACTGCCTGTTAATGAAGTCATTTCCGCTCTAGGATGAAAATATTCCACAGGTAATGCATCAAGTGGCACAAAATTCAGCCAACTTTCTGCTTTCGTTTCATCCTGAGTGTAATAACCATTGGCATGACCTTGTGTCACTAACCAATCCAGTTTTCCATTACCTGTTACATCCGTCAGCATGGCTGAGTTTCGTAATGATGGAATAATGGGGAGTTTTTTCGCTTTGTCCCAAGTGACCGCATTTGGGTTTTGCTTATCTTCTTTTCTGATGGGGGCGCGATACCACCAAGCGCCACTGTCTTGATACAACACACCTGCAAGCCCTTCACCCAATAAATCGACATATTGATAAGGCTGTTGTGGTGTAAAAGAAGCCAGTTCATCCAATGATTGCCATTGTGCTTGTTTAGTCGCACCTAGCATTTGCCAATCAAATTTCACAGGGGGCAATGTGACTAACGACTGAGCATCTTTATTATCGTTAAACGCAGATTGTTGCGCCGAAACTAAAATTGAACCCGATCCCGACTCGGCATAAGTCAGTGTTAATCGAGCAACTAACTCTGGAGTTTCTGCTAATGCAGCCTGTTTTTCCAAGCTTTCAAGACGGTGATACATCAACACTTGGCGGCATAAACGACGAGTGCGTACTTCAAAACCGTAATGAAAAAGAGAAAAACAGTCTTTACGTAATGCCCATGCTGAATTGCTCTGCCATTGAGGATAAGTCGCTAACGCACTACTGCGTTCACCGTAATCAAACACCAGCACAAACAGGGCGTTTTTCGATAATGTATTATCGGATTTGACACAAGAAAAAACACGTTCACCCACCGGATTACCGTAATACACTTTCTCTAAATAACGTTGTGTATTGGCATTCGCATGCGATTGAATTTCTTGTTGATCACACCCCTGTTCATCTTCAGCACGATAATGATATTCAATTTGTTCACCTGTTGCAGAAACAGACGCATTCAGGTTCCATTGCGCAATGCGCGCGCGATTTTGGCTATCCACAATCTGTGCCGTTATTTCATAGCCGAACAAATGAGCATCACCATTTGCATTCAACATCACCCAAAACTGAGTAGGGATATTTGCAGGGGCATTCTCCTCATGTAATGACCAAAACTCAAAACGACTAAAGCTTTTTTCAACACGCGAGCGATAAGTGATAACTTGATAGTGATGAGCAAGTTTTACGCCAAATAACTCATCCCGTTGCGCAATTTCAACTTCACCGTTCTTATTGATAATCGGCACAATCACTTCGCCATTAGCACCCACAAACTCATCTAATTGTGTATAAGTCGGTACGCCTTTTGAAGTACGACGACGGATCGACATCACACCGACAGACCAACCAAACCCAAATGCGCCGTTACCTGCTTGATTTTGATAGGTTAAGCTTAAAGAAGGGGCATAACCACGACCTTTACTAATAGGCAATGGTAAGCTAAAAGTGGCAGCACCATCAGGGCCGACTGCGCCCATATTGCCCGTTAACCCTGTGACTGCACCACCGCCTTTCGGTAAATTTGGAGCATCAAAGGCCAAGTTCTCTGAATTTTGCATGTAGAACTCCTGACAGGCTCCTTACGGAGCCTGTAATTAATTAAGATTTAGATAATTAACGAATGGTGTAATTAATATGGAGAATGATGTCGTTTAATGTCAGTAACATCTCTTTTTGCTTATCTGTTGCATCAGGGAAGCTTAAAGTCAGTGTACTGGTATCATCCACTGGTAAACCTTCAAATGGTAGATAACGATCATCATTAAAATTCAGTTGGAACTGACCGCTGTCATTCATGCCATGAGAAATCGCAATCGCACTACAGCCACGAGGTTTCACTGCACTACCACCATAATTCAGCACTGCACGAATATTCTGATAAGCACCTGTCAACATAGGTAATGTCACACTAATTTGTTTAACGCGACGCAATTTACCTAAATCAGCAGGATAATCTTTTCCTATTGCTAAGTCAGAGAGCTTAATAGAGGCTTGTAGCTGTCCGTCTTTTAAGCTAATACCATTTTCAGCCGTACCAAGCTGTGTTTTCGATTTGTTAATCACATCAGCGACTTGCTCAAAACCAAACTTATTGCTGCTTAAACCTTGATACACATCGGCCAACGACACAATCTTGGTGATTTCCAATACACGGTTATCTTTTTCAAAGTAGCTGTTTTCCATTTGGATCAGGTTATGCATTAAGCTTTCACCCGCCATCAAACCAGAATAGTTACCTTGCCATGCCCTTGGACGAATAAAGGTTTGTGTTTCACCTAAGTCGTACTGATAAGCCAATTCTGCCATACGACAACGAGAAACAGTTAAGTCGTAAAAAGGTTTATAAATCGCCATTAATTTACTGCGTAACCAGCTATACAGGGCTTTATTGGTAAACTTATTTTGCAAGAAGGTTAAGTGCTCTTGTGTTTGCTGTTGTTGTAACTTCATACTATCTAACTGCAGTTTCGCCGCTTGTCGACGAACCTCTAATGCGGCAAGTTGAGCATCAAACTGATCTAATTCGGATTGTGCGGTGTCACATAATGAGCCCCACTCTTCATAACGTCGACGATAAGACTCTGATTGACTTAATCTATCTGCGGAAATACGGGTGGCAGAACTTGATAATTGCAGAACAATTGATGTTGCATTAAAAATAGCGCCAAAACGTGATCCCCCGACAGCCATACCATAAATATTTGGCACAAGATCTGCAGCCGCTGCTGCCATATTGAGCCCTTGGCTTGCGGTATTTAACACAGAAGAGCTCAAATAGAGATCCATGGCTTGTTGTTCTCGTGTGCTAATATTCTGGTTATACAATTTTTTATAATAAGTAAGGCGTTTATCAGCACCTGAACGTAAATCCTGTAATGCTTTTTTATTATGCTCAAACTCTTCCAGCGTTTTCTGCTGGTATTTGATATTTTGCAGAATAATTTCGCTACCTTGAGTGATCAATAATTCAGACAATGCTTGTGCATCTTGGCGTTCTGTAATGCTAAAAAGTGAGCTACCAAATTGCATTAGCTGATTGACCACGGATTTTGCGCTATTTAAAATAACAGGGAAGCGCTGTGTTGGCATCACTGCATTTGGCAAACCACCACCACCTTGTGATTGATACACGGCAGCATTTTGCAGTGCTTTAGGATCTGCTGGTGTCGTATAAATTGGCAGTGACAACGGTTGTCCATCAATCGATAAATTGTGACGTAAATTAAATAAACGAGCTTTTAATATATCTCGATACTGCGCTAATTTTTCATTAATTTGCGGTAAAAAAACCGAAGTTAAGGTATTTGCAGTACGCGGTAACTCCCCATCGTCACACACTTCATGAATTACGCGTGTTGAGGTTGTTTTTGATGCTGCATCAATTAGTTTTGGTGCAGACCAAATAGCGTCACTGACTGATTCCGTTTCAGCACCTAACAGCTTCAGCGCCTGCACATACCACATTTTAGCTTCATTTAAAGAGTCTCGTTCAAGTAGACGATAAGCGCTGTCTCCCCTTGCCATAACAATATCGAGGTACTTCATAAACGTAGCCAGCTTATAGTGCATTGGATCAGCTTGTGCCACAGCATCAGGATCGGTTGAATCCAATTGGTCATTATCCCAAGCTATATCTGCTAACAATGGCTGCGAATTCCAAACACGATGAGTATGAGTATCACTATCAATATAACCAATTGGACTAAATACATAACGTAGCCAACGATTAGCTTCATCGTAATTTTGTCCTTCTAACATCACATTTGCTAACATCATCGGAGTGTAATAGAACAGTTCCCAAAAATAGAGGGCATTAGCACCATTAAAATCCATCGGTACGTCAGCACCTTCATCCAAAGCAGGTTCAGGTAGCCTCTGAGAACTTAATGTTAAAATAGCATCAATTCCTTTATTCGCACGTTTGACTAATTGGCGTGCAAATAACGTATTTAAACGTACTAACAAAGGTTTATTTGCTACTGTCATTGACATATATTGAGCATGTTTTCGATTTGTTTTTAAGCTAATAACACTTTCATTTATATTTTCCAATTCACTAACTTTGAAAGAACATAAGATTTCAGAAATAACTTTTTGTTTCTTATTAACCGCTATTACTTTTGTAGTTAATATTAATTCACCATCATCATTAAATTCACTTAGCGGCACATCAAGCTTAAGTACATTATTTTTACTATTGAAGCTATTACTGCCTTCATTTAAAGAAGTATTGGCTTTAGACCATTGTTCAAGAGAATAGGTGACTTTATTATCTGGATTAGAAGATAATGTTATCTTAATATCTTCAATCATTTCATCATCAGTATAGATAACTTTATTTAAATCACTCTCACTAATAGTCAATGGGTAAGATATCATTTTCCCATATGCACCCAGAAGCAAGTCACTCTTTGTTTTACCTGAAACAGAAAAAAGAAATCTTGGCGTTTCTATGTTTAAAAATTTTTGTAACGATACATCGCCTAACTCATTAGAAAGTGTAAAGGCTATTTCATTTTTCGATGTATAAGTTAATAAATCATTTGACTGTTTAGTGAAAAAAGCCAGTTCTACGTTATAATCTTCTCCATTATTAATATCTGAGCCTTTAATTACCGCATTTTTATTATTATCATAAATAAAGAAGTAAACTGTATTTGTATTAATATCAAAACCCAAATAATAACTGTAATTAGTTTTTATATTAAAAGCCAAAGTTTCTAACTTACCGACACTACCAGAAGTATAAACAATATCCTCTAATAGAGCCCCATCTTTTAACAAACCTTTAAAAATATCTTTAATAGATGCAGGAGCAAGATGTCCATAATTAACATCACAATTAATAAAAGCAGAAAGATAACAAGATAACCTTTCATTTTTCGATTCTATATTTACGCCATTAATTAAACTGCCTGAAAGAGAAACATTTTTAGAATCAGTTGTTTTTATATTATCAATAGGATCATGAGAGATAGAATAAGCAAATTTTCCTCTCAACATAAATTTGTTATTAACATTATTAATGGATTCTTTACCAACTATGTCAAATTCAGATTTCACATTAATATAAATGTTTTCTGCATTTTCTTTATTTGAGTCCGATATATTAGAAAATATCATTTCATTATCAATAGAATAAACATTATACTCCTTATTTCCATCATCATAGGTATCCTTAGTGATATAAGTTAAAAAGTATAATTTATCAAGCTCTTGATCATAGCTTAAATGAAAATTCCCTTCTTTTTTCTCTATGATATTATTAGAAAATTGGAAATCAATAGGTAAACTCCAAGTTCCATCATAACGAATATGAGATAGATTTAAACTATAATGTGCCTGCTTAGAAATTGGTACAGACGTCGTTTTTTCTTTATTTTCAATTTCTCTATTTTCAACTTCTTTACGTTCAATCCAAGCAACATATAATCGATTATTAAAAATAACAGGGCGAATTAAATTATTGTAAGGGTTAGCACCATTCTCAATTTTCGTCCACTCAGTCCAAGCATTTGCTGCCATGACACCTTTTTTTATTTTACTATGATCTGCACTACGCCAATAATAACTTGCTTTTTCTGATGCATTATGACCAATAAAATAAGTCTTTCCATCTTCTAATGTCACACCATCATGGTAACCACTAATTACATCTAAATTAGCAATTTGTTCAAAAGAAGTTAAATATGTTTTAAATGCATCATCAATCGTATCACTATTAATGCTATTTTGACTGATCGTCTGTAACAGCGTATCCATCATTTTAGTTTGACCAATACGTACTGTAGGATCAATATAATTTTCAGGATAATAAGTTAATAAAGAGATGCCACTCCAAGTGCTATAACGCTTATTATATTTATCCCAATCTATAAAAAATTGACGAGATTTAATAGGTGTGTGATTAGCTTTCATATCTAAGGATAAAAATTCATTGATATATAGCTGTATACTTGCAATAGCTTGCTCTATCTTTGTGGTTTTTATTTCAGATGAGATCTTATTATCAATCAGTAAATAATAATAAACATCATCACTAGTTACTAAATTTAACTCACTAAACTGATTAATATAAAATGCACATAATGCAACACTCTTTTTTTCATCCATTTTATTTTTTAGTGAAATAGCTTGTTGAGCGTTTAATCCACTTTGTAAGTTTTTACTGACTCTATCCCAATTCAAATAATCTTCTTCTTTATTACCACTTATGGAAAATTTTAATTTAGTTAATAAATCAAAATTATTTGGTGTAATATTAAAAACTTTAACCATATCAATATAGCTAGAAATTTCTTTGATATTATCAAATTTAATCACATCATCAAGTTTCAATAGAGAGATTATTTGATTAATCACATCTTCACTAACTTTATATATTTTTGATAAAGTTGAAGCTCTATCTCTACCTATAATAATATTTAACAGCTCCTCTTTATTACTTATTTTATCTAAATAAAAATGATGAAAATCAGATAAATCCTTTATTGACTTGATATTTGGAAGGATTCTTTCATTACCAATCGCACGTTGCCTCCCCAATATATCTATCTCATCTTCATTTAAGCCTATTTTAGCAAAAATAGCGATCATTTGGCATAAATTTTGTATATAAGTAATAATATTATTTTTATCCTCTTGTGTTTTATCTTCCTTATTGATTAAATCAACAAAATTATAAATAGTTAAATTTAATGAAGCTGTAGATTCCAGAGTAATCCATACGGAACCAGCTTGCTTTAAAGAAGAAATATGAAAATAAGAAGATATTATAGGTAAATAAGATTCTAATATTGTCTGTGGATATAATAAGGCATTATTAACTAACTTAACATTCATTAATTCTTCAATAAGATTTTTTATTTCATTTGTATAGCGCAAATCATATTGATTTGCCGTCATTACATATAGTTCCGGAATATTTAATTTATAATCTTGAATAAACTTTAAATAATTATCTATTGTATAAATTAAATTAGCCGCATCATCCGATGAAGATTGTTGATTAATGGGTTTACTAAAAGGATCTGACAACATATCGAGTAATAAAGAAAGAGTATAAATATCTAGGCCATGTACTGTTGCCAATAAATATACTCGATATAACAGTGAAATATTTTCTATAGAACAAGTAAATTCCGTTGTTTTACCAGAAGCTAATTTCCACATAGCAGCAATACCAATATCATCGGCATGAAATGCTCTTTTTAAGGTATTAATACGTATAATATCATCTGGAGATGATGAATTAAAATCAAGTGCTTTATTATCTGCAATAAATTTTAATTCACCTAAAGGAGGAGAATTAAATAAAACATCAAATAGAGACAAGGAATTATTTAATGTTTTTTCATTAATATTAGCACCATTAAGTACTATAGATTGTTCAATATTAATATTGTACTTCTCCATAATATATTGCACATGAAGAATAGCTCGGATCACCTCAGAATCAATATTGTTATCATTATTTTTTGTTTTAATTAAAATAATTAAATTATCAACAGAGATCCCCGTTGCTTTATGCAAGCGAATAATTTTATTTAAGATCAACATGCCTTTTGAAGATAATTCATTATTTACTTTAAGTGTATTAAATAATGGTAATATTTCTTCTTCTGGAATAGAATAATATTCAGATAAAAATTTTAGATTGTTTTTTAAACTAATATCTTTATTTCCGAAATTTTTCTCTACTAGTTCATCAATATTATTTTCAGAAATTACTTCTGTTAAAATAGTATATAACTCAGGAGAAATCGATGAAATAATTGTTGAGATCCATTCTGTATCCAAAATATCAAGAGAATCCTTAGCTTTCACTAATTTATCAACCAAGCCATCACGTAATAATAATGTTTCTCGAATAGTTTGATAAGGTTGATGATAAGGATTTTCACCCATTGTACGGTGTGTTGCTAGTTCTTGAAATAAATCTTTATCATTACCTAATTTATGTTGTAATGCTGTGGTTAATATTTGATTTGATAAAGACAGTGTTGAAATTTCTTTATCCATATTTTCTTGAGAAAGTACTAATTCTGCTAAATCAGGGCGGCGTCTATTAAGGCGATACATTGGGTTTTCAGCATGTATTTCTTTCGCTTCACGATAAAGTTCTGTTAAATAACCCGCAGGCGAAAACATCGATGCTACAGATTTAGAATCGACATAATGGTTATCTCGATTTGGGATCCAATTTTCTAATGTATTACTTTGAGCAATCTGAGATCGCATTCCTAAAGCCACTGCATTTTGCACTTGTGGATTACGACGTGCTAAATAGTGCGCTTCATTGATTTTACTCATTTTGGCGGCTTTTTGTGCTTCTTTATATAATGTTTTTGCTTCATGCCAACTGAGTTTTTCTTCACTAAGTGCATAAATTTCATGAAGCGATAATGGTGCTAAATCGTTAAGCGAGATCATGTCTGATGTATTCGCCTTCATTTTTGTTAAAAGCGTATTAATGTTTTTCATTAAATATTTTCCTAATATAAGTTAATTCAAAATAGAGAGAGTAAAATCTGTATTTCATCTCGAGAATTAAAATATCAAGAAAAAAAAATAAGAAAATTGACTTTTTTATAAGCTACTATTGAGTTTTTTTATTCTTTACCGACTAATTACTGTTTTCAATTAAAAGATAAGTGTAAAAATAGAGATAAACAACAAGTAAAATATATTGATAAAAAGCAATCAATCATTTGATTTTGTTTTTTATAAAAAATACGACTATTTATTATTAATATTAGTCAATAATATCGTTTTTTAACTTTAGCTTTTGAATTTTTTCATTTTTAGTCGTTAAAAAATCATTATTGATAAACATCAATATAAAAATATCACTCAAGGCGATTATTAAAAAATAATTTATATGAGATTTATATGATTTGTGGAGAATGTCTGAATGTTTTTCTCACGAAAAATAAACCAGTTCTTTGCTGTTGCGACTTGTCAAAGCCTAGTAAAAGCAGCAGAACAAACTCGTGTTACCCCATCCGCACTACGCCATGGTATTAATGAACTTGAAAGCCAATTGGGTAAGTCACTGATTAAACGTTCTAAAAATGGGATGGATCTTACCCCTGCGGGAAAATCACTCTATAACCGTTTGTATCCTTATTATGAAAAAATCCGAAAAATTGAAAACCAAATAATGAACTCAAACGAGGAGAATACCTCGCTTTGTATCAAGTTAGATGGTCTTTATTATCCTGACTTAAAAACAAAATTATTGGAGATCCGACAAGAAAACAATCAATATAACTTATCGTTAGAAGATGGTTGTATCGATAATATTAACGAAGAACTTTTTGATAAAGAGTTTGATCTTGTTATTTCGTCTCTTGAGTTTGATTATTCTTATGAAAAAATCAATGCGATTAATTTATGCACACAAAAGGTTGGTTTATTAGTAAATAAAAAGCTGATTGAAAAATATCCAGATACCAAAACCTTCTTTGCCAAAGAAACCTTAATACAAAGAAGCAGTTCTTTGCGAAATCCGATATTTACAACCATTTTAGAAAGACTAAAAAATAAGGGATATCAATATCACACGTTAGGGTTAACGGAGATGGCAGATGTCTTACATTGTGTTGATGAGGGCGAGGGTTACTGCTTTATACCCGAAAATATTGACTATATTTCAACCATTACAAACGATGAAGTACAATTTATACGCTCTCCTTTTCCTTTTGACTTCTTCTTACATCAAAAAGTCTATTTTAAAAAAGAGAATAATAAAAATTTAGCCGATATCGCAATGACACTGCGTTAATGACTTAAAATAGCGAATTAATATATTCAGAGGTAAACCCTCGATATTGCAGATAGCGAATTTGTTTGGCTCTCTCTTTAAAATCTTTGGGTTTGTCTGTACCAAATTTTTTCTCTTTAAGATCTTGGCAGAGTGCGTACCAATCGGTATCTGTTTCTTCTAATACACGGTCAATAATTTCGCTAGGGAATCCTTTTAGGCGTAATTCTTGACGAATACGTAACGGCCCATAGGATTTATTTAAATAACTACGAAAGAAACTATAAATAGTTCGATTGTCATCAAGATATTGGCTTCCAAGTAAGCGTTCGATTACTTGAGGCAAACATTCGGGGGCAGTAGGTGAATCTTTCTCAGTTTCACGAATTCGGCGTTCGATTCGACGTTGTAGCTCATTTGTACTGTAATCACGACGAGAGAGCATAAAAATAGCGTACTGGTAAAGCTCCTGATAGGTCATAACGGTCCTTTCTTAAAAGCGTTCATAGGATATAGCTATTATCATAACGTTTTATTGCCCAAATAACTTATTCCGATAGTCATTTTATCGAAATAATAAAAAGTAATAATTAAAATAAGAATAATCATTATCTTTTATAGTTTAAATCGACTACTTTTATTAAGATTAGCTTAGAAAAAATAAGGTTTTTTACTTAATAATCCCTTAATAATCCCATGATAACGCAAAATATAAGCATCTCTTACTGTATATCGCACTTATAGCTGGTGATCATTAATAAGAAAAAGATTAAAATTTCCGACTACTCTTTTACTACTTACTTTTTTAATTTTCTGTGGGTTATATATGAACTTTTCTAATTTAAATAAGGTGGTATTAACCGCCTCCCTTCTTGTGACTGGCTTTTCTTACGCGGATAGCGATCGCCCACTGCTTTCTTTAAGTGTTAGCCAGTCCGGCGGTACTGCTTTAAATAGTGAAGGTTCATTAGATACTCGTACCCCTGCCAGCCAATCTCGCGTTTTACCGATTTGGGGCGATGAAGCCCGTGCCCGTGGTTATGATTTACCCGAGCCTTTTGGTGCCAGCTATAGCTATATGAATCTGCGCCAAGATATTATTGTGGATAAGATTGGGTTTGCAGCTAGTGAATGGCCACAAATGAGTGATGTTGTAACGGTTGATGTAGGACACACTCGTGAGAAAAGTGAAACTCATTTGCTTAAACTTGATAGTTGGGTTTTTCCTTTTCTTAATTTATACGGTGTATATGGGAGAACTAAAGGCACATCTAGCACAACTATCAACCAAGTTATTGTTGATTTTGGCTTTCCTTTTCCTGTAGCTCAAAACGAAAAGTTTAATTTAGATTTTAAAGGGAATACTTATGGTGCAGGTTTTACTTTAGCGGGTGGCTATAACCAATTTTTTGGTACTTTTGATTTAAACTACACCAAAACGAATCTTGATATCTTAGACGGTGATATTAAAGCGTTAGTGATTTCACCTCGTGTGGGTTATGAATTTGTTTTCTCACCTCTAATTTCAGGCCAAGGTAATACTAAACTACAAGTGTGGACAGGTGCAATGTACCAAGATATTACCCAACGTTTTAAAGGTGATGTAAGTAAACTGAGCTTACCTGGTAAATTAAATGATTTCTTAAATTCTCCAGATTTAGATATCGGGAACGTTAAATTCGATGTTGAACAACACCTTGCCCATAAATGGAACCAAACGGTGGGTGCCCGTTTAGAAGTCACACGTAACTTTAATGTCATTACAGAACTCGGTTTTAATAACCGCAATAGCTTCTTTGTTTCAGGTGAGTTCCGTTTTTAATGGTTAAATACCCTTTTATTTTGGGGCTGGCTTTTGCCAGCCTCTTTACTTCACACACCGCACAAGCACAGCTCTTTCCCGATAGACAACAAATAGACCAATGGTTAGTGGGATTAGGGGGGGGGAGAATAACTTCGATCGCAGTAAAACTATCGACTGGGGAATATTACCGGGCCCTTTTTATACACCAGAATTAGAGTTGGGTGTCGGGATTGCCCTTGTTGGGCTTTATCAAGCAGATAGTCGCCCTGATAGCAAAATTTCGTCTTTCTCATTAAGTGGCTTTGGCTCATCAACGGGTGCTTTTGGTATGACCTTTAGCAACTACACCTATTTAGCAGATGATACTTGGCGCTTTTATCTCACTGGTAGATTAAACAACGTCCCTACCAATTATTGGGGTGAGGGTTATCACGAAGGGCGAGTAAAAGATCATTTTGGCGAATTTCGCTCTCAAGAATTGCGTCTAACACCGACTTTACTGCGCCAAATTACCAAAAACACCTATATAGGCTTAGGGTGGGATTACTCCAATCTACAAGCAGCCGCCCCCGATGATCCTTTTAAAGCCTATATGAGTACACGCGATTTACCTTTGCGTTCAACTAGTTCGGGAATAACAGCTCGCATTACTTACGATAGTCGCGATTTCTTACCGAATGCTTATCAAGGTCAAGCTTTTGATATCAGCTATACCCATTATTCACCGAAAACAGGCAGTAATAATCGCTTTAATGCGACCCAAATACAATATAACTACTATTATCCTTTAAGTGATAATGCGGTATTAGCATTTGATAATTATGCACGCTTTACGTCGGGCAATGTGCCTTGGAGCCAATTGTCAAAACTAAGCAATGGGCACCAAATGCGGGGTTATTATGAAGGTCGATACCAAGATAATCACGTATTTTCAACCCAATTAGAGTACCGCCAAAAACTGGATTGGCGCCATGGCATTGCACTTTGGGTTGGTGGCGGTACGTTAAGCGATCAAGCGCGCGATTTAGGTAAAGGTCATTGGTTGCCGAGTATCGGTATTGGTTATCGATTTGAATTTAAACCCCGCATGAATGTACGTCTCGATTTTGGTATCGGTAAAGAAAGTACAGGATTCTATTTTCAAGTAGGTGAAGCATTTTGATGTTTAAGCGGTTTCTTTTTATCAATACCATTGTCTTCTTCTTATTTATTACGGGTTGCACTCAAGTCACACCGGTTAAATCTCTGCATGCCAATCTTGATAGTGTTACCCACGAAGAAGCAACACAACTTTGGCAAACACCTACACCGTTAACAGCACCCAATGGTTTAAGACCTTGTTGTGCCTTTGGTTACAACTTAAAAGTTAAAGCGTTCGAAATTCCTATCCCGTTTTATCGTATTGATAATGTTGTTGAAGCCTCTGCATTGGGTAATCATCGTTATAACGACAGTTTTTGGCTCGGTACTGTGGCAGTATTAGGGATTGGAAGCGAAAAATCCGGTTTAATTTATTCACACAAAGGGGGATTTCTAGATATCGCCCATATTCGTGACACCGCAGATTATACTTATTATCTCTTTAGTCATATCTTTCCAAAATTAGGCCAAGAGTGGACATTAGCGCTAAGTGATGAGTTAGCACAACGTAAGATCCACTTTAATGCATTTACGCCACCTAAAAACGAATTAGAACGTTATACTTTAAGCGCCTATCTTGCCGCACACCTTGGTTATCGCCTCGCTGTCTGGCATGAAATTGCACAATGGTATGGTTTTCGTTCTGTCCCCGGTTTTTCAGAAGGTATCTCAGCATTTTCACCTGAAGATCTCTATTCCAATTTAATTGGCGCAAGGCTTTCTCTTACACTGATCTTAAAAGGCCACGCCACCAGCCTTGAGCAATATAATCAATCAATGCAAGGTATTATTCCTTCTGCGCTCTACCAGTTAGAAGCTCAGCCTCGCCAATTAACACAACAATGGTTTGATGTTATTGATGGACAATGGTGGGATAGTCAGCAACGAGTTCCTGATAAATTTTTAGTTCTAATGCGTGATTATCATATCTCAGACCAACGCTATCCAGTGTTACCTTTTGAGGAAACAACGTCGCCTCACTACCTCACATTACCAAATACTTATTCTGGTTACGTTTTAGAACAATTAGCAGAATTTCAGCTTTGGCCAACAAAAGAGATGGAGAACTTACCTCATCCCAAAACCTACTGGAGTGAAGTGGATTTTACTGATTTAACAGAAAAAGCGCGTGAAATTGATAATAAAACTAGACCAAAAACAACAAAAATTGACTAAATAACAAACAAAATTGACACATTAAAAATGCTTAATTTTGCTAAATTTAGGTTAAGTCAGGTCTTTTTTTATAAGATAAATTTAAGTTTAGAACAAAAAAGCACTTTTTGTTAAAAGAAAAAAGCGATTATAAAACGAGGCTTTCCAGTAAAACTTATACACTTTTTTAACAAATCACTCGTAGTTATCCTAATGTGAGGCGATATTTTGTAGATATGAAAAAAGTAATTTGCTAGTATTCGTTCGATTTTTATCCAGTTAAACGAGGAGAAGCAATGCCCTCTCAATTGATGAGGACAAGTGCCGTCTTCGCTTTCTTGATTTCACTACTCTTTACTGGTGTAAGTTTTGCTTCAACCAGTACCGGCAGTTCCCATATACTGCAAGCGTATTCTTTCAAAAGCACGTCAACACCGTTGCCAGATTTGAAAAAATACCCTTCGGGAACACAGCGTAAGAAAGCGTTTTTAAATGTCATAGTTCCTATTATTGACAATGTTAATAATAAGATTTTGAAAGATCGTGAGTGGTTAACCGCCCAACGTAAAGCCCAGCACTGGGGCAGCGCAGATTTGAAAAAATTGCGTGAGATCTGTCAATATTATGGCGTTACATGTACCAGCCCGAAAAAGGTAAATTGGGATTCGTTATTAACTCGCGTTGATATTATTCCGACACACTTTGTCGCAACGCAAGCTGCAACAGAATCTGGCTGGGGAACATCGAAGTTGGCACAACAAAATAATAATCTATTCGGTATGCGATGTGGGAGTCAGTCTTGCAATAACGTTCCATGGAAAACCAAAGGCTATGCAGCCTACCCTGATATTGAAGGCTCAGTGATTGCTTATATGCGTAATCTCAATACGCACCGCGCCTATAATTCATTGCGCTCCTCAAGAGCACAGCAAAGAATGACGCAGCAACAACTCGACTCTCGCCAGTTAATCACTGACTTGAAAGGTTACTCAGAATTGGGTTCAAGTTATAACGATTATCTGACCGAAATGTTCGACTCAAATAAAAAACTGATCACTCAAGTTCAGTTGCAGTCGAAGCAAGATAGTTAAGCTATTAAGCTTTAACAAGCTTTCATCTGACAAAAAGCCACTTTTCTTTTTAGAGAAAAGTGGCTTTTATTTATCACAAGATAATCTTTTGATTGAAAGCCTGCTTAGAATTCATAATATATGTGGTAACACGTTTGGTATGACTTTTAAATCACACCCTTAGAGCCATTTATGAATTTTTTTTCATTCGAGTTTCTCGGAGCCTTTGTTAGCTTTTTTGTTCTATATTGGCTCTTCCAAAAGCACGTCAAGATCCAAAATATTCTACTGATTACAGTTAGTTATGCTTTTCTGTTTTATGCAGATTATCGTCCTGCGATTATCTTATTAAGCTATACACTGTTTATTTATTTACTGGCGAACATATTAACTAAGTACACATCTTCTAAAGTCATATACTGGCTATTAGGGTTACTCGTTGCGGTCTATTTTACCGCCTTTAAATATTACTCATTTTTTCAAGAAACACTGACGCAAACATTCCAGCAATGGGGGCTCAGTATTGAGCTGCCTCTTATTGAGTTGCTTGCACCATTAGGGCTCTCTTTCTATATTTTCCATTCAGTCAGTTATGTCGTTTCTGTTTGCCGAAAAGAGATCCCTAAAGCGCCATTTTTGGATGTCGTTCTTTATTTATGCTTTTTCCCAAGTATTGTCGCGGGACCAATTAATCGCGCTAAAGAATTTCTCCCGCAAATTCAGGCGCCAACACGTAAAATCATTGATTATAAAGGGGCGATAATGCTGATTGTTTTAGCTATCGCAAAACTCTTTTGGTTAAGTGGTTGGTTCTCAACAAACTATGTCGATCCGGTATTTAATGCCCCCGATTTAGCGCAAAGTGGGCAAGTATTGACGGCTGTTTATGCCTATGCATGGCATATCTATTTTAACTTCTCGGGTTACACCAATCTTGTTACAGGTATTGCCTTATTACTAGGTTTTGTCGTACCTCGTAATTTTAATGCGCCTTATTTAGCGATAAACTTAGCTGATTTTTGGCGTCGGTGGCACATCAGTTTATCTACCTTTATTCGTGATTACGTCTATATTCCTTTAGGAGGTAATCGTAAAGGAGTGATTAGACAGAACTTTAATGCCTTTGCTGCAATGGTGATTTCTGGATTATGGCACGGCGCTGCCATGACTTTCATTATTTGGGGCGCTATTCACGGGATTGGTGTGGTGTTATTGAATATTAAACACCGCCTCTTTCCAACGAAAAAAAATGCTCCTCCTAGTGCGTTATCGTCATTAAACATGTTGTTGTCGTGGATAATCACTTTTCACTTTGTTTGCTTTGCATGGATATTTTTCCGCAGTCAAACCGTGGGAGATGCGTTGGTCTTGATCCAGCAACTCTTTAGTGTGGGAGCTTGGGCATCACTACAAGCTGAAGGCTTAACCCTCTTTATGTTCTGGGGACTTTTTTTACTTTACCCTTGCTTTGTGACATTAAGGGATATTGTGGCTCGTCTTGAGAAAAGAGTGCCGTGGTATGTTTATCCTCTACCACTTGCGTTGATCCTCACGATTATTTTTATGTTGTCTCCAGATGGGGTGCCAGGATTTATTTATGCCAGCTTTTGATTTCTGCTCAAATTTAAAAAAGACAGCAAAAGTCGCCTTAATGGTACTCTTTAGTACTATCCTGTTGATTTGGCTAAACCAAACATCACTAGAGCGCTTTTGGCAGCAACAATATCACCGCCCAGCACCTTGGTCTGGGCTTTCTCACTATTATGCTTGGCAAGTCGGGGGGCAGCTGCGTGATGGCGTATTCGTTGCGGTAGAAAGCTATGGTGATTACCTGCAAGTTAATCATCCTGATAATCAGGCAAAACCAATAGTACAAACCTCAGCGCCTGAGCAACTTCCTGAAGGCTTTGCTGTTGGCCTACACTTCTTTAACGGGTATACGCGACCAGCAACTCAATTAACGCAACGCTTCCCTCAACTGTTAGAGCGTAAGCAAGCAATGAGTGGATTACCCTACCATTCGGTTACGGATGTGTCTGATGACGCCTTACAAGCCTTAAAACCCATCGTTCAGAAAACAGAAATTACCTTATCATCAGAAGACAAAGTGTTATTTGCAGGCGATTCAATGATGCAAGGTGTTGCACCGTTACTTAAGCGTCAACTGAAAACAGATTACAACATCAACAGTATCGATTTAAGTAAACAAAGTACAGGACTTGCTTATCCACGCTTTTTCAATTGGCCACAAACTATTGCGACACGTTTAGCCAGTGATGACTCTATCAAATTATTAGTGGTCTTTTTAGGTCCTAACGATCCTTGGGATATGCCACCTGATGGCGGAGGACGTTACTTAAAATTTGCGAGTGAAGCATGGGAGTCAGCCTACCGAGCGCGTATTGCAAGCATTATAGAAAATGCTCGACAGAATAATGTCACTGTTATTTGGGTTGGACCACCTAATATGCGCAAGCAGAAGTTATCTAAAGGTATGGCATATCTCGATAAACTTTATCGTGAAGAAGCTGAGAAAATGGGCGAAATTTACCTTTCCGTCAATGATATGTTTAAATATGAAAAAGATATTTATTCTGATTATATGGGTGATGGTAGTAGCGGTGTTAAGTTAAGAGCCGGTGATGGCATTCATTTTAGCTTAAAAGGTCAGCAAATTATTGCTCAGCACGTATTCTCACGTATTCATCTTCAAGAAGAAAGCAAAGAAGATAATGCAGCCGATGATATAAAAGATAAAAACACGGTTATTGTAAATGAAACAAATAACGCACATCCTTAAGCGTAAAACGTTAATCAGTAGCTCAATCATACTGGCTTTAGTTTCACTCTTAGTCGCTTGTAACCAAGACACTGAAAAAACAGTAAAGCTCCCCACACCATCCGTATTACCTGCTGATGGTTCAAGACAGCTTTATAACTATCATGATCCTCACTTTGCAGACTTTGTTAAGAAACTCCAGCAAGGTCGCCAAACTGTTCACATTGTCCAGTTAGGGGATTCCCATACTGCGGCTGATTTTTTCAGTGGTAAGTTGCGTGAACGTTTTCAGGCTGACTATGGTAATGGCGGTATTGGTTTTATTCCCCCGACGAATGTAGCTGGTCAGCGTATTGCAAACGTACAATACCAAAGTGACAAAAAAGCATGGACACTGCTTTCTAGCAGAAAAGATAGCGATCCTGATTTCCCATTAGGGGGTTTTATTAGTGAACCTCAAGCGAAATGGGCAAAATTACAGTTATCTGAAAACCCAATAACTCAGCAACGTTATCAGTTACAAGCACTTTATAAAACGCCAACAACAGCGCAAGTGAATGTACAGTCATCGACAAGCAAAGTCCTTTCACTCTCGCAAACACAAGGTAAATGGCAGTTTTCAACCCCGACAACGATGACATTCCCTGTCAGCATTACCGTTAACAAAAACCAGCCTGTTAAATTAGGCGGTTGGTTGATCACCAATCAACAACCTGGGGTAATGCTTTCTTCATTAGGCATTAATGGTGCCACTATCAATATGATGGATAAATGGGGCGCACAGTGGACTGAAACGTTAGGACAATTACATCCTGATATGGTGATTTTAGCTTATGGTACAAATGAAGCTTTTAATGACACCTTTGATTTAATTGCTTATCGCCAACAGCTTACGGATAAAATTCGTCAAATTCGCCAGCAAGCGCCTAATAGCACTATCTTATTAATTGGGCCTTCTGATTCAGTTAAAAATAAAGAAGCCCCTGATTGCCGTTCACAACAACCTCAATGGCTAAGTGATATCATCCGTATTCAAAAAGAGGTGGCACAACAAGAGAAAACACTCTTTTGGGATTGGCGTGATTATATGGGAGGCGAATGTTCAATAAAGGTTTGGGCTCTCTATGATTTAGCAAGACCTGATGGTGTTCATCTTTCTCGTGAAGGTTATGAAAGTAGTGCAAACACACTTTATAGCCAATTAAATACCTTAATAAACAAAAGCTGATCTACGCAGTGCAACACACCAAAAGGAGCTTATCGCTCCTTTTTTATGTTCTTATTTTTATTTATCTAATTAGTCAGCCGCTCAGTTTAATAAAACGTCCACATACTTGATAACATCAACACTGGCTTGTTCCATCTGTTTTATATATTGCGTTACTGCGTCTTGATCACCATTGATATTGGCGCTTAGTGCTAAACGTCCACACTCATGGACTAATTTATGTGGCTCTTCTAAACGACGAAAGGCTTCTTTACCCGCGAATTTCCGTCCATCACCTTGGTAATACCACTTTCCTAATCGACATTCAGTGTGCTGATTAACGCAGTGCTCATCATCATGATTTAATAAATGGATATAAATCGCTTCTTTCCATAAAACATGATCGAGTTTGACGGTATTAAAAAATTGCTGCATCGAAATAAAGGTAAAAATATGTTTAAGCTCGCTTGCTTGCTCTGACAATGATGTTAAATTTTGATGCCCTTCTTCAACCTGTATTTTTATTTGTTGAACCTGCTCTTGGTTTTTTTCTGTAGTTTCTTTAACGGGAATAAAGCGCGCACCTAGATTATTATTAATGCTAGCAATAGAAGAAGCCTGATTTTGGATTTCTAATGATAATTTTTTCATCTCTTGGGCTAAGACGGAAAATCCCGCACCTTCTCGCCCTATATGCCCGGCTTCAATCGCTGAATTGATTGATAAAAGGTTCGCCTGACTAGAAAGCCTATCAATATTGCTAGCGCTCTCTTTAATTTTTTTTAGCCAATCTGAGAAATTTTCTATCTCTCCTCGGCTATGCGTAAAATGTGTATCAACTTCATTTAAAAATTGAGTTAATAAGCGGGAATTATCTAACATCTTGCTGAATAGAAGTTCCATTTCATCGAGTAAATTAAGCTTATCTTGTAGCTTATTACTTGATGCTAAAATCGAATCACGTATAAGCGTGATTGTATGAATATTACAATCCGTGTGTTTAATAAAAAGCGAATTATAGTCAACCATATATGATAGCCCTAAATATGCCCACCGAATAAAGAAACCTATAGGTTAATGAGAAATGAGATATTTTCTGTCATATTTGATAGTTATTTATAGCAATGAAAAAGCGCGTCAAAAGACGCGCTAATAATTTGAAACACAAAGATTAGGTATCAAAGAAATGCGAAGAAAATCATACCAATCACAGCACCTGTTGTGCCAAGAATAGTTTCCATTAATGACCATGTTTTTAAGGTTTGTGCTTCTGTTGCACCAGTAAATTTACCAAACAACCAGAAACCTGAGTCATTGACATGGCTAAGAATAATAGAGCCACCCGCGATACACACTGATAATGCCGCCATTTGAGCGCCACTGTAACCCAACTCATTAATCACTGGTAAAACTAAACCCACTGCGGTTAAACAAGCAACCGTTGCTGAACCTTGAATAACACGTACTGCACCTGCCAGAATAAAACACGCTACTGCGATTGGCATACCTGCGCCAATTAAGGCATTCCCTAATGCAGGGCCAACACCTGAATCTACTAATACTTGCTTAAAGACACCGCCAGCCCCTGTTACCAGTAAAATGATCCCCGCAGGTTGGATTGCAGCAGAACAAATCTCCATTACTTTTTCTTTGCTCATACCACGACGGATCGCAAGACCGTAAATAGCCACTAAACAAGCCACAAGGATTGCAATAAATGGATGACCAACAAATTCAAGAATATTATAGAGCTGAGAACCTTCCTCAACGAAACGTGCACCGATGGTTTTGCATCCCACTAACACTAACGGTAATAACACAAGCGCAAGACTGAAACCAAAAGAAGGCATTTTATTCTGACCTAAACTAGGCTCAGTTAAATCTTTTGGTAATTCTAAGGTAACGTAACGGCTAATAAAGTTACCGAAGATAGGGCCAGCGAGTAACATGCCAGGAATAGCTGCACATAAACCAATTAAAATCATCCAACCAAAATCAGCGTTCATTTGGTCAGCTAACAGCATTGGTGTTGGTCCCGGTAATAAGAAGGCAGCAGCACCTGCAACACCAGCAAACAGAGGGATAGCCATTTTCACCACATTGCCACCAGTACGGCGAGCAACGGCAAATACAACACCAATTAATAAGACAACAGCAACATCAAAGAACAAGGGGAGAGCACAAATTAAACCGGCAATACCTAATGCGTAGTTGGCACGTTTCTCACCAAAGTATTTTAATAATCGGACTGCGATTTGGTCTAATGCTCCTGTTTCATGTAGCACTTTACCAAACATCGCCCCCAGAGCGACGACGATAGAGAGGAAACCTAAAGTCCCTCCCATTCCGTTTTGCATGGTTTGGGTAATTTTCTCCAAAGGCATACCCGAGAAAAGACCCGCGCCAATTGCAACAATCATTAATGCGATAAAAGCATGCAAACGTGCATACATCACAAAAAAGAGCAGTAATAAAACAGAGCCAACTGCCGTTAGCACCAGTGTTAATGTACTCATACCGTTTCCCCTTCAAAAGTCCCTTGAGTGACTGAATTTATCTTATTAATTGCACTTTCAATCACATCATCGAGTGGCATTGAAATATCAATTTCATACACATCGTTTTCAGCTTTTGTTGGCTCTTCTAAGGTTTCAAATTGAGTCACTAACATTTGAGGTTTAAAGAAGTGCCCTTTACGTGCTTTTAAGCGACTTTCAATCAGCTCATAGTCACCTTTTAAATATAAAAAGTGCAGGCATTGATTACCGTCTCTTAACATATCTCGATACTGTTTTTTCAATGCAGAACAAACAATTAACGAAACATTATTAGTTCTTTGCATTGCAAATGCGGCATCATTTAATGCTTGTAACCAAGGTTTACGATCTTCATCATTTAAAGCGTGGCCTGATGCCATTTTAATAATATTTGAGCGAGGATGGAGGAAATCACCGTCCAAAAATGCAGCACCTGTACGTTGTGCTACACCACTTGCGACCGCAGATTTACCGCTGCCTGATACCCCCATTAAGATAAAAACATGGTGTAGGGATTGGGTATCGTTCATAGAATGCTCCTTTAAGGCAGATATTAAGTCTTTTTTGTAATGTTACCCGTAACTGTTACGGGTAACATATCCGAAGTGATAAGGTAAATACAACAACGAAAATCAACTAAGAAGTGAAAATGTGAGGCGACTCGCAAATGAAAGTAAGATGATCTACATACTGACAACAAAATATTGGAGAAGTAACTCGATATTTATTTAAGGCTCAATAAAAAACCCTACTGTTAATTATTTCATAACAATAGGGTTATTAAATGATAAATGTGAATATTATCAATAAGTTAAATTATTATATGCTTTCACCTGTAATAATGCGAAAACCAACATCAATAACTTGTCCTCGAGCAATTTTACCTTTCATTCGTTTAAGCAATAAATCAGCAGCTTGTTGCCCCATTTCATCACGGGGAGTCAAGATACTCGCCAGACGAGGCGTCATTACTTGCCCTACGTCATGTCCGTGAAAACCTGAGATGGCGATATCATTAGGCACTGAAATTCCTAAACGTTGGCACTCAAAAACAGCACCAATAGCGATATCATCATTGGTACAATAAAGTCCGTCTAAATCAGGATATTGTTTACGTGCTGCATGTAATAATTCAGCCCCTAATGAGTAAGATGAGCTTTTTGGCGTCATCACATTACCAATAGGTAAGCCTGCATTTTGCATTGCACTTTCATAGCCTTTTAAACGCATGAGAGTACGTTCATCCTGTCTTGCTCCAAGATAAATAACACGCTTACAGCCACGCTTGATCATTTCACTGACCATCTGTTGTGATGCTTCAATGTTGTCTAAGCCCACAGCAGAGTCAAAACAAGGTGAAACACTATCCATGATTTCCACCACAGGGATCCCTGCTGTTTCTAGCATTTTTATTGTTTTTGGCGTGTGTGTTCTTTCTGCAAGAATAAGTCCATCAATATTATAAGAGAGCAATGAAAGTAGGCGTTCTTCTTCTTTTTCAGCACGATATCCGTAGTGCGCTAACATGGTTTGATAACCGTATTTATCGGTCACTGATTCAATACCACGAATAACTTCAGCAAAAACTTGGTTAGTTAAAGAAGGTAGTAATACCCCAATCGCATGACTGGTAGAATTAGATAAAATATCAGGAGCACGATTAGGAATATAATTAAGACTATCTAACTCGCGCGCAATTTTTTCTCGTAAAGCTTCAGAGACCTGTTCTGGGTTACGCAAAAAACGACTAACCGTCATTTTGGTGACACCAACACGTGAAGCTACATCCTGTAATGAGGGGCGTTTTTTCTTCATTTTATATCGCAACTATCCAAAAACATTCGTATTAATACGCGCTTTAATTTTCCAAGAACACTGATTATAGCCTTAGGTTATACACTATTTCGAATAAAGTTTTTCAGATGTGTGCCTAGATTTGATTTTGACTGATGATCCCTTGACTTAAGCCAAAGGAAATATAGTATTCATCGCTATATAATAAATGAAATAACGATACCAACGTAAAACAATAAAAAGTGTGAACTTATGGCAATCTGTAGACGACAATTTCTAACTTACCTCACAACCATTGCGACATTATCAGCGCTTCCACATTCGGTAAGAGCCGCAATAACCTCGCGTATTGCAGCACAATTTGGCCATGTTCCAGCATCAACCGCGATCCATCGCGTGATCAGTGCGGGACCGCCTACTGATCAATTGTTACTCGCATTAGCCCCTGAAAAACTATTAGGTTTTTCCTCACTTAATTTAGAAAAAAGTTCTTTATTTTCAGATGAATCGCGTAAATTACCCCGTTTAGGACGTTTGTCAGGACGAGGAAGTACCCTCTCTTTAGAAACTTTACTGATGTTAGAGCCCGATATCATTATTGATAGTGGTAATGTAGATGAAACCTATCGCTCATTAGCGAAACGTGTTTCCGATCAAACGGGTGTGCCTTATGTGTTAATTGATGGCACATTAAAAGACAGCCCAGCTCAGTTACGTCAAACAGGCGCTTTATTAGGTGTTACAGAAAGAGCAGAAACATTAGCGCTAATTGCAGAGCAATACCTTAATGATGCAGCCCTATTTGCTTCTGAACAAAAAGCGCACCCGCGTTTTTATCTTGCTCGTGGTGCAAAAGGATTACAAACGGGTGCAAGGCACTCAATTCATACAGAAGCCATTGAGGCATTAGGTTTTGAAAATGTCGTCGATGTTCCTGATTTCACCGGGTTAACGGATGTATCACCAGAACAACTGTTAATGTGGAACCCTGAAATTATCATCACACAAGATGAAAACGCCTATCAGCAAATAATGCAAGACTCTGTATGGAAAAGCATTCAAGCCGTTAAAAACAACAAAGTATTACTGTTTAAAGGTTTACCATTTGGTTGGTTAGATGGCCCTCCGGGTATCAACCGTTTAATGGGAATGCGCCGCCTACAGGGCCATTTCGATCCTCGAATCGAAAAACAAGCGGTTCGCGATCTGCAAAATTACTTTGCTCATTTTTACCATACGCAATTAAGTGCGGAGCAATGTCAGCAATTGCTGGGGTATTCATGAGTCAATCGGCACGCATCACACTTCTTTTGGCGTTATTTTCCATTGTCGCGTTAATTGCGATCACAAGTGGTAAGTATTCACTTACTACCAATGAGCTGTGGACGCTAGTGGGTAATAAATTAACCGGCAATGTAGAATACAGTCGAACTGAAACTGTCTTTTGGCAAATAAGATTTCCTCGCGTTCTGGCGGCAATCTTAATTGGTGGAGGATTGGCGATCGCAGGTGCGGCTTATCAAGGCATGTTTCGTAACCCTTTAGTATCACCTGATATTCTTGGTGTTTCGTCCGGTGCTGGTGTCGGCGCAGTTTTAGGTATTTTTCTTGGGCAATCAATGTTGTCGATTCAACTTTTCGCTTTTGCGGGTGGTTTAGCAACGGTTGCTCTAGTCTACTTTATTGCGAGACTTGCGAAACAACATGATCCAGTGCTTTCGCTTGTATTAGTCGGTATTGCTATCAGTGCACTATGTGGCTCCGCAATCTCATTAATGAAAATTCTCGCCGATCCTTATACTCAATTGCCTTCAATTACCTTTTGGCTCTTAGGTGGGCTTTCGACCATTACAGCTTCTGATCTCATTTCTGTTGCGCCTTTAATGTTAGTGGGTTTTATTCCGTTAATTTTACTGCGTTGGCGTATGAATATACTCAGTTTATCTGATGAAGAAGCCCGAGCATTAGGTTTAAATGTCGAGGTCACACGGCTTATCTTTATTTTGTCTGCGACATTAATCACCGCAAGTGCAGTTTCTATTGCGGGTATTATTGGTTGGTTAGGTTTAATTGTGCCTCATATTGCAAGGTTGTTAGTGGGTGCTAACTTTAGCCAGCAACTGCCTGTTTCCTTGCTTGTTGGCGCTATTATGTTATTAATCACTGATACATTAGCCCGCACGATTGCCAATATTGAACTTCCATTAGGTATTTTAACCTCTGCCATTGGTGCGCCATTCTTCTTAATGTTGTTACTTAGAACGAGGAAAGGCTGATGATCATTGCTAATGCCAATCGACTTTCCATTGGTTACAAAGGTAAATCCTTAATTAAAGATCTCTCCTTTCGTATCGAACAAGGGCAAATAATTTGCTTATTAGGTGCCAATGGTTGTGGAAAAACGACATTAATGCGCACGTTATTAGGTTTGATACCTTGTATTGATGGTGAGATTAATATTGCGGGTAAAACACTAAGTGAGTGGTCACCAACAGAACTTGCCAAAGTCGTGGCGTATGTTCCTCAAGCAACACATATCCCCTTTTCTTTCAATGTTATTGATATGGTTGTCATGGGGCGAGGTGCGCATCTCTCCTTTTTTTCGATGCCTAGCTCACAAGATAAAACGATGGCAATGGAAACCTTAGAAATGCTCTCGCTTTCTCATCTTGCTCACCGAACTTTTGATACCTTAAGTGGCGGTGAAAAACAGATGGTATTAATTGCACGCGCTTTAGTGCAACAACCCAAATTGTTGATTATGGATGAACCCGCAGCAAGCCTTGATTTTGGTAATCAAATCAAATTGCTTACCCAAGTTAAGGCATTAAAAGCATTAGGGATCAGTGTTTTTATGTCTACACATCACCCTCAACATGCCGCTTCTTTGGCAGATGATGTCATTTTACTGACACCTCATGTGCCCGTTTTGCAAGATAGGCCTGACATTTTGCTGACACCCGACAATTTAGCGCACCTTTATGGTGTACAACCAACAGATATTCAGGCGCATTTTCACGCTTACTCTGATAATAAAAATGACCATAGGCAAGAATATGAACACAATTGAAACCACGGATTTTGCTGAACTTTATAAAAACCACATGGTACAGGCTGAAAGAACCAAAAAAGAGCCAGAGCATTGGGATAAACGTGCTGAAAAAATGGCAGAAACCTGTGCCAATCCTAACGATCCCTATTTAATAAAATTCCGTGAAATGATGGATTTTACCGGTGCTGAAACCCTATTAGATGTAGGTTGTGGTCCTGGCTCTATCAGTATTCATGTTGCAGATAAATTCAAAAAAATAATTGGCATTGATTACAGTACAGGAATGTTAGCGGTCGCTAAACGCAGAGCCGAACAAGCAGGCATCAACCACGCAGAATTTATAACGTGTTCATGGGAAGATAGCTGGGATGAGCTTCCTCGTTGTGATATCGCCGTCGCTTCACGTTCAACTTTAGTGATGGATTTAAAAGCTGCATTAATCAAACTTAATCGCCAAGCGAAATTACGTGTTTATACCACTCATACTGTTTCACCAACCTTTGTTGATCAACGCATTATTCGCTTATTGGGTCGTGAGGTTCCTACGCTTCCAACGTACATTTATGCTGTGAATATGCTAAACCAAATGGGTATTCACCCTAAAGTGGATTACATTCGTAGCCGTAATTGTCAGAGTAATTTCAATAGCCTTGAGCAATTTATTGAAGGCATCAACTTCTCCGTAGGGCCTTTAAGTGAAGACGAAATTATACGCCTAACAAATTACTATCATGAAAGCATTGAAAAAGGTGCTTCATTGATTTCGCCAACTCGTGATTGGGCAATGGTTTCTTGGGATGTTGTTCCTGAAAGTGAGCTAACTCTATGATTTATTATCCTGATGCCTTTCTTGATAATTTGTTGATGGAAGATATCCAATATGGCGATCTCACCAGCCGAGCTCTGAATATTGGTAACCAACTAGGCACAATGACTTTTACACGCCGTGAAGCAGGTTGCGTCAGTGGGATCACTCTAGGTTGTCGCTTATTGGAAAAATTAGGATTAGTAGTCATCGCACATCAACAAGATGGCGATTTTGCTAATGCAGGTGATTGCTTAATTATGGCTGAAGGCCGTGCTGATGCACTACATCAAGGCTGGAAAGTGGTACAAAACGTTCTTGAGTGGAGTTGTGGCGTGAGTGATTATATGGCAAGAATGCTAGATATTTATCACCGCTATCAACCTAAAGGGCAAATTGCGTGTACACGTAAAAATATCCCTAATACTAAATTACTCGCGACCCAAGCCGTACTGGCGGGCGGTGGTGTCATTCATCGCCAAGGTTGCTCAGAAACTATTTTGCTCTTTGCTAACCATCGTCGATTTTTGTCAGAGCCTAATAATTGGGCGCAACATGTTAAGCAGCTACGCCAAGCGGCACCTGAAAAATGCATTGTTGTAGAAGCTGATGATATTGAACAAGCAAGAGAGGCGTTAAAGGCACAGCCTGATATTTTACAGCTCGATAAGTTCTCTATTGAAGATATCGCACAGCTACAACAAGAAGTGCCTCACATTGCACCTCACTGCCATCTTTCCTTGGCTGGTGGTATTAACTTAAACACAATTGAAAAATATGCACAGACAGGCATCAACTTACTGGTGACATCTGCGCCTTATTATGCTCCACCGACGGATATTAAAGTTCGCCTTTATCCAAAAGATTAAATAAAGACAACATCTACTGAATGTAAAAAAAGTTATAACAAGGAAATAGTTGTAGTGGCATAGAGGAACATCTTTGCTGAACTTCTTTTATATGAATTTGTTGCTTTATTTTATAAAAAAGCCGAGTGCTAACAGATGTTAGCGCTCTTTTTATTCATTTATTTTTACGCATATCGTTATATAAAAGATTATATATTGATTATAAACTGAGATTGGAATGATGAAATTAAAACCTCTATGCTACTGTTTATCTCTTGCTCTATTACCCAGTATTGCACTTGCTGACACCACTTATGGGCAATCCACTCCTGATTTATTAACTGTTTGGAGTAGTCCTATTGCAGCGAATCCAGATATATTAACGCAAGAACAAATGCTTGAACAAAATAAGGTCAATGCGGCGCAAGCCATTGCAACATTACCCGGTGTTGTAATGCAAAAATCGGGTAACCGTAATGAGTACACCATTAAAATACGTGGTTTTGATAGCCGTCAAGTACCTGTATTCTTTGATGGTATCCCGACTTATGTTCCTTATGATGGCAACTTAGACTTGGCTCGCTTTACCACAAACGATCTGGCAAGCATTGAAGTCAACAAAGGCTATACCTCATTACTGCAAGGCCCTAACTTAATGGGTGGTGCAATTAATATCACCACCGCGACACCGAAAAAACCCTTAGAAGGCAGTATCGCTTATTCTCAAGGTTTTGCCCGTGGTGCTGATTATGCACACAATATGAGTGTACGCTTAGGTGCGCGTAATGATTTAGGCTTTATTCAAATCAGTGGTAGCCAATTAAAGCAACGTTTCACGCCAATCCCAGGTGCTGATGAAAATAATGCAGCGGCAGGAACTCATGGGCGTCGTGATAACTCTGCAACTGATGATAAACGTGGCATGATCAAAGTGGGTTGGACGCCACGCGCTTCTGACGAATATACCCTAACTTATGTAAAACAAGACGGTGAAAAAAATAGCCCACCGAATACAGATCCTAATGCGAAAGGTAAATATAAATATTGGGCATGGCCAGATTACAATAAAGAAAGCTATTACTACAGTGGTATAACACAAATCACCGATGGTATTAATCTACAAAGTCGTGCATACCACGATAAGTTTGAAAATACGCTCTATATGTACCCTAAAAATAATAAAAAAGATGATGTCAGCTATAGCCACTATGACGACTACAGCACAGGTGCCGCATTACAATTAGGCATCGATACGCGTGAAAATGATCTGCTCTCTTTCGCTGCTCACTGGAAAGATGACGTTCACCGTTCTCAAAAAGAGAAAAATGGTGAGTGGATGCGTTATAAAGACAGAACATGGTCTTTAGCAACAGAATATCAATGGGCTGCCACTAATGATCTCGATTTAGTGGGTGCAATTAGCTATGACTGGCGCGATAGTGTTGAGACTGACAAAGGCGCTGATGATAACAAACAAACAGCCTTTAACTGGGAAATGATGGCAAAATATTCATTAGCTAATGATGATGCTGTACGTTTCTCTGTATCTGATCGTAGCCGTTTCCCTACACAAAAAGAGCGTTACACAAGTGAAAAACCCAAAGATGGCTCAAAAGGGATCATCAATCCAGATTTAGATCCTGAACGCGCATTATCTTTCGACTTAACTTATGAAGGACACATTACAGATAAATGGGGTTATCAAACTAGCGTTTACTACAATCGTGTCAGTGATGCAATTATGGCGCATACCGTTTATCGCAATGGCAACGCATTCTTTCAAAACCAAAATAGCGGGCGTGTTGACTATATTGGTTTAGATTTAGGGACTAAAGGTAATGTGACAGATTGGTTAGAGCTTGGCTTAAATTACAGCTATATCCATAGCGATCCGAAACAAGTAACACACATTGAAGGTTTACCAAAACATAAAGCCTATATGTGGATAGCATTTATTCCTGTAGAACAGATTCGCTTTACCATTATGGAAGAAGCACAAAGTTGGACCTATAACCGCATTGATGAAAATGACAAACTGGCAGGCTATGCAAAAACAGACCTCCGTTTAGATTATGATTTTGGGTATGGTGTTTCTGCTAATGCTTCTGTAAATAATCTTTTTGATAAGTCTTATGAATATACTCAAGGTTATATGGAAGATGGTCGTAATTACTGGTTAGGTGTTGAATATAAATTCTAAATTATTTTTTATCAATGTAAGAGCTGATATTTATTCTAATATCAGCTCTTTTTTATCCCTAAAATCACTTTAATTTCCATAATATCACTTTATCAAAAATTAGAAACGTAGAAATCCTTTTGCCATTTCTAGTAATGTATTCATCGTACTACTTACTATTTTAACAAAATTATCATAATTGCTATTGGCAGCACTGTATTTTTTAGAAAGCTCATCAAGATTACTATTTATATTTTTTTCAAATGCATCCATACCATTTTTTAGTAAATTAAATTCTGATGATAAAAGTTTAACAGTTGCATTATCAGGGGACTTATTCATCTCATCCTCTGATGATCCACCTAATACTAAATCTAATAATTTATCAAAACGAGATAAGTCCACCTTGAAATAAATTTCAATTTTAACTGGTGGGCCAGGTAATTGATTTGTACTAAACTTGCCACTTTTAACATCCTTTAATAAATCTTCTATAGCGTCAATAGGCACCATAATTCCATTAGCATATATTCTTTCTCCTCCAATTTCACGATAAAAACGACCATCACTATCTTGTTCGAAAACAAATTCTCCGAAATAAAGATTTTCATTGGAAATAGAACTATATTTATCAATAAAATCTTTTATTTTTTTATAAAAATCTTTTCGTTTAAAATTAATATGGTTATCATCACTTGCTGCACTAACATATTTACTGATACTTGCTAATATCTCTCTTAATTCATTAACAAATTTCATATAATTAGAAAAGGTATCTTTTAAAACATCTAAGTAATCATTTTTACCTGTGATTATAGAATCTTTGACTTCTTTAAAAAAATCATGCAATGAATCAGCATTAGAACTGCTTCTGTCATTAAGTTGAGAGTCTACATATTGAATTTGAGATATATTTTTCTTTAGAATTCTGGCATAAATATTATTTATTTCATATTGACTATCGCAAGAATAAATAGATTCTTCTAATAAATTAACATATTTAATGTTTTTCGGCACTGAAAATAAACCGTCAGCAAGATTATTTTTTAATTTTAATTTAACCCTCTCCTTTTCTATATAAAAATCTTCAATTCTTTTATTTCTTTCATTATTAGATATCAGATCATGTTGTTTATCATTATTATTTAACTCAAGATTGTTATATTTTATTTTATAATTCTCATTATAGTTAATTGAATTTATCACTATTAACCTCTTACATTACTAGAAATCGTTGAAGCAGCATCTTGATTGGCCCGAATAATTGCCTCTATTGCTTGTATTAATGCTTTAATAATATCTGAGGCTTCGCGTTGGATCTCAGAGTTATTATTATCAATTTGTCCTATTGCGTGACCAGCAGATTCTAATGTCTTAATATTTCCATCTATACGTAATGCGTTATTTTGAACAGTATTATCAACTATTTTTGATGTAGGATCTGCCGCTGCTGAAATAAATGAACCTTTAATCATAGTTTTATTCGTTGTCTCATTTGGTGATTTCAACTCACCCATTCCTTTTATAGAGGTAAAAGCACCAATACCATGAATAACCATAGAAACAGCGGCACTTGAAATAGCAGCAGATAATATAAAGTCTGCTTTTTCATATAGATCATCTTTTATTTTATTAGCAAAATCTAATTGCATTTTTATAAAAAAGTTTCCTAACTTTCTTGATGAATCATATTTTTTTATCATAAACAATAGATAATCAATCATTAAGTTAATAATGTTTATCATTTCTTTAGAAATAAAATTAAAAATATTATTATTTATTATATTGTTTTCCTTTAACTGTTTACCTTTGTCTAACTCAATAATTAAAAATTGTAGATCAGGTTTTTCTATTTTTGGTTTCTTTAACTCAGGTATTACAGTATTGACCTGATTTTTTTCTCTTTCTATCCGTTCATTTATCTCTTTTGACCGTCCTCTACTATCAAATATAAAATTATTAATTTTGGTATTTTCCTTAACATTATCATCAAAAATATTTTCTAACTGTTCTTTTATTACAGGTATATTATTCAGTTGATTACTTACATTGAAAGCCATAATGTTGCCCCTATAAAATGAATTAAATATTCATGTTTTTTACAATAATTGCTCGAGTTTTATTACTTGCAGATAAATTATCACTCATGCTCTGCAACATTTCAGTTAATGTGTCTACTTGTTCATGATAACTATCCATAATTTTCTCTATTAATGCTTGGATCATATCTAATATAACTTGTAATTTTTTAGAATCTGCAACAGCTCTAATAATGGCATCAGTAATGAGCGCTGTATATATATTAATAATACTTGAAACTGCTGCTGTGATTAATCTTGATATTAAAAGCATTCTATTCAAAGTATTTAATCCAAATTGGGCAAGATCTTTAGTTAGTAGTTTAGTAATTGATTTTAGAATATCCTTCAATGTCTCCATAATTATTTCTTTAACCATTTTACCTAACATGGCTTCAAGATAATCATTCAAGATTTTCTTTAATATCATTTTAGTTTGTTCAGTAAAAATCTTTTTAGCTACATTAGTCACTGCATTAGCCGCTGGACCAGCAACACAACTTAATGCAACCCCTCCCACTAAAAGTCCAATAGTAATGACAATTTTTACTGCCATTCTTATCTTTTCTTTTATTCTATCTTTAGATTCTTGGATCATTTTTTCAATAGCTTCTTTACTGATACCCATTTTCGATAATATATAAGCCGAGGAAGCATTAAAACAATCCTCAAGTGCATTGGTAATAGCATCAACAAGTTTATCGATAAGTTCACTTACCGCTTTTGTAACAGGAGCCATTGCCTCTTCCATAAATGATTTGTGAGTTATCGCTTGATAAATTTCATCGGCAACCATTAAAGAGACACTAGCTACCATCATCACAACAGCAACACCAAGCAAAGCCAATGAAGCACCCGCCGTGAAAATAGAAGCAGCACCCGCAATAAGTGTTAATAAGGCACCAAGTATCTTTAAGCCAATTCCTGCCCAAAAGTCAGTTTCTCTCTTTTTTTCAAGTTGAGTTTTTTGATCTTCAATTTTTTGTTTTAATGATTTAGTAGTAACTTCCTGAATATCATTAAATATTTTCTGTTCACCCTGAACACGTTGTAAGGTGACTCTTAATGTCAACTCTCGTAATTTTGCTAATAAAAAAGTTAATAATGCCATTCCCGTTAGTGCATGTGATGCAACTTCGAGTTCTATTTTACTTTGCAATTTTGTTAGCTTGTTATAAATATCTTGTGCGCTATCTAATCTGCTATTGATTGATTCATCATGTTTTTTATTAATTAATGAATTTAATTCATCTCTATGTGATGTAATTGAATTAATTTTATCATTACTCAGAGAAACATTTGGTATATATTTAAATGCTTCGTCTAAAAAATTAGTTAATTTATTATATAGTTTATAAATATCATCCAAAGTATAATTTTTAGTGCTCTTAGGTAAACGCATGAAAGGAAAATTATCTTCAAGAAAAACCGCCATTTCCTCTCTGCTATTAATTTTTTTAGCAAGTAATTTACTAACAACCGCATCAGGAATATTATTATTTTTTAAAAAAATAATAATTTCTTTTTTATTTTTAAATTTATTAATCTTAATTTGATTATAGATTTCCATCCAATAATCAGTATAAGCTTCTTTATATTTATTTACATCATCTAAAATAAATTGACAATCATTTTTTAGTCCATTAAAACCTTGAGATAATTTATCTAATTTATCTAGATAATAATCAAGATTATCAATATTTTTTAATTTATCTAAGATACTTTTATTTATTAAATTTTGATATGATAATTGTAGAAAGAGGTAATCATTTGTTCTTTTTGAAGAGGAAATTTTTGATTTATTTGATTCAGTATATAATAGTTGAATTTCTGTTTCTGTTTCTTTTTCTGTAGAATCGATTGAAAAAGTATTTTTGTTTTTTACAATATAATGACTATCATCATATAGATGCTTTTGATTAGCTAAAATCTCTTCTTTTCTATTTGCCTCAATTGGGCTGTTTAATACATCTTCTTTCTTTTGAGGATATTGCTGAGTCTGATATTCTTGCTCTGACGCTGCTTTAATATTAAAATTTAAATCCGATTTAGTATCGATTTTTTTACTACTTTTTTCTTGTTCTATGGGTACTCTTAGAATAGGGTATTCAAAGTTATTTTTATCTTTTAAAATAACCTCATTAATTAACTTCTCATTAGTAACCGTATTAATTATTTGAGCTTGTTTTACACTTTCTTTATTAACTTTTTCAATCTCTTTAGAAGGTGAAAAAGTAGAAACTTTTCGCTCATAGATAATATCATTATTAACTTTACCATTCATATTATTCATCCTTACTTTCATCGATGACTATAAGTGGAATATCTTTTAATGACTCTAAATAAACTATTGCTTTTTCTTTTATTGTTTCATCATTAATATTTTTAACCACTTGATCGAAGCAATACTTTGCTTTCTCTTTTTCACCTAAAGACAAGTTACATTGCCCTGCATAAAATACCGGGCAGATAATCTTTATCTGCATTTAAATAAGCTAACGCATATAGATCAACCGCCGCTTGATACTGTTTTTTTAATTGATTAACTGCAGCAAGTCCCATAATGTAATCAACATTATAAAAATCGTAGAGACATAAAAATTTGAAAATAGCCTCGGCTTCATCCAACTTTCCCTTCTGGTAGAAGTCATAAGCAAATGAGTAGATTCCTTCCATAAATCCTTCTGGAATAGTGCTTTCATCCTTAAGTGTTGTCCCATTTTGAACAATAGAAACAATATAGTTTGCTAATTGATCAATTTCTTTTTCTGACATTTTTTCATATACTGACATAATGTTAATCCTTTCATCTTAGATGAATAATTAATAATAAAATCATAGAATAATTTTCGTTCAATTACTTTAATAAAACACACGCTACTATTTATAAAAATTAATTATTTTTTTTTATATTTATAAAATTATTTATTAATTTATATAATCTATTTCTTCTCTTAATCTTCCATCAATTTCTATTTTCTTCAACCAGATTAAAATATCCATAATATCCAATAAATCTTGATCCATCATGACTTCAAAAAGGTGATATCTATGATAAATTTTCCGTGCTAATTCGGGATATCTTACAACTGGTGTTCCCACTTCTTTTGCATAGGATTTAACAGCTAATGCTTTTGCATTAACGCATTTCAATGAAACTAATGGCATAATTCCATTATCAGGATCGAAATAGATCCCAACTGCTACATGGGTTGGATTAACAATTACCGCAGAAGAATCTCTAATTACTTTCTTCATAGGCTCATCAAGTAATTCTTGATGTAACTGTTTACGTGTTGATTTTATTTCTGGATCACCCTCCATATTCTTATTTTCTTGTTTAACCTCATGCTTTTCCATCATCATATCTTTTAAGAAAAGAAAGAAATCCGTTATAATATTTAAAATAAGAATAGGTAAAGACAATATAAAAAAAACAAATATAAAACTAACAACTAGCGAGCCCCATTTATCAATAACTTGATTTAATCCAGAACGATATAAAAAAAAGATTTCTCGCCCATATACAATAATAAATAAATAGCAAGTAATGATAAATACTACTATAAAAAGCAGTGTTTTTATAAAATCTTTTACTGTTCTTAAACTAAATATTTTTTTAAATCCAGAAATGGGGTTAATACGAGTTAAATCTAGTTTTATTGCTTCAGTGGCAAGTTTAAAACGTGATTCAAATAAAGAAGGAATAGTACCAACTAATGCGGTTACTACTAATATTGGTAAAATGATATCAAAAAAAACTTTTGATATTACTTCAATATAACTTTTTAATGTAATATTAGTAGGATGAAGTAAAAGTGATTGGTAAAAACGAATAAACTCTGTGAAATCAGTCTGATGAAAGATATACATCATCCCAATAATATAAACTAACCCCGAAGTTAGCTCTTTATTTTTAAAGCTTTGCCCTTTTTTAGCTGAATCATCCAGTTTTTTCTGGGTTGGCTTTTCCGTTTTTTCAGCCATGATAAATTTCCATAAATAACTCATAAAAATATCTGTTGTTAAAAAATTCAGATAAATCATTCGTTAACGCAGAGGAAAAAAAGAGGAGCAACGCCGAAAATGCAATGATCCCCTTAATACACAGTGATAAAGAAAAGGCGTTAAGTTGTGGGCAAAATAGAGAATAAACACCCAATGCAACTTCACTTAAAAACATAATAATAAGTACAGGTGAAACTAACACAATTGCTACTCTCACCATCTCGGTTAACCATTTACCAATAAAAGAGTAGCCAATATTTTGATTAAAATAACCGATAGGAAAAACATCATAACTATCTTTTAAGGTATCCATTAAAATAATTAGACCACCAGTATTCATAAAATAGGCAACGCAAAATAATCCTGTCAGAGATGCAAATTCAGAAGATTCAATACCTGTCGTTGGATTGATGGTATCACCAATGCTTGCACCTCGTTGATTATCAATAAACTCACCAAACGCTGAGGCAATCCAAAAAGGTGTCGCTATGAGCATCCCAATTAATATGCCAATCACTAACTCACTGATTAGAATAATTCCCCAGCTATCTCTAATATTATCAGTAATAGGAATGCTAGCTTTTATTCCCATAGCAACATAAAACACGATAATGTATTTCAATAGCTGACTATTTAATACACGGCTATTCAGAAAGGGAATAAACATAAAGACAGGAAATAAGCGAGCAACCAAAAGTAGTAAATCGACCAAATAAACTTGTAAATACCCAAATAGTATCGACATGTTATTTATCCAGATAATCCTATGACTAACATCTCTTTTGCATAGACTAATATTTTATCGCCCATCCAGCCCATTGTTATCAGCAAACAAACAAAGACGCTTACTAACTTTATACCGAAAGGTAATGTTTGCTCTTGAACTTGCGTAATAGTCTGTAATAAACCAATAATTAAGCCAACAAAAGTTGCTACTGCTATCGGAGCAGCGGAAAGCAAAATAACCAGATAGACTGCTTTATTTGCTGCATAGACCATATCCATTAGCTTACCGCCATAAGATCAAGATATTGATTAATCAATCCTTTTGATAATAAAGTCCAACCATCCATTGCAATAAACAAAATAAGTTTTAATGGTACTGATAAGGTTATAGGGCTCATCATCATCATCCCCAAGGCTAATAAAATACACGACACCACCAAATCAATAACAATAAAAGGAAGATAGAGATAAAACCCGATAATAAATGCAGATTTAATTTCACTTAATGCATAAGCTGGCAATAATGAAAGCAAAGAGCTTTCAATATTTTCACTATCACCATGGCTTTCAGGTCTATTTCCTTGTGCTTTTTCAAAAAACTCAAGTAATTCTGGTTCTGAATAACGATATAAATAGCGTTTGTATTCACCTAGCGCTTCATCAGAAAAGCGTTCTAGTGATTCTGGTGATGTTATGCTAATAGGTTCATCAACTAAATACTGATAGCTATTTTTGGCAATTGGCGTCATTACAAATAGAGCCATCATCAATGCAACTGCATTAAGTACCATATTTGACGGAACTTGTTGAACACCAAGCGCATTGCGTGTCATCACTAATACAATTGAAAACTTTAAATAGCATGTACCTGCTGCAATAATAAAAGGTGCTAATGTTGCAAAAGCAAGCGTCAAAATTAAGGTTGTTGGGCTATCCATAAATTTACTCTTGAGCTGAAAAAGAACGTTGTATTTCAACAGCAAAGTTATCGCCAATTTTAACTAATTCACCTGATGCAACGGATATGCCATTTACTTTTATAATAATATGTTGATAAGCATTTTCTGGTAATTCTATTTTATCACCAGGAGCAAGTGCCTCTATCTGTTCTATCAATAATGTCTTACTCGCTAATAAAAAAGAGACAGTAACAGGAATAGAGTTAATAGATTGTAAGTTGACAGAATTATCATGCACTAGAGTTGGTGAAGTAACATCATTATGATCATCAAGATTTTCTTGCTGAAGTTGAATTAGATCATCAAGATCATTTTCATCAGGATCAAACATTTCATTTAATTCCACGCTATTTTCTCCTTTCCATTCAAATCTCATCCATTTCTTTTGCCCAATAACTAACATTGGAAATACTGTCTTAATTAATAAAATATCGCCTTGTAATGCACTTTTAAGTAATGAAAGGGAAATTTGGCTATATCCCCAATAAAAATCAGCGATAGCACCAATTTTCTTTTCTGATATGTTCATCCATTGAAATTTACCTTTAATTTTGTCAATAAATAATTCACCAATATCACTATTGACTACGGGATAACGAATATCAGCAGATTTTCCCAAGCAGACAGTATTTATCTTAAGAGACATCGGCTCTTGTGAAAAAGGAAGCGTAATTTTTGAGAATTTTTCTAATAAAAAAGCACATAAATAAGATGCAGGAACTTGTGTCCAATCAATATTTTTTTCAGGGTAGATCTTAGCCATAACAGTATTCACTAAAATGAACCCACTTAAAGTGCCTAATGTATTTTCACCTTTAATATGAAAATAATAGCTTGATATATCAGTAGGCAATGAATCAAATGATGCGGATAAATATTTCATCGCACTGCCATCATAATCTTCACTATCTAATGACGTATTCATCAATACTCATCCTCTTTATGCTTATCTGCATCAATTGAATTAATATGTGTATAGCTATTTTTCTCATTATTCTCTAAAGATAGTGTTGAACGACCTTGATACTGATTTAAATTTTCAAATGATGCTTGATAAACTCGTCCAGTTGATGCAATTAATCGAATTTGATTTTCTAGTGCAAAGCGAATTTGCACTTGATGATTATTATTTCCCCAACGTTTAAAAACATAAGTTATATTATTAGGTCCAAAGGACGAAGTATCTATTTTATGTAAAATATTCCATGTCGGTAAATTAAGTAATTGCTTACCAGAAAACGATGTTTTTATTTGAGGTATTAACTGAGATTTTGATACATCATCTAAAAACATATTAGCATTTATCAAAGATATATTTTGCAATTGTTCTTGCTTTCTATTTTTTATTTCTGACTTAAGGTCAGAGTCTAAAAAAGCATGATGATCTTTCGGATTTAATTTATTATTTAACAATAACCCTCCATTCTCTAACGAAGTGATTTTATTATCTTCATTCATAGAGCCATGATGTAGTTTTCTCTCTATCAAACTATCATCTAATTTATTTTTTGAGCTTGAGCTTTTACTTAATATTAAATCATCTATATAAATTTTCTTATTACCATCAATATATTTACTTCTATTTTCTGACTCTAGTTTATGTTTCAAGTTATTATTTTTTAGTAATGGTATTGTATTTATATCTTCTTTTTTATCTAATTGACTATCAAATACCAATTTTTCTTGTTGATTTATGTTCTGTTTTTTATTTTTTATTTTACTATTCAGCGTAGACGACACATTTTTAAAATCTATCGGTCTATTTTTTTTATCAATATTATTTATGTTATTATATAAATTATTAGCTTTTATATTGATACCTTGTTTAATTAGCTGCTTTTTTAAATGCGATGGGATAGCTGGCTGCATTATTTGCTGATTGAGTAATAATCCCTCTAGATTTTTAAGCTCATCACTATCCACTTCTAATTCATTTTTGGTGTTTTTCTTTGTGGACAATTTTTCTTTTTTATCCATAACTTCTGCAACATCTTTGTGCTCAATACTATTATCTTTTTTACTTATTAATTGCTGTTGAAAAATAAATTCTTTTTTACTAATTAGAGATAATAGTTGCAGTTTATGTTTAAATTTCTGTAGATTTTTAGACGTTATAGTTTTTAGTTGATATTCATTATTTTTAAAATGAACATCATCATTATAAGTAATCTGAGTTAATCTAACACTATCAGGTATTATTTTGTTCATACAACGCCATCTCCTGTATCTCATTCTGTTCTAAACGTTCTAGATATAGTGTTTTTTTCTAACAGCTTTCTATCAAAATAACGTTGCATTTTCTTTTGTTTCTTAACAGCTACAAGATACTCTTTTTGCAAAGCAATCTTATCTTCTTGTAATTGAATTAATTTATTTTCAATTTCTTTAATTTGGGCATAACATATATTTAATGATGATAAAACAATAGCTTGTTTTCGTCGCTGTTGATTTAATGAGATAAAAGAATAGATACCAACTTTTTCATAAGTCGGTATCTCATTTTTTAACGCATTAGCTAATTGTTGTTGTTCTATTTTTTTATTTTCAGCTTCAATTAATAATTGTTGATATTGGTGCTGTTTTTTTTCTATTTTTTGTTGACGTTTAATAACAGCATTAATAAGAGATTGTTGTTCAAGAGGTAAGCGCATATAGCTTTTCCTGAGTTTCTTGGAATTCAGCCTTTTCTTTAAATGATTGAACTAAAAAACGTTCAATTAAAGCTTGTTTATTGACGGCTTCGTCATTAAGTGCATTATCACCAGCATGATATTCACCAAGTTCTTGCAGTAATTTAATATCTTGTAAACGCATTAAAATTTGTCTTACTTTTAATGCTGCTTGTTGCTGTTTTTCACTCGTGATTTGTTGAAAAACACGGCTTACACTGCCTAAAATATCAATAGCAGGATAATGGCCAGATGCTGCAATTTTGCGCGAAAGATAAATATGACCATCCAAAATAGATCGTACTTCTTCACCTATTGCATCAGGTTCATCATCGCTCTCCAATAAAACAGTATAAAAAGCAGTAATCGAACCGACTTTAGTCACGCCAGGCCGCTCTAAGATTGCAGGTAACTTATCAAATACAGAAGCGGGATAACCTTTACGTACAGGTAATTCACCCGCGGTAAGTGCAACATCACGTAATGCTCGACAATAACGTGTTATAGAATCAATAAATAAGACAACATGCTTTCCCTGCTCACGAAAATATTCTGCAACCGTTGTTGCCACGAGCGCAGCATTACAACGATCAACCGCAGGTTGATCAGAAGTAGAACAGATCAAAACTGTTTTTTTACAGCGACTATCACTTTTCAACTCTTCAACAAATTCAGTGACCTCACGTCCCCTTTCACCGATTAAACCAATAACAAAAATATCAGCTTGTGAAAAACGGATAAACATATTCATTAACATGGTTTTACCTATTCCTGCACTCGCAAATATTCCCATTCGTTGCCCTAATCCACAACTTAATAATCCATCAACAGCTCGCACTCCTGATTGAAAAAGTGTGTTAATAGGCAGTCTGTCATTAAATGATGGAGGATTTGCGTCAACAGGAAATAACTCATTATACGTTTCTTCAGGTGGCTCACTGTGATCAAACCTCAATAAGCAATGCCCTTTAATATCAATCATGCTACCTAATACATTGTTATTTAACGCAACGGAAAAAGATTTTCCTGTTGGCTCTACGACTATCTGTAAAGAATATCCTTGAGAGCTTCCCATCATACTAAGTATTGTTATGCCATTACGAAACCCAATAACAATAGCTTCACCAACAACCTGTTTATTTTCTATACCTGTTTTTATTTGGCAAATTTCGCCAATAAAAACATCACGCAACATCACCTCCAAAATATTTCCTTGTATTCGTGTGGGATGAGCTGCGTAACGAAATGCTGAAAAAAAGTTGTTCATTGTTAATTAATAAATTGCTGATGAATTTGATTCATAACTTGAAAAAATTCATCAATTGCTTTTGCCATTGTTTCACCATTTTGTAGTGCAATAGGCATAAAAGAAGCTCTCAGCTCTAAATCAGACTCCACTTTAACTAAAGCAGGCTGTCCAGGATAAAAACTTTCTGTCTGTACATTAATTTGGTCTAATAAAATACCACTACTATTTTGCTGTAATTGATTTTCATCATATTCACGTAATACAGACCAAATCATAGGAACATCGTCGACAGTTAATAAATTAATATCGGGCATTTCACCAAGGCTAATCGTAATTGTTGAATGGTTATCGATAGATTTTCCATTAGAAAAAAGATCATTACGACCAATGACATTCATAGAGTCGATAATTAAACTAGCAAGATCACAAGACATATTCTTCCCCTAAATAGATTGCAAGACATTTATTTCAATATCTGAAGATAATTCGTCATAGGATAAAACTGAAAGCTGTGAAAACTGCGTCTCTAATAATTTTCTGACAAATCGCCTTATATCTATTGCCGTTAAAACAACATAGTTTTGAATATATTTAATTTCATCAAAAGCAACTGTCATTTTTTCCATAATAAGATCAAGTTCAGCGGGTTCTAAATTAAGAAATGTACCAGAAGAACTCTGTCTTATCCCACTACGAATTATCTCTTCGACTTCGTTAGATAATATAACAACATTAATCTTTCCATTTTTAGAAAAAAAACTACTTATATACCGTGCTAACAATGAACGAATATGCTCAGTTAATAATATTGGGTCTTTTTCCTTTCCACCCCATTGTACTAACCCACCAACAATTGTCTTTATATTTCTAATAGGTATTTTTTCTTGTATTAGTCTTTGTAAAACTTCATTAATGCGTTGGATAGAAACTTGTCTATAACACTCTTTCATTAACTCAGGAGCTCGTTCTTCAACTTTATCAAGGATATTTTTAGTTTCTTGAATACCTAAGAATTCGATGATATTAGATGTCATCAAAGATGAGAACTTATTATAAAAGTAATTCTCTGATTTAATAATTTGATAATCTAATTTGGTGAGTTTCTCTTTTTCTATTTCTTTTACCCAATATCTTTTTATTTTATTGTCTTCTTTTTCAACATACTTTAATCCTAACGAAAAAAATTCATCATTCGGTTCTTCTATATTGATAAGAGAAAATGGGCAATCAAATTCGTCGGCTTTTACTTCATTGATTAAAATGATTATCCTGTCTTCTTCAATTACATCAGAATAGTGGATCACAATATCAGGTAGCAAAACACCATATTGTAAAATAAACTCTTTTTTAAGCCATTTCTCAAAAACAATTTTAGTTAGGTAATCTTTTTTTGTCGTGGAAACAGTAACAATTAAAGGTAAAGTTTCTGCTTGTTCTAAAGAGATCGTTTCTGTAAGTAAACTATTTTCTTCTTCATTTTTCTTTCCTGAAAAAAGATTAGAAATAAGTCCTTTTTTATTTTCTCCCTCTTCATTTTTTCCTCCTTCTTCTGTTGTCGATGATGCTGTGGATTTCTTCTTATTTCCCCTATTTTTTTTAAAGAAATAAAAGGCAATGATCGCAGAAAGAATAAGGAATACCGGTGTTGGAAAACCTGGTAAAAAACCAATAATAAATGCCAGTACCGCTGTCACCAATAAAGCAAAATCTTGAGCTAATAGCTCATTCATTATGCTAAAACCTAAATTTTTATTTTCACCACCAACACGAGTAACAATAAAACCAGCACTAATAGAGATAAGTAATGCTGGAATTTGAGCAACTAAGCCATCACCAATGGTCAGTAATGTGTAGGTATGTAAAGCCTGTGAAATCGATAAATCCATTTGAGCCATACCAACAGAAATGCCACCAATAAGATTGACAAAAATAATAACAATACCGGCAATTGCATCACCTTTAATAAATTTCATTGCACCATCAAATGAACCATAAAGTTGACTCTCTTGCCCTAATTCTTTACGCCTTATTTTTACTTCATCATTAGTAATGATGCCGGATTTTAAATCAGCATCAATACTCATTTGTTTACCTGGCATACCATCCAATGAAAAACGTGCTGCAACTTCTGCAACACGTTCAGAACCTTTGGTAATAACCAAAAATTGCACAATAGTGACAATTGAGAAAACCACAAATCCGACGACCAGATTCTCACCAATAACAAACTCACCAAATGAAGTAATAATTTCACCTGCATCAGCATCAAGTAAAATTAAACGGCTAGTACTAATAGAAAGTGCTAAGCGAAAAAGAGTGGTTATCAGCAATAATGCAGGGAATGTCATGAAATTTAAGATTCGGGTAATATAAAAAGAACTCATAAAAATCAAAAGAGAAATAGTAATATTTAACCCGATAAGAAAATCGACGATGTAAGTTGGAAGCGGAATAATTAGCATCATGATTACTAAAACCATAACAGCTAATACAATAAGTTCAGGACGATTTCTAATGGCAGAAAGAAATTTATAAACCATAATTTATATCCATTAAAATATGTTTAACATTATATTTATATTGATTTTCTTAAGTGGTATTTTTCTATATTTATATATTTATCTATAATATTTTGAATAATCATTTGGCACTCAATTCTAAACTCATCAGATAAAAATAAGTTCTCCGGAAACTTATTAAACATGTTTCTTATTCCCTGTAATAACTTCATTTTTATAGTTATTAATAACTTTTCCCACTCACCTGATAATAATGAGATTAAATATTTATTCATATCTCCTGGATATGTCATGCCATATAATATTAATTGATAGAGTTGTTTTTCTGATATGGTGTTTTTTAACTCTATATTCTTAAAAAAACTCATACTTAATTCTATAAAACTATATAATTCCCTTAGTTTATTGACTCGCTCTAACAATTGTCCAAATTCAGAACTTTGAGCACAACTTGGCATTAAAGATTGCATATCACATAACAAACTTTGGGAAAGAAATGTCAAAATAATTGTGCATTGTTTAATATCATATTCTTCCATCCACATCTGAAAGAAAAAGATCGGTTCTATATCTAAATTAATATAACTTCGATATAAATCTCGTAATACTGTGGGGTTTAATGCTAATAACTTAGCAAATGTTTTGGCTTTTAAAGCAATATTTATCCCTGCTTTAATATTCTTGGCATTTTTCCCCTCAAGTAATCGAGCGATTTCATTTTCTATTCCAGCATCTAACTGAGCACCGAGTTTTTTCTTTCTTAATAACTCGCGTAATACCATAACGAGGTCACTTTCATCAGGAAACATTTGCCGTAAATAAGCAAGAAGCTCCTGAAGACTTTGACCTGACTTTTTAAACATTAACAAAGCTTTATTGAGTTTTTTATCTGATCCATCTTCCGTTATATAGAGTGTACTTTTTCCCCGATTGGCTTTTTTATCTAACCACTTTCCATAGCGTTGAGAAAATTGAGTCACAACCATCGACATATCATCAGCAATATCAGCTAATTGATTTTGGTAATTTTGCTTTTCTGAAATTTTAGGTTGCTTATATTCCGTTTCTTGCTGATTTTTACGGCTAACGTTATTTTCTTTTGTTTCCTGTCTAATCGGTATGGAAGAGTTAATTGGCGCAATCATCACATTACCCCATAAAAGCTTGAAGTTGTTGCAATGCTTGTGTTGTTTTTTTATCCATTGGTTGAAATGGATTTTGGCTTATTGATTCGGATAAATCAGTTTCTGTATTATCTAATAAACGAGGTTGTAACATAAAAATGCGCACCATCTTTTTATTATTATCTGATTTATAACTAAATAACCCGCCAATCAAAGGTATTGAACTTAATACGGGAATTTTAGTTTCAGCATTAATATTATCTTCACGAGTATAGCCACCAATTAGTAAGCTTCCCCCTTCTGAAACTCGTGCGACGGTACTAATATTAGTACGGTTAATTACAGGTAAACTTTCAACCGTCTCATCTTTTGCTTTATCATCTTTTTTTTCTGCCCCATCTTCCAAATTGATGATCATTTCAATTTCTTTATTAGAATTGCCAATTCTTGGCAATACGCTCATCATCGTCCCAAAAGTTGTCGATTCTAATGTTGCAACACGCTCACCTTTAATTTGAGTATAAAAGGTGGTGTTATTATCAAAAATTGCTGGAGTATTTTCTTGAGTTAATAAAATAGGACGAGAAACCATTTTGGCATCGCCATCTTCTGTCAATGCTCTTATTTTTCCTAAGAAATTCAAACCTGATGCAGCACTTAAACTTGATGTATTAAAAAAGAAAGAGTGATTGCCTGAGCTATATCCTGCTTGCCAATCAATACCTAAGCTATCCGCTTTATTTTTTGAAATATCAATAATCCATAGAGATAGTTCAACTTGTCGTTTAGGTTTATCCAGTTGGTCAATCAAGGAACCGACTAATTCCAATCCTTCTCGACTGGTTTTAACTAATAAGCTATTTGCTGCAGGTAAAGGAACCAATTCAACATGATATCTCCCCATTTGTGTAATAACGGGTGTGACTGATAAGTTATTGTCATTATTATCTGTAGGCTGTGAGACCTCACTTTCCCTTTCTACAGTATTATTTCTTGAAGAGTAAGTGCGCTTTATTGGTGTTCCTGCTTGAGACATAAATAACTGCTGGAGTACCGTTGTAATACCTGGTAATACAATTTTTTCATCTCGTAAATAATAAGTTCTATCTTGCACAAAGGTATTTTTTAGTGCAAATACTTGCACAAATTCCTCTCCATAACGAGAGCTACCTGTTGGTACTTGATTACTTATATTTTCATAGATTTGTTCCTGAACCGCATTATCTAGATAGTCAGCAGCCGCTTTAACTAATTTAAGATAAACAGGAGGTCCTGAAATATAAAAAGTACGCTGATCCTGCCCTGAACGTAATGGGAAACGAGCATCAAATAGACCCACATCTTGAAGATATTCTTTGATTTCACTCATTCCAATATTTTTTACTTGGAATAGTTCTTGTTGGATCTCACTATTATCATAAACATAAATAGATTCCCCATCATTGAAATAGAGTAATGACATTCTGCGCACCATCAAATCAAAAGCATCCTGAGGTGAAGAAATATCAAAATTCCCTGTCACTCTTTTTTTCTTTACAGCGTTACTTAAAATAAATGGTTTATCTAATTTATCTGATAACACAAAGAAAAATTGCTCAATACGAGTATCAACAGCAATAAACATATCAGGTTTTTTTACCTGATGTGTGTAGATAACTTTTCCCTCTGCACCTTGAACAGGAAAAGTTAAACTACAACAAATTGATAGCCCAATAGCACAGCAAATATTATTTTTTATTTTCATAGAGAAGGTGACCAATTCGACGAAATTCCGTCGGTGTAATACCAAACAGTGTTTTTATTTCATTAGAAAAATGGGATGCAGAGCTAAATCCATTATCTACTGCAATTTGTGTCAAAGATTCACTTGTTGATAAAGTAGTCAGAATCGATGATGCTGCTCGCCATGAACGTAATTGGCTTTTACCACAATTACCTAAATAACGTTTACAAAGTCTTCTAAAATGCGTGCCTGATACACCATAGCGCTCTCCAATTTGAGCAATATTACTCTTTTTCTCATCTAAATAACTGATGAGATGTAATACAAGCCAATAGCTTTCGCTATGTCTTATGGTGACAAAAAGAGGCTCTAATTGGCTATTCTCTTTTAAAGCTTCGCTAATTAATATGTACTCTAATGATCCCTCTCTACTTTCTATATAAAAAATCTGCTGATTAATATCAAATTCAGTGCCTATTGCTGTCATTTTTGAAAAATCACGAGCATAATCAATAAAGGCTAATAACCTGGCGCAGATAAAAAAAGATCTTTTTTCCATTTTCCAACTTTGATTATCAGACTGAAAAACAACATCACTATTTTTAGCATTATAAATAAAAGCACTTCCTTTTATCATTTTTGTAAATTGTCCATCTCTTATTTTAATTGATGATTCATTATTCAAGGGAATACAAAAAAATAATGAATTCCCCATTAAGATATTTCTATCTCCACTTATTTTTATATCGTTTATCAACATAATTTAAACCTCAAAAATATAAATCAACTCAAAAATGAAAAAGATAACGATACAATATCGCTAACGGAATACAATTTACGTGTTATGATTTGCATGTTCTTCGAATAATACCATCAATAATTAGTGATAAAAATGTATAATTAAAGCAGAAAGTTTATATTTTACAAAATATTTTTATAAAACACACCTTAAATTAGCAAATAAAAAACCTGTTCTTTTTTTAAAAAAAACATTTCAATATTGAAGACCAATATTAATTCACACAATAAATAGGCACGATAACTTCTAGGATATATTTATGCTTTATTATTTATATATTTTGAATGGACCATTAAAGTATACAAAAATATCATTAACTCCAAATGAATATTCAATATCAACATACAACAAGAGAAATAAAATACATAATAATGATGCAAATCAGATTTACATTCCATGCAGTGATGAAGAATTGGTTAAAAAAGTGAATGTCAAACTAAAAAATACAGAAGAAGATCAAAGTACATTAGTTATAGAAGAGAGTGTGATAGCGAATGAAATAGGTGTTGAAATGGATATATATTTTAATAAACCTATTTATTTTAATAATATCCCTATGTTTTTAATTAGTAAAAATGATAACTTGGAAAAAGAGCTATTAGTATTTAAGAATAAATCATCTAACATTACCCCCCGAAAAAAGATAGCTATTATATTGATAATAGTTATCTTTTTTTCATTATTATCTATTTCATTTTTATTTTTTAACAAAAAAGAAGTTAACAACATCATACCAGAACCAACGTTATCAGTAGAAAACTATCACTATTTTTTAGGTTTAAAAAATCATTATTGCCTCTATGACGATAGCGTGCCTGAATGGGTTAAAACAAACAATAATAACAGTCGATATTCATATATAGATATTAAAAAATTAAATCTTATCTTTAATAAAGAGAGTAAAATAACAAACAATATAATAATTAAAAATAATTCAAATCCAATAATATCTTTTGTTTATCATAATAATCATGAAAAAGATAAAATCAGTTCAGTTATTCAACAACAGTTTTCTACCTTTTGCCAACCAACTATCAAAGCCATATCTATTCCTAGTTTAATTGAAGAGGTAAATACACTCTCTTTTATAAAAAAAGTCAGTTATCAAATAAAAGAAGATAAGAATGGGATCACGTTTATATTTGATGATGTTTTGAATAAAGAAAGCAAAATAAAATTTGAGCAATTTATAAAAAAACAAACCTTTATTTTTGGCAGAAAATTTATATTTTACCGTGAGAGTATAGGTAATCCTGATTTAATCAATAAAGCAACTTTACAAGAAGAGAACGGATATATTTTTATTGATAGCCAACACCGTTATTTTCCCAAGGGATAATATTCGGATTTCATTAACATAAAATCATAAATATTCAGAGGATTAATATTATGGCAAATAATTCAGTGACCGATGATGTAAGCTCAATTAAAAAAATAGACGATTACTTTCAAGACCCAGTTAAAAATCAAAGTGATGCATTAAAATCAGCACTTGATGCTTTAAAAGCAGATACCTCGAATGCCGCCGCATTAGCAGACTATCAAGCAAGGTTAGCTGAATACAATATTACACGTAATGCTGAATCAACATCGATTAAAGTCGTTAAAGACTTAGCCATGAGTATTATTGGTAATATGCGTTAATTTTAAATTATATAAAGGATATTTATGGCTATTTTACCTGTTTCTACAGTTAATTTATCTGCGTTATCTGAAACGACAGATAATGAAGATTCATTATCGTCAATAATAACAAAAAATATTGCCAGTAGTTTTCAGTATGAAACTCAAATACATGAAAAACTGGCAACATTAAGTCAGCTTTCTGATGTTCATAGCTATACCAAGCTACAAACCACGCTAAATGATTATACCATTACCATGAATTTAGCCAGTACCTTGGCAAGAAAATCATTGAATATCGTAGAAACCCTACTAAAGGCGCAATAGTGATGAAAACCAGATATTTATTAAGCATGTTATTATTTTGTCTGGTTTCACTATTAACTGGGTGTAAAGAGCAGTCATTATTAACCGGTCTGAATCAGCGTCAAGCAACACAAGTGCAAGCTGTATTACAAAAGCATCAAATAACCAGTACCCAAACCGCATTAGGCAAAGGATTATTTGATGTGTCAGTTAAAAAAGAAGATGTTGCTGTCGCGATTCAAATATTGGAACAGTATCAATTGCCTAGTAATACGCGGGTTGAAATTACCCAAATATTCCCTTCTGATGCATTGGTGTCTTCACCACAGGCAGAAAAAGCACGGTTAATTTCGGCTATTGAGCAGCGATTAGAACAATCATTACTCACCATTGAAAGTGTTATCGATGCAAGAGTGCATATTAGTTATCCTATTTCCCCCTCAGAGCGCATTATTCCTCCTCCTCACGCATCTGCCATAATTTTTTATGAAGACAGTGTGCCTGATGCAGAACAACTTGGTGAAGATATTCGCGCTTTTATTCATAATTCCTTTAACGATATGAATGAAGATAATATTACTGTTCTACTTTATCCACGCAATATCAATAAATTAAATGTATTAAAACCTCTCACTACTGATGAAAATAGTGCTATCACTTTTAATTATTGGTGGTTGTTAGGTCCACTTTTTATTGGCTTACTGTTCATTACAATATTTATTTTTATAAAGTATCGCCAAAAAAAGCTGATGATGAAGGAGAAAAAAGATGACATTCTCTCTTCAACAGTTTGAGAAAATTTCTACCGTGATGTATGAACCATTACAATACATTCACCCAGACAATAAAACAGTAGCAACTCTCGATGATAAACTTATTTGGCAGCAATTTGCTAATTATCAATTAATTAAAGAACATAAACTGATCACTGAAATAGACTGCGATATAGAAACCGACCTTGTCGCCCAAAAACTATTTACTCAATGGTCGTTATTACCTCAATGTGCTCTATTTTTAGGTTATTTTTACTCACCTCAATATATTTTACACTCAGGTGATTACTATCAACTGCCATCATCATTGCAAGCGTTTCTCTCTTTAAGACCAGTCATTTTGATAAATGAGGAAAATAAAAATGATAATAACGAGATAGCCCCTATCACAATAGGTTATCAATTATTATTTACTTTTATTCACTCTATTTCAGTCGCATTAGCACAACGGTTTAAACTCTGTTTTCCTATAAATCAGTCCCAATTAGAGTTATCAACGGATTTATCTTTATCACGCTCACTTTTTCTTTTGGTGCTTAATTATGCTGCGTTCTGTGCATGAAAAACTGCTAGATTATACCTGTGAAGGGGTGCTTATTCGCGCCCGTTATATCCGACAATTGGATAATATCCATAAAATAAATCTCGCGACAAAAAATAATGCGAAAAAACTTATTCGCGATACTGAGAAAAAACTTAAATTACATCATGATGCTGTGGTTAGGCAAGGCTATAGCGAAGGACTGAAAGCACTATTGGGAGATATATTAACCTTGTTCTCTCAGTATCAAACTCATTTATTCAACTATGAAATAAAACAAAGAGAGTTGATCACAAGGACAGTTGCTCAATATTTCCAGTCACCGGATATGCAAATAGAACTAACAAAACAACTTATTGCCGCAAGCCCTTTTGATCATAAACTCACACTTAATATTCCTAAAACCTTACAACCTTATTTAGAAGAAACACTGAGTGATCAAAATATTGAATTAATTCCCCATGATAATACGACAATTTCTGTCAGCGCAGGATCACAAATCCTTTTCTTTGATCCTCCTCTTTTTATGCAAGATCTCAAATCTCAATTTCATCGGCCTTATACTGAAAAAAATCAACTCGCATTTTCTCAAGATCTTAAAACGCGTTTAATTGATTATATTCAACAGTTTGAATTATTAGAAAGCCAAGATGAAAATCAAACTCAAAGAGACCTCCCTAATGAAGATTGATCCTTCCTATACACAGCCACTATCTCATTTATCTTCAAGAATAAATACAGATAAAACAGAAGCAATAGAGAATCAACCAGTGCCCCTTCCTAGGGCTACAGAAAGTGATATTTTAGCGCCTTTTCTTAATCGAGATTTTTATCAGCAATTACAAGATCAAGGCATCAATGATACAAAGGCTATCCTTAATTTCCTAAATCAATATGATGTTATGAATGATGGTAATCAAACACTTAAAGAGAATCGCCAACGAAGCATATTAATGTATGCGCATCAACAGAGTGTATTAGATGATACAGAAAATAAAGAGACTATTAATCAAGCGCTTATTTCATTTCTTTCTTACCAAGGTTTCTATCACCAATTCACACTTGATTTACTGGGTATGACTGATAACCAAGAAGACTATGAGGGATTTTTCAAACCAGATAGTGCATCGTTTTCATTTTGATTATAGGATCTGAGGCCCTGCCCCCTTTTCACCTAAAATATCATCAGGATTGCGCAACGGACAATCACTCAATGATAAACAACCACAGCCAATACAGTGGTCAAGCCCGTTACGTAATCGTTTAAGACGGCGAATGCGTTCATCGAGTCGCACTTTCCAATCCGTTGATATTTCGTGCCATTGTTCTGCCGTTAATTTACTATTTGGCGGGTACTTTCCCAATATTTCTTGGATTTCTTTTAACGGAATTCCCGTACTTTGAGCCGCCTTGATAATTGCCACATAGCGCAATACAACTGGTGGATAACGCCGCTGATTACCTGCACTTCGATAGCTTTCTATCAATCCTTTTTCTTCATAAAAATGTAACGTTGAAATCGCAACACCACTACGTTTTGCTACCTCACCGACGGTAAGTGCTCTATTGAAATCTATTTTCTCTTTTTTCATTCTTTCCTCTTGACCTCAACTTAACTTGAGGTTTTATAGTCCTCTCCTCTCATGAAGTCAAGTCAGTGGGATACCGACTTTTGTATTGAAGATTATTGAGGATAGAAAAATGCCTAATTCAATTGCACGTATTCTTGAAAGCCGCGCTTTATGGTTTATCGCCAGATTACTCATTCTTGTTTTATTTCTCTCCTCTGGTTTTGCCAAGGTGTTTGATTACCAAAATAGTTTGGCTGAGATGCGTGCAGCAGGATTAACTCCAGACTGGTTTTTTAATATTGCCACTGCGATCGTTTTATTTTCAGGTTCTTTATTAGTCCTTTTCGATCGTTATTTATGGCTAGGTGCTGGAGCGCTCGCTGTTTTCCTATTTTTGACCATTGTGATTGTACATACGTTTTGGAATATGACGGGAGATAAGGCCATGTTGTCGATGTATTTCGCAATCGAGCATACCTCTGTTATTGGAGGATTAATCACTACGGCAATGGCAAGTCATTTCAGAGCATTATGGAAAAAAACTGACGCATAAAAACGATAAAAAATATAAAAATAATCACTATGGAAACAACAATAGTATGAATAAAAAACTCACTCTCACGGTATGTGCCTCACTCTTTTTAATCAGTGCTGGTGCAATGGTTTATGCAACAACATCATCTGATGAAGATGCATCTCAGCAATTCGCTTATCCACCCACTAAAGTGGCATTAGCAACTGTACAATCATCAAAATTACCAAACAATATGCAAGGAGTTGGTGAACTAGAAGCCGCGCGCCAAGTGTATTTAGCCGCTGAAACCAATGGTCGAATTGCTGTGATTAATTTTGAGTCAGGGCAAACTGTTAAAGCCGGCCAAGTTTTAGCTAAATTAAATGATGAGCCTGAACAAGCGGAATTATTGCGTTTACAAGCACAATTAACTAACGCGGATAAACTCTACTCCCGTACAAAACAGCTTTATAGTAAAAATGTCGCAGCCGCTGCGCAATTAGACAGTACATTATCTGAGCGCGATATGATTGCCGCATCCATTCGTGAAGTAAAAGCGCGAATTGCACAGAAAGCAATAAAAGCGCCTTTTGATGGCATTGTCGGGATAAAACTTGTTCATGAAGGACAGTACCTCAATGCGGGTGAACGTATTGCATCTTTAGTCGATGCGAGTCATTTAAAACTCAATTTCTCACTTGATGAACAAGCTGCTCCCAAAATTTCCGCAAAACAGCCCATCAATATCGAGGTCGATGCTTATCCAGAGATGGTATTTACAGGCTCTATTAATGCCGTCGATCCTCTTATTGGTCCATCTCGCACCGTACAAGTACAAGCTGTTTTACCTAATACCGATAACAAATTAAAAGCGGGCATGTTTGCTCGTGTGCAAGTTACTTCTCCAGATAGTCCTATGGTATTAACCGTACCAGAAACGGCAGTTACTTATACTGCCTATGGAGATACCGTGTTTGTAGCGCAATCTGACAATCAAAAAAACCTTATCGCTAAGCGTGTCTCTGTGAAAGTTGGATTGCGCTACAACGGCATGATTGAGATAAAAGAAGGCTTAACCCTTGGTGATCAAATTGTCTCATCTGGCCAAATTAAATTAAGTGATGGCATCTCAATTGAACCTATTGAGCAAGATACATTAGCGCTAGCTCAATCTGCGACAACAAAACCATAACGGGAGTTAATAATGAAGTTTACCGATATTTTTGTTCGGCGACCTGTTTTGGCATTAGTTGTTAGCACATTGATCTTGTTACTGGGTGCATTTGCATTCAGTAAGCTACCCGTTCGCCAATACCCTATGTTACAAAACTCAACGATTACGATCGCAACAGATTATCCTGGTGCATCGTCTGAGTTGATGCAGGGATTTGTAACTCAGCCAATTACACAAGCGGTTTCCTCTGTTGAGGGAGTTGATTATATTTCTTCATCTTCAGTACAAGGTAAAAGCTTAGTTACCGTCAGAATGGAATTAAACCGCGACCCTACTCAAGCCTTGACGCAAGTAATGGCTAAGGTAAATCAAGTTCGTTATAAGTTGCCAGAACAAGCTTATGATCCGGTAATCGAGCTTTCATCAGGAGAGTCTACAGCCGTAGCTTATGTGGGGTTCTCAAGTGAACAGCTTTCTATTCCTGAACTCACAGACTACCTTTCTCGCGTTGTTGAACCGATGTTCTCATCCATTAATGGTGTTGCTAAAGTGCAAGTATTTGGTGGTCAACAATTGGCCATGCGCTTATGGTTAGATGCAGATAAACTGGCTGGTCGCAACTTAACAGCGAGCGATGTGGCAGAGGCTGTTCGCCGTAATAACTATCAAGCGGCACCCGGTAAAGTAGAAGGCGAGTTTGTCATTGCCAACGTTTATGTCAATACCGATCTCACTAATGTCGAAGAATTTAAAGACATGGTTATCATTAATGATGGTAATAATCTTGTCCGCTTACGTGATATTGGTACCGTCGAGCTAGGTGCTGCGGCCACTGAAACTAGCGGTATTATGAATGGTAAAAAAGCGGTATTTTTGGGTTTATTCCCGACACCAACAGGTAATCCGTTAGTGATTGTTGATGGCATTCGCGAACATCTTGTTGATATTCAAAAAACCTTACCGCCGAGCGTCGATGTAGAACTGGCATTTGAAACTTCACGTTTTATCAAAGCCTCTATTAATCAAGTAGTACAAACCTTAATTGAAGCGATTTTAATCGTTATCGCGGTTATTTATCTCTGTTTGGGATCGTTCCGTTCTGTTCTTATTCCTGTACTTGCCATTCCGTTATCAATGTTAGGTGCTGCCGGATTAATGCTTGCCTTTGGTTTTAGTATCAATTTGCTCACTTTGCTGGCAATGGTTTTAGCCATTGGACTTGTGGTAGATGACGCGATAGTGGTTGTTGAAAATGTTCATCGCCATATTGAAGAGGGATTATCACCTGTTCAAGCCGCTTTAGTGGGGGCAAGAGAAGTAGCCGGCCCTGTTATTGCAATGACCATAACGCTAGCGGCTGTTTATGCTCCGATTGGTTTAATGGCTGGATTAACGGGCGCATTATTTAAAGAATTTGCCATAACACTGGCAGGTAGTGTGATTGTATCCGGTATTGTGGCATTAACACTATCCCCCGTGATGAGCTCATTAATGCTAAAACCAAAAGAAAATGAAGGCAAAATGGCTAAAATAGCCGAGTATGTCTTTGATAAATTAGCTCATCATTATGGTTACATACTCAATTTTTCGTTAGCTAATCGCTGGTTAACTGTTATTTTCGCCTTAGCTGTATTTGTCAGCTTGCCGTTTTTATATAGCCAGACAAAACAAGAGCTAGCGCCTTCAGAAGATCAGGCGAGCGTTTTAACCGCGGTAAAAGCACCACAACATGCAAATCTTGCCTATGCTGAACGATTTAATCAAAAGCTTGATGAAATTTATATGAGTCTGCCTGAAACAGACAGCACTTGGATAATTAACGGTACAGATGGGCCTTCAGCCAGCTTTGGTGGTATTAACTTTGATGGTTGGGATTTACGTGATCGCAATGCAGATCAAATCCAAGCTGATTTGCAAAATCGCGTCAATAATGTGGAAGGTACCCGTATTTTTGCTTTCCAATTAGCTTCTCTACCCGGCTCAGTGGGTGGATTGCCTGTACAAATGGTGTTACGTAGCCCATTAGGTTATCCCGTTTTGTTTGAAACAATGGAACAAATCAAACAGCAAGCAAGAGAAAGCGGTTTGTTTGTCGTGGTGGATAGCGATTTAGATTACAACAATCCCGTTGTTCAAGTTGCCATAGACAGAGCTAAAGCCAATAGTTTAGGCATTCGTATGCAAGATATTGGTGAATCACTTTCACTATTAGTGGGTGAACACTATATCAATCGCTTTGGTATGGATGGTCGCTCTTATGATGTGATCCCACAAAGTGTACGCCATCAACGCTTAACGCCAGCAGCACTTGCAGGGCACTATATTCGTACTCAAGATAATGTGTTAATTCCATTATCAACCGTTGTGAATATTACGACTCAAGTTGAACCGAATAAACTGACACAGTTTAATCAACAAAACGCAGCTATTTTCCAAGCGATCCCCGCCCCCGGCGTCACGATGGGACAAGCGGTCGCTTTTCTTGAAACGGTGGCAGATTCATTACCCGCAGGTTTTAGTCATGATTGGCAATCTGATTCCCGCCAATTTACCCAAGAAGGAAATACACTAGTCTTTGCCTTTATTGCAGCACTTATCATTATTTACTTAGTATTAGCTGCGCAATATGAAAGCCTAGTCGATCCTTTGATTATCTTAGTTACTGTACCGCTATCAATTTGCGGCGCATTAGTCCCTCTCGCTTTAGGGATGGTAACACTAAATATCTACACTCAAATTGGTTTAGTCACACTAATAGGGCTTATCAGTAAGCACGGAATTTTAATGGTGGAATTTGCTAATGAATTACAAGTTCATAAAAATCTAAACCGTCGAGATGCCATTATTGAAGCAGCAAAAATCCGCTTACGTCCTGTATTAATGACCACGGCGGCAATGGTTATTGGGCTCATTCCACTTTTATTTGCCAGTGGTGCTGGAGCAAATAGTCGCTATAGTCTAGGGCTGATTATTATCTCTGGTATGTTAGTTGGCACCCTGTTTACCCTGTTTGTGCTACCAACGATGTATAGTTTCTTAGCGCGAAATCATCAAATCAGCGCTCAAACTGAACGTCAAAAACAGTTACAGCAAATCAGTGAGCAGTAAACCTAAAAAATAAAAAACAGTCATGTCGTAAAACCAATCCCCATTGTGAATGGCAATGGGGATTTTATCTTTAAAGTTATCAAGATAAACTCAGGTCTGTTTTGAAATAAAATTCGATTAACCTATTTAAAATAAGCTTAATTATTAATTTAAGTAAACTAAAGTTAAGGAACAACATAATGAACAACTGCTACCTCTATATCCGTATTTGGGAAAATAAAATGATTATTCGTGATATAGAAACACACCGAGAAGTTGTCGAATTAGCGGAAACACCTTTTACAACACGCCGTTTATTAATAGGTAATATGATACCCGCTGGAAAAACGTTATGTACGGGCGTAAAACGTCTTTTCGCCCCTATTCCTTTATGGTGGCATATTCTCCCTCCTAACTACGTTGTTATAGTCCATCCCAAAAGTATGTTAGAAGATGGGCTATCTTCTGTAGAATCAAAAGCTTTTCGAGATCTTACTCAGTTCATTATACCTAAACGTAAAAAAGTGATGGCTTATGTCTGCTCACATCCAGATGATTTAACTGATGAGTTTATATTAGAGCTCATGCTTAATGACTCTAAATTTTTTGGCTCAAATAAAAAGAACAAAAGTAAAATTATTAACTAAAATCAGATTATCAAATTGATATATAATAATTTATATATTTAAAAATAAAAACACTGAGTCTATTTCACCTAACACTCAGTGTTTCTATTAAAAATAATTAATATGCAACTACATAGTAGAGAAGGTATTCATAATTATCCCGCCAGAGATAATCAATGCCATAGAGAATATGGCTGGTAAATCTGGTTTTTGCTTATATAAAATCATCGCCACTAAGGTCACACCGACAATACCAAATCCACACCATAGTGAATAAGCAACACCAACAGGGATATATCCCATTGCGCGTGTTAAGGCGAAATAACAAATACAGTAAGCAGCAATAACTAAAACAGAAGGGGCTAATTTACTAAAACCGTTGTTTTTTTTAATCATTGACGTACCAGTGATTTCAGAACCAATAGACAGCGCCAACCATAAGAATCCGGTAAACATAATTGTTATCCTTATTTGTTTTAATAAAATAACTATTATTAAAAATAGATTTATTAAAAAATATTTATCAAGAAATAGACTTATTTATTAACTGGCGATGCAGTTTGTTTAATATTAGAGGTTTCAGTTGTTTCTTCTTCCTCTTCTTCAGAACCCATTTTCGAGAAGAGATTCATAATCACAATACCACTGGCAATAACAGCCATACCGATTATGGCCGCAGTATCAGGATGTTGGCCATAAAATGCCATACCTAATGTTGATACAACTAATATGCCTGTACCAGACCATGTTGCGTAAGCTAAACCAACCGGAATATTTTTTACTGCACGCGATAATGAGTAATAACAAATAACATAAAGAACAACAATTAAGCCTAATAATAATGTTTTAGTGGTACCCTCACTATTATCAAACATTTTTAAGGTAGAGGTTGCTGAGGTTTCTGAAATAATAACCGCCAACATCCAAAGCCATGATTTTGCTTTTGGGGACATAATAAGACTCCTGAGTTATCAGATATAGTTTAATATTAATTTTTTAAGCTTTTTAAATATTCAATAGCAGAATCCGTCAATTTATCTTGCGATAAATGATATTCTCCAGGATTATTCATTACTTCATTTAAAGTAATATAGCGATTATTATTCTCTTGTTTAATTTCAGGTTTATGTTCAGGTTTAGCTTGATGGTTAATATCATGGTTTATTAAATTAGCTTCAACATTATTTATAGAATGAAACATAATCCCCATTGATTTTAATCGGCTAATATTTTCCTGAATAAGCAGGTTGTATTCTTTATTTTTATTTAAACCTAAAATCTCATTTAATTCACTTTCTGGTTGGCAAAAATAAGGTAATGCTATAATAGGAATATTTTTAGCAAGCGCAGAATGAATTAATTTCCCTTCTTCACTGATAAATAGACCATTAATAATCTCTCCCACCAGCTTTTTATCGAAATAAGGAATGAATAAAGCGTGATAAGAAGATAACGTATTAATATCAAACTCACCCGCGTTATACATTTCTCCTAGATGACGCCATTTCGACAAATCATGACTGACTTGTGCCTGTGCTGTGACAAAAAGAGAAAATCGAACATGAGAAAATGTGTTGATACGCTGACAGATTTCATCTTGGTATCCCGGTGCAGGTGTAAGTGCTAACAACACCGACTTTTTCATTCTTTTTTCTATTTCAGCCACTATCCTTTCAATTAACAGATGGTCCATTACGTCACCTCATTGTCTTAACTGACAATAAATACGCTATCGTTGTTACGAAGCCCTGCCGCATTGGCCTCATCAGTATCTATATGAAATTCTAAAGAAAACTTCTCACTGACACGAACAACGACTTCATCAAAAATCAGGCTACGCTCACCTTCTGTTTTTACATGTACCTTTTGACCATTCGTAACGTTTAACATTCTGGCATCAATTTCACTCATATGAATATGGCGTTGTGCGCAAATGACTTGTTCTTTTAATTCCACATGACCCGCAGGCCCCATTAAAACAGCATTGCCAGAACCAACTAAATCACCCGATTCACGTACTGGTGCTTTTATACCTAATGCAAAACAGTCAGCTTTTGAAATTTCTAATTGGCTTTGTGGACGAACTGGCCCTAAAACACGAACTTTACTGATCGAACCTTTAGATCCCACAACAATCACACACTCTTTTGCTGCAAACTGACCCGGTTGTTTCAGATCTTTAAACGGAGTGAGTTGATAACCTTTGCCAAATAATGCTTCAACATCTTGTTGTGAAAGATGCACATGTCGATTAGAAATACCAACAGGGATTGCCATTCCTTGCGTCTCTCCCGACATCACGCCGTGAACAGGCAAACGAGAGAGGATTTTTCCCATGAGTTGTTGATTAATCATTATTTTTTACCTTTACGGCCTTCTGGTTTGATCTCTTTCTTACTGCTTTGTACTTTGTCTGTCGTAGCTTTAGTTTCAGCGGCAATATTTTGAGCCTGTAAATCTGCAACAGCTTTTGCAGCCTCTAGCTTCTCAACGTCGTTTTTAACAGGGTCTTCAACGACTGCTTCAAGTGCGGTTTCTTGCACTTTTTCAGCAATAGCGGGCGATTTTTTCTTACTTTTTATTGTCAGTAATTTAGTAATAACGCTTGGCTCTGGTCTTGCAATAACCAACGAGCCAATAACCAGCTCTTTTTGGCTAACCACATCAACACCATGATCAACCGCCGTTCTTACTGCACTGATCTCGCCTTGAAAACAGATTGATACCAACCCAGAACCTACTTTTCGGTATCCAATAATTTCCACGTTTGCCGCTTTACAAGCCGCATCTGCCGCCTGAATGGCTGCGGTTAATCCTCGAGTTTCAATCACACCTAAACTGTTCATCTTTCTCTCCTACTTAATGACGGACAAGACGGATATCGAAATCAAATTTCTTAAAGAAGGCTTCTAAGCTATCTAGCTCTTCTGGCGTATAACTTGGATCGACTTTTATTGGATAGATCATCTCCAATTTTTCGTACTTATTACGTCCAAATTGGTGATAAGGAAGAATATCGATGCGCTGAAGATTACCGCGTTTTGAGAGTTCCATTGCATAGTTAATCGCACCAGTGATCGCATCATAAGAATCGTTATAACCTCGCACTAAAGGCATACGAATAACCACATTGGCACCGAGATCCATTAAACGCTCTAGATTACGGCGGACATTCTCATTACCAATACCAAACAACGCTTTATGCTGAGCAGTATCAATGTGTTTGATATCAATCAGAAATTGATCAACGACTTCCGCTAATTTTTCATAATTCGCCACGTTAGTGGTCGCTTGAGTCTCCACAGCGGTATTGATCATCATCTTTTTACATTCTCGTAAAAGCGCAACCGCGAAATCAGTTTGTAAACTCATTTCACCGCCACCGATTGTGACCCCCCCCCTCCAGAAGAGATGTAAAAGTCATAATCTTGCATGATGATTTTCATTAACTCAGAGACAGAAACATCTTTTCCCATAATATCAAGCGCATCAGAGATACAGACCTCTTCACATTTACGACAACCGATACAATCGACGCCACGATCAACACGGTGAACTTGCTTACCATTTTCATTGGTTGTCATGTAATGCACACCCGCAGGACAAACATCAACACATTTACCGCAATCTACACATTTGTCGTGAGAGTACATCACTTGAAATTCACTGCTGAGACCTTCTGGATTGGAACACCAAGGGCAGCGGATATTACAGCCTTTTAAGAAAACGAGAGTACGAATACCATCACCGTCATAAATAGAGTATTTCTGGATATTAAATATCCGACCTCTTGTTTCTGCCGCCGTCTCCATCTTTACGCCTCCAAATCTGCATCAAACATCCCTGTTCGATAAATTTAAATCTTATCTTGTCGATTAAAAGGGATAGCCTGCGCCATCCCTATGGCTATGATTAGAATTTCTCAATCACAGTACGACTGATAATTTCATCCTGAACTTCTTTACATAATTCAACGAAGTAAGCACTGTAGCCAGCAACACGGACAATTAAGTCACGGTATTTTTCAGGCTCTAATTGCGCTTTTTTCAGTACTTCATTATCAACATAGCTAAATTGCATCTGGCCGTTACCCAAAATGGAAGCCGTTCTTAATAAGGTAATTAAACCTTGACGACCTTCATTGGTATCTAACAATCCCTTCAGGAATTTGAAGTTATGAACCATACCAATATTCATGGTTTCAACATTCATTTTACTGATTGATTTAATAATCGCTGTTGGGCCATGTTTATCCGCGCCTTGCGTTGGACTGATCCCATCTGATAATGGTTTCCATGCCAAACGACCATTTGGTGTAGCCGCGGTTAACTCGCCAATTGGCGTATTATTAGAGATAGATAGCGTGCCATGACTGAATGTGGAGTAGAGCATCTTATATTTACGACATTCACGCTCAGTCCATTCCGTAATATCTAATGCATATTGGTCAACAACATCGTCATCGTTACCAAATTTCGGTGCATTTAAGCAGTCACGTAAAAGCTCATCATGACCTTCAAAATTGGCTAATAGACCGTCACGAATTTGTTCTAAGGTGTATTTTTTATCTTCATAAACTAACTTACGAATAGCAGCCATTGAGTCGACATAAGTCGCTAAACCGGAGAAGATCAGACCTGGACCATGGTTAACCATTGCACCACCTGCGGTCACGTCTTTACCTTGCTCCATACAGCCTTCAACCAACAGAGACATTAATGGTTTCGGTGCAACATCGCGGTGAACACGTTGGCTGATCACCGTACCAATTGCAGATAAACGAATGATATGTGCCACTTGTTCTTTTACAGCGCGATCAAAATCTTCATAAGTACGCAGGTCACGTAAATCACCTGTATCTAGACCTTGATAGCTATCAAACAACACCATACGACCGCGGTTTAATACAAACTCAATCGCAATAGGCCATTGGGTGTAACCCGTTGATGTCCATTGATAAATACGGCCTGATTTTTGTGGTTCAACACAACCCATCAAGCAGTAGTCACGCGCATCTTCAAAATCGAAGCCTTTACGCAACATCATCTTGATATGAGAATCATCGAAGTGACATGCCGGGAAGCCCATACCCGCTTTCACCACATCAACAATTTTTTCCATATATTGCTGTGGAGATTGGTTATGAATACGACATGCAAGTGATGGTTGATACACTTTCACAAAGCGCACAGCATCCATAATTAAGTAAGTTAAGTCGTTACATGCATCGCCACCAGAGCGTTTTTGTCCGCCAATGGTTAAGTTGATAAATGGCTGATAACCTGCGAAATATTTCGCACCTAACTCACTCGACATCCACATTAACTCAGCACATTTGATGATAAAGGCTTGCATCATTTCCAGTGCTTGTTCACGCGTTAAACGACCTGATTTGATGTCGTTTTCATACATTGGGAAGCAATATTGGTCTAAACGACCTAAAGAAAGGCCCGTTTGGTTCTCTTCAACTTCAAACAGTGACTCAACTGTCCAGATACTTTGCAGTGCTTCTTGCAGTGTTTTAGGCGGGTTAGCTGGTACGTTTTCGTTGACCTGAGCAATCGTCAGTAACTCTTCACGACGTTGAGGATTGCTCTCTTTTGATGCTAATTCACGCGCATGCTCTGCAATGCGGTGAGCGTAAGCAATCACACCTTCACAGCTTTCAATCGACGCTTTATAGAAGTAAATACGGTCAATATCCGCTGGATTTTCCATGCTTAATTCAGCTAATTTAGCTTGCGCATCAGCTTTAATACCGTTCATACCTTTGGTGAATAACAGAACGTCATAACCTGGGCAAGTATCGCCACCACCATTGATTTGGTGATAAGAAAGATCACTGACAAAGGTTTCACCACTAAATTCCCACACTCCCGCTTCGCGATATTGAGCTTCACAGATCTCATCTAAAGAGCGCCCTTCCCAAAATGGAACAATCTCTTCACGAATAACTTTTTTGTCTTCTTCTGAAATTTGGAATGGATCTTGTGGACGCGTACTCATAGTATCGAGTTCATCACGAACCCAACGCCATGCAATATCAGGAGAGAAAGCGCCAGCACGCGGTTTTCCACAAGGATGTCCAACAATTAGCTCTTCATCTTGAATTAAGATAGGTGCGGTTTCACATGCACGACGGAATGCTTTAGCGCGCAGTAAAATGGGTGGTAACCCTGGGTTATTACGGACAATTTCAGTAAATGCTAATGCTCTATAAATGGAGACACTTGGACGTGCTTCTAAATAGCGATTACGTAAACGTTGTAATCGAGGTGTTAAACCTTCCATTACTTTGAATTCGCCAGCATCCGCACTAGGTGCAACAAAGTTTGCAGAAGGTGCAGCGTATTGAGGCTGTGAATTCGCACGACCATTATATAAACGTACTTGCAGTGAACTGTGTAAGGTTGACAGATTAGCGCGAGCTGATAACAGCATCTCTGACAGTTCGTTAATACTGACACGTGGATCGTTGATATCAACACCTTGCGTCATTGCATCAAACATTGGATAACCATCAATTTCTTTGGTCGCACGTACTTCGGAAAGCTCTGCTAATTTCAGCCATACACTTTCAATAATTTCATACGCTTGTGCTTGTGTTAAACGACCTTGGTCTATATCACGTTGATAGAATGGATAAATTGCTTTATCAAATCCCATTGGATTAATGGCATAGCTACCATTTTCCAGATGTAAGACTAATTGCAGCAAATAGAATACTTGAACCGCTTCTTTAAAAGTTTCTGCGGGTTTTGCAGGGACTTTACGTAATATTGCTGCGCTATCTAATAATTCAGCTTTACGGTATGGATTACCTTCCATTGCGGCTAAATTTTCTGCTTTTGCAGATAGAATTTGTGCAAAATATAGTGCTGCATCACATGCATAAATCGCTGATTTACAGTAATTAGCTTCATCCATACTGCTACGATTTACGGCACTGCCAATGCTTCTAATTCTATCTTCAAGCTGTGCTTTGATTGCTAAGAAACCTTGGTTTACCACCAGCATGTAATCAGGTGATGCAACGCTATTGTTAATACTTAAGAAACGGTAGATAGAGTCGCTACGCACTTCTTCTTCAGTGTGGAAAATCGCGCCACGTGGTGTTGATGACTGGCTACCGATAATCAGTTCATCTTGTGCAATGTAGCTTGGAAAATGGCGGATAAACTCATAAAAACGTTGCGCAGGTTTTATCGCTTGAGGCACACCTGCAATGCTGTTGTCTAATGAGTCAAAAATGGTTGCACGCTCTGCGCTGATGGAGCTATTACGTGAAACTAAACGTTCTGCCAGCATTTTTACGCGTGGCGTCAAAGAATATTTGGCCATGTGAGGCTCTCCTGATGTTCTTTACTTGACCTAATCGGTATTAATTCGGTTGAGCATTAACTGTGTGATACACCGGCAAATGCCTGACGATACAATGTTTCTAATTGGTGTGTGTTTACGTCACGCGGATTTGTCGGCGTACAGCTATCTCGTAAAGCCTGTCCGACCATTTCCGTTAAACGGGCATAAAAGTCCACTTCACTGACACCGGTATCGCGAATACTCTTCGGCATACCCATTTCATCTTTCAATACATTAATAGCGACGATTAAACTGGTGACCCCTTCTCTTACCGTATTAGCCGGAAGTCCTAGGCTTTGAGCAAGATAGGCGTAACGTTTTGCTGCTTCGCTATTGCAATCGCCATGAAAATTCGCATTAAAAGCAATAACATGCGTCATCAATAACGCATTAGCTCGACCGTGAGGAACGTGGAAGACACCGCCTAATGCGTGAGCAAGACTGTGTGTAATACCCAACGAGGCGTTAGTAAATGCCATCCCCGCAATGCAAGATGCGTTATGCATTTTTTCACGAGCGAATAAGTTGTCGCCTTGATGATGGCAATCAATAAGATGACCAAACACTAACTTGACGGCTTTCTCTGCCATTGCATCAGAAAAATCAGAAGCAGCTTTAGAAACATACGCTTCTAGCGCATGGCAAAGCACATCCATTCCCGTATCAGCAGTAATTGCTGGCGGTACAGACTTCACCAACTCAGGATCGAGAATGGCGACATCAGGCAACATAAACTCATCAACCAAGACCAATTTTTCACTGCGTGATTTGATCACTGAAAAAGAGGTCACTTCCGAACCTGTACCACTGGTGGTAGGGATCGCAATAAATTGTGGTTTTGTTCTGTTGCTCTCTTTACGGGTATGCCAGAGGGAGTACATAACGGCTTTCGCGGCATCAATCACCGACCCACCACCGAGTGCGATAACCAAATCTGGATAATGGGCATCCATGATTTTCATACCACTCACAATGGCTGAAATATCAGGATCTGACGCAACATCATCGTAAACTTGGAACTCGATACCCCGTTGCAATAATTTATCGGTAACTTTATTTGCAAAGCCAAACTTCACCATTGCTTTATCTGTCACCACAAATGCGCGGCGGGCAGTTAACCCAGAGAGAAAATTCAGTGCATTGGTGCCAAACTGAATTTTGGGTTTTATCAGAAACTCACTCATGTCGTTATTACTCCTTACTGTCCCGATAAACCTTCTCAACAATGGCAACCACTGACATCGCTTTGTAACGTTCTTTGTTCAGTGCAAAGTATTCTTCAGCCAACACAATGTCGTTGATACCTGCACCTACACTGTCCACTGCAACATAGGTTTTGTTTTTCAGTGGATTAAGCTCATCATCTAAAGTGGCAATCATTAATAAATTGCTACCTTTAAGTTCTGGGCTTTTTTGTGTCGCTACTACGTGTCCGATTACCTTTGCGAGGATCATGGTTTATATCGCCTTATATCAATGAGTTATTTACTCAGACGTCCGAGAACTTCCTTGATAATGCGTTCCACGTTTTCTTCAGTAATATCACCTTGTTCAATCACTTGTTGCGCGCAAGCACTTACCGTTGTTGCATAAGGAGATGCACCAAAGCGATCATCACCTTGAGTTTGGCGTTGTGCCGTAGCACATTCAGCATGAACAGGGGTTAAAGAAGGTGAACGAAAACGGTCATCATCAAGAATGCTGGTCTGGTGATTTGCACTGGAAACAGAGCAAGCAGAAACAGCAGATTGAGCAGCTTCTTGTGCTAAAGGACAAGGTTGTTTTAACTCTTCGACGGTACGCACGCCATAACCTACTTTACGAATATTCAGTAAGTTCATTGGGCCGACATTGTCAGAGCTAGAACCGCCACCTACAGCCCCACAGCCTAAGGTTAACGCTGGAGTAATATTAGTGGTTGCACCGATGCCGCCTAATGCCGCAGGGGTATTAATCAGAATACGGTTGACCGGTTTTTCTAGAGAGAACTGACGAATAACATCTTCATTTTTGGTATGAATAACTAAGGTATGACCTAAACCTTCATTAGTCAGTAATTGCACCACGCGATCGCACGCTGATTTCCAATCTTCTTCGATATACATTCCTAAGATTGGGCATAATTTTTCGCGTGAATACGGATTTTTAGGTGAAACGGTATCTTGTAATGCGATTAATACACGCGTATTTGCTGGTACACTAAAACCTGCACGCTGACTTAAATAAATCGCATCTTTACCCACGACGGCTGGGTTAATTGTGCCGTTAGCACGCAGTAACATTGAAGCCACTTTAGTTGCTTCTTCGTCATTCATAAAGTAAGCACCTTGCGCTAACAGCTCGCGGTGAACTTCGTTATAAATGCAACGCTCAACGATAATGGATTGCTCTGATGCACAGATAACTCCATTGTCGAATGTTTTACTAGTGATGATATCACTCACTGCTTTTTTGATATCAGCACTGCGTTCGATAAAAGCAGGACCATTACCTGGGCCACCACTGATGGTTGGCGTACCTGATGCATAAGCGGCACGCACCATACCTTCACCACCCGTCGCTAAAATTAATGACACATCTTTGCTGTGCATTAATTCTTTTGTTGCTTCCAGTGTCAGTAATGTCACACCATCAACAATACCTGCTGGTGCGCCAGCCTCTAAAGCTGCTTTTTTAACAATTTCTAACGCACGGAAACTGCACTGTTTTGCATTTGGATGCGGAGAGAAAATAATCGCATTACCTGCTTTCAGTGCAATTAGGGTTTTATAGATAATGGTTGATGTTGGGTTAGTTGAAGGGACTAACGCCGTGATAACACCTAAAGGCACGCCAACATCCATGACTTTTTTCACTTTATCGTCATTGATAATGCCAACGGTCTTCATGTCTTTCATATGTTCATACACACGCAATGACGCGAAGGTATTTTTCAGAACTTTGTCTTCCCACTTACCAAAGCCTGTCTCTTCGTTTGCCATTTTTGCCAGCTCTTCTGCGTGACGAGCCGCTTCAAATGCAATGTGTTTTACAATACTGTCGATTTTTTCCTGCGAAAATTTAGCATAAACAAGTTGTGCATTTTTCGCGTTGCGAACTAGCTCACGAGCCAGTTGTCTGGATTGCAAATCTTTATCTAATGCAACCATGTTTTCCCCCATACAGGAGTTAAAAAATTTAGCTGAATAACGTATTTCTTTGCTTTACAGCACGCCTGAATAATTAGGCTTTATGCTGTTGTGCGATTTTCTCGATATCGTTATGCGGTCTTGCAATAACACGAGAAGTCACCACGGTGCCGATACGTTTTGCCGCTTCAACACCTGACTCAACCGCTGCATTGACTGCACCGACATCGCCTTTCACCATTGCTGTCACTAAACCTGAACCGACGTTTTCATAACCAATCAGTTCAACATTGGCTGCTTTGCACATTGCATCAGCAGCTTCAATGCAAGCGACAAGACCTTTGGTTTCAACTAGACCTAGTGCTTCTTTCATATTTATTTCCTTCGTTATTCAGTCACTTTGTACTGGGCAACGATTTTTTGAATATCGTTATGTGGACGAGCGATGACTAATGAAGTCACAACAGTACCAACACGTTGAGCAGCTTCTAAGCCAGATTCCACAGCGGCTTTAACGGCACCTACATCACCTTTCACCATTGCAGTCACTAAACCTGAACCCACATTTTCGTAGCCGATTAACTCAACATTTGCCGCTTTACACATCGCGTCTGCAGCTTCAATACAAGCCACCAGCCCTTGAGTTTCAATAAGTCCTAATGCATCACCCATACGTTCTCCTAAGGCAAAAACTATGCCTTGTGTTTGATAACAATCTTGTTGATGTCATTGTGAGGACGAGCAATCACGAGCGATGTAACAACTTCACCCACGCGTTGTGCTGACTCCACACCTGAATCTACTGCAGCTTTCACTGCGCCTACGTCGCCTTTCACCATCGCAGTCACGAGACCTGAACCCACATTTTCATAGCCAATAAGTTCAACGTTCGCGGCTTTACACATAGCGTCAGCGGCTTCAATACATGCCACCAGACCTTTGGTTTCGATCAGACCTAATGCATCACCCATTTTCATTTCCTCCGAGAAGCCGTTTAACGGTTTACGTTTGCCCATTGTGTCTGCGTGGTGATTTTTTAAACGCAGACGTTGGTTTCAAAATCACTATAACGCGGAAAAACAAAAACAAAATATAAATCCATGATGTTGCAACATATAGAATTTAACTCTGGGATTTAGTGTTTTTTATCTCTCTATTTATCGTTCTATGCTGTTAATTTGTTTTTTTCATCGTTATAAATTTACCCATTCTCATAAAAGATAGATTAAAAAACAGGCAAATTAACTTTGTTAGGAGGATGTTTAAAAGGTGCAAAAAGCCAGTACATATCGGTGGGAAAGATGTGCGGAATATCACTGATAATTCAACGTAAGATCAATAATTGAAAAAGGCTAAATCAAGTCTATATACAAATCGTGCTCTTTTTTTGTCATGAGGTCTTTATCAAGGTAAATATTGATGTGCTTTGTATCAGTAGCAAGACACAGAATCACTATTACTACACTCTATTCAAATAATCAGCAGACAACCTGCAAAGAATAAGCGTATTAAACCGTTACTCATTAATGAGCAAAGTGAGTGAACCTCACTGTTATCAATTTTAATTACTGTCATTCAACTAAGCCGATAAGCACTGATAGAAAGAAGAAAGAAGAGAGTTATAAACGAAGGGGATTAAATCAAAAGGTGATTATAATGCACCACCTTTTGATAAAAAGAACATGAGATAAAACGTCAAAGTTAATCGAATTTACTACCCGGTTTTAAGGTACAAATATAGAGAGGTGAATTAAGCGAACTTAATAGTAAGGTTTTCTCATTAAGCTTTTGCGCATTAATAAATAACCCATCATGACTATCTGACATTTCGCGCATAAAATAATCAAAAATAACGTCTGGAGATTCATCAATTGATGATGCGCTAGCATCCCATTGGCTAACAAAATAGTGACGTTCTGTCGGTGAAACACGCTTGGTCGTATAATCAAATTTCACATAACGTTGTAAATACAACCACCCTGCTTTTGAAGTGGTATAACCTTCAACAACAATTGATCCTTTACCATTGGCTCCAAATGAAAAATGAATATTACCATTCACATTTTCATCTTCCATATTTTCAAAACGCATAATGCCTTTGGTTGAGCAAACCATGACACCTTCATTTTTAATCGTTAATAATCTTGTTGCTGCATAAGTGGCGACCAAGATAAAAATCAGGGCCGATAAAAAACATAAAAGTTTCCCTGAGATTTTCATTAGTATTTCCAAGAATAGTAAAAGTAATTATCGCAATAACTGAATGGGTTATCTTCGTTCTTTGCACAATGAGCTAAAAATACCCGCCCTAATCCATTTGTTTGTAATTTATCACCATAAAAGAAAACAAATCGCTCACCTTTTACACACTGTAGATTAAGCTTCTTTCTTACCGCGTCAAAATTACGCACATAATTATCACTTACCGCGGAATTAATCATGGCTTCATTAGAAAGTAGCTCACAATCATTGTGTGTTAATGGTGTTAGTGAAATTGGCTTTGATTGGTGTTGGTTAAAAAAGATGATCACTGCAAGAAATACCGCACCTAATAAAAAACCAATGCTGGCTAAATACCAACAAATTTCTGGTTTCTGTGTTTTTTGAGGCGCTTCTTCTTGCGTAGACGCTAAAGGTGTTTGCGTTAAAGATAAAGGTGTCACTGTTTCAACAGCTATTTGATTTTCATCGTTAACTAAAATAGGCACTTCTTCATTTGTTTTAGTTGAAGGTAATAGCGTTGAATCATCAATCAATTCAACTGAAATATCTGGATTAAACTCTAATCGTCCTTTCGCAATGGTAACAATGATATTTTCAATACCATAATGGCGAAATGTTTTTCTTAATAAACTTAAATATTGGTTTAAATTACTATTTGATGAAACTAGCCCATTATCATCCCAAACACGTTTTAATACTTCATCACGATTAACCACTCCAGGGTGCTGAATAAAATAAAAAAGTAACGCATTTGCAGTAATAGAAAGATGTGTATCAACACTGTCTTTTTCTAATGATATCGCGCCATCCGTTGCGTCGTAATAAATTAAGGCATTTATTTTGTATTTCATTGTGCCCTCATTCATCCTGATTAAAATTACTGATTTTTTGTGTTTGCTATATAGTCAAATGTCATCTCAGATAATCTTGCTACTAATGCGTTACGCTCTTCTTGTGAAAGCGTAGGGCCCTCTGTTAATTCAGATAACCAAAGACCATCTGCGGCATAACGAATTAAAGTACCTAAATAACTATTATCTAATTTATCGCCTTTGGCTAAATGATCTAGCATCCAATCTCGCCAGCATTTACGCATAATAGGTTCATTTGGCATTGCTAAAGACAATATCGCTAATTGGCGACTTTCGTCAGACTGTTTTAAATCAGAAATATAAGTTAAATACGCACGAGAAAAACGCCCTGCTTCAATAGGATCATTTTCCATAATAACTGCAATACGACTATCCATAATACCTAATAGCCGTTTAAATACGGCCTGCACTAATTCCAATTTCCCGGGGAAGTGATGAAGTAGACCACCTTTACTTACACCCGCTTCTTTTGCTACAGCATTTAAAGAAAGAGAGGCTATTCCTTCATTAGCCACAATAACGCTTGCCGCTTCCAATAATTGTTCTTGAACTCGGATGGGGTCTTTTTTTCGGTGATGCGCAGTCGTATTCATGCATAGGATAATACCGACCAGTCGGTATGTTCCTTATTGATCAAAATCAATCACTTTTAGACTCGTACTAATTATCTGTAAATAATGCAGTTGACTTCACATTCCTTTATTTTTAATCAAATTTAATTTAAAAATTTAAATTAATTTATAGTTTTGACCTAGATAGATAAATTAATAATTTGAAGATAAGTTAAATTTGATTTTTATCAAGAATAAAATTTAACTTATTATTTTATTAAAAATAAAAATCAGAAAAAAACAAATAAAACAATACATTATTTGTTTATTTTAAATTAGGATTAATATTCTTTTCTAATTTAACTTTATATTAAATAGACTTCATAATATGATCATCTATTGAAATAAAATCATCAATACTTTATAAAGAAATCTAGCATCAAACAAACTCAGAATTTTAAATATTAAAAACCTTCTTTAAATAAAGAAGGTTTTAATTCTTAATGTATAACTTTAATTAAATACTGGCTTTTAATGCTTGTTCTAAATCCTCTAAAATATCATCAATATGCTCAATACCAATAGATAGACGAATTAAATCGCGTGAAACGCCTGCCCGTTCTAATTCTTCATCATTTAATTGGCGATGTGTAGTTGATGCAGGATGACATGCTAATGATTTTGCATCACCAATATTCACAAGACGAACAATGAGTTGCAATGCATCGATAAATTTTGCACCCGCTTCAGCGCCCCCTTTAATACCAAAAGAGAGAATACCCGCGGGCTTACCTGACATATAACGTACCGCTAAATCATGTTCAGGGTGATTGTTTAACCCCGCATATTTAACCCATGCCACTTGAGGATGATTCTGCAGATATTCTGCTACTTTTTGTGCATTTTCAGTGTGGCGATCCATACGTAGAGCCAGCGTTTCTAACCCTTGTAGAATTAAAAAAGCATTAAATGGTGACAATGCAGCACCTGTTCCACGCAAAGGCGCAACACGACATCTTGCTATATAAGCAGCAGCACCAAAGTGCTCAACGTAATTTACGCCATGATAAGAAACATCAGGTGTATTTAATATTTCAAAACGATCTTTATGCTCAGCCCAAGGGAATTTACCAGAATCAACAACAATGCCACCAATCGAGTTGCCGTGACCGCCAATATATTTAGTTAACGAGTGGATAATAATATCTGCGCCATGTTCAAAAGGACGACACAAATAAGGTGTTGCAACCGTATTATCAACAATCAAAGGTACACCATGACGGTGAGCAACATCAGCCAATGCTTGAATATCGACAATATTTCCGCTTGGGTTTGTAATAGTTTCACAAAATACCGCTTTTGTTTTGTCGTCAATTAACGCTTCAAGAGCCGTAATATCATCATGGGGAGCAAAACGTGCTTCAATACCAATACGAGGGAAAGTGTGTGCCATTAAATTATAAGTACCACCATACAGCTTCGCGACAGAAACAATATTGTCACCGACTTGTGCAATAGTTTGAATTGCATAAGTAATTGCCGCCATACCTGACGCTACAGCAACTGCTGCGATCCCGCCTTCTAATGCTGCAACTCGTTTTTCTAATACGTCATTGGTTGGGTTCATTATACGGGTATAAATATTGCCGGGCACTTTTAAGTCAAAAAGATCGGCACCATGCTGCGTATCATCAAATGCGTAAGATGTCGTTTGGTAAATAGGTACAGCAACGGCTTTTGTGGTTGGATCAGGTGAATAACCGGCGTGAACAGAAAGTGTCTCAAGTTTCATAGCAATTCCTTTTTTGTTGCATTTGTTCTTATCGTATTACTTAACACATCTTCATTGGAGATGTTCCAAGTGTAACTTTTCAGTTTATAAGTAATATAGATAAGCCGATATTTTCCTCATCGCATAGTGAAAAAATTTCAACTTACACAAATGCCCTTTTTAAATAGAATTTCTTGATCCAACAACCTCTATTTACGTCAATATTTAACTTAAAAACCCCCTATTTTAGGTTATTTGGTCATTTTAAGTGGTTTTATCGTTTTTTGACGAGTTGCTAACCAGCAAATTAAAGAACCGCCTGTCACCATCATTACCCCCTGCCAAAATGAGAAAGAAAGGGCGGTAGACAATAGTATTGAGGAAAATGCAGTAGAAATAACAGGCGTAAAATAAGAGAGTGTGGCTAATAAGGTTACATTGCCTCTGATCATACCGATTGTCCAAGCCGCATTAGCAAGCCCAATTGCTGCACCAGTGATTAACAAAAGCGTGATACTTTTTGTATTAATAATCCATTCAACTGGTGTTGAAAATAGGTATTGCCCCCATAACGCAAGTGAGGTTAATAAGAAAAAAGGCACTATACCATTATTCCCACCAGAAATAAGACGAGTTAAATTGCTATAAAATGCCCATAAAATGGCACCTGAAAACGCCAATATATAGCTTAATGGATTGCTTTGAATATTTTGCCATAAGCCTTCAATAGTTAGAGGATTATCCCCACTAACAACCCAAACTAATCCACTAAATGAACATAATAATCCTATGATCAGTAAAATAGAGAATCGCTGTTTATTGACTATGACAGCAAGTGCTAAGGTAAAACTAGGCCATAAATAATTCACCATTCCTAGTTCTATGGCTTGTGTTCTATCTGTTGCAAATCCTAATGCCAAGGATAAACACACTTCATATGTAACAAATAATATCGCTCCCCAAAAAAGATAACGTTTAGGAAAAAGTGATAGTTTAGGTATACCTAAGATCAAAATAAGAAACACTGTTCCTGTAGTATAAATCAGTGCAGCCCCCCCTACAGCACCAAAATACTCACTAATATTACGAATTAAACCAACAATGGTGCTCCAAAGAAGAATAGCAACAATGCCATATAACGTCCCTTTTGATGAGCTAGATATCATTTTGTGCCTTCAGATTTAAGATTGTGCCATTAGTGCCGATATTAAAATAAAACCAGCATAATTGCTTTAACCATTCTTATGCAAAAAAACAAAAAAAGTTGAATACTGAAACATTTTGTTACAATTAATATCAAACATAAAACATATTGACCTACTCCCATGAGTAGTAAAAAAAGTATCATCAATTTTATATTTATAAAATACGTCTTTTAATTTCAATTTAAAATGAATAAATAATATTTCTATTTTTTTATTCAAATATAAATTTCAATTTTATATTTGAATAAAAAAGAAACCAGACCGTCTCTTTTGAGCATAAAAAGTGTTATTTTTTGTATCCTTTTATAAATAGTTTCATTGTGAAATATATCATATGAAACATCATCTTATAAGTATATTTACAGAGTCCTTTTAGGACGTTCCTTATTAGAGACTTACAACGAAATAAAAACAAAAAATAAAAATACAATAAATATCAATACGATATGTGATACCATGAAATCATTAGATAAAATAATGTATTATTCCACTTTTTAACACTAGCTATTACCGATAGTTATCAAGATACCAATAGATATCACCTATAAAACAAGCTAAAAACGATCGTTTAAAACGATTTCTCTATTTTTTTTAGCACATCTATAATTTTTGTGAATTTGACTTAGGTATGAATATGACTGTTTTATCGTTTTTACGATAATTGCGGTAATCAGCTCTCTGTTAAATATATATAAACAGCCTTACGTTACACGTCTAAAAAATAATTTATCCCCTTTTATTCTCTATTTAAAAATAGAGAATAAATAGCGTTAACTATTAACTTAATATATTAAGTTAATAGTTAAATATATATTTAAAACATAGGAATAATTAATGAAAAAGTTATTATTGTCTGCAATTATCACTTCTGCAATGGCAGTTATTGTAGCACCTGCATTTGCAGAAGACACCGGCACTCCTGCACCAACAGAAGTCACCGTTAATGGCGGTACTGTAAACTTTGAAGGTTCTGTTGTTAATGCAGCTTGTGGTGTTGATAGTAGCTCAGCAAACCAAACTGTTCGTTTAGGTCAATTCCGCGTTGCCGAATTTACTAAAAAAGGTGATGAAACAGGTCGTATTCCTTTTAGTATTAAATTAAATAACTGCGATATTACTGTTTCAACATTAGCTGCAATTACTTTTAATGGTACAGCCTCTGACGGCGATGCAAGCGCATTTGCGTTGCAAGGTAGTGGTGCAGCGACAAATGTAGCATTAAAAATTACTGACTCAAGCAGTAAAAATGTTATTCCTGGCCAACCATCAACAACTCAAAAGTTAATTGAAGGCGAAAACCAATTAAATTATAACGCATCGCTTGTTTCAACTGATGACACCGTTAAGGCAGGTAGCGCAAACGTTACCACAAACTTTATGGTTACTTACTCTTAATTGCTCATCATTTTTGATTGATATCTGATTGCCAAGGACGGCATATTTTTATCAAAAAATACAATTGCCCTATATTCATTACCTAATATATTTTTATTATGAAAAAAATACTTATATTCCTTACTATTTTTCTCTTTCCATTATTATCTTATTCTAATGGTGTTTCATTAGGTGCCACACGTATTATTTATAATTCAAATATTAAACAAACCAACCTTGTTATTACTAACTCAGATAAAGAAAATAGCTTTTTAATTCAGTCATGGGTTTCTGATAATAACGGAGTTAAAAATAATAATTTTATTGTCACACCTCCTTTATATATTCTTGATGCCAATAAAGAAAATGCATTAAGAATTATGTATACCGGTGCACCACTACCTGAAGATAAAGAAAGTTTATTTTGGATGAATGTAAAAGTAATCCCTTCATTACAAGATGAACTAGCTAAGGAAAATACACTACAAATTGCAATACAGAGCCGAATAAAGCTTTTCTATCGCCCCGGAAATTTGCCTGCTTATAATGAAAAGTTTGCAAATCAGATTTCTTTTTCTTACCAGAATGGTGAGCTTATTGCGAATAACCCAACACCTTATCATATAACTATGGTGAATTTAGCGGTAAAGGATAATCAACTTCCTACCAGCATCATGATAAATCCGTTATCTCAATTAGTGTTAGGAAAAATAAAAAGTAATGCAAATCTCATTTCATTCCAAACAATTAATGATTATGGCGCACAGACGGCTGTATTAAAAAAAGAAATCTCTCATTAAAGATTACATCAGCTCAAGACTTCTTGGTCAAAAAACATGATTAATAAAAATACAGTTTATTTCTTCTTTTCTGGTGCTATCACAATATTAATGGCTTTGCCATTTTTAGCACACAGTGCAAACCGATTTAATCCTGCATTTTTGGCTGACTCTCCCGATTCTGTCGCTGACTTAAGCTATTTTGAAGCCGGAAATAGTATCAAACCAGGAGATTACCCTCTTGATATTATTTTTAATAATGAATATCTGAGAACAGAAAACATTCATTTTATTAGCCAAGATAAAAGTGTAACTCCTTGTTTAAATAAATCTTTTTATCTATCATTAAATATTAATACTAAACTATTTTCTGATATTGAAAACGCCTCAGATAAACAATGTATTAATATTGAAGACATTATTCCCGACTCTGTTATTAATTATGATATTGAGAAACAAGCATTAAAAATTCAAATCCCTCAAGCAGCTTTAGATCTTAAAGCACGTGGTTATATTCCACCAGAAAAATGGGATAACGGTATTACTGCGGGAATATTAAATTATACCTTTAGCGGTGCCAACAGTTGGGGAAATTCTCATAATAATAGTTACTATTTAAATCTACGTAGTGGGATCAATATTGGCGCTTGGCGATTAAGAGATTATTCCACTTGGCATTCATCTAATGGAAAAAACCAGTGGAACCACATCAACACCTATCTTCAACGCAATATCGTGTCGTTAAAAAGCCAATTACAAATTGGCGACAGTTATACGTCATCAACACTTTTTGACAGCATTAATTTCCGAGGTATTTCCTTAGAAAGCGATGACACCATGTTGCCTGATAGCCAAAGAGGTTTTGCCCCTATTGTTAGGGGAATAGCAAATAGTAATGCCAAAGTCGTTATAAAACAAAATGGCTATGTTATTTACCAAACCTTTGTTGCGCCTGGAGCATTTGAAATTAAGGATCTCTATCCAACATCAAATAGCGGAGATCTCTATGTTTCTATTGAAGAGAATGATGGCAGTAAACATGATTATGTTGTGCCGTATTCTGCAGTGCCCATTTTACAGCGAGAAGGTCAAAAACAATTTGTTATTCAAGCAGGTGAAATCCGCCAAAATAACCAAAATAAAAAACCACGCTTTCTACAAGGCCATCTAATCTATGGATTGCCTTATGACACAACAGTATATGGTGGGGCTTTAGTTAGCGCTGATTATCAATCTTATGCACTTGGAGCCGGTAAAAATATGGGCTCTTTAGGTGCATTATCAACAGATATCACTTTTGCTCATAGTAAACTACCAGATAATTCGACATCAGAAGGCTACTCTTTACGCTTTCTCTACGCAAAATCACTTAACCAATTTGGTACTAATTTTCAATTATTAGGCTATCGCTATTCTACTTCTGGATTTTACACGCTAGAAGAGACGCTCAACACACGTATGTCTGGCTATCTCTATGAAGATAATCAACAGACTCCTTCACGTTATTTTGACTTGCGTAATCATAAAAAAGGCAGTCTCCAGATCAATTTATCACAACAACTTGCCGATTATGGCTCTGTTTTTATGACAACACACTGGCAAAACTATTGGGGAACGAATGAGAAAAACGTCTTAGTCCAAACGGGTTATAACGGCAATATCAAAGGACTTTCTTACAACATTATTTACAGTTATAACCGCATGATGAATAGTGGAGAAAGGGATCAAACACTCTCTTTTGGCGTTTCTATTCCGTTACAACTTCTTATGCCTTCAGGTTATCAACCCATCAATAGTGCCTATCTCACTTATAACTACAGCCATAATAATAACGGTTATTCTGCTCATAATGCAGGTGTTGCTGGCACATTGCTTGACGACAATACGTTAAATTACAGTGTTCAACAGGGATATAGCAATCAAGGTGGCAATTATACGGGAAGTGCTTCTCTTGGATATCAAAGTCGCTATGGCAATTTCAATGCTGGTTATAACTACCATCAAGATGCTCAGCAACTCAATTACAGCCTTGCAGGTGGCATGCTGTTACACAGTGAAGGGATCACATTAAGTCAGCCATTAAGCTCAAATACCATTTTAGTTGATGCTGGCAAAACAGCAGATGTACCGATTGATAATGCAACAGGAATTTATACTGATTGGCGTGGATTCGCGGTTATTCCCTATGCCACAGCTTATCGCCAAAACAAAGTTGCTCTAGATACCACGGCTCTCCCAGATAACATCGAAATTGAACAAAATATTCAACAAGTCATTCCTACTCAAGGTGCAGTTATTAAAGTTAACTTTGACGCTAAAACAGGATATCGATTATTACTGACATTAAAACAACAAGGGCGACCGCTACCTTTCGGTGCTATCGCTACCGATAAACAGAATCATCTCTCCGGTATTGTGGGCGATGATGGTTTGCTCTACCTCTCTGGCGTACCTCACTCAGGCCTATTAGATGTTCGCTGGGGCAATGAATCATCTAAACATTGCCAAGTGAACTATCAATTACCTATTGAACAACACAATGAACCCTTTGTAAAAATGACACAGGAGTGCCAATAATGCGCAGATTAATGCTTGTTTTGGCTTTATTGATACTTTCTATAAGCAAAGGCAATACTTATGATACTTTGATTCAAATTAATGCCCGAGTAACCGGCAACACTTGTACAGTAGAAACCAACTCAAAAACAATTACGGTGAAACTAGGTAATATTGCGACTAAAGATTTCACTTCAACGACAATTACTCAACAACGTACACCTATTATCCCTTTTAGTATTAAGTTGGTAGATTGCCAACCCGAAGCCAGTGGCGTGAAAGTCAGCTTCAAAGGGACGCCTTCTGCATCAGATAATACATTACTTGCAGTTAATCAGGATGGTGCTCAAGGTATTGCTATTGCACTTATGGATAAATCAGGCACACCTATTGCCATCAATGAGAAAAGCCAATCTTACCTGTTATTGCCTAATCAAGATAATACCTTGCAATTCTATGCCCGCTACGTCGCAACACATTTGCCTGTTAGTTCAGGGCAAGCTAATGCGACTGCGACTTTTTTACTGGAGTACCAATAATGAAATATTTCCTTTCTTTCTTATCATTACTGGTTTTTTTAGTGTTTATCCCTGAGAAAAGGGTATGGGCAGTGGCAGATCCTCTTATTGTATCACCTGTACCTATGAGTTTTGATGGTGCTGCTGATGGAACGCCAGCCGGTACGCCAATCACTTCAACATGGATTGGGGAAACATCTGTTTATAATGGTTTCAAATGTGAGAACAAATTCCTACAAAAATGTTGGGTTGAAACACTCTATGCCAATGCATTAGGTTCAAAAATAAGTGGGATCTACTATTATGAAGGCAGTAATCGATATCCTGTGTATGCTCTTGCTGGCGTAAAAGGTATTGGTTATGCCTTTGGGTTAAAAGATAATAATGACAATGTTTCTTATGTGCCTATTGATGTCGGCACAGGCTCAAGTGCAACGATTATTTATCCCGCAGCAGGCTCAACAGTAAACAAAGGCGTAGACCGCGTCTCATTAAAAGCAAAAGTTGTCTTTGTCGTTACTGACGAACACTTAGAAACTGGCGTTTATAATATTCCTTACACCGTAATTGCCAATACTTGGTCTGAGTACGGCGGTGCTCATAAAGGAAATAACACCTCACTTGTCGCGATAAATCCTGTAACAATCACCATTAAAGCTCGTGGCTGCACAGTCAATACCAAAAACCTAACCTATGAGTTAGGTGATATTTCAATGAGAGAGATGAGTGCTGTTGGTTCAACTTCAAAAATACAAACAAAGCCCATTTCAGTGACTTGTGATACCAATGTTCACTTGTACGCCAGTATGACCGATCAATCTACCTATTCTAATAATACGGATATTCTCACCTTAACATCAGATTCAGATGCATCAGGTATTGGTATTCAATTTTTCTTTAATGATACCCCTACCCCCGTAACTTATGGACCTGACATTAGTGCAACGGGACAACCTAACCAACGTTTACTTCATATAACAACATCTAATAACGAAAACTACACATTAAACCTGTCAACTCGGTATATCACGACTGGAACACTAAAACCTGGTAAAGCAAACGGGTTGGCCAGTCTGACTTTTTCTTATCAATGATGATTTGAATTTTTAAGGCTGATAAATGATAGATAACAGCAAAACCATTAATTTTCGTATAGGTCAGCGAATACGCCATTTACGAAAAAAATTAAAATATTCAGGTACTTTATTCGCTAAAGAATTAGAGATAAGCCAGCAACAGCTTTCTCGTTATGAACGAGGAACAAATAGGATCAGTATCGAATTAATTTATCGTATCTCTGAGAAATTTGATGTTCATATTAGTTACTTCTTACAAAGTAATCATATTTCAAGTATTGAACAACGAAGAAAAACTCAAGAAAAAAACAATCGGTTAATTGCCGAAAGCTGTATTAAGAATGATTTTAATTGAACGTAATCTATTTACTCTTTTTCTCATTACTGGCTATCTTTTACTTCTCTTTATTTTTAATTAAATAAATATGTATTCTTTTCTATTATAAAAAAGCCACCTTAACGGTGGCTTTAGGGTAAAAATTAAAGGTAATTAGCGTCCGGCTTTTAATTTTTGGTAATAGCTTTCGTATAATACAGTTGCATCACCCACATCATTTTGCCATTCGCCTTTGTTAATAATCTCTTCTGTTGGATAAAGAGAATTATCTTTAGTGATCACATTTGGTAGTAATTTTTGTGCGGCAAGGTTTGGTGTTGGATAACCAATATTCTCTGCAACTTTGGCGGCTATTTCTGGACGTAATAAGAAGTCGATAAGTTTATGAGCACCTTCGACATTCTTAGCATTAGCAGGTATCGCTAAGCTATCCATCCAGAAAATACCCCCTTCTTTTGGCCACACCATTTCAATCGGGGCGCCAGCATCACGAGCAATAAATGCCGAGCCATTCCAAATCATCCCTAAATTAACTTCCCCTTGCATATAAGGGTTAGCGGGGTTATCTGAATTGAATGCTAATACATTTGGCATCAACTTTTGTAGCTCTTTATAGGCTTCTTCAATCTGTTTAGGATCAGTTGTATTGCCCGAATAACCTAATTTCAATAATGCCATTTGGAACACTTCACGGGCATCATCGGTTAATAACAGGCTATCTTTATATTCAGGTTTCCATAAATCTGCCCATGAAGTAATGCTACTCACATCAACTTCATCGCTATTAATACCAATAGCTGTCGCTCCCCAAATATAAGGGATTGAGTAATCATTTTCTGGGTCGAATGATTTATGTAATAAACTAGGATCGAGATTATCAAAATGAGTTAATTTTGATTTATCGATTTTTTGTAGCATGCCTTCATGACTCATTTTAGAAATAAAATAAGTAGAAGGAACCACCAAATCATATGCACCTTCTTTATAGGTCTTTAACTTGGTATACATGCTTTCATTGGATTCATAGGTGGAATAAATCACCTTAATCCCAGTTTCTTTCGTAAACTGTTCAAGCAAACCAGGCGGCACATACTCCGTCCAGTTGTAGAAATATAATGTCTTACCATCATCAGCCGATGCTGTGCCGATACTTAATGCCATTACACTGGCAGCAAGTACAGAGGACCACTTTTTCATTTATGTTTCCTTCAGTGGTTGATGCGTTAATATCAAATAGGCAGCTAGCCTACCTCCAACAGATTGGTCATTAAGACCCCAAAAAGTGCGAGAAACTCGCACTAATACATGTCATTACGCTTTGCCAGTTCGGTCTTTTAAGATCAACTGACTAATTAACACTAATACTAAGGATAGACCTAAGAGGATGGTTGCAAGCGCATTCACCTCAGGTGAAACCCCAACTTTCACCATTGAGTAAATTTTCAGTGGTAAAATCTCATAGCTTGGTCCCGTCACAAAAGAAGAAACCACCACGTCATCCATGGATAACGTAAAGCTTAATAACCAACCTGAAGCCACTGCTGGCATGGCTAAGGGCATAATGATTTTACGTAAAATAGTAAATTCACCCGCACCTAAATCTTTGGCTGCCTCTAACATTTTCACATCAAATCCACTTAATCGTGAGTACACCGTTACTACAACAAAAGGTAGGCAAAATGTAATATGTGAAAATAAAAGCGACCAAAATCCCAATGAAACACCTAGGATCATAAACAGCACAAGCAATGAAATTGCCATCACAATATCAGGTGACATCATGACAACAAACAACATACCACCGACAAATTTTTTGCCACGAAAACGGTAGCGATAGAGTGCAACCGCTGCTAATGAGCCAATTAATGTCGCAAATGTCGCAGACGTGACCGCCATCGTTAATGAATGCCCAGCCGCTTGAAGCAGACTGTCATTATTAAATAAAATGGCGTACCAATCTGTGGTAAATCCTTTCCAATTAATCCCGAAACGCGATGAGTTAAAAGAGTTAACTATCAGAATGATAATCGGGATATAAAGATACGCGTAAATAATGGACATAAATCCACCACGCAATAACCGTCCTATCATTCTATTTCTACCTTCTTATGCAGTAGCTTCACGGCTCGGTAATACACAAACAGCATTAATCCCATCACCAATGTTAAGCAAATACTGGTTGCCGCCCCAAAAGGCCAGTCACGAATATTTAAGAATTGGCTTTTTATTACGTTACCAATTAGTAAATTCTTCGCGCCCCCCATTAAATCAGCGACAAAGAATAACCCCATAGCAGGTAACATCACGAGTAAACAACCCGCAATAATGCCTGGCATTGTTAATGGAATAATAATACGAATAAAGGTTTGAAATTTATTGGCACCTAAATCGCGCGCTGCTTCTAAACAAGATTTATCTAACTTTTCAATGCTGGAATATAACGGTAATACCATAAAAGGTAGCAAAATATAAACCAGCCCCAGTACAACGGCTTCTGGGGTATAAATAATCCTGAGTGGTTTATCAATAAGTCCAACCCACAACAGAAATTCGTTAAAATAACCTTTTGTACTTAGGAATATCTTTAATCCATAAATACGAATAAGGGAGTTTGTCCAAAAAGGTACAATCAATAAAAACAACATTAATGGCTGTATTTTCTTAGGCATTTTTGCAAGGAAATAAGCAAAAGGATAACCTAATAATAAACACGCTAATGTTGCTACCGCCGCCATATTGATTGAATGCAGTAATACTTCTGCATACATAGGATCAAATAAGCGATAATAGTTATCGAGTGTAAAGACCATCTCGACAAGGTTAGCATCATCACGCGTTAAAAAACTGGTCGCAATGATCATGATATTCGGCAAGAAGACGAACACCATCAACCAACCCACAACACCAGTAATTACGATGTTTTGAAATAGTTTACGTGTTTTCTTCATCTGCCAGCACGACCTCCCAGCTTTCAACCCAAGTCACTGCAATTTTTTGGTCTAACGAGTGATCAACATCTGGATCATCTTCATTAAAGAATTCACTAACCATCACTACCTTGCCATTTTCCATTTCAACAACAGAATCTAGCGTCATGCCTTTATAGTTACGTTCACGAACATAACCAATCAGACCAGGAAGATTTTCAAGATCGTGAATTTCTTCAACCCGGAGATCTTCAGGTCGAAGTAATACTTTGAGGTGCTGGTTTTGTGTCACTGGTAATGTGGTATAAATATCACATTCATGACCTTCAACATCAGTACGAATACGCGTTTCATCAATACGATGGAGTACACGTGCATCAAAGATATTAATTTCACCTATAAATTGCGCAACAAACAGGTTTGTTGGCTCTTCATAAATTTCACGCGGTGTTCCATCTTGCTCAATACGCCCTTCACGCATCACCACGATCCGGTCTGACATAGTCAGCGCCTCTTCTTGGTCATGAGTCACGAAAATAAAGGTTATTCCTAATTTACGTTGTAAGGCTTTTAATTCATTTTGCATCTGTTTACGTAATTTGTAATCCAGTGCAGATAATGATTCATCAAGCAATAAGACCTTTGGTTTATTTACAACAGCACGCGCAATCGCAACACGTTGCTGTTGTCCACCTGAAAGGTGTGCAGGGCGACGTTGGGCGAAATCTTCAAGTTGCACCATACGCAAGGCTTCTTCAACGCGAACATTAATCTCTTCAGCAGGCGTTTTTTGCATGCGAAGACCAAATGCGACGTTTTCAAAAACAGTCATATGAGGGAAAAGTGCGTAACTTTGGAAAACCGTATTTACAAAACGTTGTTCCGCTGGGATATCCGTAATATCTTGCCCATCAAGAATTATTTGCCCATCGTCAACGTCTTCTAAACCCGCAATTAAGCGCAAAACCGTCGTCTTACCACAGCCCGAAGGACCAAGGATGGTTAAAAACTCGCCATGGTTGATAGTGAGATCGAGGCGGGAAATAATTTGTTTTCCGTCGAAACCTTTACTTAAGGATTTTAATTCGACAACTGGTATCAGAGATGTTTTCTCAGTCATTTAAGGTAATACTCTATCCCGAAGAATAATGCAGATAGAACCGCCACTGGAAAAGACTGTGTGAGCTGCCGGAGCATTATGCTCCACAGAAGCCCAAAACCAGCGACGCCGTATGTATAGTACAAGCGGAAAATGATAAACGCAGTGACGTGAAATTGAAAGCAAAAAGGTGCTTAAACAATGAAAAACTATTCATATTTAAGTTTTTCATCATAAACTATGCTCTTTAGGATTTATGATAAAAACACAATAAAATCAAAATACTATTAATTTATATAAATAGCAAAAACCAATTAAGTTTATGATTAAATAAAATTTCGCCTAGAAGTTGTCTAATCGCCTTATTTTCCTATAAATACTTATTAGCTCATTTATTTGCAGTACTATTTTTTTGTATCGTTATTCATACAAAAAGTTAATTAAATTACGCTTCTTTTTATATTTTCATCTTATCATGATGATAAAAACTTTATATATCATATAGATAAAATTGAAATAACACCTCCTAATATTTTGGAGGTGTTAAAGGAATGGATGCCATTTTACTTAATGACGTTTTATTAATTTTTTTAAATACAAAATTGCGTTATTCACATTGGGTAAAGGGCCAATTTTATCATTTAACAGTGGAAACGTACCTGTTCTAATTAATAAGTCACGCATTTGTATCGGCGTTAACACACTGTTTGTATGGTCTTTATACCAAGATTGGATCACCGCTGCAGCTCCTGCAACTAAAGCACTAGCTGACGATGTACCACTAAAATTAGCCGTATAAGTATGGTTATCATCACTTCTAAACAGATCACCATAACCAGCCGTTGCAACATCTTCTCCCCACGCTTGTACATGAATAGGTGAACCATGCGTTGAGAAAGGCAATCGATTTAATGTATAGGGTGAACCCGCACCAACACGTATTGAATTATTATCATGACGTTGTCGATAACTTTCATAAGCAGGTAAATCTAAATCTACCCCTCCATTACCAGCCGCCATAATCACAATGATCCCAGCATCTGTTAATGCGCGAGTCGCTTCCCAAATATGCATTTCATAGTCAGCGGGTACGTAAGCTTGGTGCTCACAGATGGTTTGCATTTCATATAAAACGATATCGCCCGCATGTAATATGCGTTTACTGGCAATAATCGCATCAATGCGCCCACAAGTTAATTCAGAGATGGCATAAAACATATCTAATTTATAAGCGAGCCCTGTGATCCCTTTACCATCTTTTTTTCCCATTATTAATCCTGCAACCGCAGTACCGTGATCAGCCTGACTGGTTTTTTCATTAAAAGGGAGTAATGGTGTAATATTATCCGTTGATAAATCATGATGAGAAAGATTGAAATCCCACTCAATATCAGCGACTTGTATCCCTTGTCCATAAGCTTCTTGTTTCCATGCTTCAGAAATCCCCAATCCATTAATTTTATTAATATTTATCGTTTTTTCTGGCATATTTAGGTATTGCTGATATTGAGTAAAATCAGGCGTAATATTAGGAGGTTCAATAGGCTGTATCGGTATCGTTTGTACATATTCGATATCAGGGTGTTGTTGTAATACTTTAATCATTTCATCTAAAGAATAATGATTACTCTCTGGCAAATTAAGGTAATAATATTTATTTAGATCATTAAAATTTATTGAAATAGAATCAATATAATTTTTTGGAGGTAATTGATGAGCAGAGGACATTATTGGAACTAAAGATATATTAGTTAAAAAGGGATAATATTTTTTATGAAAATTAGAAAATAACAGATTTTTATTATCATAATCAATGTGTTTTACTTTTATAAGGATTTTTCTTTTAATGTTCATATTCAATGCTCCTCTTTTTATTTTTTTGCTTTATAGCGTAAAATATTGAGCAGTGACTATTTCCATTTTTAGTAGAGATAATATAAATAGATTGTTTTATAAAAAATAATATCAAGCCTGTACTCTAAAAATAGGCTTAATATTATTTGAATGATATTTATTAACTAAAATCAATATGTAGACGTAATTTTCCACAACAACAACATTTAAATAAATAACCTTGGCATCCACCATCATCCCATAAGCGCTCTGATAAATCAGAAAGTTCAAAACCAACGTCTTGAATATCTTGTTCTAAAGAAGCAAATTGTTCTAATTTATCCTTGATATCGTCCCATTCTACATAATCAATAAAGGCACAAGGTTCATCGCAATGTATTAGCCAATATTCTTGTTGCCAGCCATGATAACCAGGCGTCCGTTTTGTTAATTCATCGAGTTTATTTTTATCTATAGGAGGTAGAGTAGAACCACAATACTCTCCCTCTTCGTCATAAAGAACTTCTCCGCCTTCAATGCTTGCAATATCTTGAAATTCACCATCAAACTTTTCACTTGCAGAACCATCCGCAATACACCACGGGCATAGTGCATCAATATCTTCTACTGAGTAGAAAGGGCTACCATAATAGATATCAGTTTCCTTTCCACAACAATCACATATAACGGTATCATCTGTGATAAAAACACCTGTTTTTATCGGTTCAGGATGATATTTAAAATAAGGTAATGCTCTTTTTTCTGTTGGCATATGTTTTCCTATTTTATAGTTTATTATCACTTATCTTCGGCTTTATAAAATCATCCTAGCATCAGATCTAGCATGTGTAAGCTATCCTCTATGCTATAATGCGCGCTCATTTTATCTCCTTTAATAATTTAGAGATAATCACCGCCTAAATAGACGAAAGAATTACAACATGTCAGAAAATATAGAACTCAATAAATCAACAGAAAATCATGATGTTAATAGCAATTCAAAAAAATATAATTTGAACCGCTTCTCTGTTGCACCGATGCTCGATTGGACTGATCGTCATTGTCGTTATTTCTTTCGTCAGCTCAGTAAAAACACGCTGCTTTATACTGAAATGGTGACAACAGGTGCCATTATTCATGGTAAAGGTGACTATCTAAAATACAGTGAAGAAGAACATCCAGTTTCATTACAATTAGGCGGAAGCGATCCCCAAGCTTTAGCGCAATGTGCAAAATTGGCACAAGAACGTGGTTATGATGAAATTAATTTAAATGTAGGTTGTCCTTCAGATCGCGTACAAAATGGGCGTTTCGGTGCTTGTTTAATGGGAGATGCACAGCTCGTCGCAAATTGTGTGAAAGCCATGCGTGATGTGGTTGATATTCCTGTCACAGTAAAAACACGCATTGGGATCGATGACCAAGATAGCTACGAATTTTTATGTGATTTTATTGAGACTGTCAGTCGCGATAATAATTGCGATACTTTTATTATTCATGCACGTAAAGCATGGTTATCAGGTTTAAGCCCAAAAGAGAACCGTGAAGTTCCACCTCTAGATTATCCTCGTGTTTATCAATTAAAGCGTGATTTCTCGCATCTCACTATGGCGATTAATGGCGGAATTAAATCGTTAGAAGAAGCTAAGGAACACTTAAAATATATGGATGGTGTTATGGTTGGCCGTGAAGCTTATCAAAACCCATCAATTTTAGCGCATGTTGATCATGAACTTTTTGATAATCAATTGCCTATTGCTGATGCTGTCGCTGCCGTAAGAGCAATGTATCCTTATATTGAAAAAGAACTCTCACAAGGGACTTATTTAGGACATGTTACTCGTCATATGTTAGGGATTTTCCAAGGTATTCCGGGCGCTAGACAATGGCGTCGTCATTTAAGTGAAAATGCGCATAAACAAGGTGCTGATTTATCTGTATTAGAAAATGCCCTGAAATTTGTGACTGATAAATAATGTAAAAAATAAAACCAGCCCCTAAAGGCTGGTTTATTTTAATTAAAGTAATGAGAAGAAACGATTATAATTTGCAATTAAATAAGCGATTTGAAATTCAAAAGCCTCTTTAACTTCACTTTTACCTTCTTCTGAACCCTCTTTCTTTTTAATATCAAAAAAGGCGTTTTGCATTAATTGAACTGATACATCCATTGATTTTTGAAATGCAGATAAATTATTATTTTCACCCAATCGTTTAAATAATGCTTCTATCTTTTCATCAGCCACATCACGAATAAACTGTAATTCAACATTACTGACTTTATTATCCTCATAGATAAAATCAATAAAATCATTTAACTCATTCTTTTGCATAAGCACTCCATACTCTATTAATAAAATTAGTAGAAACGTAAATTAAAAGAGATAAAGTTAAAAATAAATATAAAATAAAAATAAGGTTTTTTTTTGATAATAAAAATAGGAATGCATTATATTTATTAATAAAAGATAAATATTTAAAACCTGTCTAATTTATTTTAAACAGGTTTTAAATCTTAAAAATAATAATTAAGGAATAAGTAAGCTTGATCCTTGAGATTGTCGGCTTTCAAGATAATGATGCGCTTCTTTGGCATCTGCTAAAGCAAATTTCTGATTATCTGGCACACTAACATCAATTTTACCACTACCAATTAATGCAAATAATGCTTCACTTGCAGCATCTAGCTCTTCGCGCGTTGTGATATAACCCGAAATAGATGGGCGCGTCACATATAAAGAACCTTTTTTATTGAGAATACCTAAATCAACACCCGTTACTGCACCTGATGCGTTACCAAAACTCACCATTAAGCCTCGATGTTGCAAACAGTCTAACGAGTCTAACCAAGTCGCTTTACCAACAGAATCATAAACAACTGGCACTTTTTGGTTATTAGTTAGCGCCAAAACACGTTCCACAATCGACTCAGTCTGGTAATTAATTACTTCCCATGCACCTGCGGCTTTTGCTTTAGCAACTTTTTTATCACTGCCTGCTGTACCAATCATTTTTGCGCCAATGGCTTTTGCCCACTGGCTTGCAATTAAACCAACACCACCAGCAGCCGCGTGAAATAAGAAAGTTTCACCAGTTTGTAATTTATAGGTTTCATTGAAGAGATAATAAACCGTTAATCCTTTTAAAAAAGAGGCTGCAGCTTGTTCAAAAGAGATATTATCAGGCAGACGCGCCACTTTATTTTCTGGTACATTATGCGTATCGCTATAAGCCCCTAGCGGAGATTGCGCATACACAACTCTGTCCCCTTCTTTTAGTGAAGTCACTTTAGCGCCTGTTTTGATAATAATGCCCGCAGCTTCAGTGCCTAATCCACTTGGAAATTGGCTTACAGGATATAATCCGCTACGTACATAAGTATCAATATAGTTAATACCAATTGCCTTATTGGCAACTTGAACTTCGTGATCACCAAGAGGAGCGGGTGTAAATGTTACTAACTCAAGAACATCTGCATCACCATGAGTTGCAAATTGAATACGTTTAGCCATTACTATCTCCTTTGTAGGATGAGAGGTTAAATACACGAGCGCAAAAAGACCTTTAGAGATAATGACAAAGGATAGCTATTTCTACAAGGCACAGATAATTGGGTTAGCGTATACTAATACGCTGACTGAGACTTTTTCGATTTTATGCAGGATTTATGGCCAGAAACAAGACCACTGACAAGCTGATGTCTGATATTAAAGACCGACAAATGGAGGGATTAAAGCTACCTCCCCATTCGCTGGAAGCAGAGCAGTCCGTGTTAGGCGGTCTGATGATAGATAATGAACGTTGGGATAATGTTTCTGAACGCGTCACCGCAGAAGACTTTTATAGCCGACCTCATCGTACTATTTTCTCTCAAATGCAACGTTTGTTGGAATTAGGCAAACCTATCGACCTTATTACGCTATCAGAAGCATTAGAACAAAATGCCGAGTTAGACAGTGTTGGCGGTTTTGCTTATTTAGCAGAACTTTCTAAAAATACGCCAAGTGCGGCGAACATCAACGCTTATGCCGATATTGTCCGAGAACGTGCTGTTGTTCGCGATATGATAAAAGTCGCCAACGAAATTGCAGATGCGGGTTTTGATCCTCAAGGACGCACCAGTGAAGATCTACTCGACTTTGCTGAATCAAGAGTGTTCCAAATTGCTGAAACAAGAGCCAATAAAGACGAAGGTCCTAAAGCAATAGATGCCATTTTAGAAGAGACAGTTGAAAAAATAGAACAGCTCTATCAAAAACCTCATGATGGTGTCACAGGTGTTTCAAGTGGTTATCAAGATCTTGATAAAAAAACCGCAGGATTACAAAAATCAGATTTAATTATTGTCGCGGCACGTCCTTCGATGGGTAAAACCACATTTGCCATGAACTTATGTGAAAATGCGGCAATGACAGAAGAAAAACCCGTACTTATCTTTAGTTTAGAGATGCCTGGTAACCAAATTATGATGCGTATGTTGGCATCATTATCTCGTGTCGATCAGACAAGAATTCGTACAGGCCAGCTTGATGATGAGGATTGGGCGCGTATTTCAAGCACCATGGGTATTTTGCTTGAAAAACGCAATATGTATATCGATGATTCATCGGGTTTAACACCAACAGAAGTACGCTCTCGTGCTCGTCGAATTTATCGTGAACATGGTGGTTTAAGTCTTATCATGATTGACTACTTACAGCTAATGAGAGTACCTTCATTATCTGAAAACAGAACTTTAGAAATTGCTGAAATTTCTCGTTCTTTAAAAGCATTAGCTAAAGAACTGCAAGTTCCCGTGGTTGCACTATCACAGTTAAACCGTAGTTTGGAACAACGTGCTGATAAACGCCCTGTTAACTCCGACTTACGTGAATCGGGCTCTATCGAGCAGGATGCTGACCTTATCATGTTTATTTATCGTGACGAGGTTTATCACGAAAGTAGTGATTTAAAAGGTGTTGCAGAAATTATCATCGGTAAACAACGTAATGGTCCAATTGGTACAGTCAGACTTACCTTTAACGGTCAATGGTCACGCTTTGATAACTACGCTGGCCCAGCTTACGACGATGAATAATCACTAACCTTGATTTAATTAGAGGAAGTATTGGAATAATATGAAAGCGGCAACCGCAGTGATAGATCGCCGCGCTCTGCGTCACAATTTTCAGCATGTGAGAGACTATGCCCCACATAGCCACCTGATAGCTGTCGTGAAAGCAAACGCTTATGGTCATGGGTTATTAGAAACAGCGTATACCTTAATGGATAATGCTGATTGTTTTGGTGTTGCACGTATTGGTGAAGCATTAACCTTACGAAGTGGGGGCATTGTAAAACCCATTCTTCTGTTAGAAGGTTTTTTTGATATTGCTGATTTACCTATTTTGGTCGTCAACCATATTGAAACCGTTGTTCACAGCCAAGAGCAATTAGAAGCCTTAGAACAAGCCAATTTAGATGAACCCGTAAAAGTATGGATGAAAATCGATACTGGTATGCACCGTTTAGGTATACGCCCTGAAGATGCACAAGCTTTTTATTTACGACTTTCTGCCTGCAAAAATGTACAACAACCTGTCAATATTGTGAGCCATTTTAGTCGCGCTGATGAACCTGATGTTCCTGAAGCAACACAAAAACAAATCTCACTATTTCAAGATTTTATTCAAGATAAAGCCGGTGATAAGTCTATCTCAGCTTCTGCTGGTATTTTATTTTGGCCTCAAGTTCATTATCAATGGGTTCGCCCCGGCATTATCACTTATGGCATCTCACCTACTGGTGATGAAAGAACGGGCAAAGACTTTGGTTTAACCCCGGCAATGACACTGAAAACAAGTCTGATCGCCGTTCGTAAACATAAAGCGGGTGAACCTGTTGGTTATGGCGGCACCTGGGTCAGTGAAAAAGACACTTATCTTGGTGTGATCGCCATTGGTTATGGTGATGGCTATCCTCGCAGTGCGCCGTCAGGTACTCCGGTGTGGATTAATGGTCGAAAAGTGCCTATTGTGGGTCGTGTTTCGATGGATATGATCAGCGTCGATTTAGGGACTGAACTGATTGATAGTGTCGGTGATGAAGCTATTTTATGGGGAGATGTGCTGCCTGTAGAAGAAATTGCCAAATATAGTGGTATTAGCGCCTATGAGTTGATTACAAAATTAACCTCGCGCGTCATCATGGAATACCTAGACGAACAATAATACACACGATATTGTATCCCTATGACACACTAAAAGTGATTGGAGAAGAAGCCGTGTTTCAACAGGTTGAAGCGTTTCCGGGAGATCCGATTCTCTCATTGATGGATGTTTATAACAAAGACCCGCGTCAGGATAAAATTAATTTAAGCATTGGTCTTTATTATGATGAAGAAGGCAAGACCCCTATTTTAGGAACAGTGTCAGTTGCACGTCAACAGCTCAATGCCATGACCCCCACAGCAACACTTTATTTACCAATGGAAGGGCTAGCACCTTATCGTAGCGAAATTCAAGATCTCCTTTTCGGTGCAGATAATCCTCTAATTGCAGAAAAGAAAATAGCCACAATCCAAACATTAGGTGGATCAGGTGCATTAAAAGTGGGTGCTGATTTTCTGCATCGCTATTTCCCAGGATCAGAAGTGTGGATAAGTGATCCAACTTGGGATAATCATCGTTCTATTTTTGCAGGCTCAGGTTTCAAAGTGAATGACTACCCTTACTTTGATCCTAAAACCAAAGGCGTAAAATTTGAAGCACTTTTAGATTGCTTTAAAAAACTGCCTGAAAAAAGCATTGTATTGATGCATCCTTGTTGCCATAACCCAACAGGTTCTGATCTGACTAAAGATCAATGGGATCAAGTCACTGAAGTATTAAAAGCTCGCCAAGCAATTCCATTTTTAGATATTGCTTATCAAGGATTTGCTGAAAACTTAGATGATGACGCTTACGCGATCCGTACTATGGCAAAAGCAGGATTACCGATACTTATCAGTAACTCTTTTTCAAAAATATTTGGGATCTACGGTGAACGTGCTGGCGGCTTATCCGTTGTTTGTGATAATGCCACTGAATGCGAACATGTGTTAGGTCAGTTGAAAGCGGGTGTACGTCGTATCTATTCAAGCCCTGCAAACTATGGTGCACAAATTGTCAATAAAGTGCTATCAGACCAAGTTTTAACTGCACAATGGCAAAAAGAAGTCGCGCATATGCGTGATCGCATTAAAGAGATGCGTGTTACGTTAGTCAAAGCTTTAAAAGTTGCACTGCCTGAAAAGAATTTTGATCATCTATTAACTCAACGCGGTATGTTCAGCTATACCGGCTTTACACAAGCACAAGTTGATAGATTACGTGACGAATTTGGTATTTATCTTGTTGGTACTGGCCGTGTTTGTATGGCAGGTGTTAATACCGGTAATGTTCAGCGTATTGCTCAAGCCTTTGCGGCTGTGAGTATTTAAACCAATTAACACGATTTCATGATAAAAAAATACCTGCCTATTTTTCATAAGCAGGTATTTCTTTTTACTGCATCACAACATTACTGTCGCTTTAGGTTTTCACCTTTTATATATTGACAACTTGCTTCTTTTCCCCAGCATTACGACGCGCTTTTTCTTCCATAATCTCAATGATTTGAATATCGGTATGTTGCATTGCATGACTCGCTAATGCACAGAGATTCGCTATTGAGCTATCAACATTGTCGCTGACAATACCATCAGTACCCGCAACACTTTGATTTTGCATCGCCATCAATACTGCTTTATAGGCACTCGCTGCACTACTTGATACTTTCATTGCACAGCTATTGGATGCGCCATCACAGATAATGCCACTGATATCACCAATCATACTGTTGATAGACATACTGACAGTGGTGAAATCTTTTGTCAGTAACCATGCCATTCCTGCTGCTGCCCCCATTGAAGCTGTAGTTGCAGCACAAAGAGCAGAAAGCGGTGGAAAATGGCTATGGACATAAATTGCCATTAAGTGTGATAAAACTAACGCACGCAATAAAGTTTCATCATCTGCTTTAATAAATTCAGCAACAACCATTACGGGCAATGTTGCGGCAATACCCTGATTACCAGAGCCTGAGTTACTCATTGCAGGTAATACCGCTCCCCCCATGCGAGCATCAGAAGCTGCTGATGCTCTGATCATGATTTCACTAAGTAAGTCTTTACCTAACAAACCTTTCTCTTGTTGCAGAATTAAGGTGCGGCCAATGGCTAATCCATAGGTGTTTTGTAGCCCCTCTTCTGATAAAGCACCGTTTAAACGAGCAGCATTAAGCATAAACTCAATTTCGCTCACGGGTACATTAAGTGCGAAGTTATAGATATCTTCAGCACAAACATCAGTAAAAGGTTTTTCATCAGTACATGCACCATTATTGGTAAGTGCTGATTTATCTTCTTCAAAAACAACGCTACCGTTACATTCACAACGAACAACGTGTGTATGCTCTCTTGCAATACTGACGATGGCATAACCAGATTGGCTATACACTTTCGCTTCAGAATAAAGAACATCCTCACAAGGTGCTTTTACACCCACGGTGACTTTACCTTGAGCAACCAGTGTTTTAGCTTGAGCAACCGCATCAGCGGATGCTTTTAATAAGACCTCCAATCCAGCATCAGGATCTCCTCCTGTCGCACCTAATGCTGCCGCAATAGGTAGCCCAGCCATTCCCGTTCCCGGCACTGTTACGCCCATTCCGTTTTTCATCAAGTTTGGCGAAACCCAAGCTTCGATACGAACAACTGGCTCTCCTAAAAGTGCAGTTGCTTTCGCTGCTGCCAATGCTAATGATATTGGCTCAGTGCAACCGACTGCAGGCTTAACACCTTCACGTAACTGACGAACAAACTGTGACCATAAATGAGAATTTTTGTTCTGGCTCATAATCTAACACCTTGGATTAATTTAGTTTTTAAAAACAACTCCTAACTAGAACCGAAGCTGGCGACTATGAAAATGCCAAGAACGGAGAGATAACGAGCAGTAAACCGGTAAAGATAATCAGATAGAGTGACGCACCTTTGTATTTGTGTAACATAGGTACTTTGTACACTAAGTATGCAGGGATAAGACAACCCACCATACCGAAGATTGGGCTACAAATTGAAGTGAAGCTTAGTACTGGTGCATTAAGGATGATTGCACCCCATGCCAGTAGCACAGCGAAAATCATGATGCCATTTTGTACCCATTTTTGGTTGATTTTTTCTAATGGGATATAACGTTGCAGAATGTTCATGACGATCCCTTGTGTCGCCTCACGGAAACCTAAGTAGACACCAAAGAATGCCGTCATTACAGCGAAGATATTCAGCATAACGCTTACTACTGTAACCCAACCGCCAGGGAAGAATTTCGCAGCAATCGCTAATGCAGAGATATTTTGTTCATACGCTTTAACGGCTTCATCATGACCCATTGCTAATGTGAATGAGATTGCATAGAAGAAAACTGTACAGAACAACACACCAAACGCGATGTTCATTGCACGTAACGCTTTGTGACGAGCAACTTCACGGTTTTTATTACGACCACGGTAAGAGATAACCATTGGACTTAATGTTTGGATAAACAGAATTGAAGTCAGTGTAAAAGGTAATGTAATGATTGCTTCTTTGATTAAACGTCCAGCAGGTGGTAATGCTCCTACGTTATAAAGGTGCCACATACCAATCATGGAGAGCCCTAACGCAGCAACAACCAGCAGTTTAGTCAGCACCATAAAGCTTGATAATTTAAACAGTAATTGCTCACCACGAGAAGAGATGGCCACTAAAGCACAAATCAGGATCAATCCATAGAATGGGTTTTCTGACAGTAAACTTTCAGTCACACCAAATGTTTGTAAGTAAGAAGCACTGTCATTGGTGATGGCTGTTGAGTAAACAAACATCCAAATGACCAACATAACAAAGTAAAGTGCGCCTAATAAAATACCCCAGTTTTTACCAAGATAACCTGTGATAACGCTTGGGTAGTCTTTACACTCTGGAGATTCAGCCAACGTATTAATAAATAGACGTTGGAAAAGGTACATCGCTGGATAACCAATCAGTGAGGATAGTAGGAAAACCCATAATCCCATCAGGCCTACCTGTACAGGTAAAAACACAATACCTGCACCGATCGCCATACCGATGCTCATGATAACCCAGCCCACATCATTGCCGTCGAATTTAATAGCTGCACGCCATTCTTGTTCAGTCATACCTGCGCGACGCGCGCCAGCACTAGTTGCGGGATAGCTTGTTGTCTCTGTTTTTGAGGAAGCCGTTTCCATATTAGTACTCACTTTTATATTGTAATTGTTAATAGCAAAACGAATTTTGGGGGTAAAAAGTCTATCTAACATTGCGATGTCAAAATAACCTTACTCTTTGCAGGTATTATTTATTATGGGTAAATGATAGGAAATATTACGGAGAAAAAAGTTGTTATAAATCGTGATAGCCCGAAATGATTTGGAAAAAAATTCTATCGTAAGGAGAAAAGTAGGATTATCTGTTCAAAGAGCACAGTAAATAATAACCTACCTTCTACCGCGACCTTTAAAAGCAAGTAAATATTTGATAAATAACGAAAAATACATATTGTTATACAATAATAGTCAAGTATAACAATTGAAACAAATCACCAAATAAACTGTGCTGTCTATCACGATATACTATGATAATCCTTTCTATTTAGCTTTGTTATCTCGTATTTGGTTAAAATACTGTTACAAAATAGCATAATTAACCATTTAATCTGTTTTTTATAAAAATAGACGATTGATAAGATAAAAATAGATAAGGAAGTGTATAACCAAAAGAGAATACTTTTTTCGATAGAATTAAATTCTATCGTACTTCATGGATTTACTTTTCTTGAAGAAATCGCGCTACAAACAAGAAAGAAGTTATTGTCTGTAGCGCTTAGATCATAAGGAAATAAGTGGCGTGATCTTAATAACCGCGTTCTAAGATTGGTTTTAAGAATCTTGCAGTATGTGAGCCTTCAAACTCTGCAACGTGTTCTGGTGTACCTGACACTAAAATTTGGCCACCACCGCTTCCGCCTTCAGGGCCAAGATCCACAATCCAGTCGGCTGTTTTGATCACATCAAGATTGTGTTCAATCACAACAATGGTATTACCTTGGTCGCGTAACTTATGAAGCACGTCAAGTAACAGCTCAATATCAGCAAAGTGAAGTCCTGTTGTGGGTTCATCGAGAATATAGAGAGTCTGTCCCGTACCACGTTTTGACAACTCTTTTGCTAACTTAACCCGCTGCGCTTCACCGCCCGATAACGTCGTTGCTGATTGTCCCAAGCGAATATAAGAAAGGCCAACATCAATCAATGTTTGTAGCTTACGAGCCAATGCTGGCACAGCATCAAAGAACTCTCTCGCCTCTTCAATGGTCATATCTAACGCTTCGTGGATATTTTTTCCTTTGTATTTAACTTCAAGAGTTTCACGGTTATAACGCTGGCCTTTACATTGATCACAAGGTACATACACATCAGGTAAAAAATGCATTTCAACTTTTAAAACGCCATCACCTTGGCAAGCTTCACAACGCCCACCTTTTACGTTGAAACTGAACCGTCCCGGTGTATAACCACGAGTACGAGATTCAGGTACACCCGCAAATAGCTCACGAATAGGTGTAAAGACACCGGTATAAGTTGCGGGGTTTGAACGAGGAGTACGACCAATTGGGCTTTGGTTAATATCAATCACTTTATCGAAATATTCTAGCCCTTCAACATCTAAATAAGGTGCAGGTACACTATTTGTTGCCCCATTTAATTGGCGTTGTGCGATAGGAAATAACGTATCGTTGATCAACGTTGATTTACCTGATCCTGAAACACCTGTAATACAGGTAAATAAACCTACTGGTAATTTTAGATTTACATTTTTTAGGTTATTACCTTTTGCGCCAAGAATGGTCAGCATTTTTTCGCGATCAACAGGCACTCGTTGTTCTGGAATTGCGATGCGACGTTCACCACTTAAGAATTTCCCCGTTAATGAATTCGGGTTATTAATAATATCTTCAAGTGTCCCTTGAGCGACAATTTCACCACCATGAACACCTGCACCAGGACCAATATCAATAACATGATCAGCGGCACGGATGGCATCTTCGTCATGTTCTACGACGATCACAGTGTTACCCAAATTACGCAAGTGGATCAGCGTTTCAAGTAGACGATCGTTATCTCGTTGATGTAACCCTATCGAAGGTTCATCCAATACATACATCACACCAACTAATCCCGCACCAATCTGACTGGCTAAGCGAATACGTTGAGCTTCACCACCTGATAAAGTTTCTGCAGAACGAGAAAGTGTGAGGTAATTTAATCCCACATTGACCAAGAATTTTAATCGGTCACTGATCTCTTTTAAGACTTTTTCTGCAATCTTCGCTCGCTGACCGCTCAATTTTAGATTTTGGAAAAAGGTCATGGCATGACCAATACTGTAATCTGCTATTTCAGGCAATGTGGTGTTTTCAACATACACATGGCGCGCTTCTCGGCGTAAACGTGTACCACCACAAGAAGCACAAGAACGATTACTAATATATTTAGAAAGCTCTTCACGTACCGCACTAGATTCTGTCTCGCGGTAACGGCGTTCCATATTATTTAATACACCTTCAAAAGGATGATGACGAACAACAACATCACCACGATCGTTTGTGTATTTAAATTCAATATTCTCTTTGCCTGATCCCGTTAAAATGACTTTTTGAATATTATCTGGTAACGAATTAAATGGTGCTTCAACATCAAAATGATAGTGCTCACCCAATGAGCGTAACATTTGGAAATAGTAGAAGTTACGGCGATCCCACCCTTTGATGGCACCACCAGCAAGGGAGATGTCTCTATTTTGGATCACTAATTCAGGATCAAAAAATTGCTGAACACCTAAACCATCACAAGTTGGACAAGCCCCTGCGGGGTTATTAAAAGAGAATAAACGAGGTTCTAACTCGCTCATGCTGTAGCCACAAACAGGACAAGCAAAGTTTGCAGAAAAAATAATGTCTTCTGCATTGTTATCATCCATATCAGAGATAACGGCAGTACCACCTGAAAGTTCTAACGCAGTTTCAAAAGATTCCGCTAAGCGTTGAGCCAGATCGTCACGTACTTTAAAACGGTCAATTACCACTTCAATGGTATGTTTTTTCTGTAATTCTAATGTTGGTGGATCAGAAAGATCGCACACTTCGCCATCAATACGCGCACGAATATAACCTTGAGCAGCAAGATTATTGAGTAGCTTAATATGCTCACCTTTACGTTCTTTCACCACAGGTGCTAACAGCATTAAGCGCTTACCCTCTGGTTGCTCAAGTACATTATCAACCATTTGGCTCACTGTTTGAGCGGCTAATGGAATATCATGATCAGGGCAACGAGGTTCACCAACACGCGCAAATAAGAGACGTAGGTAATCGTGTATTTCGGTGATGGTTCCCACCGTTGAACGTGGGTTATGTGATGTAGATTTTTGTTCAATCGAAATAGCGGGAGATAAACCTTCAATGTGATCAACATCAGGCTTTTCCATTAACGAAAGAAACTGACGAGCATAAGCAGAAAGTGATTCAACATAACGTCGTTGCCCTTCTGCATAAAGCGTATCAAAGGCTAAAGAGGATTTACCTGAGCCTGAAAGTCCCGTAATAACAATAAGTTTATCGCGAGGAATGACCAAATTGATATTTTTTAGATTATGGGTGCGAGCGCCCCGTACTTCGATTTTATCCATGAATATATCCCGGATTGAGAGAGTCGCCGAAAAAGAAATAATCGGATAATTATGACACAAAGTTAACTGAATGGATATACAGTATATATAGTGAAATTGAATGATGATGTAAACCTGTCATTTTGAGACAAAAAAATTTCGACAATGTTCACAATTGAGAAATTCATCACACGTCATATTCAAATTTTAGCGTACGTGATAAACTTATTCGCTTATGATTTCAAAAAATTTACTTTCGCAGGAGTACCTCACATGGCGAGCAGAGGCGTAAACAAAGTTATTCTTATCGGTAATTTAGGGCAGGATCCAGAAATCCGTTATATGCCAAGTGGCGGTGCAGTTGCCAACCTAACATTGGCAACATCAGAAAGCTGGCGCGATAAACAAACCGGTGAAATGAAAGAAAAAACCGAGTGGCACCGTGTGGTAATTTTCGGCAAATTAGCGGAAATTGCAGGCGAATATCTGCGTAAAGGTTCACAAGTGTATATCGAAGGCCAATTACAAACACGTAAATGGCAAGACCAAAGCGGCCAAGACAGATATAGCACTGAAGTTGTTGTTAATATCGGCGGCACAATGCAGATGTTAGGTGGCCGTGGCGGCCAAGATAGCGCGCCATCTCAAGGTGGCCAAGGCGGTTGGGGTCAACCACAACAGCCACAAGCATCACAACAATTTAGCGGTGGTGCTCAATCTCGCCCACAACAACCCGCTGCAGCTCCAGCACCAAGCAATGAACCACCAATGGATTTTGATGACGACATTCCGTTTTAAGGTTCAGAAAAAATTATCTAAAATCATCTAAAAAATTAACCCAGCTTAGGCTGGGTTTTTTGTTACTAATGGCCAGTACATATCAAACATGAAAAACCCTTTCGCCCATGTGAATCAACTTACTTTACACGATAAATTATTACATATTTATCTCTCTTTAAAAGTACCTACTTTATATTGTTGAAAGAAAACATGTTTTTTTATCGAACATCAGATCCTGTTAAAAAGGATGTAATCCTACAGTTATTTTCACAAAACCCCACTTTACACAAAGGTTTACTCTTGAAAAATATGATAGGATCTATGTTATTAACAACGTCTGAGAGCATCTTATCCCCATGAATGAAGAGAAATTGCTCGCTCAGGCAGAAAAGATCTGCCAGAAACGAGGTGTTCGCCTGACTTCACAACGTCTGGCAGTATTACGTCTGATAATCCAGCAACCTTCTGCTATCAGCGCATATGATTTGTTGGATTTATTACGCCAAGTTGAGCCTCAAGCAAAACCGCCAACAGTCTATCGCGGATTAGAGTTTTTACTTGAGCAAGGATTTATTCATAAAATAGAATCCACCAACAGTTATGTGCTTTGTCATCATTTTGATGATGTTGAACATACGTCAGTAATGCTAATTTGTGACCGTTGCTTATCTGTCACTGAAAAGAATAGTCATAAAATCGAAGATGCGATTTCATTACTAGCAAAAGAGAGTGGATTTCATTTACGACATAGCGTCATCGAAATTCATGGATTGTGTTCACAATGCCATGAAGCACAAGAGTGTACCCATCCTGAAGGTTGTCATCATGATCATAGTATGGATGATAATCTTAAGCAGAAAAAAACCGGCGACTATAAGCCTCGTTAAACTTATAAAATACAAAAAGCCAGCTAAATGCTGGCTAATACGTGTTCTACTTTTGAATTCTCATTTCAGCTAATGAATAAGCTTTACTTTCTTCACGCTTACCAATAGCAATAACTAAAATAACGGCTTCTGAATCAATAATTTGGTAAACCAATCGAAAACCAGATGCTCGTAATTTAATCTTATAGCATTTGAAGGAGATAGATTCATTTTTCAACCACTTGATAAGCTTCTTTTTTTAGCTCATCGCCTACTCTAACTTGTATTGTTGTCATAAACACCTCCGTAATTAAAACTTATCAGATTGTAATTACATTTGTAGTGTAATGGTGTTTTTTTATACAAATTAGAAAAATAAAAAATGCAGATGATTTTATGTTTTTACACATCATCTGCATCTTTTTAAAATAAGTTGTGTTGACTTACTTCGGTACAAATTACAGCCATTCGCCGTTACGAATAACCCCAACGGCTAAACCTTCCACAGTAAAGCTTTGTTCGCGTAAATCGACGATAATTGGTGAAAACTCTGGGTTTTCTGCATGAAGCTCAATTTTATTACCGCTTTTCTTGAAGCGCTTTACTGTCACTTCATCTTCAATACGCGCCACAATCACTTGCCCATTGTGAACATCTTGCGTTTTATGCACAGCAAGTAAATCACCATCCATAATACCGATATCTTTCATTGACATGCCATTAACACGCAATAAAAAATCTGCACTTGGTTTAAATAGCATTGGGTCAACTTGATAATGGCTTTCAATATGCTCTTGCGCTAAAAGTGGTTCACCCGCCGCGACTCGCCCAATTAATGGCAATCCTTCTGGCTCTTCTTCCATTAGCAAACGGATACCTCTGGATGCACCAGAGACAATTTCTATCACGCCTTTACGAGCAAGAGCTTTTAAGTGCTCTTCTGCCGCATTTGGTGAGCGAAACCCAAGCTGGGAAGCTATTTCAGCCCGTGTTGGTGGCATACCCGTTTGCGAAATGTGATCACGAACCAAATCGTAAACCTGCTGCTGCCTTGCAGTTAATGCTTTCATTCCGCCCCCTGTTTGTTTATACAGTCAAACTGTGAGTATATACAGGTATATGACGATTTGAAACCTAAAATGAATATAAAACACGCATCTCTGGATTATTTTTCGACAAAAAGCGAAATTTTTAACTTTATGCGAAGAAATGCCCCCAAAGAATGGTTACCCAAGTAAATAATCCCAATATAATAGCAATCAGAACGGCGGCAGAACCCATATCTTTTGCACGTCCGGATAATTCATGGTATTCAGATCCAATTCGATCGACAACCGCTTCTATTGCGCTATTTACCAGTTCCAAGATCACAACCAATACAACGGAACCAATGAGTAAAATGCGCTCTAGACCACTGACATCGATGAAAAATGAAAGGATAATTGCAACCAAGGTCACAATTGCTTCTTGTCTAAAAGCGGCTTCATTAATCCAAGCGGCACGAATGCCTTTGTATGAATAGCCACCTGCTTTGATGATTCGGGTAAGACCTTTATTTTGATTAGCCATAATAAACTCTATCGAAAACAAACGATTATTTTGCCACTTTTCTCTATTAATATTGTCACAGCACCACAGATCTACGAAAGACTTTCTGTTATGCTTTCGAAGTATTGCTAATAAGAGGCTACAACTATTTATGTCAGCTTGGCGTAAACTATATTATAACACATTGAATTTACCACTAAAATTACTGGTAAAAAGCAAACGAGTTCCGACTGATCCTATCACTGAATTAGGGTTAGATACGTCGCGATCTTTCCTTTATGTTCTGCCTTATCATTCAAAGGCGGACTTACTGACATTAAGACAGCAATGTTTATCTTTAGGATTGCCTGATCCACTGCAACCCATTGAGATAGGCGGTACGAAGCTTCCTGCTTATGTCTTTATTGATGACGGCCCAAGAGTATTCCGTTACTACTCCCCCGATCCTCGTAAAGATTCCGTGAAGACATTCCACGCTTATCTTGATGCACATCGTAATAACCCACATCTTGATATCGAGATGTTGCCAGTTTCTGTGATGTTTGGACGCTCTCCTGGTCGTGAAGGCCATAATGGTGTTCCACATTTACGCGTGCTTAACGGTATCCAAAAATTTATCGCTATCCTCTGGTTAGGTCGTGATAGTTTTGTTCGTTTTTCACCCACTGTATCAATGCGTGAAATGGCGAACGAACACGGCACGGACACGAGTATAGCGAGAAAACTTGCACGTGTTGCACGTATTCACTTTTCACGCCAGCGTTTAGCCGCTGTTGGCCCTAAATTGCCAGCACGCCAAGATCTCTTCAATAAATTGCTTTCATCAAAAGCAATTGAAAAAGCGATTGAAGATGAATCAAAAGCGAAGAAAATCTCACTTGACAAAGCGCGTAAAAATGCCACAGATATCATGGAAGAAATTGCAGCTAATTTCTCATATGAAGCAGTGCGTATTAGTGATCGCGTATTAAGTTGGACATGGAATAAGCTCTACCAAGGTATCAACGTTTATAATGCCGAACGAGTACGTAAACTCGCGCAAGATGGGCATGAAATCGTGTATGTTCCTTGTCACCGTAGCCACATGGACTACTTACTGCTTTCTTATGTACTTTACCACCAAGGTTTAGTCCCCCCACATATAGCAGCAGGTATTAACCTCAATTTCTGGCCAGCCGGCCCTATTTTCCGCCGTTTAGGGGCTTTCTTTATTCGAAGAACCTTTAAAGGTAACAAGCTTTACTCCACCATTTTTCGTGAATATTTAGGCGAGCTATTTACACGTGGCTACTCCATTGAATATTTCGTTGAAGGTGGCCGCTCTCGTACAGGTCGATTGTTAGATCCTAAAACAGGAACACTTTCAATGACGGTACAAGCCATGTTGCGTGGTGAAACACGTCCTATCTCTGTTGTTCCAATTTACATTGGTTATGAACACGTTATGGAAGTGGCAACCTATGCCAAAGAATTACGTGGCGCAACAAAAGAGAAAGAAGGCTTTATGCAGATGGTCAGGGGATTACGTAAATTACGTAACCTTGGTCAAGGCTATGTGAACTTTGGTGAGCCAATTTCTGTTGTACAATACTTAAATCAAGCTGTACCACAATGGCGTGATGATATTGACCCCATTGAGCCACAGCGCCCAAGTTGGTTAAACCCAACAGTAAGCACACTCGCTGATAACATTATGGTTCATATCAATAATGCAGCATCTATTAATGCAATCAATCTTGTTTCAACAGCTTTATTGGCATCACGTCAACGCGCACTCACGAGAGAACAACTGTTAGAGCAAATAGATTGTTATCTACAATTATTACGCAATGTGCCCTATTCGACGGATATGATTGTGTCTGATAAAAACGCTAAAGCCTTATTAGAACACGCTCTACAGTCAGATAAATTCCAAGTCGAAAAAGACAGCTTGGGTGATATTGTGGTACTCCCTCGTGAAAGCGCGGTATTAATGACTTATTACCGCAATAACACAATCCACTTAATGATCACTCCGTCATTAATTGCAAGCATCGTCTTACATCATGAAAAAATTCATCGTGATGATTTGATGAAACAAGTTGAGCTCATCTTCCCTCTTATTAAAGCGGAACTATTTATTCGTTATGAGAAAGAAGAACTCCCTGAAGTCATTAATACTTTGATTGCAGAATTGTGCCGTCAGCGCCTGATTTGTTGTGATAGTGATGGCTTACTGCGTATCAACCCAGCGCGTATTCGTCCATTACAGCTTTTAGCCGCCAGCGTCAGAGAAACACTGCAACGCTATGGCATTACACTCTCTTTACTCAATTTTGCACCTGAAATTAGCCGTGCATTATTGGAAAAAGAGAGCCGTATCTTGGCACAACGTCTTTCAGTTTTGCATGGTATCAACGCACCTGAATTCTTTGATAAAGCGGTATTCTCTACCTTAGTTTCAACACTACGTGAAGAAGGGTATCTCAATGATAATGAAGATATCCTAAAAGCAGATGCATCTGCCCTTTACCAAGTGATTGCAAAATTAATGTCACCAGAAATTCGCTTAACCATTGAAAGCGTCGGGATCACTGAAGATAACAATTTAGTACAAACTGTTGACGAAAAAAGTGAGCCTAAAGCTGATGAATAATCAGTAAATAGCATTATGACCGAAATAGAAAAGGGATAAGCTCATTGCTTATCCCTTTTTATTTCTACTCAATACTAGAGAATACTTTAGCGCTTATTTATCTTAAAAATAACTAAATAAAATACCCGCAAATAAAACAAAACCAACATAGTTATTATTCATAAAAGCTTGAAAACACGGCGCTCTTTCACGCTCTGCAATAAGCTTCTGTTGATAAATAAACAGAGCTGTGACTAACAATAGCGACCAGTAGTAGATACCTTTCAAATTCAGCAAAATACCAATACCCACTAATAATGCCAGCATCACCAGTTGTAAAATACCGATAATAATTTTGTCATAACGACCGAATAAAATAGCGGTAGATTTAACCCCTATTTTTATATCATCATTACGATCAACCATTGCATATTGCGTATCGTAAATAACAGACCAGACAATATTAACCAGGAATAATAGCCAGCACACTAACGGCAAAGTTTCAGAAACGGCGGCAAATCCCATTGGAATTGACCAACCAAAAGCCATACCTAAAATAAGCTGAGGTAAGTTACTAAACCGTTTAACGAAAGGATAAAACCACGCCAGTGCAAGCCCTGCCACAGAGAGCCAAATAGTCATGGTGTTAAGTGTTAGAACTAATGCAAATGACAAGAGTACCAAAACGATAAATAAGATTTTGCTCTCTTTTTCTGTCACTGCCCCACTAGGTAATGGTCTATTTTTAGTTCGTTCAACACTGCCATCAATTTTTCGGTCAGCAAAGTCGTTTATTACACACCCAGCGGCACGCATAGAGAACACGCCAATAGTAAAGACAATCAGAATATGCCAATCTGGAAAGCCTTTAGCGGCAATCCACAAAGCCCAATAAGTTGGCCAAAGTAGTAATAGCGCTCCGATAGGTTTATCTATACGCATTAAACGGCTATATGCTTGCCATTTACTTTGCGTCATACTTCCCTCCAATTTTAGCTCCCCTTAATTACTTCTCATAAACTGGTGATGCAGGTAGAAACATCTCGGTTAATAATAAAGGTTTATCTGAAAGCTGAAAACGAGAACGGCGTAACCAATACCCATTTTGTTGCCCGATATGAATAAAATCACGACTTAAGGTTGTTTCCTGAAACAGATAACGCCCAAGTGGAACGGTTCTTAGATTGACCAGTTTTCTGTCTTCGCCTGTCAATGTCTCTTCTGGCACTAACGTCCGCCCTAATAACCAAGGAATATCATCACCACACAATACCACTTCTCTTAACCAATAACGCTGACTTTTGGGTAAACACGCTCTTTCGTCAGCAGGTTCAATAAAGTCAACAAATCCTTCTTGGTAAGGCATTACAGTGACTTTATTACAATATTGCTCAAAACGTCGAGTCATCGAGCCTAATTCCATTAACCAACTTAATGTACTTTCTTTAATACTTTCGTGTTCCTCATTAGGTAACCAATGGATAGGAGCGGGAGTAATTATTGATTTTTTGAACATTATTTCATCATCACGCGTTGATGATCCTAGCTTATGCGATTTATTATTCATAAGGATATCATGATGTGACTCAGGGAAGTTAAAAGCTGATAACATTTCGCATAAATAATCTAAAAAAGCGTTAAAAGAAAATTAGATTGAGCACGAAACATTCGAAAAATAAAGGAGGCCATAAAAACCTCCTTTGTATCTAACCGACTACTTATATTCAGTTTATTCGATTAACGCCATGCTTTATAACGATTAATCAGATTATTTGTTGAGCTATCATGGCTGTTAACACTTTCCTTACCTTCTAATTCAGGAAGAATGCGGTTAGCTAGCTGTTTACCTAATTCAACACCCCATTGGTCAAACGTGAAGATATTGAAAATAACACCTTGTACAAAGATCTTATGTTCATACATGGCAATCAATGCACCCAATGAATAAGGCGTAATTTCTTTTAATAAAATAGAGTTTGTTGGTCGATTACCTTCAAATACTTTAAAAGGTGCAACATAGTCCATGGTTTTAGGATCTTTTCCTGCTGCGGCAAATTCAGCATCAACTTGCTCACGAGTTTTACCAAAAGCGAGTGCTTCTGTTTGAGCAAAGAAGTTAGACATCAGTTTTGCATGATGATCAGATAGAGGATTATGGCTAATTGCAGGTGCAATAAAATCACAAGGGATAATTTTTGTACCTTGATGGATCAGTTGATAAAACGCATGTTGGCCATTTGTACCCGGTTCGCCCCAAATAATAGGCCCTGTTTGGTAACTGACTTTATTTCCATCGCGATCAATATACTTACCATTTGACTCCATATTGCCTTGTTGGAAGTAAGCAGCAAAACGATGCATGTACTGATCGTATGGCAGAATCGCTTCAGTTTCTGTACCAAAAAAATTGTTATACCAAATGCCAATCAGTGCAAGGATTGTTGGGATGTTATTTTCAGCATCAGCGGTTCTAAAGTGGTTATCCATTGCATGAGCACCTTCCAGTAATTGCTCAAAGTTGTCATAACCAACAGATAACGCGATAGATAAACCAATTGCTGACCATAATGAATAACGACCACCGACCCAATCCCAAAACTCAAACATGTTGGCCGTATCAATACCAAATTTTTCAACTTCGGTGCTATTCGTAGATAACGCGACGAAATGTTTAGCGACAAAAGCACTCTCTTTCGCTGATGCTAAGAACCAATCTCTTGCTGAATGCGCATTTGTCATGGTCTCTTGTGTGGTAAATGTTTTTGACGCAATTAAGAATAATGTCGTTTCGGGATCACATTTTTTCAGTGTTTCGGCAATATGTGTACCATCAACATTCGAAACGAAATGCATAGTAAGGTGGTTTTTATACGGACGTAATGCTTCTGTTACCATATAAGGGCCGAGATCGGATCCACCGATACCAATATTCACAACATCAGTAATTGCTTTGCCTGTATAACCTTTCCATTCGCCACTAATAATACGTTCACTGAACTGTTTCATTTTATTCAGCACGGCATTAACTTCTGGCATGACATCTTTGCCATCAACGATGACGGGAGTATTGCTACGATTACGTAATGCGGTATGCAATACAGCACGATCTTCAGTACGGTTGATTTTTTCACCCGTAAACATGCTATGTATCGCACCTTCTACGTCACATTCCTTAGCCAAAGCCTGCAATTTATCTAATGTTTCTTTCGTAATACGGTTTTTTGAAAAATCCACTAGAATTTGGTCTGAAAATACTTTTGAAAATTGCTCAAAGCGTGATGGTTCCTGAGCAAAAAGTGTTTTCATCTCGGTATCTTTGATAACCGAAAAATGGTTTTCTAATGCCTTCCAGGCGAGTGTTTGGGTTGGGTTTACATTTTTCATTCACAATACTCTCTTAAGATTACAATCTGATATTCTCAGATTGTAGCCTGACATTTAATAGTTACAGTCAATTCTTTCTCATTTGATGATATTGGTCAAAACCATTCAACAAATCTAGTACTAATTACTTTCATAGGTAAAACCGATAATGCAGAGCTGATTATTAATTAAATTGATTATTCTTCACTCTACATTGACTCTCTACTTAATAACCGATATTTCTAAGTTGTGTCCAACATCTCATTTTTGCCTAAAGGAATACGACAATGACTGATAATACTGCTACGCCTTCATCTGCATCATCGCCATACACTATCGCTAAATTTGGTGGCACTAGTGTTGCTAACTATTCAGCAATGGAAAAGTGTGCAGATATTATTCTTAAACAAAAATCAGTTCGTGTCGTCGTTCTTTCGGCATCTGCGGGAATAACTAATTTATTAATTGAACTTGCATCAGGGACTGAACTTTCACAACGAGAAGCTTTACTCTCACAAGTGCGTGATATTGAGTATGCGATTATCAATCAGCTTTCTCAGCCAGAAATTATTTCTCAAGAAATAAATCGCCTGCTTGAGAATATTGAGATGCTCTCAGAAGCAGCGTCACTTGCCACATCTGATGCATTAACAGATGAATTAGTCAGCCACGGTGAATTAATGTCGACATTGCTCTTTGTTGAACTATTGCGTGAAAAAGGTGTACAAGCAGACTGGTTTGATGTCAGAAAAGTGATGAAAACCAACGATCTGTTTTGCCATGCTGAACCCGATATGATGCAATTAACAGAGCTCACACAAAGCCTTATTCAACCTCGTTTAGAGGAAACAGTGATTGTCACACAAGGCTTTATTGGTCAAGAGCCAAAAGGTAGAACAACAACGCTAGGTCGTGGTGGTAGTGATTATACCGCTGCATTGATTGGTGAGGCGCTGGGAATGTCTCGTGTAGATATCTGGACGGATGTACCGGGTATTTACAGCACTGATCCAAGAATAGTGCCAGAGGCACATCGTATTGATCAAATTGCCTTTGATGAAGCTGCAGAAATGGCAACTTTTGGCGCTAAAATTTTGCATCCTGCGACATTATTACCCGCAGTTCGTAGTGGTATTCCTGTATTTGTTGGCTCAAGTAAAGCCCCCGAAGAAGGTGGCACATTAGTTTGTGCTCAAACAGAAAATCCACCTGTATTTCGCGCGATTGCGCTACGTAGAAAACAAACTTTACTCACGTTACATAGCCTGAAAATGCTTCATGCACGCGGTTTTTTAGCAGAAATATTTACTATTTTATCGCGTCATCATATCTCTGTTGATGTGATAACCACATCTGAAGTAAGCATTGCGTTAACCCTCGATACAACAGGTACCACCAGCGCATCAGGTAGTTTATTAACCAATGCGCTCTTAACGGAACTATCCGCATTATGTCGTGTTGAAGTAGAAGAAAATTTGGCTCTGGTTGCGATTATCGGTAATTCACTCTCACAAGTGAATGGCTTAGGAAGCCAGATTTTTGGCGCATTAGAAAATTACAATATTCGAATGATAAGTCACGGCGCAAGTACCCATAATTTATGTTTATTAGTTGATGGGAAAGATGCGGATAATATTGTGCGTAAATTACATGATACACTGTTTTAATTAATGACTAATTTCAAGATATAGAAGAGAGATAAGACATTATTTCTCTTCTACTTTTCATACGTTACATTAAAAATACTTTATTTTTTTAATAGACTCGATAACCGCCATATTTTTTCGCAAATTGGTTAAATTTACCAAAATCAATTAAAGCAATTTCTAAAGAACGATGAGCTAGATGAGACATCTTTGCAATTTTCTCAACAAAAACTCGGTTATCTTCTAGTAACTTAGCGGTAAGCGTAACTGCAATGATTTCACACTCATTCGGAGTGACAATCCAACCATCATTAGTGGCAAATTTATGAATAGGAATATGACCTTCTTTGTCACTTTCTTTGGCTAATAACGCTTCTTCTTCTTTCATGGCTTGCTTAAATAACACAATTTCTTCATCAACAGGCTCAGGAGAAGTAGGAATTTTATGATAAATATAGTCTCCAACTTCTTCAATTCGTGCAGGCGTCATTTCTGCTTTTAGCCAAATATTGTCAAATGCTTTTTCGTCTAAAATTGCCTCTGTATCTAAACTTCCTGTTAATTGCATCAGATTTAAAAAAGCATTAATTAAAACTTCACTTAATGGATAATTCCCTTTTGCTAAAGAAGGAAACGGCACCTCAACGCCAGCAGGTGGGGTTTTCTGAAGGTACAAAGTATAGTTCATCGTCATGTCCTTTTTTCTGATACAGGCTTATAGCTTATACACCTTTAATGGGAACTGCGAGAGGAAATAACAAGGGGATATCGCTATCCCCTCTAGATTATTATATTGTTGAGATCTTAGAATAAAGACAAATTAAGACTCATACCCTAAATTAGGCGCTAACCAACGTTCAACTTCACTAACACTCATCCCTCGACGTTTTGCGTAATCGTCAACCTGATCTTTTTGAATTTGAGCAACTGCAAAATATTTACTTTCAGGATGACTAAAATACCAACCGGATACTGAAGCACCTGGCCACATTGCATAAGCATCTGTTAGCTTCATACCAATACGATTTTCAACATCAAGCAGTTGCCAAATTTTGGCTTTTTCTGTGTGTTCAGGACAAGCCGGATATCCCGGTGCAGGTCGTGTTCCTTGATATTTTTCTCGAATAAGCTCGTCATTAGAGAGAGCTTCATCAGGGTTATATCCCCAAATTTTTGTTCTCACTTGTTGGTGAAGGTATTCCGCAAAAGCTTCAGCAAGACGGTCTGATAATGCTTTCACCATAATCTTATTGTAATCATCATGAGCATTATCATAAGCATTGGCGAGCGTGTCTTCTTCTAACCCTCCTGTTACAGCAAAAGCACCGAAATAGTCAGGAACACCACTTTCTACAGGAGCAATAAAATCGGCTAAACAGTAGTTAGGAAACTCTTTTTTCTCTGTTTGCTGACGTAAATGGCAGCTATATAACAACGGTTGTTGCCTAGTTTCATCGCGATAAATCACAATATCATCACCGACACGATTTGCAGGAAATAACCCAACAATTCCTTTTGGTGTTAATAATTTTTCGTGACTTAATTTATCCAGCATCGCATTTGCATCGGCAAATACACGTTTTGCTTCTTCGCCCACCACGTCATCTTCTAAAATTCGAGGATATTTACCCGCTAAAGACCACGTCATAAAGAAAGGTGTCCAATCGATATACTCACGCAAGGTTTCAATACTTGCAGCGATCTCCTGCACGCCTAATTGATTAGGCTTTGGTGGTATGTAATTTTGCCAATCAATTTGTAGTGCATTCTGTCGTGCAGCTTCTAAAGAAACAGGAGGCGTACGAGGTTTTTTTCTGGCATATTGCTGGCGTACGACTTCATATTCACGCCGTGTTTTTGCAACAAAATCCGCTTTTTGTGTTTCAGATAATAGTGCGGCAACAACACCTACAGTTCTCGATGCATTTTGTACATAAACGGTAGGATGACTGTAATTGGGTTCTATTTTTACTGCCGTATGCGCTTTAGATGTTGTTGCTCCACCAATCATTAATGGTAAAGAAAAACCGCGCCTTTCCATCTCTTTAGCAACATTCACCATCTCATCCAGTGAAGGTGTGATCAGCCCTGAAAGACCAATAATATCGACTTTTTCATCAATTGCTGTTTGCAAAATTTTATCGCAAGGCACCATCACACCTAAATCGATAATTTCGTAGTTATTGCACTGTAAAACAACTCCGACAATATTTTTACCAATATCGTGAACATCCCCTTTTACGGTAGCGAGTAAAATTTTACCTGCGGAAGTACCTGATTGTTTTGTCGCTTGAATATAAGGTTCGAGATAAGCAACCGCTTGTTTCATCACACGAGCTGATTTCACAACTTGGGGTAAAAACATTTTGCCTTCGCCAAACAAATCACCCACTGTATTCATACCATTCATCAATGGCCCTTCGATGACTTCAATTGGGCTTGATGCTTGTTGACGACAAGCTTCCGTATCTTCAACAATAAATTCGGTGATCCCTTTTACTAACGCGTATTCTAAGCGTTTTTCTACATCCCATTGTCGCCATTCTGCTAACTGATGATTTTGCTCATCACTTTTACTTCCGCGATAACGCTCAGCAAGTGCTAATAAATTGTCGGTGCTCTCTTCATGGCGATTTAAAATGACGTCTTCAACCGCATTACGCAGTTCATCTGGTAATGAGTCGTAAATGGCAAGTTGCCCTGCATTCACAATTCCCATATCCATACCATTTTTGACGGCATAATAGAGAAAAACGGAGTGAATAGCCTCACGAACAGGATCGTTACCCCGAAATGAGAATGAAACGTTAGAGACCCCACCAGAAATTAAGGCATAAGGTAGTTGAGATTTAATATCTGCACAGACTTCAATAAAATCAACAGCATAATTATTATGTTCAGCAATACCAGTTGCAACGGCAAAAATATTAGGATCAAAAATAATATCTTCAGGTGGAAAACCTGCTTGCTCTGTTAATAACTGATAAGCTCGACGACAGATTTCGATTTTACGCTCTCGAGTATCCGCTTGCCCCACTTCATCAAACGCCATAACAACAACAGCGGCACCGTATTTACGCACCAATTTAGCGTGTTCAAGAAAAGGTATTTCTCCTTCTTTCATCGAAATAGAGTTAACAATGCCTTTGCCTTGAATGCATTTTAGTCCCTCTTCTATTACTTCCCATTTTGAAGAGTCGATCATCACCGGAACCTTGGCAATATCAGGCTCACCTGCAATAAGATTGAGAAAACGTGTCATAGCTTCCACCGCATCTAACATGCCTTCATCCATGTTGATATCGATGATTTGAGCACCATTTTCAACTTGCTGACGTGCAACATCCAATGCTTCTTGGTAATTGCCTTCTTTTATCAAGCGCTTAAATTTCGCAGAACCTGTGACGTTAGTTCGTTCCCCCACATTTACAAACAGTGAATTATCATCAATCACTAAAGGCTCTAAACCTGAAAGACGACACGCTTTCTTAAGAGTCGGTAATACTCTTGGTGCGATACCTTCTACTGCTTGTGAAATGGCAAGAATATGTGCAGGTGTTGTTCCACAACATCCCCCTACAATATTGAGAAAACCCGCTTGCGCCCATTCTTTAATTTGCTCAGCCATTTCTTGGGCATCTAAATCATAGCCTCCAAATGCATTAGGCAAACCAGCATTAGGGTGAGCACTAACATAAGTTTCAGAAATTTGTGAAAGTGTTTGAATATATTGACGTAATTCTTTAGGTCCTAACGCGCAGTTTAGACCAAATGAGAGCGCATCAGCATGACGTAAAGAGTGGTAGAACGCTTCTGTTGTTTGTCCTGTTAAGGTTCTCCCTGATGCATCTGTAATGGTGCCAGATATCATCACAGGTAATTCAATATTGAGCGATTCAAATTCACATTTAATCGCAAAAATAGCGGCTTTCGCGTTTAGAGTGTCGAAAATAGTTTCGACCATAATTAAATCAACACCACCTTTAATTAATCCGCGCGTTGCTTCTCGATAAGCTTCCACCAGCTTATCAAACGAAACATTACGAAAAGCTGGATCATTAACATCTGGGGATATAGATGCTGTTCTGTTTGTTGGCCCTAACACACCCGTGACATAGCGAGGTTTATCAGGTGTTAAGGCACTCCATTTATCTGCACAGGCTTTTGCTAATTTTGCAGCCTCTTCATTTAGCTCGAAACAGAGTGACTCCATGTGATAATCAGCCATCGCAATAGAAGTCGAGTTAAAGGTATTGGTTTCAACAATATCAGCACCCGCTTGAAAATAAGCATCATGTATATCCGCAATAATCTGGGGCTGTGTTAACACTAAAAGATCATTATTTCCTTTAACATCACAATTCCAATCAGCAAAACGTTCACCTCGATAATCAGCTTCTGTTAGTTGATATTGCTGGATCATTGTCCCCATTGCGCCATCAAGTACTAAGATGCGTTTTTCTAATGCTTCCACCAGTTGTTGTTTTATGTTTGCCACGTTGCTTCCTCTTAATCGAGAATGTTTTTATTCTTATTTCTTTATTTTTCTTTCGTTGTTTTTTTATCCTACCATATCTTTTTGCAAAGATTTCTAAGACGAAGATGAGAGATTTTCACTTAGTGATAAATACTTTTAATAAATATTTCTTATCACACATATTGTTTTGAAAAATGCAGTGATCGGAGGAGTTTTATTACACGGGATAGTTCATAATAGATACTAATATGGATAGCATTTCTGGAGTGTATACATGACAGTTTCCCCTACAAATAAAAAAGTGCGTAAGACGAAAACAACTGCCACTCAAAGCACTACACAAGGAGGCCCCGTTCAGTCATTAAGTCGAGGACTGACATTATTGGAATATATTTCCGAATCTCCGGGTGGTATCGCCCTAACCGATCTCGCCTTTCAAGCTGGATTACCTAATTCCACAACACACCGCTTACTCACGACACTTCAGCAACATGGTTTTGTCCGTCAAGTTGGCGATTTAGGATTGTGGGTTGTTGGTACACACGCCTTTATTGTTGGCAGTAGCTTTCTACAAACTCGTAATCTTTTAGTCATGGTGCATCCTATTTTGCGTCAGTTGATGGAAGATTCTGGTGAAACCGTCAATCTGGCTATTCTTGACCAAATTGAATTTGATGCCGTGATTGTCGATCAAGTGCAATGTAATGCGCTAATGAGAATGTCGGCGCCTATTGGCGGTAAATTACCGATGCACGCATCCGGTGCGGGTAAAGCGTTCCTTTCTACGTTGCCAGAAAATAAATTACTGCCTTTGCTCCAGAAAAAAGGCTTAATGGCTTATACACCTCACACCCGAACACTCCCTTCTTCACTAAAAGAAAACTTAGAGCAAGCCCGTAAACAAGGTTTTTCTTTCGATGATGAAGAGCATGCTTTAGGCTTACGCTGTATTGGTGCTTGTATTTATGATGAACACCACCAGCCTTTTGCAGCAATTTCACTTTCAGGCCCGGTTTCTAGAATGACTGATTCACGTATCACTGAATTAGGCGCAATGGTTATCAAAGCAGCAAAACAAATTAGCCGTGAATATGGTGGGGTAAAAAGCTGATCCTCTCTTTCACCTTCCTCATTACCAAACAATGAGGAAGGAACTCCTTAATTAAACCGATTCAGCTTTTTAAAAAGACAGAGTTTCGGCTTTATATTCGTTAAATATTAAAAAACTGTTATTTATCACCTAAAAAAATTGATGTTGATCACAGATGTTGTTTAAGACGCATTAAGAGTATTGCAACTCTTCTTGTTACCCGTAACAATGTTACCGGTAACAAATACTATAGCTAAATTCAAATACTCTCTTTTCATAGCCAATAGTAACGCTCATCACCCTGTGTGAATAAAGGAAGCATCATTATGAACCCTAAAAACCATGACCCAATTCAGAACGACTTTGTTCCGCTTAATGAGACAGTAAAACAGGTGACTGAGCGCATTATTGCTCGCTCACATGTAACTCGTCGTGCTTATCTGAAAAAAATCGAAGCCGCAAAAAGCCAAACTGTACATCGTGCTCAATTGGCTTGTGGTAATTTGGCTCATGGTTTCGCTGCTTGTCAGGCTGACGACAAAAATCGCCTGAAAAATATGGTTCATAATGATATTGCCATTATCACGGCTTACAATGATATGTTGTCGGCTCATCAGCCATATGAAGATTATCCTCAAAAAATTAAAAAAGCATTACATGCTGTTGGTGCTGTAGGACAAGTAGCAGGCGGTGTTCCGGCAATGTGCGACGGAGTCACTCAGGGACAAGATGGTATGGAGTTATCGCTCCTTAGTCGTGATGTGATTGCAATGTCAGCGGCAGTTGGTTTATCCCATAATATGTTTGATGGTGTACTCTATTTAGGGATCTGCGATAAAATTGTTCCCGGACTGACGATGGCAGCGCTCTCTTTTGGTCATCTTCCTGCGATTTTTGTTCCAGCAGGCCCTATGACTAGCGGTTTACCCAATAAAGAAAAAGTCCGTATTCGCCAACTCTATGCTGAAGGTAAAGTAGATCGCCATGCTTTATTAGAAGCCGAAGCAGCGTCTTACCATAGCATTGGTACCTGCACCTTTTACGGTACAGCGAACTCAAATCAGATGGTCATGGAAATGATGGGATTACATCTACCTGGCGCTTCTTTTGTCCATCCAAATACACCATTGCGTGATGCATTAACAGATGCTGCGGCAAGTCAGATTGTACGATTGACAGAAAACTCAGGTAATTATCTTCCTATCGGTCAGTTAGTTGATGAAAAAGTCATTGTTAATGGCATTATTGCGCTACTCACAACAGGTGGTTCAACTAACCTCACTATGCACTTAGTCGCCATGGCACGCGCAGCTGGCATTATCATTAATTGGGATGATTTCTCTGAACTTTCGCAAGTTGTGCCACTTATTGCTCGTATTTATCCTAATGGCCCTGCCGATATCAATCAGTTTCAAGCAGCAGGTGGTATTGCACTGATTATTCGTGAACTACTGAAAAAAGGCTTAATTCATCGTGATGTCAATACTGTTGCAGGGTTTGGCATTGAGCGTTATACCTTAGAACCTTGGTTAAATGAGGGTAAACTGGATTGGCGCGAAGGTACAACGAGCTCTTTAGATAAAGATGTCATTGCTGATATCAATACACCATTCTCATCACATGGTGGTACACAAGTGATGCAAGGCAATTTAGGTCGAGCTGTAATGAAAACTTCTGCCGTACCTGATGAAAATAAAATTATTGAAGCCCCTGCGGTGGTGTTTAATAGCCAACATGATATTGCCGCTAAATTTGAAACCGGTGAGCTAAATAAAGATTGTGTGGTTGTTGTGCGTTATCAAGGACCACAAGCTAACGGTATGCCTGAATTGCATAAACTGATGCCACCTTTAGGTGTATTAATGGATAAAGGTTATAAAGTAGCATTAGTGACAGATGGTCGACTTTCAGGGGCTTCAGGTAAAGTTCCCGCTGCAATTCATGTTACACCAGAGGCTGTAAATAGCGGTTTATTAGCCAAAGTACGTGATGGTGATATCATTCGTGTTAATGGTAAAACAGGTGAGTTAACACTCCTTGTTGATGAACAAACACTCAATGCTCGCCAAGATAAGATACCTGATTTAAGTGCGAACGATATAGGCTGTGGCCGTGAACTGTTTGTGAATTTACGTCGTCATTTATCCGGAGCTGAACAAGGTGCTTGTTGTATTGATTTTTAATGGCAACAAGTTTTAATGCCTAACGAGGAGCAGATTTAATTCATTTGCTCACCATTTTCTAATTAGGAAATACAAATGATGAATCATTGGAATACAAGTGCAGAGTCTGTACTAAAATCAGGGCCTGTTGTTCCTGTTATTGTTATCAACCATATTGATGATGCAGTCCCTGTTGCAAAAGCATTAGTCGCCGGTGGTGTAAAAGTTTTAGAAGTCACATTACGTACAGATTGCGCGATTGAAGCTATTCGACGTATTGCGAAAGAAGTCCCAGAAGCCATTGTGGGTGCAGGAACCGTGATTAATCCACAACAGTTAGCACAAGTTACTGAAGCAGGCGCTCAATTTGCTATTAGCCCAGGGTTAACAGAAGCGCTACTCAAAGCGGCGGTGGCTGGAACAATCCCTTTAATTCCGGGTATCTCAACAGTTTCTGAGCTAATGCTTGGTATGAGTTATGGCTTAAATGAATTTAAATTTTTCCCAGCAGAAGCGAATGGTGGGGTAAAGGCTTTAAAAGCAATTGCAGGACCATTCTCAACAATTCGCTTCTGCCCAACTGGTGGCATCTCGCCAGAAAACTATCGTAATTACCTTGCACTTGAGAGCGTGCTTTGTATTGGGGGTTCTTGGTTAGTGCCTAATGATGCGGTGAAAGCAGGTGATTTCCAGCGTATTACTGAATTAGCTAAAGAAGCCGTTGCGGGCGCTCAACGCTGATTATCTCAATACAAAAATAGGTTTTATCCAATAAAGATAGGTATCCCCTTATACCTATCTTTATTTTTATGTTTTCCTAGGACAATTTATTAACTAAATCGCTTAGTTTGGGAATAGGCGTAAACATCTTCAATATACCCTTCTTTAATTCTTTGCTGTTGTTGTTGCCAATATTCTGGTGATAAAAGATCACGATGTTGAGTTTCAAAATAGCGACAGACTTGTTTATCACTACATAAAAAATAGCGAAATTCTTCAGGGAATACATCATTGAGTGCAACGCTATACCAAGGCTCGCTCGCTAATTCATCTTCAGGGTAACGAGCAGGAGGGATCGCACGAAAATTCATATCTGTCATATAACTAATTTCATCATAGTCATAGAAAATCACACGATGATGTCGAGTCACACCAAAGTTTTTAAACAGCATATCACCGGGAAAAATATTCGCAGCAATAAGCTCTTTCAACGCTTGTCCATAATCTTCAACAACAGCCTTAAGTTGATTATCATCGCACTGCTCCATATAGATATTGAGTGGTATCATCCTCCGTTCCATATAAAGATGGCGGATCAGTAGCTTATCACCTAGATCTTCCAATTTATTGGGGATCTCCTGTTCAAAGACAGCCATTAACTCAGGGCTAATTCTTTTCTTCTCGATTATAAAATTCTCAAACTCTTGGGTATCTGCCATTCGTCCAACACGATCGTGCTCTTTAACCAATTGATAGCATTCTTTTACACGCTCCGCCGTGATCGTTTTTTGTGGTGCAAACTTATCTTTGATCACTTTAAAAACACGATCATAAGTTGGTAATGTAAATACCAACATCACCATACCCTTTACACCAGAAGCTTCAATAAATTGCTCTGATGAAAAATTCATAAAGGCAAGGTATTCACGATAGTATTCTGTTTTACCGTGTTTTTGACACCCTATCGACATATAAAGCTCAGCAATAGATTTGCTCGGTAATATATCTCTTAACCATGCGACTAATGCCGCAGGAAATGGCGCATAAACCATAAAATAAGAACGGGCAAAACCAAAGACAATACTGGCTTCATCTGCGGTTATCAAACAAGTATCAATCAACAATTGTTGTTCAATATTATGAATAGGTAATAGAAACGGAATATATTGATTATCAATAACAATTTTACCTATCAGCCAAGCAGCTTTATTGCGATAAAAGAGTTCATTTGCGATATGAAATACTGCGCTCTGTAATTGTTCCGAAGAGAACTGAGCGGTAAGTACATTACAAATAGAGTGAATATCGCGTTGCTTATTTTGCCACGGCAATCGTAAAGGTAAGCGTGATAAAATATCTTGCAGTAATGCGGATAAATCACTTTGAATAACAAACTGCTTTGATAACGGTCGAGGCGCTTGTGTAAAGCGATAAGCTGGCTGTGATGAAAAAACAAAGAGGTTTTTTTTATTCAATTCACGATGGTAAAACAGACGACAATAAACAGAATTAAAAAAACTCTCTGCAATCTCAAATCGAGGGTAATTGGGCAATAATTGCGTATAGTTCTCTTTCACCTTTTGTAGAAAAAGACTATCTTTATCAATGTCATGTCGAATACATTTAAGTTGCTCTACCACTAATCCAACATGATTATCATATAAACGGATGCGCTCTTTCATCGCGATTTGCACACCATGCCAATCCGCTTGCTCAAAACGATATTGAGCTCCTGACGTTATCTCAAGGAAACGACCATATTGAGCATCAAAGCCTTGTAAAATTGTTTGAGCAATTAAATCTTCTGGCGTCATAGCAACCTCACGAAAAAGAGGAGCATCCTGCTCCTGAATTATCACCACAAAAACAGATAATAATATTTTTGGATCTTTAGAATTGCTGCTCTTCTGTTGAGCCTGTTAGTGCCGTCACTGAAGACATACCACCTTGAATAATCGTCGTGACTTTATCAAAATACCCTGTTCCCACCTCTTGTTGATGTGATGAGAAGGTATAGCCTTGATTAAGTGCAGCAAATTCTTTTTCTTGTACTTTTTCAACGTAATGCTTCATACCCTCACCTTTAGCGTAGTCATGTGCTAAATCAAACATGTTAAACCACATGCTATGAATGCCCGCTAAAGTAATAAATTGGAATTTATATCCCATTGCAGAAAGCTCATCTTGGAAATGCGCAATCGTGCGATCATCAAGATTCTTTTTCCAGTTAAAAGAAGGAGAACAGTTATAAGCCAGCATTTTTCCAGGATATTTATCGTGAATAGCTTCAGCAAACTTAGCTGCCATTTTCAGATCAGGTAGCGATGTTTCACACCACACCAGATCGGCATAAGGCGCATAAGCAAGCCCTCGGCTAATGGCTTGATCAATACCAGCATGAGTACAGAAAAAACCTTCAGGTGTGCGTTCTCCAGTTAAGAACGAACTATCATAAGGATCGCAGTCTGAAGTTAAGAGATCGGCGGCATCGGCATCCGTTCTTGCAACAAGTAATGTAGGCACATCAGACACATCAGCGGCTAAACGAGCGGCAACAAGCTTTTGGACAGCTTCTTGGGTTGGAACTAATACTTTCCCCCCCATATGGCCGCATTTTTTTACTGCGGCTAACTGATCTTCAAAGTGAACACCTGCCGCTCCCGCTTCAATCATCGCCTTCATTAATTCAAAGGCATTTAATACGCCACCAAAGCCAGCTTCCGCATCAGCCACAATAGGAAGGAAAAAATCAATATAATCTTTATGTTGAGGACCAATGCCATTTGACCACTGAATTTGATCTGCCCGTCTAAAGGTATTATTAATACGTTGGACAACATTAGGAACAGAATCAACTGGATATAGCGACTGATCAGGGTACATGCTTGCAGCCGTGTTTGCATCAGCAGCGACTTGCCACCCTGAAAGATAAACAGCTTCTAATCCTGCTTTTGCTTGTTGCAATGCTTGCCCACCCGTTAAAGCACCCAATGCATTAACATAGCCTTTCTTCGATTTTCCATTTAATGATGACCAAAGCCTTTGAGCGCCACGTCGTGCTAAGGTATGTTCTGGGTTAACCGAACCTCTTAATTTAATAACATCTTCAGCGCTATAAGGACGGGTAATACCTTTCCAGCGGGGTTGTTCCCACTCTTTCTCTAATTGGGCGATTTGCTCTGATCTACTAATAGTCATAAAAACAGCTCCTATAAATACGGTAGTGATGATGTTTGCAGTTTATAAATACGTTGTGACGTATCTTTTTTAATTTAAAAGTTGGTAACCCGGTAAAGTCAGAAAATCGACTAATTCATCTTGGGTTGTGATCTTATCCATTAAAGAAGCCGCTTCTTTAAAACGCCCTTCTTCAAAACGAGTATCACCGACTTCTTGGCGTATCACCTCAAGCTCTTCTTTCAACATGTTACGAAAGAGATCTTTAGTCACAATTTGCCCATCAGACAGTGTTTTTTGATGGCGGATCCATTGCCAAATAGAAGTACGCGATATTTCTGCCGTTGCGGCATCTTCCATTAATCCATAGATAGGTACGCAACCATTACCCGAAATCCACGCTTCGATATATTGCACGGCAACACGAATATTAGCTCTCATGCCCTTTTCTGTACGTTCACCTGTACAAGGTGCTAATAACATTTCTGCCGTTATTTTTTCATTACGTTGCACATCGAGCTGATTAGAGCGAGCCCCCAATACCGCATCAAAAGCAGATAATACCGTTTCAGCAAGGCCTGGATGAGCAATCCAAGTGCCATCATGGCCATTTGTTGCTTCAAGTTCTTTATCATCAAATACTTTTTTCAAAATAATGCCGTTTTGCTCAGGATCTCGACTTGGAATAAACGCCGACATTCCGCCCATAGCAAAAGCACCTCGCTTATGGCAAGTCTGGATCAGTAAACGCGAATAAGCACTTAAGAAAGGTTGAGTCATCATGATCCCCTGTCTATCAGGTAAGACACGATCAGGATAATTTTTTAATGTCTTGATATAACTAAAAATATAATCCCAACGACCACAGTTAAGTCCAACGATATGCTCTTTCATATGAAAGAGAATTTCTTCCATTTGGAAAACAGCGGGTAAAGTTTCAATTAATACCGTGGCTTTAATGGTTCCTATTGCTAAACCAAAGCGCTTTTCAGTGAAATGAAAAACATCGCTCCACCATTTAGCCTCTTGCCATGTTTGCAATTTAGGAATGTAAAAATAAGGGCCACTCCCTTTTTCTAATAGGGCTTTGTGGTTATGGTAAAAATACAAAGCAAAATCAAATAATCCCCCTGCAATAGGCTCCCCTTTCCATAGCACATGCTTCTCGGGCAGGTGGAGTCCTCTTACTCTGGCAATCAATACTGCCGGTGACGCTTTAAGTTGATAACATTTACCTTGTTCATTGGTATAAGAAATAGTGCCTTTAACGGCATCACGCAGATTAATTTGACCATCAATCACTTTGTCCCATGTAGGTGCTAAGGAATCTTCAAAGTCCGCCATAAAGACTTTTACATTGGCATTTAATGCATTGATAACCATTTTGCGATCAACGGGCCCTGTTATTTCAACACGACGGTCTTGAAGATCTTTAGGTATGGGATTAACTTTCCATTCTGAGTTTATAATGGAATCTGATTCCGAAATAAAATTAGGAAGTTCACCATTATCAACTCTGTTTTTCCAGTTATCTCTTTCAGCTAATAAAGTATGACGTCTATCTGAAAAATGATTTAATAAGTCAGCCAAAAATAACTTAACATCATGATTTAATATCTCTTTTTCCTGTTTACCAAAAGATTGCGTAAAATTTAATTCTTCTTTAGTTAACGATTGTGACATTCTGCATTCCCCTAAAAGCGTTTACACACCTGATTAAGATTAATGCAGTTTTTACAAAAATCAAAAATGAATTCCATTTTTATTTAAATAATTTTTAACAATGTGATTACATCGTTGTTTTTTTATTGTACAAAAATCAGAATTACAAAATAATTCGAGAGCTCTGGAAGAGATCGATAATAGACAGAGAAAAGGAATGTTAATGTTTGATAATTTTGGCTATATAGCTTTTTCTTATATGAATATTCTTCATATACAACATGAAGACCTCGACATTCAAAAGGTTATTAGCTAAATTTGGGCTTCTAGATGTCTAGATGTTTTTAGAGGTTATTAAAATGCCAATTAGAGTACCCGATGAGCTACCCGCAGTCAGTTGTTTACAAAAAGAGAATGTCTTTGTTATGACATCCAGTAGAGCGAGTATTCAAGATATTCGCCCTTTAAAAGTGCTTATCCTTAATTTAATGCCAAAGAAAATAGAAACAGAAAATCAATTTCTGCGATTACTTTCTAATAGCCCTCTTCAAATTGATATTCAATTATTACGTATTGACTCTCGTATACCTAAAAATACCCCAGTAGAGCATCTCGATACTTTCTACTGCGATTTTGACCAAATTAAAGAACAAAATTTCGATGGACTTATCGTCACTGGCGCACCATTAGGGCTAGTCGAATTTAAAGATGTGGCTTATTGGAATGAAATAAAAGAAGTAATTACATGGGCTAAAGAGCATGTCACTTCTACACTCTTTATTTGCTGGGCGGCTCAAGCTGGATTGAATATCTTATACGGCCTGCCTAAATACACGCTAGAACAAAAAATTTCAGGCGTATATAATCATAACACTTGCTCACCATTTTCACTGTTAACTCGCGGATTTGATGAAACTTTCTTTGCGCCACATTCTCGTTATGCAGGTTTTCCTATCGACCTTATTCAAAATAATACTGATTTAGAGATCCTCGCGACTTCAGAAGAAGCTGGCGCTTATTTGTTTGCATCAAAAGATAAAAGAGTTGTCTTTGCAACTGGGCACCCAGAATACGATCCCAATACACTAGCAGATGAATATCATCGTGATGTTAAAGCAGGGCTAGATCCTCAATTACCAGAAAATTATTTTCCTAATAATGATCCAAGCAAAAAACCTATCGCTTCTTGGCGTAGTCATGGGCATTTATTGTTTGCAAATTGGTTGAATTACTATGTTTATCAGATAACACCATTCGATCTTGCCCACATGAATCCAACCTTGGATTAAAGAAAAACCCCAAAATAAATTTGGGGTTTTAAGATAATCATTTGCCAAGCTAAGAATTATTTATAGCGATGAGCTAATGCGTTAGCCGCGATCATTGCGTTATAAACATCATCTTCAGTAACTTTCATTGGCATATTGCCCATGGTATCACCTTCAGCACAGGCAATTTTCGCCACAGTACGCCATTCGCTTTCAATAAATTCTTTCATACCCATATCTTCAAGTGTCAGTGGTAATTCTGCCGCTTTAATAATACGGATCACTTCATCAATTTCTTCTTGTGGTGCATTTTCTAACACTAATTGAGTTAATAAACCGAATACTACTTTTTCACCATGTTGAACACGGTGTAAAGACTCAACCGCTGACATACCATTATTTACTGCATGAGCAGCAGCTAAGCCACCGGCTTCAGCACCAACACCACTCAGGTAGATTGTTGCTTCAATAGTTTGCTCTAATGCAGGAGTGGTAATTTTATGGCGAATAGCGTCCATTGCTTTATCAATGTTTTCACTTAACATTTCAAAGCAAAGCTGTGCTAAGCCAAGACCTGTACGTGATGGACGTTGATTGACCAAATTTAAGCCGTCTGCTTGATAGCAAGCACGAGCTTCAAAGTAAGTCGCTAGAGCATCACCAACACCTGCTGAGAAAAAGCGTTGTGGGGCAGATGCAATAATAGCGGTATCTGCAATAACAACGTCCGGGTTTTGTGGCAAGAATAAATATTTATCAAACTCACCATTTTCTTTGTATAACACAGACAATGCAGTACAAGGCGCGTCAGTTGAAGCGATAGTTGGGAATAAAATAACAGGAATGTGCTGATAATAAGCAACGGCTTTAGACACATCTAATGTCTTACCTCCCCCAATACCAATAATCACGTTCGCTTTATTTTCAACCGCAATTTTACCGAGGCGATTAACTTCTGCCTCAGTACATTCGTAATTAAATTTTTCAACTAGTGAAACAATGTTATTTTCTTTTAGAGAAGGAATGGCTTCTTTAGTTACTTTTTCTAAAAAAAACTCATCACTAATAATAAATGCGTTATCACCAAAATCTTTTACATATTTACCGACAGAAGACAGTAATTGGCTACCAATAAAGAATTTTTTTGGTGAGGTTACAGAGCGAGGTAATATAGATGACATAACTAAATTCCTTTATTTTAGATTTTGCTACACACAATAGCAGAATTAGTATTTCATATTACCTCTCATCATAATATGAATCTAGTAAACTCTCTAATAATCATTATCTAAATCATTTTTGTTAATTATTTTTAATTTATATAAAACAAATAGTTATTTTATATTTTTTGAAAAACAGATTATCTACGTATTTATTACGATAATAAAGGCATCATCACGGTGATGCCATAAAAAGAACAACACAATGAATCGTTATTTGATATACAGTCATGCTATATTCACGATATAACAATATATTATTTTATTAAGGTGATTTCTTGTGGAAGACGCTGTTATTCTCGTAGATAAAAATGATAATGAGCTGGGAACGATGCCAAAGCTTGAAGCTCATATTGTAGGCGCCTTACATCGAGCCTTCTCAATATTTATTTTTAATTCAAAAAAGCAATTACTTATTCAACAACGTGCAATATCCAAATACCACTCCGGTGGTTTATGGGCAAATACATGTTGTAGTCACCCTCTTCCAAACGAATTACTTTCAGATGCTATTAATCGTCGTTTAAATGAAGAATTAGGCATGAAATGTGATATGCAATCTATTGGAACTATTCTGTATAACGAAAAAGTGACTGATGATCTTATAGAACATGAGTTTGATCATCTATTTCTTGGATTTAGTAACGAATTACCCCAGAGTAATCCAGATGAAGTGATGAATTACCGCTGGATCTCCCTCGATTCTCTTTATCAAGATATTGAAGAGAATGCACAAAATTACAGTGTTTGGTTTCGTTATATATTAAATCGAATGGGAATTGAGCAATTTTCTCGTTGGAGCCAAGGTATTATTTAGCAATTATCTTATTAACAACCTAAATATAGAATAAATGGCTCATTTTTTGAGATTTAAAAACCCCCAAACGCAAAAAAGCCAACCCATTGGGTTGGCTTTCTCGTCTTAATTAATGCCTGGCAGTTCCCTACTCTCACATGGGGAGACCCCACACTACCATCGGCGCTACAA
>NZ_PHFJ01000009.1 GCF_003144535.1 Proteus penneri | reverse complement strand
GCTGCCGTTTCCGGTCTTCTGCGTTGTTGCGAGGAGGTGCATTCTACATCTTCCTCATTCAGTGTCAAGCGTTTATTTTCAAGGCTTTTCACTTTATTTTTTGTTCTCTCAGTCAGTTCGCTTAGCGCCCTGTGCCGTGACAACGAGGACGCATTATAGGGAGTTTTCTGAGGCTGGCAATAGTTTTTTTAAAAAAAATGTTTGTTTGTTGGTAAATTAAACGAAGTGCCTATTTTTTGTGGCTTTTTAGCCATTTTGGCAAGTCTGCAAGGCTATCGAGAACAAAATCTGCACACTGTTGTGCCTCTTCAGTTATCTCTTTTCCTGTACGAACAAGAATTTTATGCCCCACTCCTGCAGCTTTTGCCGCCAACATATCTTCTTTTTTATCGCCAACCATATAAGAAGAAGCCATATCTATATTTAATTGTGCTTTCGCATCCATAAACATACCTGAAGCGGGTTTGCGACAATCACATTCTTTCTTATATTCTTCTACAGTGGCGTCAGGATGATGGGGACAATAATAGATACCATCTAAATCAACCCCCCTATCAGCCAAAGACCAATCCATCCATTCAGTTAAATGTAAAAATTGATCTTCACTATAGTAGCCACGACCAATGCCCGATTGATTAGTCACGAGTACCAAGGCATATCCCATCGCTTTTAATTCAGCCATTGCCTCAATAACGCCATCGATAAACTCAAAGTTATCAATTTCAGACACATAACCATGGTCTATATTAATAGTTCCATCGCGATCTAAAAAAATCGCAGAAATCCCCTTGCTCACAACATTACTCCATTTAGACATTTTTATTAGTATCGCATGTTTTTTCTTATATAGAGAATGATATCCATAGCTTTCTTTATTACTCGTCAACTCTTTTTTATTGACTTGGACGTCTAGACGCCTTAACATCTATTTTAACTCGGGCAGAATAGTCTTTATGTCCCATATCTACTTATATAAAGAAAAACATGATTAAACTGACGAATATAAACAAAGTGTTTAAGCAGGGAGAGCGTTCAATACAAGCGCTATCAAACATTAACCTGCATGTACCACAAGGGCAGATTTTTGGTGTTATCGGATCGTCAGGAGCGGGTAAAAGTACATTAATACGTTGTGTGAACATGTTAGAAAAACCAACTTCAGGTGAAGTGCTTGTTGATGGTCGTGATCTCACTAAGTTATCTGATAAAGAATTAACAAAAGCACGTCGTGGCATTGGTATGATTTTCCAACATTTCAACTTACTGTCTTCTCGTACAGTATTTGATAATGTGGCTCTACCATTAGAACTTGATAATACACCACGTACTGAAATTAATAAGCGTGTTAATGATTTACTTGAATTAGTCGGTTTGTCAGATAAGAAAGAGTATTATCCAGCAAATTTATCTGGTGGGCAAAAGCAACGTGTTGCAATTGCACGCGCATTAGCAAATTCACCAAACGTTTTATTGTGTGATGAAGCAACTAGCGCCCTTGATCCAGCAACAACACGTTCTATTTTAGAATTACTAAAAGATATTAACCGTCGTTTAGGCCTCACCATTTTATTAATCACTCATGAAATGGACGTTGTAAAACGTATTTGTGATCAGGTTGCAGTCATAAGTGGTGGTGAATTAGTTGAAAGTGATGCAGTGAGTGCCGTTTTCTCTCATCCCAAGACACCTGTTTCTCAGGCTTTTATCCAATCAACACTGCAATTGGATATTCCTGAAGATTACAAAGAACGTATGAAACCAGAGTGGGAGGAAGGGTTATTCCCATTATTAAAACTTGAATTTAACGGTCAATCAGTTGATGCGCCATTAATGTCCATTGTTGCTCGTCGTTTTGACGCAGATATTAATATTTTAAGTTCACAAATGGACTATGCTGGCGGTGTTAAGTTTGGTGTGATGTTAGCTGAGCTACATGGTAAGAATGGTAATACTGAAAAGTCGATTGCGTTTTTAGAAGAGCATCATGTGAAAGTAGAGGTTCTCGGTTATGTCTGAAGGAATGATTTATTTATTAATTAGTGGGATCTGGGAAACCTTAGTCATGACCTTCGTTTCAGGCTTCTTTGGTTTTATCATCGGGCTACCACTTGGTGTTTTACTTTATGTCACTCGTCCTGAACAAATTATGGCAAATCCACCTGCCTATCGTGTGATCTCAGCACTTGTGAATATTTTTAGGGCTATCCCTTTTATTATCTTACTTGTATGGATGATCCCTTTTACTCGCTTGGTTGTAGGAACATCTATTGGCTTGCAAGCGGCTATCGTGCCATTAACTGTCGCTGCTGCACCTTTTATTGCTCGCATGGTCGAAAATACGCTATTGGAAATCCCACAAGGATTAATTGAAGCATCTCGTTCTATGGGTGCAACACCAATGCAAATCATTAAGAAAGTTTTATTACCAGAATCTTTACCAGGCTTGATTAATGCTGCAACTATTACACTAATTACATTAGTGGGTTACTCAGCAATGGGGGGAGCTGTTGGTGCAGGTGGTTTAGGTCAAATTGGCTATCAATATGGTTATGTTGGCTATAATGCAATGGTAATGAATATTGTCATTGTTCTACTCGTTATTCTTGTTTTTATCATTCAGTTTTTCGGCGATCGCTTAGTAAAGCTGACAACACATAAATAATTAGATTGAAGGTTTTAATTATTAAATCGAAACCTTTTAATTAACGGATCAAATAAGGGTAAATGTATGTCATTGAAATTTAAATCGCTCGCAGTCGTAAGTGCTTTAATTGGCGCATTAGCATTAGCTGGTTGTGGTGAAAAAGAAAAAGATCCAAACCATATTCGTGTTGGTGTTATTTCTGGCTCTGAGCAACAAGTTGCAGAAGTAGCAAAACAAGTTGCTAAAGATAAATATGGTCTTGATGTAGAACTCGTTACTTTCAATGACTTCGTCATGCCTAATGAATCATTAAGTCGTGGTGATATCGACATTAATGCGTTCCAACATAAACCTTATTTAGACCAACAAATTAAAGATCGCAATTACAAAATAACAGCTGTAGGAAATACATTTATTTATCCTATCGCGGGTTATTCTAAAAAGATTACTGATTTAGCCGATTTACCTGATGAAGCACAAGTGGCTATTCCTAATGATCCAACAAACTTAGGTCGCTCACTGCTGTTATTAGAAAAAGTTGGGTTAATTAAATTAAAAGATGGCGTAGGTCTATTACCTACTAAGCTTGATATTATTGAAAACCCTAAAAAATTACAATTAGTTGAATTAGAAGCACCGCAATTACCTCGCTCATTAGATGATCAAAAAATCTACTTAGCAGTAATTAACACTACTTATGCAAGCCAAGTCAATTTAACACCAGCTAAAGACGGTATTTTCGTTGAAGATAAAGACTCTCCATATGTAAATATCATTGTTGCACGCGAAGATAATAAAGACAGTGAGAATGTGAAGAAATTTATTCAAGCTTATCAAACAGATGAAGTGGATAGTGCTGCAAATAAAATCTTTAACGGCGGTGCAGTAAAAGGCTGGTAATACGTCAATATTTAACTTAATTATAAAAAAGGCGGACATTTGTTCGCCTTTCTCTTTTTTACTTGGCTAATTTGCATTAAATTATAGCCGTTTAATTTTTGTATAGACAATAATAAAGAGGATATTACCCATGCACATGCGCTTGCTACTTCTTGGCATCATGGCGCTGTTTATGACAGGTTGTTCAATGCAGAATTCATCTGATGTTGATCAGTCTAAATTTACGGATATGCGTTTAAATAAACCTGGGCAACCACAAAAACCTAAATCACAAACTTTACCTTCAGTGCGTATCGTTGAAAAAACAGAAGATCTTTTAGGCGCTCCATTTAAAGATCTCGGTATTGTCGCCGGTGAGTCTTGTCGCCAAACATTACAAGATCCACCAGCAAGTTTGCCTATTGCTAAAAAAAGAATGGCAACAAAAGCAGCCTACAAAAATGCAAATGCCGTTTTGTTACATGAATGCCAAATTGTCACAGGCTTAGGTTGCTACCAATCTGCTATTTGTGAAGGCACTGCACTACTTATTACTAAATGAACACCTACCAAATGAATCCTATAGGGTATATTTCGAGCCCTTATAAAGAAAAATTTGCCGTTCCACGCCAACCTGGATTAATCCAGGATGGCGGCGGGCAACTTATTCTACATACACCTTATAATCACCCTGATACAGTTAGAGGTTTAGAGCAATTTAGCCACCTTTGGTTGATCTTTGTTTTTCATCAAACAGCACAACATGGTTGGCATCCACTCGTTCGCCCCCCTAGATTAGGCGGTAACGCCAAAGTTGGTGTATTTGCAACTCGCTCAACCTTTCGTCCCAACCCAATTGGTATGTCATTGGTTGAATTGAAAAAAGTAAATACCGAGAATCAATCTGTTATTTTAGAACTAGGTAGCCTCGATTTAGTTGATGGCACGCCTATTCTTGATATTAAGCCTTATTTACCCTTTGCAGAATCTCGCCCAAATGCAATTGCAGGATTTGCACAAGAAGCACCAGATAATGAAATGCCTGTTTTCTTTTCGCAGGTTGCATTAGAACAACTGCAACATTATGCGAACGAATATCCTCATCTTTCTCGTTTTATTACTCAAGTATTACAACAAGATCCTCGCCCTGCTTATAAAAAAAATGAGCAAAGTGATAGGATCTATGCGGTACACTTACTCGAATTTAATATTCGCTGGCAAGTGAATGAACAACAGACACTTGTTCTTAGTATAGAACCGCGATAACTTGCTATTATCTTCATTGATATTGCTATCATGAATAATCTAATCTGAGAGTCATTCGCATGTCTTTAGACAAATCAGATTGAAAAAAATGCTTTGCCCCTTTTGGCAGACCTAAGTCACTGGTAGACTAAAGTCCTTTTCTAATTATATTGATGTAGACTGGCGTGACAGTCAGCCTAAGTATTTTTGTTCTAATGGAACCTAATAATGCGTACTAGCCACTATTTGCTCTCTACTTTAAAAGAGACACCTGCTGATGCAGAAATTGTCAGCCACCAACTTATGCTTCGCGCAGGCATGATCCGTAAACTCGCATCTGGTCTTTATGATTGGATGCCGACAGGGGTTCGTGTTCTAAGAAAAATTGAAAAAATTGTTCGTGAAGAGATGGACAACGCTGGATCACTTGAGATTTCAATGCCCGTTGTTCAACCCGCTGACTTATGGCTAGAAAGTGGTCGCTGGGAACAGTATGGCCCTGAATTACTGCGTTTTTCAGACAGAGGCGAGCGCCCATTTGTTTTAGGCCCGACTCATGAAGAAGTCGTTACAGATATTGTTCGTAATGAAATTACCTCTTACAAACAACTTCCACTGAACTTATATCAAATTCAAACTAAATTCCGTGATGAAGTACGCCCTCGTTTTGGTGTTATGCGTTCTCGTGAATTTATCATGAAAGATGCTTACTCATTCCATATCTCTCAAGAGTCTTTACAAGAGACTTACGACAGAATGTACGAGGCTTACAGCAAAATTTTCTCACGTATTGGTTTAGATTTCCGTCCAGTACTTGCAGATACTGGCTCGATCGGTGGCAATGCCTCTCATGAATTCCAAGTTTTAGCAGACAGCGGTGAAGATGATATTGTCTTCTCGACTGGCTCTGACTATGCAGCCAATATCGAATTAGCAGAAGCAGTCATGCCTGCGACACCACGAACAGCTGCAACTGAAGAATTACGTTTAGTGGATACACCCAACGCTAAAACAATTGCTGAATTAGTCGAACAGTTCAATCTACCAATTGAAAAAACAGTTAAGACACTGATTGTTCATGGTACAAAAGAAAGTGGTCACCCATTAGTTGCATTATTAGTCCGTGGCGATCACGAGCTTAATGAAGTTAAAGCAGAAAAATGCGCTATCGTTGCATCACCTTTAACTTTCGCTACTGAAGCCGAAATACGCCAAGCTGTAAACGCAGGCCCTGGTTCACTAGGCCCTGTTAATCTACCACTACCCGTTATTATGGATCGTTCTGTCTCTGTAATGAGTGATTTCAGCGCAGGTGCAAACGTTGATGGTAAACATTATTTTGGTATCAATTGGGAGCGCGACCTGCCTGTTGCTGAAATTGCTGACATCCGTAACGTTGTTGAAGGTGATCAAAGCCCAGACGGCAAAGGAACGTTGCTAATCAAACGTGGTATTGAAGTTGGTCATATCTTCCAACTTGGCACAAAATACTCAGAAGCATTAAAAGCAACCGTACAAAACGAAGAAGGCCATAATCAAATCGTTACTATGGGTTGTTATGGTATTGGTATAACTCGTATCGTTGCTGCAGCTATTGAACAAAATCATGATGCACGCGGTATTATTTGGCCAGATGCGATTGCACCATTCCAAGTTGCTATTTTACCAATGAATATGCATCGTTCTTATCGTGTTAAAGAAGTTGCTGACAGACTTTATGACGAATTACGCGCTCAAGGTATTGATGTTCTATTTGATGATCGTAAAGAACGTCCAGGTGTCATGTTTGCTGATATGGAGCTTATCGGTATTCCACACACGATCGTAATTGGTGATCGTAACTTAGACAACAACCAAATCGAATATAAAGCACGTCGTAGTGATGATAAATCACTCGTCAATGTTGACGATGTCGTTGCTTTTATCAAAGAGCAACTCGCTTAATTATCAAGCCCTTTATTGAATAGCTTGATTAATAAAAAAAACCCGCTGATGCGGGTTTTTGTTTAGAAAAATAAAAATTTAACTTCTGCCGCTGCTGTGATTTCCACAAGAGCCATGGCGATTAAACCGAGGCTTCTCGTCTGTAACCACTAGTGCTCGATCAAATTGGCCATCTTCCATCGAAGGTCGAATACTGTAATAACCATTAACTTCGAGGTAAACAGGTGTTCCACCCTCAACACCGGTTGAGAAATAACCTTTTTCCAATTCAATGCCACTGGCTGCGTAAACGCGCCCTGATTGACAATCTTTAAACGTACCTGCATCGGCAAAATAGGTATATTCACCTGCAAGCTGTTTAGGCTGAACTTTAGCTAAGGTATAATTTAGCTCTGAATTAATAACGTTGCCATCAATATCAAGCATAACTAATTTATCTTCGCGAGGTAAATAATAGCTTTTCTCACCATAGCTATTAGTCAACGTCAGCTTATCTTTACCTAATACCCATGTTCCCGATTCAAAGAAACTACGTTTCTCATCAGGTAAACCTTGATAGCTTTGCTCCATAACATAAGAGCCATCTTGATTAACAAGAATTGTTGTGTCGATACCAGAGCAATCGGCACAAGGCAGAATACTGTTGTAAGTTTGGTCTACAATTTTTCCATCAAGTGACAAGCCAATATTATTTTGACAACCTGACAGTACAAATAACCCAGCAGCAACGGCTGCAAATAAAAATTTTTTCCCCATCATCAACTCCCTACATTCTGGGTACTTTTTAATAAATCATTTTCAATATAATTCTAACATTTTTTAAGATAAAAAGGGGCAATAAAACAAGCTTTAAGATAAATCACCCATAATGTTAATTATTTCTCAAATCGCTTCGAATAAAGCACTATTTCAGAAAATTATTATAATAACTATTGTGCTCACATCGAATAACAGCATAATGATTTTATTCTGAATTATTCACTGGCGGCAACACCGCCACGAAAGAGTGGTGAGGGAATATGTCAACAAATACAGAATATCAACCAATTAACTGTGATGATTATGAGTATCTGGAGTTAGCATGCCAGCGTGGTTTAGCACTCCATATTGAATTACATGATGGTGAGCTTATTGAAGGCATTGCTGATGATCTTTTCTTAAGCAAAAAAGTTGAATACCTAAAAGTCAAAACATCTGAAGGCTCTAAAGATTTACGACTGGATGTTATTGCCAGTTTTTCTAATCCCGAACTTGGGACAATCATTATCAAATCGGAATAACCGAATAAAGAACAACCGCCAACAGGCGGTTGTTCATTCATAAGCCTTTCGCCACTCAATAGTAATAGCGTGTTCTGATGTTGCTTTCCCCTCAAAAGTAACAAATGTGTCAATAGCTGCAATTAACGTATCATTATAATAAATTAATGGAATTCGTGTTCTACGCCAAGGCGCAACATCAAGCTCTTGCCAAATCTTTTTACTATGTCGAGCGTGCTCTCGCCCCACAATACGCAAAGATGCTTGTGTCAAACCAAAACGAACGGTGACTTTTTCATCCTTTGAAGGCGCTCTGACGGTATTTTTTCCTGTTGCAGTTGTTAGTGATAAAACCCCTAATCCACTAGGTAAAGACAGTGATTGAGTAAGTGGCCATTCAATAATTTTATTAATAGGCTCATCGATTATTGGTACAAGATAAAGGCGTTGTTTATAACGTCTGACTTCATCTTGATAAAATTGTAACTTAGGCTCTGCATCAGCTTTGGCTAAAGCAACTTCTTGCCATAATCGTAAAATTTGTTGTCTAGAAGGCATGGCTTTATTATGTTGAGCGAACCAACGCCTTAATAACGCATTACGTTTTATCACACTACAAAGAGCAAGTTGCTTGATGTCTAAACTGTGCTCGCTATCCATTAAAGCGTTAAGTTCTGGCTCCAACAGCTCATCCAATAGGGCTTCTTGCTCACCACACAGTGCCGCACTACGAGTCACCGATTGCGAAAAATGGGGCCATCGTTGCGTTAATAATGGCATAACTCGTAAACGTAAAAAATTACGATCATAGCTGTCGTCTTGATTACTATCGTCCTCTATCCAATCTAGCTCTTGTTCAGTAGCATAAAATTCAATTTGCTCACGTGTTATATTTAGTAATGGTCGAAGTAAATAACTATTCTCAAACATCATTTTGGCAGGCATTGAGGAAAGTCCAGCAGGACCACTGCCTCGCTTTAAAGCTAATAAAAAAGTTTCAGCTTGATCATCTTGGTGCTGAGCAGTCACTAACACTTGCTGTGGCTGTAAATATCGGCGAAATGCTTGATAACGCGCCTCTCTTGCACCATTTTCAAGACCGCCTTCTTTAGGATCTACATTCACTTTTTCACTGATAAAATTAACACGCCATTGCTGACAACATTGTTTACAATGGGCAAGCCAATCATCTGCTTTGATATTTAATCCATGATGAATATAGATAGCCGTTAATTCTAAAGGTAATTGAAATTCATCACGTAAACGTACAAGCCCTTGTAATAAAACTGTAGAATCTACTCCGCCACTAAAACCCACCAAGATTTTAGTGAAAGGATCAATTTGTTGTTTGATTTCTTTAAGGAGCAAACCGTATTCCTGTTTCATTGTATCGTCATTTATCAGTGAATTCAGATGATTATGTTAAGCTTTTCTAACCGATTTTGCACGAACACAACGTAGCCCTGAAAAATAAATGTAAGATTTAAGACGTTGCATTTTTAATGCAGAAAATAAGGCAGAATAAACACCATTCTGCCTTAAATAAACATGATTTACGCAGTAAAACCACCATCGACTAAATAAGAGGCTCCAGTGACAAACGAAGCTGCGTCACTAGCCAAAAAGGCCACAACATTAGCCACTTCTTCTGGCGTACCAAGGCGACCAATAGGGTGTAGTGTCGCTAACTTTTGCTTATCGAACTCACGTTCATCTAATAAAGGTGTTTCAATATACCCTGGGCAAACCGCATTAACGCGAATACCTTTGTTTGCATAATCAATGGCAAGTGTTTGTGTCAGTAATTTAACCCCACCTTTTGACGCACAATAGGCAGGAAATTCGTGTTGACCAACAAAGGAGCAAATCGAACTGCAATTAACAATTGCACCTGACAAGTCGTTTTTTAGCCAATATTGAATTGCTGCACGATTAATCAGAAAGAGTCCATTAAGATTAACATCTAATACCTCTTTCCATTTTTCATACTCTAATTTATCTGCGATGTTATCAGTTAAAATACCTGCATTAGCAAAGATAAAATCCAGCCGCCCATATTTATTTACCACATAATCAATAAGCTGTTCGTTATCTTTTTCACTTCTCACATCCATTTGTATAAATTCACCCGAAAACCCTTTTTCTTTTAGGTATTTTTCTGCTTTTTGCCCTCGAGCTAAATTACTGCCAGTAATAACAACTGATGCACCTAAGGATAAAAACTTTTCTGCAGAAGCTAAGCCAATCCCGCTACTACCGCCTGTAATAATTCCTACTTTTCCACTAAACGATATCATCGCGTTTTCCTTATTAAAGAATTAAATGACCTTATAAAATAATAGCTATTGCTTATTATTCTTTTAGTGGAAATTAGAATTAATATTGTTTTTGAGATGGACTTAACATACTGATATATAATATGTTATTGTTAATATCACTTGGTTTAATTATCTCAATAGGGATAGTTTTCAGAAAATCAAAAAAAACCCCATGTGATTAACATGAGGTTCATCAGAATTGATTCGGATATAATTAGATCAGCAATAGCCGTATTCCATTAAACGTTGGTAACGACGATTTGTTAGTTCTTCTGATTCAAACGCATCTAATTCTACTAAATCAGATTGAATTTGCGCTTTTAATGAAGCGGCAATTTCATCATAGTGGCGATGCGCACCACCTAAAGGCTCTGGAATAACCGTATCAATTAGCTTAAGCTCTTTTAAACGGTTTGCAGTGATACCCATCGCTTCAGCGGCTAATGGTGCTTTATCTGCGCTTTTCCAAAGAATGGACGCACAACCTTCTGGTGAAATAACAGAATAAGTGCTGTATTGCAGCATATTCACTTTATCACCAACACCAATCGCTAATGCTCCGCCAGAACCGCCTTCACCAATAACCGTACAGATAATTGGTACATTAAAGCGTGACATTTCACGTAAATTACGTGCAATTGCTTCTGATTGACCACGTTCTTCAGCACCAACACCAGGATAAGCACCCGGAGTATCAATAAAGGTGATGATAGGAAGATTGAAACGTTGCGCCATTTCCATTAAACGCAGTGCTTTGCGATAACCTTCAGGTGCAGGCATACCAAAATTACGGCGGATCTTTTCTTTTGTTTCACGCCCTTTTTGATGTCCAATAACCATCACTGGACGACCATCTAAACGCGCAATACCACCAACAATCGCTTTATCATCAGCATAAGCACGATCACCCGCTAATTCTTGGAAATCAGTAAAAATACGATGAATATAATCCAGTGTATAAGGTCTTAATGGATGACGCGCAAGTTGTGCCACTTGCCATGCACCAAGATCTGAAAAAATCTTACGTGTTAACTCTAGGCTTTTTTCTCTTAAACGTGAGACTTCTTCATCGATATTGATATCGATTTTTTCATCATGTTGGCTAACTGCAGTGAGCGAATCAATTTTCGCTTCTAACTCGGCAATTGGCTGTTCAAAATCCAGAAAATTAAGACTCATAACATTCCTATTTTAGTCAAATTCTAATTCTACCTGCTCATTACCCAGCAGAGTTCGCAGATCCGTTAAAAGCATATCCGTTGGCGTAACACGCCAAGTCGCACCAAATCGTAAACGTGCACAGGCATCATGCTTTTCAAAATAAAGGTGAACCGGTATCGTGCCTGAACGATGAGGTTCTAAAACATCGCGAAGACGATTTAATAATTGCTCATTAATTTGCCTGTCCGATAACGAGATAGCAAGTCCTCGTGCATATTTTTCACGGGCTTCGTTGATATCCATAAGTTCGCGGACTGTCATTTTAAGCCCACCATTAAAATCATCAAAGCTGACCTGCCCAGTAGCAATTAAAATCTTGTCTTGTTCTAATAAATGTTGGTATTTATCCAATGCATCAGAAAATAACATAATTTCTAAGCGGCCTGAACGATCATCTAAGGTACAAACACCGATCCGATTTCCACGTTTCGTTGTGAATACTTTAGAAGCAAGTACTAAACCTGCTACCTTCACCATTTGACCACGAGGTGTTGGTACTAAATCTTTTAGACGCGTTCCTGCCGCATATCGTTCAATTTCTTTTAAATAACGCGTGATCGGATGACCTGTTAAATATAAACCTAAAGTCTCTCGCTCACCTTCTAAAACAACTTGGTCTGGCCATTTAGGTATATTGGCATAAGAGCGCTCAACTTGTTCCGGTGCTTCAGCTAACACACCGAACATGTCAGATTGCCCTATTGCTTCAGCTTTGGCATGTTGGTCTGCGGCTTTTAATGCATCTTCTAATGAAGACATCAAAGCAGCCCGATGGGGCCCCAGCTTATCGAATGCGCCTGACATTATCAGTTTTTCCATCACTCGGCGATTCAATTTTTTCGTTTCTGTTCTAGCACAGAGATCAAAAATATCTTTAAAGTGACCGCCTTGTTGACGCGCTTCTACAATTGCTTCAATTGGACCTTCACCCACACCTTTTATGGCACCAATACCATAAACGATTTCACCTTCATCATTTACATGAAAATGATAAAGTCCACTATTAATATCAGGAGGTAGAACTTTTAATCCCATTCTCCAACATTCGTCCACTAACCCCACGACTTTTTCGGTGTTATCCATATCTGCGGTCATTACTGCAGCCATAAATTCAGCAGGATAGTGGGCTTTTAACCATAATGTTTGATAGGAAACCAAGGCATAAGCTGCTGAGTGCGATTTGTTAAATCCATAACCGGCAAATTTCTCCACCAAGTCAAAGATTTTCATAGCTAATTCACCATCTACACCATTTTTGATAGCACCTTCTTCAAAAACAGAGCGTTGCTTTGCCATCTCCTCAGGCTTTTTCTTACCCATAGCCCGTCGCAACATATCCGCACCGCCTAGCGTATATCCCGCAAGAACCTGTGCAATTTGCATAACTTGTTCTTGATATAAGATAACGCCATAAGTAGGCTCTAAAACGGGCTGTAGACTTTCATGTTGCCACTTAACATCAGGGTATGAAATTTCTTCAACACCGTGTTTACGGTCAATAAAGTTATCAACCATACCTGATTGCAATGGCCCTGGGCGGAATAGGGCAACAAGTGCGATCATATCTTCAAAACAGTCTGGACGTAGTCGCTTGATAAGATCTTTCATGCCACGAGATTCTAACTGGAATACCGCGGTTGTCTCTGAGCGCTGCAACATGTCAAAACTGCGCTGATCTGTCAATGATATTGCTGAGATATCAACAGGTTCGAGAGACTTTTTAGCTCGTCGGGCATTAATCATCTCTAATGCCCAATTAATAATGGTGAGTGTTCTTAAACCTAAGAAGTCGAATTTAACCAGACCCGCGTATTCAACATCATTCTTATCAAATTGTGTAACAGGGTTATTTCCCTCGGCATCACAGTAAAGTGGTGCAAAATCGGTAATTTTCGTTGGTGATATAACAACACCACCCGCGTGTTTACCTGCATTACGTGTCACCCCTTCTAATTTACGAGCCATATCAATAAGAGATTTGACCTCTTCATCGGCTTCATAAATTTCAGGTAATTGAGGTTCTGCTGCAAACGCTTTTTCTAACGTCATTCCCGGATCAGGAGGAACCAGTTTTGAAATTCTATCAACAAAACCGTAAGGATGCCCTAAAACACGGCCAACATCGCGAATAACTGCTTTTGCCGCCATCGTACCAAATGTAATAATCTGAGATACGGCATCACGACCATACATTTCAGCAACGTGATCAATAACTCTATCGCGTTTCTCCATACAGAAATCGACGTCAAAGTCAGGCATCGAAACACGTTCAGGGTTAAGAAAACGTTCGAAAAGCAAGTCAAATTCAAGAGGATCAAGATCTGTTATTTTCAGCGAATAAGCCACGAGTGAACCCGCACCTGAACCGCGCCCAGGACCAACAGGAACACCGTTATCTTTAGACCACTGAATAAACTCCATCACGATAAGGAAGTAACCAGGGAATCCCATCTGGTTAATTACTTTCAGCTCGATATCAAGACGTTCATCATATTCAGGGCGTCTTTTTTTCCGCTCTTCGGGATCTGGAAATAAAAAGGCTAGACGCTCTTCTAAACCTTCTTGTGATTTTTTAACAAGGAAATCTTCGGTACTCATATTCCCTGTTGGAAATTGAGGAAGGAAGTATTCCCCTAAGCGGATCGTGACATTACAGCGTTTAGCAATTTCAACACTGTTTTCTAGTGCTTCAGGTATATCAGCAAATAATTCACACATTTCTTCTTCTGTGCGCATATATTGCTGAGGACTATAATTCTTAGGACGTTTGGGATCAGATAACGTAAAACCATCATGAATTGCGACACGAATTTCATGTGCGTCAAAGTCATCACTATCGAGAAAACAGACATCATTGGTTGCAACGACAGGCAGGCCTTTTTCAGAAGCCAGCGCAACAGCTTCATGAAGATAAGTTTCCTCATCAGTACGACCTGTACGAATAAGTTCTAGATAATAACTATCGGGAAAATGAGTTTGATAATACTCAAGACACTGATCAACTAAAGCTCGATTCCCTCGAAGTAGAAACTTCCCAACATCCCCCATTCTGCCACCAGAAAGCAACAAGAGACCTTCTTTATAGGTTGTTAGCCACTCTTGTTTAATCGTCGGTCCGGCAGCTCCATAACCGTGTTTGTAAGCTTCTGAAATCAGTAAAGTAAGATTTTGGTACCCTACATTATTGCGTGCAAGAATAGTGAGATGAGCATATTCATCACCTAATAATTCTGTTTCAAGGTAAACATCAGCACCAATGATAGGTTTAATGCCCGCACCATGTGCAGCACCATAAAATTTCACTAATCCACATAAGTTAGTGAAATCAGTAATCGCAAAAGCGGGCATTCCCAGCGAAGCCACTTTCTTCACAAGAGGCCCTGTTTTTGCCAATCCATCGATCATTGAATAATCGCTGTGTACCCTAAGATGGATAAAACGAGGATCTGCCATAGTATTTAATTACTCTGTGGATTACTTTAAATTTAAAGCACGTTTTACAGGCGCAAAACTTTTTCGATGATAGGGTGTTGCCCCTAATAAGGCTAGTTTTTCCATATGGAAAACAGTTGGATACCCTTTATGTTTAGCAAAACCATAATCAGGATAAAGCTTATCTAACTCTTCCATTTCTCTATCACGAGTCACTTTAGCAAGTATAGAAGCTGCACTAATTTCTTGAACTAAACTATCACCTTTGATAACCGCTTGAGAGGCCATTGGTAATTTAGGACAACGGTTACCATCAATTAAAACCATATCAGGCGTTATTGATAATCCTGCAACAGCACGTTCCATCGCTTTCATGGTTGCCCAAAGAATATTTAATTCATCAATTTCTTCAGGCTCTGCACGACCTATCGCCCAACATAATGCTTTTTCTTTTATTTCGTCATAAAGGGCATTACGCTTTTTTTCTGTTAGCTTTTTGGAGTCTGTTAATCCTTCAATTGGATTTGCTGGATCAAGGATAACAGCAGCCGTAACTACGGCTCCCACTAATGGGCCTCGACCAACTTCATCAACTCCAGCAATAAGATTTGCTTTTGGATATACAAATTCCATTATTTCTCTGCCAATTCTAATACTGCATTTGCTGCTTGTTCATCCGCATTACAACGAATGGCGCTATGTAGCTGTAAAAATATCTCTTTTAATTGATGTACTTTTTCTTCATCAGTTAAAAGAGGTAAAAGTTGTTGCGCTAACGCTGAAGGTTCGCACTCTTCTTGCAATAATTCTTTGATAATTTCTCGGCCAGCTAACAAATTAGGTAAAGAAACATAAGGCGTTTTAACTAACCGTTTTGCTAACCAGAAAGTAAATGGTTTCATGCGATAGCCAACGACCATCGGACATTTGGTTAGCATACATTCTAATGCAGCCGTCCCTGATGCTAACAAAGTCGCATCGCTCGCTGTCATTGCTTCTCTTGCTCGCCCATCAAGAAGTTGTATCTCAAGCTCAGGTGCCACATTTTGATGTATTTGTTCAAATTGGGCTCGTCGCTTAGCATTAACTAATGGCACAACAATATGAAGAGAGGGGATCTGCTGTTTTAGTAACTGTGCTGTTTTTATAAAATCAGCACTCAGCATCTCAACTTCAGCATGACGACTACCGGGAAGAAGTGCTAAACAAGGTGTTTCTTCAGATATTCCTAGATGTTCACGAGCCGCTTTTTTATCTGGATTTAAGGCTATGGCATCAGCCATTGTATGGCCTATAAAACGACAAGGAACCTGATACTTATCATAAAACGCTTTTTCAAAAGGAAGAAAAGCAAGCACTAAGTCTGTCGCTTTACCAATTTTGAAAACACGTTTTTGACGCCAAGCCCACACAGATGGACTGACATAGTGAATAGTTTTGATCCCTTTTTGCTTTAAACGGCCTTCAAGCGTGATATTAAAATCAGGCGCGTCGATCCCCACGAAAACATCTGGCTTTAATTCTGAAAATCGTTGGGTGAGATCTTTTCTGATCTTTAATAAGCGAGGTAATCGCTCAAGAACTTCAACGATCCCCATGACGGCAAGCTCTTCCATCTCATACCAAGCTTCACAACCTTCAGCTTGCATAAGAGGCCCTGCAACACCGACGAAGTGAACATTGGGATGCATTTTTTTTAGAGCGCGGATTAATCCCGCGCCCAAGATATCACCGGACGTTTCACCAGCAACTAAGCCGATAACTAACGGACACTGAGTAGTAGATAATTGGCCTGACAAGGTCATATCCTAATTAGCGAATGATACCACGGTTAGATTTTGCTGAGTTTTCCAGAAAATCACTGAACAGTTTGACATGCGGATTATTATTATCAGCAACCAATTGTCCAATTTCTTCGCGCGCTTCTTCCAGTGTTTTACCATTACGGTAAAGTACTTTGTAAGCATTACGAATTGCATGAAGATCTTCTTTAGCAAAACCTCTGCGCTTTAACCCTTCAATATTCAGTCCATAAGGGGTCGCGTGGTTTCCTTGTGCAATAACAAAAGGAGGAACATCTTGTGCCACGCCTGAACATCCACCGACCATCACATGAGAGCCAATTTGGCAAAACTGATGCACTGCACTCATGCCACCGATAATCACAAAATCACCTAAAGTGACGTGACCACCCAGAGTACCGTTATTTGCAATAATACAACGATCGCCAATGATACAATCATGTGCGACGTGGGTATTAATCATCAGTAAGTTGTCGTTACCTATTTTTGTGATATTGCCACCTTGGGTTGTTCCACGGTGGATAGTCACACTTTCACGAATAAGGTTTCGATCACCAATAATGACTTGCGTTGGTTCACCATGATATTTCAGATCCTGATTAACTTCACCGATAGAAGCGAATTGGTAAATCTGATTTTCTCGACCAATACGTGTATGCCCATTGATAACAACGTGAGATTTGATATCAGTACCTTCTCCAATCTCAACGTTTGCACCAATAACGCAAAAAGGGCCAATGCGAACATTAGCACCGATTACCGCACCCTCTTCAATAATTGAGGAAGGGTGAATGACTGCGGATTTATCTATCATAGGCTAGACCTCACGGCGGCGAGCACACATCATTTCAGCTTCGCAAGCAATTTCCCCATCAACTTTAGCGACGCCTTTAAAGCGAGCAACACCACGACGTTCTTTAATGAATTCTACTTCTAGGATCATTTGATCCCCAGGTAAGACAGGACGTTTAAAGCGAGCACCGTCAATAGCAGCAAAATAGTAGAGTTCACCAGGTTCCAGCTTTCCTACGCTTTTGAATGCTAAAATACCCGTTGCCTGAGCCATGGCTTCGAGGATCAATACGCCTGGGAAAATAGGTTTTCCTGGAAAGTGTCCTTGAAAGAAAGGCTCATTAAAAGATACATTTTTTACTGCTCTTAGAAATTTCTTTTCTTCAAAATCAAGGACACGATCAACCAATAAGAATGGGTAACGGTGTGGAAGTAAATCTAAAATTTCTTCGATTTGCAGAGTATGATTCTCACTCATTGCAATACTCTTCCTGTCTAATAAAACTGAGTCTAATTAATAATGACACGACCTGCTGTGACTCAAAAGGTGAGTTAATCCGCAGGTCGCAAAATGGGTAACATTTCGTCAATGACGTATATTGTTACTTGTCGCTACTTTCTATTTGGCGTTCAAGCGACTTGAGCCTTTTTTGCATTTCATCAATTCGCAACACAAGTGCTGCAGTTTTACGCCATGCTTTATTCGATTGTAGCGGAATTCCTGAAGAATAAACTCCCGGCTCAGTGATAGGACGCATTACCATACCCATACCTGTTACCGTGACTTTATCACAGATTTCCATGTGACCATTGATAACACTTGCTCCACCAATCATACAATAGCGGCCTATTTTCAGGCTACCCGCCATGATGACACCACCAGCAACAGCGGTATTATCACCAATAATGACGTTATGTGCGATTTGGCACTGGTTATCAATGATAACACCATTACCGATAACTGTGTTATCTAATGCGCCTCGGTCAATTGTCGTACATGCACCAATTTCAACGCGATCACCAATAACAACAGAACCTAATTGTGGAATTTTGATCCAATTACCACGTTCATTAGCATAGCCAAAACCATCTGAACCAATCACAGTACCAGATTGAACCAAACAATCTTTACCAATGATAACTTCATGATAAATAGATACATTTGCCCATAAACGGCTATTCTCGCCAATATGTGCTTTTTTACCTACAAAACAACCGGCACCAATCACAACATTATCACCCAGGATAACATCTGATTCGATAACGGCATTTGCACCCACTGATACATTTTTTCCTAACTTAGCATCAGGAGAAATAACAGCACTTGGGTGAATATCCTGTGCTGGCTTCGGTGTTGTATCCATAATCTGTGCCATTTGAGCATAGGCAAGATACGGGTTTTTCACCACAAGTGCAGCAACGGGACAAAATGGAAGATCAGCTTCTGTTAATACAACAGCCGCTGCCTGACATTCACTTAATTTCTCACGATAGCGGCTATCGGAAAGAAATGTAATTTGTTCGCTATTTGCTAGGCTCATTGAAGCAAGACCGGCGATAGTGATATCACCATCGCCGTGTAACTGTGCATTCAACTGCTGAGCAAGATCAGCTAATCGAATTGAAAACATCTATTATTTAACCTGTTTTTGAACCTGAGCAGTAATATCTTTACCATCTGCGAAATAAGGTACAGTGTTAGCATCAAGGATCACATCATAGCCTTCTTTCTTCGCTACTGCATCAACAGCGTCTAATACACGTTTCATGATTTTGTTACGTTCTTCAGCTTGACGGCGGCTAAAGTCTTGCTCAAAAGCTTGTGCTTTTTGTGCATATGCTTCACGTTTAGCAACCAGATCTTTCTCTGTATTTGCACGTTGTGTTGCATTCATAGTTGGTGCATCTTTTTGATATTTTTCAACAGCGGTCTGTAATGCTTTACCTAAGTTCTGCAATTCAGTGTCACGTGATTTGAATTCATTTTCCAATTGTTTCTCTACCGCATCACGGTTAGGAATTTGTTGGAGAACTTGACCGATGTTCACTACACCTACTTTATCTGCGGCTTGAACACCTGCTGACATGGTCAATGCCATTCCTAGGGCAGCGGCACATAACAATTTTTTCACGATTAAACTCCTTAAAACCAAAAATAATTTTTTGTCAGAAATCGGATGCCTTTTTCAGCATTGTGAATCAGGCATCAACTTTACTTACATCGCTACCACGTTCTACCAATATTAAACTGGAATTGCTCTGATTTATCGCCTTCGTAATCTTTTATTGGTTTAGCATAAGAGAATACTAACGGACCTAAAGGAGATAACCATTGTAATGCAACACCGGTCGAAACACGTATATTACTTGCTTTACCAAAATCAGGCATACCTGCGGTCCAATTAGAGTTCGTGCTATTCCAATTGGTATCCCATACTGTACCCGCATCAACAAACATAGAAGTTCTAACTGATGAGGAATATTTATCATCTACAAATGGCGTTGGTGTGATCAGCTCAAAGCTTGCCACGGCCATAGCGTTACCACCAACCGCATCACTTGATAAATATGGTTTTCCTTCATGCCCTTTTTCATTTAAATAAACGGCTTTAGGGCCGATATTATTTGAACGGAAACCACGAACGGTACCAGAACCACCGGCATAGAAGTTTTCATAGAATGGTAATTCTTTACCACCTAAACCATCACCGTAGCCTAAACGGCCTTTAAACAGAGTTACCCAAGATTCTTTTTCATTGATTGGGTAATACGCCATACCGTCCCAAGTCACTTTGTAGTACTTGTTGTCAGAACCAGGTACCGTCACACGTCCACTTAAGTTACTTCTCACACCCGAAGTTGGGAAGAAACCTTTGTTTAAGTTATTAAATGTCCACCCGAGACTGACAGTATAGTCATCCGCGTTAAACGATTCACGTTTATCAAGTGCTGGACTTTCTCCCATACTTTCAAGATAACGCCACATCGCAACTTGAGGATCCATACGTGACAGACCATTGTGAGTATAGCCTAAACCTAGACGGGCTGAGTTATATTCATTAATTGGGAAGCCTAATGTACCATCTACACCATAAGATTTATTGGTATAACCTGATAAATCAGCATCATTAGCGCGGAAGTCGTTATAGAAAATTCGACCACCCAAACTCACACCATTGACAGTAAAGTATGGGTCTGTAACAGACAATTCAGCGTAAGTTGAGTAGTCATTTTTACTCGCATTAATCGCAACTGCATTACCTGTACCTAACCAGTTATCTTGGGTAACACCCACTTGGAAACTCACACCACTTTCAGTACCGAAACCGACACCAAAGTTAAGCGAACCAGTGTTACGTTCTTTTACACGATAAACAATATCAACTTGATCAGGCGAACCTGGAATACGTTGCGTTTCTGTTTCAACCGATTCGAAATAACCTAAACGATTTAAACGTTCTTTACCTTGTTCAACTAAATCACTACCTAACCATGCACCTTCCATTTGACGCATTTCACGGCGTAAAACAGAGTCTTTCGTGATATCGTTACCTGCGAAACGTACTTGGCGAACATAGAAACGGTTTCCAGCATCTACGTTTACATGTAGTTTCACGGTTTTGTTTTCATCATTAATTTCAGGGCTTGTCATAACACGAGGATAAGCATATCCATAACGACCTAACAGATTTTTAATATCATTTTCTGTTTTAGTCACTTGCGCGCCATTATAAAGAGAGCCCGGTGCAATTTCGATAAGCTCTTCAATTTGTTTAGTGTAGCCTGCCGTATTACCATTGACTTCAGTATTTTCTACTGTGTATTTATCACCTTCTTTCAGGTTAATGGTAATGTAAATCCCTTTTTTGTCTGGCGTTAAGCTGACATTAGTTGATTCAATATCAAAACGAGCATAACCACGATCGAGATAAAAACTTCTTAATGTTTCTAAGTCACCCGCCAGTTTTTGTTTCTGATATTTTTCATCAGCCGCTAAGTTCCACCAAGGCACATCGTCACGTAATTGGAAACGGTTAACGAGCTCAGCGGTAGAAAACGCTTTATTACCAACAATGTTGATTTGCTGAATAGTTGCTGATACACCTTCTGCAAACACGAGTTTTAAGTCAACACGGTTACGAGGGAGAGGTGTAACAACCACTTTTACCGTTGCATTATATTTACCAACACTATAATAGAAATCTTCAAGTCCTTTCTCGATATTTGCAAGCATTGTACGGTCAAGTGTTTCACCAATACGAATGTTAGAAGCATCAAGGTTCTGTTTTAGCATCTCTTCCTTGATTGCTTTGTTACCAGAGAAAGTAATGCTGGCAATAGTTGGACGCTCTTTTACTTGAACAATCAGAGTATTTCCGTCACGCAGGACACGAACATCATCAAAGTTTCCTGTCGCAAATAATGAACGGATAGTTCGGCTGATATCATCATTACCGACCGAGTCTCCAACCCGAACCGGCATGTTCAGTAATGCTGCACCAACGGCGACGCGTTGAAGACCTTCAAATTGAATGTCCTGAACTACGAATCCGTCTGAACCGTATGCAGTGGCGCTGCCCAGCAGCAGCGACGCTATAAGCAACTTTTTCATCGCCATCGTTGTTTTGTGTTTTCCTAACCGGTCTCTGCTTACCAATTATAAGCGAGAGAAATCATTGAAAAGTGCAAGTCCCATTAAAAGCATCAGTACCATAATACCAATACGATAACAGAAATCTTGTACACGCTCAGATACCGGCCCTCCCTTTATCTTCTCGATAACCAGGAAAAGCAGGTGCCCGCCATCTAAGACAGGCAGGGGAAACAAGTTAATGATCCCCAAATTGACACTAATAAGCGCCATAAACATCAAATAATAAATAAAACCAGAGTCAGCAGACATTCCCGCGCCTTTCGCGATGGAAACAGGCCCACTAAGGTTAGTTAATTTGACGTCACCTACGACTAACTTGCCAATCATTTTGACAGTTAAACCCATCAACTGCCATGTTTTATCAGATGCTTCATAAAGCGCTGAAAATGGGTTGTATTGCTGCATTATCAAATATTGCTCATCAGGAGGTAATACTTGCAATTGCGCACCAACTTGCCCTACTTCAGTGCCATCTTTCAGTGCAACAGCTGTCGGTGTAATATTCAACATCAACGACGAGCCGTTACGTTCAACAAGAAGCGCCAAAACTTTATTGGGACTTTGTCGAACAAAATAAGTAAATGGATGCCATGCATCAATTGGCTGACCATCAACTTTAACGATACGATCCCCCGCCTGTAAACCCGCTTTTTCAGCAGCAGAACCTTTCGTAACGTCAATAATCTTTGAGTCTAATCGTGCGCCAACAGGCATTATCCCTAGAGACAAGATAGGATCTTGTTTTTCAGGATCAAAATTCCATTGTTGTAAATTCAGTATATTCTCACTCTCAGAAAGAGAATTTGGATCTGAAACAATGAACGAAACCTCTTTGGCACCAATTTTACTAACTAATGCTAAACGAACTGCATTCTGATCAGGCGTTTCGATACCTGCAACAGATTTTAGTTCCATTCCGGGCGTTAATTTTGCTTGTTCTGCGATAGAATTCGGACGAATGTCTGCAATTATAGGTTTTAATGCAGGCACACCTATCATAAAAACAATCCAATAGGCGACTATCGCTAACAAAAAGTTAGCAATAGGTCCTGCGGCAACAACCGCAGCACGTTGACCAACTGTTTTATTATTAAATGCAAGATGACGGCGCTCAGGTGCAACCTCAGCGACTCTTTCATCTAACATCTTTACATAGCCACCCAAGGGTATCCATGCGATAACAAATTCAGTGCCATGTTTATCTATTTTGCGCCAAATTGCTTTTCCAAAACCAATAGAAAAACGCTCGACATAAATACCACAGCGCCTAGCTACCCAAAAATGCCCAAACTCATGTACCGTAATTAAAATACCTAAAACGATAATAAACGCGGCAAGATTCCACAGGATACCCATTACTTACCTTTATAGTTTAAAGCCAGAAGAAATCAGAAAGACCAATCCTGCAAAGACTGGGATAGCCGCAGTCAAACTATCAATTCTATCAAGTACACCGCCATGCCCCGGTATCAATTGGCTACTGTCTTTAATACCAGAAACACGTTTAAACATGCTTTCTGCAAGATCGCCAAATACCGATACGATAACAACAACGCCAGATATTAATAACAAGTTGTCCGGTACTTCAGTCACTGGTGAAAAATAAGTAAACAACCACGATGCAACACCAGCAGTAATCAAGCCACCAACTAACCCTTCGAGAGTTTTACCTGGTGATACTTTAGGCGCCATTTTATGTTTACCGATTAAACGTCCGAAAGCATAAGCGCCAGAATCAGCCGCCCAAACTAATAACATGACATACAATAACCACCATGCACCAGTATAAGTGTCGGTGTTATAGCCCAACATACGTAGCGCCATCATGCCACAATAAAAAGGAACAATCGTCAATATACCGAACAATAACTTAATAAAAACTGAATTTTTCCACATATTGGCTGAATTCGGATAACTTACAACTAATAAAATTGCGGCTACCCACCAAATTAAACCTGCCCACAAACCATTTTTTATCATTGGAGTATCTAGTAGGTGGTCAAAATTAGGTAAAGAAAACTGCATAACGAGTAACAATGCAGCAAAGCCGATCCCTGTTGCAATACGTTTGCCTTGAGAATGCCAGCCAATAAATTGTGCCCATTCCCATCCCGCTAAGCCTGATATTGCAATAATGACCAATCCAAAACCTACGGGAGGAAGTAGAAATAGTGCAGCAATAACAATAGGGATTAAAATTAATGCGGTGATGACACGATACTTAAGCAAGTTATCCTCCCAGATTTATAGTATCTGTTTCTGATGTAGTACCACCGAAACGTCTTTCCCGTTTAGCAAAAGCATCTAGTGCATTCTGAAAAACTTGTTCATCAAAATCAGGCCATAAAACCTGTGTAAAATAAAGCTCAGCATAAGCAATCTGCCAAATAAGAAAATTACTTATACGATGCTCACCACCTGTACGAATAACAAGATCGACATCAGGCTGATTATGCAAGCAAAGATGTGAGGATATTGCATTTTCATTAATATCTTCGAGGCTAATTTCCCCTTTTGCGAGGGATGTCGCTAATTGTTTTACACTTTGAGTGATATCCCATCGACCGCCATAATTAGCCGCAATATTTAAATTAAGTCCTGTATTATTCGCAGTGAGTGCCACAGAACTTTTAATTCGGTCTTGTAAGCGACGACTAAAACGGCTGATATCACCAATGACAGTCAATTTAACATTATGTTTATGAAGACTCTTCACTTCGTTATCTAAAGCAAAAACAAATAACTCCATGAGAGAACTCACTTCCTGCTCTGGTCTATTCCAGTTTTCGCTACTAAATGCATATAACGTTAGTGATTCAATTTTGTGTTTTACGGAAAAGCTAACCGCATCCCGAACTGCTTTAATTCCCGCGCGATGCCCCGTTACTCGGAGTTTCCCTTGCTTTTTAGCCCAGCGTCCATTGCCATCCATAATGATAGCAACATGCTTTGGTTTTGATGCGGATGAATCGTCACTGGATAAGTTCACTCAATTTAACCCTTTGCTAATCTGATACTGATACAGACAGTCCTCTTCGGATAACCTATGCACAAAAAAAAACCGTGACACCCACGGCCTTTGGCAAAGCCTCAAAGTTGCTAAAGCAATAGCTTTAGTAATGAACTGTTAATTTTCATTATTGTCTTTAGTGATTCGGCAACTATACCATTAGCCAGAAAGACGAACAAACACCCTATATTAAATATAATCACCATTATACCAATTGAGTGATTATCTGATGAGTTTCTAATCTTGCTAATTTATCAATTTCTAGAACATCATTAATACTTTGAGGCTCTGATAGGTCGAAATGTTCAACAACTTTACGATTAATTTTAGCAATATCAGTAAACTTCACTTTTTCGTGTAAAAATGCATCAACAACCACTTCATTAGCTGCATTTAACACTGTTGTTGCCGCTTGCCCACGTTTTGACGCTTCAATAGCTAGCGCTAAACAAGGGTAACGCTGGTAGTCTGGACGAATAAACTCTAGAGATTGAATCTCAAAGAAATCTAATGCTTTTGCACCAGATTGAGTTCGATGAGGGTAAGCCATTGAGTACGCAATTGGCGTTCTCATATCGGGTTCACCAATTTGAGCAATAATACTACCATCGCGATAGCGAACCATTGAATGAATAACAGATTGTGGATGAATAATGACTTCCATTTCTTCTTCAGAAGCATTAAAGAAATAACGAGCTTCAATATACTCAAGCCCTTTATTCATCATCGTTGCAGAATCAACCGAAATTTTACGTCCCATAGACCAATTTGGATGCGCACACGCTTGATCTGGTGTCATCATTTCCAATTCTTCTAATGGTGTATAGCGAAATGGCCCGCCAGAACCCGTTAGCAAAATGCTCGTCACACCTTCGTTAGCTAAAGAGGCATGGCCTAGATTTTCTTGAATAGTTTTAGGTAAGCTTTGATAAATTGCATTATGTTCGCTATCAATGGGTAAAATTGTCGCACCATATTTAGCAACCGCATCAAAGAAAAGTCGCCCACTAGTTATCAGTGATTCTTTATTTGCTAATAGAATTCTTTTGCCTTTTTCAATGGCAGCAAGCGTCGGTTTTAATCCTGCAACACCGGTTATCGCAGACATCACTTGATCAGCATCATCAAGAGCGGCAATTTCATTGATCGCATGAGAGCCAGATAAAATTTCGGTTTTGCACGATGTATTAGAAAGTAACTGTTTAAGTTGTTTTGCACTGTTCTCATCAGACATCACAGCGTATTTAGGCTGGAAAGTAAGGCACTGTTGCGCCATCTTGTCTGCATTTTTTCCTGCTACTAGAGCAAGAACCTGATACTCACCAGGATTATTTTCAATGACGGAAAGAGTACTAGTTCCGATAGATCCTGTTGAACCTAATATAGTTATTTGTTTCATTTATTAATCAATCAGTATGTCTACAACGTTTTAATTAAAGAGAATTATATCAGTATGACAAGGTAAATGAGGATTAAAGATAAAAACTTTAATAAATAATGTGACAAAAGAAGGTATTAAGCACGAATTTTCAAATAAATAATTAAAAATAATGCCGCTAAAAAGCGGCATTATCGAAAAAAGATATAAAATTTAGAATTCCATTAACTCTGCTTCTTTCAGCGCTAATGCATCATCAATTTTTTTAATGAACATGTCAGTTAATTTCTGAATGTCATCTTGTGAACGGCGTTCATCATCTTCGCTAATCTCTTTATCTTTTAGTAATGCTTTTACTTTATCGTTAGCATCACGACGGATATTACGAATAGAAACGCGACCTTGCTCTGCATCACCACGAACAACTTTGATTAAGTCTTTACGACGTTCTTCAGTTAATGGAGGCAGTGGAACACGGATAATGGCTCCAGCAGATGAAGGGTTTAAACCTAAATCTGATGCCATAATCGCTTTTTCAACAGCTGGTGCTAAAGTGCGATCGAATACAGTGATCGCCAGTGTACGGCCATCTTCTGCAACGACGTTAGCAACTTGGTTTAATGGAGTTGGCGCTCCGTAGTATTCAACTACAATGCCATCTAAAAGGCCAGGAGACGCACGACCAGTACGAACTTTATTAATCTGGCTTTTTAGTGCTTCAACGCTTTTATCCATGCGTTCTTGAGCATCTTTTTTGATTTCATTAATCACGTTATAAACCCTTGGGAACTGGTTATCTTCCAGTCGATATGAAATCATACCGACATAAATGAATTGGCGTACTCTAGATGTTAACGCCAAATTATACCGTTGTCTCTGTGTATTAAGCGTGAGAAATCAAAGTTCCTTCACTTTCACCCATTACAACCCGACGTAATGCACCCGGTTTATTCATATTGAATACGCGGATAGGTAAATTATGATCTCGGGCTAATGTGAATGCAGCAAGATCCATGACTTTCAATTCACGTTCTAATACATCCTGATAAGTCAGTTTTTCATAAAGTACTGCATCAGGATCTTTGGTTGGATCAGCAGAATAAACGCCATCCACTTTCGTTGCTTTTAATACAACGTCAGCTTCAATTTCAATACCGCGTAAACACGCAGCTGAATCGGTAGTAAAGAATGGGTTACCCGTACCAGCCGAGAAAATAACGACTCGACCGTGGCGTAATAAGCTAATTGCTTCTGCCCAACTGTAGTTATCGCAGACACCATTCAGTGGAAATGCAGACATAAGGCGTGCATTTACATAAGCACGATGCAATGAATCACGCATTGCTAAACCATTCATTACTGTCGCGAGCATTCCCATGTGGTCACCCACAACACGGTTCATACCTGCCGCAGCAAGACCCGCGCCACGGAACAAGTTACCACCGCCAATTACGACACCGACTTGTATACCTAATTCAACGAGTTCTTTGATTTCCTGAGCCATGCGATCAAGTACGCTCGCATCGATACCGAAACCTTCTGCGCCTTGCAGGGCTTCGCCACTCAGCTTTAATAAAATTCGCTGATATACAGGTTTTGCATTGGTAGCCATGGTGTTCTGTCCTAAGCAGATTAGTTAATTGGAGGTTTTAGATAGCTTCTCTTTTTAACAAAAAAAAGCAAACAGCCAGTGGAGATTACAACAAAACAGAACCGCCATTAGGCGGCTCTGTTAACGCTAAGCGTTATTATTTGCTCATTGCAGCAACTTCTGCTGCGAAATCAGCTTCAACTTTCTCAATACCTTCACCAACTTCGAAACGAACGAAGTTAACAACATCAGCATTGTTTTCTTTCAGCAGTTCACCCACAGTTTTGCTTGGATCCATTACGAAATGCTGACCAGTCAGAGAAATCTCACCGGTGAATTTGTTCATGCGACCGATAACCATTTTTTCTGCGATTTCGCGTGGTTTACCTGATTGCATTGCGATATCCATCTGAATTTGGTGCTCATGTTCAACAACATCAGCAGGAACATCTTCAGGACGAACATATTCTGGTTTGCTTGCAGCAACGTGCATAGCAATGTGTTTGATCAGTTCTTCGTTAGCGCCTTTAGCTGCAACTAAAACACCGATACGAGCACCGTGTAGGTAAGTACCTAACTCTTCAGCTTCTAATACAGCAACACGACGAATGTTGATGTTTTCACCGATTTTAGCAACTAATGCAGTACGTGCTTCTTCGAATTTAGCTTTCAGAGCATCGATATCATCAGTTTTGTCTGCTAATACAGTAGCCATAACTTCTTTACCGAAAGCGATGAAACCAGCATCTTTAGCAACGAAGTCTGTTTCACAGTTCAGTTCAACCAGCGCACCGAATTTACCATCAGCAGCAACTTCTGCAAGGATGATACCTTCAGCAGCAACACGGCCTGCTTTTTTAGCCGCTTTAGCTTGACCTGATTTACGCATGTTGTCGATTGCTAATTCGATATCACCATTAGCTTCAACCAGCGCTTTTTTACATTCCATCATGCCTGCGCCAGTACGTTCACGCAGTTCTTTTACCAATGCAGCGGTAATTCCAGACATTTGTTTCTTCCTCGACTTTTCTATGGGCTAGCCATAGATGTTCTCATAGCAGATGTGTAAAGGGGGCCTATTGAGGCCCCCTAACCAATATATAGCAATACCTGGTTAAATAAGGGCTCTTACGAGCATGCCTTATTATTCAGCTTCGACTAAGCCTTCTTCAGCCTGAACAGCCAGATCTTGAGAACGACCTTCACGAACAGCTGTAGCTGCAGCGGTCAGATATAATTTAACCGCACGGATTGCATCGTCATTACCAGGGATAATGAAGTCGATACCATCTGGATCAGAGTTAGTATCAACGATAGCAAATACTGGAATACCCAGGTTGTTTGCTTCTTTGATAGCAATGTGTTCGTGTTCAGCATCGATAACAAACAGAGCGTCAGGTAAACCGCCCATGTCTTTGATACCACCCAGGCTGTTTTCTAACTTACCAAGTTCACGAGAACGCATTAACGCTTCTTTCTTGGTCAGTTTGTCAAAAGTACCGTCCTGAGATTGTGATTCTAAATCTTTCAGGCGTTTGATTGACTGACGAACAGTTTTCCAGTTAGTCAGCATACCACCTAACCAGCGGTGGTTTACATAAAACTGGTCACAGCTTTCTGCTGCTTCTTTAACAGCTTCAACGGCAGAGCGCTTAGTACCAACAAACAGGATTTTGCCTTTACGAGAAGCAATTTTGTTCAGTTCAACCAACGCTTCATTGAACATTGGAACAGTTTTTTCCAAGTTAATGATATGAACTTTGTTACGCGCACCAAAGATGAATGGTTTCATTTTTGGATTCCAGTAACGAGTTTGGTGACCGAAGTGAACACCGGCTTGCAGCATATCGCGCATTGAAACAGTTGCCATTTTAGACCTCTATAAATTTAAATTTGGGGTTATTTCGTCCACAAATCCCATACGACCGACTCATCAGCTGTAAAGGCTAAAACCTTCACATAAGAGCACCCCGGCGTTATGTGCCGATTTGTGTGTGTAATTAACACAATTGAATGTTCAGATTTACTGTTACTGCTCTGGATGTGATGCAATAACAGAACTCCGGCGCGCTTTATACCATAAATAACCTTAAGAAACCACTATTACTTGTGTTTGATAACGGCGTATTTGACATAAAATTGGCGATATTAAACAGAGGAAAAAGAGATTATTGAAGTGATTGCTATGAATATTGCTCTAATATCAATTTGCTAGAAAAACACCAATAGAAAAGCGCAATATGTAAAGACAATCAGATTAAGAAGGCGTAATGTTCGTGATTATTCTCGATATCAGACAGATTGCGCACATCCTCTTTATTGGCACACCTACTTTCTGCTGATATCATAAATGGTAATCAGAATTATTTCTCATCATCATTCATTTAACCTGCAATACAAAATATGAATACAACAAAATGTATTATCTAATTCGTATTGTGGCTTTTAATCTAGACGAAGAACTCAAATGGCTATTGTAATCAAGACAGAAGAAGATATTCAAAAAATGCGCGTCGCAGGTCGTCTTGCGGCAGAAGTTCTTGAAATTATCGCACCTTTCGTAAAACCAGGCGTAAACACCGCTGAATTAGACCGTATTTGTCATGATCATATTGTTAACGCACAACAGGCTATTCCTGCTTGTCTTAACTATCATGGTTTCCCTAAATCAGTCTGTATTTCGGTTAACGATGTTATTTGCCACGGTATTCCTAGCGAAGAAAAAATCCTTAAAGATGGCGATATCGTTAATATTGATGTCACTGTCATTAAAGAAGGGTTTCATGGCGACACCTCAAAAATGTTTATCGTAGGTAAACCAACAATCCAAGGTGAACGTTTATGTCGTATCACCCAAGAAAGCCTCTACCTTGCTATTAAAATGGTTAAACCAGGTATTCGCTTACGTGAACTTGGCAAAGCAATTCAAAAGTTTGTTGAAGGTCATGACTATTCTGTTGTTCGAGAATATTGTGGTCACGGTATTGGTGAAGGATTCCATGAAGAGCCTCAAGTTTTACACTACGATGCAGATGATAGCGGTGTTGTGTTACAAAAAGGCATGGCATTTACCATCGAGCCAATGGTAAACACAGGTGATTACCGTATTCGTACGATGAAAGATGGCTGGACGGTTAAAACTAAAGACAGAGGTTGGTCAGCACAATACGAACATACATTAGTCGTTACTGATGATGGTTGTGAAATTATGACATTACGCAAAGAAGAAGAACCGTTTATTTCGGCGGTATTAGTCAACGCATAAGCTTCTTTTTGAGCTAGAAATGTAAAAGCGACATATTTTTTCGAGATGTGTCGCTTTTTTTATTTTATTTGCTATGAAATAGCAGAATGACTAGTCAGGTTATCGTTTTAACATTAGTCTTAATGTCATAAGCAAATATTAAGGAGGAAGACGAATAATGACTAATAAAAATACATTTCAAACACCGCCCCCTTCCCCTTTTTTGCTGACAAAAAACATCCTAGATTGCGCTAAACTTAAGCAATCTATTGAACAATTTCAGTCTTGGTTAGCAGATGCTTTTCATCATGATGTTGATGTAGCTTTATTACTTCAAGCCCGTAGCCATTTCATTGACCAACTCTTAACTCAATTATGGCGTTATACTCAATTATCTGATTATCCTGACCTTAGTATTATTGCTGTTGGTGGTTATGGTAGGCAAGAGTTACACCCCCTTTCTGATATCGACCTTCTGTTTTTAAGTGATTCACCTTTATCACCAGAAATAGCCGACAAAATCAGTAAATTAATTACCTTACTTTGGGATGTGCGCCTTGAAATCGGTGTCAGTGTTAGAACAATGGAAGAGTGTCTTTTAGAAGGTCTCTCTGATTTAACGGTAGCGACAAATTTGCTAGAAGCTCGCCTTGTTTGTGGTAATCAATCACTTTATCAACAGTTAATTAATCATATTTTCAGCCAAGGATTTTGGCCATCACCCGATTTTTTTGCAGCTAAAATAGAAGAACAAAAACAGAGACATCAACGATTTCATAGTACCAGCTATAACTTAGAACCAGATATCAAAAGTAGCCCTGGTGGACTGCGCGATATTCACACTCTAATTTGGGTAGCGCATCGCCATTTTGGTGCTGCATCAGTTTCTGAAATGGTCAACTTTGGCTTTTTAACGCCAGCAGAAGGACAAGAGCTATTAGAGTGCCAATACACACTATGGAAAATTCGTTTTGCTCTCCATCTTGTGCTTTCTCGCTATGACAATCGCCTATTATTTGATAGACAACTCAACGTTGCTCAACTTTTAAATTATGAAGGTGAAGGCAATCAGCCGGTTGAAAAGATGATGAAGGATTACTATCGCGTAACTCGTCGTGTCAGCGAGTTAAATGATATGTTACTTCAACTTTTTGACGAAGCTATTCTTGCTCTGCAACCTAATGTAAAACCACGACCTTTAGATAATGAATTCCAGCTAAGAGGCTCTCTCATTGATGTTATCGATGAGAGCTGTTTTCTTGATGATCCTATCGCCATTATGCGCCTATTTTTACGTATGGCAGAACATAAAGAGATCACGGGAATTTATTCTACAACACTACGCCATTTGCGTTATGCGCGTCGTCATTTAGTTCAGCCTTTGTGTGAGTACCCACTAGCACGCCAAGTTTTTATGCAGATCTTGCGCCATCCTCATGCAGTTTCTGGTGCATTTGTTCCAATGCATAAACACAGTGTACTGGCGGCTTATTTCCCGCAATGGAATAATATTGTAGGCCAAATGCAGTTTGATTTATTCCATGCCTATACCGTTGATGAACACACTATTCGTGTTTTACAAAAACTTGAAAGTTTTGGTTCTTATGAAAACCACGAACAACATCCGCTTTGTGTTGATATTTATCCCAAACTTCCTCAACTTGAATTACTACGTTTAGCTGCACTTTTTCATGATATTGCCAAAGGTCGCCATGGCGATCACTCCATATTAGGCGCTCAAGACGTTGCGCATTTTGCTCAACAACATGGTTTAAATCAGAGAGAATCAGCCTTAGTTGAATGGCTTGTTTGTAACCACTTACTTATGTCTGTTACAGCGCAACGACGTGATATTCAAGATCCTGACATTATTTTTCAGTTTGCATCAGAAGTAAAAAATGAAAGTCGATTGCGTTATCTTTTGTGCTTAACCGTTGCTGATATCTGTGCAACCAATAGCAGTCTATGGAATAGCTGGAAACAGAGCCTATTACGTGAACTTTTTCTATCAACAGAAAACCAGTTACGCCAAGGTATGCACTCTATTCCCGATTTACGTGAGCGTATTCGTAATCATCGTTTGCAAGCACTAACTATTTTACGAATGGAACAGGTTGATGAAGATAAACTACAAATAATTTGGGGACGCTGTCATGCCGACTATTTTTTACGCCATACACCAGAACAAATAGCATGGCATGCACTTGCGTTAATTGAGCATAATAGTGCTGATCCCATGGTATTAATCAGTCAACAAACTGAACATGGTGGTACTGAGATATTTATTTGGTGTGCTGATAGACCTTCTCTTTTTGCATCTGTTGCAGGTGAATTAGATAGACGTAATTTAAATATCCATAACGCTCAAATTTTTACTAACCGCGATAATATGGCTATGGATACCTTTATTGTGTTAGAGCCTAATGGTAAACCTCTGGCGATTGATCGGTATAATGCAATCCGCAACGCGCTGATCCAAGTTGTATCCGCTCCTTATAACGCCAATGCAAAAACACGCTCATTACCTGCCAAATTACGCCATTTTGACGTTCCGACTAAAATTAACTTTATCGCGTCTAACCATAATAAGCGCACCTATATGGAACTATTTGCACGAGATCGCCCAGGATTATTAGCGATTATTGGTAAAGTTTTTGCTGATCTTTCACTTTCATTACATGGTGCCAGAATAACCACAATAGGCGAACGTGTTGAGGATTTCTTCGTATTAACCGATAGCGAAAATAAAGCATTAAACCAAAAAATGAAGGATGAAGTCGTAGAAAGGTTGACAAAAGCCCTAGTTTCAAAGGATAAAATATAGGAACCCACGACAATACATATAGGAAATACTATTAATGCAAGCATTACAATCTATTATTGATAACGCCTTCGAACATCGTGCTGATCTCACTCCAAACAACGTTGAGCCTCATATTCGTGATGCCATTAATAGCGTTATTGCACTGCTAGACAGCGGGAAACTGCGTGTCGCGGAAAAAATTAACGGTCAGTGGGTGACTCATCAATGGTTAAAAAAAGCCGTTCTGCTCTCTTTTCGCATCAACCATAATCAAGTCATTAATGGCAGTGAAAGCCGTTATTTTGACAAAGTGCCGATGAAATTCGCTGATTATGACCAAGCACGTTTTGAAAAAGAAGGTTTTCGTGTTGTTCCACCCGCAGCTGTTAGACAAGGGGCTTATATCGCTCGTAACACTGTTTTAATGCCATCTTATGTCAATATTGGTGCTTACGTTGATGAAGGTAGCATGGTTGATACATGGGCAACCGTAGGTTCATGTGCTCAGATCGGAAAAAATGTTCATCTCTCTGGTGGTGTAGGAATTGGTGGTGTTTTAGAACCACTACAAGCAAACCCAACCATTATTGAAGATAACTGCTTTATCGGTGCTCGCTCTGAAATTGTTGAGGGTGTTATTGTTGAAGAAGGTGCCGTTATTTCAATGGGGGTTTATATTGGTCAAAGTACCAAGATTTATGACCGAGAAACAGGCGAAGTACATTATGGCCGAGTCCCTGCGGGCTCTGTTGTTGTGTCGGGCAATTTACCCTCTAAAGATGGAAGCTACAGCCTTTACTGTGCCGTGATCGTGAAAAAAGTTGACGCAAAAACGCGTGGAAAAGTTGGTATTAATGAATTGTTAAGAACTATCGACTAATATAAGAACAGCGGATAGAATTAATTCTGTTCGCTATTCTTTCACTCATCTTTCTATCAGGTGCCAATATATGTACGATAATTTAAAAAATTTAGGGATCCCGCATCCTGAAGATATTGACCGCTATACTCTACGCCAAGAAGCTAATAACGATATTTTAAAAATCTATTTTCGCAAAGATAAAGGTGAATTCTTTGCAAAAAGCGTAAAGTTTAAATATCCACGCCAACGTAAAACGATTTCTGATGGTCAATCAGGACAAGGCTTTAAAGAAGTCAATGAAATCAATACTAACTTACGTTATGTTATTGAAGAATTAGATCAAATTTGTCAACAAGATCAAGTAGAAGTCGATTTAAAACATAAAATCCTAGACGACTTACGCCACCTTGAACATGTTGTTGCAAATAAAATTGCTGAAATTGAAGCTGACTTAGAAAAACTGACTCGCCGTTAATAACAAACTCTTTTAGCTGTTATTTATGTCAGTTTTATAGAAAAACACCGCTTAGTTACTGTATAAAACAGAAACAAGCGGTGTTTTAAATACAGGATAGAACTCATTATTTTATCAACTAATTAAAAATTAGATTATTTTCTAATTAATCTAGTAGGTTAACCCAGTTTTCAAGCCAATCAATTGCAAATACTTCTGGCTCTGCGACATCCATACCATCTATTTTTAATATTTCGCCGATACGTTTTGCTTGGTGCTCTTGTAACAACTCATCAAATTGCATTCCTGCACCACAAAAAGAGTCATAACTACTATCACCTAAGGCAATCAAGCCATAACTTAGATTTGGCTGATATCCAACATTATCACGTAGTTCATGAAATAGCGGAGCAATAGTATCAGGTAAATCCCCTTGCCCTGTACTCGATGTTATCACAAGTACTGTCGAATATTTTTCCCAATCAGCAAGTGTACCCTCTTCATAAATATTGGCTTGATGTTTATGCTCAAGCAAAATACGCTGCGCCTCTTCAGCTACTGCTAATGCATTACCATAAACTGTACCTACAAAAATGCCGATTTTAGCCATAATGCTTTATCCAATTTATATTGTAAAAATATCGATAACCTCAGATAACATATAAGAATTCAGTTTTATTCTCAAGAAAATTAAATTATCAACTAATTAAATAGAGAACGTTTAAAGTTATCCCATTTTTTATTTTCACCATATAAATAATTTAATAAAGTTCTAGGAATTTCTATTTCAGATAATGTGGTAGTTATTATATTAATAATATTATTCTTTAAAAAAGAGTGACTCGAATCAGCATCATATAAATTAATATAAATTAATATTTCCCTCACTTTATCTAGATTTTTATTTAACAGTTTAATGGAATCATTATGCTTCTTAGGAAAGAAAAATTTATAGACTCTAGATAAAAAACCAGTTTCTTCTCTTCTAATAAAACTCTTCAATAAATCTTCGCATTTATCTGTTTTTAATTTAATTAATGTCATTAAAGAACAAGAGGGATTTTTTCCTTTTTTTATAAAACTAGAAGCAGCATCCATTATTTTATTTTCATACTCTTCACACTCATTATAAAAATGTTCTAGTGATTTCAACTCAATACTTATAGAATCTGTATTAGACTCCACCTTTTTTGTCATTTCTACTAATTTATTAATGTCAATTTTTTCTAAATTTCCCTCTTTAAATAAATTAAGACAATCTTGATGAAAAATATTAAGTGCTTTATGTGCCTCATTAAATTCATTATAATAGTTTAAGTATTTTCTTATATATTCTCCATCATCTTTTTCATTAATGATTTTATAAAAACTTTCAAGTGAACCATCATCCTTAATAAAATTAAAGGTACTATTAGCATTATTAAGACTTACACATTTATAATATATATTTATTACATCATATAATTTATCAATATTTTCATTAAAAAAATTAAACAATATTTCAAATTTAGTAAATTTAATTTTAATATTTTCTTTATTTAATAATTTATTAAAATTAGTTTCAATATTATTATCATCGTTGTCTTCATTTTCTAATTTAACTTGATTATTAGCAGCTTCTATATTGCCTAACTTAACAAACATATATTCTTTCTTACCTATTATAAAAGGTAGATCACACCCGGGATTTAACCCTATTGTTTTATTTTCTATTTTTTTAATTAAATCACCAATAGATTTTATCTTGAATTTATGAAAAGGCTTCTTTTCAAAAAATAAATTAACAGCTGGATTATTATCTTTATTAAAAAGTTTTTCTTTCAGAGAAGAAGAGTTTGTTTCTATAATTATAGCTTCAATAATTTTTTTTGCAGTATCTAATGAGCTAAGGTTTTTAACTGTAAGACAATTAATATTTTTCCTATATAAAAAAACATTACCGCATTCATTATTAGCTTTATTAATTTTATTTAAATAATGAGGATTATCTTTTATATACTCATTAATTACATCAGTTAATTCATTTTTTATTTCAGTGAGAAAATTCTTATCAACATAAACGTTATTAATTTCATCTTTTAAAATAAAAAAACTATCATTAGATAATGAGTTTGAACAATTAGCTATTTTTTCAGAGAGTAAAAATATCACATTCTCTCTTTTATCATTTGCAGGTAAAACATTTGCTAACTTGTTGAAATATACTTCCATTATTATTACTCACATTCAATTATAATATTACAAGCATAATACTACTGAATAGCAGATAATAATTTCAAAAAAGAGTTTAATTCATATGCGCTATGATATAAAAAAACACGCTTAATAATAAATAAATTTAAGCGTGTTTTTTTAATTAAATACTACTATTTATCACTCACCAGAATCCAAAGACCTTATATATTCATCCATTTCAGTTTTTAAATTATCTGATTTAGGGCCAAATATCGCTTGAATACCCGAGCCAACAACCACAACACCAGCAGCACCTAATCTTTTCAACTCATCACGATCGACTTTTTCAATTTCTTTAACGCCAATACGTAAACGAGTAATACAAGCATCTAAGCTACTGATATTGTCTTTGCCACCAAACGCAGCGACTAAAGATTGCCCCATTGCACTCTTATCAGCTTGTTTTGCATTTTTATCTTCAACTTCGCGACCTGGAGTTTTCAGGTTTAGTTTCACGATTAAGAAACGGAAAATAGAGTAATAAGTTATCGCATAAAGTATGCCAATAATTGGGAACAGGTACAGCTTACTGCTGTTACCGCTTAATACGATAAAGTCAATTAAGCCATGAGAGAAACTCGTCCCATCACGCATACCTAACAGAATACAAATAACAAATGCTAAGCCAGCTAAAATGGCGTGAATAACATAAAGAATAGGTGCGACGAACATAAATGAGAATTCGATAGGTTCTGTGATCCCTGTTAAGAAGGCAGTTAATGCCGCAGAAATCATGATACCGCCCACTTTTACACGATTCTCAGGACGAGCTGAATGCCATATCGCAATAGCTGCTGCAGGCAAACCAAACATCTTAAATAAAAAGCCACCTGACAACATACCCGCAGTAGGGTCTCCTGCCATATAGCGAGGAATATCGCCATGGAATACTTGTCCTGCACTATTTACATATTCACCCACTTGCATTTGGAACGGTACATTCCAGATATGGTGCAAACCAAACGGCACCAATGCACGCTCAACAACACCATAAATACCGAAAGCAACTGCTGGGTTTTGATAGGCAGCCCACTCAGAAAAACGTTGGATAGCTGTACCGATAGGTGGCCAAATAAAGGATAGAAGAATACCCACAAAAATCGCAATCAGACCAGAAATAATAGGGACAAAGCGTTTACCTGCAAAGAAACCTAAATACTCAGGAAGTTTAATACGATAAAAGCGGTTAAACATTGATGCGGCAATAATACCCGCAATGATACCACCGAGTACCCCCGTATCAGTTAAACGTTGTATTTCAACACTATCAGGTGATAAACCTAATACCCAAGGGGCCACTACCAGCATAGTTTTTGACATAATGCCATAAGCCACAACAGAGGCTAGTGCTGATACCCCATCATTATTGGTAAAACCTAACGCAACACCAATCGCAAAAATAAGTGGCATATTAGAGAAAACCGAACCACCAGCTTCTGCCATAACTTGAGAAACAGAAGAAGGGATCCATGAAAGATCAGCGGAACCAACCCCTAATAAAATACCGGCGATAGGCAGCACAGATACCGGTAACATCAAGGACTTTCCGATTTTTTGTAAAACAACAAATAGGTTTTTAAACATCAAGCAGACTCCCGGAATGTGGGTTTTTATATGTTGTAAGTTTTTATTTGTTTAAAGTAGTGTGGGTTTTATTTCATAAACTTATCTAATGATAAGCCTTATTTATTTTACATCATAAAATAAATCGCTTAATGAATACATGATAGCTGTCACGTTTCAAACATGTGCTCAGATCAATTAATAAAATAATCTATTTTACAAATAGTTAAAATAGATTATAAATTTGCGCAAACCATCAAGACTTAAGTAAAAAAGCCTTGATAGTCACATATTGAAAGTAATATTTAAAATAAGAAAGGAATTAAAAATGATGAGCTAAATCTTCACCATACTGCTCCAATTCAGGTCTTAATCCACGCCAACCAAATTGATTAATAAGGTGTTGCCAAGGCAGATCCCATTTAGCTGTTAAGTTAAGTGGTTGCAATGTGATTGGATGAATTAAGTTTAGATGGCTTGCATGTAACATCAAGCGATGAGATTGAAAATAATTTACAACTCCACGGTTTTGACGTAAATCACCATGAGCGGTATCACCGATAATTGGATGGCGAATATGAGACATATGGCGACGTAATTGATGCTTACGACCTGTTTCAGGACGCAATTCTAATAAACTAAATCGAGATGTAGGATAGCACCCAATCGCAACCTCTTTTTCAACAGTTCCTAATGGCTGGCAATGTGTTACACATTCTTGAATTTGTGGAGGTTGAGTTGCAAATTTATCTGCAATTTTATCTAACTCCTCCACTAAAGGGCTATCAATCACTAGCGCTTCTTCAACATACCCTCTGACAACGGCATGGTAAATTTTTTCTGTTTTATGTTGTTCAAAAGATTGAGATAGCGCCCTAGCGACATCAGAAGAAAGCGCCATCAATAGAACACCTGATGTAGGTCTATCTAGACGATGCACGGGGAAAACATGTTGCCCTATTTGATCTCTTAGTGTCTGCATTACAAACACTGTTTCATGTCTATCTAACCAACTACGGTGAACAAGCCAGCCCGCAGGTTTATTCACCGCAACAAGATATTCATCTTGATAAATAATATCTAGCATTGTCGGCCTTATGATTTAAACATTGCGTCAAGTTCACGCAAATGATTGAGTAAATCAGTAACATCTCGACTCTTATCTTCTTTAAATGCTTCTTCGTAATAAGGTGCGATTGCAAATGCATTCGGTAATGGCATTTCATTTTCAATCATCGATGACAATTTTGGAATTAATACCCACTGTAACCATTCATGAGCACTCATTGTATCAATACAGAAAGGCTCAACACTTTCAAATGCTTGTTCAGTCGGAGATTCTAATTGCCATAGCTCAATATTCTTCATCTCTTCTTCAATCAAGAGCAATTTAGCTAAAATGCGTTGTTCTGGTGTCATCATTTATTCCTTATATAAAACTTACGAATAAGGATAACATTGGGATGGAATAGCAGAAAACAAATAAAAAATAAAAGGAGCCGAAACCCCTTTTAGACAAGAAAAATAGTTGTCTGTACAACACATGCGTCCAAGCAAGACCGTTTTTATCTATCCTTGAGATTACGTCCGTATCAACATTAATGGAAATATCCTATTTCCTGTGTCCTTGATCACTCTATATTTTATCGGCCACCAAACAGTCCCTTAGTTGGTGGACGTAGAATGCCAATAATTGATTAGTTAAACAACCCACAAAATAAAAGTAATTAAAGAGCTATAACTATAAATAAAGACAATAAGTTAATAACTTATTGCTCTACTTAAATAAATCAATTTTATTTTTATTAGTGACGTTTTTTAATAAAAAACACATGCTTTTTTTGTAAGATATATCTCACAAGAAAAAAGGCTTATAGACTACATCACTCATTATATACAGCGACTAATTCCGATAAAAAGAGAGATAAATTTTCAGCTAAAACTTCTCTTTTCTTTTTACCGAAAGTTTCAAGAATGACTTCACCGGAAACATTACACACGGAAATTATTTCATTTTCTGAATCTGTAGTGCCAATAAACAATGTGGGTGTAAGTTTTAAACGCTTTTGAGTCACCAAATGACCAATAATGTTTTCTTGTAAGCGAATAAAATCTTCTTCGCTCCACACTTGGATCAAGCTGAAATCTATATCTCTAAAACGAACCTGCATATCACCAGCATACTGAGTGGTAAAGTAATCATGCAATTCAGGGCGAATAATAATCCCCATTGCTTTTTCAATTTTTTCTAGTTTATCTATTCCTACAAAAGGTTGCGGTAACCAGTAAACAACCTCATCACCTGTTCTTGATATACAAATAGAAGGAACACCATAAAGATCTTCACTTGCAGGAGGTAAACCTGATTTTTCTTGCCACAAACCAACATACTTTTGCGTAAAGGCTTTTAATTCAGAGGAGATGTTTTCAGTCATGATTATCTGTTTTATCTATTTAAATAAGAATTCCCTTTATATTACCTGATTATGACACTAATTCAGAGCATCAAAAATAAAGCATTCATATACTATTGATGTTTCAATAGTATAATTAACCTTCTTTTATTTTCAGCTAAAGTTAGGATGTAAATTATGTCTTTATATCAAGGTGATAAATCTCTTGAAGCATTATCTCTCGGCAAAGAGACTCAATATCACGATCAATATGATGCCGGATTATTGCAAGGTGTACCACGTAGCCTAAATCGAGATTCACTCTCTTTAACTGCTGAAAATTTACCTTTTCATGGTGGTGATATTTGGACTATGTATGAGCTCTCATGGCTTAATAGCAAAGGCTTACCACAAGTTGCTATTGGTCATGTTGAATTAGACGCAACCACTGAAAATCTTATTGAATCTAAAAGTTTTAAATTATATCTCAATAGTTTTAATCAAACTCGCTTTGAAAGTTGGGATATCGTCGAAAAAACCTTACTTAACGATTTAACAACTTGTGCTAAAGGCAAAGTTAATTTGACTATCTATCCACTTTCGCATTTTACATCACAACCTATTGTCGATTTTGCTGGAGAGTGTATTGATGAACAAGATATCGAAATTGATAATTATCAGTTTGATGTCCAATGGTTAAACGAATCGACAACCGATACACTGGTTGAAGAAACCCTTGTCAGCCATCTGTTAAAATCCAATTGCCTTATTACCAATCAACCAGATTGGGGATCAGTCGCTATTCAATATAAGGGTAAAAAGATTAACCGTGAAAAACTGCTACGCTATTTAGTTTCATTTAGGCAACACAATGAATTTCATGAACAGTGTGTTGAACGAATTTTTCACGATATCATGCAATTATGTACGCCAGAAACATTAACTGTTTATGCGAGATATACGCGACGTGGTGGATTAGATATCAATCCTTGGCGTAGTAATTGTGAGTTTGTTCCAAAAATCAGTCGATTAGCCAGACAATAATAGGAATAATGCCTGTATGTTAATATGATCTGTGTTATACCAAGATCAGTTGCACTTCAGTTTGTTATTTCAGGAGAAAAAGGAGTCCTACGTGATAACTCATGTCAGCCCATTAGGTTCCATGGATCTGCTTTCACAGCTAGAAGTTGATATGCTAAAGAGAACCGCAAGCAGTGATCTTTATCAGCTGTTTCGTAATTGTTCTCTTGCTGTCCTCAACTCTGGTAGCCTTACTGATAGTAGTAAAGAACTGTTATCTAAATACCAAGATTTTGATATTAACGTACTGCGCCGTGAACGAGGCGTAAAACTTGAGTTAGTCAATCCTCCTGAAGACGCCTTTGTTGATGGAAAAATTATTCGCTCACTACAAGCTAACTTATTTGCTGTGCTTCGTGACATATTGTTTGTTCACGGGCAAATCACAACAGCCAAACGTGATCTTCACCTGAACTTAGAAAATAGTACTCACATTACTAACACAATTTTCTCGATTTTACGTAATGCACGAGCCCTTCATATTGATGAAGATCCTAACATGATCGTTTGCTGGGGTGGTCACTCAATCAATGAAACAGAATACCTTTACGGTAGAAAAGTAGGTAACGAATTAGGGTTACGAGAACTCAATATCTGTACAGGCTGTGGACCTGGTGCGATGGAAGCACCAATGAAAGGGGCTGCCGTTGGTCACGCTCAACAACGTTATAAAAATAGCCGTTTTATTGGTATGACTGAGCCTTCAATCATTGCGGCTGAGCCACCAAATCCATTAGTTAACGAACTGATTATTATGCCAGATATTGAAAAGCGTCTGGAATCTTTCGTGCGAATTGGACATGGAATTATTATTTTCCCTGGCGGTGTAGGAACAGCGGAAGAATTGCTGTATTTACTTGGTATTCTGATGTCTCCAGAAAATCAAGACCAAGTATTACCACTGATTTTAACTGGCCCTAAAGAGAGTGCAGAGTACTTTAATGTATTAGATGACTTTATCGCCAATACATTAGGCGACGAAGCTCGACGTCATTACCAAATTATTATTGATGATGCACCTGAAGTTGCTCGTATCATGAAAAAATATATGCCTTTGGTCAAAGATAATCGTCGTAGTACTGGTGATGCTTATAGCTTTAATTGGTCAATGAAAATCAATGCTGATTTACAGCATCCTTTTGAGCCAACACATGAAAATATGGCATCGCTTAACTTAAGTACCGATCAATCTCCTGAGAAATTAGCAGCTGACTTACGTCGTGCATTCTCTGGTATTGTTGCTGGTAACGTAAAAGAAGTAGGTATGAAAGCGATTGAAGCTTACGGCCCTTATAAAATTCATGGTGATCGTGAAATTATGCGTCGCATGGATATTTTATTAACCGGCTTTGTTGAGCAACATCGAATGAAACTTCCGGGTGGTACAGCTTACCAACCATGTTACGAAATTATCAGCTAATTTATTATGATACATTTGCTGATTATTGATGCTTTAAACCTGATCCGCCGCATTCATGCGGCATCAGGTTCTTCTTGCCAAACTGTGTGTGAACAGAGTGTCAATCAGCTGCTTGGTCACACACAACCTACCCATGCTGTAGCGGTCTTTGATGAAGATGATCGAGAGGGTAGTTGGCGACATCAACTCTTACCCGATTATAAAGCAGGCCGCACACCCATGCCTGATGACTTGCGACAACAATTACCTGAAATTAAAGCAATGTTACTTAATTTAGGAATACAAAGCTGGCACTCAGGTGGTGATGAAGCAGATGACGTTGCAGCAACACTGGCAACCAAAGTGGCAAGTGCAGGTTTTCGAGTCACGATCATTTCAACGGATAAAGGTTATTGCCAATTACTTTCTCCCTCTATTCGTATACGCGATTATTTTCAACGACGCTGGTTAGATTTAGAATTTATTAGATCTGAATTTGGTGTCGAACCATCTCAACTTACCGATTATTGGGGATTAACGGGCGTCAGTAGCAGTAAGGTTGTAGGAGTTCCTGGTATTGGCCCTAAAAGTGCTACCGAGCTTTTACAAGCTTATCCAGATCTAGAATCGCTCTATCAACATATTGATGATGTTCCTACTAAATGGCAAAACAAACTTACTACTCATAAAGAGTCTGCATTTATCAGTCGGAAAATCGCAACATTACGTACTGATATTCAATTAAACGGTAATCTACAACAGTTGCGTTTAAAATAGCCAAGTTCCCAGTCATTAAAAATACAACCAGCGAATATCTTTAAATAACTCGCTCTCATTAAAAAAGCTAAGCTTCCATTTATAAGCTTAGCCTTTTATCGTTATCAATAAATCGATGTAATTTGAACGTTTTTAGAATTCACGGTCGGGTCGATAAGCGGCCCAAATATTTTGTATATGAACTGTTATCTCTTCTCTATCATGATAAAGATGCTTAGCTTGGATCTTAACGTTAATCCCTTTTTCCGCTAATTCTGACTTTATTTTGTCAAGGATATGAGAGACTTCTTCATAACGCTTTTTCATTGGCAATTTTAAGTTAAAGATAGCTTCACGACACCATTCATTAGCAATCCAAGTTGTCATTAATGCAGCAACTTTAGCTGGTTTTTCAACCATATCGCAAACAAGCCATGTGATATTTTTAGAGGTAGGTTCAAATTTAAAACCATCAACTTGGTGATGACGAACTTGCCCTGTATCCATTAAAGATTGTGCCATTGGCCCATTATCAACAGCATGCACCATCATACTGCGTTTTACTAATTGATATGTCCAACCACCGGGGCATGCACCTAAATCGACCGCTTTCATTCCACTTGCTAAACGCTCTTCCCACTCCTCATAAGGAATGAAAATATGAAATGCTTCTTCAAGTTTTAATGTCGAACGACTTGGCGCATCTGATGGGAATTTTAATCGAGGAATACCCATATAAAATGGGGAATTATTAAAACTATAGGAATAGCCAACATAACAACATCCCGGCGCAATAAAAAACACATGAACAACAGGACGGCTAAAGTTCTCTACTTTCAACAATATTTTCTCATTACGTAAATGATTACGTAATGGCACCGTAAATTTACGGCAGAATTTTAATAATTCTTTGCTTTCGTTAGTGTCTGCAACTTCAACTCGAAGTTCACCTGCTTTTTCAACAGCACCTTTTAGCATTCCAACAATCGGTGTAATTCTATCTTCTGGTGGTAAATCTTTAAGTAATTCACCTGTCACAAACATCTGACGAGCAAAAATTAATTCACGGAAACTCACATCACGCGCAATCTTATCTGCATCACCTTCTTGGTAACATTCAAAGATCACATAACCACTTCCTTCTTTAACACGAGGAAAGCCATAAACGCCGATTTGACCTGCTTTATCCGTAATCTCAGCCGCGCACTCTTTTTCAAAACCTTGGCGACAATATAATGCAACTTTATTCATGGCGAGACGCCGGTGCCCTTAGACGCAAAGCGCCAATAAAAATTAATGCCCAACCAATAAGAAAACTAAATCCACCAATTGGCGTAAAATAAGATAACAATCTAACTTGTGTTAGCGCCATACAATAAAGGCTACCACTGAAAAGTAGAATACCAACACCAAAGAAAATACCCGCCCAATAAAACCATAAAATGGTTTTACGCATTAACATTGCCGCAATTCCGACAAGTAATAAGGTATGGACGATTTGGTAGCGCATCGCTAACTGAATGTATTCCCAATGTTGTGGCGATAAATGAGGTGCAAGCTTATGAGTTGCAAATGCACCAAAAGCAACATAAAAGAAGCCACTAATCGCGGAAAACATAAGCAATGTACGACTATTCACTGTTTATTCCTTCCTCTCTAGAAGATATTTGCCAATCGCAATATTAAGATGATGTTAGTAAACCCAGCTTTTCTTGCTCATTCGCTGCTTGAGATAAAATCCATTGGCGGAAAGCCGCAATCTTACCCAATTCAGCCTGACTATCTTGGCAAACTAAATAAAATGCATTTTTACTAACAAGGACATCTGGAAAAGGTCTTACTAATCGACCTGATTCTATTTCACTACGTGCCATGACATTATTAACCAATGCAACACCTTGTCCATGTACAGCAGCCTGTATCACCATTGAACTATGGCTAAAAATAGGGCCTTGCTGCACATTTATCTGATTTTGTATCTCTAATTGGCGTACATAAGATTGCCAATCTCGACGAGATGTATCATGTAGCAGTGTATGATAAATCAGATCGGATGGGGTTTTTAGTGGTTTTTCACCTGTAAGTAAAGATGGTGCACAAACAGGAATTAAATATTCTGCATAAAGGCGGTCTGTACGCAACCCAGTCCAATTACCTCGACCATAAAAAATGGCGACATCAACATCATCAGCCAATTTATCTTCTTCTCTATCAACAGCTTGAATTCGCACATCAATTCCCGGATAAGCTTGGTTAAAACCAGATAACCGAGGTACTAACCATTGAATCGCAAAACTTGGAGAAAGGCTAACGGTAAGTGCGCCTTTCGCGCTTCTAGCTAATAATTTGCGAGTTGCCTCGTTAATTGATGAAAAAATTTCCTTAATATCGAGGTAATAACTCTGCCCTTCTTCCGTTAATAAAAGAGAACGGTTACGCCTTCTAAATAATTTTAGCCCAAGGAATTCTTCTAATGTTTTAATTTGGTGGCTCACTGCTGCTTGTGTCACAAATAATTCTTCAGCGGCTTTAGTAAAACTTAAATGACGTGCCGCTGAATCAAAAACCCTAAGCGCATTTAATGGCGGTAAACGTTTAGACATATTCGGTTCTTAAACCCCTATTTTGGCTATTAGTAGACCCTAACTTTCATCATTAGTTTTTTTTATGCGAAGCATTATAAATTGTCCCTTGATGATTAGCCAGTAAATACCTATAGTAAGCGCACTTCCTAAGCCGGAACGAAAAGTTGTGTAGTAGTAATACTGCAAAACTTTTGGCTTTGTGGTTGTGATGTTGTGTTTGCAAGTTGTCTGGAAATTCCAGACTTAGTAGCTGATGCTACTGTTTTTTTTCACTTCCTGTACATTTACCCTGTCTGTCCATAGTGATTTTATAGTGCACCGCCAAGGCGGTGCTTTTTTTATTCCCTATTTTTATCTAACTTTTCATCTTCTACACACTCACTTTTGATGTTTTCATCTTTTCTTCACAATAAATTTATTGTCAATGTTCTGAAAAATGCATCATATTCTCTTTAACATGATTAAATTAAAGAAAAAACATATGATAAATCTACTATCTGTGATTTTTTATTGAGCGAATTTTCGCCATCTTTATCGTGTTATTATGGGCGCACTATCATGCTATAAACGGATGTTCTTAGTTTTTCATTATAAATAAATATAATTAACCGTATAATCTATACGCCCTATTTTTACTACAAATGACGAAACGTTATTCATCTACCAACACAGCATAATTATGAACGTATTTTCCCCTGAATTATTTCGACAACAATTTCCTGCTCTTGAAGCAAACACAGTGTATCTTGATAGCGCAGCTACGGCATTAAAGCCTCTTGCGATGATAGAAGCCTCCGATAATTTTTATCGCCACAATTTTGCAACGGTACACCGTAGCCAATATCAGCATGCTAGGGAAACAACGCAACAATATGAGGGGACGCGTCAACAAGTTGCCAAATTAATCAATAGTGCTGATAGTGATACGATTATTTGGACAAAAGGCACCACAGAATCACTCAACCTGATTGCTCAAGGCTATTTTCGTCCACGCTTACAAGCTGGTGATGAAATAATTGTTAGTGAGCAAGAACATCATGCAAACCTTATTCCTTGGTTGATACTGGCCGAACAAACGGGCGCACGAGTGATCCGCTGGGCAATTGAGGATCATTTTTTACCTTCAATTAATAGCTTAAATGCTTTAATCAATAAGCGGACACGAATTGTTGCTGTTAGCCAAATGTCGAATGTAACAGGTGCTCAAATTGCATTAGATAAGGTGTCTCAATGCGTTCATCAACATGATAATTGCTTATTGGTTGTCGATGGTGCGCAAGGTATTGCGCATCACCCAACGGATGTCACAGCACTTGATATCGATTTCTATGTTTTTTCCGCTCATAAACTCTATGGCCCTAATGGATTAGGTGTTTGTTATGGCAAACGAAAATATTTAGAAGATATGGCTCCTTGGCATGGTGGTGGAAAGATGCTAGCTCACGTCACATTTGATGGGTTTACTCCAGCCGCTATTCCTCAACGCTTTGAAGCGGGAACACCTAATGTTGCAGGTGTTATTGCATTTTCAGCCACATTAGCATGGTTAGAAAAACAAAATATGCATCAGGCTAATCAATATGCTCTTGAGCTTGCAAAAGAAGCAGAAAAACGTCTCAGTGAGTTAAATGGTTTTATTAGTTATCGAGCGGCCAATTCATCGGTTGTTTCCTTCAATTTCGAAGGTGTTCATCATAGTGATTTAGCAACATTAATCACAGAGAAAGGTATTGCATTACGCACAGGGCAACACTGCGCACAGCCTCTTATTGATTCATTAAACATTTCAGGCTGTTTACGCATTTCTTTTATGCCTTATAATCAACACGCTGATATTGATGTTTTTATTAATGCCGTTAAATTTGCTCTAACACTCTTAAAAGATGAATAATTGAAATGAATAACAACACACCTCTGCTTGCAACTCAGCACCCATTTGGTCATGAAATCACTTTAGAAGCATTACTTAATGATTTCCAAAAATTAAAAGCGTGGGAAGACAAATATCGTCAATTAATTCAACTCTCACGTAAATTACCCGCATTACCTGATGAATTAAAAACAACAGAAAAAGAGATCAAGGGATGTGAGAACAGAGTGTGGTTAGGTGTCGAATTAAATAATGACGGCAAATACCATATTTATGGTGATAGTGATGGTCGTATTGTAAAAGGCTTATTGACTATTATTTTAACCGCTGTTGAAAATAAAACAGCGCAAGAAATAGCTGATATCGATATGTTAGCTATTTTTGATCAATTAGGATTGGCTAATCAAATTAGCCAATCTCGCACGGACGGCGTGAATGCGATTATCAAACGATTAAAATCACTTACCTCACAGTATTAAGTTTTATACTCTAAATAATTCAATATGTAGCTAGGCGACAAGTAAATGAGTCACTAGGAGCATCAGTATGCGACTAGTGCGATGGAGCACCGTCAACAACACGACAACTTCAAATATGACGAGTACGTTGAGCCTTCGCTAGCATCTTCTTCAATGCATGAGACACCGCAATAAAACCAAATGACGCCGTTACCATCGTTACAGCACCAAAACCGGCTGAACAATCCATTCGTTTCACACCATCCGCCGTACTTTTTGCCGCACAAACCGTACCATCGCCTTGTGGATAAACTAACTGTTCTGTTGAGAAAACACAGTCGATCCCTAATTTCCCCTTACTATTTTTTACAACATTAAAATCAGATTTCAAACGCTCTCTTAATTTAGCCGCTAAAGGATCTTGAATTGTTTTTGCTAAATCAACCACTTGAATTTGGGTTGGATCAATTTGCCCACCAGCACCACCCGTGGTGATCACTGGAATTTTATAACGGCGACAATACGCTAATAATGCAGCTTTTGGCCTTACACTATCAATAGCATCAATGACATAATCGAAGTTGTTATTCATCATTTCAGCAACATTATCAACTGTGATAAAGTCATCAATACTGGTCACTTTGCATTCTGGGTTGATTTCTAAAATACGTTGTTTCATCACGTCGCATTTGGGCTGCCCCACGCTTTCTTTCAACGCATGTATTTGACGATTAGTGTTCGTCACACACACATCATCCATATCAATTAAGGTGATAGCACCAATACCACTGCGTGCTAATGCTTCAGCCGCCCAACTACCGACCCCACCTATACCCACGACACAGATATGGGCCTGAGCAAAATAAGACAATGCTTTTTGCCCATAGAGTCGCCCGATCCCAGAAAAGCGTTGTAAATATGAATCTGATAATGAATTTTGCATGGTGCGATAACAACCTAAATAACAGAAATAATCATGGCTATTCATATTAATAGCCATGTCGTGTGTATAATTTTACCGTTTATAACGAGCAGATAAAGAGTAAATCGTTTTATGATGAAGGATTTAGCAAGTTAAGCTGTGATTTTTTTAATACCCAAACACGCCCATAATGATTATAGAAACCTGCCATATGGCCAGCATCTTTACCAATTCCATGATAAATATCGAAATGATGGCCTTTAATTGCTCCGCCTACATCTAATGCCACCATTAAACGCATTTGATATTCACCTGTAAATTTACCCGTATTATCAAGTACAGGAATTTCAGCAAGTAACACCGTTCCGGCTGGAATAATACTTCTGTCAGAAGCCACAGAGGCAAGTGCAACAAGTGGGATAGCACTGGCACCTCTAACAGGGGTAAACGGTTCTGGTTTGAAAAAAACAAACGATGGGTTTTCTTCTAATAATTTTCTCACTTCAGCATCATTGTGCTTATCAGCCCAATCTCTAATAGCGAGCATCGACATATCTTTTTTTTCTACTTCGCCATTATCAATAAGTACTTTGCCAATACTACGATAAGGGTGTCCGTTTTTCCCTGCATAACCAAAGAACGTTAAAGGTTTACCATCACCGAAATCAACATAACCACTTCCCTGAACTTCCATCATAAAATTATCCATAATGGAGTTACTGTACGCTGCAATTAAAGATGGGCTTAATGCACCATTATAAATAGCAGCACGAGAAGGCAATTTTGAACGATTATTAGTAGGCATTCTATAAAGAGGATATTGGAATTCACCTTGTCGTGTTAAACGAGCTTCAAGGACTGGCGTATAATAACCAGTAAATTGAACATTACCGTAGTTATCAACCCCTTCCATTTGAAATGCAGAAAGATTAAATTGACGTAATTGACGAGTATCTGCACCAGAACGTAGCCAGTTTTCAACCGCCTGATAAGTCTCTTTGTTGCTATTATACAAACGAGATGATGTTTGGTTTATCTGACTTACTTGTTGTAAGTAATCAGGGCCATTAATCGGTGTACCTTGTGTGTTTGGCGAACTTACTTCAATGAGATCTTGCTTAAGCTTTCCATCTTTATACTGTTGCCCTTGCTCTGTTGGACGATGACATCCTGTCAAGGCAAGCGCTAACATACCTAAAATTAACGATTTTCGCCAAGTAACCATTTTTGACCCGCTTAATAACTAAATTTGAGTGTCGATTTTGAGTTAGAAAGATACCAAAGCAAAATCAATAAATATACGATTATACTAATTGTTAAGGCTTTCTATTATCACCCAATCAATATGACTTTTAAACATCAAGTATATACGCTAAATAATTTGAAGCATGACGAGTATAACTGCCTAAATTTGCATCTTGATGTGTTATTTCTGACCGTTTTTAAAAGAAAACTGTAAAAATTTCATAAAAAACTTGCAACTCGGCAGATCCTGAGTATAGTGCCCCTCTGTGGAGACGCGGGGTGGAGCAGCTTGGTAGCTCGTCGGGCTCATAACCCGAAGGTCGTCAGTTCAAATCTGGCCCCCGCAACCAATTCACAAAGCAGTAAGTTATAGTATCAGTCGCGGGATGGAGCAGCATGGTAGCTCGTCGGGCTCATAACCCGAAGGTCGTTGGTTCAAATCCAGCTCCCGCAACCAATTCTATAAACAACAATTCAGTCGCGGGATGGAGCAGCATGGTAGCTCGTCGGGCTCATAACCCGAAGGTCGTTGGTTCAAATCCAGCTCCCGCAACCAATTTCTTTTCAAAATTTCTTCTTATTTTACTTTTCCTCTTAATTTACAAATCTAATCTTCTCACTCATAAATTTACTACATTAAATTTCTTTTATCTCAATAACCCATTGTGTTAGATAGATTTATTACACTTAAAATACAATAAAAAACGCCAATAGAAAGCGCATGATATTGGCTTTCCACTGGAATATAAGAAAAGAATATAGAAAAAGATTAGCTACGATCAGCTAACGTTAATTCACCGCCATTAGCGAAATAAGCTTTGATCCCTTTGAAAATAGATTCTGCAATTTGTTGCTGGAATTTAGCCGTTTTCAGTTTCTTCTCTTCTTCGATATTACTGATAAAGGCAGTCTCTACTAAAATAGAGGGGATCTCAGGCGCTTTTAATACCGCAAAACCGGCCTGATCGACTTTATTTTTATGCAGTTTATTAATACCACCTAATAGCTTAAGCACTTCGCTACCAAATTTTAAGCTGTCATTAATAGTCGCAGTTTGTACGAGATCGAGCATTGCATGGTCTACATAGCGATCGCCACTTTTACTCACCCCACCAATTAAGTCAGACTCATTTTGTGTTTGAGCAAGATAACGTGCCGTATTACTGGTTGCGCCCGTTTTTGATAATGCAAAAACAGATGAACCTCTTGCTGAACGGTTTGTAAACGCATCCGCATGGATAGAAACAAATAAATCTGCCTGCATTTTTCGCGCTTTAGCAACACGCACTGTCAATGGAATAAACACATCTTCATTACGTGTCATATACGCCTTCATTTTGGCGTCTTTATCAATAAGCGTTCTTAAGCGACGAGCAATTTGTAAAACCACATCTTTTTCACGTGTTTTATATTTACCAATTGCCCCAGGATCTTCTCCACCATGGCCTGGGTCGATCATGATAATAATAGGTCTATCTCGCCCTGCTCTACCCGGTTTACGGGTATCAGTTTGTGCTGGCACTGCTTGTTGTAAATCACCGTCGTTATATTCACGCAATAGTGCTAAGAGAGGATCGTCTTCCGTGTCAGCACCATGGCTTGGATAGAAATCTAACACCAAACGGTTTTTAAATTCAGCCACAGGTTTAAGCGTAAACATTTGTGGTTGTACAGGCGTTTTTACTTCAAATACCAGTCGTACTGTTTTAGGTGTATTTTGACCAACGCGAATAAGCTTTAAATACGGATCGCTAGTCTGAACCTGATTAGCGACACCTTTCAGCACGCTATTAAGTTGAATACCTTCTAAATCCACCACAATACGTTCAGGATTTGATAATGCAAACTGACGATATTTCAGTGGGGTACTGGATTCTATAGTCACGCGAGTATAAGTCGAGGCAGGCCAAACCCTCACAGCAACAATAGATGCTGTGGCAGCAAAACCAACAGGACTAACACTTAACAATAATAACGCGCCAATTCCTTTAACAAGACGACGACGAGTTTGATTGTGCTCAGAATGACTCATGAAAATATTCCAAAAAAACGATTAACGCCAATAAACTCTAAAAAGAGATAAAAAAAGTTAAGAACAAAAAACTTTACCCAATCCACACTTCACTGTCACTTAAAAACAGCACAATTACTCACTTTTACACGAATATTCTGCCTTCAGGGAAAACAATAAGATAGGATTTTACTTGCCATTCCTCCCCAAAAAGAATAAAAATACATTAAATACGAATAAAAATTCACTTGAGAGGGTTTTATGAAAGAGCGTAGCACCGAATTGGTCGATGGATTCCGCCACTCGGTTCCGTATATTAATGCACATAGAGGCAAAACATTTGTCATTATGTTGGGTGGCGAAGCCATTGCTCACGAAAATTTCCCATCCATCATTAATGATATTGGGTTGTTACACAGCCTAGGTATTCGTTTAGTGGTGGTTTATGGTGCTCGCCCACAAATTGATGCGACTCTTGAAGTACAAAAAATACCTCCTATTTATCATAAGTATACACGTATCACAGATAGCAAAACCTTAGAAATCGTTAAACAAGCTGCGGGTACATTGCAACTCGATATTACGGCTCGCCTATCAATGAGTTTAAGCAATACTCCATTACAAGGTGCTCATATTAATGTTGTCAGTGGTAACTTTGTTATCGCGCAACCATTAGGGGTTGATGATGGCGTTGATTACTGTCATAGCGGGAAAATTCGTCGTATTGATGAAGAAGCTATTCATCGCCAGTTAGACAGTAATGCTATTGTATTAATTGGCCCTGTTGCAGTGTCTGTTACCGGTGAAAGTTTTAATCTCACCTCAGAAGAAGTGGCAACACAGCTTGCAATCAAACTTAAAGCACAAAAACTGATTGGTTTTTGCTCATTTCAAGGTGTTGCCGATGAAGAAGGCCACATTGTTTCTGAACTGCTACCTAATCAAGCTGAAGATAAAATTCTAGAGCTACAAACAGAAGGTGATTACCACTCAGGCACAGTAAGATTCTTGCGAGGTGCGGTTAAAGCCTGTCGTCGAGGTGTAGAACGTAGCCACTTACTAAGTTATCAATCTGATGGTGCGCTTATTCAAGAATTATTCTCTCGTGATGGTATTGGTACTCAAATCGTCATGGAAAGTGCAGAGAAAGTTCGTAGAGCAAATATTAATGATATTGGTGGCATACTCGAACTTATTCGCCCATTAGAACAGCAAGGTATTTTAGTCAGACGTTCAAGAGAACAATTAGAAATTGAAATTGACCAATTCACTATTATTGAACGCGATAATATGACTATAGCCTGTGCCGCACTGTACCCTTATCCATCAGAAAAAATTGGTGAAATGGCGTGTGTTGCAGTACATCCAGATTATCGAAGCTCTTGTCGTGGTGAGGTTTTACTACAACGTATCTCAGCACATGCTAAGCAATTAGGATTGGAAAAGCTGTTTGTTCTAACAACTCGTAGCATACACTGGTTTCAAGAAAAAGGATTTGAACCTGCCGAAATTGATAAGCTACCGATTGAAAAACAAGCACTTTATAATTACCAACGTCGTTCTAAAATTTTAATTTTAGACTTACGTAAAGAGTAATTAATAAGCATAAAAAAGACAGGAGCCCTCTCAATGCCTGTCTTTTTATTTTCTATCATTAACTAACAGCTAATAACGTAATTTATCAATTAATCCACTTCGACGTTGAATACGTGTTTGTATTGCCATTCTCACCATAGACTCTGAAGCATATAGAGAAAGCTTCTTTTTAGCGCGTGTTAATGCGGTATACAGCAATTCACGACTAACAACAGGTGAAAATTTATCGGGTAGTACTAACGCTGTATGGGTAAATTCAGAACCTTGTGATTTATGCACGGTCATTACATATGCGGTTTCATGTTGTGGTAATCGACTCGGTTGGATCGCTTTCAATTTTCCATCAGGTAGCTGAAAAAAAGCCTTCATTTCACCTTCATCATTATTGAGCATAATGCCAATATCACCATTAAACAGACCTAATGTACTGTCATTTCTTTGGATCATAATAGGTCGTCCAATATAATCACTTTGATAACTATTTGTAGGACGGCGGATCAATCGCTGGCGATGCAATAACATTTCAATTCTGTCATTTAACCCACTTACACCAAAAGGGCCTTCTCTTCGTGCACACAATAAACGGTATTGGTTAAATGCATTAAGAATAATATCAGGTGAGGCTTTTTGGGAAACTAATGTGAGATATTCTCGATAGGCATTAACGGCATCTTGAATCATCAGTAAATAACTTTCTTTTGATTCCAAAGCAATAAAGCTCACATCTTGATGCTCTAATACTATTTCAAGCTGTTGTGGGCTAATCTCTGCTTTTTTTAGCAATGTAATCGCTGTTTTGGTCTGCCCTTTATTAACCGCAAAAGCCAGTTGCCCTATGCCTGAATCTTCACCAAAACGATAGCTTTTACGTAATAGACACAGAGAATCACTGACGACAGATACTGGGGTTTGAGAAACTGGAATAGTATCCGTCGATTTAACCAATTCACCTTGGGTTAAGTGATTAATCTGATCAAATCTTTTTTGACTGAAGCCATCTTCAGAAAAACGACAAATATCACCTAATACAGCCCCCGCCTCAACAGAAGCAAGTTGGTCTTTATCTCCTAAGAAAATAACGTGACATTTTAATGGAAGTGCATCAATCAAACGCGCCATCATAGGTAAATCAACCATTGAGGCTTCATCAACAACTAAAATATCAAGCTGTAATGGGTTATCTTTATGGTAGCGCACTTGCTGACTTTCAGGCTGAGCACCTAATAAGCGATGAATAGTTTGCGCCTGCTTTGGCATCCATTTATTTTCTTCTTCACTTAAATTAAGTTGTGCTAAGGCGTTACCTAAAGATTCCGTTAATCTCGCTGCCGCTTTACCTGTAGGAGCGGCTAATTGAATAATCGGCTTTTCATTCGATGTGAGCATCACAAAAGCGGCTAAAATTTTAGCAACTGTTGTCGTTTTTCCCGTTCCTGGACCGCCAGAAATAATGGAAATGGGGCTAGTGATAGCAACGCTGGCAGCCACTTTTTGCCAATTTGTTTCTTGATTTTCTTTCGTTGCTGGAAAAAGTTGGTTGAGCACTTTAATTAATTCATTTTCATCAATATCAACAATAGCCTGCTCTCGCCTAAAAAACTGAGCAACTTTCTCTTCATAGCTCCACATTCTTTGTAGATAAAGATATTCATTATCTAAAATAATAGGAAAAGAGGGATCATCGCGACTTTGATTAACGCAATGACAATGAGTCAACTCTTCTACTATCTTTTTAGCAGAAGGCTTACCCATTTTTTGCCAAATCTCTAGTGCAAACTCTTTTTGTCTACCATCGAATAATTGATCTTTCTGAATAATATTCAATGGTAAACAAACATGACCCGCTCCAGTTTGAGCACTCAAATAAGCAAATACAAACAGTAAAATAGGGTTTTCATCTTCAACCAGCATTTGTGCAAATCGAAGATCTAAAGGTCGTAATAAATTTTGTGTAATCGCTTGTTCTAAGAGTTTGATCATTTTTATTTCTCACCGACTACATCGGGTTTGCTACTTTGCCCTGTAAATAGTGAATCTAATGCCAAAACAAAAGCTTCATCAGGTAAATAGACATAAACACCATTTCCAGGGTGCGCTTTGTCTATTCCACGTAAAAAGAGGTAATAAATTCCACCAAAGTGGCTTTTGTAATCATAATCAGGGATGCGCTGTTGTAAAAAACGATGTAACGCTAAGGTATAGAGTTGATATTGTAAATCGTAGCGATGATCCATCATTGCATTCATCATCGCTTCTTGTGTGTAATCCTCACTCGATTCACCTAACCAATTCGATTTATAATCCACAACATAGTATTTACCTTCCCAAGAAAAGACTAAGTCAATAAAGCCTTTAAGCATCCCTTCTACTTGTTGAAATTGCAGAGCCGGACAATGTCTTGATAGAGGATCAAACTGACTAATTAACTGGGTCAATTGGGTTGATGATAGTTCTTTTTCAATAGGTAAATAGAATTGTAATTCATCAAGTTGTTGTGATTTTGGGATATCAGCAAGACACAATCCTTGAGAATTAAGCGGTGTATGAAACAGTGTTTCCATCCAAGTAACTAAAAGGGGAGCCCACTTTTCATCAAAACCTTGAACGCTCAATTGTCCTTGCATCCACTGTTCATCAATAGGTTGCGAAAAATCTAATACTTCCAGCAAACTATGTAAGAACGTTCCTGCGACTGCACCACGCGGGAAATGATGAATAGAATTTTCATCAACCTCTCCTTGTCGTTTCTCACCTTTAGCATCTGTATCAAGTCCCGGTGCGATAGATTGCACCAAAGACTCAATATCACCTAAATCAAAATGATAATGACGATTTGAATGCTGATAGGTTAATCCTGAATAACTTGTTATACGCCAATTATCATGGATCTGACGTTTAAATATAGCAGCTTCAAGTTTGGTTTCAGGGGCTAATTGAGACTGGTAGCGATGCGCTGATATATTATCAAGCGTTGTAACACTGATATTATCATCTAATAAGGCATGAATTGCTTGATGTAATAATTCACTATTACCTTCTTCGCCTTGCTGTAATAAATACCCTAACGCATTTTTATGCAAATCAGTCAGCCCTGACTTACGTTTATTCCCTTTGACAAGAGGAGCGACACCAACATAACAGCAAAATTTAGATCGCGTTAAGGCCACATAAAGTAAGCGTAAATCTTCAGCTAAGCGTTCTTCATCCGCTAAGCGTAAACTTTCAGGTCGGCTAAAAATATCTAATTTTGCGTAAAATTTCTCTCTATCATGATAAAGCGCTCCTTTTTGCTCTTGGTAATTACAAGCAAAAGGTAAACAAACAATCGGATATTCAAGACCTTTAGATTTATGGATAGTACAAATTCGTACAAGATTTCGGTCACTTTCCAAACGCATTTGTTGGTTTTCAGATTGTGCATCAGGATGAGAAATCTGTTGTGCTAACCAACGAATAAGAGCATGTTCACTATCGAGTTGTAATGATGTTTCTTGTAATAGTTCACCAATATGCATGATATCTGTAAGCCGGCGTTCACCACCAATACTTGCGAGTAAATTTTCTGCAATTTGATTATCCATCATGATCTTGCGCAACATTGGTAAAACACCACGCTTTTGCCACAATACATAATAATCAGCAAACTTCTCCACGTAACTATTCCAGTGTGCCTCACTGCGGTTCAAATCATCAATTTGCTTTGCGCTAAACCCAAATAATCGGCTGGCTAAAGAAGCCCTTAAAACTCGCTCTTTTTCAGGTGTTACAACCGCTTGTAATAGCCAAAGTAGATCTTTGGCTTCGTTGGTTTCAAAAACACTTTCACGATTGGATAAGAATACTGACTGTATTGAAAGTAAATTCAATGCATCACTGATCAGTATCGCTTCTCTGCGGCTACGCACCAATACCATAATATCAGCAGATGTAACCGTTTTTTTTGTACCTTGTTCGATCAGCCAAGCCTGTTGCTGATCCCCTGCTGATAACCAATCACGAATTTGTGCAGCACATTGTGCTGCCATAATTTGCTCATAATTTCCCGTAGAAACACTTTCACCTTCAGCAAGCCAAAAATTAAAAGGTGAAATCGGTTTGTCATGGTAAACAAAGGCCATGTCTTGGTTTTTTTCAGCCGAGCTTACTTCAATAAAAGGGATATGCTCAAATAGAAATGGAGCATTGGAACGCATAAAAAGCTTGTTAACTGCATTCACCATACCCGGCGCAGAGCGCCAGTTAGTATTTAATGTGTAGTGATGAGATGTCTGCTTTCGGGCTTGAATATAAGTAAAAATATCCGCACCACGGAAAGCATAAATTGCCTGTTTAGGATCGCCGATAAACAACAACCCACTGTTTTCATACTCACCATAAATCGCATCAAAAATACGATATTGTTGGGGATCTGTATCTTGGAATTCATCAATCATTGCAACTGGATAGCGTTCACGAATAGCTTGTGCTAAAGCTTCACCACCTTCACGTTTCAATGCTCTATCTAAGCGTGTTAATAAATCATCAAACCCCATTTCACCGCGACGCATCTTTTCATTTTCAATGCCTCGACGTATTTCAGGGATCGCATTGAGCAGAATAACATCACGCAGAGTCAAGCTCTGCTTTGTTAATCGTTCAATTTCAACAAAAAGAATATGTTCTGGTGCTGGGCCTTTTGTGCTCTTCTCATTCAGCGTTTCTTGCGAAAAACGAACCAAACAATCTGGTAATTGATAGCTTTTCGTTTCTGCTGTTGACGCCCACAACGTTATTTCTTCAATCCATTTAGGTAAAAAACGACTGCTATAACTACGTTTATCAACACCCGAAGCTGTTATCCATGCTTCAATTTCATGTTGATGTGCATGCCAACGCGTTTTCACCTTGTTAATTGCTTCAATAACCGCTTGATGACGCTCTTTAACTGACTCATTTTCACTGTCTAATGCCACACCTTCGATTTCAGGCATTTCACCTTGTAAATAAGGCTGTATTTCATAAAGCAGTTGCTCAGGGCCAGACCAAATCTGGCTTACTGCATTAGCAACATCATAAGAAAGTGGATAACAATGGCGGCGCCAGAAGTCAGCACATACCCGCCTTTTGAGTTCATATTCATCTTGGATCAAGACTTGTTCAAACAAGACGCCTGATTCAAATGCATTGTTTGCCAACATACGCTGACAAAAACCATGAATCGTATAAATAGCCGCCTCATCCATTTGGCGCTCTGCTTCAAGCAACCATAATGCAGCCAGATCTTTATTAGGGATCTGTTTAAGTAATTCGTGGTAAGTATCATTGCAACTTTCAACATCATGGCGAATACAGGCAAGTCTTAGTTCATGAATATTTTTGCGAATACGTGCTCGTAATTCATCTGTCGCCGCATCCGTGAATGTCACAACTAAAATCTCTTCAACACTGAGAGGGCGGTAAAATGCAGACTCCCCGCCTAATCCAAGAAGCAACCGTAAATACAACAACCCTATTGTATAAGTTTTCCCTGTTCCTGCTGACGCCTCAATGAGGCGTCTTTGGTACAGCGGAAGTGTATACGGGTTTAGTGGCTGTGCCTGTATCACTTCACTCACTCTTTAATTTCCTCAATAGGTAAAGTTTTTTGTAATTCGCTTACTGTGGCGTAACGTTTCCACTGTTTATTTTCGGCGTAATCAGCATCTTTGCCATCTTTACCAATAACTTGAGAGACAAAAATAAATCCGTTCGGTTTTATAATTGCTTTTTCATAAAATTCAATAGCTTGTTTTAAAGTCACTTTATTAAGCTCAGCTAAGAATTTTTCACGTCCATCATATTTTAAGTTATTACGATGGAAGTCATTTCGATAAAGAGAAACTTCTTCATAGAACGTTTGAGGTGGTTGTTTAACTTCAGTAATAATTGCTTGCTTATACTGATTAAAATCTGCTTCACTCATTCTTTTCAAACGTTCATAGGCTTGCTGATAAAATGCGTTATAACGTTCATTTAAGTAAACTGGCGGTTTAGCATTACTTTGTAATAAGAAACCTAGACCAAACTGTTCACCCATAGTGCCTTGATAAGCAAATACTGCATAACCTAGCTGTTCTTCTGTTCTTAATTGATCATAAAACCAAGGTTTGATAACAGACGCTAACACTGAAGAAATTGCCTGACCTTCAAGACGGCTATAACCTATTGGGATATAAAGCTCACCTAATGCGTTATCTGTACTCTTCGATTTACTTTGGAAATCAACCGCATTTAATTTATTGAATACTAATGTTTCACCGATCCAGTATTCTGTACCTTGATTACCTAATAATTCGTGTGCAGATTTAGCGATATCGCGGCTTTGCTCTGGCGTTAAGTTACCAATAATTAGCGCTTGAAGTACTGCGTTTTTAATTACTTCACGGCGATTATCAATAATATCTTGCAGTGTAATTGACTCTAATGCTTTGAGTTTGTCAGCTTCTTCATAATACGGGATCGTATTTAATCGACGAGCCGGCAACATAGCTTCTTCAAATGCTTTTAAGTTATGAGTCACATCAAGTTGTTCACGATACCAAGATTTAGCTTGATCGAGCTCTTCTTGAGTTGATTCGAAACTCATATAGCTTTTCAGTGTAGCATTAACGAGTCCTGGTAAATGTTGTGTATAACCATTCATTGAAAAATCAATGCCTTGTCCTGATGAGGATGAGATATTCATTCCAGCAACAGAAGCTTGGTAAGATAATTCACTTAACGCTAAACCAGCAAGATAATCCGTTAAAGTTTGTGTCACTTGTTGCTTAACGGTAATGTCAGCTCCCTTATTCACTAAACTTAATGTCACACTGGCTTTAGGCTCATCAGAGAAATAGTGTGATGGCATATAAAACAAGCGAGCGCTTTTATCCTGCCACAACAATTCTGGTTTGGTGATTTTGCTATCCGCATCAATCAGAGAAAGGTTATCAGGGATATAAGGGTTAAGTGCTGGCAGAGATAATGAAATATCATCCGATAATGTCTGCCATGTTTTTAATTGCTTATCTGTGATTTTATCAACCTGATAAGGGGCATTAACAAAGTAGGCTTGTTTGTTAGACGGCTCATTAGGGCTTATTACCCAAATACGCGCTTTCTCTGGTGTAAGAGAATCAAGACGAGAAAGAATAGCTGAAGGCTCATACTTATCAGCAATATAACCCGCATTGAGGATATTTTTGATTGGATAACGCAACATCATATCCGAAATACCTTCTATGTAATTCATATCTCTTACAATAGAGCCATAACGGAATGAGAGATCTAATACATTCGCAATTTCATCAAAGTAACGTTGGCTAATACCTTCCGTCTTAATTAAACGAATGTATGAAAAGATAGCGGAAATCACTTTGTCTTTTTGCGCTAAACCTTTATCTGTCAACGCAACATAAATCGTAAATGAGCCTTGATTGCGATCGATATAAGGCTCTGAAGATGCACTAATACTTTCAGCTAAACCTTGATCTTGTAGCCATGTTGCCAATGTGCCTGCACTAAGATTACCGATTAAATAGCCAATATATTCATCAGATTTACTACGAAAATCAGCAATATTGTTATCTATACCAAACTCAATTTGTAAAGTCTTTTGCGGTTGAGCGGGTACTAAATGGATCATTAACCCTTTTTCTTTATCCGTCATAGCAGGTACTGTGGTGACTGGCACATCTGCCTTTTTATTCGGGATACGAGCGAAAGTGTTTGCGGCTAATTTAGATAATTCATCAAGTGATTTATTACTATAAATAACACCATTCATTAAGTTACCAGAATAGTGTTTTTGATAGAATTTAATCAATTCATCTTGAAGCTTACTATTTGGTTTATCACTTAATGTCTCTAGATTCCCCCCCATAAAGCGAGAACTTGGATGTAATGGATTTAAAGTTTCAGCCCTGACTTGCCAAAAACGCATACCATCACGCGCACGCGCCATTGTTAATTCAGCATTAACCGCATTACGCTCACGATCGGCATTTTTAGGATCAAGTAAGGGTTCAGCTAAAGCATCAGCAAGGCGATCAACTGCTTCATTAATAGCACTATTTTCCACTTCTAAATAGAATGCAGTACGATAGGTCGTTGTACTCGCATTATGAGAGCCACCATTCTTTTGTAAGAATTCAGACATACTGCCTGATTGGGGATATTTCGCCGATCCCATTAGCACCATATGTTCTAAATAGTGCGCAAGACCTTGCTGGCTATCCGGATCTTCTAATGCTCCAACAGGTAATGCAACTGCCGTTAATGATTTAACTGCCTTTTCATCAGAAACCAGTAATACGGTCATTTCATTAGGTAGTTTAATCGCTTGATATTGCCGTGGATCACTCTCACTTTTTTCAATACTATCAGGCAATACTTGCCAAAGTGGATCAGTAGCAAAACTGTTGATACTCAGTAGCATCAATAGCAACATGATCCCTAGTTGCGAGCAGTATTTTCTCATCTGATATGAGCTCCCTTATTTTTTCAGAAATGGAATTATTGGTTTAAATATTGTTAATGCCGTCTGCTTGACTGTTTGTAAAAAAGGCTCGTCTAATTGAGAGAAAGCACGCTGAACATACATGTCATTCATTTCACCATCTCGATTATAACTATCCGTTAAATGTTGCATTAGAACTAATTCTGCTTTTTCTAGTGTCTCTTCATCATCAAGTAAAAACGCTTGTGATTTTTTATCATAGCAAGCTTGTAACCAAGCCCAGCCACTTTTCGCAAATAGCGCTAATGGGCTGTTTAACCCTTGTTTATAATCACTAATTAAATTGTCTAATGTTGAATAGGCAAATTCAGGATCAACAGGTAATAAACACCATTGAGTCTCTTTTCTGCCGTAAAACCGGCTCTCGCCCGTCCCCTCTTTTAAACAATAAACTAAGTGCTCAATCCAAAGCTGTAATAAATCATTAGCTGTTAAGCTGGCAGGTCGCCAGCGTAATAAACCATCAGTTTGTACCTCATTTAAACGGCCAATCAGTGGCATTGCACTAAAGCTTTGCTCTAATGTGACAGAATGTGTGGCTGATCGTTCACTTCTTATCTTTTCCGCTAAAGGGAGTAACTCTTCTATTTGTTGCTCCCAATAAATTTGACCAAATGCGCTCGCCGGAAGTTGTCCCGCGGCTTTGATACGCTCAAACAAAGCTTCTGTTGAACTTTGATCAATCAATGCTTTTAATAACCATTGATTCAATAGATAACGTTGAAGCGCATTTATCACAAATGGCTCTTCTTCAGGTAATTCTGTTTCTTCAATAACAAAGTTTGTTTTTAATCTTTGTTGGAAAAAAGCACGAATAGGATGGCGATAAAAACGTGCAAGCTCGTCAATTGAGACTTTATCTATTGTGTCATCGTCATTAAGTGCTTCCGTAAAACATTGATGAACCTCCCCCTGCCCACTCGCAGCAGGTAGCCATTCGGAAGCATAAGAGCGAAAAGAAGCACCGATTCGGAAATTTTCTTGAGCAAAAGGAACACGGCTATGTTGTGTTAACAAATGCTGATTTATACGAATCGCACTTTCATCGACATTGCGTTCACCATCTTCCGGCAAACGGAAGTTTTGCCCAATATAATCTTGTAACTCTTTGATTAATACAGATGGGTTACATTCTCGATCGTCCCGTATCGATTTTCCGATATAACTAATATAAAGGTATTTTTCAGCTGAACTAAGCGCTTCAAGGAATAAATAGCGGTCATCATCACGACGTTTTCTATCACCACGACGGCGTTTTTCCGCCATTAAATCAAACCCTAACGGCTGAATATTACGAGGATAAATACCGTCGTTCATGCCTAATAAACACACCGCTTTAAAGGGAATAGAGCGCATAGGCATTAACGTACAGAAATTAATGCTACCCGCTAAAAAACGCTGACTGATTTTTTCATCATCAAACCGTACGGTTAATTCATCACGAATAAGGACTAGCGGGATTTCATTTTGATATTGCGCTTTCAGTCCATTTTCAATCACCTTTTGCCATTGCTGGATAATAAGCGCTAAAACTAATTCCGTTTCCTCATCAGATTCAAAAAAAGCATCAACTAATTGTTGTCCAACTTCTAGCCATGCTTCTAATGAGCGAGTTTCACTCAAACGTGTACGCCACTCACTTAATGTATAAATAAAATCAGCGAGATATCCTGCAAGCTCAGCAACTAAGCCACTTGATTCATCATAAGGAAGGACCCCTTTCCAAGGGCCATTTTCACTTTCCATCGCATAACCAAGCAACATGCGCAGTAAACCAAACTCCCACGTATTTTTACCCGTGATGGGTAATAAGAATGAAGCCACATTCTCATCATCCAATCCCCAACGTATGCCTGATTCATCGACCCAACGACGTAGTAGTTTTAGTTCATTTTCAAAAATAGAGAAATGCCCAGCTAAAGCAGGAACTTCAAGTAAAGCTAATACTTGTTCTGCGGTGAACCGACTTTGAGGAAGCTCTAACAACGTAATAAAAGCTTGTAATACAGGGTGTGCTTGACGAGCTTTTCTATCTGAAATTGCAAAAGGAAGATAACGTTCTGAAGGTGCATTACCAAACACCGCTTGAATATAAGGTGTATAGCTATCGATATCCGCAACCATCACAATAATATCACGTGGTAATAATTCGGGATCTTGCTCTAATAAATGCAGTAATTGATCTTGTAGTACTTCTACTTCACGCTGAGGGCTATGACTGGCATGAAAAGTCAATGAGTTATCATCTGGTAAAATTACACGTTTATTTTCACTACATTCATAAGTTTCAAGTGTTGTACCTAATTGCGAAAAATCTTCTAAATCAAGAATGTCAGCTTGCAATTGATGAAGTAAATTATCTCTTGGAATATCAACAAAAGCATCCAATACATCGGTATACTCAAGTTCAGAAAGAAAATAGAGATTATCTTTACCCAATTTTCCCCATGAGGCTAATAGCGGATTACCGATATTTTGCTCCCCCTCTTCATTAAATAATGATGAGGCATTTTTTTCATCTTTAAACCACGATAATTCATGTAATTGCTGATAATGACGAGGTTTTCTACTATTCAGCCGAGCAAGAAATTTAGGATCTTGAATATCGCCCCAATAGTAACGGCAAGGATTGGTAAAGAGTAAATAGATCTCTGTATGACGCCCAATAGCTTGCAGAGCCTGCAAATAAACTTGCGGTAATGCCGAAATACCACAAATAAAAATACGGGGTGGAAAACAGTGTTGAAGTTCTCCTTCTTTTGCACCATTTAATGTCGAAATAAATTGCTGATAAAGATTAGAACGATGCCATTGGGGCTGATTGAGATCTTTTGTGTATTGCTGTAACGCTACCCACAATATTTTCTGCCAACGCTGATTTTCACTCAGCCCTTCTATCAATTCATCTTTTTCCCACGAAGCTAACCAATCTGAACGATATACCAAATATTGGTCAAATAAGTCAGCAACACGCCCTGCTAATTGGTGTAATTTACGTTTATCCTCATCATCATCAAGATAATGAAGTAGCGGTTTAAATTCTTCATGAGATAAATATTCAGGTAATAATGCCATTAATTTCCATGTCATGGCATCTTTAGAAAAAGCACTTTCTTTAGGTATACCTGATAGCACCCGCGTAAACATTTCCCAAATAAAGGTTGCTGGTAATGGGTAACGGATATTAGCAGCAATACCCAAGCTTTCGGCAAGCTGGATTTGCAACCACTGAGACATTCCGGGGCTTTGTACAAGGATCACTTCTTGTTCAAAGGGAGAAGAGAGTGGTCTGGTCTGCATAAAGTGCACCATAAGTGACTTTAGTAATGACAACTGATTTGAGTGATATATATGAAACATCAGATCCTCATCTTATTAATAGCATGACCAGTAATACAGCTTTATTTCGGGTAATACATTATTGGCAACATAACCTTCTATTTCCTGACAACCTTCAGACTGTAATAGTGAGCGTGTCATTATTTTGGAATTGGCTACGAAATAGTCAGGTAATTTATCAGTCATTTGTTCAAATAAAACAAAAAGTTCCTGCCCTGCCTGCTGCATTTGAATTAACCGCTGAAAGTCAGCTTTTAATGATTGACTATACCCTATAATAGCGACAAAACTAATATTAAAAAACAGTAATATAAACATTGTATTAAGTAAAATAGAGCCACTTTCTGATTTATTTTGAATGTTATCTATAACACACACTCCTTATGCACTAATGGGCAATAATCTAGCCATCCATTTGGATGTGTCACCATGGATTTATTTTTATCCTTCAAAAAATCAACCCATTGATAATGATATATTTTATAACCATTTAAGCTTTCTGCTTGTCCTTGTAATAATCCTTTTTCTAAAGAAATCAAAAATAAACAACTCTTTATTTTAGGGTTTACATGAAAATGACGACACTGCCATTTATTTAACTGTGACGATAGAATTTCCCAATTCCGTTTTATTCCCCACGCTAATGCAGATTCAGCAAATAAAAAAGCCTGTCGTGCTTGCAACTCTTGCATTACTATTTGTTGAGATTGCCTGTAATGATAAGCAAAATTTCCTAGCGCTGATAAGCTCATAACAATAAACCCAATTACGACAAGTAAACTTGCAAATCCTTGCTCACTTTTATTATTAATAAAATCAATACTCATAACGTGGTCACATTCCTTAACCGAATTTCATTCTTATAATGTAGTTTCACAGTAGGCGATTGTTTTAAATGAAATTTCAAGGAAACAGAGAGATAAAAAAAGGGTTTCTTTTTGATAAGATGTTGCTTTGAGTAAGGACGTAAAATAAACTCCGTCACTTCTATTTCATGACTTTCAAAGAATCGTTGCCATCCTGAAGAAGTACAATCTTGTACTCCTCTTAATTGTTCTAGTTGCCCATTTCTAAGCCGATAACCAAAATAATCACTCTCTTTTGAGGAAGGCGCATCCCATCGACCATTGCCATTTACGTCATAAGCGAAAATAACGCAGGAGTTTTTTTCTTGATAAGAATACTGCCCTATTTTTAATGGTGAAGAGTGTAACCCCTTTGACTGCGATACATAAGCACACTCACCCTGACAATATCCAGTGCGCCTTAATTGTGTTTCTAGCACCAATAACCTTTCCCTTAAAAAAATATCTAACTGATATTTTTGGTAAGAATGGAGCAGTGTGTTCATTACTTGAGGATATGCCCGACTGATGCACAGAAATAGAACGCCACTAATTGCCATGGCAAAAAGGCATTCCATCAGCATCATGCCAGATGAAAATGAAAATATTGATCGCTTTAACATGGCGAAAATACCTTAATTTTCTGGCTACATGCTCTTATTCTCCCTAAAGATGAAATAACAATTTTTACTTCACCTTCTGAGCTTTGAAGTACAAAACTCATTGGTCTTAAAGTTTGACGAATATCCCCAAACGTAAAATTTGAGACCGTTGATTGTTTAAGTTGAATGCCAGTGGTTAATTGAAAAATCGTTTGTTTTTCAGTTAAATGCCGTTGAGAAAAAGGCGTAGCGACAACTTTATTGCTGGGTGATAAATGAAGTGATATTTTAATTTTTATATTAAACAGTAGCGCTTGTTGTCGTTGATATGAAAGAAATGCAATGGTTTCTCGTACACTATGTATCAATTGACGTTGGTGAGTAAATTGCTGATAGGTCGTAATTGATAAATAACTTAAAATCGAGGCAATCATCATGACAATAAGCATTTCGAGCAGGCTTATCCCCCATTCACTCTCTTGTTCAAGTTTACTATTTAGGCTTATTTCCATATTACTGTTCATTTTGTTCTCCTCTAGAGCCTGCGATGAGAATGCAGCTAAACCTTTGTAAGGTAAATAAAAGAGAGTGTTTTTTTCGAACGATGACGCAGTAACTATATTTTCAGAACAAACACAAAAAAATAGTTATCAACAAGGCTGGGGTTAATCTTAGTTTATTGAATTTAAATTTAATGGTAGGAATAAAAAGCCCCTGTTTATCACTAAACAGAGGCTTTAAAACATAAAGGAAAAATCAAACCGTAAATGGGTATTTTATTGCTTCATGGCATTGATAACCTTCAACAGTAAAATCATCCGTTGTTACCCATGTTTCGATATCTTCCAATGTTTTAATTTTTGGATTGATATGCAACGTTGGTAACGGTAAAGGCTCTCTTTTTAGCTGTACATCACGCATTAGAGGTAATTGATTTTCATAGATATGCGCATTGATTATCTTATGAAATGCTTTACCCGGCTTATGTCCTGTAATTTGAGCCACCAGCGCTAATAAAACAAAACACTGTATTTGGTTGAAATTTAACCCTAATGGTACATCACAGCTACGTTGATAAGAGGTTAAGTAAAGCGTATCACCCACCAATGAAAATGTGTGTGTATGCATACAAGGACGCAAACAACCTAACTCAGTTTCACCTGGGTTATAAAATGTTACGATCTCCCCACGATCATCTATCCCCTTAGTCAGGTTATCTATCACTTTGCGTAGTTGATCAAAATGGGAGCCATCAGGGCGTTGCCATTGACGTCCTTGAACACCATAAACACGCCCCATATCATCTTCACCTTTACGATGGGGGTTGTTTAACCATGCTCCATTTTCATTGGCGTTTGCATTCCATGTATTACAACCAATTTCACGAAATTGACCTGCATTGTCGTAACCACGTAAATACCCTAACAGCTCTGCAATTGCTGCTTTATAAAAGCTTTTACGTGTCGTTATCAGCGGAAATTGGTTATTCGCAACATCATATTCCAGATCGGCATTAATCACCGTTAAACAACGGGTTCCTGTTCGTTTATTATCAATCCATTGCCCTTCATCGATAATGCGTTGACACAATGCCAGATACTGCTTCATGTTGTCTCTCTTGTAATTAACTAATAATAAGAAATTTATCTCACACTATTTGTGAGTTGGTGTTGGGTTTTGTGGTGTCTTTTTATCTTGGCGATAAGCCCATACCATAAAAATAATACCCAATAAAATCATTGGAATTGAAAGTATTTGCCCCATACTCACACCACCAAATAATCCTAGTTGTGCGTCTGGTTGACGGAAGAATTCAACAATAATACGGAATGCACCATAACCAATTAGGAACAGACCTGACACACTACCTACAGGACGACTTTTGCGTACAAAGATATTCAGGATAATAAATAGCACCACACCTTCTAACAGCATTTCATAAAGTTGTGAGGGATGGCGAGGTAAAACCCCATATTCTTGAATAATCGGTAGTAGTGTTGTTGGATCTTGAGCAACAAGCTGGAGATCTTCAGAACGAGAGCTTGGAAATAAGAAAGCCCAAGGCGTATCTAATGTGACGCGTCCCCACAATTCACCATTAATAAAATTACCAATACGACCTAAACCTAAACCAAATGGAATTAAAGGTGCTACAAAATCAGCCACTTGGAAAAATTTACGTTTAGTACGTTTAGCAAACCAAATCATGGCACAAATGACCCCAATTAAACCACCATGGAATGACATACCGCCATCCCACACTTTAAAGAGGTAAAGAGGATCATTTAAAAAGACAGGTAAGTTATAGAATAAAACATAACCTAAACGACCACCGATAAATACACCGACAAAACCAACATAAAGTAATGTTTCAACTTCATTTTTATTCCAGCCACTATTCGGTTTTGCAGCTCGACGATTTGCAAGCCATAAGGCAAAGACAAATCCAACTAAATACATCATACCGTACCAGTGTAATGAAACAGGCCCGATAGAGAACATTACAGGATCAATCTCTGGAAATTTAAGGTAGCTTATACTCATTATTCCCTACTTCACTTAATCAATAATTTCTGTATTGGCTATTTAATACCAACATAGAAAAGGCTTATACGAAGGCAGACTAAATACCTCCGCGAATTAATCCACCTAATCCTTGCCGTTCCATAAATTCAGAAGACAATTTTTTGATTTCTGTTGCTGTTTCAGCTTGCAACACTTGTTGCATAAAAGACTGTAACACCACAGGATCAAGATGGCGTAATAAGTATTTTACCCTAGGTAAACTACGACCACTCATGCTTAACTGCCTAAAACCGAGCCCTATTAACAGCAATGCCCCGATAGGGGTTCCTGCCATTTCGCCACAAACACTAACTGGCAACTGATAATATTGGCATTGTGTTGCAATCAAATTCAGTGAACGCAATAACGCAGGATGCAAATTATCATAGAGTGATGCTACATGGGTATTATTACGATCGACTGCAAGCAAGTATTGAGTTAAATCGTTTGTTCCAACAGAGATAAAATCAACCCGATTCGCTAATTGTGACAACATAAACACCAATGAAGGCACTTCAAGCATAATACCCAGTGGAGGTGGAACACATTCACATTTTAGCTCTCGACTCACTTCATTACATGCGCGTAGCAGCAATGTTCTTGCTTCGTCAATTTCATCAATACTTGTCACCATCGGCAACAAAATTTTCAAATTTTTAAATTCGAGGTTTGCTTTTAGCATTGCTCGTAGCTGAATAAGAAAGATTTCAGGTTGATCAAGCAATATTCTTATGCCTCTCCAACCTAAGCAAGGATTTTCCTCATTAATGGGCATATAAGGAAGTTGTTTATCTGCACCAATATCTAAAGCACGCAATACAACAGGCTTATCAGGGAAAAAAGAGAGTATTTCGCGGTAGCGATTTTTCTGTTCATCCTCAGAAGGGAAACCGCTTTGTAGCATAAAAGGGATTTCTGTCCGATATAAACCAACGCCATCTATTCCCACGCTAATGCGTTGCTCGTATTTAATATTTAATCCCGCATTCAATTGAACGCTAACCGATTCACCATTTTTGAGAACAGCTTGCTGTTCGAGCTGATCTTCTGCTATTTGGCTTAATACACTTTCTTCATCAATAATCTGTTTATATTCTTGAGTAATAAAAGGCTCTGGTTCAATAAAAATCTCACCACGATAACCATCAAGAATAAGCATACGATTGTGTAAAAGCTCCGGTTGAATATCCGCGCCCATGATCGCGGGAATTCCCATTGCTCTAACAAGGATCGCAGAATGTGAGTGTGTTGCACCATCTCGCACAATCACACCTGCAAGCTGTTGCTCTGGTAACTCCGCCAATAAACTTGCGCTTAATTCATCAGCAACCAAAATAAAACGCTCTGGCCAAATATTAGTTGAACTTAGATCATCATCTAAATGAAATAATAAACGGCGCCCTAATGCTTTAAGATCAGAGGCTCTTTCTCTCATGTAGCCATCTTTCAGGCTAGAAAATTGTGACGAAACTTTCTCAACAACCACTTTTACAGCCCATTCTGCGACATATCCTTGAGTAATAATCGCTGTCATTTTATGTTTAAGCTGGGGATCATTAAGTAAATGAGAGTAGAGATCAAAAATAGCGGCACTCTCTTTTTGTGCATTCGCCATAAAGCGTTTACTAAAGCGACGACATTCTGCAGTGGCATCTTCTAAAGCCACAGTGAGTCGATTTAATTCCGCCTTAATATCAAGTGCGCTGGCTTTAAATACATTTTCCAGAACTGGCTGGGAAATTTCTTGCCAACCATAAGCCATAACAACGCCAGTCGAAACTGAAAGTGCTTTAATCCGACTTTGGCGATATTGCCCAAAAAGCCCTTTAGTTTGTACTTGCGATAATGTAGCCCCGAGCTGTGTCGCCAGCGTCACCATAAAAGACTCTTCGCTTTCATTGAATAAGCGACGCTCTTTTTGCTGAACAACTAATACACCAAGGAGTTGGCGACGGTAGACAATAGGAACACCAAGAAAAGCACGGAGATCGTCTTCTTTAACTTGAGGAAGGTACTTAAAACTAGGATGTTCGCGAATATCAGCGAGGTTGATAAGCTCTGAAAGACGCCCCACTTCACCAACCACGCCTTCATTAAATGAAAGACTAACCGCTCTCCCTCTAGGTTTTTTTAACCCTTTGGTCGCCATAAGATAAAAACAACTACGTTGTTTATCGGCAAGATAAATAGAACACACATCCGTGTGCATTGCCTGACACGTTTCCTTGACTAAGAGTTCAAGCGCTTCTGGAAGCCCAGCTGCCATAGCCACTTTTTCTACAATTTCTCGCAAACGTGTCAGCATAGTGTTATCTAATACCTTTTACGCCGATATCCATACGATGGACGCGGTAAAGACACTTGTTCTTGCAATGGCATGACTACTGGTGCGAACTCTTTCATTACACGTCGATAAACATCGCGTTTAAAAGAGACGACTTGTCGAACGGGGTACCAATAACTCACCCAACGCCAGCCATCAAATTCTGGCGTTTTGCTTTGTTGAACATTAATGTCTTTATCATTACTTGTTAACTGCAAAAGGAACCAACGCTGTTTTTGCCCAATACAAACAGGTTTTGTGTCCCAACGCACCAAACGCTTAGGTAACTTGTAACGTAACCAGTTACGTGTGGAGGCAAGAATTTTGACATCCTTGCGACTTAACCCAACTTCTTCGAACAACTCTCGGTACATTGCCTGCTCTGGCGATTCTCCAGGATTAATTCCCCCTTGAGGAAACTGCCATGAATGTTGCCCATAGCGACGAGCCCAAAGCACTTGCCCTTGCCGATTACAAATTACAATCCCTACATTCGGGCGGTAGCCATCATCATCAATCACTAGACTACCTCAATAACCAAATTTGAAAGATAACTCATTGTTTCATACTACCCACAAACGGTAAACCTCTATCAACAGACTTTGCATGGCGCGTGTATTTATCTACAATGGGAAAGTCTCAACGGGGTGCCTTTTTAGGCTGAGAAAAACTCGTGGAACCTGATCCAGCTAATACTGGCGTAGGGATTTGAGTCAGGATGTTGCAATATTCATTGGTTTGCTATCCTTACTCCTCAGATCCTACCTGACTTTTACTGAGGAACTAAACGTGTTAAATAAATCACTTCGCTTTACTTTCCTTCTGGGCGCACTGGGCATTATGGGCACCTTTTCAACTCAAGCCTTAGCACAAAAGCCCACACTCACTGTTTACACTTACGATTCATTTACCGCAGATTGGGGCCCAGGGCCTGCAATAAAAAAAGCGTTTGAACAACAATGTGATTGTGAGCTAAAACTGGTTGCTCTGTCTGATGGTGTATCACTCCTTAATCGCTTACGCATGGAAGGTGATAAAAGCAAAGCTGATATTATTTTAGGGTTAGATAACAATCTGATCCATGCAGCAAAAGAAACTGGACTTTTCGCACCAAGCAATATCGATACATCCAAACTCGCCTTACCTGAAAAATGGACTGACGATACCTTTGTGCCTTATGACTACGGTTACTTTGCTTTTATTTATGATAAAAACCGCGTCCAGAATCCGCCCAAAAGCATGGCTGAACTGTTAAATAGCAAAGAAAAGTGGAAGATTTTATATCAAGATCCTCGCACCAGCACACCGGGTTTAGGTTTAATGCTATGGATGCAGTCACTTTATCCTGAAAACACGGCTACTGAATGGAAAAAATTGTCAGAGAAAACGCTGACAGTCACTAAAGGTTGGAGTGAGTCTTACGGCTTATTCTTAAAAGGTGAAGGTGATTTTGTGCTTAGCTACACATCATCCCCCGGTTATCATATTTTAGCGGATAAAAAAGATAACTATGCTGCTGCGATTTTTGATGAAGGGCATTACTTGCAAGTCGAAGTTGCTGCAAAACTCAAATCAAGTAAACAACCTGAATTAGCGCAGCAATTTATGCAATTTATGCTCACCCCGGCTTTCCAAGAAACGATACCTACAACCAATTGGATGTATCCTGTTATAGATATGCCATTACCGGATGTCTATTCCGTGATGCCTAAACCCGAAAAATCATTGCAATTCGATGCAGATATTGTCGCCAAAGAGCGCCAAACGTGGACGCGTAATTGGCAATCTGCGGTGAGTCGCTAATGGGAAGATGGCTTATCCCGGGGCTATGTGCCTCGGGTTTACTGCTTATTGTGGCATTATTGTCATTTGGTGCATTATGGATTAATGCGCCAAGTGGCGAATTATCCTCTATTTTTGCTGATGACTATTTATGGCATGTCGTGCGCTTTACTTTCTGGCAAGCCTTTTTATCTGCCTTATTTTCAATATTACCTGCCATTTGGCTCGCTAAAGCACTTTATCGACGCCAATTTAAAGGTAGAACACTTTTCTTACGTTTATGTGCCATGAGCCTTGTGTTACCCGTTTTAGTGGCACTTTTTGGTATTTTAACGGTTTATGGACGAGTCGGTTGGATTGCTCAAATCTGTGAATGGCTGGGGATTAATTACCAATTTACCCCTTATGGCTTACAAGGCATTTTATTAGCACACATTTTTTTCAATATGCCATTAGCAACCCGAATGCTGTTACAAGCTCTCGAAAGTATCTCGCCAGAACAACGCCAGTTAGCCTCACAATTAGGCATGAATGGTTGGCAGCGTTTTCGCTTTCTGGAATTTCCTTATTTATGGCGACAAATACTTCCCACAGCGTCACTGATTTTTATGCTCTGTTTTGCCAGCTTTGCTACTGTACTGGCGTTAGGTGGAGGCCCTGCGGCAACAACCGTTGAGCTAGCAATTTATCAAGCATTAAGTTATGACTACGATTTACATCGTGCTGCACTTTTAGCACTAATCCAGCTCTTTTGCTGTTTAGGCTTAGTACTTATCAGCCAAAAACTCAAAGGTACACTCTTTATCGGAGATAGCCAAAAACAGCATTGGCGTGATCCCGATGATCCTATCTTTAGTAAAATAGCAGATGGTCTCATTATCACACTTGCACTCCTCTTTTTAGTGCCCCCCATTTTGGCCGTACTCACTGATGGTCTTAATAGCCAATTTCTACGTGTCATACAACAACCTGTACTTTGGCAAGCTTTTACAACCTCACTGATTATTGCTGTTGGTGCGGGTATTGTTTGCGTTGTATTAACGATGATGTTGCTATGGAGTAGCCGAGAACTTCGCCTACGCCACTTTAAAAAAGCGGGACAGGCTATGGAAATGAGTGGTTTGATCATTCTAGCGATGCCGGGTATTGTGTTAGCGACAGGCTTTTTTTTGTTATTAAACAATACGATTGGATTACCTGAATCGCCTTATATTTTAGTGATTTTGACCAACGCTTTAATTGCCATTCCTTATGCTTTAAAAGTGCTCGAAAATCCAATGAATGATATTGCTTCACGTTATGGTCTTTTATGTCAATCGCTTAACATTCAGGGTATCAACCGACTTCGTTGGATCGAATTACGAGCATTAAGAAAACCGATTTCACAAGCACTTGCTTTTGCTTGTGTTATTTCTATTGGTGATTTTGGTATTGTTGCCCTATTTGGTAATGAAACATTTAGGACATTGCCTTTCTATCTTTATCAGCAAATTGGTGCTTATCACACACAAGATGGGGCTGTAACAGCCATGATTTTATTACTACTTTGCTTCTCTCTTTTTAGCCTAATAGAACGATTAGCTGGAAAATCTCATGATTAAATTAGAGCACCTAACTTATACTTATGAACACCAACACCTCTTATTTAATCTAACGGTTAATGCAGGAGAACGCATTGCTGTATTAGGGCCAAGTGGTGCAGGTAAAAGTACATTGCTCAGTTTAATCGCTGGTTTTTTACCATCAGAAAAGGGAAGCCTGTTTCTTAATGGCCAAGATCATACCAAAACAGTACCGGCCAAACGCCCTATTTCCATGTTATTTCAAGATAATAATCTATTCCCACATTTAACTGTAAGGCAAAATATTAGCTTGGGGTTAAATCCAAGTTTAAAACTGACTAGAGAGCAAAAAGCACTATTAGAGAGTCGAGCTGAACAAGTAGCGCTCAGTGAATATCTTGAACGTTTACCTTCCCAGTTATCAGGCGGTCAACGCCAACGTGTTGCCATTGCTCGTTGCCTTGTACGTGAACAGCCTATCTTATTGCTCGATGAGCCTTTTTCTGCACTCGACCCCGCTTTACGCATTGAGATGTTGGCACTACTTGAGCAACTTTGCCATGAAAAAGCGTTAACCTTATTGATGGTTTCTCATAGCTTAGAAGATGCAGCAAAAATTGCCTCAAGAGCGATTGTGATAGATAACGGTATAATTGTTTACGATGGAAATACACAATCACTAATAAATGGTGAAGTGGATCAATCACTTATTTTAGGTATTCCATTTAATTAATCTTAGCTTAAATTAACTGTATAAATAACCACTACATTAACTATAATAAACTCATCTTTAGTGAATAATTTGTGTTTATTAGGTGCTCATGATTGGTCATACGGAACAAGGCTTTATTCTTACCCGCCACTGGAGCGACACGCCAAAAGGTATTGTCGTCTCTTATTGGCTGGCGACAAATAACGGCCCACGTAAAGTTACAGTTCCTATGCAACGCGCTATCGGTTTTGTTGCCCGCCAACATGAAGCTGTTTTACGTTCACTCGTTAATAAAAACCCTGATATAGAAATTCGCCCTCTCGATTTAAAAGACTTTGAAAGGCAGCCTGTTTTTGGCGTCTACTGCAAACAATACCGCCAACTCGTTCAACTAGAACAGCAACTCAAAGAGCATCACATTCGTCTTTATGAAGCGGATATTCGCCCACACGAACGTTACATGATGGAGCGCTTTATTACCGCACCTGTCTGGTTTCGTTACCAACAAAATAATATTACGACATTAAAACCCGCACCTGATTATCGCCCTACACTGCGAACTGTTTCTTTAGATATTGAAACCAGTGAATTCGGTGAACTTTACTCTATTGGGCTTGCAGGTTGTGGCGATAATGTCGTGTTTATGCTTACTGATGCGTTACCCGTAGAGTGTGAAAGCGAGCAATTTCAAGGCTATCGCTTATGTTATGTCAGTAGCCGATTGCGTTTAATTGAAAAACTGAATGAGTGGATACAACATTACGATCCTGATGCGATTATCGGTTGGAATTTAATTCAATTCGATCTGCGTATTTTGTACACACATGCCCAACGGTATGGTGTCAGTTTATTATTAGGCCGCCAAAATAGCCCGTTAGAATGGCGAGAGCATGGATTTAAAAAAGGTCATTTTTTTGCTTCGGCTCAAGGTCGTTTAATTATCGATGGAATCGAGGCTTTGAAAATGGCGACATGGAACTTTCCCTCTTTTAGTCTTGAATCCGTTGCTCAAACACTGTTAGGCGAAGGTAAAGCCATCGATACCCCTTACGCCAGAATGGATGAAATTAATCGACGCTTTAAAGAAGATAAGCCCGCACTAGCTTATTATAATTGGCAAGATTGTGTCTTAGTAAACCGTATCTTTGATGCAACCTCTCTTATGGCATTCTTATTAGAGAGAGCTTGTGTTACAGGGCTTTCCGTTGATAGAAGCGGCGGATCTGTGGCTGCATTTACGCATCTCTATCTCCCTTCAATGCATCGCATTGGATATGTTGCGCCTAACCAAGGTGAAAAACCTGAAGAGCATAGTCCCGGTGGCTTTGTGATGGACTCTACTCCCGGTTTATATGATTCAGTCGTTGTGCTTGATTACAAAAGCCTTTATCCCTCTATTATTCGTACTTTTTTAATCGATCCTGTCGGAATGATTGAAGGAACACATCAACCCGATGAAAAACTGGCTATTCCAGGTTTTCGCCAAGCGTGGTTTTCGCGGGAAAAGCATTGTTTACCCACTATTGTGTCGCAAATTTGGCATGAAAGAGATAACGCAAAGTTACATAAAAATGCCCCGCTCTCTCAAGCTCTCAAAATTATTATGAACGCTTTTTATGGTGTTTTAGGCTCTGTGGGCTGTCGTTTTTTTGATCCTCGTTTAGCGTCATCTATTACACTACGAGGTCATGAAATTATGAAAAAAACGCGAGAATTAATAGAAGCTAAAGGTTATCAAGTTATTTATGGTGATACGGACTCTACTTTTGTTTGGCTTAAATCGCCACATACTGAGCAACAAGCCCAACAAATAGGGCATCAGTTAGTACAAGAGGTTAACCAATGGTGGAAGACACACCTTTTTGAAACCTATCAACTTGATTGCAAATTAGAGCTGGAGTATGAAACACACTATCGCCGTTTTTTAATGCCCACTATTCGAGGGATGGAAACAGGTAGTAAAAAGCGTTATGCGGGATTAAGCAATGATAAAATGGTATTTAAAGGATTAGAAACTGTCAGAACGGATTGGACTCCACTCGCTCAAAAATTTCAACAAGAGCTTTATACACGCATTTTTCATCAGCAACCTTATCAGCAGTTTATTCGTGATTATGTCGCGGATACGCTTGCGGGAAAATATGATGATAGATTAGTGTATCGTAAACGGTTACGTCGAAAATTATCAGAATATCAACATCACGTTCCCCCTCATGTCAAAGCGGCACGTAAAGCGGATGAATATAATTTATCCAAAAATAGACCTCAACAATATCAGCAAGGCGGTTGGATTAGTTATATAATTACCCCCTTGGGGCCAGAACCGTTAGAGCACATTACCACTGCACCAGATTATGAGCACTATATCAATAAGCAGTTAATGTCGATTGCAGATGCTATCCTGCCTTTTATACAAGATGATTTTTCAACCTTGTTAAATGGGCAAATGACACTCTCATTTTAAGTTGTGTCATTTTGCAGGTGACGGTTTGCTTTGCATCTATTAACATAACGCCCCTTTGGTGATAATTAGCTTTTCTTTGTTCTAGGAATGCACTTTTTATCCCGCAGATTTTAATGACAACACCGCAATACTGCATTCATTAATAATTCCTAAATTATATATTTGAGAGCTGAGTTTATATATATGCCTTTTACTCTTGGTCAACGTTGGATTAGCGATACTGAAAGCGAGCTTGGACTGGGTACTGTTGTGGCAGTTGATGCCCGCATGGTTACCTTACTTTTCCCCGCCTGTGGCGAAAACCGCCTTTACTCCCGTCATGATGCACCAATAACGCGGGTGATGTTCAATGCAGGGGATACCGTCACCAGTCACGAAGGCTGGAAACTCGCCATCGATAACGTTGTAGAAGATAATGGCCTTCTTATCTATCAAGGTGTACGTTTAGACACCGAAGAGCCCGCGCAATTACGTGAAGTGTTCTTAGATAACAAACTCACTTTTAATAAACCTCAAGATCGCCTTTTTGCAGGCCAAATCGACCGTATGGATCGCTTTGCCTTACGCTACCGCGCTCGTAAATTTATGAGCGAGCAGTTTAAGCAAGCTCAAAGTGGTTTACGTGGCATTCGTGCAAGCCTTATTCCTCATCAGCTTTATATCGCCAATGAAGTGGGTAAACGTCATAACCCTCGCGTATTATTAGCTGATGAAGTGGGTTTAGGTAAAACAATTGAAGCCGGTATGATTATCCACCAGCAATTAATGGATGGTCGTGCAGAGCGAGTGTTGATTATTGTGCCTGAAAGCTTACAACATCAGTGGTTAGTTGAAATGTTACGCCGTTTCAACCTACGTTTCTCTCTGTTTGATGATAGCCGTTATAGTGAATCTTTATTAGATAGCGATAACCCATTTGAAACAGAACAGATGATCATCTGCTCTTTAGATTTTGTGCGTAAAAATAAGCAACGTTTTGAACACTTGGTTGAAGCAACATGGGATATGCTGGTTGTCGATGAAGCCCATCACCTTGTTTGGAGTGAAGATGCACCAAGCCGTGAATATCAAGTAATTGAAGAGTTAGCTGAATCTATTCCTTCAGTGTTGCTATTAACCGCAACGCCTGAGCAGTTAGGCCAAGAAAGCCACTTCGCTCGTTTACGTCTGCTTGATCCAAACCGTTTCCATGACTACAACGAATTTATTAATGAGCAACAAAAATATCGCCCTGTTGCCGATGCTGTTACTATTTTGCTATCAGAAGATGATTTAAATACCGACCAACAAAATATCATCAGTGAAATGATCAGCGAGCAAGATGTTGAACCATTGCTGAAAGCGGCAAATACCCAAGGCGAAGAACGCACCAAGTCTCGCCAAGAACTTATCCATATGTTAATGGACAGACACGGAACGGGCCGTCTGTTATTCCGTAATACACGCTCTGGTGTGAAAGGTTTCCCAAATCGCGTACTTCACGCGATAAAAATGCCACTGCCAACACAATATCAAACAGCGATTAAAGTTGCTGAAATTATGGCAGCGAAAAAGAGCCTCGAAGTTCGTGCGAAAGAGATGCTCTATCCTGAACGTATTTACCAAGAATTCGAAGGTGAAAACGCAACATGGTGGAACTTTGACCCCCGTGTTGAATGGCTACTGGGTTTCTTAACGGCAAATCGCAATGAAAAAGTTCTAGTTATTTGTGCGCAAGCAGCAACTGCATTGCAGTTAGAGCAAGTTTTACGCGAGCGTGAAGGTATTCGTGCTGCCGTCTTCCATGAAGGTATGTCTTTACTTGAACGCGATCGCGCTGCAGCCTATTTCGCGTCCGAAGAAGAAGGTGCTCAAGTTCTGCTATGTTCAGAAATCGGCTCTGAAGGACGTAACTTCCAGTTTGCTAATCAACTGGTTATGTTTGATCTGCCGTTTAACCCTGATTTATTAGAACAACGTATTGGTCGTCTTGATCGTATTGGCCAAAATCGAGACATTGATATCAGCATTCCTTATCTGGAAGGTACGGCTCAATCTGTATTGTTGCGTTGGTATCACGAAGGCTTAGATGCCTTTGAACATACTTGCCCAACTGGTCGTACTATTTACGACAGTAAATATGATGCTCTCATCTCTTATCTTGCACAACCTAATGAATTAGCTGATTTTGATGAGTTTATTGCTGCTTGTCGTAAACAACATGATGAAATGAAGCTCAAACTTGAACAAGGTCGCGACCGCCTATTAGAGATGCATTCTAACGGTGGTGAAGTGGGTGTTGAATTAGCCGGTGAAATAGCAGCTCAAGATAACGATCCTGAGTTAGTGAACTTTGCACTGAATTTGTTTGATATCGTCGGTATTAATCAAGAAGATCGCAGTGATAGCTTAATTATTTTAACACCATCCGATCATATGTTAGTACCTGATTTCCCTGGCTTACCACAAGATGGTTGCACTATCACATTTGATAGAGAGCAAGCGCTATCTCGTGAAGATACCCAATTTATCAGTTGGGAACACCCCATTATCCGTAATGGCTTAGATTTAATTTTATCTGGTGATACAGGAAGTTGTGCCGTTTCTTTATTAAAAAATAAAGCCTTACCAGTGGGAACGCTGTTAGTTGAACTGATCTATGTCGTAGAAGCACAAGCACCTAAACATCTGCACTTAAGTCGTTTCTTACCGGCAACACCCGTTCGCTTATTACTTGATCTAAAAGGTAATAACCTAGCCTCTCAAGTTGAGTTTGAAAGTTTTAACCGCCAATTAAATGCGGTTAATCGTCATACTTCTAGCAAACTGGTCAATGCGGTACAGAGCGAAGTACACCATGTACTCAAAGCTTCTGAACCGTTAATGGAAATCGAAGCGAAAGGACTGATTCAAAAAGCGAAAGAAGAAGCTGATCGCGTACTAACTCATGAATTATCGCGCTTAGAAGCTTTACGTGCGGTAAACCCAAATATTCGTGATGATGAAGTCGAAGCCATTGAAAATGAACGAGCTCATATTCTTAACCATTTAGATGAAGCAACGTGGCGTTTAGATTCAATTCGCCTCATTGTTGTTACCCACCAATAATCACCGTTAAAGCGGGGAGTATTCTACTCCCCGTTGTTTTGATGAGATATCCACCATGATGGAAGTGTATAACCCGCCGACAGATCCTTGGTTACATGTTTTATATCAAGATGAGCATATTATTGCCGTCAATAAACCCAGCGGATTACTGTCAGTGCCGGGCAAAGCGCCCGAGCATAACGACAGTATTATGTCGCGCATTAAAGCTGAGTTTCCTAATGCTGAATGTGTACATCGCCTTGATATGGCAACCAGTGGCGTTATCGTTGTGGCACTAAATAAAGAAGCAGAGCGTGAGCTAAAGCGTCAGTTTCGTGAACGTGAACCCAAAAAAACCTATATTGCACGCGTTTGGGGACATGTCGAAAAAGAAGAAGGATTGGTTGATTTACCTTTGATTTGCGATTGGCCTAATCGACCAAAACAAAAAGTCTGTCATGAAACAGGAAAAGCGGCGCAAACTTTTTATGAAGTGCTGGAATATGAAGAGAATGCAACAAGAGTGAAACTCTCACCAATTACGGGGCGTTCACATCAATTGCGGGTACATATGTTAGCGTTGGGGCATCCTATTTTAGGGGATCGCTTTTATGCACATCCGCAGGCAAGAGCGATGGCACCTCGCCTGCAATTACATGCTCAGGAATTATTTATTACGCATCCTGCTTTTCGATCCCCGATACATTTTGAATGCCTTGCCGATTTTTAATGTCTTATGACACTAAAACAGTCACTGAACTCAATGAAGCAAGGAGCAAGCAAAGCGCTAATCCCATAACCCCAACAAGAACACGGACGTTTGACATGGATATAGTTCCTTTTTTAAGAGAAGAGAGAATGAAATAATTAAATTTCACTTATATTTTACCGTGATAAATAATAAACTCAACTCAGTCTAAGTTATCTCTATCACGAAATAATTCTCTCTTTTCTCATCTTCTTTTACAAGATGTTAACGAAATCCTTTTTCTTTTTTTATCAAATCGTAAGCAACTTGTATAGACTGTGCTTTTTGTTTTGCTATTTCCATCATTTCTGGTGGCAAACCTTTCGCTACAAGTTTATCTGGATGATGTTCTCCCATTAATTTTCTATAAGCTCTCTTTATAGTTTTAACATCATCATTTTCATCGACGCCGAGTACCTTACATGCATCCGAGAGCGTAGGGCCTTGAGGGTGAGGCTGATAGCCCTGTCCATTTTGATAATGAAAATTCTGACCAGCCTGCATCATTGCTAATATATGCTCAAAATGCGCACGAGAAAAACCAAGCTCATCAATGATGATAAACAGCATTTTTCTTTCATTTGGATGCAGTTGGCCATCCGCAAAAGCAGCTTGTAATTGGATTTCCAGAAACATCTGAAGTAAGTCACGGCGCCCAACACAAATTTGTCTAACACGTTGCAATGTGGCTCTTAATGGAAAATCAGGTGATTTACCTTCTCTAAAAGCTTGTTGTGCAGCTTGGCGACCGACACCATGCAGATTCATGCGATCCATCAATTCACTGGCAAGTGAGATATCAGTTTGAGTCACTCGCCCTTTTGATTTTGTTAAATGCCCTAAAACTTGGAAGGTTGCAGCAAAGAAAAAAGCTTGTCTATCACGCGTATAGCGACCACCACTTCCTAATTTACTTCGTTGCATGTCATAGAGATGCCCAAGAAAAACACCAATAACAATGCCCCAAAAGCCTATTCCAGCAAAACTACCGATGGTAAGGCCTAATAATTTTCCCCAATAGCGCATAGACTCCTCAAATCTTCGATGCTCTGCCTGCAATTTTGCATTATCATACTATTCATTTGCTTGCACACCTAACACCAAGCAACCTCTAAATAAACTTTTTCTTAAAATAAAGAGATTTGCTGTGTCTCTTTGGACAGAGGTAATGCTGTTTTCGTTTAAATTGTGTTAAAGTAAAATGAGTGACCAAACAAATAATTTTAGCGTTGTTATACAGCACGAAATACCGCATCAGCGCGGTGTTTTTTTGTTTCTAATAAGGCTATAACACTATTTCAACACAGAAACATCGAAAAAATGGGAATTAGACCTATTTTTCGGTTACCGTTAGAACAATGTTCAGAACGTTGGGCTGGTGTCGCATAACTCCCTGCGTTAGTTTCTAGCTGTTTATCAGCACGAAGCCACTGATGACGGAAGCACATAAATACTTATGAAAAAAAGTTATCCCACACTGCTGGCCACCCTAGTTTGGGCCACAATATATGGTCAGCCTGCTTATGCTGATCTTGCCTCCCAATGTTTACTGGGAGTTCCTGTTTATAATAAACCGTTAGTACAAGGCGATCCCAACAGCTTGCCAGTCACTATCACTGCAAATGATATGCAAGGTGAATATCCTCGCATGATCAAATATAAAGGTGATGTTGATATTAAACAGGGCAACCAAACCTTAAGTGCAGACAGTGTTGAACTAACACAAACTGAGGGAGAAACACCATTAAGAATGGTCACAGCAACGGGAAATGTCTCTTATGATGATCCTCAAATCATCTTAAAAGGGCCTCGCGCTTGGTCTAATCTTAATAATAAAGATACGGATATCGAACAAGGTAATTACCAAATGGTTGGCCGCCAAGGCCGTGGTTACGCAAATAAAATGCAAATGCGTGGCGAAAATCGCTATACCATTATGGATAAAGGTATGTTCACTTCTTGTTTACCGGGAGATGATAGCTGGAGCGTTGTCGGCTCAGAGGTTATTTTAGACCGTGAAGAGCAAGTTGCTGAAATCTGGAATGCACGATTTCGCGTCGCTAATGTGCCTATCTTTTATAGTCCTTACCTTCAATTACCGATTGGCGACAAACGTCGCTCTGGCTTCTTAATTCCTAACGGAAGCTATTCTCGTAGCTCAGGCTTTGATTTCCAATTACCTTATTATTGGAATATTGCCCCTAATTATGATGCCACCATTACAACCAACTATATCAGTCGTCGTGGTTTAAAATTAGATAACGAATTCCGTTATTTAACAACCCCAGGACGCGGTACCATCGCGGTAGATTGGATCAATCACGATAGCCAATACAATAAAGACAAAGAAGAAAATAAAGCAGGCTATCTTCCTCGTGACACCGCTACACGTTGGTTATTCTACTGGGGCCACAGTGGTGTTATGAACAATGTGTGGCGATTTAATATCGATTATACAAAAGTAAGTGATAATAAATACTTCACTGATTTCACCTCTCAATACGGTAATACGACTGATGGTTATGCGACTCAGAAATTTAGTACGGGTTATGCACAACAGAACTGGAATGCCACATTAACCACTAAACAGTTCCAAATTTTCTCTGATAATAAAGATGCAAAAGCTTATCGTGCCGAACCCCAGCTTGATCTGAATTATTATAAGAATGATATCGGGCCATTTGATTTCCGAACTTATGCTCAATTTGCGCGTTTCACCAGCGTGGGTGATAACACGCCTGAAGCAAATCGTTTCCATATTGAGCCAACAATATCCTTACCTTTATCAACTGGTTGGGCTAGCTTTAATAATGAATTAAAAGTAATGGCAACTCATTACGATCAAGATATTCCTGATGCGTATAAGCAAAAGAACCCTAATCAATTAGACGATAATGTAAACCGTGTACTACCACAGTTTAAATCTGATATGAAAGTGGTTTTCGAACGCCAATATCAAACCAATAATATTACACAGACCCTCGAACCTCGCGTGCAATATCTTTATGTCCCTTATAAAGACCAATCTAACATCAACAACTTTGACTCTGCATTATTACAGTCAAACTATGGCGGATTATTCCGCGACAGAATGTACGGTGGTCTAGACCGTGTTGCCTCTGCAAACCAATTCACCACAGGGGTAACTTCGCGTTTTTATGATAGCGAATTAGTTGAACGTTTTAACGTTTCTATAGGTCAAATCTACTTCTTTGAACGTCCAAGAACCGGTCCATCATCTATTGGTGAAATAATTAACAGTAAAGATGAAAGTGGCTCTATGGTCTGGGCGGGTGATGCTTATTGGCGTATCACTGATACCGTAGGTATGCGCGGAGGTTTACAGTATGACCGTCGTTTAGGTAGCGTCTCAATGGGTGATGCTATAATGGAATATCGTGCCGATAGTGATCATCTTTTACAGTTGAGCTATCGCTATGTGGATCGCGATTATATTCAAGCAACACGTGTTCGCCCTTATGATGGAAAAATGCAACCACTACCTGAATACCAAAAAGGTATTTCTCAAGTCGGCGTGGTCGGTAGTTGGCCATTAGCCGAACGTTGGGGCCTTGTGGGATCATATTACTTTGATACCAAAGAATCAGAGCCTGTTAGCCAAATGGTTGGTCTACAATACAACACGTGTTGCTGGGCTGTGAATGTGGGTTATGAACGAAAAATTGTTGGTTGGAAAGTTGACCACAGCGATATTGATAATAAATGGTCTGTCAATGTGGAACTCAGAGGCCTAAGTAACAATCATAGTTTGGGTAGCCAGAAAATGCTTGAACGCGGTATCTTACCTTATCAAAGAGCATTCTGATTTAATCAGACTACGGAATTGGCTGAATAAATATGTCATCCCGCAACAAGATGCGGAAAACACATAATGGGAAACTTATGAAAAATTGGAAAACGCTGTTTATCGGCTTAATGATCACGGTCGGTGCAGCTACCAGCTCAACAACATTTGCTGCACAAGAATTAAACCGTGTATCGGCTATCGTCAATAACGGTGTCGTTCTAGAAAGTGACGTTAATAGAATGCTACAGACTGTCAAAATGAACGCAAAAAATGCGGGTCAAGAAATGCCAGATGAGCAAGTTCTTCGCCAACAAATTCTAGAGCGTTTGGTGATGGATAACATCATTTTGCAAATGGCACAACAAATGCAAATTGATATTCCTGATGCCGCAGTAGAATCGACAATTCAGGGTATTGCTGCTGAAAATAAACTTTCACTAGATCAATTGAAAAAACGTCTCGCAGCGGATGGTATTTCTTACAACGATTATCGCCAAGATATTCGTAAAGAGATGATGCTAGCCGAAGTTCGTAACAATGAAGTGCGTCGCCGTATTACTATTTTACCTCAAGAAGTTGATTCTCTTGCTAAACAAATTGAAGGCCAAGCAAGCCAACGTGTTGATCTCAACCTAAGCCACATCTTAATTCCATTATCAGAAAATCCTGCACCAGCTGAAATAGAAAAAGCCCAGCAAGTCATTACTCGCATTATGAATCAGCTAAAAAATGGTACAGATTTTGGTAAATTAGCTGCAACTTATTCTGCTGATCCACAAGCTTTAAATGGCGGTAATATGGGCTGGGCATCTATTGATGAATTACCAACGCTATTTGCGAAAGAGTTGACAAATGCGCAAAAAGGCCAAATCGTAGGACCTATTCACTCTGGTGTTGGCTTACACATTATCAAAGTAAACGATATTCGTGGTGGCTCTAATACCCTCTCTGTTACGGAAGTTAAAAGCCGTCATATTCTGCTAAAAAGCTCACCAATCATGAGTGATGAGCAAGCCTATGCCAAGTTACAGCAAATCTCTGCCGATATTCGCAGTGGTAAAATAACTTTTGCTGATGCTGCAAGAGAGTACTCTGAAGATCCAGGTTCAGCATTGCGTGGCGGTGAGTTAGGATGGTCAATGCCTGATGTTTACGATCCTGCATTCCGTGATGCGTTAATGCGCTTAAATAAAAACGAATTAAGCCAACCTGTTCGCTCAAATTTTGGCTGGCATTTAATTGAATTAGAAGACACTCGTAGTGTTGATAAAACAGATGCCGCTAATAAAGAACAAGCATACCGTTTACTCTTCAACCGTAAATTTAATGAAGAAGTACAAAACTGGATGCAAGAGCTACGAGTAGGGGCTTATGTGAAAATAATGAACGAGAATAATGCAAACTAAGCAAATAAAACCACTTGTTATCACCCCCGGCGAACCAGCTGGGGTTGGTCCTGACCTAATTATCTCATTAGCACAAATGAGTTGGGATTTACCTTGGGTTGTTTGTGCTGATCCTCAGTTACTTAAGACAAGAGCAGAATTGTTAAACCTGCCTCTTTCATTAGTTGAATACGATCCTGCCACACCACCTCAAACACACACACCAAGCCAAATTTGTGTACTCCCAATCACACTTCACACCAATGTCATTCCAAGTACATTAGATGCGCGCAATGGATTATACGTTGTAGAAACATTAGCTCGTGCTTGTGATGGTTGCCTAAACGGTGAATTTGCAGCACTCGTGACGGGGCCGGTTCATAAAGGCATAATCAATGATGCAGGTGTGCATTTTACTGGACACACCGAGTTTTTTGCTGATCGTAGCCACTGTGAACGTGTTGTCATGATGCTAGCAACAGATACATTAAGAGTTGCATTAGCAACCACACATTTGCCTCTGCGGGATGTCGCTGATGCAATTACAGGCGAGCTTCTGCATGAAATTATCACTATTTTAAACCACGATTTAAAAACCAAATTTGGCATAGCAGAACCTCAAATTTACGTTTGTGGCCTTAATCCTCATGCGGGAGAAAGCGGTCATATGGGACGTGAAGAAATTGATATTATTGAGCCTGCATTAGCACAATTACGTCAGCAAGGCGTTCATCTTCATGGACCTTATCCTGCTGATACTTTATTTCAACCAAAATATTTAACACATGCTGATGCGGTACTTGCGATGTATCACGATCAGGGATTACCTGTGCTAAAATATGAAGGTTTCGGTCGTGCCGTGAATATCACTCTCGGTCTTCCTTTTATCCGTACTTCTGTTGATCATGGCACCGCCCTTGAGCTTGCAGGTACGAAAAGCGCAGATGCTGGCAGTTTTTGCACCGCATTAAATTTAGCCATTAATATGATACAAAATTGTAATGAATAATAGAGTCCATCAGGGGCACTTTGCCCGCAAACGCTTCGGGCAGAACTTTTTAACAGACAGCTATATTATTGAAAGTATTGTTGAATCCATTTACCCTCAACCTGGTCAAGCTATTGTTGAAATTGGCCCTGGTTTAGGAGCAATTACAGAACCAGTAGGCGCAAGAATGGATAAAATGACGGTTGTAGAAATTGACCGTGATTTAGCCGCTCGTTTAGAAGTTCATCCTACATTAAAAGACAAGCTGACCATTATTCAGCAAGATGCAATGACGATCGATTTTGCACAATTAGCAAAAGAGCGTCAGCAGCCTCTGCGTGTTTTTGGTAACTTGCCTTATAACATTTCTACACCACTCATGTTCCACTTATTCAGTTTTGCCGACGCAATTTCTGATATGACATTTATGTTGCAAAAAGAGGTGGTTAATCGCCTTGTTGCGGGTCACGGTAGCAAAACTTATGGTCGCTTAAGTGTGATGGCGCAATATTATTGCCAAATCATCCCTGTACTTGAAGTTCCACCAACTTCATTTAAACCTGCACCTAAAGTTGATTCAGCGGTTGTTCGTTTGATCCCTTATAAAGAAAAGCCATACCCAGTAACGGATATTGCAATGCTTAGCCGTATTACCGCTCAAGCATTCAATCAACGCCGTAAAGCACTACGCAATAGCTTAGGTGGATTACTCACAGCAGAAGATATGATAGCACTTGATATCGATCCAACAGCAAGAGCTGAAAATATCTCTGTTGAGCAATATTGCAAAGTGGCAAACTGGTTATCGCAAAAGCAAGACTCACAAGCATAAGATAAAGCCAGAGACAGGAGGCACTATGTTCACCTCATCAAAAGTGGCGATACAGGTACAAAGCGTTTACATTGAAAGCCAATCATCTCCTGAAGATGAACGATATGTTTTTGCTTATACCATATCAATTCATAATTTGAATAAATGTGCAATTCGCCTCCTGCGCCGCTATTGGTTAATCACCAATGCACAAGGTAATACCACTGAAGTTCGAGGTGAAGGTGTTGTCGGCGAACAGCCCCTTATCGAGCCAGGCACACAATACCGCTATACCAGTGGAGCCGTTCTTGAAACACCAATGGGAACAATGGAAGGTCATTATGAAATGATTGACACTGATGGTCGATTATTTCAAATCGAGATCCCTGTTTTCCGCCTTGCACTCCCAACATTGATAAACTAACTATGGCAACTTATTTAATTGGTGACATTCATGGTTGTTACCGTGAATTGCGCCACCTTCTTGATAAAGTCAGTTTCGAGCCAGCACAAGATACATTATGGTTAACGGGAGATCTTGTTGCACGAGGCCCTGACTCACTTGAAGTACTGCGCTTTGTAAAAAGTTTAGGCAATTCACTAAAGCTCGTCTTGGGCAATCATGACCTTCATCTTTTAGGTGTATTTGCAAAAATTAGTCGCAATAAACCAAGAGATAAGCTGAATGACTTACTTAATGCACCTGATGCAGATGAATTAATTAATTGGTTAAGACGTCAACCTGTATTGCAAATTGATGAAGACAAGAAAATCATCATGGCTCATGCTGGGATCACGCCACAATGGGATTTAGAAACAGCCAAAATGTGTGCGCGTGAAGTTGAAGCTATTTTAAGTAGTGATAGCTACCCTTTATTTATTAACTCAATGTATGGCGATTTACCAAACAATTGGTCACCAGAACTTTCGGGACTAGCACGATTACGCTTCAGTACTAATGCACTCACTCGTATGCGTTACTGCTTTCCCAATGGTCAGCTCGATATGATTTGTAAAGATAAACCACAAGACGCACCAGCACCATTAAAGCCTTGGTTCGATTTACCAAGCCAGTTACCTGAAGGTTATAGTATTGTATTTGGGCATTGGGCCTCTCTTGAAGGAAAAGGCACTCCTGATAATGTTTATGCATTAGATACGGGATGTTGCTGGGGTGGTAATCTCACTTGTTTACGTTGGGAAGACAAACAATATTTCACTCAATCTAGCCTATCAGCCCCCAAATAACGCACTTATTATCCCTTTACTTCTTCTTGCGCAAAATGGCGACATTGCCTTTTGCGCTATGTCGATTTTATCCTCACATATGACTTAATGACTCTTTTTTTTATTCTAAAGAGAACGTTTTATACACAAAAACGAACACCTTAAAATACCCATAAATTTAATCATTAATAATCAATGAGTTATTTTTTTTCATAGTAAAATAAGTATCAAAAAATACGATATTGGGAATAAAAAACCTCTATATTGATTAATATCTCATATATTATTCTTATAAAATGAATTTATTAAAATATAAATAATGATTAGCTTAAAATAAATCTCTGTTTATAAAAAACATTTAAGTAGAATAATAAATCTTGCTTCTTATTATTTTTATATGAATAAAATAGGAATAATAAAAAGGGAGATATTTAATCTCCCTTTTTATTTAATTCTTGTTATTTTCTTCTTTTTAATATTTCGAAGCAGTAGTTATGAGAGTTATTTTCATCTGCTTCATGATATTCCATAAAAGTAGAATCCCACTCATCAGGCTCATAATCTGGGAATGTTGTATCACCGATGACTTCAGCATCGATGTGAGTTAGATAAAGTGTATTTGCCATAGGCAGAAATTGCTCATACACTTTACCGCCTCCTATAACCATGATTTCATCATGATTTTCAGCAGCTTGCAAAGCTTCTTCTACAGACTTCACCCAAACAACTTCACTATCTGTTCCTGGTTGGCTACTTAACACAATATTGAGACGATTCGGTAAAGGACGACCAATAGATTCATAAGTCACCCGGCCCATAATAACGGGTTTATTTAGCGTATTCTTTTTAAACCACGCGAGGTCACCCGGTAATGTCCAAGGCATTGCCTTTTCCATACCAATAATGCGATCCATCGCTAATGCTGCGATTAAACTAATATTCATTTACACACCTACGGGTAAAGATGGGAAAAAACTGCTCACACTATACGTAAAGCTAAAACCTGAGTCGATACAAATTATGCTTCCTTGATAATAAATAATTGCTTTATACTCGAAGTGTTAACTTAATCATATAAGATTCAATCATTATAATATTGTTATATACAAGGCGCTATTATGCTTGAAACTTCTTTAGTTGTTTTTACAATTGCTTTACTCGGTATGATCTCACCAGGTCCTGACTTTTTTCTCGTTGTAAAAAATGCGGCGCGTTATCAACGATCTGCAGCAATGATGACTGCAATGGGGATTGTGGCAGCATTACTTGTGCATATGTCATATTGTGTTGCCGGTATTGCTGTACTTATCACCACAACACCTTGGCTCTTTTCCATTTTAAAATATGCCGGAGCCGCGTATTTATTCTGGATTGGTTTTCATAGCTTACTCTCAAAATCTAATCATTCGATTGATGATAAAGCAACACAACATTCACAAATCAGCTTTAAGAAAGCTTTTATGCAAGGTTTTTTCTGTAATTTACTCAACCCAAAAGCCACTTTGTTCTTTCTTGCCGTTTTCACTCAGGTATTAAGTATCGATTCAAGCATCGGTGAAAAATTATGGTATGCCTTTATTATTTGGGGATTAGCTGTCGTTTATTGGCCCTTGCTCGTCTTATTAATTCAAAGTGCACCAGTAAGAAAAGTACTCAATAAAATCCAAAAAAGTATTGATAAAGTGCTAGGTGTGGTACTGATTGGATTAGGCATTAAAGTGGCACTAAGTTAAATAAAAACCTCTTTAATAAGATTTATTAAAGAGGAATAACTCATTTATAATAAATTTAAACTCCAATCATTATCACTCTTTAAACAATCAATAATATCTAGTAAAACCCTTTCGTTCTCAAGATAATTAGAGTTATTTTTCATTTTAATTAAAATAAAGTCATAGTTATCCCTAATAACACTCGCTATATTGTTTTTCATTTCATCACTGCTTATATTTTTACTAAAAAAATTCTTTATTTTTCGATTATAATCAGATATAAAGCATTCATCCCCTGCTGTTTTTTCTTTTTCTTTAATAATGTCCTCGTATTCTAACACGCCAGACCCAAGCATATTGTCCACAAATTCCTTGACACCTTCATTATTTTTTAATTTATTTATTAAGAGATTTATTATCAACTTTCTAAAACTATCATTATTATAATTTCCAACATTATATTTCACTACTTTATCCATAAAACATTTAGCAATATTTATAATGAAATTTTTCTCCATTTCTATCGAGTAAATATCATGCATTGTATTAACTAAATACATTATTGAATTACCTAATTTATTAGATCCTTTTCCATCAATCTCTTTACAAGCATAATTCAATGCCATATCAATACGTTGTATATAGTTAAAATTAATATAATCTAGCATACTAGTGTATTCTAAATTATGTTTATTAAATGGCTCAAATTTTTCTTTTTGATAATTATTAATCACATCTAGAGAGATCCTCATTATAGTAATAAAGTCGCCTTTTGTTTTAGATTTTTCATAAAGGTAATTTTGTATTATCTTTTTTGCACTATCATTATAGCCATTTTCTATTGCAATATTTAAACTTAAAAAAAACGAATCCAAATATTTATTATTAATGCTAACGAAGTCTGAATTTATTAAATTATTATTTTTGAATTCTATTTTTTCACACCCCACCAAAAGAGTAGATAAATTATTTAATCTATCATGTTGATCTAAATTTAATAAATAAGTCAAACTAGTCTTAATATTAAATATTTTCTTTATAAAAAAAGATATTTTAGATGAAAAACTTTTATTCTCCTCCCTTACATAAAAGCTGCTGAAACTATTTGAAATACTATTAATTGCATTTTTTATTTTCTTTTTTTCTTTTCTATCTATATTGAAATCTGTTATTGCTGTAGCTTGAGTACAATAATTCATTATCTTCATAATAACTCCTTATTTCATAGTAGAATAATCCTCTTTTTATCTATATATTCATACCGAAAAAAGCCCTTATTACTAAGGGCCTTTTATAGAAAAAAACCTAAATATAATTAGAAATTAATTTTCAATGTTGCATTGATACCACTTGTACTTACATCACTATTATATTGGCCTTGGTAATACAGCCCGAAGGTAGTTGATTTACTTAATTGCGCATCAACACCTAAGCCAACACCAAACAAATTATCCAGCTTACCACCGCGTAATGTTGCATCACCGGAATTTGATAAGAACAGACGTGATTCAGGACGATTGTCACCAAACAGATGGCTTGCAGAAATATCGCCTTTTAATGCCATATTTATATTGCCAGCCATAAATGGATAACCACCACGTAAACCGATAGTACCGACTTGAATATCTTGTGAATCAGTCTTAGTGGTAAATTTCATATTACCGACATTTTCATTGATATCATCTGTTGATACGCGTAACCAGCTAAATCCTGCGTATGGCTCAATCGAGTAATGATTAGTATTAAATTGAGTATAAGCACCTTCTAAGAAAATTTGAGTAATTTTTGCATCATAACTGGTTGAGTTATAACCTGCATTTTGTCCCACCCAAAGTGTTCTTTTTGCATCTCTATCTTGATTAGTATGGGTGAAACCATAGTTTAATGAAGCCACATCATACAAATTAGACACACCATAAGCACCAATATGGATATCGTTGCTATCTATTTTACCGTGTTCATTACCTTTATATTTGGTTGAGCCGGCACCAAAGAAGAGACCTACTTTCGTATTTTCAGTCACATCAATTTCTGCACCTAATAACCCCGCATAGAAATCAACATCCATATTGCTATGACCATAATCAGCATTACCCCATTGACCAATGCCGGTCATCCAAATACGGGCGTTACTATTATCTAATGTAGCATAGCGGCCTTGACCAATACCCATAGCTTGATCTTTCACTGTACGAGTTAACCCTAAAATATTTACGACACTCGCACTGTTAGCATTTAAATACATATCACTACCTAATGATCCATAGGTCTTATTCAGATCTCTTTCATTCATAGGAAGTACAGCATTAAATAAATCGCCACTGCTAGTGATATCTAATGTATTAGCAATAGAACGGCCATTTTCATTATTTGCAAAAGTGGCTAAAGAGGTATTTTCTTTCTTACTTAATGTGCCTGTAATGGTGTTATCTTTTACAGAAACATTTTTATCAAATAATGCATAATCACTATTTGAAGCCACGTTGTTATTCGCTAACATTTTTGTTTTGGTGCGATTATCAACTAAATTGTCTGCACTAACGGAGCCTACCGCAACAGTATTGTTCAGATAAATATCTTTTAACTGACCTTCATTATCTGCACCGATATCTAAATTTGCCCCTTTATTTAAGGACATATCGCCGACATTCACATCGTGCCCGACGGTCACTAAATATGTCCCTTTATCATTGATATTAATATTGGCTTTATGACTCTCATTTGATGCTAATTGACCTTGTTGTGTGAAAGTATCGTTATAGCGATCAATAACACTTAATTTACCGCCATTCACATTAACCGCTTCTGTACCAAACGATTCTGTAAAGCCATATAAAGTACCTTGTTCGACTGTTGTACCACCACGATAAGTATTATCGCCAGTCATCACCAACGTACCTTCACCTTTCTTGACTAAAGCGCCATCATATAACCCAGCGTCAATTTTCGCTTGAATAGCATCAGCACGTTTTTGGTAATACGCTTTACGCCATTTTTCAGCATCTTCTTTGCTGGCAATGTGTGAAGTTGGATCTGGGTTACCGTCGTTGATAACAAAATCCGTTCCTAGATTGTAATCACCACCCGCCGAAATGCCTTTCTCTTGGTACTCTTTCAGCCATGCTAAATCTTCTTGTTCTCGCAGATCTAACGCAGTTTGTGAAATATCATTTGTCCAAACATCAAGCGGTGTCATGCTTAAGTTATATTCAAACTTACCTAAGAATTGACCAGGGCCATACATTCCTTTATCTAAATCAGGAGTCCCCCAACCATAACGTACATCAGGCGTACCTTCAGCTGCCGTCCAACTATCATATAAAGAGCCATCTGGATTATGGTGATTGGCAGTTGTGAACATCACATCACGTACTTGCATCGCATTCATTGATTGATAACGCGACATTAAGACGCCCATAGCACCTGTAACATGAGGTGCAGCCATAGATGTACCACTAAAGGTATCCCAACCTGCATTTCCCTCTTCATCAACAACTGACGAATAAATGTAACGACCCGGAGCAACCACCGTCCACCATTTCGCATTCCCTGCTTCATTAAAGATTTTTTCTAATTCATAACCCGACTTGTCTGCATTCTGTTTAAGACCTGCAACTGCAATCCAATGTTTTTCTGCTTCAGGATTAAAGTAAGGATAAAGGGGGCGATAATAAGGCTGGGCAAAATCGCGGTTACCGGTTGTAAAGACTTGCACAACATTCGTGCCTTTTACTGCATCATAAGCAGCATCAACAAAGGAAGGTTTATCACCATAGACTTTTTTGAAATAAAAATATTCGTATTCAGTTTGTGCTGTGGTATCAACCGGCATGTGCTCAGTTGTCTTACCACCATCAGGCCCCAAGGTTTCATTTGCATTAATAATACGAGAGTTAGTTCCCCAGCTATTATTAATCACCTGAGCGCCTGCATCGACCATGGCTTTCCAGCCAGTGTAGAAGTAGGTGTAATCTTGGTAAGGACCGTAGTTATTGCTATCTGTTGCCCCCGTATTTCCTAAATAAACATCAGCACCCCATGCAACCCCATGCATGCCATTACCGTCACGGCTTGCGCCTACTGTGCCTGTAACGTGTGTTCCGTGTGTATCATTCACATCTTTGATCCAGCTTCCATCAACATCAAAGTCTTGACCTTTTTCATAATGTCCCCCCATTTCTTGGGGGTAACGCATGCCTGTTGAACCGTATTGACCTTTGGCTTTAACGGCATGGAAACGTACATCATTTAATTCAGGATGTGATAATAATGCACCTGAATCCATCACACCTATTTTGGCACCTTGCCCATGAAAACCAAGTGCATAAGCACTAGAGGCATTCATTGCAGCTAGTCCCCAGTCTTTTTGATATTCTTGGCTTTCCCAGCTTTTTGTATCACCTAATTGCCCCGCTTCTAAATATGCCACTGAATATCCAGAAAAAAGCAATGCAGATGCAACAAGGGAAAGTTGAAATATATTTTTGTTTATTTTATTCATTTTATGATGATGACTTAAAGCTATTTCTTTGTTCATTCTGTACCTTCAATTATATTAAAATTTAATAACATTAATTAAGGATCAAAAATAAAAGACGCGGAGATTCTCTAGTTTCTAGAGAAATAATTACTTGAAGAGCATCCCAAAAATATGACTTAAAACCATCAAAATAGATAAAACGACTAACCAATCACAAATAAATAGAGAAATTAAACAAAATTAGATCGTTTGTTATTATATTTAAAATAACCAAAATTAACCTATTTCAATATTAATCTCATTAATGACAATATTTAAATCAACTTAATAAAGAGAACTTAAATAAACAAACAAAAATATTAAATTAATTAACAATTTTTTTTGGAAATATTTTCTCTATTTAAACTTTAGTCTAAAAAATATAATTCACATTATTTTTAACATGAAAAAAAACAGTATTTTTATTTGAAAAATACTGTTTTTATTTTAATTTAGTATTACTACTGAATTTTTATTCCGAAGGCGTGACTTCCATTTGTCCTACCATACCTTTATCTGCATTTTCTAATACTTGGCTGTAATATAAGAAAGGGAAATGCGAATAAGAAGGCTGTTTTAATTCCACCAGCAATTCACTTTGATCCTCAATCCAAACAGTATCTTTCCAACCAAAATCGGCGGGTGCAGGTTTCTGTCCATTATGATTAATCACTTTAAAACGGGCACCTTCAATATGGAATGGTTGCGGTGTCGATACTGTTACAAGCCAACGCTCCCAGCCATTTTGCTTACCGACTAAATCAATTCTTGAAAGTTCCCAACGAGCATTATTTATTCCCGGAGGACTGTTATGCAGTTGAATAGTTCTAGGCTGAATAGAGGTAGTGATTTGTGTGTCATCTACCGCTAATTGCGCAGGGACTTTGTCTGTCATTAATGACATTAATCCGGTTGGTTTAATCGTTATTATATTGGTATTACGTAATAAATCTGAAGATTCAAAAATACCACGGAGCCTATCCATAAAGCCGGCACTTTGCCCTGCGGTAATGGTGACGTCACCACCTTCAGACATATCAACCAATATTTCACGTCGCTCCCCTGGAGCCATTGGAATTGACTTCAATTCTACAGGAGATGTTAATAACCCCTGATCAGAAGCGATAAGGTAAAGCGATCGACCATCATTTGCAGTTAATTCATAACGACGAGCATTAGATGCATTCACTAAACGTAAGCGGATCCAACCTCTAGAGACTTCAATGTAAGGATCTTCACGTCCATTAACTAACAATGTATCACCATAGAAGCCATCACTAGCAGCTTCTTTGTCGTATTGTGGCGTACCAAAGTTATCAATCCGTTTATCTTGAATGATGATCGGAAAATCATTCACTCCATAATGTTTTGGTAGCGGTAGGGATTTGCTCTCTTCATCTTCCACAATCCACATTCCTACCAATCCATTATAAACATGAGGTGCCATTTTAAACGGTGTATTGGCGTGATACCAACATGTTGTTGCTTTCTGACGAATAGGCAATACCGGCGACCAATAAGCTCCGGGTGACATTAGTCTTGCGGCTCCACCGACTTGAGTGCCCGGAACTAATAAGCCACTTACCGTCATTGATACCGCTTCATTAAGGCGGTTACTATAAATCAGTTTTATATCATCGCCACTTTTGACTTTGATTGTCGGTCCCGGAGTTGAGCCATTGATCCCCCAAACCTGTGCTTTTTGAGTACCATTAAACGCCCAATGCACGTTTTGCAAAGTTAAGAACAGTGGCTGACCACGACGCGATTCCAACAAAGGCGGTATAGGTAATTTTTTATCATTAACTGATTCAGCACGAACAGAAGATATAGAGCCCAGACATACCGCTAAGCCTGTAGCCTGAATAAACTGGCGACGACTAAATGACATACTTTCTCCGCAACAAAATACAAATATTCCTATTGCATAATCAAAATGCTGTGACAGGAAAAAAGCTGCTGTGATTTAAAGACAAAAGGACTTAAATGAAATTACGGGAGCATAATAGCGCGGATGTGACATAAATCCTAAAAATAGTTGATAACCAGCACTCTAAATAATTCAAGGTGCAACTAGGCGACTAATGAATGAGTCGCTAGTCACACAGATAAGTATGTGACTAGTGCAAATGAGTGGAGTCAACAACGTTGCACCTTGAAGTATGACGAGTATATGAAGATCAGGCTTATATTTGTACAAACAAAGCAACGAAAAAAGTATTAATTTAACTTACCGGGAAAATCACGTTTATTCATTTCTTCAACTTCTCTATCTAGCTCTTCGATTTTCGCTTTCATAATTTGACGACAATCTTCTGCTAATTCTCGAACTTGATCTTTGGTGTATTTTGAAACGTCAATTGGAGGTAACATTTCAACAATAACGTACCCATTATTCCAACGGTTTAGCTTAATCTTACCCTGTGTTGTTGAAACACAAACAGGAATAATCGGTACGCCCGCTTGAATGGCGGCATGGAATGCCCCCGTTTTAAACGGTAATAGTCCACGGCCACGGCTACGTGTTCCTTCTGGGAACATCCAAACAGAAATCTTCTTCGATTTAATTTGATCAGCAACTTGTGAAATGGTGCCATGTGCTTTAGAGCGGTTTGCTCTATCAATTAAAATATTCCCTGTGATCCAATACAATTGACCAAAAAAAGGAATAAAAATTAAGCTTTTTTTACCTACTGTCACGGTATTAGGTTGAACCGCATTTGACATCGTTACCATATCGAAATTATTTTGATGGTTTCCGATATAAATACTTGGACCATAACTTTTTGCTTCTTTTGGAAAGCGCTCAACGAGTTTGATACCAAAAACAGTAGATAACTTGCCGAATAAGCGTCCATAAGTCATTACATGTTTAGGATTTCTTGGTGAAAACATGCAATAAATCATTCCAAACGTCACCACAATAATGGTGTAAAGAATGACAATGATGCCTCGAATAATGGCTAACATAAGTTTTAGCGTCCTAAATAGAAGTGGGTCAACAGACCCACTCAATATCAATTAAGTATTAGATTTAATTTGTTTCAATATCAATATGATCGATAACTTGAGCACCACGAGGTAAAGAGGTTCCTCGACGTCCACGTTTTGCTTTAAAGCTAACTAACTCATTCATCGACATTGTCATCTTACGTTTACCGAAATGCAATGTAACAGAGGCATTCTCAGGTAATACACGTAACCAAGCGACGTTATCTTCACCACTTGCGGCTTGTGACGCCGGAATAGAAACCATCTGATTTCCTTTTCCTTTTACCATAGTTGGTAATTCCGATGCTTCAAAAATCAGCATTCTACCACCTTTAGTAATGATCATAATGAGATCAGTGAGCTCATTGTTCAAGCGCTGTGGTGGTAATGGTAATGCATTTTCAGGTAAAGTCAGTAATGATTTTCCTGCTTTATTTTTAGAAGTTAAATCATCAACCTGACAGATAAAACCATAACCGGCATCAGATGCCATGACGATCTTATCGGTATTTTCGCCCATAACAACATGACGCAATTGCGCACCTTTCTGAACTTTTAATCGTTCAGTTAGCGCATCACCTTTGCTACGACCAGAAGGTAATGCATCAACATCAACAGTATAACTTTGACCTGTGGTATCAATTAAGTGTACTGGTTGATTACTCATCCCTCCAACAGCATCAAAATAATCATCACCAGATTTAAAACCAACCGATTTAGCATCAATACTATGTCCTTTTTGACAACGAATAAGCCCTTTTTCAGACATAATGACGGTAACTGCTTCAGGATGCAGATGTTTTAACGGAATAGGTTCATCACCCGCATTACCGCTAAAATAGTTGATCTCTTCTGCTTTAAGCACTTCTTGCTGACCATCAACAGTAAAGATTAATGCTTCATCTTTTGGTGCAAACAACATTTGTTCAATCACATCACCTTGCTCTTTCCCTAAAGCAACAAGACGTGTACCACGCCCTTTTTTATTCATTTCATTTAGTTGTTCTGCTGAAATGGCTAAAATACGTGTTTTATCAGTGATGATAATAAACCAGTGTTGCTCATTTTTCTTTTGAGGATCAACTAAGAGCGGTGCTAATAATTCAGTCTCTTCAGAAACAGTTAGTAGACCTTTACCTGTCTTATTCTTCGTTTCCATCTCATCGTAAGAGAGAACCGTGCCATAACCTTCTTTTGTTGCCAGTAAATATTCTTGTCCAGCACTTCCCGCTAACATGTATTTCACACTAGCTTCTGGTGGGAAAGTTAACTTACCGGTTAATGGTTCGCCTTGGCTACGTCCTGAAGGCATATCATTTGGGCTTAGAGTATAGCTTCGGCCAGTGGAATCAAGGAACAGAACAGGCTGATTACTCATGCCTCGAACTGCACTGTGATAACTATCTCCAGCGCGATAACTCATACCGCTAGGATCAATATCATGCCCTTTTGCATTACGTACCCAGCCCATTTCAGAAAGCACAATGGTGACAGACTCTGATGGCAACATATCTTGTTCATTAACCACTTTCGCCTCTTCTTGAGGGCGAATAGGAGAACGTCTGTCATCACCAAATTCTTTTGCGTCGGCTTCAATTTCTTTTTTCAGTAAAGTATTTAAGCGTCGTGGTGAACTTAATAATTTCTCAATACTATCGCGTTCTTTTTCAAGCTCATCACTTTCACCTTTTAGTTTCATCTCTTCAAGTTTGGCTAAATGACGCAAACGTAACTCTAAAATTGCTTCAGCTTGAATATCAGATAACTCAAAGCGACGCATTAATTCTGCTTTTGGCTCATCTTCATGACGAATGATCTCAATCACTTCATCAATATTGAGATAAGCAATTAATAAACCTTTGAGGATCTCTAAGCGACGTAAAACTTTTTCTAAACGATGATTTAGACGATTTGTGACTGTTTGGCGACGATAAACTAACCATTCGTTTAAAATAGTCAGTAATCCTTTTACTGCTGGGCGGTTATCTAACCCAATCATATTTAGGTTAACGCGATAACTTTTTTCTAAATCGGTATTTACGAACAAGTAGTACATCACTTGCTCTAAATCAACACGATTACTACGAGGAACAATCACAAGTCTGGTTGGATTTTCATGATCGGATTCATCACGCAAATCTTCAACTAAAGGCAGTTTTTTTGCTCGCATCAAGGCTGCAATTTGCTCAAGTACTTTGGCACCAGAGACTTGATGAGGTAATGCAGTGATCACCGCACATCCTTCTTCTTTCTGCCAAACAGCTCGCATTCTGACCGAACCACGACCCGTTTTATAGATTTTTTTGATATCGTCTTGAGCCGTAATAATTTCAGCTTCAGTTGGATAATCAGGGCCTTGGACATATTGCATCACGTCAGATAACCCCGCATCAGGATTATCTAAAAGCATCACTAAAGCTTGTCCTATTTCACGTGCATTATGCGGTGGAATGTCCGTTGCCATCCCAACAGCAATACCCGTTGTGCCATTAAGCACGATATTAGGTAAGCGTGCTGGCAACATTTTCGGCTCTTGCATCGTGCCGTCAAAGTTAGGGATCCAATCTACCGTACCATGTCCTAATTCACTCAATAATGTTTGTGAATATTTGGAAAGGCGTGATTCGGTATAACGCATTGCGGCGAAAGATTTTGGATCATCCGGCGCCCCCCAGTTACCTTGTCCATCAATTAACGGATAACGATAAGAGAACGGCTGAGCCATCAGTACCATTGCTTCATAACATGCACTATCACCATGCGGGTGATATTTACCGAGCACGTCACCAACAGTACGGGCTGATTTTTTAAATTTAGCGGTATTACTTAAACCTAGCTCTGACATCGCATAAACAATACGACGTTGCACAGGTTTTAGCCCATCTCCAATAAAAGGCAATGCACGATCCATAATGACGTACATGGAATAGTTGAGATAGGCATTCTCTGTAAATAAGTGGAGCGGTTGGCGCTCTACACCATCATGAGTCAATTCACTCATTCAATTTTTCCTCAGACTCTTGTGGTATCCATTACACTTCGATGTCAACTTCATCGCCCTTCTCTTGTAACCAATTTCGGCGATCTTCAGAGCGTTTCTTCGCTAACAACATATCCATCATGCCTAGGGTTTCTTGATAATTTTCATCATCAATCACCAATTGCACTAAACGACGCGTATTAGGATCAAGCGTTGTTTCACGCAGTTGAAGCGGGTTCATCTCACCTAAACCTTTAAAGCGCTGTACGTTAGGCTTTCCTTTTTTACGACTTAAACGTTGTAAAATGGCATTTTTTTCTGATTCATCAAGGGCATAATGAACTTCTTTACCTAAGTCGATACGGTAAAGTGGTGGCATCGCCATATAAACGTGCCCTTCCTTAACAAGAGCTGGAAAATGGCGCACAAATAAAGCACACAATAAAGTTGCGATATGTAAACCATCCGAGTCCGCATCCGCAAGAATACAAATTTTACCGTAACGCAGTTGGCTTAAATCATCGCTATCAGGATCCATACCAATTGCAACCGAAATATCATGGACTTCTTGTGACGCTAACACTTCATCTGAAGAGACTTCCCATGTATTTAGGATCTTACCGCGCAAAGGCATAATCGCTTGATATTCACGATCTCGAGCTTGTTTAGCAGAACCTCCTGCAGAGTCCCCTTCGACCAAAAATAGCTCGGTGTAACGTAAATCTTGAGAAGTACAATCAGCCAATTTACCCGGCAATGCTGGCCCTGAAGTGAGTTTCTTTCTCACCACTTTTTTAGCTGCTCGCATACGACGTTGCGCGCTACTAATCGCCATTTCAGCGAGTAATTCGCCGACTTGAACGTTTTGATTTAGCCATAAGCTAAAAGCGTTTTTTACCGCATTTGCAACAAATGCACTGGTTTGTCTTGAAGAAAGTCGCTCTTTGGTTTGCCCTGCAAATTGAGGATCTTGCATTTTCACTGATAATACATAAGCGCAACGCTCCCATGTATCATCCGCGGTTAACTTAAGACCTCTTGGTAGCAAATTACGGAATTCACAAAATTCGCGCATTGCATCTAACACACCTTGGCGTAAACCATTTACGTGTGTACCACCTTGAACCGTCGGAATTAAGTTAACATAGCTTTCAGTGAGTAGATCGCCACCTTCAGGTAGCCATAACATAGACCATTCAACGGCTTCATTATCCCCTTCAAATTTGCCTGTAAACGGCTCTTCAGGAAGGCGAACAAATTCAGCAACAGCTTCACTTAAATAATCGGTTAAACCATCAGCGTAGCACCAATTTTCTTGAGTATTGTTTACTTTATCGACAAAAGAAACATTCACGCCCGGGCATAATACCGCTTTAGCTTTTAATACATGAGATAAGCTTTTAGAAGAAAAACGAGGAACATCAAAATAGGCGCCATCAGGCCAAAAATGCACACTCGTTCCTGTATCTCGTTTTGCACAGGTGCCAATCTCATGCAACTCTTCAACTTTATCGCCATTTTCAAAGGCAATTTGGTAAATTTTACCATCACGACGAACAGTTACTTCAATACGCTTTGAGAGGGCGTTAACAACCGAGATCCCCACACCATGCAACCCGCCAGAAAATTGATAGTTTTTATTAGAGAATTTTCCTCCGGCGTGAAGGTGAGCAAGGATTAACTCGATAGCAGAGACCTTAAGTTCTGGGTGAATATCGACAGGCATTCCTCGCCCATTATCGATAACTTCGATAGATTGATCTGCATATAAAATGACATCGACCTTCGATGCGTGTCCCGCAAGCGCCTCGTCCACGCTATTATCGATCACTTCCTGTGCCAAATGGTTCGGTCTTGTTGTATCTGTATACATCCCTGGACGGCGACGTACAGGCTCTAGACCATTAAGAACCTCAATATCCTTTGCGTTATAACTTGATTGAGTCATTGTTTTAATCTGCGGTTCGCTGTTAGAAAATACTGTTTATAATAACAGGTGTTTGCGGCAATATGATATTAATTTTCGGATAGATACATCAACCTACGTTTTACAGGTTAATTAACCGAAAGACTAAATTATCTTTAAAAATTGAATAATTTTCGGAAAAAAACGTTCAAAACCCACAAATGCGTGATTTCCATCCGATTCTACGGTTTGCCTACACGCGCCAAGATATGAGACAGCTTGACGATAATCAAGTATTTCATCTCCAGTTTGTTGAAGCAACCAAATAAGTTCGGGTGATGTAATTACGGGAATACGCAAGGCAAGTAACTCATCCATATGATGAGGTTCTAATCTATACTTTTGATGTGTATAGGGATTTTCGTTTTCGCCCAAGAAATTTTGTAAGAGATCAAAAGGACGGATCGCAGGATTAACAACAACAGCGGGTAAATTAAAACGTTGAGATAGCCAGATCGATAAGTAGCCACCTAATGATGAGCCAATTAATCCAAGCTTGTCATCTACGCACTCTTTAGCTAACGATTCAATTAACTGAGCGGCTTCTTGAGGGTAAGGTGGCAATTGAGGTACTAACAATTCAATTTCAGGATGTGTTACTTCAAGCCATTGACGAAAAGCCTGTGCCTTTGCTGATTTTGGTGAGCTATTAAAGCCATGTAAATAGAGAATACGAGGCATAACTTAATAGCCATCCGAATCAAGGTCAGGACAAAATTCAGTCCCCTCTAAACGGTAAACTTGTGTTTCAATTCTGCCCTTCTCATCAGATAAAAGTGACATTTCCAAATAACGCCAGCCCGGAGAAACAGTATCTAATGTAAAATTAGTACAATGAGGGCGAAATTGAATGCACGTAGAAGGTGTTGCCAACAAACGAATACCATTCCACATTTCATCCATTTCTTGATGAATGTGACCACAAAGCATCATTTTTACTTGAGAGTGCTCTCTTAAACGCTCAGCCAATTCTTGAGAATTTCTTAAGCTGTGTTGATCTAACCATGTACACCCTGACGGCATAGGATGATGATGCAACAAAATAATCGTATCTCTGTGCTTTTGACTTTCGAGACAGCGTGTTAGCCAATCTAATTGACAATCTGATAATTCACCATGAGGAACACCTTGAATTTGGCTATCTAATAACAGCATTTGCCAATTATCACCAATCAACACTTGTTTAGCTGACAAAACGCCTGCCTGATTTAAAGCATCAATCATCGCAGGTTGATAGTCATGATTACCTGGCAACCAAACACAAGGTGGTGTTAACGTTGCAATGCCATCTGCAAAATGCTGATAAGCTTCAAAGGTTTGATCTTGAACTAAATCACCTGTTGCTACAATCAAGTCAACATCAAGACCCTGCTCTCTAATCGCATTTAATACCGCATGGTAGCTACGATAAGTATTTATGCCCAGCAAAGTGTCTTCCACATTAGCAAAGAGGTGGGTGTCTGTGATTTGTAATATTCTTACGGTGTTTTTGTGTTTCACCGATAATTCAAGCTGGCTTTCCAAAAGGTTTCCTTGTTTCACTCTCATTAGCCGTTATGTTAACGTATTTTCGTAGTAAAGATCTGCCAACCAATACACATTTCAAAAGATTAGTGAGAAATATTCTCGCTTTCAATCACGTTTTTTTCACTTCTTTTTACAATTTAATTCATTTGATATCGTACACTTAGAGATAGTTACTCTACTTGATAATATTACTAAAAACACCCTTTAAAGATTGATTAATATATTAAATTACCGACCAACGCTTTCTTAACTCAATATGATGAAGTTGTAACCATTGAAGTGCAATGACCGATGCAGCATTGTCAATCACGCCCTCTTCAACCCAACGATAAGCTTGTTCTCTGCTAACAACATGAACACGAATATCTTCATTTTCACACGCTAATCCATGAATACCTTTTGCTGTTGTTGTATCAACTTCACCGACATAAACATGCATTCTTTCGCTGGTGCCACCAGGACTAGAAAGATAACTAATAATTGACTCGCATCGCCCAACAACAACGCCCGCTTCTTCTTGGGCTTCGCGTCTAACAACGTCTTCTGGGCTTTCGCCTTGTTCAACCATACCCGCAATCACTTCTAGCAACCAAGGTGTCTCACTGGTTTCATACGCAGGAATACGAATTTGCTCAATTAATACCACTTCATCACGTTTAGCATCATAAGCTAACAAAACACTCGCATTGCCTCGCTCAAAGACTTCACGTTTGACTTCTTCACTCCATCCGCCTTCAAAAAGGCGATGTTTAAAGCGGTACTCAGTCATACGGAAAAAGCCTTTATATAAATCTTTTTGATTGAGCAATTTCACGTCTTCACGGCCGTATAAAAATGGTGTATTTTCCCTTTTCTTCATACAATGTTCCTTAAGTTATATTTAAGAGTCTTTTTATTGCTTATGTTTAATACAGATTTAAAGAAATTTGCCAACAATTCATGTAAAGTTAATCTAAAATAAAAGGATATGGCACAAATGGCTACCCCTACTTAGGGAAACAATCTGCTAGAATTATCCCCAATCAAGATTAACAGAGGCAACTCAGCGAAACTGTTGCAACAAGGAATTAAAATGAAAAAACTGCTCTCTCTTTTGGTCACGATGAGTTTGGCAGGATTCAGCACTGCAAGTCAGGCTGAGGATCTGCTTCAAGTTTATCAAAAAGCAAAGGACAGTAACCCTGAGTTACGCAAGTCATTAGCTGAAAGAAATCAAGCTTTTGAAAAAATTAATGAAGCTCGTGGCTCATTATTACCCCAATTAGGATTAGGTGCCTCTGCCGATTATAAAAGCGGCTACCGCGATAATAACAACACCGAATCCAATTCTATTGGTGCAAGTTTAACGCTAACTCAAAGTGTGTTTAACATGTCATTATGGCGCCAGTTAAACATTCAAGAAAAAACTGCGGGTATGAGCGATGTGACTTATCAAACAAGTCAGCAAAAGCTGATTTTAGACACCGCGACCGCTTACTTTGATGTTTTACGTGCTATTGATTCATTATCATTTATTGAAGCGCAAAAAGAACAAGTTTACCGTCAGTTAGATCAAACAACTCAACGTTTTAACGTAGGTTTAGTGGCTATTACTGACGTACAAAATGCGCGTGCAAATTATGATAGCGTACTGGCACAAGAAGTGGTTGGCCGTAACCAATTAGATAACGCATTAGAGAAACTACGCCAAGTCAGTGGTATTTATTACATTAATCTGGCATCACTCAATATCAGCCGTTTTTCAACAACATCACCAGACTCTATTGAGAAACTGTTAAAAGATGCCGAAGAACGTAACTTAAGTTTATTAAGTGCACGTTTAGGCCAAGATTTAGCGCGCGAAAATATTCGTTTAGCGCAATCTGGTCACTTACCAACCGTAGATTTAAATGCATCAACTGGCGTATCCAATAGCCATAGTCACGGTAGCGCATTACCTCCTGTAACGCCTAACACTAGTCGCAATAGTTACAGTGGTCAAAATAGTATTGGTCTGTCTGTTAGTATTCCTCTGTATACAGGTGGCAGAACAAGCTCACAAGTTGAACAAGCACAATATGGTTTTACGAGTGCAAGCGAACAATTAGAATCGGTTTATCGTTCTATTGTCCAAATCGCACGTTCTTCTTATAACAATATTTCTGCATCAATCAGTAGCATCAAAGCGTATCAACAAGTTGTTGTTTCTGCACAAAGTTCATTAGATGCAACTGAAGCGGGTTATCAAGTGGGTACTCGTACTATTGTTGATGTGTTAAATGCCACAACAACACTTTATGATGCAAAACAAAAATTATCCAACGCACGTTATGACTATTTAATTAACCAACTAAATATTGAATATGCACGTGGCACATTAAATGAAAATGACTTAATTCAGTTAAATAACACACTGGGTGCAGAAGTTTCTACTTCACCAGATAGTATTATTCGCTCGTTAACAAGCCCTGCTCTTAACGTTGCTCCGTGATCGTGAATTAAGAATTTAGCCACTTATAAAAAACCGCTTTCAGCAATAAACTGATAAGCGGTTTTTTTATGCTTATTCTTAACATTACAATATCATGTTATGGCTTAAATTAAGATCTCAACAATATCTATATTCTTGTATTAACAAATAGCTTAATCACAATTAGGTTAAAAAGAGAAGATTCACCTAATTTCATTATTCTTAACCTTATAAAGATCACAAATTTCTGGTTATCCCTGATGATTAGGCGTTTCTTATTTATTTTCTAGACTATTTAACCTATCCTAGCTTTTATTTTGAACGTGTTACCTTTTATGGATCTTACCAATATGCCAATGAAACGTACCAAATCGATTAATCGAGATGCTTTCCGTAAAGCATTCCGTCCTTATCGTCTGGCGCCTGTTGCAATCGCCATCACTGCTGTATTCGCGCTTTCAGGATGTGAAGAGAGCGATGAGACAGTTTCACTGTATATGAATGCACAAGAATGTGCTCAAGCGAATCCTTCACAAGCAGCACAGTGTGAAGACTCTTATCGTACTGCATTACAAGAGGCACAACGTACAGCACCTAAATACGCAACATTAGAAGATTGTGTAGCTGAATTCGGTGACGCTCAATGTACACAAACAGCGTCGATTGATGGACAAGCTGTGAGTACTGAAAATGCCAATAATTTAAACCCAGACAGCTCACAAATGGCCCAAGCTAACTCCGGTGGTAGCTTCTTTATGCCATTAATGGCGGGTTATATGATGGGTCGCTTAATGGGGGGTGGCGCACCAGCACAACCACTGTTTAGTTCGCGTAATCCAACAAGCCCTGCAAACGGTAAATTTGTGGATGCGACAGGTCGTAACTATGGTCCTGCGGTTGGTGGGCGTCAAATGAACGTACCAAAAACAGCCATGACACCAAAACCATCAACAACCTCAACAATAACACGTGGTGGCTTTGGTAATACGGTTTCAAGACAAGCTGCGGCTCAACGTACCAATGCTACGAATAATAACCGTAGCTCAACCGGTTCATCTTCTTATCGTTCAGGTGGTTAATTAAAACCATGAAACGCGAAAATATCATTGAACGCCCGGATTGGCGTGAAAAAGCAACTGAATTTGGCTTTAACTTTCATACAATGTATGGCGAACCTTATTGGTCTGAAGATGCTTATTATCAATTCTCAATGGAAGAGGTTGAAACGTTAGAAGAAACGACAGAAGAGCTGCATCAGATGTGTTTACAAGTCGCTGATAAAGTGGCTAATAGTGAAGAGTTGCTGACTCGTTTTCAAATCCCTCGTCACTGTTGGGATTTTGTACGTGATTCATGGAAATCGTCTCAACCTTCGCTCTATTCACGTCTTGATTTAGCGTATGACGGTAAAAGTCCCGCAAAACTGTTAGAAAATAATGCAGATACACCAACTTCACTATATGAATCTGCTTTTTTTCAATGGATCTGGCTTGAAGATCAAGTCAATGCAGGTCGTTTACCGCAAAATGCCGATCAATTTAATAGCATACAAGAAAAGTTGATTGATCGTTTTGCAGAGCTTCGTGATCAATACGGAATGCGTTATCTGCATATGTCTTGTTGCCAAGATACGCAAGAAGATCGTGGTACCGTTCAATACTTACAAGATTGTGCTGAAGAAGCAGAAGTCACAACTGACTTTGTCTTTATTGAAGATCTAGGTTTAGGTGAACGTGGTGAATTAACTGATCTGCAAGATCAGATAATCAGCAACATGTTTAAGCTTTACCCTTGGGAATTTATGTTCCGCGAAGACTTCTCAACTAAACTGGCTGATGCGGGTATTCGTTGGTTAGAGCCTTCTTGGAAGAGCATTATCTCAAATAAAGCATTATTACCCATGCTTTGGGAAATGTTCCCTAATCACCCCAATCTGCTACCTGCTTATTTTTATGAGGGTAAAGCGCCTGATTCATTATCACGTTATGTTATCAAGCCACTGTTTTCACGCGAAGGTGCAAATATTCGCATTGTTGAAAACGGCAAAGATATTGCTGTCGCAGATGGTCCTTACGGTGAAGAAGGCTTTATTGTTCAGGATTTCCACCCACTGCCAAAATTTGGCGATAGCTATACATTAATTGGTAGCTGGCTGGTTAACGACCAATCTGCAGGTATTTGCATCAGAGAAGATAGAGAGCTTATCACGCAAGATCTTTCACGCTTCTATCCACATATTATTTTAGATTAATAGAAATCTTAAAATTATATTGAGCACCTTATTGCTGATAAGCAGTAAGGTGTTTTTTATTCAAAATAGGTTTCGTTATTAGTAAAAAAGGCTAAATCCCATAAAATGAATTTAGCCTTTTACTTATATCAATAGGTTTTATTGGATGGTTTTATCCAATTTGAAACGTCATCATACTTAATGATTTATTCACAATATCATTATTCAACACTGTTACCTTTTCACCCGCTTGTTTTAAACCTAATAGATACAAAGCAGGCAAAAAATGATCGGGAGTAGGATGTGACAATCGCCCTTCTTCTGTTGATAAAATCGTAAATAACGCTTCTGGTACCTTATCGCTTTGTAAACTATTTTCGACTACCTCATTAAAAGCCAATGCCCAAGGATAAGGCGTTGCGTCGCTGTTTTGCCAATCCATCATTCTTAAATTATGAACGATATTACCGCTACCAATAATTAAGACACCTTCTTTACGCAATTCAACCAGCTTTTGCCCTAATTCATAGTGCCATTGTGCCGATTGACGTGCATCAATGCTTAACTGAACAACTGGAATATTTGCGTTGGGATACATTTTTTCAAGTATTCCCCAACTTCCATGATCTAATCCCCATTGATCCATATCGAGTTTTAATTTAATCGGATCAATCAGATCTTCAATCAGTGCGGCTAAACCTATCGAGCCTCGCGCTGGATATTCTATTGCATACAATTCTGGTGGAAATCCATAAAAATCATGAATTGTCTTTGGTTGCGACATTGCCGTTACATACGTTCCATCGGTATACCAATGGGCTGAAATCACTAAAATCGCTTTAGGTTGAGGAAGCGTTTCCCCTAATTCTGACCAGAGGCGAGTATATGTATTATCTTCTAATACATTCATTGGGCTACCATGCCCAATAAACAGTGCTGGCATCATTTTTGTTTCCATAACCACCTCTATGGCAAGTGTTCTTATCGTATAAGCATACTGCCTTATTACTTGAAATATAGTCAAAGAAGTATGAAATAGTTATTCAAAAAATATGAAAAAAGCCACCTAAGTTTCCTTAAGTGGCTTAAATAAGTGTGTGTGTGTTTTCAGTGTCGGTTATAACATGTTAATTTCAGCCAGCTTTTTTCTCCTTACGAAGACGATAAGCCACTAAATCTTCAATAGTTAACACTGGCATATTGTGCTTTTTAGCAAAAGTAATCACTTCTGGTGCTCTTGCCATTGTGCCATCGTCATTGGTTAATTCACATAACACTGCAACAGGTTTAAAACCAGCTAAAGTTGCTAAATCAATTGATGCTTCTGTGTGTCCGCCACGCGTTAACACACCACCAGGTTGAGCACGTAATGGGAATACATGACCTGGGCGATTTAAATCACTTGGTTTTGCATTGTCAGCGGCGGCTGCACGTACTGTGGTTAAACGATCAGATGCTGAAACACCTGTTGTTACGCCTTGTGCTGCTTCAATCGTTACTGTAAATGCCGTATGAAAATGACTGGTGTTATTCTCCACCATCATAGGCAAATCAAGTTGTTGACGACGTTCTTCTGTAATGCATAAACAAACAATACCACTACCATGACGAATAGACATCGCCATTTGTTCTGTAGTCATTGTTTCTGCGGCGAAAACCATATCGCCTTCATTTTCGCGATTCTCGTCGTCGAGCACCATCACGCCTTTACCCGCACGAAGGGCTTCTAGAGCAAGTTCAACACGCTCAAATGGATTACCGAATTCGGAAAGTAGCGTCTGATTCATGGTAAAAAAACCTCAATAATTAATGAAAGTTACCAGAATCAGGGCAGTCTTAGGAGTGGATCTCTGCTTAATAAAAACACAAGCAGAAACAGCAGGAATGGATACAATGATCCTACTGATGCTATTTTATTCTCTCCCATCCAGACTTTAACTGTCGGCTCCAGAATTACACTGGATCTGCTGACCTTTGCATTACAATAGCAACACAAAGCGCTCGCGGGCTTTACCTATGTATTCAGGTATCTACCGCCGGTGGGGACTTTCACCCCGCCCTGAGATTAACGGTGAAACTATACGCTTTAAAATTATAAGAGGCAATCATCAATCGGCGACAATCTTTGTTTCATCACATAATCATTTTATGACATACGGTTATTTAACGATTTATAATAAAAAGTAACAATAATCTTGATATCTAGTTTTATTCCCTCTGTCCTCATATTACACTTAACCTCAGCTTTCTATTTTATTTGTGAGGATTTCCCATGTTGGACCCGAAAAAACTTGAACAAGTCGCGCGCCAAATCCAAAACGTACTGCCACAAGGCGTTAAAGATTTTGGTGATGATATTGATAAAAAAATCCGCACTGTTCTGCAATCTCAATTAAACAAATTGGATTTAGTCAATCGCGAAGAGTTTGATGTACAAACTCAAGTCTTATTACGCACTCGTGAAAAACTTAATCGTTTAGAACAACGTTTAAATGAGCTAGAAGCGAGTCTGCAGGCAAAACCTCAAGCTGAAGTTGCCCAAGTTGAAGAGGTTGAAATTGTGGTAGAAACTCCAGCAGAAAATAAAGCTTAGCCAATGACTTTATTGCTTATTTAAGCCATAAAGCAAAAACCCTGTATCTCATAAAGACACAGGGTTATTTTTTATCTACTAAATATCGTTATTAACAACTATTTTAATTCTGGCCAATAGTCTTTATTCGCTTCAATTAAATCATCTAAAATTGCTTTTGCAACAGTCGCACTAGGTACTGTTTTAGACATTGTAATCGCCTGCCAAAGTTTCAAATAAGATTTTTCAATCCATGCTTCTACTACTAATTTTTCAACTGCAACTTGTTGGCCCATCATCCCTTTTTGGAATAATGGAATTTTACCCATGACTAAAGGCTCTGGCCCATGGCTTCCGACAATACAAGGGATCTCCACCATTGCTTCAGGATCAAAGTTAATAATTGAACCGTTATTAGGAACGATCAGCAACATTCTTTCTTGAGTATTAAACGCGATAGCCGTTGCAAGATCGACAATATAAGAGGCATGTTCATCTATTTCAAGATGACCTGCTGATGATTTACCAGCGGCTGTAATGGCTCGACAAGCGCTAAATACATTCTTTTCTCTGTGCTCCATCACTTCATTCGCACGAGTATGATGAGGATCAGAATGCGCAACGACATAATCTGGGAATAGATAATACTTCAAGTAAGTGTTTGGCATCGTTGATGGATCTAACGCCCACACATCTTTTGCTTTACCGAATGTATCATTCCAACTTGCTTCAACCGGCTCACCTGCCACTTTTGGAATATATCCATGTTCGGCAACATGTTTACGAATAACCGGCAGTAAATCATTACCTTGCAAATCTTCGACCTGAGTCCACCAACCAAAGTGATTTAAACCGTAGTAACGGACTCGCATCTCTTTGCGTGATTTTAATCCTGCAATTTGTGCCATACGTGATTCAATGCCAATTGGCATATCACAAATATTTAAGATCTTCGCATTAGGTTTTAAACGGCGAGTAGCTTCAGCGACAATTGCTGCTGGGTTAGAATAATTTAGCATCCATGCATTTGGTGAATATTTTTCCATATATTCAACCAATTCCAATACTCCACCAATAGAGCGCATACCATAAGCGATACCACCAGGCCCACAGGTTTCTTGTCCTAATACGCCATGGCGTAAAGGAATTTTTTCATCTTTTTCACGCATTGGATATTTACCAACACGAATATGAGCCATAACAAAATCAACATCCGTGAAAGCAGTTTTAGGATCTGTGGTATAGCAAAATTCAATTTCAGGTGCTTTTTCAGTAAGAATTATTTCACAAGCTTTAGCAATGGTTTCTTGCCGCTCGGCATCATTGTCATAAAATTTGATGGCTCTTAATGGAAAACGTTTTAAATTTTCCAGTAGCATCAAAATAATACCGGGTGTAAATGTACTACCGCCACCTGCAATTACGACTGAGAACTTCTTCATTATATAGCCTCCGACAAGGTGATATTTTGTGTATCTTCTTTCATAAGTTGTTCAATTTTGTCTCTCACTTGAGAAACGTGTAGCCCGATAATGATTTGTAATGCATGACCTTTACGCACCACACCATGTACACCGAGCCCTTTAAAATAGGCATCCGTTTCAACTATCTCGTTATCTATCACTTCAATACGTAAACGTGTTGCACAGTTATTTAAAGATTTGATATTTTTACTTCCCCCTAGGCCTTCAAGAATGCCTTTAGGAAGGGCGAGTTTGCGGTCTTCTTTTTCTGTTTTTGAACTATCTGAAGTTTGTGACTTTTTATTTTTATAATCTTGTTTGCTATAAAGCTTGATCTCTTCATCATCTTCTTCACGACCTGGTGTTTTTAAATTAAGTTTGATAATTAATGTTCTAAACACCACAAACCAAATCATTGTAAAAATAAGGCCTATGACTATTTGTGTAATAATCATCCCGTAATGGTTATGGAACATAGGGATCCAATTCATAGGCAGGAAATTATCGATGATCCCCCCACCCATATTTCCGACAACACCAAAGTGATAAAGCGTTGTCGCTAATGTGGCGGCTAACACGGCATGAATGGCAAACAATAACGGAGAGATAAATAAGAATGTAAACTCTAACGGTTCTGTTATTCCCACAAATACCGCGGTCAATGCAGAGGGTATAAGTAAACCTGCAATTTTGGCTCTATTTTTAGGTGCAGCAGTAAAATAAAGAGCAAGTGCTATACCAATAGAACCAAAGACTTTGCTGTTGCCATGTAAAGCAAAGCCACCTTCAGGAAATAACTCTTTTAAAGATTGGGTGCTTTGACTGAAATATTGCATATTTTGAGCCCAATCAACTTGAATACCATGTTCAGTGACAGCGGGACCAAAAATAAAAGGACCATAAATAAAGTGATGCAAGCCAGTAGGAATTAAAATACGTTCAAGAAAGGTATATATCCAAACACCTAAAGAGCCAGATTCAACCATAAATACTTGCAAAGATTGAATACCAATTTGCACTTTAGGCCAGAAAAATAATGTTATCCACGCTAAAGGTAACATCACAAAAAAACTAATTAATACAACATAAGATGTTCCTTGAAATATACCTAAAAAGACAGGAAGTTGTTTATCGAAATAACGATTATGAATACCGGTAACTATACCCGCAATAATAATTGCTCCAATAATACTGGTATCTAATGTTTTAATTCCAGCTATCATTGTTAAGCCACTATTTCCGCCGATTTCATTTGTAAAATCTACGCCGAAATAACTGCCCCAAACTATTCCCATTGCATTAATAAAATAATTCCAAGTGAGAAAACTTACCATTACAGCAAGACAAGCTCTTGCTTGTGCAGTTTTAGCTAAACCAATTGGTAAGCCAATTGCAAAAATAAGAGGCATATTACGAAAAACAGTCCATCCCCCTTCTTCAATAATATGAACAATTTGGGAAAATAAACTATCGGGTCTTAATAAATCTTCACTAATAAATAATGGATTCTGTAATAGAATTGCAATGCCTACAACAATACCTGCAAATGGAAATAGCAGGACAGGAGTAAACATGGCTCCACCAAATCGTTGTATTTGACTGAGCATAAAAATATCCTCTTATTTACTGCTACTGAAACGATATGCTATTTAATTCATTTTTTTTCTGTAAATTCAGATTAGATTCTTTTCTCTTTATTCTCTCATCTGAAATGAGTTATTCGTGATCTGATTCATACTAATCTTTCAGTCAAAGTGATCTCATTTTTAGTCAAAAGGCAGATCACTTTTTATTTTTTGATAACGTTCACATTTTAGAGTTATAAATGATTTTCTTATATATCAAAAAATTATATTCAGATAGATTAAATAAAAAGAGCCGATTTTAAGAGTGAAAAGAGGTATAAAAGTGATCTACAAAGACATTGCAAAAAGCCTAAGAATTCAAATAAATTCGGCTGGATACCAAATTGGTGACCCTTTACCAGCAGAAAAATCATTAGCACAACAATACAACGTATCGAGAATGACAATACGTAAAGCGGTGGATTTATTAGTGACCGCAGGATTATTAGAACGAAAACATGGCTCTGGTACTTATATTAAAGAAAAAGATGTTCATCATGAAAATGCTAGCCTAAAAGGCTTTGTCGAATTAATGGCAAATACAGGCCACAATGTAAGAAGTGAAGTGATAGAATTTAGCGTTATTCCCTGTCCTTTATCTATCGCCAGTAAACTACGAATTAATTCAAATGAACGTATTTTTTATTCAAGGAGAATACGTTACGTTGATAATAAACCACTTATTGTTGAAGATAGTTATATGCCTGTTAAATATTTTCGTAATTTAACCTTAACCCATTTAGAAGGTTCTAAATTTGATTTTATTGAAAATATTTGCCAAATAAAAATAGCGGGAAGTTACGAGACATTTCACCCTATAATACCAGACAACAATATTTGTCAATTATTAAAAATAGAGAATAACATTCCAATATTAAGACTCAGCACATTATCATACAGCACCAATGGTGATTATATAAATTATTCAATAATGTATAGAAATACCCAAGATTATATTGTTGAGTATCATTTAAAACGAGAGCAATAGTTATTAATAATAAATAATCGCTATAGCAAAAAGCACCCCGTAGAGTGCTTTTTAAACTTAATAAAAGAGCTTAATTATTTCTTTTTAATCGCATTAATAATATTTGTTGTAGAAATGCCATCTTCAAAGTTTAGCACTTTTACTTCACCGCCTGCAGCCCAAACTTCTTTACTACCCGCGATATCTTCAGGTTTATAATCACCACCTTTCACTAAGATATCCGGTAAGACAGAAGCGATTAAACGCTGTGGTGTATCTTCTTCAAATGCAACAACCCAGTCTACTGCACCTAAAGCGCCAAGCACTGTCATACGTTGCTCTAATGGATTAACAGGACGAGTTTCACCTTTTAAACGCTTTGTTGAAGCATCGCTATTTACAGCAACAATCAAACGATCACCTAATTTTCGTGCATTGGCTAAATAACTAACATGGCCTGCGTGAAGAATATCAAAACATCCATTAGTCATCACAATACGCTCACCGCGCTGACGTGCTAATTCAACTGCTTGTTTTAATTGTTCTTCTTCCATTATACCAAAACCGTTGTCAGCACGACCACGAATGGCGTTTTCCAGTTCAATAGGTGATACTGTCGATGTTCCTAATTTACCGACAACAACACCCGCTGCTGCATTAGCCAGGAAACAAGCTTCACTTAAAGGTTTGCCAGCAGCTAAAGAGGTGGCTAATACACCAATTACCGTATCACCAGCCCCAGTAACATCATAGACTTCTTGTGCTTGGGTTGGTAAATGCAATGGCGCTTCATTTGCACGAAGTAAGCTCATTCCACGTTCTGAACGAGTGATCAGCAACGCTTCAAGATCTAAATCTCGAACTAATTGAGTCCCTTTTTCCACCAGCTCATCATCGGTTTTACATACCCCAACGACTTGTTCAAATTCAGACATATTTGGCGTTAATAGCGTCGCACCACGATAGCGTTCAAAATCAGATCCCTTAGGATCAATTAATACAGGTACACCCGCTTTTTTTGCCAGTTGGATCATCTCTTGAACATGAGAAAGTGCGCCTTTCGCGTAATCTGATAAAATCAGAGCGCCAATAGAAGGCAACGCTTGTTGAATTCGTTCATAGATAGGTTGAGGATCAACGTTGCTAAACCCTTCTTCAAAATCAAGGCGAATTAATTGCTGATTACGAGAAAGAACACGTAATTTTGTGATCGTTGGGTGTGTCGCAACAGAGACAAAATCACAACGCACATTGACCTGATTTAATGTATTACTCAATGCTTTTGCGGCTTCATCAATACCTGTTAAACCCACTAAACGCGAATTAGCACCAAGAGACGCAATATTCATTGCAACGTTTGCGGCACCGCCTGGTCGCTCTTCTGTGGTATCGACTTTAACCACTGGCACTGGGGCTTCTGGTGAAATTCGACTTGTTGGGCCATACCAATAGCGGTCTAACATGACGTCACCGACAACCAACACATTGGCCTTATTAAAATCCGGCAGCGTTACTTTCATCCCATACTCCACATTTATTTTCAAAATAAGCCGAAATAATACCATAACTTGTTAGGCAAAAAGAGATACACATAAAGACTTCATGCTAACAAACCATTACTCTTGTTCACCAAGCCACTTCAGTTTGCTTTTTAATACACACTCTCGCTCTGCGATAAAACAATGATTATCCACAATGGCAGGTAATGCTTGTAACGCCAGATGATGTAATTCATTACGCAAAGTGACATAAGCATGTGTTAAAGCGAGAGCTTCATCTTCATCCATTACTTGATGCTTTGCCATTAGCTCAAAAATACGCACATTATCAGACCAACGAGTTAAAGCAGGGTATTGATGAGAAAAACGCAATACTAAATATTGCGCGATAAATTCAATATCGGTAATGCCGCCAGATGAGTTTTTTAAATCAAACTTGTCTGCTTGTGTTGGTGCAAGATGTTGCACCATTTTTTTACGCATATCGCGGACTTCATTTTGTAACACATCAGCATCACGAGAAAGGCACAACGTTTCATGACGAATACGTGAAAACATCTGTTGTAGTTGCTCGTCTCCGTAAATCATTCTGGCGCGAATTAAGGCTTGATGTTCCCATGTCCAAGCTTCATTTTTCTGATATTCATCGAAAGCTTGGATCGTACTTACTAACATTCCTGATTCACCCGAAGGGCGTAAACGCGCATCGACTTCATACAATACGCCAGAGGAGGTTCGGGTACTAAATAAATGGATAATACGCTGTGCTAAACGAAGATAAAATTGGCGGGCATCAATCTGTTTTGCTCCAGTTGTCATGATATTCATTGGACAATCTAATAAAAAAACCAAGTCCAAATCTGAGCTATAGCCTAATTCCCATCCCCCCAATTTACCGTATCCAATCACCGCAAAGCCCAATCCATCACGATGAGATAAATGTTCAGGCTCACCATAACGTTTCACCATATATGACCAAGCTTGATGCACAACCGCATGAATAATAGCTTCAGCTAAATAGGTTAAATGATCGCTAACTTTCATCACCGGTAATACACCTGTGATATCTTCCGCAGCAATGCGCAACAGTTGGGCTTGCTTAAATTGGCGCAGTGCTTCTAATCGTTGCTCTTCATCTTCTTCTGGTACACGTAATAAATATTGACGTAATTCATCACGATAGGCATCTAAAGGTAGTGGCTGATAGAGTGAATTAGGATCAAGTAATTCATCTAACAATAAAGGATGAAGCGCTAATTGTTCTGCGATCATCGGAGATGCTGCACATAATCGAATAACGTGTGTTAAAACTTCATCAGACTCTTGCATCAACTCTAAATATGTCGTGCGACTGACAATGCTTAATAGTAATGGAGTGATCCGTTTTAACGTGACTAATGTTTGAGGTTGCTGGCAAATTTTAGCCAATAGTTTTGGCATTAAGGCGTCAAGAACATCGCGTCCTCTCGGCCCAATAGTTCGCTTGCCAATATCTTGGCGAAAAATCTGCAACGTCTGATTTATAGCCTCAAGCGCTTCAATGGTTAATGTTTCATGAAATAATGACGACGTTTCAGGTAAGCGTCCAAGTAACCAAAGACGTTTAAATTCAGAGATATCATCTTCATCATCGTTCTCGTCTTCTTCACCAATTAATTGCGTGAAAATCACGGAAACAGCCTGCATCTTGTGGTTAATCTCTTGATAAAGCGTATCCCAATGATCAAATCCCATTGCGAAAGTTAACCGTGCTTTATCTTCTTCACTTTCAGGTAAAGTTTGGGTTTGTTGATCGCCAATAGATTGCAGTAAGTTTTCTAATCGACGAAGGAAAAGATAACTATCAGACAATTGGGCGGTTTCTTGTGACGTTAACAGTTCAAGTTTGGTAATAACATTAAGCACTGTTAATAATGAATTGTTTTGTAACTCAGGCTCCCTTCCTCCACGAATTAACTGGAAAACCTGAGTAATAAATTCGATTTCACGAATACCACCAGAGCCTAATTTTATATTATCAATCATGCCACGACGACGAACTTCACGACTTATCATGGATTTCATATTTCTAAGTGATTGAATAACACTAAAATCAATATAACGACGATAAACGAAAGGACGCAACATTTGCCGTAAAACTTGGCAATACTCTCTCTTTTCTGCACCTAAAACACGCGCTTTGATCATTGCATAGCGCTCCCAGTCTCGCCCTTGCTCTTGGTAATAATCTTCCAGCGCCGCAAAGCTCATCACCAAAGGCCCACTTTCACCAAAAGGGCGTAGTCGCATATCAACACGATAGACAAAACCATCAATGGTATGCTGATCCAGCGCTTTAATAAGCTTTTGACCTAAGCGAGTAAAAAACTGTGCGTTATCTAATTCTCGACGTCCACCTTGCGTAAATCCATTTTCAGGATAGGCAAAAATTAAGTCGATATCAGAAGAAAAATTAAGTTCAAATCCACCTAATTTCCCCATGCCTAAAATCAGTAATGGCTGAGGTTTACCTTCACTATCACAAGGCGTCCCCCATTGTTGGCAACATTGCTGATAAAGCGTATCTCTCGCGACACAAATTAATGTTTCAGCCAATACACTCAAATGTTTTAGCACACAAGGAATATCGCCTAATTGAAAAAATTGTAACCATGCAATTCGCACTAATTGTTGATGACGAAATTGGCGTAAGATCCGCATCACATCATCTTCATTATCAATATTGGCTAATTTTGCCGTTAATTGAGATTCATAACTCTGCCATTCGACACAAGTTGGTGGATTTTGCCTGATATCAGTCAACCATTGAGGATTAACCCGAAAATGCTCGGTTGCAAAGGGACTAAATGCAAGAAATTGTTGTTCTTGTTCACTAAAAGGTGCCAGCGCATTAAGTTGAGAAGAAAAACCACACTGTGCTTTATCCCACAATGATTGAAGTACACTGATAACAGACATAAATAGATTCTCACGTTGTCAGGAAATTAAGCAATAGACAGTAACCACGACGTAGAAGATAACTTAAAGTTCAACCATAAAACATGATAATAGTCGGTTGCAGTTGTAAATGTTAACGGTGAAATTGCATTGAGTGACTGTTGCATAAATTCAGGCAGATCTGACTGTTTTTTACACCAATCTGAAAATAATGCCAACATCGCTGGCATAGTTATTGTCGGAGGTGTTGGATTAGCAAAAATAGCTTCTTCTAATGCCTGTATTGCACTTAACCATTTTGTCAGTTGTTGTGCCGTTGTATCACTAGGAGAAAGATTTACGACACTCAACGATAACGCAGGCTTATCTTTTGCCAGATAATAACCTCGAGCCGCTTTACTGCGAGAGGCAAGACGTAATCCGCCTTTTTCACCTAAATACGTCGCTAATGCAATAACGTCTGACACCTTACCTTTTTTAAGTTCTAGCTCAAACTCTTCGATGGGTAATTCATATTGCTCAGTACGAATAGCACCTTGATCTAAGACCACTTCTATTTGACTGTCTTGATACTCAACAAGCCAGATTTCACGATAAAAATCGGTATGAAATAACACATTAAGCTGGGATTCTAATAAAGTGAGATCCGTTTTTTCTGGCCAGATTTCCGCAGGAAAGCGAGCCAAATCTAATTTAGGTTGTATTAATTCAACGTTATATTCTGGACGTTGATGCAAACCTGCAACAACTTTACCCGCTGTTTTAATTGTCATTTCATAACGTTCATCAACACCACGAATACGCAACCCCATATCCCAACGACGAATTTGATTATCTGTCGTCTCAAAGTAAAGATTAGTCAGCTTTTTGGGGGCAGCGTGCTGATGTGGTAGAGTCAGAATGCGCTGAATAATGTGAGGAATAGCGGCAGGTATGGCACTCATTTTGAGTTCGGTTTCTAATTGGCTCATTCTATTTCCCTTAAGTAAATCAATTGATTAGTAAAATATTTAACGCATTTTCATTTAGCAAGTGATAGCCTAATAACAATAATGAATAAAAGGCAGATTATCCCTATATTCTACCAGTTAAGAGTGTTCTCATTCTGGTTTACTATTTGCTTACGCAAACTTTACTCTTTAGTATCAGTAAAAATATTCTCTTGTATAGATAAAAAAGTTGAAAACATAATGCGAAAATTACCCTTACTTTTTCTTTCCTTACTTGGCTTAGGTGTTTCTCTGAGCTCACACGCAGAAACTCGCTATGTTTCCGATGAATTATCCACTTATGTACACAGTGGACCTGGAAATCAGTATCGAATTGTTGGCTCTTTAAATTCGGGCTCAACCGTGACTGTACTTTCTCGTAATGCAGCAACGGGTTATGTACAGGTTAAAGATGATAAAGATCGTACCGTTTGGTTACCAGAAAACCAACTCAGCACACAGCCAAGTATGCGTACTCGCATCCCTGCTATGGAAAAAGAGATCCAAACACTGCGTGATAAACTGGCAAATATCGACCAAAGCTGGAACCAACGCACCATTGATATGCAAAATAAAGTTTCAAACAGCGATGACATCATCAATGGTTTGAAAAAAGAAAATGAGCAAATGAGAACAAAGCTCGCTGTCGCAGAGAAAAAACTCGATTTTGCTAATCAACAGTTAGATGACCGACAACGTGACATCATTTTACAGTGGTTTATGTATGGTGGTGGTGTTGCTGGTGCAGGTCTGATTTTTGGTCTGATCCTTCCGCATATCATTCCTCGTCGTCGTAAACGCAACGATCGTTGGATGAACTAATATTCAGCCAAAAGGAATCATGATCCCGTGAATATATACCTTGTTGGTGGCGCTGTGCGTGATCAATTATTACAGATACCTGTAAAAGACAGAGATTGGGTTGTTGTTGGCGCAACACCCGAAGAACTGTTACAACAAGGCTATCAACAAGTCGGCAAAGATTTTCCTGTTTTTCTTCATCCTGATACACATGAAGAATATGCACTTGCACGTACGGAACGAAAATCTGGATCAGGTTACACGGGATTTACTTGTTATGCCGCTCCTGATGTCACATTAGAAGACGATCTTGCACGTCGCGATCTCACTATAAATGCCATAGCGCATTCTGCAAATAGTGAATACATTGACCCTTACCAAGGTATAGATGACATCAATGCACGATTGCTTCGCCACGTCTCCGATGCCTTTTCAGAAGATCCTTTAAGAGTTTTGCGGGTTGCACGTTTTGCGGCTCGATTTGCGCCTTTAGGTTTTAGCGTAGCACCAGAAACACTGCAATTAATGAAGACAATGGCACAAAGTGGCGAACTAAATGCACTAACGGCAGAACGCGTTTGGAAAGAGACTGAAAAAGCCCTTGAGAGCCATGCCCCTCAGGTTTACTTTGAAGTTTTACGCCAGTGCGGTGCTTTAAAAGTTCTTTTCCCCGAAATTGATGCCTTATTTGGCGTACCAGCTCCTGAAAAATGGCACCCAGAAATCGATACGGGTATTCATGCCATGATGGTACTGAATATCGCCAGTCAATTAACAGACGATATTGCGGTACGCTTTAGTGCCTTATGTCATGATCTAGGAAAAGGATTAACGCCTCCTGAAAATTGGCCTCATCATCACGGTCATGGCCCTGCTGGTGTACCTTTAGTTGAAGCATTGTGTCAACGATATCGTATTCCAAATCACATTCGTGATTTGGCTCGTTTAACAGCAAAATTTCACGATCATATCCATCGTATCGATAGAATGCGCCCTTCTAAAATTATCCGCTTATTTGATGCTATTGATGCATGGCGAAAGCCTGAACGTGTTGAACAATTAGCAATGGTCAGTGAAGCGGATGCTAGAGGACGTCTCGGGTTAGAAAACCGAGCTTATCCACAACACGCATTTTTTTGCCAAGCTTTCGCCGTTGCAAATAATGTGGATATTAAGCCAATCATTGAAAGTGGATTAAAAGGAAGTGCAATACGAGATGCGCTAACCAAGCAACGAGAAGTTGCGATTATTAAATGGAAATCGCAACTTAATCGAGAAAGTGAGTAATTAAGCTTTACGCTCAATAATCACACCCACATTTGTCGCTTGTGCAATAGCTCCCGGTTTCGCTAATTTAATTTTTACTCTTGGTACAGCAAATTGCGTTATCAATAGCTGTGCCACTTCTTCAGCTACTCGTTCAACTAATTCAAAACGTCGACTCTCGACATAATCAATGATTGCATTGCTCACACTGGCATAATCTAAACAATGAACAACATCATCAGTTTGGGATGCGCGTTTGTTATCCCATTCCATTTCGATATCGAACACTAATTTTTGTTTTATGGTTTTTTCCCAATCATAAACACCGATTGTAGTTATTACTGATAATTGCTCAATAAATACGATATCCATCACGTCATCTCTTATTTTTTCTGTTCATCGGATACCACTTCCGATGAAATATGCGTATTATCCATACATGCCTAACGAACTTACATAAACATTGGAGAATACAAATGAGTGCTAACGCACTTGGAATGATCATCTTCGCCTACTTGTGCGGCTCAATCTCCAGCGCGATATTGATTTGCCGACTGGCAAGATTACCTGATCCAAGAAAATTTGGCTCTGGCAATCCCGGAGCGACCAACGTCCTACGTATTGGTGGAAAAGTAGCCGCAGCAGCCGTTCTTATCTGTGACGTCCTAAAAGGGATGATCCCTGTTTGGCTCGCCTATTACTTAAATGTGCCTCCTTTTTACCTCGGCATTGTTGCCATTGCCGCATGTCTTGGGCATATCTACCCTGTTTTTTTCCACTTTAAAGGAGGAAAAGGGGTTGCAACCGCCTTTGGTGCCATTGCCGCAATTGGCTGGGATTTAAGTGGTCTTATCGCAGGAACGTGGTTACTCACCGTATTACTTAGTGGCTATTCATCACTTGGCGCGATTATCAGCGCATTACTCGCCCCTTTTTATGTTTGGTGGTTTAAACCAGAATTCACTTATCCCGTTGCGTTATTATCATGCCTTGTACTTTACCGCCATCATGACAATATTCAACGTTTATGGCGTGGTCAAGAGAGTCGGATTTGGCAAAAATTGAAGAAAAAAACGGAAAAAACAGAAAAAGAGATCATTCAAGAAGCAAAAGAACAAGAAAAAGAAGATTAATTACATTACGCTACGCTTCAAATAAACACCAAAAACAAAAAGCCACTTTTGAAAAAAAGTGGCTTTTTAACAAAGGAATAAAATCTAAATACTCAAATAAATTATTGCTTATCAAGCGCAGGTAATTCAGCTAAAGGCCAACGTGGTCTTACCGTCACACTTAATGGGCCTTCTGTACCACCTTTAAAACGGATCATACCTGCCAATGCAATCATTGCGCCATTATCTGTACAAAGCTCAGGGCGAGCATAAAAGACTTCTCCACCGATTTGCTTCATAACAGCTTCCATTTTTGCACGTAATGTGCGGTTTGCACTCACTCCACCCGCCATGACTAAACGCTTAAAACCTGTTTGTTCTAAGGCTCGACGACATTTTATTGCTAACGTATCAACAACTGCATCTTCAAACGCGCGTGCGATATCCGCGCGCGTTTGGTCTGTATCATCATTTTGACGAATAGTATTAGCCGCAAAAGTTTTTAAACCTGAGAAACTAAAATCAAGTCCCGGCCTGTCTGTCATTGGACGAGGAAAAACAAAGCGGCCTTCTGTACCTTGTTGCGCCATTTTCGATAATACTGGACCACCAGGGTAATCTAATCCCAACAGTTTTGCCGTTTTATCAAAAGCCTCACCAGCAGCATCATCTATAGATTCACCCAATAAGGTGTATTCACCAATTCCTGTCACACTAATTAACTGTGTATGACCACCAGAAACCAGAAGTGCCACAAATGGAAACTCGGGGGTTTTTTCTTCAAGCATTGGTGCTAATAAATGGCCTTCCATATGATGAACAGGAATAGCGGGAACATCCCACGCAAACGCTAATGAACGCCCAATAGTTGCACCTACAAGTAATGCGCCTACAAGACCAGGTCCCGCAGTATAAGCAACCGCATCAATATCTTTTGCAGTCAGATTTGCTTCTTTAAGCGCGGCTTGAATAAGTGGCACTGTTTTACGGATATGATCTCGTGAAGCCAACTCAGGAACCACACCACCATAATCGGCGTGCAATTTAATTTGGCTATAAAGTTGATTTGCTAATAGACCGGCTTTATCATCGTAAATTGCGATACCGGTTTCATCGCAAGATGTTTCAATACCTAAAACTCGCATGACGCTTCCAAATTCTTCATCGCTGATCCGCGTAATAAGTCAATTGTATCATTATTTCGGTGATTTTATACGCCTTCACGACATCTTTTACATACCAGCATGTGACAAATTCCTTTTTCTGGTCTATAATTATCCACCTATTTTAAGTGATTTAAATGTGTGGTTAGCGACTTTCGCTTTTTGTGCTTATTAAAAAGACACAAAAGTGAGAGTTTGCGTTTCAATTTTGTGCATCTCTTTACAAAGTGCCCTGCTTTGAAGTAAAATTCCGCACCATTTTAAATGTCGGCTGGCTTAAATAATGCCAGCGCAAACCGATTTCTATTGAGGTGAGAGGCACATGCCGGTAATCAAAGTACGTGAAAACGAGCCATTTGACGTTGCTCTTCGTCGTTTCAAACGCTCTTGTGAAAAAGCAGGCGTATTAGCAGAAGTTCGTCGTCGTGAGTTTTATGAAAAACCAACGACTGAACGTAAACGTGCTAAAGCATCAGCAGTAAAACGTCACGCTAAAAAATTAGCTCGCGAAAACGCACGTCGTACTCGTCTGTACTAATATATTGCGGCTTATACCGCAACATATGCAGACACAGTAGTCGCAGTTAAAGGCCGTGCTTTCTTTCGAGAGCGCGGCTTATTCTCGTTCAACAACAGGCGTAAAAGGGCTTATGGCTGGACGAATTCCACGTTCATTTATCAATGATTTGCTAGCTCGAACCGATATCATCGATCTTATCGACGCTCGCGTGCCGTTAAAAAAACAAGGCAAAAATCATTCAGCGTGTTGTCCGTTTCATAATGAAAAAACGCCCTCTTTTACAGTAAATAGTGACAAACAGTTTTACCACTGTTTTGGTTGTGGCGCGCATGGCAATGCTATTGATTTTTTGATGAATTACGACAGGCTCGATTTTGTCGAAACCATTGAAGAGTTAGCAGCAATGCATGGGTTAGAAGTTCCTTATGAATCAGGAACAGGCAGTAGCCCTATTGAACGACATATAAGACAAAATCTCTATCAAGTGATGGAGAGATTGAATCAGTATTATAGTAACGCTCTCAATAAACCTGATGCACAGGAAGCAAGAAACTACCTTGCGCATCGTGGGCTTAGTGAAGAAATTATTACCCGTTTTTCTATTGGATTTGTGCCAACTGGTTGGGATAACGTCCTAAAACGTTTTGGTCAAGATGCCGATAATAGAGCCTTACTTCTTGAAGCGTGTATGGTAATCACTAACGATAATGGTCGCACTTATGATCGTTTTCGCCAACGCGTCATGTTTCCTATCCGAGATAGACGTGGCCGAGTTATTGCCTTTGGTGGGCGTGTTTTAGGTGATGATTTACCTAAATACTTAAACTCACCAGAAACAGAGATTTTCCATAAGGGCCGTCAACTTTACGGACTTTATGAAGCACAACAATCTAATAATAACGTCACAAAGCTATTAGTTGTTGAAGGTTATATGGATGTTGTGGCATTAGCACAGTTTGGTATTGATTATGCCGTTGCCTCATTAGGAACCTCCACCACAGCAGAACATATCCAGTTGCTTTTTCGAACAACGGATAACATTATTTGCTGCTATGATGGAGATAGAGCTGGACGTGATGCCGCATGGCGAGCATTAGAAACCGCCCTTCCTTTTTTAAATGATGGCCGCTCTTTACGTTTTATGTTTTTACCCGAAGGTGATGATCCCGATTCTCTGGTTCGTCGTGAAGGTAAAGAATCTTTTGAAAAACGTATGGAACAAGCACATTCATTATCAGAATTTTTATTTGATTCACTCGTTCCTCAAGTGGATCTGAGTACTCAAGAAGGCAATGGTAAGCTATATAGTTTAGCCAGACCATTAATAGATAAGATCCCAAGTGAAACTTTACGTCTATATTTATTAAGAGAGCTTGGAAGCTTAACGGGAAATCCCGATATTGAGCAGATGGATCGATTATTTGGCAGAACGCCGGTTAATCACGAGTTATCGTATCAACCGACAAAATTACGCACAACACCGATGCGTATATTGATTGCCCTATTGATACAAAACCCAGAATTCTCTAAATTAGTGCCCCCTCTCGAGGGATTAAGTACAGAAAAAATCGCAGGTTTATCGCTTTTTATTGAATTAGTTTCTGTTTGCCAAGCACAACCAGGCCTGAATACAGGACAGATTATCGAACTCTATAGAGAGAATAAATTCGGTAAACAGCTTGAAAAATTGGCAATGTGGAACGATATAGATATAGATGAGATTGCAGAAAAAACCTTTACAGACACGTTAGATCATATTTTTTTAACCGCAATGGACGAACGTTTAAACGCGCTTATTGCGAAAGAGAGAACAGAAGGTCTAACGCAAGATGAACGCGAAGAAGTCCAATTGATAATACAGGCACGCGTTAAAAAGTAAATACAAAATTAAGATTAAAAACACGGCTTAATTGCCGCTATCGGTAGGTACTAAAAACCTACATTTGCTACGCTGAGGGGATCGTAGCAATCGACAATGAAAATGCCCCTCCGTAGTTATTGTTGGCTAAACAGTTATCGCCGACCCGACACCAACCCAAATTACTTTGAAGTGTGGATACCGTCTTATGGAGCAAAACCCGCAGTCACAGCTGAAGCTACTTGTTACTAAAGGTAAGGAGCAAGGCTACCTGACCTATGCTGAGGTCAATGACCATCTGCCGGAAGATATCGTCGATTCAGATCAAATCGAAGACATCATCCAGATGATTAACGACATGGGCATTCAGGTTATGGAAGAAGCACCTGACGCCGATGATCTGATGCTGGCAGAAAATTCAAATGATACTGATGATGATGCTGCAGAAGCCGCAGCTCAGGTACTTTCTAGTGTAGAATCTGAGATTGGCCGTACAACCGACCCTGTGCGTATGTATATGCGTGAAATGGGTACAGTTGAACTGCTCACCCGGGAAGGTGAAATTGATATCGCAAAACGCATTGAAGATGGTATTAATCAAGTTCAATGTTCCGTTGCAGAATATCCTGAAGCAATTACTTATCTTCTTGAACAATATGATCGTGTTGAAGCAGGCGAAGCACGTCTTTCAGACTTAATTACTGCATTTATTGACCCTAATGCCGAAGAAGTGGCAGAAAGTGAAGATGTCAATTTAGGCAAAGAAGATGATGAAGTTGCCAATGACGCTGAAGACGAAGATGAAGATGAAGACGAAGATGGCGACAATGACAGCGATAGCGATGACGATAACAGCATCGATCCTGAATTAGCACGTCAGAAGTTTACTGAGCTTCGTGAGCAATACGAAAAAACTCGCCAAACTATCAAGGCGAAAGGTCGCAACCACAAAGATACAGAGCTTGAAATCTTATTGTTATCTGAAATTTTCAAACAGTTCCGTTTAGTACCGAAACAGTTTGATTATTTGGTTAACAATATGCGTGAAATGATGGACAGAGTTCGTACTCAAGAGCGTCACATCATGCGTCTTTGTGTTGATCAAGTTAAGATGCCTAAGAAAAACTTCATTACGCTGTTTACAGGTAACGAAACTAATGACACATGGTTTACTGCTGCTCGAGCAATGAATAAGCCTTGGTCTGAAAAGCTAGCAGGCATTGAAGAAGAAGTACAACGCAGCTTACAAAAACTGCAACAAATTGAAGTTGAAACTGGATTGACAATCGAACAGGTTAAAGATATTAACCGTCGCATGTCTATCGGTGAAGCAAAAGCACGTCGTGCGAAAAAAGAGATGGTCGAAGCGAACTTACGTCTCGTTATCTCTATCGCGAAAAAATATACCAACCGTGGCTTACAGTTCCTTGACCTAATTCAGGAAGGGAATATCGGTTTGATGAAAGCGGTTGATAAATTTGAATACCGTCGTGGTTATAAGTTCTCAACTTATGCAACATGGTGGATCCGTCAGGCAATTACTCGTTCAATCGCTGATCAGGCGCGTACAATCCGTATCCCTGTTCATATGATCGAAACGATTAATAAACTGAACCGTATCTCTCGTCAAATGTTGCAAGAGATGGGACGTGAGCCTTCACCAGAAGAGCTTGCAGAACGCATGTTAATGCCTGAAGACAAGATCCGTAAGGTACTAAAAATCGCTAAAGAACCTATCTCCATGGAAACCCCAATCGGTGACGATGAAGATTCACATTTAGGTGATTTTATCGAGGATACAACTCTCGAATTGCCACTGGATTCTGCGACATCAGAAAGCTTACGCTCAGCAACTCACGAAGTGTTAGCTGGCTTAACACTGCGTGAAGCGAAAGTCTTGCGTATGCGTTTTGGTATTGATATGAATACAGACCATACCTTGGAAGAAGTGGGTAAACAGTTTGATGTTACCCGTGAACGTATTCGTCAGATTGAAGCGAAGGCACTGCGTAAATTACGCCACCCAAGCCGTTCTGAAGTGTTACGTAGCTTCCTTGATGAGTAATCAACTTCCCTCTCAATAAAAGTTATAATGAACGCCTGTGATATCACAGGCGTTTTTTTATGAGGATTTAGATACGATATCTACAATCTCTTTAAACTACGATAGATTTCACCTACATATATTTATAAAAAATAGCCTTATTATTTATATTTTTGTATCTGTACGCATGCTTATTAATGATATCGTTACGCTATCTTATTGATATCATAGTTATTCTCTGTTTTATTTTTTTATTGTTTAAATTGAACATAAATTGCGCATACAGTCATTCAAAGGCTAGACCTAGTGCCAAATGGCACGTATAATCACACTCCATTAAGGCCCCTTAGCTCAGTTGGTTAGAGCAGGCGACTCATAATCGCTTGGTCACTGGTTCAAGTCCAGTAGGGGCCACCAAATTTAGCTGTTAAATCAGCGCATTAAGCTAAAAATTTATTTCATTAGTTTTTCCCTAATGAGTAAACATAATATTCCTTTATTTAAAATTAAAAGGAATATTATGTTTATCTTATTATGGAAATAAGATACCTATGTCCATCATTTTTAAAAGTGCTCATCCGTTAGAGTCAATAAGATGTTACTTATATTATAGAGGAAAAGTATGAAAAAGGTTATTGTTGCTACTTTAATTACTACTGCCGTAGCTTTAAGCTCATCAGCATTTGCTGCTGGTGGACAAGGTCAAGATTCTGGTCAAGTGAAGTTCCACGGCTATATTATTGATGCTCCATGCTCAATAGAATCAGAAAACCCAATCGAAGTTGATTTCGGCCAAATATCTCGTAAGGAACTAGCTGCTAATAGTAACACTGGTGAAAGTCATGTTAAAACATTTAGCATTGAATTAGCTGACTGTGATATCTCTGACTTAACTGATAAACAAGTTACTACTACATTTAGCTTCACTGATGCTGGTAAAGATACCAACTTAATTGGATTTGATGGCAAAGAAGGAATGGGTGCTGGTATTGCAATTGTTTCTGGTGACAGCAAAGTAGTGAACAACGTTGCCACTAAACCACACCAATTAAGTACTGGTCCTAACACTCTACAATTCGCTTCTTATGTGAAAGGTCTTGGTGGTACAGGTGATGAGGCTATTAAAGTCGGTGAATTCTACGCAACCGCTAACTTTACTTTAGCATACCAATAAGAAATAGCAGGTCAGTTTTATTAATATAAAACTGACCTGTTCTACTAATTGGAACTATTAATGAAAAAATTGATATCTCTTTTATCATTATTATTAGTCACTTCATATACGTATTCGTCCACAGAACAAGGACATGGTCGAGTTGATATGAGGGGAACTATAGTTGAAACACCTTGCTTAATTGATACGGGAAGTGCAGATCAATCAATAGATTTAGGTATTATTCCTATTTCATATATGTCCCAATATGGTTCATCTCCAGAAAAAGAGTTTTCAATTAAATTGATAGATTGCCAGTTGGTGTCAACAGCAAAAGAAAACTTTCAATGGGAAAGTTTCGATGTAACTTTTGATGGAGCTAATAATGGTAATTATTATACCGTCAATGGAGACGCAAGAGGCGTTGTTTTACAAATAAAAGATACCAGTGAGCAGTTAGCTATACCAGGGAAGAGTATGGATAAAATACAAATCTCACCTGGGGATATGTTTTTAAATTATAAATTAAGACTTATTGCTGATGGCTCTGATATAAGAGCAGGTGATTTTCATACTATTATTATTTATAGAATCAGTTATTACTAATTCTAGTTATTCGGATAATCATAATGTTATTATTGAAAATAAAAAATGTATTAGTAAGAAAGCTGATCATAATAAGTGCCTTTTTTATTTTTAATCCGGCTTATTCAAACACATTTGAATTTAGTTCAAATATGTTTAATTTAGAAGATGGCGAAAATATTGATGTCACCCAGTTTTCAAAGTCAGGGTATATTCTACCAGGAACCTACACATTAAAAATTCAGCTTAACCAAAATGTTATTGCTGAACAACCAATCACTTTTTATGCTGATGAATCTCGAGAAACAGGTAGTTCAGTCTGTTTATCACCAGAACAAGTTTCATTATTAGCCCTAAAACCAGAAATATTGAAACAAATCACTTGGCTAAATGATGAAAGTTGCCTTGATTGGAGTTCACTCCCTGGTGCAACTTATACTGGTGATCTTGGTACATTGACATTACATATTAGTATGCCTCAAGCCTATATCGAATATTCAGATGCAACATGGGAGCCAGCTTCACGTTGGGATGAAGGTATCTCTGGACTTATATTTGACTACAATATAAATGCTAAAACAAATAGACCTCATAAGTCAGGAAATAATACATATTCATTAAATAGTAATGGTGTTACTGGTATTAACTTAGGTGTTTGGCGTGTTCGTGGTGATTGGCAAGGACGTTTAAACCATGGTACAGGATCTGAAGAGACTGTAAATACAGATTTTAAGTGGAGCCGATTTTATGCTTATCGCGCAATTTCCCAGCTAAAAGCTAAATTAACGTTGGGAGAAGTTTATTTAGAATCTGATCTATTTGATACATTTAGATTTATTGGTGCGGTATTAGGTTCTGACTTATCTATGTTACCACCAAATTTACGTGGATATGCTCCAGAGGTTAATGGTGTCGCACAGACCAGTGCTCAAGTCATTATTTCGCAACAAGGACGAATTATTTATCAGACCCAAGTTGCCGCCGGACCTTTTAGCATTCAAGATTTAAGTAGTGCAGTTAGTGGTACTTTAGACGTTAGAGTTGAAGAGCAAGATGGACGTGTTCAAGAATATCAAGTTAATACTGCGACAATCCCTTATCTAACTCGTCCTGGACAAGTGAGATATAAAGTCGCTTTTGGACGCCCAGCAGATATGGATCACCGAGTTAATGGGGATGTGTTTGCCACAGGTGAGTTCTCATGGGGTGTAACAAACGGTTGGTCACTATTTGCAGGTAGTATTAATAGCCAAAATTATAATGCGTTTTCTGCTGGTTTTGGACGTGATTTACTTATATTTGGTGCACTGTCGTTTGATGTAACTCAATCTATTGCTAAGCTTTATAATGGTGGTAACAAAGATAAGTACCAAGGTCGTTCATATCGAATTAGTTATTCGAAAAGATTTGATGATATAGATAGCCAAATACAATTTGCTGGATACCGTTTTTCTGAACGTGATTTTATGAGTATGTCTCAATTTTTAGATGCTCAACAAAATAATGGTATTCGGGAAAATCACCAAAAAGAATTATATACCGTTACACTAAGTAAAAACTTTAGAGATTATCGACTTTCAACAGGTTTAAATTATCGTTACCAAACATATTGGAATCAGCCTGACCAAAACCGTTATGATTTCACTGCAATAAAATATTTTGACATCGGTAATTATAAAAATTTATCTTTATCATTAAGTCTATTTAGAAATAAAAGTAATTGGGGTAATGACCAAGGTGCTTATGTAAGTATGACCATGCCTTGGGGAACTGGTGGTAATTTAAGTTACAGTTCAAACATTGATAATGATAATAATATTTCAAATAGCGTTGGTTTCTTCAATCGTGTTGATGATAATACTTCATATAGAATAAGTGCGGGTAATCAACGTAAAGGTGGTCTTGCTAACGCTTATATTTATCATGAAACGAATAATGCCACGTTAAGCGGGACAGCTGCTTATGTTCATAATCAATATACTGCATTTGGTTTGAATGTGCAGGGTGGTTTGACTATGACAATGAATGGTGGGGCCATACATAGAAGTAGTTTACCTGGTGGTACACGTCTGTTAGTTGATACCGATGGTGTTGAAAATATTCCTGTTCAAGGATATAGCACTCCTGTCTATACAAATGCTTTCGGCAAAGCTATTTTACCTGAAGTGAATAGTTATTATAAAAATAAAATTAAAATTGATATTAATAACCTTCCTGAGGATGCCGAGGTTAATGACAACGTATTATTAGCAACGTTGACTGAAGGTGCTATTGGTTATCGTAAATTTGAAGTTAATTCAGGTATGAAATTAATGGTTGTTATTAGGTTAAATGATGGCAGTTATCCTCCTTTTGCAGCTCAAATAACGAATTCGAAAGATAGAAATACTGGCATAGTAGGTGAATTTGGTAATGCTTATATAACAGGTATTAATCCAAATGAATCAATGACTGTTAGCTGGGGTGGAAATAAAAAATGCCAAATTAATTTCCCTGATAAAATAGAAAACAATGGCCAATCTTTAATACTAGTATGTTCCAATGTTAATGAATAAAAATTTAATTCTAATAGAGCTGACGTTATGACTATTCTAAATAAAAATTTTTGTATCGGGTTATTATGTGTTATTTCCACGAGTGCACAAGCAGCACTTTCCTTAGACCGCACAAGAGTGATATTTGAAGGAGATAAAAAATCTGTTTCTTTGAATGTTGCAAATACAAGTGAAAAACTACCTTATCTTGCTCAAGCGTGGATTGAAAATGATAAGGGCGTTAAAATCCAGTCACCATTTGTTGTTGTTCCTCCTGTACAGCGAGTTGAACCTGGAAAACCGACACAAGTTAAAATAGAAGCTATTAATGTCTTACAAACATTACCACAAGACAGAGAAAGTATATTTTATTTTAATCTAAGAGAGATTCCACCTAAGAGTGAAAAAGCTAATGTTTTACAACTTGCGTTACAAACTAAAATTAAGCTTTTCTATAGACCAGAAAAGTTAATTATGAGTGGAACGGATATTATTAATAATCCATGGCAAGAAAAGGTAGTGCTACAAGAAAATAGTAGTAACTACACTGTTGAAAATCCAACGCCATATTACGTTACTATTGTTAATATGGCAAAGGATGAAAAAAGTAAAACAGATCCTAATTTCAATCCAATTATGTTAGCGCCATTTGGTAAAGATACTATAAATGTTAATCCATCAGTATTAGGTTCTAAACCTGTGATTACGTATATTAATGATTATGGTGGACGTTCTCAGGTATCTTTTTCTTGTGTAAGCAATAAATGCGCTGTAAAAGAAAAAGGCTAATGATGAAACTATCAAATTTTATTTTGTATAAAGTTGTTGGATTAGTTGTTTTCTCTTTATCTTTAAATGCAATGGCACAAAAAGATTCCAATCAAACACTATTCCGACCGTACACTAGTACTGAAGGTATTGATGGTGCTAAAGGGCAACTTTATGTTTATGGTTCTCTTGTTGAAAGTCCTTGCAAGTTGGCAATGACATCTAAATATCAAGAAATTGATTTAGGTATTATTGGTACTGCTGAACTTCAAAATATTGGGAAAGTCGATAAATCAATACCTTTTTCTATTGAACTAATAGATTGTATTAGAACACCAGCAAGTGCAATAAATAAAAAGTTGGGTACTTCTTTTTGGAGTCATATACAACCATCTGTTAAAATAAATTTTTATGCCAAAACAGTTCCTTTTTACCCTAATCTAGTTTCTGTTACTGGCGCAGAAGGTTTTGGTTTAGCTATTCTTGATAAAGATAAGAAAACAATATCGTTGAATGAATATACGACACCTGAGATTTTGCAGCCTGGGCAAAATATTTTGACTTATAATTTAGCACCTGTACGAATTTCTCAAGATTTAAAAGCGAGCAACTATACAGCGATTATTTACTTTTTACTATCTTATGAATAGAGATATTTATTATGAAAATGATAAAAGAAATAATTTTAATAATATTTGCTCTTATATTTATACCTAATATTTCCTATTCTGCTTCTTCAGGAAATAATCAGACTAATATCTATATTCATGGTTCAATATTAAACGCTCCTTGTAAAATAAGAAATAAGATTATAAATGTAGAATTTGGCGATATTATTGGCAAATATCTTTATATACACGATAGAACACGTAGTATCCCTTTTTCTATTGAATTAGATGATTGTAAAACTGATATAGCCAATTCTGTTATTGTTACTTTTACTGGAAAGTCTTCTTCCGGTGAGGGGTTAGGTGGTTTTCTTGCATTAGATAGCAGTAGTGTCGCCTCTGGAGTAGGGATTGGGATAGAAACAGATAATGGAAAATTTTTACCCCTAAATCAAAGCACAAAGGCTATGAATTTAATTAGTGGCTATAACGCTTTAGCTTTTAAAGCCTTTGTTAAAGGTGATGATAGAGTATTAAGGAATAAGTCACTAGGTTTTGGTGAGTTTTTGGCGACAGCTACATTCGAATTGGAATATCCATAAGGTCATATATTATGAGAAAGTTATTTGTATTTCTATTATTTTTCCCTATGCTATCTTTTGCTAATAATGCTTGGTATGTAAGTATTCCTAAATATAGAATTAATCCAAGTGCTCCACAAGGTAAACAGTTCGAATATACTTCAGTTTTATATTTAAGTGAAGAGGGTTTAAAATCGAAAGAACCCTTAAATGCTAATTGTTTGAACGGGTGTTGGGTAGGCATAAACACGCAGACTTTATCTCGTGGTCCTGATGATTTACGTTATCTTGATTCAGAACAAGAAAATATTTATTTTAAAGGTACAACTGTTGGTGACGCTTTAACTGCAATGTATGAGCGTTTGGGCTCCTACTATTATGTAAATCAAGCAACAGCACCAAATAGAACAAGCGAGGGTATCACATGGTGTGGAGCAATTGGTATATCTACATCAGGTATTAATATGTCATATAAAATAATGTCAGGGGGCGAGTGCAGTAGTCTACCTAATCCGCCTGATGTAGAATGTTCTTTAGAAACCGCTGGTATTGATTTGGATCACCGCGAACTCGTTGTAGATGAAGTTGCAGGAAATACTGTGTCTGGTGATTTTATCGTTCGCTGCAACCAAAACGCTGAGATGTATTTATCGTTAATGAGTCCTAATGAAGAAAATAGTAATCCTAATATAGGTACTAGAGTAAGATTAAGAGAAAATGAACTATATAGCATACTCACTATTAATGATAAACCAGCTGTAAATAGGACTCTGTTTAATCTATCTGCTAATGATAACAGATTTACGGTTACATCCACTCTTTTCACTCCTACAGGTCAAGTAGAGCCTGGACCATTCTCAGCTTTTGCTTTTGTTGTTATGTCGTATGTATAAAAAATTTTTATACATTTCATCTCGAGTGAGTTGTTGTGTAAAAGTTAAAAGAATTCTTTACTCGCACTCATCAAGGCAAATTCGTAATACGCGCTTTTTTATCTGATATACCGTATATTTTTATTCCTCACTATCAACTGATTATCTAGACTGATACAACAAAAAAGAAAAATACGCTTAAAAAAATAAAGCTCACTCTAATATCTCGATTAAAGTGAGCTTATTTTACATATAATATTAAGTGACTAATTTAACTTATTAGTCTTATTCTTTAACCTTAAAGATCGACACTTTATCAGTTAAGTTTTGTGCTTTTTCATCTAAAATCATTGTTGAAGTTGCACCTTGTTCAACTAAGGTCGCATTTTGCTGAACAACAGAATCCATTTGGTTAATAGCTACTGCGATCTGTTCAATACCCACTTTTTGCTCTTCTGATGCAATACTAATACCTTGCATGATATCGCTAACTTTAGTAATAGAAGAGACGATATCCTGCATATGCTCGCCAGTTCTATTTACTAATTCTCTACCATAAGCCACATCCGCAACGGATTCTCTGATAATTTGGTTAATTTCACGTGCAGCATCCGCACTTCTCGCTGCTAAATTTCTCACTTCTGTTGCAACAACCGTAAATCCACGGCCTTGCTCACCAGCACGTGCAGCTTCAACGGCGGCATTTAATGCCAGAATATTAGTTTGGCTTGCTATGTTATTAACCACATCATTGATTTCAGCGACTTTTAATGTTCCTACCTCAATTTTCTTCATTGAGTTAATCGCATCATTCATAATGTTAGAACCATCAATTGCTAAATCGCGGGTTTCTGCGGTAATCGAGTTTGCTAAAATCGCATTATCAGTATTATTTACTACTGCAATTTTTATCTCTTCCATACTTGCTGCTGTTTGTTGCAGAGCACTTGCTTGCTCTTCAGTACGTGAAGAGAGATCTTGGTTGCCAGACGCAATTTCTGCTGAACCTTTTTTGATCTCTAGTGCTTCTTCTTTAACAAGTTGAATAGTCGATGTTAGTGCAGTTTGCATGTCACCCACATTAGAGAACAAGGTGCCAAACTCATCATTTCGTTTCTTAGGTAGAGTAAAACTTAAATCTCCCTCTCCCACTTTCTGCAAAATGGCTGATAATGTATTCAAATTAAAGATAAACGTTTTATTGACCCAACGGATGACAATATAAAGAAGAACAAGAATGATCCCCAGTGCAATAATCGTTGTGTAAAGTGACAACTGTACCATCCAAACTTGCTGCGCTTTAATGTCATCATTCACACCTTTAGTGATAATAAGATATTCATCAAAGAGATCAGATAAGCGATTAAAATCATTGGAGAGGTTTGATTCTGTGTAATCTAGCGTATCGATAGGTGCAATCAGCTCATCGAGAAGATAATAGAATAGCACTGATAATTGTTCTGAATTACGTTGAGCATCAGGACTTATCTTCTTCACGCCTACCCAATGTGTAATCGTTGCTTTTGATTTTGTCGCCAGCTCTTTTGCTTCAGTAACAAGTGATTTAATTGTTTCTTGCTTATTCACATCCGTCATTGTTTTCAACAACATCAGGTAGTTGACGTGAGAACGAATGGTCGCTAATTCATACCTTGCTTCTTGTACACTATTCAATCTGGTATTCAAGGAATCCAATGATGCAAAGTTTTCTTGCATTCTATAAATAAAAAACGACGACAATACAGATGATAATAAGAAAAGAACTAATAGTATGATAGAACCTACTTTAGCTGATCTTTCAATACTCATGAAATAATCTACCCCGGCAATAAAATATTACAAATGTACTCATTTATCGGCACGAAATAGATTTTATTTACTCATTAATCAGAATTATCAATACAAACACTTATTACAATTCTCAATCCATGATATCCATTGGTTTTTTACTCTGTTTTTAAACAGTTAACGAAAATAATATACCGCAATGAAATAGTATTTCAGTGTTATTAGTTAGTAGGCAACTAAATTTTGACTTTAATTAAAACTAAAAATAAGTCAAAAATTTAAACGCAGAAAAAAACAATAAACATTGAATACTCTATAAATATAAAAGCGATAAATTAATATTTTTTAATAATACTAATCCATCAATAATTAATATCTACATTTAAAATAATCAGCGATTTGTTTTATAAGATATCTTTTTTATTAGTTACATAAATAATTTGTACTTGTACACATAAAAATTAGTGATTTTGAATAACCAATAGACACGCTGTCTCATTTTGAGAACAGTGATATAATAAGTTTAATGAACTTAAAAACTCTGATGATTTACGGAGCCTTACCCTGTATGCAACCCCAATTTGAAAACGCGAAAAACACCGTAAAAACGTTATCAGTGTTTGATTTTGATGGCACGCTAACCTATCACGACAGTTTTATCCCTTTTCTAAAATTCGCCTTTGGCAAACGTAAATTCTCACGCCGTTTGATTAAAATGGTATCACCAACATTACGTTGTTTTAGACGCAAACTCACGCGCGATGAGTTAAAAGAAGTGTTGATTAAAACCTTCCTAACCAATATTGATGAGCAATGGTTAAAAGAAAAAGCAGAAGAATTTTGCAAGCTTTACTGGAGCAAATTAATGCGTCCTACAGGCTTATTAGCTGTTGCTGAAGAAGTGAAGAATAATGCTGAAGTGACGATTTGCTCTGCATCACCTGCAATGGTATTACAGCCATTTGCTGACCGCTTAGGCATTAAATTAATTGGTACAACACTTGAAGTGGTTGAAGGTGTATTAACAGGTAAAATTATTGGTAATAACTGTCGTTGTGGTGAAAAAATCAAACGATTAGAAAATATTTATGGGGATTTGACACAATATCATTTAAGAGCTTGGGGAGACTCTCGTGGCGATCATGAATTGCTTTTTGCCGCACAAGATCCTCATTGGCGTCACTTTCATACAGATCGTCGTAAAACTAAAAATTCGCCAATCAAAATTACGACAAAAAAAGAGTCATAATAACTTACTCTTTTCTTATCAACACAAACCATAGCCCCCGCAAAAGCGAGGGCTATATGATAGAGTCTTAGATATTTACGCCGTGCTGTGATGCTAACGCACTTAAACCACCCGCAAAACCTTGACCAACTGCTTTGAATTTCCACTCTGTACCATGGCGATATAACTCACCAAAGATCATTGCAGTTTCTGTTGATGCATCTTCAGAAAGATCAAAACGTGCAATTTCAGTGTTATTGTCGTTGTTATAAACGCGCATAAAACTGTTGCTAACCATACCAAAGTTTTGTTTACGGTTTTCTGCATCATAAATAGTAACCGCGAATACTAGTTTTTTCACTTCAGCAGGGACTTTTGATAAAGTGATTTTGATTTGCTCATCATCACCGTCGCCTTCCCCAGTACGGTTATCTCCTTGGTGTTCAACGCTTCCACATTGACTCACTTTGTTATTAAAGAAGATAAAACTGGCGTCTGAAAGTACTTTTCCATCTTCACCTACCATGAATACTGACGCATCTAAGTCAAACTCTGCGCCATCTGTCACGCGGGCATCCCATCCTAGACCAACCATAGCAACCGACATTGTTGGTGCTTCTTTAGTCAGAGAAACATTACCACCTTTAACGAGGGAAACTGCCATATCAAAGCTCCTACTTTATTGAATAAACTGGCAATCACATCTTATGACTACCAGTGTAGTTAGTATTTTATCGATCCGCTATCAAGAGGCATTAATACCGTATTGAGCACAAACTGAACCTAAGCCCCCTGCATAACCTTGACCTACAGCACGGAATTTCCACTCTGTACCATGGCGATATAACTCACCAAATAACATTGCAGTTTCCGTTGAGGCATCTTCCGTTAAGTCATAACGAGCCACTTCGATTTGGTTGTCATCATTAACTAAACGAATAAATGCACCTGATACTTGGCCAAAGCTTTGGCGACGTGCTTGCGCATCATGGATAGTGACAACGAAGATAACCTTATCGACATCATTTGGGATCATGTCTAATTTGATTTTCAGCGCTTCATCATCACCATCGCCTTCACCAGTGCGGTTATCGCCAGTATGAACAACAGAACCATCAGCAGATCTTAAATTGTTATAAAAAATGAAATCGGCATCGCTACGCACTTTTCCATTTGCAGCTAACAAAAATACAGATGCATCTAAGTCAAAATCTTGACCATCTGTAGAACGGGCATCCCAACCAAGTCCGACAAGGACGTTTTTCATCGTTGGGGCTGCTTTGCTCAGAGAGACATTACCACCTTTAGAAAGAGAAACGCTCATTTTATAACCTCTTTAGTTTTGTTTTTAATATTCTGATTTCTCAAGAATATTTATTAATTTGTCTTACCTTGATCATCCTTTTTTTCTGGGAATACAAAACTTGCAATAATCCCCAGAGCAAGAACACCTAGCACAACAAATAAGCTAGTTGTCGCGGAAATGCTGTATCCATGTTGCCAGATATGGTCTGTTGCATTTAAACCTAGTTTTACGGCAATAAAGAACAACAACACAATAACCGCTTTTTCAAGGTAAACCAGATACTGTTTTAACGCTTCTAACACGAAGTAAAGCGTACGTAAGCCTAAGATTGCGAACATCATTGCACTATAAACAATAAGGGGTTCACGGCTTACTGCGATAATAGCGGGAACCGAGTCGAAAGCAAACATCACATCGGAAAGCTCTACAACAGCCACACACAACATAAGTGGTGTTGCATATAACGCAGCTTTTGTACCACGACCGATAGTAATCTCTTTGTTTTCTGGTTTTGCTAATTCAGCATCAACTTCTTTTTGTGTTAATAAGAAAGCGTGTCCAGTGATTTTTGGCCATATAGGGAAAAATCGTTTAACTAAGCGATAAGCAAGATGTTGTGAATAGTCTTCAATCTCTTCACTGTCATCACCGCTTTTCAGCATCATCACTGCCGTCCAAGCAACGATTAAGGCGAATACTATCTCAACATATGGTCCTAAACTTAGCAGTCCTGTACCGATGGCAACAAAGATCCCACGGAAAACGATAGCACCGATAATACCCCAATAAAGAACGCGGTGACGGAAGCGATCAGGTACCGCAAACCAAGAGAAAATCGCCATCATGACAAACAAGTTATCAACGGAAAGCACTTTCTCTAATGCATAACCTGTTACGAATAAGCTCGCAACTTCTGCACCATGGTGAATATAAAGGAATCCTGCGAATACCATTGCAATGGCAACCCAGAATATAGACCAAAAGATGGCATTCTTTAACGTTACTGGCTTATCTGCACGATGCATAAATAAGTCGATAAAAATAGCGCCAATCGCAAGTACAACAAAGACAATGACAGTTTCTGTCGGAAAACCAATATGTGTGGATACCATAATAATTCCTGAACGGTTCCCTATATAAAATTAATTACAAACCAAATTCTGCGGGCTGAAAGCCTAATGCAATGGCAATAGCACGCACAGCTTCTTTTTCATCATTGTCAAAATCACCATCACTTTTCGCAACAGCAATACCGACACGAATAGCTAATTGCGCAGCTTCTGGCTGATCTTTCATTGCCAGAATATACTTCATGGTTTCGCCTTTACCGACTTCAGTATCGAATTCGAAACTCAAGATTAGCTTATTAAAGAATTCGATAACTTCAGAAGTATCAAAAACTTTAAGTTCATCCGATGCTTTTAAAAAACCAAGCATCTTCTGTTTTTCTTCAGAACTGACACCGTCACTCGCAATGGCAATACGCGCACAAACTGCAACAGTACCTTGCATAAATTTTTTATTTTTAAAGCGACCAACTTGCTTGGCTAACTCAGAACGGCTTGTATTAAAACCTTCTTTTAATTTATTAAAAAAACTCATGTTATTTTTCCTTATATCTACTTGATCACTTAGAACCCGCTGTCCAGCGAAATCCCCACCCATACGCATTATCCATATCACGGTGGCCTTTAAAAAACTCATTGAGACGTTCAACTTTTATTGATCCGTTCTCATTAACTAGTCGGGCAATAGCACACATACCACGACCATTATTACCGTCAGTTAAGCGTGTTTCGATAGGTGGCTGATCAGGTACATGAATGGTAACCACACCATCCGTTTTGCTCCAATTCGGTACACCTTCATAAATAAACGCGAAAATAAGCACTTGCTTAATATTTTTCCATTCACGCCCATTCACAAAGATCCATTCACCACCAGCAACATCTCCGGTACGATCATCACCTTGCAATTCAACATAAGGAATTCGATTGAAATCGCCAAACCCGTTTCCTAATGCTTGAATAACGGACTTATGTCCTTGCTGAAGTTCAACAAATGCACCAATATCTAAATCGATACCTTTGTTGCCACCGAACAAACCACCTAATAACCCAGAGCCCCCACTTTTACTTTCGCGGTGCCAATCAAGGTTGATTCGAATTTTACCGAAGTCATCTTTCTTCGTTAGGCTGATTGCTGGTTTCTCTTTAGTTAAAGAAACTTTACTTAAGTTCACCGAATTTGGCGCTGGAGCAGGAGCTGGTTTCGGTGCTGGTGCTGGTGCTGGTGCTGGTGCTGGTTCAGAGTCTGCAATATCAACACCAAAATGTTCAGCTAATGGCTGTAAACCACCGTTAAATCCTTGAGCGATAAAACGGAACTTCCAGCTACCATTACGACGATATAATTCACCTAAAATTAATGCTGCTTCAGAACGACCGTTAATATCAACATTACCATTCGCGACAACTTCATTATTAGCATCAACTTGAATTGATAATCGTTGTAAATTTGCAATAGTTTGTTGACCGTCACAAGTCGCTGTAAACGCGATTTTTTCAACATCTGGACGTAAACGCGTTAAATCTACAGTAAAAGATGTGCTGTTTCCTGCTGTTGCATAGATAACCGTACGATCATCATTAGCAGTCTGTCCATAAAACACCATATCGGTGTCGCCTTTCACTTTACCGGACGCATAAAGCCTAAAAGCAGACACATCAACAGGAGCACCTGATTGAATTCTAATGATTAATGTCTGATTAGGAACAGGTAAGTTCCCACCTGGAGTCATATTCATTTATCGCACCACCGTAGCCACAATATCGGGCATCATGTCGTTAATAACACGACCTTTACAAGGCGCACCAAACGCAGTGAAATCCCATTGACCATGATTACGTTGCAAAGAAGCAATCACGATACCGGTATGAGAGCCTTGCTCTGTTAAGGTATAACGCACCAGTTCTTTGTTAGTTGTTTTATCAACAACACGACAGAATGCGTTTTCAACTTCATTAAATGTTTGTCCACGGAAACTGTTTACTGTGAATACCAAGTATTCAACATTTGTTGGTAAACGGTCTAAATCAACGAAAATTGTTTCATCATCGCCATCACCGTCACCCGTTAAGTTATCACCAGAGTGAATAACTGATTGACAACTTGATTTTAATTTTCTAAACCAAATGGTATCGATTTGATTGCCACTTGCGTCAAGCAATACGCAACTTGCATCTAAATCAATAGAACCACCACCACCAAAAAGACCGCCTAATAATCCTTTTTTCTTAATCGGATCCCAGCCCAAACCAAACATTAAATGGCTCAGTGTAGGTGCTTGTTTACTGAGAGAAACTGTTTGATTCTTGCTTAATGAAACCATAATTAAATTCCTTCAGAGGTAGAGTGAAACAATAATGCCATTTGTGATTAATTCCATATCGTGAAAATCATCATATCATGATGAAGTACATGAGCAAGACTATTTTTACCGCCAGAATATAAAGTTTTGTCAATTAATTGATTTTGTTTGTATTTTTATGAGAGAAAATTATAAAAATACAAAGTAATCATAATAATAACGCTATTTTTTAGTCTAATTTAAACCAAAGTCAAATAAATCATATTATGATTGACACAGTTCTTCGAAATCTTCATGATTATAAGCATTGAACCCTACACTTTTATTTCACGGTATACAGAGTAATGAATAACACAATTTGGTTTATGGAAGGTTTATCATCACAACGCGATATAATTCAAAGTGTTAAAGACTTTGCAAAACAGCAGCACCAAGAAATCTTTGTGCTCGCTTCTCATCGTCATACTCGAAATGAGATTTTATCGCTTGCTGATGGGGCTTTTTATGAACCTCTTGAAGAGACATTACGCTTAAAATTTATCGCTGATGTTGTAAAACAACATCAAGTCAGAGCCATTCATACTGGGCGCAATAGCGCATGGTTTGAATTACACCGCCAAGAAATTGAGTCATTAGGGGTAAAATTAACCACAGGTGCAACTGAGCTAGGACAACTGCAATTAGCTGATAATAAAGTCGCTTTTGCACAAGCTATGGAACAATGCGGTCTTCCTGTTGTACCTTCCATTTACATTGACTCAATCGATGAATTGGAAAAACAAATAAAAAATCCACCTTTTGGTGAGATCCCTTTATGCATTAAGCCAATAAAAGGCATTTATGGAATGGGCTTTTGGCGCTTTGATAATCAGGTTTCACCAATGGCACTGTTTAATCACCCAGAAAATCGCCAAGTCAATCCTCAACAATATCTTGATGCATTAAAAACAGTTGAACACTTTGAACCATTAGTGCTCATGCCTTATTTACCCGGCCCTGAATACTCTGTTGATATGGTGGTTGAACAAGGTGATGTTATTGCAGCTGTAGCTCGACGCAAAGAAGGTGCAATACAGCATTTAGAAATTTCAGGTGAAGCCTATGAATTAGGCAAAGCGTGTGCAACAGCGATGAAAGCCGATGGGCTGGTGAATGTGCAAACTCGAAATAATCATCAAGGTCGCCCGCTGTTACTTGAAATTAATATGCGCCCTTCGGGGGGAATTGGTTATACCCAACATTGTGGAATTAATCTTGCCGGTATTTTTGCTTTACGCCAATTAGGATTAATGAGTATTGAAGAGGCTCAAGCCCAAAATAACCATTTTACACCAACAAAAATACGCTCAATCACCGATTCTATTGTTTTCAATTCAACGTTAACAAATTTAATCAGTACGGATAATAATTAATAATGAAAAATAGTATAAGTGACTCAGCCGTTTATCGTCGCCCTCTTTCTTGTGGCACATTAAGTGTGACGCCAAATTGTTCTATTGAGTTACTTGATGAATTATTTGATATTGCAGAAAGACGCAATCCTAAGCGTGCATTTTTATTTGTCAGTAAAGTATTAGGCCGACATATCCCTGTTTCGCCGAAGAAAATGCGTGAAACCTACCAAAAACTTGCCAGTCAGTTTCCTGACTCACTCGAAGGCCCAGTTCTGTTTATTGGTATGGCAGAAACCGCTGTTGGTTTAGGTGCTGGTATTTTTGATGAAGTGAGAGATCGCTTTCAACAAGCGATTTATTTAACATCAACACGCCATCCTGTTGATAAAGGTGAGTTGCTATGTGAGTTTAAAGAAAATCACAGCCACGCAACTGACCATTTACTCTATTTGCCTAAAACAGCAGAGCAACGCCAATGGGTACAACAAGCAAAAACCGTAGTATTAATTGATGATGAAGCGACTACGGGTAATACCTTCATTAACTTGCTTTCAGCACTGCGTGAAGACGGTGGATTAACCCATATTAAGCAGGTTATTGCGGTAACCTTAACTGATTGGAGTGGTGACGCTATCGCTGAACGCTCCCCATTACCGATTAAAACCCTCTCCTTAGTACAAGGGACGTGGCAATGGGATGCCAATCCAAATGCGCCTTTACCTATTATGCCTAATGTCAATATCACAGCATCAGGGCAATTTGCGATCACGGGTAAACAGAGCTGGGGTCGATTAGGCATGACAACGCCCGCAAGCGATCTGGGTTTATCTATCAATGCTTCTTTGGGTGAAAAGATCCTTGTTTTAGGATCAGGAGAGTTTGTTTGGGAACCATTCTTATTAGCTGAACGTCTTGAAAAACAAGGGGCTATCGTAAAATATAGTTCGACAACACGTTCACCTATTTCAACCAATTTTGCCATTCAATCAGCAATTACATTTACTGATAATTATGGTTTAGGTATTCCAAACTTCGTCTATAACGTAGCACATCAACAATTTGATCGCATTTTGCTTTGTTGTGAAACACCAGCCGAAAGTATTGATAGCCAGCTGATTGAAGCCCTCAATAAAGTGGCACCTATTGTTGAGGTAATTAGTTATGACTAAACCTGTTATTTTAACTGATCTCGATGACACCCTATTTCAAACACGTCGTAAGATGGTGGATGAATTAGCACTAGAACCCTATAAAACTGGCGCACTAGATAGAAGTTTAGAACCTCGTAGCTTTATGACTCAAGAGCAAGCTATGCTGGTAGATTGGATGTTAGAGCATGCGGATTTAATTCCTGTTACTGCACGCGGAACGGAAGAGATTAGCCGAGTCACCATTCCTTTTCATTCTTGGGCGATCACCACACATGGGGCGGTAATATTAACACCTGAAGGTCATGCTGATGCACAATGGCAAAATCACATCACTCAAAGCTTAGCGCCCTATACACAACGTTTGTTGACTCTACAACAATCAATTACGCAATTAATGGCAGAACGAAATATTAATGGTTGGGCACGTATTAACTATGAATACAGTGATTTGCCTATTTATTTAGTCATGAAGCATAACGATAGCACTCGATTAGACGAGCTATACACCATAGGTGATGAAATAGAAAAAACATTCTCAACTGAAGGTTTTTATATTCATCGTAACAGTAACAATATTGCTTGGTTACCTGAGCCTATTGAAAAAGGCAAAGCCGTCACCTATTTGCTTAATAAATTAAAAGCAGAACGCGGCGTATTTCCTGTCATTGGTTTAGGCGATAGCCTAAGTGACCATCGCTTTATGAAATTATGCAGTTGGTATGGGCTTCCTCGTCAAAGTCAGTTTGCGGATGCGATCAACACAAAAATTTTTGGAGAATAAACATGATGGATCATAAACCTTTTTCAGGATCTTATGTATCAGGTGATGTCGATTTTCTACTTCAACCGGTTAATATTGAAATGACGCCCGTTGAATTAAAAGAAGAACTAATACAATCAGGTAAACGACACTATTCTGACATGCTAAGTCAAGAGCCAGAACCAACGACATGGCATTTAGATCTCTTTGAAAAAGCGCTAGAAACCGGTGCTACACGTTTAGCCACTGAAGTCATAATGTTAGCTAAATCATTGATTGAGCGTTTCGGTGATACCCCAATTATCTTGACAAGCCTTGTTCGTGCTGGTGTTCCTCTAGGTGTCATGCTGCAACAAACATTGCGCAAAATGGGAAAAACCTCTTATCACTATGGAATAAGTATTATTCGAGATAGAGGCATTGATAGTGAAGCGCTTTCATGGATAGAACAACGTCACGGCACAGAAGGTGTTGTGTTTGTTGATGGATGGACAGGAAAAGGCGCTATTACGGGTGAACTTATTCGTTCATTATCAGGACGAAAAGGCTATCCAGCCCAACCTCGTCTTGTTGTCCTCGCTGATCCTTGTGGTTGTGCATGGTTAAGTGCTAGCGATGAAGATTGGCTTATTCCATTTGGGATCATGGGAGCACCTGTTTCAGGATTAATTTCACGTTCTATTTGGACTGAAGAAGGCTTTCACGGTTTTGTAGATTGCCAGCATTTAAAACAGTATGAATGCAGCCGTTACCTTGTTGATACTGTAGGACAATTTGTTGATATATTAATCAATAACGATATTCCATTAGCTACATTTAAAGAACAACAGTCAGACTTAAAAAGACTGAGCGAAAACGTCGTTAGTTCACTTGCAAACAAATATGATATTTCAAATATCAATCGTATAAAACCGGGTATTGCTGAAGCCACACGCGCTGTTTTACGCCGTGTACCTGATCATGTCCTTGTAAGAGAAAGAACCGATCCTGATGTCGCGTTACTGGTTTATCTTGCACAGGAAAAAAATATTGCTGTTATTGAAGCAGGGCAAGCGCTTGGTCAATATCGTGCAGTGACTATCATTAAAAAGGTGAAATAATGATTGAACGATTATCCCCATGGAACTTAGGGGCAACACTTTATATGCCGGCAACACGGACAGATATCGCGACGACAATTATTAACCAGAAAATTGAAGGGTTACGCTCTTTAATTATCTGTTTAGAAGATGCGGTGAGTGATGCGGATATTCCTGTTGCATTAGAAAACTTGGCAGTATTATTAAATACTTTAGCAGAACACAAAAAAAACAGTGATTGTAGCCATTGGCCACTGCTGTTTATTCGTCCTCGCCATACTGAAATGGGTCAATGGATCACTGAAAACCTTGATGTCAGTGCCATCGATGGCTTTGTTTTACCTAAGTTTACGCAAGCTTCTCTGCCAGTTTGGTGGAAGATTATTGAAAATACGCAGTTATGTATGATGCCAACACTTGAAACAGAAGAAGTGTTTGATGTTATCCAAATGACAGAACTTGCAAATCACCTACTAACTCACCCTTGCCATAACAGAATTATTGCATTACGTATTGGTGGCAATGATTTAATGAATGTTATTTCTCTTAGACGTAATCGCCAATTAACACTTTATGATGGCCCAATGGGTTACGTGATAAAAATGTTGGTTGCTGTCTTTGGTGCTCGTCAATTTGCCCTCACAGCACCTGTTTGTGAACATATTGATGATCACCATATTATGGATAAAGAGCTTGCTCTTGATATTGCCAATGGTCTTGTCGGTAAAACGGCGATACATCCAAAGCAAATTCATAAAATTGAACAAGCTCTGATGGTTTCTCAATCCGACCATTCAGATGCATTGCGTATTTTAAATTCAACGCAAGCCGTCTTTAAATCACAAGGTGCGATGTGTGAACCTGCAACACATCGTCGCTGGGCATTGAGTATTTTAACCAGAGCTAAAATTTATGGTATTATTCCTAATCAACAAAATAATGCTCAGCGTTTTAACGCAACATAAAATATTCTATAACAGAGCTGTAATCTCTATGAGATAAAATAATTATCTTATATTGATTTCAATTTATAAGTTTCTAGTTAAAGCATGTTATCTTTAACTAGAACTTATAAGAATAACGCGAATTTTTTTATTTAAAAAAGTACATTTTTATTTCAATTATTAATTTATACTACATTTAATAGGAAGCTTATCTTATTTACTCTTGTCCACACAGAACAAGAATAATAAATATTATTGCTGACTATTTTAACACACAAATAACAGAATAAGTGGTAACTAAGCATGCAATTAAGCACCCGTCAGGTCAGAGTCTTTACACTGGCAATCCTTTTAAGCTCAGGAAAAAAGGTTCCAACTATTAAGATTATTTCTGCTCTTGAATGCTCAGAGCCTACATTAACTCGCGTATTAAAAGAGATAAGAGATTCTTATGGTGCTGAAATAAAATACAGCAAAGCCTCTCGCGCGTATCAAATGACTGAACGAGGCCAACTCGATAGTAAGGCATTACGTCGTATGCGTGAGGCATTATCCGCCAGTGAAGAGCTTCGTCACAATGGAATGACAAGCAAAGTTTATCTCGATAAAGATAAAAAGAAATCAGTTTCACTTTCATTAAAAATGTCAGCATTACGCAAGATCGATAGATTATCTTATTTAAATAATTCCACACGTAGTGAAGCTGTAGAATTATTAGTTGATCACTATATTGAAAATTTAATTCAATCAACACTCGCTGAAATAGCTGAGAAAGAAAAAGAAAAAAAGAATTAAAAGCAAATAATAAAAATTAACTTGATACTTCGGTATCAAGTTATTTTTTTAAAAATAAGAAAAATAAGAAAATATATAAAAACACTTATCCAATAAAGTTATTTTATATATTTTCAACACTTTTATTTTATTTTAAATATATTTAAAAACAAAAAAAACAAATATATTAATCAATTGAATTTATTAGCTTTTATAATTATTATTATTTTTAGTTGGAGTGCGTATTTATACCTAATCATTATTAACCATTCAATTTTTGTCATACTTATAAATACGGACTGAATAAAACAGGCTTTCTTTAATAAAATTATATCGCTTCGTCACTCGATTTAAGAGGGATAAACAGGCCAATTCCTCTTTTATTTTGCTTTTCATACTATCTTCATTCAGATTATTAATATTGGACAATCATCACTGCGTTTTTTCTCCAATTTAATTAAACTAAGCATAATCTCAATTGAACACCTTCATGAGTCGGTTAGTATATTAATCGCTTATTTCTATCTCACTCACAGGATAAATGCATGAGAAGATTGCCAGTTTACCTTTTACTTGATACATCAGGTTCTATGTATGGAGAACCTATTGCAGCAGTAAAGAATGGCGTTGAAATGCTCTTATCAACACTACGCCAAGATCCTTACGCTTTAGAAACCGCCTATATTTCTATCATCACCTTTAACTCAACCGCACAACAGATTGTGCCACTCACTGATTTAATCAATTTCAAAGTTCCTGATTTAGTCGCAAGTGGAACAACAGCATTAGGTTCTGCACTCACTTTAGTTTCTAATCGTATTGAAAAAGAAGTACAAAAAACTACGGCTGAGACAAAAGGCGATTGGCGTCCATTAGTTTTCGTGATGACAGATGGCGCCCCCACGGACGATTGGAAAAAAGGCGTTGAGAAATTTAAAGCAGCGCGCACTGGCGTTGTTATTGCGTGTGCAGCAGGACAATCAGCACAAACAGGTGTACTAAAAAATATCACTGAAATTGTATTACAGCTAGATACGGCAGACTCCAACACGATTAAGTCTTTCTTTAAGTGGGTTTCAGCCAGTATTTCTGTTGGTAGTCAAAAAGTCGATTTAACTAAGAAAGATATTAGTGATCTTGATGACTTACCGCCACCGCCCCCTGAGGTTAACGTTGTACTTTAAATAAAAAAGGAATGAATATGTCTGTTAGTTTAAAAAAAGGACAAGGTGTTAGTTTAAAGAAAAATGAATATGACCTTTCCTCTGTTACTATCGGTTTAGGCTGGGATATCAACGAAGAAAAACGCGGATTTCTTGGTGGTCTCTTTGGTAAAAAAAGCGAAGAATACGATTTAGATGTTATCGCCTTCTTATGTGGCGAAAACGGCAAAGTCAACGATTTGGGTAAAATCGAAGATGGACGACCTTCTCTCGTCAATGGCGATATTATTTTCTTTAATAGCCTACAACACAAATCAGGGCAGATTTGGTTAACAGGTGATAATCGAACAGGTGCAGGTGATGGAGACGATGAGCAGATCATCGTGAAATTAAACACACTTGATCCTAAATTTAGCAAAATCGTCTTTATTGTGCAGATTTACAATGGTCGAGAACGACAACAACACTTTGGTAAAGTACAAAATGCCTTTATCCGCGCCGTTGATGCCAAAAATATAGAAATGGCTCGTTTTGATTTATCTGGAGGCGAAGCCTTCAACAATCAACGTTCAATGCTGTTTGCTGAATTAGTCAGAGAAGAAAATGGCTGGAAACTTAACGCCATTGGTGAGCCTTCAAGTTCAGATAGCTTTATTTCTTACTTAAAGGACTTCACCTAATGAGAAGACTGCCTGTTTACCTGTTAATTGATACTTCAGGATCAATGAGAGGAGAATCAATTCATGCCGTTAACGTAGGGATACAAACTATGCTTAATGCATTGAGACAAGATCCTTACGCATTAGAAAGCGTTCATATCTCAATTATCACTTATGATAATGAAGCACGTGAATTTATCCCATTAACTGCATTAGAAGATTTCCAATTCTCTGATATCACCGTCCCTAGCTCCGGCGGTACTTTCACGGGTGCTGCGCTAGAATGTTTAATCCAATGTGTCGATCGTGATATTAAGCGTTCCGATGGTGACCAAAAAGGTGACTGGCGTCCTCTCGTCTTTTTGATGACTGATGGCACACCTTCTGATGCTTATGCTTATGGTGAAGCGATTAAAGAAGTGAAAAAACGTTCATTTGGTTCGATCATCGCTTGTGCTGTTGGCCCTAAAGCCAAACATGATCACCTTAAAGAACTCACACCTCAAGTGGTCGCTTTAGAAACACTAGACTCTAATGCCTTCTCTGGCTTTTTTAAATGGGTCTCTGCCAGTGTCGCATCAGGCAGTTCAAGTGCAGGAGTGAATACAGATAAAGATACCTTACCGCCACCACCTCCTGAAATCCAACTTGTACTGTGATCCGCAAAAGCAAAGTGCTCCAAAAGGCTTTGCTTTTATTTTATTCAGGCTTTGGTTTATCTACTCCAATACATAACAGCCACGATAAAGTAATAAGGTATAACAATGAGAAGGCTACCCATTTTCTTTGTTTTAGATTGTTCAGAATCGATGATAGGTGAAAACCTAAAAAAGATGAATGATGGTCTGACGACTATTATTAGCGATCTCAGGCGAGATCCTCACGCTCTTGAAACTGCTTGGGTTTCTGTTATCGCCTTTGCTGGCGTTGCAAAAACCATTGTTCCACTCACTGAAGTCGTCTCTTTTTATCCTCCTCAGCTTCCTTTAGGGGGAGGCACTTCATTAGGCAGTGCGTTACGAGAACTTACTCACCAAATCGATACTCAAGTTAGAAAAACCACAATTGAGCAAAAAGGTGATTGGAAACCTGTTGTTTATCTTCTTACTGACGGTAGACCAACCGATGATTACGCACAAGAGATAAAACGCTGGAAAGCCCACTACGCCAATAAAGTTAACTTAATTGCGATTGGATTAGGCTTAAGTGCTGACTTACACGCGTTATCACAATTAACTGAAAATGTACTGTTATTTACTGAAGCACAAGAAGGCGATTTCACCCGTTTTATAAAATGGATAACGATGTCTGTGGTTTCCCACAGTCGCAGTGTTGGCGAGGAAACACCTCCACTTTTAAGCAAAACCGAGCAAATTGTTCGCCTTGCCAAAGATGATGTAGCTCGTGCCTATGATGAATCTTGTGTCACATTTGTCGGCCGTTGTAGCCACACTCGATCGCCTTATTTAATGAAATATGAACGCCCACCAATGAAAGCCTCTGGACTTGATTTTAATCTCAACCTCAATGGGTTTAATTTAACGGGCTGCTACACCTTAAACGAAGATTACTTTGCATGGAGCGATCTCAGCGCTACGGCATATCAAGTGAATACCAGTGAACTTCATGGCACTCCTGGTTGCCCCTATTGTGGCAATGCCACCGCCTTCGCTGTTTGCCAATGTGGCAAATTACTCTGTGTAAATGGCCCAGAAACTGTTATTTGCCCATGGTGTGATAACAGCATCACCTTTGGAAATAACAGCAATCAATCTGACTTTGATGTCACTCGAGGTAAAGGCTAATGGATAAAAAAGCCCTACTCACAAAACTGATTATTGATGATACGCTAACTTCGCAACGCATTGCGATACATGAAGAACTGATTATTGCGTTATATGAAGATGCAGAAATCGCTCAATACATTGATTTTATTATTAGTAAAATCAAAGCAAAAACAGCAGAAAAAATTACACCACAAGATAAAGTACAACCTATTCTTCTGTTATTGCCACCCGCCCGTGATTTAGCCTCTGAAGAAATATCATTACCAGAAGAGTCCCCATTAAAACCGGGGCAAATTCCCACACACTCATCACCAATGCCAATAGAAAAACCGATTATTCACCGCCCTACGGCCAAAATTACCCTTTCTAATGCCAAAGTCGGTACAGCGTTCAATTCTACACTCAGTATCGAACTAGATACCCTCGAAATTGCCAAAATTGAAGCGGTTGATTTTCCAGAAGTAGTTGGAATAAGCTTTGATCCTGAAAGTTGTTGCTTAGTGGGTACGCCAACAAAAAGTGGCAATTTCACATTGATTGTCCATTGGTCTGTAAATGCCATTTGCTATCACGATGAAGTCTTATTAATCATCAACCCTGATCCTCGTAGCTTATGGCAAATCAATGAGCCTCCCGCCGATAGCCTTTACCCCAAAGCGCATATTGATAGCAAACTTATTCTTAAAGACAACATTCGTATCGCAGGTGCAAGTCGTCGCGGTCGCTCTCATGAACATGCAGGCACATTCCGTGATGACGATTTTTATATTCATCACGATAACCAAAGCCAATGGAATATTTTAATTGTTGCTGATGGTGCTGGCAGTGCGCGCTATTCTCGTGAAGGCTCTCGGATTGCTATCAATACCGTAAGCCACTATTTAAAATCGCAATTAAGTGTGGAGAATAAAGCACTTAAACCTCATCTTGAAACCATTCATCAATGGAATGACAATAACGCAATTAATCAATTGGGAAGCTTCTTTGCTCAACTCTTCCGTAATGCGGCTCAATTAGCGATTAATAACCTCAAAAACGAAGCCATTCATATTAATGAGCCAGTAAAATCTTTTTCTACTACGTTATTAGCCACCGTTTCTTTGCGTATCAATGACGAGCTATTTGCGGCCTCATTTTGGATGGGAGATGGTGCTATTGCCGCTTATGGCCCAGCGGGAAAAGTTCGCATTTTAGGTATTCCAGATAGTGGTGAATATGCAGGACAAACCCGTTTCCTTGATGATAGTGCGCTCAACGATGCTGAATTTAATCGACGCATTATTATTGGTAAATGGAAAGAAATTTCACACCTTATTTTAATGACAGACGGCGTTTCTGATCCGGTATTTGAAACGGATAATGGCTTACAAGATCCCAATAAATGGGCAGCGCTTATTGATGAAATATCGCCTTGTTTAGCCTCACCAGAAACCGCAGATCAAAAACTGGCCGAATGGCTAAATTTCTTTTCAGCAGGCAATCACGATGACCGCACTCTGGTTGTGGCTTGGTGATCATCAAAGAGAAAATAGGTGAGTTTCATGGCAGAGATCATTACCTGTACAACGCAAAGTGGAAAAACAGTTCAGTACGTCAATGAGATTATTGGCTCTGGCTCAATGAAAGATGTCTATTTTTCCCCTGACAAAACCTATGTTGTTGCCTTTTATAAGACAAAACAAAACGCACAAGCCAAAGATAGAATCGATATGATAACAGGCTCTTATCGACATAATATCTTTGAGCAAAGTGGTGGAGAATATTGGAAAAACCTCTTTTGCTGGCCAACAGATGTTGTTGAATATCAAGGAAAAATTGGTATTGTGGTGCCCACGTATCAATCCCACTTTTTCTTTAAATATGGCTCTAAAAACAATGACTTTCTTGCCATAAAAGGCCGAGAAAAAGAAGGTAAATGGTTTGCAAGTGCAAATAACCAAAATAAATTTCTCGATCCTCGTGAAAGAGGCAATCTATTAAATTACCTGAAAGTCTGTTTATTGCTCTCTCGTGCTGTACGCCGAATGCATGCAGCAGGCTTATGCCATAGTGATTTAAGCTATAAAAACGTGCTTATCGATCCTGAACAAGGTCATGCTTGTGTCATTGATATTGACGGTTTAGTGGTTCCTGGGAAATACCCACCTGATGTTGTCGGAACACCTGATTTTATTGCACCAGAAGTGGTAAAAACCAGTCATTTACCGAAAGAAGATCCTAACCGGATCTTGCCAAGTATCACGACTGATAGACACGCCCTTGCGGTATTAATCTATATGTATCTGTTTTATCGCCACCCTTTACGTGGCGGTAAAATTCACGATCTTGATGATGAAATGCGTGATGAGACACTCTCTATGGGTGAAAAAGCGCTGTTTATTGAACACCCAACAGATCGTAGCAATGCGGTAAAACTTAATCAGGTAAAACCGTCATCGCTACCTTGGGCTGATCCCGAAAAAATCCCATACACGATTATGGGGCCTTACCTGACGCCTCTTTTTGAAAGAGCCTTTATTACAGGATTACATGATCCTTCGCAACGGCCTACCGCTGATGAATGGGAAACGGCTTTAGTCAAAACGGTAGATTTGGTTCAGCCTTGTCAGAATAAAGATTGTGAACAGCAATGGTATGTTTTTTCTGGAAAAACACAGCCGGTTTGTCCTTATTGTCATACACCATATAAAGGACAATTGCCGATTTTAAATCTCTACTCTTCCCGTAAAGCTGGTAGCTTCAGACCAGACGATCACCGCTTAATGGTTTGGAGTAATCAATCACTCTTTCCTTGGCACGTTAATCGCCTGATTGCACCTAATGAGCGCACCACAGATGAACAAAAAAAGCGTGTAGGCTATTTTGTTTATCACAATTCAACATGGTGGCTGGTTAACGAGCGTATTGATGGATTAATGGTATTGCCAGAGAAAAAGAAAATAGCGATTGGCGATAAAATTGCATTAACCGATGGATTGCAATTTGTGTTATCGACAGAAGAAGGCGGGCGGCTTGTTGTGGTGCAATTAGTCTCAAATTAATAAAGTAAGAGAATAATCCGTTTAGTTTATTACGGGTTATTCTCTTTTTATCAATTCAACCTTTGTACTCATTCTTAAGAAGAACGCTTTTCGACCGCTGATCTGAACGCTATGATTATTTTTATTCCTAACAGCATTATTTAGTTAAGAAAAACTGTGCAATCTATCAAACTTTAGCCTTTAATTTGATATCAACGCAAAATCACATTTTCAGTGAGCCCCCCCTCAATACTTTTCTAACCTTCAATATTGGATACCAAGATCCCAGTTTATTAAGCCCTAACATTTACAATACCGCATAGTGATAATTGGAGGGGCTAATGAATATTAAAAATAAAATCAATGTGCTAGAACTTATTTCGCCAGAAATGAAGCAAGTTATGCAATATTATGCAGATAATCCGCAACCTGCGCCGGAAAGTAATGACTACCCTTCTATGCGCCTTGCTTATAATCAAGACAGACGTTATTGGAATGCAGACGCACCAGAGATGTTTAATGTAAAAGATATTTCGGTTAGTACTTCTTATGGAAATGTATTAACGCGTCTTTATCAACCCAAAGAAAAAACACCCGCAACTCTCTATTATCTGCATGGTGGCGGTTTTATTTTAGGGAATTTAGATACCCACGATCGCATTATGCGACTGCTTGCCAGCTATACTGGCTGTACCGTTATTGGTATTGATTATTCACTGTCACCGCAAGCGCGCTATCCCCAAGCCATTGATGAATCCGCACAGGTTTGTCAGTATTATCATCAAAATGCAAAACACCACAATATTAATACTCAATGTATTGGTTTTGCTGGTGACTCCGCAGGTGCCATGTTATCACTTGCCACCGTGTTATGGTTGCGTGACAAACACGTTCACTGTGGCAAAGTGAGCGCAGCTTTACTTTGGTATGGATTATATGGCTTACGTGATTCCACCAGCCGCCGACTTTATGGAGGTGAATGGGATGGATTACGCCAGCAAGATCTCGAAGAATATGATAATGCGTATTTAACCGCACTTGGCAGTCGTGACGCACCTTATTATTGCTTATTTAATAACGATTTGACGCAAGATATTCCACCTTGCTTTATCGCCAGCGCACAATACGACCCACTTATTGATGATAGTGTGACGTTATTTAAAACGCTAGAAGCCCATCAATTACCTTGTGAATATAAAATGTATTCTGGCACATTACATGCCTTTTTACATTATTCACGTATGATAAAAGTGGCTGATGACGCCATCCGAGATGGCGCCGATTATTTTGTTAAACAACTCAAAAATTAAAACTCAAGATTACGAATAAAACGATAATCTGCCGACGCCTCTTTGAGTCGATATAGACTTGCAGGGCGTCCTCTCTCTGCCCGTTTTTCACCAGTATCAATCAATAAATCTGCCTGTTCGATGCGTCGTCTAAATGATTTTTTCTGGATCTCTTTCCCAATCAAAATTTCATGAACATGTTGTAACTCAGGCAAGGTAAACACCTCGGGTAATGCAAATCCGGGAACAATTGAATAGAGTGATTTTTGCTTTAATCGCTCTCTCGCTTGTGTAATTAATTCTTGATGATCAAAGGCTAAGCTTTGTTGTGTAACCTCATCAATAGGGCACCACATTACCGAATCCACAGTATCAATATGTGCTTCACAGGCTTGATGTGCAATCAACGCGGTATAACAAACCGTTACTGACCAACCTCTTGCGTCACGCTGGCTATTTCCCACTGAACAGAGTTGCTCAATATAAGGAGGGATCACACCCGTTTTCTCTTTTAATTTTCTGAGCACTGTATCTTCAAGGCATTTGTCCTGCACTTCATCAACAAACCCACCGGGTAAACCCCATTTTCCTTTTTCAGGATGCTCCCCTCTTTTCACCAACAACACTTTTAGCTGCTCTTCATGATAAGTAAACAGCACGGCATCAACGGTGATTAGTGGAGATAGGAAATCACGACGGTTATAACTGGCTAAAAAATCTTGTTCATTCATGACGGAAGCTTTATTAGAAAACGATAAGGCTATTTTAAGGTTAAACAGCAAAAAATCAAATTTTGTCATAAAGACACTAAATCAGTTGACAACGATAGTGTCGATAGGACACAATCCAATTATTGTCATAAAGACACTTAAAAAGGAAATACTATGTTTAACTTAAATTATTTTAAAGCTGACTCATCAACATTTATCATTAAATCCGTTAATGGCAAAATCCGCCAACAAGGTAAAGGCTTAAGTTTTTGGTATAACTCAGCCACAACCTCTATTGCGGCATTACCTTTAAACGCTCAAGAAGCCCCTTTTATTTTTAACTTCCAAACCGCAGACTTTCAGGGGTTACGCATTCAAGGGCAAATTTCATTTCAGGTCAAAGCGCCTGAAAAAGCGGCAGAAGTGCTCAATTTTAACTTGAGTAAAAACGGCAAGTCTTATGCCTCTGAAGATCCACTCAAACTCAGTGATCGCGTTGTACGTATTGCACAAACCTTAATTCAAGCAAAGATCCAAAGTACCCCACTTAGAGAAGCATTATTACTCAGCCAATCATTAGTCACTTTGGTGATGGAACAATTGATTGAACACTCGTCATTAGAAGCATTAGGTATTGCAATTTTAGATGTCTCTATTGCGGCAATCACACCATCACCAGAAACTTTAAAAGCACTAGAAGCCGAAGCGAGAGAATCCTTACTGAAAGAAGCCGATGATGCCATTTATGCTCGCCGTAAATTCTCAGTAGAACAAGAACGCACCATTAAAGAAGCTGAGTTAGAAACCGATTTATCCGTTCAACGTAAACGTCAAGAAATTGAAGAAGCACGCTTAGAAAATGAACGTACATTATTACGAGAACAAGCCGAGATTGAAAAAGAGCGCCTTGAAGCGAAGGTTAATGCAGAAGCAAAACGCAAAGAATTGGTCGCGTTAAGTGCTGAAAATCAGCGAACACAATCAGAAGCCGATGCTTATGCCATTGAGGCGACTATGCGTGCTTATCGTGAATTACCAGTTGAAAACCTAAAAGCCATGGCGCTAGCAAAAATGGACTCACAACAGTTAATGGCCATGGCATTTGAAACCTTAGCGCTGAATTCAGGAAAAATTGGCGAACTAAATATCACCCCTGATTTATTTAGCCAATTCATGAAAAAAGGGGGTAAATAATGCAACGTAATAACGATTTTCGCTTCGTACTGGTGATGAGAAAAAGCCGTTTACAGGAATTAATCGAGCGTTTTAATACTTGGTCACAAGCCAAATTCTATCTAGAACACAACAATGTTGAGGTAAAGGATTACCTCAATGAACACAATTTATATCAAAAACAATTAACAGAAGCTGAACTGATTTTAAAATCATTAGGGCGTTTTCAACTTTTAGAAAGAGGTTTATTACCTAGCTATCAATTTTCACCCCACGACATTGTGGTGGTGATCGGTCAAGATGGATTGGTTGCTAATACATTAAAATACCTTAATGGACAGCCCATTATTGCCATAAATCCTGATCCATCAAGATGGGATGGTAAATTATTACCCTTTGAAATAGGGCAATTAAAAGAGACAGTCATTAATACCATTAATCAAAAAATGCCATTTAAAACGGTCACATTCGCGCAAGCGACAACCAATGATGGTCAATCACTATTAGCAGTGAATGACTTATTTATTGGCCCTAAAAGTCACACCTCCGCACGGTATATTTTACAATGGAGTGGCGTTCAAGAAGCGCAATCTTCATCAGGCATTATTGTATCAACAGGACTGGGATCAACAGGTTGGTTTCAATCTATTCTTGCTGGTGCGATGGCCATTACAGGAGAAACTTCGCACCCTCTGTTACAAGGTTTTAACTGGAGTGAACGAAAATTACAATTTAGTGTAAGAGAACCGTTTCCAAGCAGAACGACCGGAGTGGCACTCACTTTCGGCACGATTGAGCCAGATTCACCGTTGCAATTAGAATCTTTGATGCCAGAAAATGGCGTAATTTTCTCTGATGGTATAGAAGATGACTATTTACAATTTAATGCGGGTTGCATTGCCCACATCGGTATCGCTGACATACAAGGCCAATTAATTAGCCCAAAAGGATGTCAGCATATTTAGATGGATGATAAAGAAAAAAGTGAAGATCAAGACAAACATCCCTGTTTGCTTGATCTTCGATTACCGTTATTAACATCCGTTGTTCTAACGCTATATTATCTCGATGCCATCCTTGAGCAATCCAACCCAAACTAAACGCCAGTATTGCAATCCATGCATATAACGCTTGTTTGTTGAACATGACCTAACACCTTAGTCATTCGAGACAAAACTGACTTTATCGACTTTTTATGATGAAAACATATTGCACTTTTTACTTGGTATCCTCTTTTTCTTTCCCTGAAAAAAATTGATTACCTCGTTTACGTAACCAGATTTCGACTAACTGATAACCCACAATACCGAGCGCTGAGCCAATCCCCATTACTGCGACAGAATCAATTCCAGGCCATAAAATAAGCAGTGCGCCAGCAACAACAGAAACCGCCGAGCCTAAAATAATTTTGCCGATAAACAATCTTAATGTCATTGTTTCATTCGCAACGAGCATCTTTCCTAATGCAATAAAAGCGCCCACTACCACTAACGATATCAATGTGCTGTCATATTCATCCATGAATACACCTCATCTCTGATCACACTTTTTTTAACCGTAAAAAGAACCCTCTCCTCCCAACATTCATCAGATAATCTGTAAAGCGTTACTTATCTCCATATGGTTTAACGTAAAATCATTATCGACAAAGTTTGTATTTCAGGCTAGTAAGTTTGTTCGGTTATTGTCGGCTATCATGCTTTAACCGACAATAACCGAACTATTCACACCAAACAATACAAATAAACTTGTTTTATATGCCTTTAAACAACCATAAAACAAATATTTATATAAAAAAACAATAAATAGGCTGGTTATAATACAATTTTAAGCTAATATAGAAGGTATCCGATAGCCCTTAGTAAAGAGAAAAATAATATGCGTGTCTTAACTATCTTTTGTCCTGAATGTGGTGAAAAAGCGCTTATAAAGAAAAGTAATCGTAAACACAAAGAGTTATCCGATCTCTATTGCGCTTGTCGTGATCCTGAATGCGGACATACCTTTGTTTTAAACCTCACGTTTAGTCACACCCTTATGCCTAGCGCAAAAAACAAGAATACGTTGTTATTAGATGTCATTAAAAATCTTTCTCCAGAGCAACGAGATAAAGCATTGACGCTTTTGCAAAACATGTAACCATCACAAACAGATACTCTTTTTCATTTATTTTTATGATCTTGCTCCCATTCTGACAGGTTATTTGACTAACTTATTCTTATAGAAAGATAAATGATGTAGATTCATTTTTAAGCTAAATAAAAATAATTCTTATGTTTTAAATAAAACAAACACGCCGATTGATACTGTGTTTGCCAATCCTTTAATAAATAATTTGTCAGCCCCCAAACCAGAACCCCTATTTCTAGTTTGAAGACTAAACACAAATTTCAAATGGAGCATTTAAGATGAAAAAGCTGATTAATCGAGTTGATGATGTGTTATCTGAACAACTACAAGGCTTTGCAAAAGCCCATCCTGAAATCAAACTTCATCCCTCCTCTTTTTATGTCACGCGAAAAGATGCTCCAGTAAAAGATAAAGTTGCGCTATTGTCCGGCGGTGGTAGCGGGCATGAACCTATGCATGCAGGTTTTGTGGGTAAAGGAATGCTTGATGGTGCATGTCCGGGTGAAATATTTACGTCACCAACGCCAGATAAAATGTATGACTGCGCCAAAGAGATTGATAGCGGTGAAGGTGTTTTAATGATCGTGAAAAACTACACCGGTGATGTACTTAACTTTGAAACAGCAACAGAACTGCTTCATGACGACGGTGTAAAAATCGCAACTGTATTAGTTGATGATGATGTAGCGGTAAAAGATAGCTTATATACCGCAGGGCGCCGTGGTGTTGCCAATACCGTTTTAATAGAAAAACTACTGGGCGCGGCAGCAGAAAGAGGCGACTCTCTAGATGAACTAGTTAAATTAGGTCACCACATTAATAACAATGGTTTTTCTATCGGTATCGCCTTAGAAGCCTGTACGGTTCCAGCCGCAGGAAAACCCTCTTTTACTTTACCTGAAAATGAAATGGAGTTTGGTGTCGGTATTCATGGTGAACCGGGTATTGACCGCCGTAAATTTACTTCTCTCAATGATACCGTTGATGCCATGTTTAATACCTTAATTGAAAATGGTCACTATCAACGAGTGATCCGCAATTGGGATCGTGAAAACGGCACTTGGATCGATGAAAAGCAGGAAAAACAGCCGTTAAAATCTGGCGATCGCGTCATTGTCTTAGTGAATAACCTTGGTGCCACACCACAATCTGAACTTTATGGTGTTTATAACCGTTTAACTCAATGCTGTGAAAAATTTGGCTTGACCATCGAACGTTCTTTAATTGGTTCTTATTGTACTTCGCTCGATATGACAGGGATCTCAATAACGTTATTAAAAGTTGATAATGAATTACTTACCTTATGGGATGCCCCTGTGAATACACCAGCGATGGTGAAATAAGTCTTTAATCACAAGAAAAGGAACAAAAAATGGCTTTAACACATGCTCAAATCATTCTTTGGTTACAACAATGCGCATCACTTTTTGAACAAAATAGTGATTATCTGACAGACTTAGATCGTGAAATTGGTGATGCTGACCACGGTTTAAATATGAACCGAGGCTTTAGAAAAGTGCAAGAAAAACTACCTGAATTTGAAGGACAAGATATTGGCACAATCCTTAAAACCACAGGTATGACATTGCTCTCAAATATTGGTGGAGCAAGTGGCCCACTATTTGGCACCTTCTTTATTCGTGCCGCCAAACCCACGGCTGCATTGCAAAACTTAGAACTTAATCAACTTGTTGAAATGGTAACAGAAGGTGTAGAAGGCATTGTAAGCCGAGGAAAAGCAGAGCCAAATGACAAAACCATGTGTGATGTTTGGTGGCCGGTGGTTGAGTCATTAAAACACTCGAGTGAACAAAATCTTTCTATCAAAGAAGCCCTCAATCAAGCACAAGTTGTCGCTGAAAAAGCGGCTGAAAATACCATTCCGATGCAGGCTCGAAAAGGGCGAGCAAGCTACTTAGGTGAGCGCAGTATCGGACATAAAGATCCCGGCAGTGCTTCTGTGGTACTGATGATACAAGCCCTTGCAAATAGTATTAATGCATAACTGACCAAGCAACCCATAAAGGTCTACCATGATAAATATTGTTATTGTTTCTCATAGTAAACATCTCGCAGATGGTGTGGCAGAACTTGCCAGTCAGATGCTTAATCCAACTCATTGCCAGCTTGCGGTTGCCGCAGGTGTCAACGATGACGAACATGCCATTGGCACTGATGCCGTTAAAATTATGACGGCGATAGAATCGCTTTCACCAGCACAATCTATTGTTGTGATGATGGATTTAGGTAGTGCAATACTAAGTGCAGAAACTGCGATTGAGTTACTTGATCCAGAGCTAGCTGAGAAAGTCACCCTCTGCTCAGCGCCTTTAGTTGAAGGAACGCTTGCTGCAGTTGTAGCCGCATCTTCAGGCGCATCACTAGAAAAAGTGATTGAAGAAGCTTCAAATTCTTTATATCCAAAGAAAATCCAACTTGGTGAAAATTTCGTTCAATCTAAAAATGATATTAATGCCACTGTCAAAATTCACGGTAAAGAGGCAAGTTGGGTTGTTCGTAATCCCCATGGTCTACACGTCAGACCGGCCGCAACGTTAGTTGAGGTACTTTCTGCTTTTCAGGCTGATTATCAATTAGTTAAAGGGGATAGGCGTATTAATCCTCTCAGTTTAAATCAGCTTTCATTAATACAAATTCGCCAAGGTGATGAGATAACGCTAATTGCCTCTGGTGAACAAGAAGAGGAGGCGATTGCAGCTTTTCTTGAACTTGCCCAAAATGGCTTTGGAGAGGAGTTATCTTCTGATTCTAATACCCTAACATTAAAAGGCATTTTAGCCCCCGTCACCCAAATTAAGGCCCCTGCTTTTATTTGGCATGAAATAGAACTTTCACCTATCGAAAACTTATCTGAACCGATTGATATTGATGCTCAAATCGGCAAACTTAAATTTGCAATAAAAAGCACGCTAAAAGCACTAAAACAGAGTGCCAATAAAGCTAGTGAAAAATTAGGTGAGCATATCGGTGCCATTTTTAACGGCCATATCATGATGTTAGATGATGATGAATTAATCACAAGTGTGATTGATCGCATCAAAGAAAAGAAGATCAGTGCCCAGCAAAGTTGGTCAGATGAAATGCAAGAAAGAACACAGTTGTATTGTGCTCTCACCGACCCTTATTTACGCGCACGTGAACTCGATCTTCGTGATCTGCGTAATCAAGTACTTTATCATTTACAAGATAAAACTCGCCCAAGCTTTACCCCTTCACAACCCGCTATCTTGGTCGCCAAAGAGATTTTTCCTTCCACATTAATTCAATTGGAATATAAAAAATTCGTGGGAATAGTGTTAGCCAAAGGCGATGTCCTTTCTCACAGTGCCATTATCGCGTCTGAAATGCATTTACCCATGTTAGTAAATTTGGGGCCTGAACTATTAAAAGTGACTGAATCTCAGATGCTAAAATTAGACACAAATAAGGGCGAGTTAAGTATTGAACCAATAATGCCATAACCCTTTTTTCAATTCATCTACACAAAAAACCCGCACAATAGTGTGCGGGTAAGTCAACGAAAAACGCTATTGATAAGAAGACAGTACTTGCTATTGCTATAAAGGGAGTTACTCCCTTTACTCAAACAGGTGTTTTGGATATCCAACCCGCCCTTAAGGACGGGCTTTACGGCATGCTGGGTAAATCAAACTTTTGGCTTATAGCTATCTTTATCGAGATCATGTTTTTTCATTCGTAAATATAGCTTCTTACGTGGAATACCCAAATAATCCGCCACATCACTCACTCGACCCACAAATAAATATAACGCATCCTCAATTAATCGACGCTCATATTCATCTATAAGATTATCCAAAGGGCCTTCTGGTGGGATAATGGCTCGATGTTGTTCACTATCAACCATTTTCACAATGCCTACCGCATAGAGTTCAGCCACATTTCGTAACTCACGAATATTTCCTGGCCAATCGTAACGCTTTAAAATATCGAGGTAATTACGATCAATCTTCGGTACTGCAATACCGAGTCGTTGCGCACTTTGTCTCAAAAATGCTCTAAATAGCGGAATAATATCAGGGCGTCTTGCACTTAACGGAGGCAATGAAAAAGTGATTTGTGAAAAATAGTAATAAAATTCAGGGATTAATCGCCCTTCGGTTACCAATTGTTGTGTATTATTTTCTAAAATCGCAATCGTTCTAAAATGGCGTTTTCCTTGACGTTCCATATCTAATAGATAAGAGCTTAGCCAACGTTGAGCTTCTGATGATAAATCATAAGGAGAACGCAAAATTAATGTTCCAACTTCATCCGCTTCAATTTGAGCAATAACCTGTTTGATATCAGATAAACTTTGACAATCAACTGTTTGGATAGCTTTATCACTGTGCGGGCTTAACTCATGTAAGAGTTGAGCGAGAAGGTGACGTCCCGTTCCCATCTCTCCTTCTATCATTAAATCTTTATCAATATCGGCAATTTGTTGTACTTGTTCTCTGATCGCGGTGATTTGCGCGCTATCTCCCACTAATCGCTCTTGTGTCGTGCTTATTATGGCATTTCTCAGAGAAAGAATGGATTGACGCTCTTTATGAGCCTTCGCCACTAACTCTAAGAAAGCAGGAGGATTAATTGGCTTTTCAATAAAATCATAAGCGCCTTTTTTTACCGCTTCTACTGCTAACGGTATATCCCCATGGCCAGTGATCATGATAACGGGGATACGAGGGTCAATTTGTTTAATGCGCTCTAACACTTCCATACCATTCATTGCTGGCATATAGATATCAAGCACAACAGCACCTTGCCATTCTGGTGTTAAAAGGCTTAATGCTTTTTCTGGTGAGTCAGTTACTCTGGCAATCATTCCCGCAAGATTAAGCAAATGACGATAAGATTCGAGAATATCTTCATCATCATCAATTAATAAAACGTCAATATCATGCATGTGTGATTGTGTCATCTGTAAACTCCAAAACAACCATGGCGCCACCCTTTAATGTAGAGGCCAAGTAAATTTCATAACCAAACCGTTGCATAATTGAACGGCAAATGGATAACCCTAACCCAAGCCCCACATCTTTTGTGGTTGTAAATGGGGTAAATAATTTGGGTAAAACCTCTGAATTGAATCCTTTTCCACTATCAGCGATCGCCACTAATTTTCTTTTGGGATCAACAGATAAAAGATCAATGGTGATCTGACTTTCACCAAGACCCGCAATAGCGTCCATCGCATTAACAAACAAATTAACTAAGACTTGTTCAATTTGTGTCGGATCTGCACAAATGGTTAATTCATCAGGAATATTATTCTTAATAATGCACTGCTCTCGTTTAGAACGAGACTCTACCAACACCATCGCGCTATCTACCAGCTCTTTTAATGGTGCTGATACAAAGCTAATTTCAGATGAAGATTTACGAGAGAAATTACGCAATGCCGTAATAATTCGATTCATTCGCGCACACAGCTTTTCGATACGTTCGATTGAATCAGGTAATTGATCATATTTTCCCATCTGCATAGTCAGTTTTGCACTGTAAAGATAGGTATTAATTGCAGAAAGTGGCTGATTAAGCTCATGTGCAAGGCTTGTCATCGCCTGACCCACAACCGCCATTTTAGCAGCCTGTACAAGCTCTTCTTGTGTCTGAATTAAATGTTTTTGTGCCTGTTCACGACGCAACATCTCTTCATTTAATTGCTGGTTTTTATCCTGTAAATCTTGTGTTTTTAATGCCACCAGCCGTTGAAGCTCTAATCGGCTTAACTCTTGGCGCGTAATATCTGTGATAGTCACAATATATTTGTGTTCATCTTTATGTGGATATTCTCGAATATTAAATTGTAAGAAATGAGGCTCACCCGCTTTTACCATTCGAATAATACATTCACTCTGCCCTAATAAATAGAGCTGGCCACTTGAGCTAAATTGAGTTTTTAGCATCGTGCTGGCTTCGCCACTAAACAGCAACCAAAGCGGTTTGCTATTTTGCTCTTTTCCTGTACCTAAGAGTGTTGCCGCACTTGGATTAACCGTTTCTATCCTGCCATCGTGGTGACAGGTAATTAAACTCGCATCCGTGTTATTAATAAGATTTAACGCATTACTAGCTTCAACTTCTTTCATTTGACGCCAAAATCGACGAAGTCGCCGACTTAATAGACCAATTTCATCTTGTCCTTCAATCAGTACAGGCTCGGTTAAATTACCGTTAGCGACATGCGCTAAGTCATCACTGAGTTTATTCAATCTTGCGATAAGTCTTCTATCGATTAAGATTTTCATCACAATAATACTCAGCAAAAGTGATGCAATAATGATGACAACAATAACGATTTTCCCCGTTGCCATCAGTTTACGAGTATTATCATTAAGCTTATTTAGCGCTTCACTGGTAGCAAAAACATTGCTTCTTACAGCACTATCAAATTGTGATAATTTTTCATTCAGTTCAGGAGTTAATGCTTTGAGCTTTTTTTCGTTTTCTACATCATCAATCAATGTCTGGTAGATATCACCGTCATAACGCGTAATGGCAATAATCTCTTGTAATATCTGGCGGTGAGCAATAGTTGATGGATAGCTTTTTAGCTTTTGATTTAAGGCGATTATTTCATCAATCTTAACACTGATATAATGAAAAGCGACATCAATATCACGGCTATAGCGTTGATGAGCAATTTCTTCAACTAAACTAATTAACTCATTTTCCGTAGTAAATAATTCTTGTAATAATGTGGATTCAAGTAAAAGTTGTAGGCTGTTTTCCTGTACATTTTTCTCATTAATCATTTGGCTAACATGCCACTCAATTTCATTAAGTAGCGGTTTAATATCTTCACCAACAGCGTCATGCATCCATGCTAATTGACCTAATAATTGAGCAAGCCTATTTTCCAATTCTCGACGCTTATCCAGTAACACATCTTGCTGATCAATTAATGCCGACAGTTCGTCAACAAGTTGAGTATAAAAATCACGCTGTGGCTTTTGCTCAATAGGAAACTCACGCAAATTATCGAGTAACTGATGAATTTCCTGCTGTTGTTGCTCTGAAACTGATTTTCTCTGTGTCTGTTCTCGCTCTTTTAATAGCATTTGTAAATTGGTGCTATAACGTTCCATATTATAGCTAGTGGTTAACATCGGTAGAGACTCCCCCACTGACGCATTAATCTGTGTCGCCAATTTTCCCCACATAAAAAAGATCACCACACCAATTAATAGGGTGAGTAAAGAACTAAAGATAAACGCCATATACAAACGTCTACCTAATTTACCAAATTGTTTAGGCACTAATAATTTCATCCGTAAGACCTTTCATAAAAACAGCGCTTCCTGCTGTATATCTGAACCACAAGGCGGTTAGGGTGATTTGTTTTCTCTTAATAAAGCGCGTGCTTGTTCAAGTTTTTCTGCTTCTAATGTACGCCATTGATACAGCACAGCTAACGCTTGATCGGAATACTCTCGCTGATCGGCTTCCTTCATAAATAACGCTTGTAATGTCGGTGAATTAGCCTCTTTCTCACTAATAAGCACTGAACTTGCTATTTTTCGTGCTTTACTGATCGCATCAAGACGTTCTGACGTTTTATTTTCCTGTCTTTCAGCTTCATGGATATCACTCCAAACTTGGCGCATTAACGGAAAATTATGGGTGATCATTTGATCAAATAACGCATTAACCACTTCACTACGACGATAAGCCTCATTGCTGTTTAAAATAAATTCTGTGTTATTAGCCAGTTCATCGTTATTACGTAAGATCTCTTTGCTTAACGGGATCTTTGCCATATCACTTTTATAGATGATCTCTTGTCCTTCATCCGATAAAAGAAAGGCAATAAATTTGGCCGCGGTGTTTCTTTTACTGCTTTCCGCCACAATAGCGACATAAGCCGGCAAAATAATCGACTTATCAAAATAGCTAAACTCAACAAAATCAAAGCGTTTTTGATGGTTAAAAGCGTAGTTATCAATAATTGGCCCAGCGCCGACAATACCTCTAGCGATAGCATCACTAACACGTGAACTGCGTGCAGAAATGGAAGAAAGATTCCCACTGGTTTCCAGTAAAATCTGCCATCCTCGCTCCCAGCCATACTCTTGTAACACATTTTCCACCATCAATTGCATCGTGCCAGAGTTCGCTGGTGTAGTCATGGTTAAGTGCCCTTGATAAATAGGATCACTTAAATCAATCCAGCTTTTTGGTGCAGGAAGCCCCCATTTTTGCAAGTATTGTGTATTGCTCATAATACCAATACCAGAATAACCAACCGTGGTTATCTTATCGTTTAAGATATCACTATGACGAGTTAACCATTTTGGCGTTTCATAATTGACAGGTAACCGCGCCAGCAACCCTTCTCTATCTAAATGATGAAAAAAGTTAGCCGATGACGACATCACAATATCAACAGGCTGTGTGGGATATTGTTTCATCATACGTGTTGCTATCGCGACACGACGATAAACCACTTGCACTTTGGTATCAGGATAACGTGCGCTAAAAGCTTCTGTGAGTGGTCTCATTGGTGTATCTGAAAGCGTCGTCAATATAACAAGCGGCTGCTCATCACTACGCACAGGTGTGATAAACAGCCAACTAAACAATAAATAGACGAGACTAAGTGTTATTTTTATTCTCATGACATACCCCTGATTTTGTTTTGAATAAACATAAAAATGTGTCGAACTTCAAACTTCTGATATTTAGCAATATTTATTATTTTGAGCTAATGAGTCCCTAATGACCCATTTACAACAATGATACGACGATATCTTCACTCATTTTTAAACCAACACCTAATAGCGATGTTACAAATTTGACTCACCGATTCAGCAGAATGTGTCATCGATGACTCAAATTCCCTCTTTTGCACCAAGATGACCTAAATGAATAGCATCAGCTCTGAAAACCAAAATCAGCTTCAGACATGAATAATATTCGGAGTCATCTCTATGCTAAGTTTCTTTAAAACCAGAAAGGATCTGCCGCTAATAGAAGCGTCAAGTGAAAAGATCCGCGCAATATATAAAAAGCACCAATGGCAGGTCTTCTTTGGTCTTGTTCTTGGTTATGCCATGTTCTATGTGGTTCGTATGGCACTCGGTGTGGTGAAAAAACCTATGCTGGATGCAGGTATCGTAACCACCGCTGAACTCGGTTTAATGGGTTCTGCGTTCTTCTTTACCTATGCATTTGGTAAGTTCTCTAACGGCTTCTTATCAGATTATGCCAATATTGGACGCTTTATGTCCATATCGTTAATTGCCTCTTCCTTTGTTTGTATCTTCATGGGAATGTCAACGGCGAGCCTGTTCTTTATCCTGTTATGGGGTATTAACGGTTGGTTCCAATCTGTCGGTTCAGCACCTTCTTGTGTCTCTATCTTCCAATGGTTCTCACCAAAACAGCGCGGTACCGTTTATTCCATCTGGGGTGGCTCGCGTAATATTGGTGAAGCAATTACCTGGATCTTGACTGCAACCATAGTGAGCTTCTTCGGCTGGCGTGCAGGTTTTATCGGTGCCGGTATCGCGGGTATTGCGGCAGGTATCATCTTACTGATGATCTTAAAAGACCGTCCTCGTACTTATGGCTTACCTGATCCAGCAACCGCGTATGGCGAAGAGTCAGAAGCCGTTAAATCAAGTGACCCGAAAGAAACACGTCGCGCTCAATTATTCATATTAAAACAACCAACAGTATGGATCATTGCAGCAGCTTGTGCAGCTATGTATATCTCTCGCTACGCAATCAGCTCATGGGCCGTTCTTTACCTGCAAGGTTCAAAAGGTTATTCACTGATTGATGCTGGTTTTGCGATGTCAACTTACCCTATTGCCGGTTTCTTTGGTGCAATCTTAGCGGGTATGGCTTCAGACAAACTGTTTAACGCTAACCGTCATATTCCTACACTGATTTATGGTCTGGCTAACATCGCTGGTTTCGCACTGATGTTCTGGGGTCCTCAAAGCCGTGTAATGGATGCTGTTGCATTAAGTATGGTTGGTTTTGCAATGGGGGGTCTGGTTGTGTTCTTAGCGGGCTTAACCGCTTGTGACTTAATGCCGAAAAACGCAGTTGGTGCAGTAAAAGGCTTTATCGGACTGTTTGCTTACATTGCCGCATCTGCGCAAGAGTTAATTTCAGCATCACTGATTAAAGTTACTCAAGTTGGCGATATCACTCACTACGACTTCACCACAGTACAGTACTTCTGGATTGGTTCTGCCATCGCCTCCATGATTTTAGCGACGCTAGTCTGGAATGCGAAAAAAGTGACCATGGATTAATGAATTAATTAAGTTGTCATCAAGGGATACCGTTGGGTATCCCTCTTTAAAAAGAGAATGTCATTATGCGTAAGACAAAAATTGTTGCGACTCTTGGCCCAGCTAGCTGCACAGAACAGATGATCGAAAAACTGATTTTGGCAGGTGCTAACGTATTTCGTTTAAACTTTTCACATGGTACTAGCGAACAGCATCAGACTACAGCCGCAACTATCCGTCAGGTCGCAGAAAAACATCGTGTATTTATCGGGATCTTAGCTGACCTTCAAGGCCCGAAAATTCGTATCGCTAACTTTAAGAATGATTCCGTTAAATTAACGCAAGGCGATAGCTTTATCCTAAATGCAGATCTTGATCCAACATTAGGGGATGAGCAACAAGTTGGCTTGGATTATCCTCAACTTGTTCAGGAAGTCACACCAGGGAATATTCTGCTACTCGACGACGGTAATATCCAATTACAAGTCAGCGCAGTAAATAATAATCAAATTGAAACAAAAGTGACTGTAGGTGGAAAACTCTCTAACCGTAAAGGTATTAACTTACTCGGCGGCGGTTTATCAGCACCTGCGTTAACAGAAAAAGACAAACAAGACATACACACAGCCGCCGCGATTGGAGCTGATTATATTGCAGTGTCATTCCCACGTAATGGTGCTGATATTGAATATGCGCGCAGTTTAGTGATTGCGGCAGGAAGCCATGCCAAAATCGTTGCTAAAGTCGAGCGTGCTGAAGTGGTTTCTTGTGAAGCCAATATGGATGACATTATTAAAGCGTCAGACGTCATTATGGTGGCACGAGGTGACTTAGCGGTTGAAATCGGTGATGCCAGCTTACCGGGCGCTCAGAAGCAATTAATCGCACGTTGTCGTGCATTAGGCTGCCCTGTGATCACGGCAACCCAAATGATGGAGTCAATGATTGAAAGCCCAATGCCAACCCGTGCCGAAGTCATGGATATTGCGAATGCTGTTGGTGATGGTACTGATGCGGTAATGCTATCAGCCGAAACGGCGGCAGGAAAATATCCAGTCGAGGCGGTTAGTGCAATGGCGCGTGTTGCTGAAGGAGCCGAACGCTCTTTTGCAGCTAATGCTGAAAACCCATGGCAATCTCCGTCTTATTACTCACAAACAGGTCGTTGGATTGCTCTGGCAGCTGCGACAAGCGCCTTCCATGATGACAAGCATTTAAGTGTTGCAGCATTAACAGAAAATGGTAAATCAGTGACCTTATTGTCACGTTTTATGCCAAACAACAACGTATATGCATTAACAGATAATCCCGCACTTGCGGGTCAATTAACGGTATTACGTGGTGTAACACCTGTGGCTTATCAACGTCAAAATAATAATGACTGTGATGAAAACATCATGCAAAAACTGCAAACAGAGGGATTATTAACAGACATGAATTCACTCTTGATCACTCGTTTATCAACCTTTGAAAAAACCGGTGAAAGCGACTGTTGTCATCTTGTTCCTGTAAAACAAGTTGAAGCAACAACTGCTTGAGTGTCTTCCATCAAGGGGCTTATGAGAGAGGCAACCTGAAGTAAATAATAAAAAAAAGAGCACACCAAAATCATTTTAGCCACAGGGAATGTGGCTATTTTTCGTCTAGATACTGCTATCAGCATGGCAAGGATAAGCATCTTGTAATGCGAGAATATAAATTAACTCCAACGGCGTTTCTTGTTGTTTATTCTTCACTTCAGGATTTTTATCTAAATAAGCATCAATATGCTTAACCATAAAATCGCCATTTTGCTCTATTTTAGGCGGTGGGCAATAAAGAGGACGAAAATTATCGTTATCTTGATTCTCAATTTTTACAGCAACCGCATAAAAATTAAATCCATTTGCGATACCGTTTAGATAAGCTTGAGTCACCGATTTTAATTGTTTATTAGCAGGATGCTCGAGGGCTAATAATCGTTTTACCTCTAGATAACCGCTTAATGTCACTGCCTGTGAATACAGTGGGAATAACAATAGCATCCCTATAACCCCTTTTAATAACATTCCTTTTTTCATGCTGATTTTCTCTTTAATTCAATAGATATTGATTTCATTCTAGTCGTTTTACTGCGTTAAGAATATGTGCAATGAATATATACATTGAAGATCTTTTAAAGGCTCCCATTGTGCAAATCAAACACATCAAATTGTGATCACAAACCCATTTAGGATGGTTTCCAAACTAATTAGCAGTTTTTCACTTTACAAAGTAAATAAAACGGTGCATAACTATCAATCACAGACGATTTTATATAAAAAAAACATCTTTTAGTTTTGTTTCTAAACAAATGGAGTAGTAACGTGACACCGAACGTACCCAATACATTACGGCAAATGAATGCCTCGCTTGTATTAAATGTCATTCGTCATCAAGGTCCTTTGTCACGGGCTCAGATAGCCAAAATTAGTGGAATTACAAAAGCGACGGTGTCTGAAATTATTAACGATCTCCTTGAAGAAAAAATCGTTTATGAAAGCGGTGTTAGTTCGCCAGCAGGACAAGGTAGAAAAGGTATTTTAGTTAACTTCGATCCTCAACACAGTTTAGGTGTCAGCATTGATTTAGGCGGAACCAAAATCGCCTATGCTGTTTTTAACTTAGATGCCGAATTGTTGTATGAATATCAAGAGCCTACCTTTGATACTGACGATCGTGAGCACTTTATTACGCAATTTGCACAAAGTATTGAAAATGTGATCGAAAAAAGCGGCGTAGACCGTCAAAAGATCAATGTTATCGGTGTCGCCACACCAGGGATCATCGATATCAAAAATGGTGTTGTGCTAGAAGGTTCCCCTAACTTACCTCAATGGGATAATTTACCTTTAGCACAACAGCTTACAGAAAAACTCAATGTACCCGTTGTACTCGAAAATGATATTCGTGCAGCACTTGTGGGTGAAATGTGGAAAGGCCACTGCCGTCATACGCACAGTTGTGCGCTAATTGGCATCGGCACAGGATTAGGCTCCGCCTTGCTAATGGATGGAAAAGTTATTCGTGGCGCAAACAATGCAGCCGGTGAAATCGGCTATATGATGTTTGCTCGTGACCATCTCTTTCGAAATTGGCGCAATAAAGGATGCTTTGAGAGTTTCTGTTCCGGTTCAGGTTTAAGTGAACGCATGGCGAGCTTACGAGGGGAAAATCTTAGTGCGATTGAGATTATTCAAGCATCACAACAAGGCGATCCTCTGGCTCAATCCTTAGTTGAAGAAATGGCAGATTATCTTGCTATTGGCATTATGAACTTAGTCGCCATTGCAAATCTGGAAAAAGTGGTATTAACAGGCGGGATCACTCGCTCTGCTGATACCTTTTTACCGCGTGTTCAGGCAAATCTAGATAGACATTTATTTGCTAACACCAAAGTGAATATCGAGCTGTCTGAATTATGGGAAAAAGGCCCGCTTTATGGCATTGCCATTCTTGCCTTGGCTACGGTTTATCCATCAATTCAATTTATGCCCGAGATCCAATTGAGATAACCCTAATAAAAAAGCACCTAAACGAGATGGGAGCAACTCATGGCAGGAATACATCTTCACCCACATGATATTTTAGACGAAGGCATGCCCGCTATACTTCAACGCCTTGATGGCATGAAGCATGTCGAGCATTTATTTGTCGAAATTAATACCATTTTTGAACGTAACCCTTACCCTGTTGGTGATTTACCTCATAACCCTATCCATAATGTAGTTATGGGAACAGGTACACTACACATCAACACTCATACTGATTTCCCTCGTCTAAGCCAACGTGTTGATCCAACTATTTTAGCGGGTGCCGATCCGCTAATGACGATAAAAAAAGCCACTGATGGCGGAAAATATAAAGTCATTCCATGGGCAAATATTCTTAATGGCGATTTCACTGGGGATATAGAAAACAATCAGGTTATCGATTTTAAAGGCCGTCCACAGGCACACTGGCTCTGCCCTAACGCTCCTGATGTCGCTCAATTGTGGCAAAAGACATTCACAGCATTAAAACAAAACTACGGTTATGACACCTTTTTAATTGATCGAATTCGTTTCCCTGATTGGGCAGGTAAAGAAGTTAATCCAGCTGGATTATTTACCTGTTTTTGCCCTCACTGTGAAAAGAAAATGGTACAGCAAGGTTTACCTGTTAATGAAATCAAACAGCGTCTGGCGGCTTTAGCTGACTCATTAAAACAAGCGGATTTCGAAACACCTGTTGCCGCATTAAAAGAAGATCCTTTGTTAAAAGCGTGGCAAGTATTTCGCCAACAAAGTGTGACTCAATTAGTTGAAAAATTACTGTCTGATGCCAAACAAACTGCGGGTGGTATTACGTTATGGCTTGATCTATGGCCACCAGCTTATAGTTGGATCTTAGGTCAGAACTACCATGAATTAACGCGTTATTCTTCAACACTCAAACATTTCCCTTATCATAAATTAGGGGGAGGAGCAGATGTTCAAGGGTTAATTAATCATTTTGCCCATGATAGCGAAAGCCAAGAGCGTGCATTTACTGCGTTCAAACGCTTATTTGAATTACCTTATGACATTTCATACGAAACCTTTAAACAGCAAGGTTTTCCTATTCACTTTGTTGCAGAACAAAATAATAAAGTTCGCCAGCTTTCACAGCCAAATACCTTTATTTATAGCGGTATTCAAATGTGGAATTTACCTGCCTCTCAATTAATTGAAGCCGTTATTGCAGCAGAAGAAAGTGCTTGTGATGACTTACTTTATTATTGCTATGGATGGGCTACTCAAGAATTATTTGATGCAATTGGCGAACACAATACACCTAACAATAACGCCTATAACAACACGATTAAAGAATAATACACCGCGGAAAATCAGGATAAAATTATGGCTAAACAACAAAAATGGAAAGTCTTTTTCCTTCTGTTTGTCACGATGTTTTTACTCGGTGGCATTCAAAATACAAAAGGGCTTATTCTTGAACAAGTTCAACATGATATTTCATTAAATATGAGCCAAGTTGGCTCATTAATTACCTTTTTCCAAATCGGTTTTTTAATTGCCAGTTTATTAACAGGCTATTTTACCGATAAGAAAGGGTTAAAAGTCATGATGTTTATTGGCTCATTAATGATGGCGGTTGGTTTAACAGGAACCAGCCTTGCTTTTAATGTGATGCTATTTTTTGGCTTTTATCTGGTAATTGGTTTAGGTATTGGCTCGATGCTTGTCTCTATCGTGACCGTTATTCCGACTTTCTATAAAGAGAAAGCTGGCATGATGTTTAACGTCTCTAATGCAATGTTTGGCGTAGGGATGATTGTCACTCCGCTAATTTTACAATATCTATTTTCACACTCTATTTCATGGCGTACTTTTTATGTGGGTGTTGCCGTTATTGTTGCGGTCATTATTCTCGTATTGAGTACATTAAAAATAGAAAACAGCGCACAAGTTGATATGAAATTCAGTGACTTTTTAGAGTTACTGACACAAAAATCGCTATTATTAGTTATCTTATTTATTACGTTGTACGTTGCTGCTGAAGCCGCTTTCTTAAACTTCTTCCCTATTTTCTATACCTCTATGGATATTGGAAATATGAGTAGCGCACAAAAAGCAGAAACAGCCGCTTATGTGATTTCCAGTTTTGCTTTCTTATTTACTATTGGTCGTTTTATTGGTGGTTTTATTAACCTTGCATTGGGTGATCGCAAAACGCTTATTCTATTTTCATTATTTTCTCTAATCGCCATTATTGTAAGCCGTATCTTTGTACAAGATGTTGTTTATCTGTTTATGGTATTTGGTTTTGCATTATCAGTGCTGTTTCCAACAGCCGCCGCCGTTGCCACAAAATTAACCAGCAAAAGTGGCTCGGTGATGGGATTGATTTATGTTGCTTCTGGATTGGGTGGTGCGTTAGCAGGTTCATTAATTGGTCAGGTTTCAGAAAGCTATAATGTTTCTGTTGGCTTTAACCTGATTATTGTATTCGTCGCCCTCTTCTTTATTATTTCTCTATTTATTAGAGAACAAAAACAATAATAACAACCGTTATGCCTCTGAAATTTGCCCCTCCATATGAGGGGTTTTTTATTTCTATCGTGATAAATTAAGGTACATTTTCCTTTTGTTTTGTTGATTTTTTCGCCATCGCCCTAATAATAGTATTTATATTCACTGTTAAAATAGGAGAATATGATGGCAAGTGGATGGGCTAATGATAGTGCTGTTCAAGAGCAAATAGATGCCACCATTGATGATGCAATTGCCAGAGCTCGTAACCAAATGGCGCAAGGTGAAAGTGCAGAGTTTTGTGATGAATGCGGTGAGCCAATCTCTCTGGCTCGGCAAAAAGCCGTTCCTGGTGTACGTTATTGTTTAAACTGCCAAGAGGCATTTGATAAAAAAAATAATGCCTTTAGTGGGTATAATCGCCGTGGTAGTAAAGATAGCCAACTCAGATAATCTGCAATTATTATCATATAAAATAAAAACTGTACTTTAATATGGATTTCCTCGATTAAAGTACAGTTTGTTTTATTTAATCAGACAATAATTTAGTTAGATTTTCGCAACCTTTTTTGAGCTCATGTTTTGACTCATTTCGGTTAAAATCTTCATAAAATTATCAATATGAGCACGTTCAGTATTTGGATTCATAAATACCGCTTTTTCACCTGGAAGATAAATATAACGGTTATTTTTCGCATATTTCGAGCAAGCAATAGAATCTACCCAATTAGTAAATAATCCTTCTTTACCACGTTGTAAGAAAAGTTTTCTATGCCACTGCGTATTATGAACCATAAAGTCATATGCTTCTTTATCTGTAGAGCACGTTAACTCTAAATCAAAAGCAACATTAGGATCTTTGACTAAATTTGGATCATACAGTTTAAAACCAACACTTGGGCCTTGGTTTTGCGGTACGATCACTTTCGCATTCCCCATCTCTAACAACTGATGGCGCATGTAGTTGGCGTTTTGCAAACAGTGAGCAATAATGGTTTGGTAACCTTCAATACCCATATAGTGCATTGCAGAATAAGCACCAAAGATACCCACACCACTACGTGTACATTCAATAGTAGATTGTAAGTGAGTCTGCCCTTCTAATTCATGTTCAAAATAGGTGAAGTTTTCTGGATCGTTTTCCAGTGCCACGAAGTCATTGCCATTTTTCACCAATACTAAACTTGAGGTATAAGGCACATAGCCCCATTTATGGAAGTCGATGGTAATGGAATCGGCATATTTCAGATGTTTAAATTTCTCAACGTTCTGACGTAAACCTTCTAAGGTGACATCATTAATTGCCAGCGGATTACTGCTAAAATCATATTCTAAGAAGAAGATAATCGGCCAACCAACAGCTGCATCAACGTGAACATGGGGCTTAACAGGGATCTCGAATTCTTCACATAAGCGATCACGTAATTCACAAACCCCTTTCACATCATCCACACCAAAGGTGTCTGTTGTTCCTGTGGTTAACATGATAGTGGGTACTTTGCATTTAACAGTAAAGCACGCCCTTAATTCTCGCTCTAAGTGTTCTAAATTAATGGTGTTATCTTCAGACACTTTAATACGGATAGTTTTGTTATCAACATCAACACCTAATAAGGCTAGGTTAGTCATATTTGAATAGTGACCACCTTGGGAGTTAATGATGCGATAATCTTGATCTGCGGCCATGCCTAAATGTTTAGAATTAGGCATAGATTTGCGTAATCCAAAGAGATAACCATATAAGTTACACATGGTGCCACCTTGAGTGAACACACCTGAGGCAACTTCAGGATCGTAACCAACCAATTTAGCGACTTTTTTTATCGTCACTTTCTCTAACGCATCAGCAACACCAGAATATTCACAATACACCATGTTAGGGTTGCCCATTAACCCTAAGATTGAACCATAAACCCCCGGATCACTTGGCATTGCAATTACGTTTTCAACAGCTAATGGATTTTCCCAGTTTTTACACAGTGTTGAAACTAACATCAGTAGTTCATTAGGATCATTTTCTGGGTAATTAATGTTTTGTTGGATTTGCGTATCCGTCATTAGACGTTCAAATAGTTGTTGCCCATTTGAGTAACGTTGTAATTGGTCATTATCGTTAGAAGTTGTTTTTCTAAACTGTGTAATCGATTGGATTGTTTTATCCTGAAATATCGGCCAATACTTCGGATCTCGGCTGAAAAAGTGAGCAATAACGTCGTGGTATTTCTTCTCAAATTCCGCATTCAGAATGTTAGCAGAAGATAGACCTAATAAATCTTGATTTTTCACTATATTCTCCAAATAGAAACCGACAGAAATTTAAATTGATTGCATAACAATACTATACATTTTCTAATTAATTTAGTTAGTGCTTCATGTGAGCCCATAGGCTCTACTCACAGCCACACAAAACAAAATATTTTATTTAATATCAATGCAATAGAAATCTTCGGAAAGTTAAATTTACAGGTGTTATTATTTCATATATATGCTTATGTGACTGACATCACAATGAAAATTAAGCTATAAACAAAAATAATCACCCGCAATACTATTAACTATTTGAAATATAATCAAAATACAATAATAACCAGCTAACCATATGATATTATTGGAGTCTCTATTTAATTAATTGTATTAATCTGTTATTTCCGCAATTAGTACAGCTAAAATTACATTAAGTTTAGTTACCACCAATAAAATCAAACGAAATCACTATAATATTTTTCATAATCAGCTAATTAATTATAATTTTAACTATTATTAGGTACAAAGTATGGATTAAGGCTAAAACAGAAGGTAGTCACTAATGAAAATATAAAAAAGAAAATAATCATAGAGAATAATTCTACAAATAACGAAAATATTGGTTGAAAACAAAATACAGTCACCCTGCTAAATAATCAGAATATTTACTCTACATATTTTGCTTCTTTTGCCGATACTTAAAGTAATAAAGTAGGTAATTAACGGAGAAGACAATATGAAAGCACGTATCGCTATTGCTGCTGTATTCGTATTATTATCCGCAAGTGTCTATGCTGAAGAATTTACCTGCCAACTTGAAAATGGTAAGTATGTCAGCGTGTTCGTTGAACATGGAAAGCCACCTGTTTATCGCTATGGCACACTTGCAAAAACAGAGATCACACTACCTGTTCCTCAGCAACCCAATAATAATGTCTTTTATGGGCATCAAATGTTTGTTGCTGGCGCATCGACTTATATTCGATTTAAGAATGGAAATTACAGCTACATTGTTTATGACGGTGAAGGTAGAGGATGGAACTTTAACGGTATAATTGTTTATAAAGACAATAACATTATCAGTAAAAAAGAGTGCAAACAGCCATTAACACCCAGCTTAGATAATTTAAAAAATTACTCAATTAAAATGGACCCTTATTTAGAAACCTATATTTATGCTCCTTAATTTCTAATTTAATTAAACATATATACATAAAAAAACCCAATTCTTAAATTGGGTTTTTAGTATCTTTAAGCAACGAGATGTATTGATTAGTCTTCTAATAACAGAACAGATTCTAATGCAATTTCAATCATTTCGTTAAAGGTAGTTTGACGCTCTTCTGCTGTAGTTTGTGTACCTTTTTTGATGTGGTCAGATACGGTACAGATGGTCAATGCTTTTGCGCCGTATTCAGCTGCAACACCGTAGATACCTGCAGCTTCCATTTCAACACCTAAGATGCCGTATTTTTCCATTACATCAAACATTTCTGGATCTGGAGAGTAGAACAGATCAGCAGAGAAGATATTACCAACGCGAACTTTAATGTCTTTCGCTTTTGCTGCATCAACAGCATTCTGAACTAATTGATAATCAGCAATAGCGGCAAAATCTTGGCCTTTGAAACGCAGGCGGTTAACTTTAGAGTCTGTACATGCGCCCATACCAATAACAACATCACGCAGTTCAACATCTGGTAATACTGCACCACATGAACCCACACGGATGATAACTTTCACGCCGAAATCTGTAATTAATTCTTTTGCGTAAATTGAGCAGGAAGGAATACCCATACCGTGGCCCATAACAGAAACTTTACGGCCTTTATACGTACCTGTAAAACCTAACATACCACGAACATTGTTTACTTGACGGACGTCTTGTAAAAAAGTTTCAGCGATGTATTTAGCACGAAGCGGGTCGCCCGGCATTAAAACGACATCAGCAAAATCGCCCATTTCTGCGTTAATATGAGGGGTAGCCATAATTCTTCCTTTTAATTGATCTTTTTACTATTCAAATATCATTCGGTAGGCATATTACTATACCTACCGAAGTTAAATTAAAACATTGCCTTACCATAGTCGACCGGAGATAAACCGAAGTATTTCACAACAGTCTGACCGATATCAGCGAAAGTTTCACGGTGCCCCAATGAACCCGGTTTAACTTTTGGACCATAAACAAGAACAGGAATGTGTTCACGAGTATGATCAGAACCAGGCCAAGTTGGGTCGCAACCATGGTCTGCTGTTAAGATAAGAATGTCATCTTCTTTAACCAGTTCCATTAATTCTGGTAAACGACGGTCGAATAACTCAAGTGCTTCACCATAACCCACAACATCACGACGGTGGCCGTAAGAGGAGTCAAAATCAACAAAGTTGGTGAATACAATTGTGTTATCGCCCGCAAGTTTCATTTCTTCAAGTGTTGCATCAAACAGTGCATCAATACCTGTTGCTTTCACTTTTTTAGTGATACCTACGTTTGCGTAGATATCAGCAATTTTACCAATAGAAACAACATGGCCTTGTTTTTCATCAACCAGTTTTTTCAACATTGTTGGTGCTGGTGGCTCTACGGCTAAATCATGACGATTACCTGTACGGGCGAAGTTACCCGGCTTGTCACCGATAAATGGACGCGCAATAACACGACCAATGTTGTAATCACCTTTGTTTAGTTCATCACGAGCAATTTCACACAGCTCATATAATTTATCTAAACCATAAGTTTCTTCATGACATGCAATTTGGAATACAGAGTCGGCTGAGGTATAGAAAATCGGCTTACCCGTTTTCATATGCTCTTCACCCAGTTCATCCAAAATCACTGTACCAGATGCGTGACAGTTACCTAAGTATCCTGGTAATTTTGCACGTTTAACGATGTTTTCTAGCAGTTCTTGTGGGAATGAGTTTTTCAGCTCTTTGAAGTATCCCCAATCAAACAGAACAGGCACGCCCGCAATTTCCCAGTGGCCTGACGGAGTATCTTTACCAGAAGAGATTTCACTGGCATAACCATAAGCACCGATAATATCTGCATTTTTATCTAAACCGACAGGGAATTTGCCTGTTGATTCTTCCGCAGCTTTACCTAGACCTAAGCGGCAAAGATTAGGTAAATGGAGAGGACCTTTACGACCGTCTCTATCTGCTTTACCGTCAGCAAACGCTTGTGCGATATGCCCTAAAGTGTCTGAACCTTGGTCACCGAATTTCTCCGCATCACCGGCAGCACCGATACCGAAGGAATCTAATACCATGATATGTACACGTTTCATAATTCTCTCTCCTGTGTCATTCTCCGTAGACCACGGATATGTCACTGATAAATCGTAATTGAGTTCTTATTCGCTGATTTGGCGGTACACCATTGGTGAAGCTTCGCGTTTGCTGTCACCAATTACCATCGCTTTACGGACTTCAGCCGCAGCTTCTTGCCATGATTTTTCACTGTTCGCATGGATCATCGCTAACGGAGTGTCTGTATTGATTTCAGCACCAAGCGCTACGATGTCGCTTAATCCCACACTATAATCAATTGCATCAGTGGCTTTACGACGACCACCACCTAATGTCACAACAGACATACCTAATGCACGTGTATCCATTTCTGTGATAAACCCAGCTTTCTCAGCAAATACAGGTTTACTTAATACCGCAATTGGCAGGTATTTATTGTAGTTTTCAACAAAATCAGATGGGCCTTTCTGTGCTGCAACCATTCGACCAAAGACTTCTGCCGCTTTACCGTTATCCAACACATCTTGTAGTTTTTGACGAGCTTGTTGACGATCATCCGCTAAACGGCCTGATACTAACATTTCAACACACAGCGCCATAGTGACTTCAAATAGACGAGGGTTACGGTATTCACCTGTTAAGAATTGAACTGCTTCACGAACTTCAACCGCATTACCTGCGCTTGAAGCTAGAACTTCATTCATATCCGTTAACAGTGCCGTAGTTTGACAGCCTGCGCCATTTGCTACTTGGACAATTGACTCAGCCAGCTCTTCAGACTTCTGATAAGTCGGCATAAAGGCACCAGAGCCCACTTTAACATCCATCACTAATGCATCTAAACCTTCAGCTAATTTTTTACCTAGAATAGAGGCTGTGATAAGCGGGATTGAATCAACTGTAGCAGTAATATCACGGGTAGCATAAAAGCGTTTATCAGCAGGTGCTAATGAATTAGTCTGTCCGATAATAGCAACACCCACGTTACGAATAATATCGCGGAATTTCTCATCATCAGGGAAGATATCGAAACCTGGAATTGCTTCGAGTTTATCTAATGTTCCACCTGTATGACCTAATCCACGACCTGAAATCATAGGAACATAACCGCCACACGCGGCAACCATTGGCCCTAACATCAGAGATGTAACATCACCTACACCACCTGTTGAGTGTTTATCAACAATTGGGCCGTTTAAATTTAGGCTTTTCCAGTTCAGTACTGTACCGGAATCACGCATAGCTAATGTCAGAGCAACACGCTCAGGCATCGTCATATCGTGGAAATAAATAGTCATTGCTAATGCAGCAATTTGGCCTTCAGAAACAGTATTATCTCTGACGCCATTAATGAAAAAACGAATTTCTTCCTCTGTTAAAGGATGACCATCACGTTTTTTACGAATAATCTCTTGGGCAAGAAACACTGCAACCTCCTGGTTTTATAGCATTGATAACGCCCACAATAAAATGTGGACGTATTACACGAATGGATTAGTAACCACTAGACGATTTTTGCTCGCCATGACCTAAAGTGGCTAGTAAATTACCTAACAAGCTTGATGCGCCAAAACGGAAGTGACGAGCATCAACCCAGTTGTCACCCATAATGCGTTTAGCCAATGCAAGGTATTGGGCAGCTTCTTCAGCGGTACGTACACCACCAGCCGGTTTAAAACCAACTTCTTTGCCAACGCCCATATCGTGGATCACTTGGATCATTAACTCAGCGCTTTCCAGTGTTGCATTTACAGGTACTTTACCTGTGGAGGTTTTAATAAAGTCTGCACCTGCTTTGATGGAAATTTCAGATGCTTTACGGATAAGCGCTGGATCTTTCAGCTCACCCGTTTCAATAATGACTTTCAGTAAAGCGCCTGCTTTTGCACAAGCTTCTTTACATGCTTTAACGATATCAAAACCGATTTGCTCGTTACCAGCCATAAATGCACGGTAAGGGAAAACTACGTCAACCTCATCTGCGCCATAAGCTAATGCCGCGTTGGTTTCTGCTAATGCGATATCTAAATCATCATTACCATGAGGGAAGTTAGTTACGGTTGCGATACGAACGTCAGGAGTACCTTGTTCGCGTAACACTTTACGTGCTAACGGAATAAAACGTGGGTAGATACAAATAGCAGCAGTATTGCCTTCTGGGCTTTTAGCTTGATGACATAATGCTGTCACTTTTGCATCAGTATCATCATCATTTAATGTAGTTAAATCCATCAAAGACAGCGCAAGGCGCGCTGCAGCGGTTAAATCTGTCATAAAACTCTCCAACGATGTTTCTCAAGCCCTTTTGGGCGTACGCTTAAGGTTAGCGATTAAATTTGTTGGCGAGCGGACTTGGTTCCTTGAAGATGTTGTTGCAGCTTAATACCACAACGACAGCTGAGCTCCCTCTCACCGCGCTATGCTCACTTCGGCGACCCGTCATTGAGCTTTCGCCATTCCATGAAGTTTCAGCACATCTTATTTGAACACGCTAAGGAACAATTAGATGTGCTTTTCGTCACACTAATTAAATGCAACTTGCAATATATAACATAAAAATGTGATAAATATCACAGTTAAGTCGTTTTCTGGTTTAATGTTACTCGAATAGCGCCTTTAAGTCGTCTTTATAACGCAAAAAAAACGTAAGCAATATAAAATGATATCGTTATTAACCCTATTCAATACAAATTGCGAAATATCTCTCACAATAAAAGTAGTTAACATTACAGCAGAAAACAAACATAAAAGAGCAGATAGGCAAAACCCATCTGCTCTCTACAATAAAAATTAATTAAGCAACAACGGCCATTGCTGTTAATGCAAAGAAGAATCCTGCAATCGTTGCACTCATTAAGTTAGAGAGTGTACCTGCAAGTACTGCTTTCATACCTAAACGAGCCACATCTTGACGACGATTTGGTGCCATTCCACCTAAACCACCTAACAAAACAGCTACGGAAGAAAGGTTAGCAAAACCACACAGTGCAAAGGAAATGATTACCTTTGTTTGTTCTGATAACACCATGAGTCCAGAGCCCGCAACAAGTGCATCCTCTTTGAGATATTTACTAAATTCAGAGTAAGCATAGAACTCATTGATAACAATTTTTTGTCCAATAAATGAGCCTGCAATGGTCGCTTCACTCCAAGGCACGCCAATTAGGAAGGCAATAGGTGCAAACACCCAACCAAACACGAGTTCTAATGAGAAATTCTCATAACCAAACCAGCCACCAATACCACCGAGGATACCATTAACTAATGCAATCAATGCAACGAAAGCAAGTAACATGGCACCGACGTTAAGGGCAAGCTGTAAACCTGAAGAGGCACCTGCAGCTGCAGCATCGATAATATTAGCGGGTTTTTCGTCATCTGCCATTTTATCAAGCGCATCTTTTTGATCATCTGGTGTTTCTGTTTCAGGGATCAATAATTTAGCAAAGAGTAAACCACCAGGAGCCGCCATAAAGGAAGCCGTAATCAGGTACTCCAACGGTACGCCCATGCTAGCGTATCCAGCAAGCACAGAACCCGCAACAGAGGCTAAACCACCACACATAACAGCAAAGAGCTCAGAGGTTGTCATTCTTGCAATATAAGGGCGAACAACAAGCGGTGCTTCTGTTTGTCCAACAAAAATATTTGCAGTTGCAGACATCGATTCTGTTCGTGATGTACCTAGTACTTTTTGTAAACCACCACCAAGAATTTTGATGACGATTTGCATAATGCCAAGGTAATACAACACTGCAATTAGTGAAGAGAAAAACACAATAACAGGCAGTACGCGTAGGGCGAATACGAAACCGCCACCACCAAATAATTCGAACATTTTATCTGATACTAAGCCCGCAAAGAGGAAGCTCATCCCATTATTGCCGTAATCAATAACATTCTTAACGCCATCAGAAATCGCAAGAAGTACCTCGCGACCACCGTCGGAATAAAGAACAAATGCACCTAAGCCAATCTGAATAAGGAATGCGCCACCAACTGTACGTAGTCTAATTGCACGTCGATTGCTGGAAAACAGAACGGCTATCAATATTAATGTTGCCATTCCGACCAAGCTCATAATGAGTTGCATTGAAGGATCCCTGTTCACATAAAAATTTAATGGATTATCAATAATGCCCTTGCCAGAGCTTATTGACTCTTTTTTGCCAGATAATTATACCTAGTCTAAGAAAAGAACCCTCAACATCCATCACAAATAGGGTCTGAAAAAAGTAACAAAAAAGTCACAAATGAGAAGTTGATCACACAAAAAGAGGGGAAAACCGCATTATTGAATAGGCAGAATAGAGAGAAAACATCATCCGATTAACAAACCATGTATTCAATTTTAACCAGTAAAGTTAAATTCAATTCAACAACTAGATATTATCTTTTAACCGAAATAATTGTAGGCTATTAAAATAGAGTTGCTGTGCAATTACCTCAGAGGGTTCTTGACGTAGTTCACAGAGTTGAGAAAAAACATATTGAATTCGTTCTGGGCGATTGGGTTCACCTTGAAAACCGCTCACAGGCATATCGGGCGCATCTGTTTCTAGTAATAGCGATTCAAGCGGCAATGAAGCCATTGCTCGACGGGTCTTTTGTGCTCGCTCATAAGTAATGGTTCCACCAACGCCAATAAAATAGCCTTGTTGAATAAACTTTTCAGCTTGTTGCTGGCTTCCTGCAAAACCGTGTACAACTCCTTTACGAGGAACATCATAACGACGTAACAAGGCACTTAACTTATCGTGAGTTTTTCGTGAGTGTAAAATAACGGGTAAATCAAACTTAGCCGCTAATTTAAGTTGTGCAATTAAAAAGCGCTCCTGCTTTTCTGGTTGCGGGTTATCCATATAGTCATCAAGCCCGATTTCTCCGATAGCAACACAACGAGGTTCTATTTTTAATTTCTGTTCTAATTCAATGAGATGTTGTTCTGTATGCGCTTCAATATATAAAGGATGTAATCCTAATGCACTATATAATTGAGGATATTCATTTGATAACTCAGTCACCACATCAAAATTCCAGCGAGCAACTGCAGGAATAATGATTTTTTTTACTTGCGCTTGATGTGCTAAAGATAAGCTATTTGCAATATCATTATAAAAAACTGGAAAATCAAAATGACAGTGAGTATCAATAAATTTATTCATTCTTAAACCTGCCTTACATCAGGGTGCACACTTCTTGTTCCTTGTTGAATAATTGAAGCATCCTCCGCTTTATCCGCCTTTGCTTCTTGCTCAAATAGGCTAAAGATTTTTTTATCATGCTGTTTGAATTTTTTCTTAGAAAAATGCTGACCTATTGTCGCTAAAAAATAGCGTCCACAACGTCTACCCACATGATAATCATGATTTAATGCACTTAAACGACTTCCTAATGCACTCGATTGTAACGTCGTTGGTGGATAGATTTCGATAACAACAACATCTTCTGGAGGCGATTGAATAAATTTAAGTGTTTCGGTATAGGTTTCGATATGGACTTGAGCCATCGCCATAAAACGTTGTAAACGGCTATTTTCAAACCATTTTCCCATACGATCGACCCATTCTGTTGTGTATTGATATTCAGAAGGTACCGTGCGCACAACAACAATAGTACGACAACCACGTCGATAAGCTTCTCTCACTGGAATAGCATCGCTGATACCACCATCATGATAAACAACATCATGAAATAAGACCCCATTACGATAAAAAGCAGGGATAGCACTGGACGCTTTGATTATCTCAAGCCAAGTCAGTTCATCGGGTTGAAAATAATTGGCCTGAAAATTATCAGAACGACTTGCCACCATATAAAATTCGCGCCCCGTATCAAACCGCCGTAGTGCTGTTGGTATATCAAGAGGCATTTCTTTGGCTGTCGTGTCTATATACCAATCAAGATCGAGTAAATTGCCGCCACGGACAAAACGAATGGGATTGAAGAATTGATTATTGGTTGTATAGCGATTAATAATTTTACGTGCATATCCACGCTGACCACAGGCAAAAGCAGACAAATTTTGTGCTCCCGCAGACACCCCAAGTAAAACATCAAAGGGATCAAATCGTGATCGCATAAATTCATCAAGGACACCCGCAGTAAAGATCCCGCGTTGACCTCCGCCCTCACAAACTAAAGCAACTTTACCTTGTGGTAGTGAGGATTGAAATTCGAGTGCAGTAATATTATTTAATGTGACAGGTATATACTTCCCCATAATGTCTCCTTAATACAACTTAACAAAGGATACCCGCACATTTTTTTGACGTCATTCTTTTTCCGTACTCATTCAAATAAATTAGACAATATATTCTTAGAGTGTAACGAATATAAAAGAAAATCACGTTTATGATTTGATATTTACATCTGAGTCTACGCTTTTAACACCTTCAATTTTTTCAATAACTTGTAAGATTTTTTCTTCTTGCGCTTTACTATCAACAAAACCGGAAAGAAAGACATGCCCAAACTCAGTACGAATAGAAATATTCTCACTATTAATATCTTGCATTGGCAATAGCGTATCTTGAATTTTATTAGAAATAGAAGTATCACTTAAGTAGTGACCCGTATTATTCCCACTTTTATTAATCTCGCTATACCACGATGTTTCAGCTGACGCGCCCATACTGACAAAAGCTAAGCCGATTGACATTAATAACGCCAATTTTAGCGTCTTATATTGTTTCATTGCTCTCCCCCTAATCACAATAACTGAGATAGGAAATATACGTGTGTTTTAATGTCTGTCTTTTTATTAAGCACTACAAAAATTTAACAATCTAAGCTATTACACTAATAAGCTATCCGAGTTAAATAAAGTAAAAAATAGCAAATAAAGACTAATCCTAATAATTTTATTCTAAAAATGAAAAATAAATCTATAAAAAATTTTACATATATTTATAAATAAGTGTAAAAACAGGCATCATGTTAACAGAGAAAAAAAAGAGTAATTCCAAATGAAGAAGGGTTTTTCGGTAGGATATTAGGGATATACAGAGGATATTTAACAAAGAAAATCGAGTCTCTCACAGCGATGGGTTTATTAAGTATAAAGACTCAACAAAGCGAAGCAACAAATAAGGCTATATTAAAAATATAGCCTTTTCATTAAGTTAAATGCTCAAAGTATGAACACACTCTTACTCTAAATAATTCAAGCGACAACTTTAAGTATAAGCATGAGAATACTATTACTCTAAATCGTTCAAGCGACAACTTTAAGTATAAGCATGAGAATACTATTACTCTAAATAGTTCAAGCGGCAACTTTAAGCATCAGCACGAACATGCTATTACTCTAAATAATTCAAGCTGCAACTAGGCGACAAGTGAATGAGTCGCTAGGAGCATACATAAGTATGTGACTAGTGCGAATGAACGTAGTCAACAACGTTGCAGCTTGAAGTATGACGAGTAATTAGTGCTCACGGGTCTGATGGAACTCAACATCAGGATAACGCTCACGTGTTAAATTCAAATTGACCATCGTTGGTGCGATATAAGTTAAGTTATCGCTGCCATCAAGTGCCAAGTTTTGTTCATTTTTACGTTTAAACTCTTCGAGTTTTTTCTCGTTATTACATTCAACCCAGCGTGCCGTTGAAACGTTAACGGATTCATAAATCGCCTCAACGTTATATTCACTCTTAAGTCTTGCAACAACCACATCAAACTGAAGTACACCGACCGCGCCGACGATTAAATCGTTATTTGCCAGTGGTCTAAAGACTTGTACAGCACCTTCTTCTGATAACTGCACCAATCCTTTAAGTAACTGTTTCTGTTTTAATGGATCACGTAAACGAATACGGCGGAACAATTCTGGCGCAAAGTTTGGAATACCCGTGAATTTCAGAATTTCACCTTGAGTAAAAGTATCACCAATCTGAATGGTACCGTGGTTATGAAGACCAATAATATCGCCAGGATAAGCATGTTCAACGTGAGAACGATCGCCTGCCATAAAGGTTAATGCATCAGAAATCACCACATCTTTTTTAATTCGAACTTGGTGTAACTTCATACCTTTATCATACATACCAGATACAACACGTAGAAATGCAACACGGTCACGGTGCTTAGGATCCATATTGGCTTGGATCTTGAAGACGAAACCGGTGAACGTTTCTTCAGAAGCAGTGACTTCTCGCATATCAGTTTGACGAGGCATTGGTGCTGGCGCCCATTTTACAAGGCCATCAAGCATATGGTTAACACCAAAGTTACCTAATGCAGTACCAAAGAACACAGGGGTTAATTCGCCTGCTAAGAATGCCTCATGATCAAATTCGTGAGAAGCACCTAATACTAACTCTAATTCATCACGTAATTGACTTGCTAAATCGTCACCTATCGCTTCATCAAGCTCTGGGTTATCTAACCCTTTGATAACACGAGAATCCTGAATAGTGTGACCTTGACCGCTTTGATAAAGATAAGTTTCATCTTTCAGAATATGATAAACCCCTTTGAAGAGTTTTCCGCAACCAATAGGCCAAGTAACCGGACTACACGCGATTTTTAATTCTGTTTCAACTTCATCCATGACTTCCATTGGATCACGAATATCACGGTCAAGTTTATTCATAAAAGTCAGAATTGGGGTATCACGTAAACGTGTGACTTCCATTAATTTACGAGTACGATCTTCGACCCCTTTAGAAGAGTCAATGACCATTAAACAGCAGTCAACTGCAGTTAAAGTACGATAAGTATCTTCAGAAAAGTCTTCGTGCCCTGGGGTATCTAATAAGTTAACTAGACAATCCGCATAAGGGAACTGCATAACTGAGGTTGTAATAGAAATACCACGTTGTTTTTCCATTTCCATCCAGTCAGACTTTGCATGCTGATTTGAGCCACGGCCTTTTACGGTTCCTGCACGTTGAATTGCTTGTCCGAATAACAACACTTTTTCAGTGATGGTTGTTTTACCCGCATCAGGGTGGGAAATAATGGCAAAAGTTCTACGACGAGCAACTTCTTGCTGAAAAATAGGATTAGACATCAATGGTGATCTTCTGGTTGATAGACGAGAGAATGTAAGACACTGATATATTGCTATAAGTAATAATTAACGTGACTATAAAAACATTCAACCCGTAAGTTAATCTTAATTGGCGCTTATTTTCGCCTATCTTGTCTGTATAAACAATCAATGGTTACTATTTTATCTACTTGAGGGAGTGATGCCTAGTGTTTGAAAAAATTAATCGTATCTACTGCCTTATAGAGCAACATTGTTTTCATTGATACGCTCAGCATACCTATGTTTGCTAAAAATTCTACAAGCTACCTTTATGAGCTAACAATAAAGCAAAGCGTTAGCCTATTTATTTTCGGTTCAGGATTGAATAGAAGGATCTAAATAAACATACCTTCATTTAGATTTAATTTTGTCTATATTTAGAGACTAATCACTTTATTTAAAATAAAAGCAAATACTCAACTACTTCTTTTAAATATTATTCACCTTTTTAACACCGTTATAATCACCTGACGTTTTAAAATTTAACGATGACAAAAGTGAAATTAACTTGATAAATTTACATTAAGTAAAAATAAAGATAAATTTCAAATAAAAATAATGAAAAAATAAAATTATCATTCTTCAAATAAAACAAAAAACGCCTAATAGAAGGCGTTTTAAATTTAACTTAAATAAAGATTTAATTAGAAAGAAATAGGATAAGCCATGATAATCGCATCTTCATTTCCTGTCTTCGTTGGGTAATAGTTTTTGCGTTTTGAAACGAAATTAAATCCTATAGATTCATAGAGATTGAATGCTTTTTCATTAGATTCTCGCACCTCTAACCATAAGGTAGTAATATTTTTTTTCTCAAGTGTTTCAATCAGTTCCAATAAAAGTGCTTTACCGTAACCTTTCCCCTGATAATCAGGATGGATTGCGATATTAAAAAGTGTTGCCTCATCTAATATTAATTGCGTAATTGCAAAACCTACAATAATATTATCAATGCAAATTTTCAGATTAAAATAATGACTACCTTGGTTACTATAAAATGTTTCTTCACTCCAAGGGAATGAATGACTTAATTTTTCAATTTCCCATGCTAAAGGTAAATCAGCAGGGTTTAAGAGTGAAATGGTCTTCATATTGATAAATTTGTTTCCAAAGATCGCGTTTTGCATCAGCATCAAAATATAACTGATGTAATGAAGGGCTTCTCAGAGAAGTATATTCAGAGGGAAGTATGAGATCAGTGCCTAATAACCAGCAGGGAAGATTGAATGATTCTGTGAGCATGCTCACATCATCTGTTGTAATACAATAGATTTCGTCTTTATCTATCCCCATGGCGCTAAAAATATCAGAGAAAAGCCCGTTATTTAGATCAACGGTATCATCAGTAATGATAAGTAAACGTGTTGTATCCGGAAATTGAACAGAATGCTCGCCTTTTAACACAGCAGGCTTATGAAGTACCCACTGACGAATTCCAAGTTGGGATAACATTCTGTCTTTACGGCTCATTATGTTTACCTATCAAGTGTAGAACAACGGTACATAGTATCAGAGGGCATAAACTACGCCAATAAATAGCGTCGGTTTCTTTATATCTGATATCATGCGTCTCATGTTTTTTAAGGAGTAATAATCATAATGTCCTCACTGTCCCCTGCTAGCGAAGTTATTCTTCGTCACCTAGATCATTTCGCAGACAGGCATGTACTTATTGCAGGTGATCTTCAAGATACTTTTGCGGCGCAAATTCAGGCAAAAAGTGTCAGAGCATATACCAACCAATATCACCAGTGGCTACCATTACTAAAATCAATGGGGGATAATGCACTCTTCGGTTTAGTTGCAGATCAATCCTTTGTGAAATATTGCAATACCTTGATCTATTTTTGGCCTAAAAATAAAAACGAAGCCACTTTCCAACTGCGTAGCCTTTGCTCTAACTTACAAGTGGGTACTGAAATTTTTATCGTCGGTGAAAACCGTAGCGGTGTTAAAAGTGCCACTGAATTAATGAACGGTATCGCTAAACTTAAAAAAATAGATTCTGCACGCCGTTGTAGCTTATTTTTTGGTACTCAAACATATCAAACACTGTTTGACCGTAATAACTGGTGGCAAACCTATCGCCATGACGACTTAACCGTAATGGCATTACCGGGTGTCTTTAGCCAAAATGCATTAGATGAAGGTAGCCGTTTATTACTTTCAACTTTTGATGATGCAATGGTTGGCGATTTACTGGATATGGCATGTGGTTGTGGCGTTCTTGCTACAGTTTTAGGCAAGAAAAACCCAATGTTGAAACTCACCTTGCGTGATGTAAATGCAGCGGCAATTTCTTCCAGTATTGCGACATTAAATGTGAATGAATTAGAAGGCCGAGTGATTGCAAGTAATGTCTATTCTGCCGTTGAAGAAACTTATGATTGGATAATCTCAAACCCGCCTTTCCATGATGGTTTAGGTACAAGCTATACTGCTGCTGAAGATATTATTCGCCTTGCACCAAATTATCTGAAAAAAGGCGGTAAATTACGCATTGTAGCGAATTCGTTTATCCCTTATCCAGATATCCTGGATCATGTATTTGGCTCTCATGAAGTGCTTGCATCAACAGGTAAATTCAAAGTTTACCAAGCCACCAAGAAAGACTAATCACAAGCCCTGTTATTTATGACAGGGCTTTATTTTTCATCACCAAGATATTTATTAATAAAAAATAATTGACGCCAAAAATAATTGGCATAGAATTCGCATTCTGTCTGACTGCGAGGATGGCGGAATTGGTAGACGCGCTAGCTTCAGGTGTTAGTGTTCTTACGGACGTGGGGGTTCAAGTCCCCCTCTTCGCACCACTCAATTAACCTTCCTTTTCCTTTGATAACCCCAGTTAATAATCCTTTATTGCTCTCTATTCATTATCCAGAATATGTGACTAACAGTGTCATTAAGCTATAAGTCAACACAACACCAGCCGGGATCATCACCCACATCTGCAATTTCTTATGGAATAACATCAATGTTGATAGCAGCATTGAAACAACTAAAACTAACGTAAATGCAGATGTTCCAGCAATCGAGTGCATAATGACGGTAAGCAAAGAAGAAACAGCTAACATTTCCCATAAACTGATACGAGATGTCCAAGAAGCGACTGAAGATAAACGTGTTAATTTAGCCATAATAACTCACCATTAATGATAATGATTTTCATTATTATATACAACACCTATACTAAATCAACTTGTATAAAGAAAAAAAACGCTCTATATCCTTATTTTTTAAAAGGTTAAAGCATTTTCTAAAACATAAAAAACGCCCTCTCATTCTCACGAAAAGGCGTTTGATTTTATAATATTATTAATAAACGAAATTAAGCGTTATTTGACTTTATAAAATAAAAGACCATATGAATATCTTCTGGCTCTCTTTCATAAAGTTCAGGATCAGGAATATCAATTAAACGACACCCTAAATGCTGATAAAAATTCACACTGTTTTCAGAAGGTGTTGATGAAATATATAATCCATCCGCACCGTTTTCCTTCGCATATTCCACACAATAATCAAATAATATTCGCGCTAAGCCTTGCCCACGTTGCGGGTGGCTGACATGTAAAAAAGAGAGTTGAAGTAGACTACCATTTTTACCGCGCTTTTTCGGATCAACACTTGCCGCAGCAACCAATCGATCATGTTCAAAAACACCCCAGAAAGGCGCGCCTCGATCAAAGCTTTCAAGTAAAACTGGGGTGTAATGTTCTGCCTCACCTTCTGGCCAACCTTTCATATCAAAGCGTTGCTTTGATAAAAGTAACTTTCCTTCTTTCAATACATATAGCTTTTCAATAAGCTCCGTTCTATCAATTCCCCATACCTGCGGAATTTCATTTCTTGTTAATTGACGAATATTATTTTTCATTATTAATGATTAACCTGTTCTGATGATGATTCACTTTTTTCTAATGCGTGATAAGCCACCGCACAGAATAAGGAATTCAACCGTTTCATATCACCAAGCAAACTGGTATGCAAAGAACTGGTTTCAATGCTTTGCATATTATGCAAATGAAGACGTTCTACATGTGCAAACGAGTAACGTTGGTTGAGTAAACGGAAACGATGTTTTGCTCGACGTAACTTACGAGCATGTTCCATGTTGCCGGAAACAAATACCGACATCGCCAGATTCAGATTACTTTGCAGACGCTCAAGGAGTGTCTGTAATTCACGACGTCCTTCCTCCGATAAAAATAAGTGATGATTTAAACCTTTACTCACCACTTCAGCCGACATACGCGCAATGATAGCGGATGATTGTTGTAAATTCATCGCTGTATCAATAATTTCAGCCCAACGTCGGGAATCTTCCGTACCTAGATCATGCTGTTGAATTTGCGCCATGTACAATTTAATGCTGCTATGGAGCAACTCCACCTCTTCTTCTAACTGACTAATTTCCCTTTTCTGCTGACGATCACCTTCCATTAATGCAGTAAAACGTTGCAACATTTGTTCTACAACATCACCTAATCGTAGTGATTCTCTCACCGCATTAGCGATAGCTAAAGATGGAGTATCAATAGCAGATTGATCCAAATAACGAGGCGCAACTTCCGATCCTGTGGCTGGTAATTCCGGAATAAGTCGCTGACATAATTTTGCCATTATGCCGACAAAAGGGATCATCAATACACAGCGTGCAAGGTTATAAATAACATGAAAATAGATAACGACTTCAGCCGATGAAAATCCATATTGCTGGATTTTATTTGCAATGATGGTTATCCAAGGTAAAACCAATAATGCACCAATTAATTTAAAGAAGAGGCTTCCTAATACGACTTGGCGTGAAACAATATTTTGTCCCCGACTACTCATTAACGCAAGTAAGCCACTGCCAATATTAGAGCCAATCACAATGCATAAGCTGATATACAAAGGCATTAGCCCAGTTGCGCTCAATGTCGCGGTCAATAACACGGCCGCAAGGCTTGAATAACTCACCATGGCAAACAGAGCGCCCACTAAGAGAGCTAAAACAGTGTCTCCACTTAATGATGTAAAGATAGCTTGTACCGCACTGGCATGAGTGATTGGCTCTGCTGAGGTGACTATCAATTGCAAAGCTAAAATAATTAAGCCAAGGCCAATTCCCACTCGCCCAAGTTGCCCGACGCGCTCTTTTTTACGACTTAAAAAAGTAATCACCCCGACAAGAATAAGAAGTGGAGATAACCAAGAGAGATCAAACGTCAGCACTCGTGCCATAAGTGCCGTACCTACATCCGCACCTAACATAATAACAAGTGCAGGAGTAATCGAAATAAGTCCTTGCGTCACAAAAGAGATAACCAAAAGTGCCGTCGCATTACTGCTTTGGACTAATGCCGTTACCCCAACACCTGCAAGGAAAGCGTTGGATTTTTTATTAATACTTTTACCTAAAATTCGGCGTAAATCAGAGCCAAAGACGCGCATAATGCCTGTACGAACAATATGTGTTCCCCAGACAAGAAGCGCGACTGATGAGAGTAAATGAAGCAGTGTCAGCATAGAAATAATAACCTTATTTTTATCGTTGTTTGTTTGACTCTGTTCTCCTTCAATCTCATAAAAAGAGAAAGACCATGAGCAGATACATCTGAGAAAAGATTTTTATTGGTAATGCCTTAATAACACATAAGGTGACTAGGCAAAAAGATATTGCAACTTAAGTGCAATAATCAATGGAGAAATTGAGAATATTACATAGATTAATTTGTGAATTCTGTTAATTATAACAGAAAATGTGTCACTTTCAAAATCACCCTATAAATAACCCATTGATTTATTATCATTTTATTTTAAATAGGCTCAATTTTTAATAAAAAAACGCGACCAGAGGGTATCTCTCTAAGTCGCGCGAAAATACAACAATTTAGTAAGGCAATTCGACTACAAGTTCAGACAGACTATAAATTCAACTAGAATTTACTTCAGACCCATAGCATCACGCATTGTGAAGAACAAGTCTGTTTGGTCAGTTAACCCAACCACATTCGCAGCATGCGGGCCATAAGCAGCAACACGTAATTGCGCACCAGTATGCTCTTGAGATCCTTCTTCTGAGTTACCGTAATTCACCACCATAACCGCACCATCTTTAGTGATAAGTGCTTGTGTTAAGCCACTTGATTTCACATCAGCTTCAATAATCTGGCTTGAATGCGCATGGTCAGCGGTGACAATAATCAAAGTGTCGCCGTTTTGTTTAGCGAAATCTAAACCGATTTGTACTGCTTCATCTAACGCAACAGTTTCACCGATTTGTCCGCAAGGATTAGCATTATGATCTTGCTTATCAATAGAAGCACTTTCGACTTGTAAGAAGAAACCGTTTTCATTAGTTTTCAGTAAATCGATCGCTTTTTTAGTCATTTGTGCCAGTGTTGGCGCATTTGGATCGAGTTTAGAGTTAGGTTTGCACTCTAATGGTGGATTATTCAAATTACCATGATACGTGGCTTTTGGTCCTTCCCACGCCACAGCCATATTACCTTCATGGAATAAACCTAATACCGGCTTATCCTGATTTGCCAAAGTAATTGCATCTAACGATTTTGCATCTTTGACGATTTGATAACCACGTTCGATAGCTTGTTGCTCTAACGTTTTACCTTTGTATTCTCCCGCTGCGGCAGTTTGAGCAAAACTTTTTGCACCGCCCCCCTAATGTAACGTCTGCACGAGTCACTAATAGTTGCTCAGAGATAGAACCTTTGCCGCCATTTTCTAATGCATTAGTTGAGCATTTTTCTAAGGTTTCAACTGGACCATAGCATTTACGTCCAGTGACATGAGAAAACAGTGCGGCAGGTGTCGCATCTTGAATTTCAGATGTAGTCACGTTTCCTGTTGCCTTTCCGTTGGCTTTTGCTAATTCCAAAATGGTTTGGTGATCCTTACCAAATACATCAATCCCTAATGCACCATTATAAGTTTTCACACCAGAAGCCCATGCTGTTGCTGAGGCTGCCGAATCTGTTACATAGTTAGGTTTTTGTGTTTTTCTATCTAATGAATAGTGTGTGTATTGACCCGTTATCGGTAACGCATCGATACCTTTAAAAAAGCCACCTGCACCTTCAGCGTAGTTACGTGCAACAGTGATTTCAGAATCCCCCATACCATCACCAATAAAGAGGATCACATTTTTCGCTTGGTTATTATTTAAAGCTGCTTTTAATGCCTCAGTTTGATCTTGAGTCATACGGCGAGCACCGCCAAATTCCGTGATATTACCTTTTGCTGCGCGATCTTGTGCCAAAATTGCATCGGCAGCAACGGGAGCTGCAAAAGAAGAGAAACTCGCACCAGCCAATAGCGTTGTGACAATAACGGATAAAATAGAACGTTGGTAACGATGAGACATAGCTTTTTCCTTGCACTCTAAAGTAAAAAACAGGGTTAATGTTTTAAGTCAGGAAAAGCTTACGGCAGTTAAATGACAGAGAAATGAAGGGTAAAAGCGATTTCGATGACAACTTTATGACACCTTGATGACAAACAAAAAGCTTATACTGCGAATACGTGTATAAGCTTTTGTTATATTAAAACATATTGTTAAGGCGTGATCTTAAACTCGTCATTCTCTTGAGTTAATGCTTTTGCCCCTAAATACAGGGTTTCACACCAAGAAATATAATCATGCCCACTGGCCATTTCGAGTGATTGAACAGGATAGCCTTTTTGCTCTAAAACCTGTTTCAAGTGGCGATTATTATTTAAAATCCCGCCTTTATCACCACGACTTTCAAATAGCCCTGCTTCTAAGAAAAACTGTAATGGCTTTTTATCTGCTTGCTCAAATTGTCGAATAAGCCATTCAGGCTCTTCATTTTCAGGTGCCCACCAATAAGATCCGGACATACTCAGTACTTTACCAAAGCGATCTGGGCGATTAAATGCAACCCATGAAGACGCTAATCCACCATAACTTGAGCCTGATACAATCGTTTCTTCTGCTGATATGTGAATACCTTTCTCTTTTTCTAGCCAAACAAATAATTCATCTGCCAAGAAACGGTAAAAATCAGGATTTGGTGGTAATTCAACACTACGGCGATCGCTATCAATACTATCAACAAATAGGATCATCATCGGTGCCAATTTCCCTTCCTCTATCTGTTTATCAAAAAACTTATCAATACCATATTGGCGACGATAAATTTGACCATCAAATAATACGAGGATCCGTGGTGTTTCCATTTTTTGGGCTGGCCGGTAAAGTGCTATTTCACGATCATTATTTAAGATCTCACTGTGAAAGCGAACAATCTCTGTCTTACCCTTCATGGTTCTATCAAGAATATCAGGCAACTGGCATTCACGCTTACTGCCTAGCGACAATAAAGAAAAGTGATTATAGATATCCTCAGATTGACTTGGTGAATTTTGGGAATTAAATGGATCAGCTTGTGCCGTGGTTAAAATCGCGCGGCGTTGCTCAAAAGGCGCTGAATTTTCAATAACAGGTACATCAGGCGCTAATTTATATTGCATTAATGTGTCGTTAGGCACGATATAACTACGATACCAAATATCACTATTGGCTAAACGTGTTAACGGATCATGATTACCATCGGGTGATCCCAATAAATAAACATTCTTTTTGGCGCCTTGCCATAGAAAAGTGACTCGCTTTTTACCACTATCATAAGGCTCAATCAGAGGAGTCCCTTCCTGACGTATTTGTTGCCAAAACGCCTGAATATTTTTTTGATCAAGTTGTTTAGCGAGCGTTTGTAAACGAGGGCTAGTTAGTGCAATACCGGCATCTTTATCTAAAGGTTGATAAGGTTGTGTTGTTAGCATGAGTTGCCATGACTTCCCCTTCTCACCTTGTGCAACCAATTGATAACTAGACGTTTTAGGCAATAAAAAACGGATTTTTTGTTGTCCATCAGCGGGAACATCTTTCAATAAGCTACGAATATGAGTGCCATCTTGTGTCTCTAACCGTAGATTTTGTATGCCTTTTACGTTTAATTCAACATAACGTTCGTGCTCTAAATGAGTAGCAAAACACACTGTATTGTTATCAAACTGGCCTGTTATTTCATTACCTTCTGTTACAGATAAACAATTAGCAAAACTAGGAAAGGATGCCATTAGTGCACATATCATCAAAGGAATTCTCACTATATTATTCTCGTTATGAACTATTGTGAGAAACAATAGTAATGATAATTGTTATCATTACAATAAGTAAAAAGGTAAAATTGCTACATATCATCAAAACTATTTTTCGCATCAAATAAAAAAGCTCAAATAAATTATTTGAGCTTTTTTATAATGCAATATTAAATCAACGCTCTTCTAATGGATAACTACGGAAACTCCATAATCCTAACGCTTTTAAGCCATCACGATAAATACCCTGTATATCTGATTTACTGGCTTTTTGTAATTCCGCTAATGGCTTATCAGGTGCGACAACTGTTAGGTAAGAGATATCACTTGGGCCACTTTGCCAACTCGCGATAGTGAAAATCGCATCAGCACGACGAACATGACTACCAGAGCTAATAATCACTGCTGTTTTAATACGATGCTTGGTTAAAGCATAACGACTAAATAACGCATTTTCGACAGTTGTACGTGCGTAGTTTTCTTGGAAAATACGTTCCGGTGCAATACCGTTTTTCACCAACCAATCCGCCATTAATTTGCCTTCCGTTTGATGTGCTTTCGGCACACCTCCCGTAACGACAATCATGGCATCAGGTAATTGTTTAGCCACTTCTAAGGTTTTATTTAAGCGTTCAATTAAAATCTTATTCATTGTGCCATCGGGATTTAAGGCATAACCCAATGTCACAATCGCGTTGTTATCTTTGGTTTTATTTAGTTTTGCCAAATCTGCCGGTGTCAATTTATCACTTAAAGGCATTTTACTGACGCGGTCAATCTCTGCGAAAAAGCGATTAATCTCTTCAGCTTTAGCTGGATTTAATGATTTCAATTTATTGAAATACGCTTCACTTTCTTTGTCTTTTCCTTCAAAACGAGTCCATGAAGTGACATAAATTAGCGCATCAATATCATCAGGAGCGGCTTCTAAAATTTGTTTATAAATAGTAATCGCGCGAGGAACATCATTGTTATAGATATAAGCACTCGCGGTGCTAAATAATAAATCGAGGCGGTAAGGTTCTAATTTATAAGCTTGTTGCAGTTTTTGCGCCACAATTTCCATATTGGATGGCAATTTCCCCGTGAACCCTGCATCTGACACTCGTGCCGGAGATTTAAAGGCATCTAACGCATCTTGGATCAAGCTATCAACGGTTTGACGCTGAGAAACATATTGCTGATAACTATTATCTGGCTGATGCACTTTTTGGTAAGACAATGCAGTTGATGAAACGGTAAAACCTAAAGCAGCAATCGCTAACGAAATGACCGTTTTCTTAATACGATGTGAAACACGGGAAGGTTGCGCCATTATCTTGTCCTTTTACGAAAAATAGTCTGCTTCTTCACCTGAGCGAATGAAGATAGAGAGTGTGACTCCTCACACCTAATGGTAAAAGAAATACACACCGATAAATCTATACCTAATATTTATAATAAAGATCTCCGCATTAATTTTCAGTAACCTTTCTCACCTTATTGAAAAATAATAGCATTATTAGGTAAATAGCTTATTTGACAGATTTCTTTATGTATTTTTATCTTTTAGTAAGTAATTTTGTTCTGATAGCTCATCAGTGATAAAGAATAAAAACACTTTATTCTTTAGTAGAAAGTGAGAAGCTTGCATTTAAGTTAATTCTTTAATGTAAAAACGCCACTAATGGCGTTTTTAATCATAACGTTACTCAATATGTTTTGATTGCATCATTAATAATTCTCTGACTAATTCGACGCAACTTAAGAAGCGCTCGTCATAATCAGGTGAGTTAACTTTAATATACTCAATATTGTTTTTATCTAACATTTCCATCAGTAAAGTTTGGAAACGACGACGATCTTTATCACTGCCTAAACTACGCAAACCATCAGCTACCCATGGCGTGTTATTTTCTAGCAAGATAACTAAATCAAAACGGTATTCATCAATCAAAGCTTGAACAAAGGGGTGCTCTTTACCTTCATAACGTAAACAAAATGCCTGCGTTGTGACAAAGTCCGTATCAACAAAAGCTACTTTATTGGCATATTTAACAGCAAAATCAATATATTGAGCATGTCCCAATGCGATTTTATCGTAGTCCGAATATTGTAATGCCATCTCGTCGCCACCTAAATGAGAGAAAACATAATCGCGACCATACTCCCATGCACTGGTTGTATTGAAGATATTGGCAAGCTTATTGACTAGTGTTGATTTACCGCTAGATTCACCGCCTAAAATAGCCACGGTACGCACAAAGAAGGGTTTAACTTCTGTTGGAATATATTCCCAATATTTAAAAGGTGCTTGGCGGATTTGGCTACCACTAATATTCATAAAGGAACGTTCAGGATCAATCAATACCGTTTCAATACCCAAGAAAGCATTATATTGTTCTGAATCTTCTCGTTCACTGGTATAGATAAAATCAGGGGTTATCTGCTTTTCGTGCAAAAACGCTTTGATCCCTTCACTCCACATTTCCCAACCATGGGGTTGTGGTTCAATACCGTGCTCATCAAACTCATGAATACGAATATTTTTTTGATATTTAAAGGTTTGTAATAACCAACGTAATCTGTCACTGACTGTTGGTTGTTGTGACATCGCACTATTGATAAATAAGTTTTTATCACGAGGCTCGTCATGACACAAAATGACATGTAATTCATCCACTTGACTACAAGCGCGTTGAATTAAATAAATATGCCCTGTATGGAGTGGATAAAATTTGCCGAAAATCACACCGATGGTTTTCTTTTTCACTGGGTATTCTAACCCTAAGAATTGGTGTAACGCTGACATTTTTTGCGCACTGGGGCTCTTGATTTTATTATTAATCAATTGGCTAAGATAGCCTTTCGTCATATCACTTTCATCAGCAACTTGTTGTAATGTATATCCATTTTTTCTGATAGCCTGTTTGATATAATCAAAAGGTCCCATAATTAGCTCCTTTAGAAATCTTCTAAATCATCAAGAACAGATAATGCATCTGACAGCTTCTTCACACCATACACTTTCATATCAGGAGGATTTTTTTTCGGCATATTCGCACTCGGTACAATCGCCCGTTTAAATCCATGTTTTGCAGCTTCTGCAATACGCTCTTGTCCACTCGGTACAGGCCGAATTTCTCCCGCAAGGCCAACTTCACCAAATATCACTAAATCACGCGGTAAAGGACGATTACGAAAACTTGATACTAATGATAATAACAAGGCTAAATCAGCACTGGTTTCTGTGACTTTAACCCCTCCCACCACATTGACAAAAACGTCTTGATCAGACATTTGTAATCCGCCATGGCGATGTAAAACGGCAAGTAGAATAGCAAGACGATTTTGCTCTAATCCTACCGCCACACGGCGAGGATTTGATAGCATTGAGTGATCAACTAAGGCTTGTATCTCCACCAGCAAAGGCCTTGTTCCTTCCCATACCACCATCACAGAACTGCCTGATGTGATTTCATCTCCTCGGCTTAAAAAGATAGCAGAAGGATTACTCACTTCTCGTAATCCTTGCTCCGTCATGGCAAAAACACCTAATTCGTTAACGGCACCAAAACGGTTTTTATGACTACGTAAAGTACGGAAACGGGAGTCTGTCTCACCATCCAACATAACAGAACAGTCAATACAGTGTTCCAGTACTTTAGGCCCTGCCAATGTGCCATCTTTTGTCACATGACCTACCATAATAATGGCAACATCATTGGTTTTAGCGAAACGAGTTAAATAAGCAGCCGTTTCACGCACTTGAGCAACACTGCCCGGTGATGATTGAATATCCGCCATATGCATCACTTGAATAGAGTCAATCACCATCAATTTAGGCTTTTCTTGTGACGCAATTAAACAGATTTGCTCAATGCTGGTTTCTGACAACATATTCAGTTCTGCTGTCGGTAAACCTAATCGATGAGCGCGCATAGCAACTTGTTGTAGCGACTCTTCACCCGTGACATACAACGTTTTCATTTCAGTAGCTAAACGGCACATAGTCTGTAGTAATAAAGTACTCTTACCTGCGCCGGGACTTCCCCCGATTAAAATAGCACTTCCGGGAACAACGCCACCACCTAATACACGGTCAAACTCTTTAAATCCTGTTGAGAATCGGGGTAATGCTTCAAGGCTAATTTCCGATAGCTTTTGAACACGGCTAGCACCTTTTGCATCACCCGCAAAGCCACTGAAACGCTCGTTACGGGAAGAAGAGGTTGCGGCAAGGCGCACTTCTGTAATTGTATTCCACGCATGGCAAGCCGAGCATTGCCCTTGCCAACGAGGATAATCTGCACCACATTCATTACATACAAAGGCTCTTTTTGCTGCTTTTGCCACACTTTTCTCCCAACAATAACGATTTTAGAAAAACGCACTTAGCGCTCTTCGTGTTTTAAACCACCACTTAAAATACACATTACACCCATTAAATCAGCATGACGAATAGCGACTTTTGCTTGAGCATACACTTTCGGTTTTGCATGATATGCAATGCCAAGCCCCGCTTTTCTCAGCATTTTAAGATCGTTTGCACCATCACCAATGGCAATTGTTTGCTCTATTGGGATCTCTAAATCTTTCGCTAAACGCGCAAGCACTTGTGCCTTGTATTTCGCATCAACAATCGTGCCTTTGACTTTACCTGTCAGTTTGCCATCTTTAATTTCAAGATGATTAGCAACAGCAGCCACTAAGCGTAATTTTTGTTTTAAATTATCGGCGAAATACGTAAAGCCACCCGATGCAATAGCAATATGCCAGTCCATCGCTTGAAGTTTACGCACTAAGCTCGTTAACCCCGGCATAAGAGGTAAATCATCCATTACTTTTTGCAAGATAGAAGCATCAGCACCTTTCAGTTCAGCAACACGGAGTTTTAAGCTTTCACTAAAATCCATTTCACCTTGCATAGCGCGTTCTGTTATTGCCGCAACTTTATCACCCACTCCTGCAAGTTTGGCGATTTCATCAATACACTCAATTTGAATAGCCGTTGAATCCATATCCATCACTAAAAGTCCAGGAGAACGCAAGCGAGGGATTTCACCTAGTGGAACGACATCCAGACCACATTCATCAGATAAACGGCGAATTCTACGGGTTAGGCTGCCGGCAATACGTACCACTTGGTAATCATCAATACGCCATGAAGAAACCACCACAATTGCCACGCCTAATTTATGTTGAAACTCGCTAATTCTTTTTTTATCGAGTTCTCGTCCATAAAGTAACCACCCACTATCGCCAGCACGATAATCCAGTGGCATGACTTCTTCACCACTGAGTGATAGTGGCAGACCTGGCCATTTACGGATTTCATCCGGTAAATAGCAATAGGTCAGACTATTTGACATACTTATTCTCCTGTTTTCCCCTGTCTGAACAAAATAATCGTTATTCAGCCTATTCTATCTCTGACTCATCTGGCAACATGCACATACTTGCTTACGCAAAAGGATGAACATGCTTAAAGACAAACTAAAATTCAAACTACAAAAAACGGCGATTATACTGATTTGTATCGCACTATTGGCATTTCTTATGCAAGGCGCGTCTTATTTTAGCCGTGCTAATCAACACGCCCGTATTACTCAGTTTGAAGAGCTTGCAAAAACGCTGGCAGAACAAGTTGCGTTCTCTTTATCCACTTATTTGGATGACAGTAGCAAAGATAACGTAAATCCCCTCATTATGGCTAATTTAAATCATCTCACTCACAATAGTCGGGTACTTGATGCCAGCCTTTATTTAGAAGATGGAACACAAATAGCGCATAGTGGTGAAAATGTCACTGTTAAAGAACGATTAGCACTAGAAGGACAGAAGAGTGGCGGTTCTTTTAATCACCAACTTGTTGTTCCTGTACCGGGTAAAGATAAACCGAAGGGATTTTTAAGGCTGACATTAGATACTCACCAGTTGATCACTGAATCAAGCCAAGTCGATAACACCACTAATTTATTGCGAGTCATGCTATTAGTTGCACTTGCGATTGGATTTTTGCTTTCTCATAACCTTCTTCAGCTAACTCCCGTTCATTGGCAACAGTCTCCTTATTTATTAACAGCTAATTTACCGCCTCGTACTGAAAAAGGGGAAGATAAAGAAAGCGTGGATGAAAATGATGAAGAAAATGAATTAAAAGAGGGTGTCAAAGAGGAAAATAACGACACTGACAATAAAATAGATAAAATATAAATTCTTATTTTTTAGCAAACTATTCAGTGAGTTTAGTGAATAATTAACTAAGCTCACTTTTTTCTATTTACTTATTTAGATATATCTAATTTATGCGTATTTTTGTGCTATTTCCTTAATCTTTAAGGGGGTTTTGTTTAAAGTCACGGTAAATTCTGACCAAGTCATTAACCTAAAAAGATAAGTTTTAAATCTTTTTCTGGCTCTTTGAGTACTGAGGTGGTTATGACTGAACAATCTGTTATCCAACGTTGTCGACAAATCGTAGAAAACCCAACCCTTTCCCCGGAACAAAAACGTCATTTTCTGGCGTTAGAAGCTGAGAATATGTTGCCTTATCCGTCTCTACCTGAAGATGCAGCTAAAGCGCTTAATGAACGGGTTATCTGTGATATGTATGAAGGTCATGCCCCTTATAAACCACGTTATGTCCTGCCTGATTACGCGAAGTTTTTAGCACAGGGATCTCGCTATTTAGAACTCGAACCTGCGCAAGATTTTGACGACGCCTTAAACATGCTGACTATCCTTTATCACCATGTTCCTTCTGTAACCTCTATGCCTGTTTATTTAGGGCGTATTGATAAAATTTTACTGCCTTATGTCGGCGAGCTAACCGAAGAGCAGCTTTACCCTAAATTAAAACGCTTCTGGCGTTATCTCGATAGAACACTACCCGATGCTTTTATGCACGCCAATATTGGCCCTGAAGACTCAGTTCTTACACGTTTAATTCTTAAAGTGGATGTTGAACTTCAGCAAGTCGCACCTAATCTCACCTTTATTTATGATGCGAATTCAACACCAACAGACCTTCTTCACCAAGCCATCACCAATATTTGCCACAGCAGTAAACCTCATATTGCTAACAGTATTTTGCAAGATGCGGTATTTGGAAAAGATGAATACGGAATTGTCAGTTGTTATAACTCTCTACCGCAAAGTGGTGGCGGTAGCACTTTAGTACGGATTAACCTTAAAGAAGTCGCTAAACGTAGCCAAGATAGCCAAGATTTTCTAACTCAGGTTTTGCCATTTTATATGCAGAAACAGATAGAGATTATTGATGTACGTTGTGAATATCTCTATGAAAAATCGAACTTCTTTCAACAAAGTTTCTTAGTCGAAGAAGGTTTGATCTCACCTAATCGCTTCGCGCCCATGTTTGGTATTTATGGCATGGCAGAAGCCGTAGCACTTCTACTTGAAAAAGAAGGCAAGCAAGCTGCTTATGGTGATAATGAATCTGCCAACAAACTTAGCTATATGATCAGCGAAAAACTGGCACAATTTGTCGCTGATACACCTGTTAAATATGGTTGGAAGCATCGAGCCATGTTACATGCACAATCAGGTATTAGTTCTGATATTGGCACAACTCCTGCGACTCGCATTCCTTATGGTAAAGAGCCAGATCCTGTTACCCATTTAATGACGGTTGCTCCTCACCATCAATTTTATACCTCAGGGATCAGCGATATTTTAACCGTTGATGAAACCATCAAACAAAATCCTGATGCGTTAATGCAACTCTGCTTAGGGGCATTTTCCTCCGGATTAAGAGAATTTACTGCCAACGTAGGGGGTAATGATTTAGTGCGTGTTACTGGTTATATGGTGCGTTTATCTGATTTAAAAAAATACAAAGAAGAAGGCTCCCGCCTTAATACCACTTGGTTAGGTGATGAAGCCACAGCAAACTGTCATATCGCTGAACGTAAACCTAGAGTTATCAGTCATGAACAGCAGATGCGTTTCGATAAATAAGATACTCCCCTTCTCTTGTGTAGATGGGCCAGGCAATCGTCTGGCCATCTTCCTGCAAGGGTGTAATTTGCGGTGTAAAAATTGTCACAATCCCTACACTATGGGGATCTGTGACAGTTGCGGTGACTGCATTGCGACTTGCCCACAGCAAGCGCTTTCATTACAAAATGGTAAGATAAGTTGGAATAGTACAAGCTGTGAACAGTGTGATACCTGTATTCAACAATGCCCACGACAATCAAGCCCGATGACATTAACCTATACTGTTGATGAACTAATGGCTCTTACACGCAAATATGCAGCATTTATTAATGGTGTCACCATCAGTGGTGGTGAATCTACGTTACAACTGCCTTTTTTGATTGATTATTTTAAAGCAATCAAAGAAGCACCCGATCTGAAACACCTCTCCTGTTTAATTGATAGTAATGGCACATTATCAATTAATGGTTGGCAGAAAATTGCCCCCTATATGGATGGTGCTATGATCGATTTAAAAAGTTGGCATGAAGAATCACATATTTATTTAACCGGTCGAGGTAATCAACGTATTAAAGAATCAATTAAATGGCTCGCGAACAATAATTTACTTACAGAATTACGCCTTTTATATATTCCAGAAAAAACAGATTACTTAGAAAATATTGGATTACTTTCTCAGTTTATTAATTCACTAGGAGAATCGATATTAGTAAGAATTAATGCCTTTCATCAACATGGGGTATATGGTAAGGCGAGTAATTGGAGAACAGCACAAAAACAACACATTGATTTATTTAAAAAAGAATTAAATAAAAGAGGCATTTTCAATATTAAAACACCAAATATATATTCATAATCAAAATAAATAAAAAATTAAAATAACAACTAATAATTATAATAAACATAATTAGCAATGTATTTTAAAATAAAATCCATTTATATTGACATAAAAAGAATATCAAATTAGTCTTCAAAAAAAACCTGCCAGTATATATGGAATAATAATTTATGCTTATAAGTAAACCAAATATAAAACTATCAATTATTGCTTCAATAATAATTAACTCGTCATATAGCTATGCCGTAGACTCTCCAAAAGAATTAATCGAAACTGAAAAAAACAAATTCAAATTCGAATTTATTGATCGCCTTTCACTTAAAGATTATTCAAGTAACAAACATATTCATGGTAGAATGGAAACAAGAGATATCCCCGTAATCTTAACTTCTAAATACCAAAATACAATAATAGTTTCTGATGATAATAAAATTAATATAAGTCACGACTTAGGCAAAAGCTTTAATCCATTAGAAATAAACGGTTTTAATAATATTAAAGCGATCTCTCTTTCTGAGAATGGTCGTTACTTAACAGCTCATGGTGAACATAAAAATAATAATAGTGATATATTTTTTGTATATGATATTTATTTAAAAGAAACAACTCTATTTAACAATAAAAATAACATTAGTTACGTTATTAATGATGATTATTATCTTACGACAGAAGATGGCTTATTTAGCCTTTACTCGGAAGATAAAGACCTTTACTCACACCTTTACCCAATAAATGAAAAAAATTTTTTTATCTTTGATAATAAAAATAAAAAAACAGTTCTGCTTAGTGATATAGATAATACTGAATTAAAAAATCACATTGAAAAAAATAGATTTATTGCCTTTAATGATTTAAGTATATTCAATAATTACTCCTCAGACCAAAATCCCAATATTACGGGTATCTCGTATAGTGGAAAGTATATTTATGGTACACAACAAAGAGATAATCAAGATTCAATTAATGTTAGATTAGCTTTCATTTATGACAAAGAAAAAAACACGATTGAGTTGCTTTCAAACTCAGAGTATGGCTCATCAAAAATAAATCATTTTTCTAAAAAAAATGATATTGCCGTAGGCTGGGTAGAATCACTTGTTAAGCGCAGAGAGGAACGTAATGAGAGATTAATTCGGCAAGCTTTCATTTACAATCCAAACATTCAAAATAACGATAAATTTAAAATCCCTAGAATTAATAGTAGCATTAATTACTATAATTCAGAAGCAACAGCTATTTCAGAAAAAGGTGATTTTTTTGTTGGATGGACCGAATACGGTGATGGTGATTTAAGGGAAATAAAAGAATTACGTTTATCACAACACCCTAGAAATGCTTTTGCATACTTTATTCAAGATAATTATTCTATTTTATTACCAAATTTTAAAATTAGAAATCACGATAACAACGAAGAATCAGAAGCACACTCTATTTCTAAAGATGGTAATACTATTTTTGGGATCTCTAAAAAACAGGATGATAAGTGGTATGCGGTCGCATGGCATTTAGATAAAAAGAAAATCAACACAATAGAACAAGAAAAAGAAAAAATTAATATATTCTTAGATACTATTTTAGCGAAAAAGGATATTAAATCTGCAAAAGATCATTTTAATACAACAGAAATAAGACTAAATACAGCCCAAACGGAATATGATCGTTTTGTAGTTAATTTAAAAATTCAACTACAAGAAACAACTAAAAAATATAATGAAGCCATAGAAAATAAAAAGAAAATAGAGGAAATCATAGATAACGGAGGTGTAGAAGCTTGGAATAAACATTCCAATAAACTCCATGAATATACATCTGACATAGATTTTTATAAAACAAAACAAGATAATTTTGAAAGGGATATATCAACATCAGATAACAGCCCAATAGGGCTTAAATTACAGATTGTTAGCTATGAACACAAAAAAAATCAACAAATACTGGCTGAATTACAAAAAGATAAGCAAACCGCTAATATCGAACCGAATACAAGAGATAATATCACTGAGCAAGCGCGCTTAGACAAAGAGCAAGCCGATAAAGCTAAAGCTGAGCAAGCGCG
>NZ_PHFJ01000008.1 GCF_003144535.1 Proteus penneri | reverse complement strand
GTGGTTTGCTCGGTATTTTGGGCAGAAACAAGGTTGATATCTTGCGTGGCAGACAGTGATAAGTCTTTGCCGGCTTTGAGTTCACTGCCAACAACCGTGATATTACCGCTGTCTGGGTTGCTGTCTTTATTTTTACCCGTTGCGGTAATCGACAGATTTTGTCCGGCATTTAAGGTACTGCCTTGAGACTGGCGACTGTCGGTATGGGTTTCGCTTTTCGACGATTGGCTACCGTAAGACACACTGACACCAACTGTATTGGTGGCGCCTTTTTGATAGTCTTCATCGCCCGGTTTGAGGTTGTTGGCAAGGTTGTGTGCATTGGCTGCATCGGTTTTCAGCCCATCTAACTCAACCGCTTGCTGGGCTTGGACACCGGATAATACTGCCTTGGTATTTTGCAGGGCACTTAAACGACCGTCACTTTCTTTGCGAGCTTGTTGTGCGGTGCTGACGGCAGTATTGAGGGCGCTACCTGCACTTCCAGAGAGTGCAACACTAAACCCATTTTGTTTGGTTTCAAAGGTTTCAGTGCGAGTCCGTTCATCATAGCCCGGGTCGATTTGGACGCTATCACCGGTGAGGTTTAAGTCTTTTTGGGCAATCAGATCAGCGCCACCCACATGCAGTTTGTTACCTGCGGTGATATTGACATTACCTTGTGTGCTGCCAATGGTACTGACACTTTGGCTTTGGGTGGTGCCTTTTTCATCCACTTCATGGCGGGAGGATTGTTTACCCACACTAAAACCAATGCCACCACTACTCATTAGACCGCTTTTTTTCTTCTCTTCGAGGAGATAATGCGAGTCGGTCTCGGTCGCAGCGGTGATATCGACATTGTTACCAGCGGTTAAGCTGACATCGTTTTCTGCGACCACCGAAGAGCCTGTAACTTGAATATCTTTACCCGCTTGAATATTGACTTGCTCTCCACTGACGACGCTACCTTGCTCACGTGTCACATGATCATTTTGGAGAGTATGAGTCTGACTAGAACTTAAAAATCCTTTACTCTTTGAATGTTCTTCTAAAAACTCCGTATGGGTTTCTGTCGCGGTATTGAGATTAATATTTTGTGTGGCGCTTAAATCAACAGCCCCTTTTTCACTGTGTAAAGTGCTACCTGTTAAATTGATATCACCCTCACTAGCAGTAATTTCAACACCTTGCTGTCCGCTAAAGGTGCTTCCAACCACGTTTTCTTGGGCGGTATCCACAAGACGACTGTAACTTTTACGTCCTCCGCCTGAATGCTGATAGTCACTGTCTTCAATCTGTTGTGTGACGGATTGGATATCTACATCTTGAGCTCGAACGGTGGTTTTACCTTCGGTGCTATCTACTTGAGCACCTTGTGCTGTCAAGGTATGCCCCACATTTAGGCTGACGCCTTTATCACCACTGAGCGTACTTAATTGCAAGCGCTCTTCTTCACGAGTATTGCTCACGGTGGTGCTTTTACTATTGGCATCAAGGTGGCTTTTAGTCGTGGTACTATCAGCAATAATATTGAGGTTTTCCCCTGCATTTACTGCAACTTGCTCACCCGCTTTAGCTTGACTACCTTGCAGTGTAACGTCTTTTCCAGCGATGAGATTAAGGTTACCGACAGCGTTTAGTTCGCTTCCTTGTGAGCGTTGCCACTCACCGCTAATATGCGCAAGACGATGTTCACCCGCTTGCTCCATGCCATCACTCGTACGATTGCCCATCGCACCCGAAATCACATCAAATTCACCTGAATGGGTACTTTTTGCTGTAGTGATAGTGAGATTATCACGCGCATTTAGATTAATGTCGTTTAATGCATCCAGTTTTGCCCCTTGCAGTTGAATATCGTGGCCTTTTAGAGTGATATCGGTACCGTTGATACGGGCTTGGCGTAGAGCATCTTGCAGATTAGTACTTAAATTAATGCTATCCGCTTGAATATTGACATTTTCACCCTGAATATCGCCACCTTGGTGTTCAAATTGGTTGGCATCAATTTCAAGCCCTTTATTGGCAAGCAGTTGTCCTGCATTATTGATGCTATCAGCAGAAAGATGTAAATGATCGCCACTTACAATCGCGCCACTGTTCAATAAGTTTAAGGTTTTATTCGCTAAATACACTTTTGGCACTAAAACAGTTTGTGGCCCTTGTGCGGTATCGACTGTTTCACTGACCAACCAAACAATATCTTGTTCTAATGACGCAATTTGCTCTGGTGTAAGCGCAACACCGGGGCGTAAATGGAAATCACTCGCGACTTTCACACCATTGTTCATAAGATATTGATACTGTGCCATGGCATCGCTTTCATAAAGTGAGGGGCGCCCCGTCAGTTTTAATACTTGCTCACGCACAAGACGTTGCTCGTAGAATCCGTCCCCTAATCGTTTAGGTACTTGCGCAGGATCGTACCCCACACGATCAAGTAAATAGTCACTGCTAATAAATTTAGTACGGCTGGTAAAACGTTCGTCCGTCACAATTAAGAATGGATTATCGGGGGCGATATTTTGTCGGAAGAGACCATTATCAGGCAAATCGGTGATCACATTGCCTAAATGTTGTTTTTCAGTCAGCGCGATTTCAGACGGTAAAAGTGGACGCGTTAAAGGCGATGTCACATCCGTATGGGTTAAGTCTGTTTTATCACTGGTGTTTATTTCGGTATTGACGGTTTGTTTCTCCACGCCATCAATATTAAATCCCAGCGGATTACGCTCGAATTCCGCCCGCTCTGCCTTAACCGCATTGAGTGCCGCTTCAATATCGTTAATTTGTGCGGCATTCACCGTGGTATTAGTGATTGAGGTCCCTTTAATCGTCACATTACCATTGCCCGAAATAATGCTATCAATGGTAGCTAATGCGGTGGTTTCATCATGATTAAAGCTTGGGTACCAGTGTTTAGTATCTCGATCATAGTGATCAACAATATATTCTTGGTGACGCTCATTAACGGAGTAGGCGTTATTTTCGATTTTACCATTCCCATCAATCGTTTGATCCCCTATTGAGGTGATCACACTGGCATCATTAAGTAACAATCCTGAAATAGCCACTTTCATATTGCCACCCGAAAGGATGCGTGCACCTATCCCTTCAGAAATCAATTTATCTCGTGTTACTGTGCCTGAAACAGAACGTTCACGCAGGTTGTTGTAGTCATCGACATAAGGAATATCGGCAAGATCAAGGTGTAATTCAGGGTCCCATTGTTCTATAGAACCAATATCATGTTCACGCCATACGGTATTATGATAAGGCGTTGGAACATCATATTGTCTCCAGCCTCGCGTCTCATAAAAAGTCATGGCGTAACTGCCATCGCTATTGAGTTTTAAGGCAAGATAATTAACCCAAAGGTCAGTCAGTTGCCCTTCATTGTTTTTAACGCGGACTTGAGCTCGTTTATTATTTGCATCGATGTCTAATAATGTGCCATAACGGTTTGTTATAACCTCGTCATTATTTTTAAATGAAAGTCTCTGAGTCGTTGGCTCAATTGTTGTTTTATCTCTATTAACGCCAGAATCATAAGAACGCCAATTGTAGCTATAACGATGCCAACGATAATCTTTTTTCTCCACCTCTCGCTCAATCTCCAGTCCTTCACGTAAATTACGGAGTTGGTCAGCTTTGATTACCATATCACCTTCGGCTTCAATAAAGCTGGCTTTATTTTCAAGCTCTGGGCTGGTAAGCGATAACGTATCACCACTGTAAATCAATGCACCGTTATGATTTATCAGGTTATTGCTCGCGGTTAAATCGAGCGATTGTGTCGTTGCAATAACGGCATTTTTACTGTTGTTGTCGATTGATTGGGCGTGAATAACTGCATTATCGCCCATAATAGCGGCGGTATTATCTAGCGTTGTAAGGTTAAACGTAAAATCATCAGACTCAAGACGTCCCGTATTTTTGAGCGTTCCTGTATTTACATTAAATTTACGGCTAACTAACGTGCCCGAGTTAATCATATCTTGGCTTTTTATCGTCAGTGAAGCGGGTAATAACCAGTCAGCTAAATTCGTAAATACGCCAGAAATAGAAAGGGAAACAGATTGATTGCTCTTTAAAATATCTCCATCACGTCGGGTATAATCCTGTTTTGCGGTAAGCGTTAAAGCTTTTTCGCTTTGTAACGTGCCACCTTGGTTATTGAAAGTCTGAGTATTAAGTGTGAGTTTATCACCACTTTGAATAACGCCACGCTGATTCAATAACATTAAGGTTGAGGCAATAGGGGCGTCTTTCGCATTTATCGCAATCGCCCCATTAGCTAAAATATGCCCTTTTTGGTTATTCAATAAAGAGAGAGAATTTAAGGATAACAATCCATTACTTTGTAGGCGCCCTTGGGTGTTATCAATATTTTTTGCTGAAATCACATTTTGGGTGGTACCCCAAATTAAGCCATTATCGCGATTATTTAGCGTGTTTGTGGTGATATTAAGGGCATCTTGGCTACTTAAAATACCGTTATTATGATTATCTAATTGAGCGGTATTAACCTTTAACGCCTGTGTTGAAACGAGCTGGCCTTGCTGATTTTGAAGATCAGTTGCAGTCAGTGTTAATGACTGTCCACTGTGTATTTTTCCTGCATTATTATTAATGTGTTCAATATCGTAATGGCTGTTTTTCTGGCTAATCAGCATACCTTGCGTATTATCAAGCTGTGCACCATTAACCGTTAATTCACCTTGGCTACTGATATGACCTTGATGGTTTTGAATTCTAGAGCCATAAATGGATTGGTGTTGATTACTTCTTATTTTACCCTGTGAGTTATCGAGTAAATCCGCTAGCGTCAGCGTTATCCCTTGCTGACCATCAATTGAACCTGATTGGTTGTATAGCGTTTTGGCAGTTAAGGCGAGATTATCACCGCTTTGAATTTTTCCTTGACGATTATTCAGGGCATTATCCACAGCTAACTGTGTATGCTGTTGGCTATATAACAAGCCATGCTGTGAATTATCGAGATTGAGTACATGTAAATTGAGTCTGTTGCCTGCTAACCATTGACCAGCAATATTATTAACCGTTTCAATAGCACCGTTAGGCTGTGTACCTTGTGCATCAACTGTATTCTGTGCACTAATTTTACCTTGGGTATTGTTTATACTCTTAGCAATACGTAATTGAGCGCTATCGCTAGATTGAAGCAATCCATTTGTATTATCAAAGGTATTAGCAACTAAAGAGGCCTCTTTTTGGCTCTGTATTTGTCCCGTTTGGTTATTAAAGGCTGATGCTTTTGCAAACCATGTGTCTAAACTGCCCATCCAACCTTTGGTATTGAGAATATCCGTGGCTTGTAAGTGTTGTGATGATTGACTAAACAGGCGACCTTGGCGATTATCCAGTTGCTCCAATAAATCAATATTGAGTGTATTAAGGGAATTTATCTCACCTTGTGTATTGATAAGATTATTCGCTTTAATCACACTATTTTCATTACTCGTGATTTTGCCATGTTGATTAAGTAAATCACCTTTTAGCACTAACTGTAGCGCCTTTTGGCTAAAGATATTGCCTTGCTGTTGATTGCTCAGTGCCCCGCCTTCTAACGTTAGCGTGCCATTACTTTGCAGTAACCCGTTATTATTATTAAATTGGCTATTATCGTGACCTTGCCACTGTAAAAGGTGTTGTGCGGTTATTTTACCTAATGTATTGATGACATCATGAGTCGTCTTGAAGGTAAGTTTATCCCCTGATTGTAACTGCCCTTGGGTATTATCAATGGTATCAGCACTGGCAATAATTTGATGCCCTGCTTGGGTGATCCCTTCTTGATTATTCCAACGTCCTGCGGTAGTTATCTTTAGTGTTTTCCCTGCTTCCAATAAACCGTGAGTATTATTAAGAGATTGGTGAGCAATAAGGTCGAGATTGTCAGTGGCAACCAATTTACCTTGTTGGTTTGTTAACTGATCGGTGGTGACGGCTAACGATTTGGCGCTGATTTCACCTTTTTGGTTATCGAGGTTTTTTGGAGTGGTTAATGTTATCTGTTGACCAGCAATAAGCTTACCTTGATTATTGCTAATATTTTGAGCATCAATCTTCGTAATTTTGCCACTTTGTATCAGACCATTATCATTGATAAGGTTATTTTCATTTAAAAGCACCAAAGCTTTATTTGTTAATAATGTACCTTGTGTATTATCGAGCAATTGATGCGTTGTGAGCGTTAACCTATCTTGACCAATAATTTTTCCCGCAACATTACTGACCGTATTTGCATTAAGATCAATCTCTTTTGCACTGATATTACCTTTCGATGAGCTTAATGAAGCTGCTTTCACCTTCATTTGATGACCAGAAAGTAATTGTCCTTCTTGATTATCAATATGGTTGGCAACAAGGTTAAATAGAGATTCGCTTTGCACAATGCCTGCTTGATTATTTAAATCACCTTGTGCAGACAACGTTAATGCTTTACCCGCACCAATAAAACCTTGAGTATTGGTTAATGTCTTTTGGGTAGAAAGCGTTAAAGTATCTTGACCAACTAGCTGTCCTTGCGTGTTATTGAATAAAGACGTCTTAATGTCAATTTGGTTACTGTTTATTTTTCCGGATTGATTATTAAGAGAATTGTCCGTATTTAAAATAAGCTGTTCACCAGAAAGAAGCTGACCTTTTTGATTATTAATCCCTGATTTTGCTGTTATTATTAATTGCGTTGGGCTTTTAATACTCCCTGACTCACTATTAAGATGTTGAGTATCAAGCTGTAAATTCCCATTATTCCCTAACTCGCCACGTTGATTATTTATCGATTGATTAAATTGCCAATGTTGTTGCGAGTTATTTAACGTCACTAAACGCCCATCGGTATTATTTAAGTCTTGGCCATTAAGGGATAATTGATAAGCTTCAACACTGCCTTTCGTATTATCAAATAGGCCTTTTAATGCAAAACGACTTTCACTTTTTCCTGTTTGTGTCCAAATACCTTTTTGGTTGAAAAGATGATTCCCATCGATATCCCAAGATTGGGCTTTTATTTTGGCTTGTTGAGAAGAAATATTCCCCGTTGCGATAACATCAACTTTATGGGTATCAACTCGTGCATTGTCTAAACGAGCATCACCTTGTGTTGCTTTTATCGCTAACGTTGAAGTAGCAATTTGGCTTTGGCTTAAATCGACCTGTTTTGCCGTAATATTAATCGCTTTTTTATTCAGTAAATTACCTTGAGCGCGAATATTATTTTGGCTGTTTAAAGTGAGATTTGCGTCTTGGATGATTTGGCTATTAAGATCACTGCCCGCCAGTAAATTTCCTTGTGTTTGGATCTCTTTTTGGGCAATTAAAGTCACGTCTTTTGTTGCGGCTAATGTGCCTGATTGCTTCAACGCACCGTCTTGACTTTCTACACGTAACTGACCGCCACTATGAAGTTTACCTTGATGAATAAGATCTTCTTTGGCAATCAGGTTAATATCGCCACCTGCTTGTGTCACTGCTTCTTGCGTTTTTGTTGACTGCCAAACGAGTTGCCCTTGGCTTGTCACCGTTAAGGTTTTATTGGCTTGTAGATGACCACCTTGATTACGTACACCAACGCCCTGTTCAGTGCCCACCATTTTAATTTGACCACTGTACATTCCCCCCATTTGTCCCATATCAATGGCAAATTCCGGTTTTGCAGTCTTCTCTTTTTGTTCAAGTGCCGTGGCATTGTTTTGCGTATCGACTTGATTACGCCCTGCGACAACTTCAATTTTTTCTTTTGCCCACACGCCTGCATTGATTTTTACCGCTTGGGCGAGCAGATCAACGTATTGTGTATCATGGCGACTATCTCCATTTAACCCACCACCTTCAACATGAATAACGCCACTTTCAACACGATATCCCGCTAAACTTCCATCAGGATTAAGTTGAGGTTTACCCGTTGTTAGCGTCATTCGACCCGCATTGATCGTGCCGCACCCATTACAAATAATGCCCGAAGGGTTAGCAATAATCACTTGTGCTTTCCCACCAGCAACTTCAATAAACCCTTTCAATTGGCTTGGATTATTACTGTTGACTTCATTTAAAATAACGCGAGCTGGCGCTTTGTTCGGATCAAGATTGGCGTTACCTTGGATCATGCCCGCCGTTTGTGTTGAAGTCATGACCGCTGAGTTATTTAAAATAGCACCGCGTTGATCGACATCGAATTGTTTGTATTGGTTATGAGAAATTCCCGCCTCATTAGGCGCACTGATATTAACTTGTGGTAGACCATTTTGAGTATTAATGACTTCTGGTCGTTGATTTTGTGGTGCGTTGTTATCAGCAACAATACCATTAGCCAATACGTAAGGAGAACCTAACGCCAACCAAAGTAAAAAAGCGCTACGCCGAAGTGTGACCCATATCCGAGTACCTTGGGAGCCTCTTGTTTGTCCTGCTTCAGTACTACAACTTTTGGTTAATTCTGAAACAACACGTAATTCCCCATGGGTACGACTAAAGATAAGGCGATAACAATGCTTATTCATAAATAATACCTTTAAAATCAACAATCCAAAAAAAGAGAAAGGATTAGTTAAACCAAGGGAATAACTGCCACAGAAAGACTAAATCTCTACATTAAGATTAAAACCAGCGGTCGCACCTGAAGTATGGAAACCTTCGGGTTTATAAAGTGGTGTACCCACAAAAACGTCATAACTTATTCGAGACCATAGTGAGCCGCGTAAACCCAATGCTGTACCCGCTAATTGGTGTCCCACGAGGTAGCGTGTGTTTTGTCCTTCAACACGACCATAGTCGATACCTAAATAGAGCTCTTGTCCTTGAGAAAACAGGTTCCACGCAATGTCATTGCGCCAAAGCAGGGCTTTTTCACCAGATAGGTTTTGCTCGCCATCAAAACCGCGCACGGTATAACGTCCACCGATTGCCATTCTGTCTTGTGGAGTTAAGGCATGTTGACTCCATTGACCACGTAGCGAGGTGTTCCAGCGCCAAGGCTGCTTACCCAAAGAAAAAGGCTGATTAAAACCGATATTACCTAAAAAAAGTCCGGTTCTGGCACTCCCACTGTGAGTGTCTTCTTCGGGGGCACGTAGAGCACCAAATGCCCCCGTACCACGGCGCCAATTGAGGTTGGCATCTAAGGTGGCATTACCGAAATAACTCCGCTGGTTAAAACCGATTTCCCACCCTGCGGTTCGGCGGTGTTGTTGGTCAATATCAATCCCATTGACCGCATTGGTAGAATGCTTGCGATAGACCCGCATATTGAGTGTGGTTTTATGAAACTGATTACGAAATAGCAATCGGGATACGGTAAATTGGGTATTGTCGCTTTCACCGCTGTAGCGCAATATCTCATTCGCATTAGGAATGTTTTGATGATACGTATAATGGTTGTAGTTAGCGGCAAAGCCCCAGTTTCCAACAGGAATAAAATAGTTAAAGGTGTAAGAACGATTACCAAATGGGCCATTATCAAAGTAATCTTTACCCACATTGGCATAAAATAGGTCGTTTTGAGAGAAAGGTGCATCAATGGCCAATGTCGCCGAACCTAAATAACGCCCAGTGCTTTTTGAACCGCTATCATCTAACCCCAAACTTAGCCGTATAGGGCGCTGTTCTTGCCAACTCACAACTAAATCACTGGTGGCATCTTCTTTGCCGGGGACGATTTGAATGTTTGCTGTGACATTCGGTACCCGTTTAAAATTTTCCAGCCCTTGTTCAATATCACGTAAGTTAAGAATATTGCCTGATGATGTGGGGATCGCATTCCATAAACGAGCACGCCAAGAGACATTATCATCAAAACGGATCTCATGAATTCGACCGGGTTGTAGTGTGAGCGTTAAATGACCTTGTGTAAGATCTTGTTCTTGTACCATAACTCGTGTGGTGACATAGCCTTTTGATAATATTTCATTTTGAATTTTGTTCACGACTAACAAAACACCCTGTCCACCAAGGCAATGATCTTTAGCGTCATCTACCGCTTTTAGTGTCCATTGAAAATCACGAGAAGCTTCGCCCTCAAGCGTAAAGGTATTAATCCAAAAACAGGGTTTTTCATTAATAGGGTAGTCAGGAAGTTCGATATCTGAGTGAGAAAGACGAGTATCAATATCAGGTCTATTTTGTTGTTGTAAAATACGCTCTCGCTCTTTTTGGCGTTGTTGTTCTCGATCATCAATCGACACGGCTTGTTCTGCCGGTATAGGGGAAGTATATGGTACTGCAATTAACGGAATAGATAAAAAATAAAAAGAGAACAATCCCCATTTTATATAATGATGTTTATTCATTGTTTGAATAACTTCCTAATAATGCTAATTGTTAGTCAATGGTTTTATATATCACGCAGTAATAAAATGGCGATGCTATTTATCGCTAATATATATAAGAAGTAATGCCATGAATATTTAAAATAATAACTTAATTAGATTTGCCTTGGTTTTAATTTAGCCAAGTTAGTATGAAGAAATCAAGGTAATTTTATATTGATTTGAAATTTTGAGATTTATTATATTGCTAATAAGTTTAAATTTATCTTATTGTTTTTTTATAAGTTGATAAACTATTTAAATAGTTTTCTTTTATGGTATTTATGATTAATTGCGCTTATTGTTTATTAATAATTTATTTAAGCAGTCATATAGAAATATTGAGATGTGATCCAATTAATATAAAGAAAACAAAGGTTTTTTTGATGTGGGGTGATTGGTTTTCTATTTAATAGATTGATTGTGTTTTCTAATGAAAAGAACTCTTTAATAGTATTGGTTATCTGGTTATTTAAATGAATTTAATTTGCTAATTATTTTTTGTCATTAAAAGAGTATTAAAAACTTCATTATGATAATTTAAATATGGATAAAAATTTGAGAGGTAGAGTATAGAAAGGCTTACTGAAATAAATCAGTAAAAAGAGAAGCCTTACTATTTTTATTATATTCACTAAATCACAGTGTTATTTTTATATTATTTGCAGATGTTAATAATACTATTTTTTCTTATTGAGCATCGACTTTAAATCAGCAAAAGGATTATAGGTTGCTGCACCGACATCATCTTGCGCATCTTCACCTGCGACAACAGTTGTGCCGTATTGGTCTGCTTCTGTATATTTTGAATGTTCGTGATCATGGCAAAACAGACACAATAACTCCCAGTTACTACCATCTTCTGGGTTATTGGTATGGTCGTGATCAATATGATGAACGGTTAGTTCACGTAAGTTCGAGTAGACAAACTCACGAGCACAACGTCCACATACCCACGGATAGATTTTCAGTGCTTTTTCACGGTAACCACTTTCTAACCGTGCATAGTTTTTGGGGATCAGAGCCATTGTTAGTATTACCTGTTATAAGAGAAGGTTTGGCGATAGTTTTTCCAATATACTCTAAATACACAGGTAGGTTCAAATCGCACTAGTCCTATTTTTCTAATAAACGACCAATCTTACAATCTGATGCACTCTTGGAAATTACAGGTATAATTTCAAAAATGATTGAGCAGATTTAGGCATAAAAATGGCAAAACTTACCTTACAAGAGCAAATGTTAAAAGCAGGGCTTGTGACCAGTAAAAAAATGGCAAAAGTCCAAAGAACGGCAAAAAAATCACGCGTTCAAGCGCGAGAAGCAAGAGAAGCCGTAGAAGAAAATAAAAAAGCCCAACTTGAGCGCGATAGATTGCTTAGTGAACAACAAAAACAAGCAACTTTATCTAAAGAATATAAAGCGCAAGTTAAGCAACTTATTGAGATGAATAGAATTACACCAGCAAAAGGTGATATTGATTTTAATTTCACTGACAATAATGTGATTAAAAACATCGTAGTGGATAAACTAACGCAATCCCAATTAATTAGTGGGCGTCTTGCTATTGCTCGTCTGGATAGTGCAGATAAAACGGAATACGCGATTATTCCAGCCAGTGTTGCGGATAAAATTACACAAAGAGATGTGGACTGTATCTTGTTAAATAACACGCTTAGCGAGACAGAACAAGATGAAGACGATCCTTATGCTGATTTTAAAATTCCAGATGATTTGATGTGGTAGTAAGCAACGTAGCATATTCGCTCACAGGCATAGTCTGTATAAGCATTGTGCTTTATACTGCATCAGCAAATTTTTGTAGATAAACGATTAAGTAGGCGATAATAATGGCAATGAACGGAATAATCACAAAGTGGTTTGAAGATAAAGGTTTTGGATTTATTAAAGATGAAAACGGGGATAACCGTTATTTTCATGTGATTAAAGTTGCCAACCCTGCTTTGATAAAGACAGATGCAAATGTCACTTTTGAGCCGACCACCAATACCAAAGGGCTGTCTGCGTATGCGGTTAAAGTGATCCCAGACAGCAAATACGTTTATATTGCAGGTGAGCGAATTAAGCTAACATCTATTAAATCATTTCGAATTTATAGTGAGGAAGTATCCGCAGATACGCATATCGATAAAGAAAACACGGTACTTTCTGTCGGGACTTTAATGAATAGCATCAGACCAAAATCAGCGGATGGTGCTAATAATATGCGTACTTTGAGAAAACTGGCGATCATGACAATGCATGGAACAGAGATAGTTTTTACTGAAGATGAACTCGATATCGATGAAACAGTAAAAGCGCTCAAACTGTAAATATCGACATTTAAAACGGGCTTTCGCAACGCGCTTTTATTGGTGTTTGGCTAATAGGGTGAACAAAATGAAGTTCACTTGCATGAAGCATAAGTCGCGGAGTCCGTTCAGTTCCTTCCCTTTTTTCAATTAAACCTCCGTCGCATCCACCATATAAATCACAACCTAAAATAGAATGCCCTATAAACTGGCTGTGAATACGAAGTTGATGCGTTCTTCCTGTTTCAGGGGTAAATTGTACGCGTGTTAAAGGCAATAATGTTCCATCTTCTAATGTATGATAAAAACGCTCAATAACGTGATAACCAGAGCGTGCAGGTTTACCATTAATAGGGCAAATCGACATGCGTGGGAATAGAGCGGGATCTTTTGCAATTGGTGCATCAATCACCCCTTCATTCTTTTTCAAATGACCACATAGTAGTGCGTTGTATATTTTGGTTATATTGCGCTGGCTAAATTGCTGACATAAAAGCGCATTGATTGCTTTATTGCGTGCCACAATCATCAATCCAGATGTGCCAAAATCAAGCCGATGAACAAGCGTACATCCTGGAAATAGCTTCACTAATCGATAATGCACCGAATCGATATTTTGTGGATTTTTTCCCGATAAGCTCAATAGTCCGGTTGGTTTGTTAATAATAACTAAGTGCTCGTCTTGATAAAGGATCTCGATTTCATCATGGCAAGGTGGGGCGATAAAAGTATCGATAATCGTAGACATCAGCTTATCCGCAAAAAAGAAGAAAGTGGATGATAGCGAATTTTAGGTTATCAGGCGAATGTAGAGATATACTCTTACTCATTTGAATATGGCGAGTAGAAACGTTAATTCTTGGGAATAACTTATGAACAATGACATTCATTTTAAATATTATGACATGGTAGAAGAGTATGCGATGGAATCCGCAAAGCCTGTCGCTCAAGCTGAAGAAGATGCGCTAGCACTTTATTTTCAGTTGTTACTCACTCGACTCACAAATAACGAAGAAATTAGTGAATCGGCACAACAAGAGATGGCAAAAGAAGCGGGTATTGATAAAAAACGCATTGATGATATCGCTGAATTTCTAAATCGCTGGGGTAATGAATAACACGTATTGGGTTCATTAAAAAGTGGGCTCAATATTATCCTAATTCACAAAATATCACTCTGAGCCTACATAACTGTATGATTTGACGTATACTCGTAATGTACTTTATTTCACATAAACTCGCAGAAAGAACAGAGCTGCTTTTTTGATGTTTGCTGTTTTCATAGAATGCGTTAGATTAATTTATTGGGTGAGATATGCTGGATTTTTTAAAAAATTATGACAATTTAACGATCAGCGAAAAAAAAGTATTAAAATATCTCACCGATAATATTGCGGATATTCCATATTTAAATATTAATGATTTAGTTGCCAAAACCTTTGTATCAAAAACGGTGATCATTAATTTATCGCAAAAATTAGGGTTTAGTGGATTTAAAGAGCTTAAATTCCAAATTAATAATTATATTTTGACCAGAAATAAGGTTGAAAAGACGAGTGCGGCATCTTATAAAAAACAGTTAGAAAAAAACATTAATAAAACATTTACCTTAATTAATGAAGCACAAATTCAGGAGTGTGCAAAAACTTTACGCCATTCTAGGAATATTTTTATTGTTGCAAGAGGCACCAGTAAAGCCGTAGGGTATTACCTTGAACACCTATTGTTTGCATTAGGTCTACATTGCTTTTTTATTAATGATTACAATTTATCTGATTCGTTTACGCGTCTTGTTAATGAAGACGACACCGTTATTTTCATTTCTCTTTCTGGTGGCACCAAGAAAATCATCGAGACAGCAAAAATCGTTCAGTTAAAAGATGCCAATATCATTAGCATGACAGCATTTAATACTAATGAATTAACCAGTTACGCAACACATGCGCTATTTTGTTTTGCGGATAATCATGATACAAAAAAAGACGATACCAAATCACGTATTGGTTTTTTTATGCTGGTAGATTTATTGATTAACGAGCTGGAAAATCTACTTTAAAAAAAGATAACATCATCTATCTGATTTATTAGCTCCTCTTTTAATTATTAAAGCGTGAATAGTATTAATCTATTCCGTTAGAATAATTATCATTTATTCTAAAATAGTCTTTCTTTTCAATCTTACTTCTAAGTTCTAAAATAAATATTATTTAATAGAGTAAAATTATTTATTCACTGTTATTGATTAAGTTGATAATTAAAAAAAGACCTAAGTCATAAGTTGTGACCTGAGATAATATTTAAAACCGCCACGTCATTCATTTCCTATAATCCCTAAGCTAGAGTACCTCGGTAATTCTTTTATATTCGAGAAGTCATAAGGAAACAAATATGGCCAGGAAAAAGTTCAGCGAATCTATTCAGCGCTTTGGTAGAACCCTACTTCTACCAATCGGCGTATTGGCACCTATCGGTATGATCTTGGGGATCAGTGGTGCTTTAGTTCAGTCTTATATGATTGCACGCTTTCCTTTTTTAGGAAATGAAACAGTCAATGCTTTATTAGTGAGTATCCGTTCTATTGCGGGCGTTGTGTTTGACAATATCCCACTCTTATTTGCAATGGGTGTGGCATATGGTATGAGCCACAAAGATAAGGGGATAGCGGTCTTTGCCTCTGTGGTGGGTTATTTAACCTTGATAAGTACAATCAATATCTGGTTGGTATTGACTGGAAAACTTGCCGATCCTGCGATTATGACACAGGTGGGGCAAATCAAGGTGCTTGGTATACAAACTATGAACATCAGTGCCGCAGGGGGGATTATCACCGGATTAATCGCTGCATGGGCTACCGATAAATTCTATAACCTTGAATTACCGACCGCATTTGCCTTCTTCTCAGGAAAAAAATCTGTCGCCATTATTATGGTCGGATTAATGATTGGCGTAGGTGCATTACTGCCATTTATTTGGGAAGTATTAGTCATGGGCTTAACTAAGCTCTCGGCTGTCTTCTTAAGTCCTGTCGGACCTTTCTTTACCGCAGGTGGTGAGCGTCTATTTATTCCATTTGGTTTACACCATGTCTGGAACGTTCTGTTTAGATTTACTGAAGCTGGTGGTTCTTATGTGATTGACGGCCAAACCTATGTGGGCGTTGTTCCAGCAATGACAGAAGTGTTATTTAACCAAGGGCCAAGTAGTGAATATTGGGCAATGATGCCAAGCTTGACGCGTTTTATGGCTCAGCAACAAATGTTGGTTACGTTGTTCTTATTCCCTGCGATTGCATTAGCAATTTATAAAACCTCGAAAAAAGAGAACCGCGCTGAAGTTAAATCGATGTTGGTGACGATGGTCTTAACTGCCATGTTAGGTAACGTTACCGAACCGCTTGAATTTACCTTCGTCTTTATCGCACCGTTACTCTATTTAATTTACGCGATTATCGTAGGTATTGGCGCAGTTCTGCTCTCTTTTGCTGGTGTTGCAATTGGTTATATCCGAGGCACCGTCTTTGATTTCACTATCTTTGGTTTGCTGTACGAACACACTAACTGGATCTTCTTAGTGTTGATTGGTAGCGCACTGGCGGTTGTGACTTACTTCATTTTCTACTGGGCTATCGTCAAATTTGATATCAAAACGCCAGGTAGAGAAGAATCAAGCAATATGAAAAATACGCTAATCAAAGAAAAACGTTATGGCGAAATTGCAGACATTCTTATTCAGGCGTTAGGTGGCAAACAAAATATTCGTAATGTTGATAACTGTATTACACGGCTACGTATTGATATTAATGAAGTTAATCAAATAGATAAAGAATTAATGTTGGAGTCTGGATGTACAGCATTCTTCTTTCCGGCAGCAAACCATGTCCATGTCGTTTATGGCCCTAAAGTCGAATTTGTTCGCAATGCTGTTGATGAAGCAATGAAGAAATAAAAGGATACATGATGAGAGCGTTATACGATTCTAAAAGTAAAACAATCGACGATCGCGGTATAAAAAAGCTGCTGTCCAATGAAGCTAAATATTCAACTTGGTTGATGTTTGAAGCAATGTTAGCGCAAGCACAAGCTGAATATGGTTTTATTCCACAGTCTGCCGCAGATGAAATTAAAGAAAAGGCGATTATAGAGAATATTGATTTTGAAGAGATGAACCGTATTTATCAAAAAATCGGTCATGGCTTTGTGCCTTTCTTAAAAGTACTAGTGAATGCATGCTCTGAAGAGAGTGGTAAATATGTGCACTACGGCATTACCACACAAAATATACAGCAAAGCTCACAGCTGTATATGATGAAAACCGTACATAACAAATTTATGTTGTTGTTAAGCGAAATTATTGAAAACTTATCAAACCTCGCTGAAAAAACAAAACATATGGTAATGGCGGGTAGAACGCACGGTCGTCATGCTATTCCTATCACTTACGGGTATAAAGTGTCAGTGTGGATCAGCGATTTTATTGACTGCTATCAGCGCATGAAAGAGTGTGAGAAGCGTGTATTCACCATTATGATGGGTGGCGCTGTAGGTGCTTTTAACTCAATGCCTGAAGTGGGAATGAAAGTACAAAAACGCGTTGCTGAATTGGTGGGTATGCAGGCAATGGAAGTACCATCACGTAACCTAAGTACACACAAATTAGAGTACATGATGAACTTGGCACTGATGGCTAATATCTGCCATAAAATTGGTGAAGAAGTTTATAGCACTACATTAGAAGAAATTGCTGAGGTTTCTGAAGGATTTACCAAAGGCACTGTGGGTAGTAGCACGATGCCTCATAAAATTAATCCAAAATTAGCGAAAGGTATTATTGCTAACTCTCAGAAATTGTACTCGTTACCAAATGTGGGAATGTACTCTGCGGTAAGACCTTATGAAGGTGACAGCAGTTCTTATATGTTATTCGATGGCTTAATTGAAGAAGCATTAGAATTAACAACAGAAGTTTTGTTAAGAACGGAAGAGCTTTCAAGAACCATTGTTCCTCATGAAGAGAGAATGCTACATAACGTGATGAGAAATAAGGGATTAGATAATACCGAATACGTTATGATGAAAATGGCAGAAAAATTAGGTAAAGATAAAGCGCATTCACTGTTATATGAAGAAGCCATTAAAACAGCAGCAGATGGTGAGGATTTTTACACTAACCTAATGAAGAATGAGATCATTAGCGCTACCTTTAATGCGGATGAAATTAAAGCAATGCTAGATCCTCGCTCTTATATCGGTTTATCTGTTGAGCTTGCTGAAAAAGAAGCAAAACGTGGGTTAGCGATTTCTCAAGAAATTAAACAAAGTTATAAATAAATAGTAAAAACTATCAAGTATCCATAAAAAATCATTATCAGTTAAGTCAAGAGCTACTCATTTGAGTAGCTCTTTTTCGTTGATAGTTAGCCAATTAAACCATGAACTAAAATAATACCGATACAGATTGGACCAATATAACGCCACACCAATAATAAGCTTTGACGTTTTAATCCCGTGATATTTTCAGGAATAAATGCATTCGCTCTACGTGACCAACCAAAGATTAAACACATTGCAATACCAAACAGTGGCATCAAAATATTAGAAGTCAGGTAATCCAACAAATCAAAGACTGTTTTCCCCCCCCAGTGTCACATCACTCATCGGTCCGAAAGATAATGAAACTGGAATACCCATCAACATAATAGAGGCGGTAACCACTAACCCTGCACGACGACGAGTCCACTGAAAACGCATCTGCACATAAGCGACGATATGCTCAAGTAATGAAATTGCAGAGGTTAATGCCGCCATTAATAACAGGATAAAGAACGTCACAGCTAATATATTGCCACCGGGTAAGTGAGCAAAATAAACCGGCATCGTCATAAAGGTTAAGCCAGGGCCAGCATTAGGTTCTAAACCTGCGGCAGATAAAGCAGGAAAAATCATTAATCCAGCAAGTACGCACACCATACAGGACAAAATAACCACCCACATGCTGGAATTAGCGATACCTTTGTTATCCGCTAAATAAGCACTATAAGTGATGTGAATACCTAAACCGATAGACAGTGAAAAGAAGGCTAACCCTAACGCATCTAATACGCCTTGAGGGGTTAACTTGCTAAAATCAGGGTATAAAAATAATTTTAAGCCTTCAGATGAACCGGGTAAGCTGATACCAACAATAATCAATAAAATCATAATGATAAATAACATTGGCATCATGATTTTGACGGCTTTTTCTAATCCACGTTGTACACCAGCTAAAACCACAAAACAGGTTAATCCAGCAAAGGCAAGGTGAGCCAAAATAGGCCATAAAGGATCACTAATAAAGTGGGTAAAAATACCAGTTAATTCAGCGCTATCTGTAATATTCAACTGACCTGTTGCCGCCATAACGGTATAGCCAATTGTCCAACCACCGACAACACTATAGAAGCTATAAATACACCATGAACTGAATACACCAATAACGCCAATGATGACCCAATTGCGTCCCATCATTTTCTTAAAGGCATTAACGGCTTCAGCGTGAGTGCTGCTACCTAAGATATTCTCAGCCAGTAATACCGCAAGCCCGATAATAAAACTGAATAATAAGAAGACGATTAAGAATGCGCCTCCCCCATTACTGGCGGCAACATAAGAAAACTTCCAGATTGCGCCAATACCGATTGCAGAGCCTGCGGCTGCTAAGATATGGCCGATTCGTGATGTCCATTGTTGGCTCATTTTTCCCCCTGTTTAATCATGTGTGTTATGGAGGTGATTGCCAAACAATAGGTTGTTGGTAAGTGACTGCAACTTTTAATCCTTGTGGTGAAACTATACATCATAGAACTCCCCTAAAAACAGCTCCACCAGAAGGCTACAGACAAAAAAGCCACCTTACTGGTGGCTTTTGCAAAAAAATGAACGTGCTTGGCCACCTAACGAAGGAGTAGTAGGTTTAGGCCTAAAAGTCGGTTATCGGTGTTCATGTTCATCTTTTTGCTCTTTATTGAAATGGATATGATCGCAATGCAATATGAAATATTGTTTTTCAAAATGCGTATTTATTATTTATATCATAAATTCAAACTAAAGAAAGAAATTTTATTAGAATTCAGTGTTAATTTTTATTTCTAAATGTTTTTCTGATGCCAATAGTTGAAGGTCGTAATAAGTTATGGAATATGTCCGCTATTTTTGGTGTCACTTATGAAAAATTGGCAGGTTTAGCGCATATTCAATGGCCTTGTACTGATATTGAAGATATGGGTACACCTTATTTATATTCAGGTGATCAACTCACCACTCCATCATGTTACATAACTCGTTTTTTAATTAACACACAAGGTAAAAATAAGCATTAAATCGATTAAAAAGGCACTTGAAATAAAACTCCATTTTTACCTGTGTCATAAAATTTTTTTACTGCAAAAGAAGTAAAATTATATTCTGCATAAAATCTCAATAATAATTTGTTGTGACTATTTTTCATTTCATTGTCAGATTTTTATTCCTAAATTTAGTTTAAAGAAAGCTGTAAAAATATGAGATTAAAAAATAGACATTTTGATCGCCTTCACAATTCAGAAAAGATCGATTTGAAGTTTAACTCCGAAAATAATTATATATTGGAGTGATATTTAAGATACAAGAAAAATACCCTACTTGATGACAATAATAAGAGCTAATAAGTATGAACAGAATAAAGAAAATATCTTACTCCTGTCTTTCTGTAATGCTAGTGACGACAATATTCACGTCTGCTAGTTTTGCAGAAAAACTCCCTAATTTACCCGTAACATTTAAAAGTGGGGCTGGAACAATCAGCGAAAATGTTATTTATGCTGGTTTAGGTACAGCGGGGAAATCATGGTACAAGCTTGATCTCAATAATTCGATAAAACAATGGGAAAAAATGGCAGACTTTCCTGGAACACAAAGAGAGCAAGCTATTGCACTAGAGTTAAATAACGATATTTATATTTTTGGTGGAGCAGGTAAAGAAAATGAAAATAGCGTAACAATTAGTGCGCTTACGGATGTTTATCGCTATTTACCAAAAGAAAATAAATGGGAAAAGGTCAATACACGAGCGCCTTATGGATTAGTGGGGCACACAGGGATTAACATTAACAATGATCAAGCCATTATTCTTGGTGGTGTTAATCAACAAATATTTGACGGTTATTTCGTGGATTTAAATCGAACTAAATCGAATGAAATTGAAAATAAAAAAGTCATTAGTGATTATTTTAATAAGCCAGTAGAGGGCTATTTTTTTAATCGAAATGTAATGGAATATAATGCTGAAAATAATCAATGGCGATTATTAGGTGTTATACCATTTAATGGAACAGCAGGTTCTGCATTAGCTTATGATGGCAATAAAATCACTTTAATCAATGGTGAAATAAAACCTGGATTACGTACCAGTGAAGTACAAACTGCCACATTAAAAAATAATCAATTACAATGGGATTCTGTTGCTCAGAAACTACCCGCCCCTATATCTAATCAACGGCAAGATGGCTTAGCTGGTGCGTTTACAGGTTATAGTATGCATACTTTACTTGTTGCTGGTGGGGCTAATTTTCCGGGCGCACAGGAAAAATATGCACAGCAACATTATTTTGCGCATCAAGGATTAGAAAAGACATGGCATAAAGAAATTTATGGTTTTATTAATAATCAATGGAAAGTCATTGGTGAATTACCTCTTCCTCTTGGTTATGGTGTCACTATCTCACATAATAATTCACTTTATTTAATTGGAGGTGAAACAAATAAAGGTGAAGCTGTTAATTCAGTTATTACTTTAACGATGAAAGATAAAAAATTAATTATTGAATAATCTCTTCCTACATATAAATTAAAATAAATTATAAAGATCTCCTTGTTTAATTCAGGGGATCTCACCTTTTGGATAAATATTATGCTAAATAAAAAGAAAAAACTTTTATTGTCATGCTGTACTTTATTAATATCATCTCAATTATATGCGACTACGTTGGACTTTCGTCATGAATATGCAGACTCTACTCGAATTAATAAAGATAGAGTTGCATTTATTCACTCTTTTTCAAATGGCGTTGGTTTTTATATTGATGCTAGCGTTAAATCGGGTGGTGTTGATGGTGAAAAAGATAAACTATTTAGTGATGTTGTTAATAATGCGATTGAAATGGGATTAAGTTATAACTATAAACTAAATAACCATATTACATTGCAGCCTGGCCTTATTTTTGAAACTGTAACAGATACTTCTATATATAAACCCTATTTAAAAGCACAATATAACTTTGATAATGGTTTATATATTGCAGGACGTTATCGTTTTGATTATGCCCGTAAAACAAAACAAGGTGTTGATGATGAAAAAACAAATCGCCTTGATGGTTTTATCGGTTATAAATATAACAAATTTAAAGTGGAATATGATTATACTCAAATGTATAGCGACGCTATAAAATATGATAATAAAAAACGCAATTATGAGCATAACGTCGCTCTCTCTTATCAAATCAACAGTACTTTCACACCTTATATTGAAGTTGGCAATATGGCTGTAAGCCCTCTCAGCGATGATCGTCAGACTCGTTATCGAGTTGGGTTGCAATTCCATTTTTAATTTAAGTAAAACGGAATAAAAAAGCAGAGTGGTGTAAACATCATTCTGTTTTTTATTCTATTTATTTATCAGTGAGTTGTGTGATTTTGGTTATTGTTTGATCTTCTTCACAATTTACTGTTTTTTTGATTGAGAAATTAAACTCCGTAAAATACTATAATTTGGAGTTACATTTCAAAAAAAGAGAACAGTGAGTTCAAAATGGCGCTAATTGAAAAGATGACTAAAGATATTCAACAAAAAGGTGGACTAATTGTGTCTTGCCAGCCTGTTGATAATAGCCCAATGGATAAGCCAGAAATTGTTGCTGCAATGGCTCAAGCAGCGGTAAATGCAGGAGCAATTGCTGTGCGTATTGAGGGAATTGATAATTTAAGAGCAACTCGTCCTCTTATTGATGTGCCGATTATTGGCATTGTGAAGCGAGATTTACCTGATAGCCCTGTGAGGATCACTCCGTGGCTTAGTGATGTTGATGACTTGGCTAAAGCGGGTGCCGATATTATTGCTTTTGATGGTACTGATCGTGTACGTCCTGTGCCAGTGAAAACGCTACTAGCCCATATTCATCGCCTAGGAAAATTAGCGATGGCAGATTGTGCCACTTTTGATGAAGGCATGTATTGCCAAGAGTTAGGCACTGAATTTATTGGTTCAACGATGTCGGGTTATACCGGTGGCGAAATACCGAAATTACCTGATTTGCAGCTGGTTACCGCATTGGCTGAAAAAGGATGTCGAGTGATTGCTGAAGGGCGTTATAACACACCAATGATAGCCGCAAGAGGAATGCAAGCTGGTGCTTGGGCTGTCACAGTAGGTTCTGCATTAACGCGTCTTGAGCATGTCTGTGATTGGTTTACTCAGGCATTAAAGTGGCAGCAGGAGTTAGATAAATGAATACATTAGCCATTGATATTGGAGGAACAAAAATCTCGGCAGCACTAATTAGTCGAGATAACGAACTGACACAACATGCTCAGATAGCCACACCAGCAAGTGCATCACCAACGCAACTTTATGAAGCCTTAGTTGCTATTACTACACCACTAAAAAGCTATGCAGATAGTGTTGCTGTTGCATCAACAGGAATTATTTGTAATGGCATTTTGACCGCATTAAATCCTGATAATTTAGGTGGGCTAAAAGATTTTCCTTTAAAAGAAACACTCTTTGAACTCACAGGATTGCCTTGTTGGCTACTCAACGATGCTCAAGCAGCTACATGGGCTGAGTATGATCATCGTCGTGAAACTATTTCTGATATGGCATTTATCACTGTATCCACAGGTGTGGGTGGTGGCGTAATTCAACAAGGACAACTCTTTACAGGAAAAAGAGGTATTGCAGGCCATTTAGGTCACACGCTTGCTGATCCTCATGGTCCACTTTGTGGTTGCGGTCGCTATGGTTGTGTTGAAGCAATTGCTTCTGGCCGTGCAATTGCGTCGCAAGCGACAGAGGAACTTGCTGGAAAAGATGCAAAAGCGATTTTTGCTGCCTTTCATCAGGGAAACTCACAAGCAAAATCAATTATTGAACGTTCAGCAAACACCATTGCAAATTTGGTGACCGATATTAAAGCAACAACGGATGCTGATTGTGTTGTTCTTGGGGGAAGTGTCGGGCTAGCTAAGGGATATATCGAACTCGTTCAAGCTGCCCAGATAAAGCAACCAGTTGCATTACAAGTGCCGATATTATCGGCTCACTATCATCATGATGCCGGGCTCTGGGGCGCTGTCCTTTGGGCTAGAGAGCAATAAAAAAACTGTCGTAAAACTTACCTTTTACCCTACATATGGCAGGACTAAAAAATGCAATTACATGATTTTGGTTTTATTAACTATGCAGTGCTGTTTGGTTATTTGGCAGCAATGTTACTCGTGGGTGTTTATTTCTCTAAACGCCAAAAAACAGCGGATGATTATTTTCGTGGAGGAGGTCGCGTTCCAGGTTGGGCGGCAGGAGTTTCTGTCTTTGCGACGACTTTAAGTTCCATTACTTTTATGTCGATCCCAGCAAAAGCCTATACCTCTGATTGGACTTTTATTATCGGGCAATACTTGGCTATCGCTATTTTGCCTTTAGTTTTTTATTTTTATATTCCTTTCTTTAGAAAATTAAAAATCACTTCGGCTTATGAATATTTAGAAGCACGTTTTGATGTACGCAGTCGTTTATTTGCCAGCCTTTCATTTATGTTATTCCATATTGGTCGGATTGCCATTATTACTTATTTAACTGTACTGGCTTTACGTCCTTTTATGGGTATCGATCCTGTTGTCTTAATTGTACTGATTAGCTTGCTTTGTATTATTTATACATGGATGGGCGGAATTGAAGGGGTTATTTGGACAGACGTTATTCAAGGGTTATTACTTTCAGGTGGTGCAGTTCTTATTTTTATTATGATCTGCTTTAAAGTTGATGGCGGAATTAGTGAAATTTTCACTGCAACATCACAAGCCGATAAATTTTTTCCTACGACTCAATTTCGTTGGAGTTGGACTGATAGCACCATCCCTGTTTTGATGATCGGTTTTTTATTCGCTAATATTCAACAGTTTACTGCAAGTCAGGATGTGGTGCAGCGTTATATTGTGACAGATTCCATTGAAGAAACAAAACGTACACTGATAACGAATGCGAAATTAGTTGCCATTATTCCTATCTTCTTCTTTGCTATTGGATCTGCCTTGTTTGTGTATTACAAACAGAATCCTAATTTCTTACCTGAAGGCTTTAATACGGGAGGGATTTTGCCTCTGTTTATTGTGACTGAAATGCCCGTTGGTATTGCAGGATTAATTATTGCCGCTATTTTTGCTGCGGCTCAATCCAGTATTTCGAGTAGCTTAAACAGTATTTCAAGTTGTTTTAACTCTGATATTTACACTCGTTTAAGTAAATCTGAGCGCAGTGCCGAACAAAAAATGAAAGTCGCAAGGTTAGTCATTATTGTTGCTGGCGTCTTCAGTAGCTTGGCAGCAATCTGGTTAGTTTTATCTGATGAATCTGAAATTTGGGATGCCTTTAATAGTCTGATTGGTTTAATGGGTGGCCCCATGACGGGTTTGTTTATGCTGGGTATTTTTGTTAAACGCGCGAATGCAGGTAGTGCCATTGTTGGGATCATTGTCAGTATTATTGCAGTATTAGCCGCGCGTTATGGCAGTGATCTCAATTTCTTCTTCTATGGAGTGATTGGTGCAATGTCTGTTGTTATTGCAGGCACAGTTACAGCACCGCTTTTCGCATCAGCAAAACAAATTTCATTAGATGAGAACGAAACATCAGGAAACTAATAGGGAATAATCTATGATATTTGGACACATATCAGATTTGGCTACAATGCCAGAAATGAATCCCGCGTTACGTCACGCGATGGAAAAAGCATTAGCACTAGATCCCGCTTCACTTGCTCCGGGTAGTTATAAAATTGATGACGAAACGCTGTTTATGAATGTGATGACGTTTGAAACTCAGCCTCGTGAACAGAAGCGAGCTGAGTTGCATCAGCGTTATATTGATATTCAAATATTGCTTAGTGGCGAAGAGATCATTGATTTTGGTATACAGGGTTCAGCTCAAGATGTGACACCTTATAATGAGACTGATGATTATCAACTCACTGATACAATAATAGGTCAACAAACTTTAACGCTTACACCAAACATGTTTGCTGTTTTTATGCCTTATGAACCACATAAACCGGGAATTTCGGCTGAAAAGAGTGTAAATGTACTGAAGAAAGTGGTTGTTAAGCTAGATGTCACCACATTAACTGACTAGCAATTACGGTCTTTATTAAGCGCTTTATTTCTGATGTATCAGTAAGTTGTATTCTGATGATATTAAGGAATAAAGCGTTTTTTATTATCACATTATTGTATGGGCAAGGCTTTTTTTAACCTGTTGGAATTGGTACTCTTGTTGGCAGAATTTTTTTCCCGTGTATCTTCTGCAACCAAGGATAATCTCCATGACAGAACAGGCAACGACCCGATTAAAGCCGGGTAAAATACTTGATACGCTAGGCGCAATGAAAAATAGTCTAACGCGAGTATCACAGCGTATTGCAGACTATATCCTGTTCCATCCTACAGAAGTCACTCAGCTCTCTATTGCTCAACTTTCACAAGCGACAAAAGCGGGTGAAGCGACTGTTGTGCGCTTTTGCCGTACATTGGGTTATAAAGGGTTTCAAGATTTTAAAATGGATTTGGCGATTGAAATGGCGACCTCTGATAATGACGAGTCACCTATTCTTGATGCAGAAGTAACCCATCAAGACGATATCCATACTATTGGTTTAAAACTTCAAGCAACGATTAATAACGTACTATCAGAGACATTGAATCTGCTCGATATGAAGCAAGTTCAAGGTGCTGTAAATGCTTTATTATCTGCAAACTATATTTTTATTTGTGGTGTTGGCTCTTCAGGAATTACCGCAGAAGATTTAAAAAATAAACTGATGCGAATTGGTTATCGTGTTGATGCTGTGACAAATAATCACTTTATGTATATGCAAGCTTCATTATTAAAACCTGGTGATGTGGCGATTGGAATTAGCCACTCAGGCAATTCTCCAGAAACTGTTCATGCACTTAAATTGGCTAAAGAAGCAGGAGCCAGCACGATTGCATTGACGCATAATTTAGGCTCACAAATTATGGAGTATGCTGATCACCATTTAATTAATGGTAACCGACAAGGGAAACTGCAAGGTGACTCTATTGGTACAAAAACAGCACAACTCTTTGTATTAGATCTTCTTTATACACTATTAGTCCAAGCTCAACCTGACATGGTTAAAGAGCAAAAATTACGAACATTGAATGCACTAAAACAGACTCATTCCGCATAAGTTTATCTCTACATTATTGTGTGGTTTTTAGTGAAAATTGGCTAAAGATCACACTTTCATTTTTCTCTTCCTTTAATGCTCATTTCGTTATTGCGTTCTGAAGTATTGCTCCCTAATATAGAGTTAAGCTCCATAAGATTAATACAAAAGAAATTAACCTCCAAAGGAAGTTATCATGAACAAACTCTCTGGACTGATTGCCGCACCTCATACGCCTTTTGCAACAGATGGTAGCGTTAATTATCCTGTCATTGATGAGATAGCAAAACACCTGATTACAAGTGGTGTGACAGGTGCTTACGTATTAGGAACAACAGGCGAAGGTATTCATTGTTCTGTTGAAGAACGTAAGAAAGTGGCTGAACGCTGGGTTAAGGCAAGTCAGGGCAAGCTTGATCTTATTATTCATACCGGTGCATTAAGTATTGCTGATACGCTAGAACTTGCCCGCCATGCCGAAACTTTAGATATTAAAGCAACATCCGTTATTGGCCCTTGTTTCTTTAAACCCGGCAATGTTGATGATCTTGTTGAATATTGTCGTTTGGCTGCTGCTAGCGCGCCATCTAAAGGTTTTTACTATTATCACTCCACCATGTCAGGCTTAAGTATTGATATGGAAAAATTCCTACAAGTAGCGGGTAAAGTAATACCTAATTTATCTGGTATGAAATTTAATTCTCCTGATATGTATGAATTCCAGCGTTGCTTACGCGTAGATGGCGGAAAGTACGATGTTCCATTTGGTGTTGATGAATTTATTCCTGCAGGATTAGCTTGTGGTGCATTAAGCGCTGTCGGCAGTACATATAATTATGCTGCGCCATTATATCTTGAAATTATTGAAAAATTTAAAACTGGTGATCATGAAGGTGTTACTGCTTGCATGGATAAAGTGATTGCGATTATTCGTGTATTAGTCGAATACGGTGGTGTTGCAGCAGGAAAAGTGGCAATGCAATTGCATGGCATTGATGTGGGTGATCCCCGTCGTCCGTTACGCCCAATGACAGCAGAACAAAAAGCTGATGCACTCGCGAAGTTTAAAGCGGCTAATTTTCTGTAATCGATTTGACTTTGATTGAGTTCTTTGTAGATAGACCCATCTTTCAACATCTCCCCCTTTGATGTGACTGTGGCTTTCAGAAGAAAGCCACTTTTTTATTCTTCTTTCTAAAGCTTGATTTTAAATGTCACTCAAACCAAAGTATGAGTTATTATTTTATTCTTAATTAAGGTGCGCGGATGGCATATGAATTCCTGACACAAGCAACACTCAAAAAATTGGCAACAGGTGACGCTTGGCAACGACAAGTTAATGATGAAGATATTATTGATGTCAGCTTAAATGCTGGGCAATTAATAATTTGTCAGCCTGAAATTGAAGAAAGCTTTATTCCCTTTAGCCAGAAGCTAATGGCTTATTGTGAACAGCTTAAGCTTAAATTTCCATTTATTGAATTTGCTCAGCCACAAGAATTTCATTCCACGTTATTAACGATTTTTAATCAACAAAATGAACAGTTTAAACTGCAACGACCTGTATTATTGGCATGGTGTCATGAGATTGCAAAAATCTTTAATCAAATAAAAAGTATCAAAATTTTATTTAAAAACGTTATCCTAACATCCAATGGTAGCTTGATATTAACGGGTATCTCCGAGGAATTAACACGCTTCAGGCAGCAGATTTATCAGCAGATCCCTATTGATAACACTCTTCATAAAAATATTATTCATATTACGCTTGGGCGATTAAGAGAGAATACGTCATCAGCAGAAATGAAGAAGCTTTATGATGAATTAGAGCAAAACCGATCATCATTAATATATAATGCGATTAATACTCCTATCGTTATTCGACACCCTAAATTTGTAGTGAGCAAGGGTTCACTTTCAACTGAAGTACAGATAGGTTTAACGATGGAATTTAATCAGTTATGGCCATTTAGGTGTTATTAAAATTAAATAGTTATTTATCTTTTCTTGCCTTTTTTACTTTTAAATATATTAATGCTCCAACGAAACAGAATGAACATGTTCAAGCTGTTTTAATGAACAATAAAATTCAGGTAAAGTAATTTTTTGTCTCACTAACAGTTTCAAATTCACTTCAACACGCTCTTTTTTAATGTCGCGAATAGTGAGATTTTCAATCACGTCTTTGTGGCTTTTTAAATACTCAATTAACAGAGGAACACCGCTTTCATGAGTAAATAACATTCGCACTTTTATCTTACCTAAACGGTGGTTTTTCATCTGAAATAACACCACTTGTGGGCTAAGTTGAATAGCCATAAAAAATAGAATCGTCACAATCATGGCATGCCAATAAAAACCTGAGCCACAAGCAATACCAACACCCGCTGATGCCCATACGATAGCGGCTGTTGTCAGTCCTGGAATGGCATCATCACGTCGATGCAATATAACACCAGCCCCAAGAAAGCCGACACCACTGATAATTTGTGCTGCTAATCTCATTGGATCACTACGAATGTTGTCGGAGATATTGGCGTAATATTCTGCAGATTGAATAGAAACAATAGTTAATAAACAACTGGCAACGGCAATAATGACACAAGTTTTAAAACCGACAGGTTTTCCCTTTGATTCACGCTCTAAGCCAATAAAGCCGCCCAAAATAAAGGCGGCCAATAATTTAGCGATACTTGATAGTGATAAAGGGCCAATGCTGTCAACAAACTGAATTAATGCGTCCATGGTTTGCCCCTAACGTTGGCTCATTCCTTTATTTTAAGACTATTGTGTTGCAATACTTTCTTGTACTTTTTTATCTTCGTTATTTTTCTTTTTACTCACATCATCTTTAAAGAAGAAGATAAAGAATATTGTCACAACAGCGGCAACGATAGCTGGGTATATCCAGAATGTTGACCACTGTGGTAATGCAGCATCACCTGTTTCTGTTACGGTTGAATTAAAGATTTGACCACAAATAGTGGAAGCAAATAATAAGCCGAAACCATTAGAGACAATAAAACGTAGACCTTGTGCTTGAGCGCGGATTTCAGGTTTAGCTTTGCGGTCAACATAGATATCACCAGCGGTAAAGAAGAAGTCCCAACATAATCCCTGTAACATTAATCCGATAACGATAAAATAAAACTCTGTATTTACCGCTGCATAAGAGAAGAATATTGAGCGAATGATCCAGCTAACAGCCCCTAAAAGTAATGTAATTTTGAAGCCAAACTTCATTAAGAAGAATGACAACACAAACATAAACAGCACTTCACAGGCTATACCGATTTGCATAATAGACGCCGCATTATTAAAACCTAATGCTTTAATAAATACCGGAATATAAGCGGAATAAGCTGTTTTAGGGATCATTAAAATAAAGATACTAAACATTAAGATAGCGAAATAACGATCTTTAAATAATGAAAGTGCATCTAAACATAAAACATCACGAGCAGAGAATGGCTTACCTTTCGCTTTAGGTGGCGTATTAGGCAAAGTAAAGCAGTAGAAACCGAGTAAAACCCCCACAGCCGAAGCGATATACCAAGTCATCGTACTACCAGAGAAGCCCATTTCACCTAATATAAATCCGATAGCCATAAAACCAAACGTACCGAATACACGAATAATAGGGAAATATTTCACGCCATTAATATGGGAGAAACTAATACTATTTGAAAGCGCAGTTGTTGGATAAAACAATAATCCAATAATGAAAATTAAGAATAATGTCATGCCACTGTTTTGTGCTTCAATAAATTGAGGAACACAAATAATGACAGCGGCATTAATTAAATGAAGGATGCCCATGACTTTTTGTGAAGCAAAGAAACGGTCAGCCACCATACCAATAAATAATGGGGAAATAATGGTTGCGACGCCTAATAAAGCGTAGGCATTACCAATAATGCTTGCCATACCATAGCTACTTAATACTAGCCCCATGGTCATATTCCATGCGCCTTGCATGAAATATTGCACAAACATCATAATCAGTAAGCGAGAGGTTATTTTCATATCCATCATCGTTCTCCTCTTAATTTGTTTCTAACGTTAACCCGTCATAGGCAACGCGGATATTGTGAGGAGCACAAACAGCTTCTAATTCGTGGTGAAGCAATTTGCCACTATGTGAAATATGCGAAACAGCAATTTGTGTATCTTGATGTAAACAACCTTGCTGTTGCAGTTTTTCTTTCGCTGCAAATACGGTTTCTAGGCTCATATGATTATCAGTTCGATCTTTACCATTGAGTCCATAAGTACATTCAAAAACAACGATATCCAGTGGCTTGTTTTCTAACCATTTCCATGTTAATTCAGGGAACCAACCAGAATCATGGCCATAGAAAATAACCTTGCCATCTTTCTCAATATGATAAACATAGCAAAGTTCCCATTTCGCATGATTAGCGAGTAATGGCGTAATTTTATAACCGTTTCTTTCGACGGTAACAAAAGGAATTAAGCAGTGAAAAGCAAAACGCTCTTTGCTGTAACCAGGTAAAACTTCGATACAACCATTAATTGCGCGATCATTACCAAAAATATGAAGGGGATGGTTAATTTCAAAACCATAACCTTCCATTCGGCTAAACAGATCGCCAACATTGAAATGATCAGGATGCGTGTGAGTGAATAGAAGGCTTTCAAAATTAGTTGCATCCATCCCATCACGCATTAACTGGTAACTAAATGTAGGTGATACGTCGATTAACATAATGTCATCGACAATGGCAGAAGAGTGAGTTCTGATATCTTTCCCACCAAGTTCTCTTGCTTTCAGACAGTGTTCACAACGGCAGAAGGGATTGGGTATGCCTTCTGAGGCAGCCGTCCCTAAAAAATGAAGTTTCATAAGAAATCCCCTTATCCTATTGTTTTATTATGATTTTATTAATTATCTGGTGTTGGCTATCTATAAGTTATAGGTTGATTTGAACGTTCCAATAATAAAATGGTGGTATTCATTTGCCAATAAATGAAGATCAGATCAGTGATCTTATTCAAATTAAATTTCTTATCACATTGATTAATATTGATATATATTTTAATTGATATTGATAATTATTTATTTTTGATAAGTAACAAACGCTTGTTTTATAAACAAATTAAAGATGGAACGTTCAAATCAATTAGCAGTAGTCGCGATAAATAATTCAGGTATGCTAGTGAAAGCAGAAATTGAGATGGAAAAAGGTCAATGGCAACGATTAAAGATATTGCAAAACTAGCAGGTGTCTCTCATGGAACGGTTTCTAACGTATTGAATAAACGTGGGAATGTGAGTGTTGAGAAAATTGAAGCTGTGTATCAAGCCGCCAAACAAATGGGCTATCAGTTAAATACACAAGCTCAACTGTTAAGAACCAATAAAAGCCATAAAATAGCTATACTTTTACCTCAATTAGTTTCTGAAAAATATGCGGTTTTCTTTAATTCCTTAAGGCAATCTATTGCTCACTTTCCTGAGGTCACTTACGATCTTTTTTTAACGGATGATCTGGAAACCACAGAATTAGAGGCATTACAGAAAATTGCCGCGGGTGGTTATAAACAAGTGATCACGGTAAGTTGTCTCAAAGATGCAAATATCTATTTTGACACGTTAAAATTACCCCCCTCTCAAGTTGCGTTTGTTTATCGCCAGCCACTTAATACTCAACGATTTTTCACGCTAGATTTTGCTCAAGCCGCAGAGGCTATTTGCCAACAGGTTGCAAAAACCCCTGGTAAATTAGTGGGCATTTTTATGGGGAGTAGTGATTATTTAAATAATCAAAACTTTGCCAATCAATTACAACATCGACTTTTAGAGACTGCTCCCAATAAAAAAAATGTGGTGCTTTGTGCATCAGATGAAGAGAGTTATAAAATTGCGTTTGATTTCTTTTCTCTGGAGCAAATCCCAGACATCTTTATTGCTCAAGATATAGAGAAGGCACGTTATTTAACGCAAGCGAGTTATTTTGGTAGCCATAATGATTGCCCGCCTATTTTTGCATTGAGCGACAATATTCCACCTGTATTAAAAGGGGTATATTACTTTCCTATGAATTATGCTCAACTCGGGTTAGAAGTGATTGATGCACTCATTCAAGATGAAGAGAATGAGAAGATTATCGAGAATAATGTAACTTGTGTGCGTAATCAAAGTGATCATCTTTATACTTTAACACCCGCGGTTATCAGTGAGGATAAAGTAAATATAAGTCTTAACTTACTGATTTTACCTAGCCCTTCAACCAGTGCATTAAAAAAGTTGCTACCTCATTTTTATCGTCAAACAGGGATTAAAGTTAATTTAGCGATACATCCTTACGATGAAGTTTATCAAATTTTAAGTCAGTTACATTTGCATCCCTATTATGATTTATTGCGTATTGATATGGCCTGTTTTCCTTGGTTTGCAGAAAGAATATTACAGCCATTAGATAAGATTGGTAATGGATTAACGGACTTATTAAATAATTTTTCACTACCTACTCAGCAAAAATTTAGTTTAGTGAATAATGTTGCTTATGCCATGCCTTTTGATGCCAGTGCGCAACTTCTGTTTTATCGAAAAGACTTGTTTGAAGATCCTATCTTAAAAAGAATGTATTACGAGAAAACAGGTAATGAGTTAACCGTACCAACAACATTTGAAGAATACGATAATGTGACGCAGTTTTTTACTGAACAACATGAAGAAGGGCAATTAAGTCGGCCAATGGGGGCTTCAACAACATTAGGTAGTGCGGGGCTGATTGCAACAGAGTATCTATTACGTTATTACGCCAAAGGTGGGTGTTTAATAGGAAACGATAATATTCCTAGATTAAAAATGCCTTTAGCCGGCGAAATATTAGAAGAATATTTAAAACAGTTGTCGATCACTGAGAATATTCATAATAAATGGTGGAGTGAGTCGGTTAGGCAATTTGAGCAAGGGCATCTTGCTATGCTGATCGCTTATATGAATTTATTTAACGATGTCGCACATAGCAATATTTTACCTAAAACAGGTTTTGCACCTGTACCCGGTAGTATTCCACAATTAGGCGGTGGCGTATTAGGGGTTTCACGTTATAGCCAAAAATCACAATATGCAGAGCAATTTTATCGTTGGCTTTATTCCCCAATGGTAATGGATCACCTAATTTTATTAGGTGGAAATAGTAATCATAAAAATTTTAGCCATAATCAAGAAATTAGCCATCGTTATCCATGGATGACGTTAGCTTATCAAGAAATTAATAAAGGAATACGAGAATCTTCGGTGCCTAATGGTAAGTTATTTAATTTACGCCAAGCCGAAATTATTATTGGGCAAGGTATTACTAATGTCGTTAATAATATTATGACGATAGACGAGACTATTGAGTATATAAATCAGCGTTTATTGATTGATACACAAGGTGAACGGTAAGGTTTACTGATTTTTCTAATGATTGCTCTGACCGAGCAATTCATTTACTTTCCATTTTATCACTTTTGGCGACGTTATCGCTTTTTACAAACACATTAGGGTCAATATCTTATTGTTTTAAAATGATTTTTGTTTTTATAGTTATTTAATATATTGTCAATATGACTATCTTTGTCATGTCAAAATGACCATAATAACAATCATAATGACTATGAGGTGTTTTTATGGGTTTTTCTGTTGATGTGTTGGCTAAAATTGCCATTGAATTACAAAAAGATGTTGGTCACCAAGATAGATTTCAGCGGCTGGTGACCACACTTCGGCAAGTGCTAAATTGCGATGCTGCCGCGTTGCTTCGCTACGAGCCTCATCAGTTTATCCCATTAGCCATAGATGGCCTCGTGCCTGATGTATTAGGGCGTCGTTTTTTACTAGAAGGGCATCCTCGTCTCGAAACGATAGCGCGAGCAGGGGATGTGGTGCGTTTTCCTGCAGACAGTGATTTGCCCGATCCTTATGATGGCCTTATTCCAGATAGAGAGCATTTAAAAGTGCATGCTTGTGTGGGGTTACCGTTATTTGCAGGACAAGATTTAATTGGCACTTTAACACTTGATGGAATGGACCCTCATCAGTTTGATACTTTCAGTGATGAAGAGCTTCGTTTAATTGCGGCCTTAACTTCTGGTGCATTAAATAATGCGTTATTGATTGAGCAACTCGAAAATCAAAATATGTTATTTATGCCAACTAATACGTTTAAGCCCACAGTAAAAACAGAAATTATTGGTTTATCGCCTTCGATGATGCAACTGAAAAAAGAGATAGAAATTGTTGCATCCGCAGATATGAATATTTTAGTGAATGGCGAAACAGGAACCGGTAAAGATCTGGTGGTAAAAGCCATTCATGAAATGTCTAATCGTGCAGATAATCCGTTAGTCTATTTAAATTGTGCCGCACTTCCTGAGAGTGTGGCAGAAAGTGAATTATTTGGGCATGTAAAAGGGGCTTTTACCGGAGCAATTAGCCATCGTAGTGGTAAATTTGAAATGGCAGATAATGGCACTTTATTTCTTGATGAAATTGGGGAGTTATCATTATCACTCCAAGCAAAATTACTGCGTGTTTTACAATATGGCGATATTCAACGTATTGGTGATGATCGTAACTTACGCGTTAATGTGCGTGTAATAGCAGCAACAAATCGTGATTTATGGGAAGAAGTCTTGGCGGGAAATTTCCGTGCCGATCTTTTCCATCGTTTAAGTATCTTTCCTGTGCATGTTCCGCCATTACGAGAAAGAGACGACGATATTTTGCTATTAGTGGGTTATTTCTGCGAGCAATATCGTCAGCGTTTTAATCTTACACAAGTGATTATTAGTCCTGAATTACGCCTTTATTTATTGCATTATTCTTGGCCGGGTAATGTGCGTGAATTAGAACATACTATTCATCGAGCAATCGTATTAGCGAGAGCAGGGAATAAGACAGACAGTCTTATTTTACAAGTTAGTCATTTTGATTTAGGCACAGAAAATCTTACTCATCCAATATCACAATCATTACCATCAGCGGACAAAAATTTAAAAGAAGCTACGGATGAGTTTCAACGAGATTTAATTAAACAAGCATTACTACGTAATAACCAAAATTGGGCGGCAACGGCACGAGAATTATCGCTTGATCCGGCTAATTTACGTCGTTTGACAAAACGTTTAGGGCTAAAATAATAATTTTAAAAAGGAATGCCCTAAACGAAAAAAGGTAATCTGGGTGCGTGATCCAAATTACCTTAAATAATTAAGAGAGTCTGCTCATAAATTTTGATACTTTCTTAAAACAACCATACTCAATTGCAATTAGTGAATTGAGTAGAAAACATAGCGCAACATAAAGTCAGCGATAATTGCGATAACACAGCCAAGTGCAAAAATAGACTCAGTTGATTGACCTTGATTTTTAGGGGTTAGGAATTTCACTAAACTATAGCCACAAGCTAATACTGCAAAGGTGGCTAAGATCCAACAGGCAGTCCGTAGCGAGCCAATAGAGTAATACACTTGAATAGGTGATAACGGGAATGTCACCGATTTTTGGCTATAGAGTGTGCTAGTTAAATATCGCTCATAAAAAGGTTGATACAGTAATCGGCCAATTAAGCTAAATGCCATTATTCCCCATAATTGCCATTTCCAGCGTATTGGGAATGAGTCTTGTGGTATTTCAATACCTAACTTACTGCCTACGTGTTGTAATACTTTGATCAGCAAAAAGAAAATAGCGGCACCAAGTGTTAACATCGTGCCGAAGAACATGATGTAAGTGTTAGGGTCCATCCATGTCAAAATAGAGGTATGGCGATAAATCGATGCCATACAATAAATATCAAATAACCCAATCAGAATACTGCTACTTAATAACAGCATTGAGAGTTTGCGAGTGCGCCAGAGCCATAAAAAGGTTAATCCTAGGCAACCGACAAAAATAGCAGTGACGGCGACTTCACGACTTAACCAAGCAGAAAAAACATTTCTAATGGCATTAGGGGCATTTAATGGCACACCTAAGTGAGTTATTGAAGCGATAGAGCCTAAACCTGCCAATCCACAAATAACAAATAAGGTCAACAGCATAAAGCGATAGTAGCTTTCTGCATTGAGATAATGAGAAAGGCGACGAGCAAAAAGCCCTGTTGTTAGTGCAAGACCAATGGTCGCATTCATCATAAATGTGAAGATTAATAATGACCATTCATTCATTTTCTTTCTCCCTTATTATTAATTCCGTCATTGTTTGCACCCTGATGTGGGTTAATAACAAGGTTGGGATGTGTTATTTCAGGGGAAGGTAAACCCGTGACATAATCTAAATCGCCATAGCGTTCACGCAGTTCATCAATAGGGCCAAATTGGATTGCACCTAGCGGACAAGTGGCGACACAAACCGGTTGTTCACCTTTTTGCTGTAAATCGATACAAAAATCGCATTTTGACATCTGTTTGGTTTCTGGGTTCATCTGTGGCGCGCCATAAGGGCAAGACCACGCACAAGCACCACAACCGACACATTTGTCGGTATCTACCATGACAATGCCATCGCCTTTACGCTTATGCATTGCTGTTGTTGGGCAGTTTTTAACACAAATCGGATCGTCACAATGGTTACAAGAGATAGATAAGGTGTAAGCGAAGACATTATTGATCAGCGCACCTTTCGAATTACGGGTATAACCCCCGCCAGTGATTTCATAGACACGGCGAAATTTGCGTCCGACATCAAGGTTGTTTTTATCTTTACAAGCAACCTGACACGCTTTGCAACCTGAACAGCGAGCGCTGTCGATATAAAATCCTAACTGTTTGTTGCTCACAGCGGGATAAACGATAAATTGACTCATACTTTTGCTACCTCGACCAATAATGTTTGGTGAGCATTGCCGTGTGCCATTGCGGTGCTACGGGATGATGTTAATACATTGGCACATCCACCTTGATCTATGCCTTTTGCATCAGGTTGCCACCAAGCTCCTGCTTGCAAGGCCACGACGCCAGGCATAATTCGTTGTGTTAATTTGGCGGGCACCATCGTTACTCCACGATCGTTATACACTTTGACTTTCTCGCCCTCTTTGATGTTTCTATCTTGGGCATCTAACGGGTTTAACCAGAGTTCTTGGCGTTGTACTTCTTGTAACCAAGGGTTGGCAAACTGCGTTGAGTTTGCGCGATTACGCCCTTTCCATGTGATAAGTTGTAACGGGAATTTATCCGTTAGCGTATCTTCAGGGCCTTCAATAGCGGGTACGTAATGAGAGAGCGCCGGAATATCGACATTATTCATGTCATATAAGCGTTTAGAGAAAATCTCAATTTTGCCTGACGGCGTTGGGAATGGGTTGTTTTCGATATCTTGAATATTTTTCTCAAATGCCACATTTTGAGTATGTGGACGATGTTTTAATAAATGACGGCGTTTAACCAATAGCTCTTTAAAGGTTGGAATGCCGTCTTCAGGACGTTTCACACTGGCGTCATCGACTAAATATTCAATCCAATCGCGATCAGTCTCTTTGCCTTCGCTAAATTGTTCACCAACGCCTAATTTATCTGCAACTTCACGTAACCAAGCGTAGTCAGTACGACGTTCAAATTCAGGTTCAATCACTTTTTCAGAAAGAATAATGTAGTCGCCATAACTCCATGTACCACCGATGTTCCAGCGTTCTAAAAAGCTGGTTTCAGGCAGTAAAATATCGGCATATTTTGCACTTGGTGTCAGATACAGATCGCTACAGACGATAAATTCTACCTTTGATTCATCTTCAAGGACTTTAGCAGCATGAAGAATATCGGTATTTTGGTTCGTCATGTAGTTACCCGCCATTGAGAAAATCATCTTGATTTCAGTATCAAGTTTCTCGGCGTTCAGTAACCCATTTTGTGGTGTGACTAAATTTTTGTCTTCACACGCTTGCACCCAGTTGGTGATATTAATTTTCGCTTTTACTGGGTTGGTTAATAGGCTTGGCCCTGCGATGGTTTTACGCAATTCAGAGTTTAAAGCCATACCATAGCCGGCAGCCCAACCACCTCGAACCCCCACATTACCAGTGATCGTTGCAAGTAATGTTGCACCACGTGCCGTCCGTTCACCACAAATATGGCGCTGAGGCCCCCAACCTTGCATCAATGCTGCCGGTTTTGTCGATGCATATTCACGGGCTAATTGGCGGATAGTATCAGCAGGCACTTTAGTGATAGGTTCTGCCCATTCAGGTGTTTTCTTAATGCCATCTTTTTTACCCATCAAATAGGCAACTAAAGATTCATTTTTACCTACACCTTCTGGCATTTGGTGTTCGTCAAAGCCAATAGTGTATTTATCGATAAATGCTTGATCGTGAAGGTTCTCACTGACGATGACATACATCATCGCATCCATCATGGCGTTATCCGTTGTTGGTAATAATGGGATCCATTGATCAGCTAAAGAAGAGGCGGTATCAGAATAACGAGGATCAACAACAATAAACTTAGTGCCATTTTTCTTCATTTTTTGGAAGAAATGGTTTGAGTGACCAAAAATCGTTTCGTTAGGGTTATGGCCCCATAAAATCACAAGAGGGGTGTTTTCTAATGTATCAAGTGTGCTACCACTAGCAGCTGTACCGTAAGTATAAGGGGTGACTGCAAGGGTATTTCCATTACTAACGGAGTGATAGTTTTCTAGAAAACCCCCCGTGATATTAAACAGGCGACGTAACATATTCGCACCCGAGAAAACACCGCCAGTCACACCTGTACTTAAGCTGACAAAGCGTGATGCGGGGCCATATTGTTGGTTAATACGCTGCATATTTTGCGCAATAAGAGTGGTCGCTTCTTCCCACGTGATCCGTTCAAATTTGCCTTCGCCACGTTTGCCAACGCGTTTCATTGGGTATTTTAAACGGTCTGGATGATAGACAAATTTTCGATAACCGCGACCTCGAACGCAGGCACGCATAATAGGCATCTCTTCATCTAGATCAGCATCGGGACGTGTGCTAATACGGGTGACTTTGCCATCCTTTACGTGGGCTCGAATATCACATTTACCGCCACAGTCAAAGCTACTGCAAGTTGAAACAACCCGTTCACCCTCTTCGGTCGTTATTGATTTTACTGGGATAGCGTTATCGGTTGTCGCAGCAAAGGAGTTTGATGCGAGAAAAGGAAGGGTGACTAATGCTGAGCTCGCTTGAATAAAGTGACGGCGGCTAACATCGTTGAGAATGCTCTTTGTATCATGATCGTGATCGGACTGATTGCTCATAATGAACTCTACCTTAAACATAATAGGCGGACCCCGATATACCCGATACTTGATATAAAGAACGTGCGTGATTTTTCTAGGCTATGAATAAAGGGAATGTCTGGTATCCGCTGCATTATTATTGAATGCATAGATAATTGCAGAATGCTTGAATTAACCTCTGCGAGAGGGATAGTAGTTGATTAATCTTTTGCCAACATTCTAAAACCAGACAATGACATTTGAATTTCAGCCTATTTACTAAGGGTGTTAAAAGCGCGTTTTTTGATTGTTAACGAAGTTTATTTAATAGATATCAAGAAGGTTGAAATTTCACATAAAATATCTTCGTTATTTATTAAAACATATAGCGATTTTAATTATATAACTCATTATTTGCCAGTGTGTAGAGTGCGTGAGAACTGTTATATTAAAAAGGACGAAAATAAAAAAAGGGTAACCTAGACTGTGAGAAATGTACCGTTAAAAAGCGTTGATTCACTTGACCGAGATGTTATTGCGCTGGGTACAGACTATTTGCCCAATACGCTGTTAGAAACACATCAACATCGTCGAGCGCAATTTTTATACCCTGCTACGGGTTTAATTGAAGTGAGTACAGATGATGGTGAGTGGATTATTCCACCGTCTTGTGGTGTGTGGATACCTCCGCAGACTGGGCATGAAACGCGTATGTTAGATGTAAGCACTCGCAGCCTTTATATTGAGCCTTCAGCTGCACCTCGGCACAGTAAACAGTGTGAAGTTGTCAGTGTTTCTCCTCTTTTTCGCCAGTTACTGCTTGAAGCTGTAGATGTGCCTGCAGAATATGATAAAAAAGGGCGAGATGGTCTTTTAATGCAGTTAATCTTATGTGAGTTAGCAAAAGCAAAACCGTTACCGTTTTTTGCGCCTATTCCACAAGACAGTAAATTAGCTCAATTATGTCGTGATTTTATTCGTAACCCAAAAATAGATTCTTTACCGCAACAGTGGGCAGATAAATTACATAAAAGTGAGCGCTCTTTTAGCCGTTTTTTCCGCAAACAAACAGGAATGTCATTTTCACAATGGCGACAACAAGTCTGTTTATTGAATTCATTAACACAAATTTTATCTGGGCGCGGTATTACTGAAGTTGCCTTTGATTTAGGTTATAACAGCGCGGGCTCATTCTCGACAATGTTTAAAAAACAGATGGGACAATCGCCTTCTCATTTTAGTGCGGATGGGCTGAAATTAGATCGTTTTTAATATTTAATTTCAATTACTATTCTTTTTAAGATTCTTTCCAATATTTTAAATAAAGAATAATTCTTTTTAAGATTTACCTTATATGTGAATTACGTATTTATTACTATCTTAATAAAAGGAAAGTATACTAAATTTATATTTAACTAGTTGATTGATATATATAAAATAACAAATACTTTTAATGTTCGTTTTATATGAATATAATTATTATCTGATGATGAAAAATATATCTTTTTACTTTTCATGAAGATGGTTGTTATATGTATAAAATTTTAAACACTTAATTTTTGATTCTTATCTATTGAAAGGGATCTATTGTTATTTATTTTCTTTAGGTGATTAAATATTAAAACCCATTAATATTTAAGTCATGTTTTTTTCATTTAGACATAATAAGTTACAATTATCGTAATAGTTTGGAGTGTATGATTTTTATATTCTACTATACTCATTCATTAGCTCATCATGTTAATACAGAAGTCGTTACAATAGGGTTAAGAATATGTCAAAAGGCAATTCAAATAATAATACAGGCCAGAAGATAGGACTACTTGCGTTGATTGCCATCGTAATCAGCTCAATGATAGGTAGTGGAGTTGATGGATTACCGCAAAATATGGCAGCAACATCTGAAATTGGTCCAGTCATTATTGCTTGGCTAATTTGCGGTTTTGGTATGTATTTTATTGCCCGGATCTTTATGGTGCTTTCAGATATTCGACCTGATCTTCAATCAGGTATTTATATGTATGCTCGTGAAGGATTTGGTGCTTTTGTTGCTTTTATTGTTGCTTGGGGTTATTGGTTAATGACCATTTTTAGCAATGTTGCTTTTGCTATTATGGTGATGGATACCTTAAATTATTTCTTACCTGGTGATTTTAAAGGCGGAAATAATATTCCCTCTATTATCGGTGCTTCTATTCTTATTTGGGGATTTAATTACCTTGTTTTATCCGGCACGAAATTGGCGGGTGCGATTAATATTATTGGTACGTTTGCGAAGTTAATTCCTTTAAGTATTTTCGTGTTTATACTGGTTTACTTCTTGAATTATGAAGAGCTAACTAATAATTTTTGGGGAAATTCAGCACCTATTTCAGCTGATAATTTAGGGCCTATTCCTGCACAAATTTTAGCGCCTTTAGATGTTGCTCTGTGGTGTTTTATCGGTGTCGAAGGTGCGGTTGCGCTATCTGGTCGAGCGCGCAATAAAAAAGATGTGGGCAAAGCAACATTGATAGGGTTTATTGTCTCACTGATTATTTGTATTTTTATTTCAGTATTACCTTTTGGTGTTTTACCGCAAAAAGCATTAAGCATAATACCAACACCATCAACAGCTGGAATATTAAAAACTGTTGTTGGCGATTGGGGTGAGTGGTTAATTAATATCGGCGTATTAGTGTCCGTATTAACCAGTTGGCTAGCTTGGACGATGATTTGTGCTGAAATACCTATGGTTGCGGCTCAAAATGGTACTTTTCCTAAAGCATTTTCAGTAAAAAATAAAAATGGCGCTGCCTCTACCTCTCTGTGGGTGAGTAGCCTATTTATGCAATTGGTTGTCTTTGTTGCTTATTTTTCTAATGATGCTTGGCTAACAATGTTAGCTATTTCTGCATTAATGGTTCTACCTGCTTATTTGGCAACATCAGCTTATTTATTACAGCTTTGTTTGTCGGGTGACTTTTCAAAATATGCCAATAAAGGTAAGGCTTCTGCTTTAATTAGTGGATTTATTGGATTAATGTTCTGCTTGTTTATGTTTTATGCTTGTGAAATTAAATATTTAGCGATGGTGCCTATTTTATTGACATTAGGTATTCCCCTTTTTATTTGGTCGAGATATCAAGAGCAGAAGACGCTATTTAATCCAACAGAGCGTATTTTATTTGTTTTTATTATCTTACTGGACGTATTGACGATTTTTCTATATCTCAATAATTATATTGAATTTTAATTATTGCATAATTATTAATTGAAATTTTTTCAATGAAATGAATCAGATAATGGCAATATCAATCAATATTGATACCTATGGAGGTGTCTATGAAGTTTAATCATCATGTATTATTTGTCTCATCTGCGGGACTAAAAGAAGATAGCCCTGCAAAACAAGCATTAGGATCATTAAAACATGCAATTACAGAGCGTGGTTTTATCGCTCAAATTGCAGATAATATTGATCATGGGATTAAATATATAAAAGAGAGCCCTAAATACAGTGCGGTAGGTATTTTCTGGGATAAAAACAATCCAAAAATGAATATAGAGAGTGAAGCCTTTATTTCATTATTTAGAAAAAGAAATCCAACGACCCCTATTATTCTACTGTCTGAAGAGAATATTACCGATAATGTTTCTATTAATATTCTTAAAGAAGTAAGTGAATATATCTATCTCTATTCAGAAACCGCAACATTTACAGCTAATCGTATTTATACTTTAATTCATCGCTATGCAGAGAGCCTTTTACCTCCATATTTTAAAACATTAAAAGATTTCACTGAGGATGGTGATTATTATTGGGATTGCCCAGGACATATGGGCGGTATGGCTTATTTGAAACATCCTATTGGTATTGAGTTCATCAATTTCTTTGGTGAAAATATGATGCGTGCTGATATTGGTGTCGCAACGGCTGAAATGGGGGATTACCTTATTCATGCGGGGCCTTCAAAAACATCAGAAGAAATAGCAGCAGAACTATTTGGCGCTGATTGGACATTTTATGGTGTTTCAGGTTCATCCGGTTCCAATCGTATTGTGGCACAAGGCGCTATTGGGGCAGACGAGATTGTTGTTGTGGATAGAAACTGCCATAAATCATTGAATCATGGCTTAACACTTTCACAAGGACGTCCTGTTTATTTAAAACCTACACGAAATGGCTACGGTTTAATTGGTCCGATCCCAACCAAACGCTTAACACAAGCCAGTATTAGCAAACTGATAAAAGAGAGTCCGCTAGCCGAAGGTGCTATCAGCCCTGAACCGACTTATGCTGTTGTGACAAACTGTACTTATGATGGTTTTTGTTACAACGTAAATGATGTGGTGAAAAATTTAGCAACCAGCGTACCTCGAATTCATTTTGATGAAGCATGGTATGCTTATGCGCGTTTCCATCCTTTATATAAAAATCGTTTTGCGATGGATGTATCTGAAGATATTCCTAATTGTCCTACCCTTTTTGCCGTGCAATCAACACATAAAATGTTGCCATCACTCTCTATGGCATCAATGATCCACGTGAAAAAAGCGAACGAGCGCCGTTAAATTTCGATGACTTTAATGACTCATTTATGATGCATGGCACCACTTCACCTTATTATCCTATTATTGCTTCCATTGATGTTGCAGTCGGAATGATGAAAGGAGAATCTGGTTATTCTTTAGTACAAGAATCGATAGAAGAAGCCATTGCATTTCGTAAGGCCGTCGTTTCTGTCAAACGCCAATTAAAAGAGCAAAATGGTGATTCTGATTGGTTCTTCGATGTATTACAGCCAACTCAAGTACGTGATCCGAAAACTGGCGAAAATCACAGCTTTGAGCAAGCACCTCTCGATTTGTTAAGCCAAGAGTCTGATTGTTGGACATTAAAAATCGGTGATAAATGGCATGGTTTTTCTGATGAAGATATTGCTGATACCGACAGTATGTTAGACCCTGTTAAAGTCACAATTACCTGCCCTGGTATTACTGCCGATGGTCAATATCAAAAGATGGGTATCCCAGGTTATATCATTACTAAATTCTTGGACGATCGGCGTATTGAAATTGCAAGAACGGGGGACTATACCGTTTTAATCCTCTTTTCTGTAGGGGTAACTAAAGGTAAATGGGGAACGTTATTAGAAAGTTTACTGACCTTTAAAAAGCTCTATGATTCCGATGCGTTAGCGATAGATGCTATTCCCTCACTAAAAGAAATCGCTCCTCAATATGCAAAAATGACATTAAAACAACTCTGCCAATCTATGCATGAAAAGATGGATGAGCTTGATTTAATGAAACATATTAATGATGCAGTAAATAGTGATCCAGAACCTGTCATGTCACCAGCGGAGGCTTATCAAAAAGTCGTTCGCTATAAAGCAGAACATATCCCTTTAGATGATTTTTCAGGGCGTATTTCGGCGAGTATGTTAGTTCCTTATCCACCGGGAATTCCTGTTCTTATGCCGGGTGAACGCTTACCTAAAGGAGATCAAGGTATTATTGGTTACCTAAAAGCCTTACAAATTTTTGATAAGGCATTTCCAGGGTTTGAGCATGAAATACAAGGGATCAATGTCGATGAGAAGGGTGATTTTTGGGTAAGAGCGATTGTTGAAGATGAACGCATTGCGAAAGAATTACCTTCACATGTGAAATTCAAACGCCGTGTGTCAGCAATTAAAAAAGGCCGTCAGTAATTAATGACAACATTATGATGCGATGAAAATATCTGGCGTGGGATTAGGCGCCAGATATTATTATCTTAAGGTAAGAGGTTTTTATGGCAAACAAATCAGAAACCACATCGTCAAAGAATACCCCCCCCCGCGGCGAGTGATAATGGTGCAAAGTTGGGTTTATTTGCCCTGATTGCAATTGTTGTGGGCTCTATGTTAGGCGGTGGTGTGTTTAGCTTGCCACAAAATACGGCGGCAAGTTCAGCGATAGGGCCGGTTTTGATCGCATGGATTATTGCGGGTATTGGTATTTACTTTATTGCTAATGCGTTTCGCTTATTATCTGATTTACGACCTGATCTTCAAGCTGGTGTCTATATGTACGCACAAGAAGGGTTTGGGTCTTTTATTGGATTTAATGTTGCATGGGGATATTGGTTAATGACCGCATTTGGTAATGTGGCTTTCGCTGTTATCTTGATGGATGCATTCGATCAGTTTTTCCCCGGTGTATTTACCGATGGCAATAATTTAAATTCCATTATTTGTGGTTCCATTTTAATTTGGGGCTATAACTTTTTAGTGTTATCAGGAACGAAAGTTGCGGGCTTTGTTAATACACTCGGAACCATTGCTAAATTAGTGCCATTGATTTTATTTGTTATTATTCTGGGTGTGCTGAATGATTATTACCAGTTATTTAGTAACTTCTGGGGTACATCACCACAAATTATGAGTACGGTGGATAATAAGGCAGAGCCAGTGTCATTAATGTCCCAAATACTGGCACCGATGACAGTAACCCTATGGGCATTTATTGGTGTTGAAGGTGCTGTCGTTTTATCTGGTAGAGCAAAAAATAAAAAAGATGTTGGTAAAGCAACCTTATTAGGCTTTTTATTAGCATTAATTATTTATATTTTATTATCCATCTTACCTTTTGGCATTATGCCACAACCACAACTGTCTCAATTAAGTAATCCATCAACTGCGGGTGTATTAGCCAAAGTTGTTGGTAATTGGGGGGACTGGTTAATGAATGTCGGGCTGATTATTTCGGTTTTAGCGGGATGGTTAGCATGGACAATGTTATGTGCAGAAATTCCGATGGTCGCAGGGCAAAAAGGTGCATTTCCTAAAGCCTTTGCACGCACCAATAAAAACCAAGCCGCAAATACATCTCTATGGGTGAGCAGTATTGTGATGCAAGCAGCGATGTTATTGGTTTATTTCTCAAATAATGCATGGAATACCATGTATAACATTAGCGCATTAATGGTTGTTCCCGCTTACATCACTACAACGTTATATATCACTAAGATTTGTATTAACCGCCAATATGATCAATATGCAAAAACAGGAAGAGGATTAGCCTTATTAAGTGGTGTATTAGGTGTTATTTTCTGCCTCTTTATTTTGTATGCAAGCCAAATTCAATATGTTGCATTAGTCCCAATTTTATTGACATGTGGACTGCCTGTTTTTATCTGGTCACGTAAAGAGAAACACGATAATAAACCTATTTTTCAGAAAAAAGAGACGCTTTATCTCGTTATTTTATTACTACTTGATGTGATAGTTATCGGTTTACTGATGAAAGGAATTATTACGCTTTAATATTCTCTCATATTGCAATCAATAACCTCACGTACCATGGTGATGCGTGAGGTTATTTATACTATTGATCTAATAGTGAATTATGGTTAATTGTTTTTTTTCTTACAGTATGACGTAAACAATAAGGCAAAAAGAATAAACTTAATGCAGTCATAATAGCCGTGGCAATTAATACAACAAAAAAGGCATTTTCAAAGGCTAAATTTGCTTGAGATATCACAAGAGAAGCCACATCATTTGGTAATTTTTCTGCCACAATAAGAGCCTCATCTAAACTGTCATAGGCTGCATCATTGATAGCTAATGAATCAGGTAGTACGAGTTTTAAGGTGTACACTGTACTCATCAAACTGCCCATAAATGTCACTCCAATCACGCTCCCTAGCTCATAAGCCACATCTTCAATGGAGGCCGCCATTCCTGCTTGCTTATCAGCGACACTTAACATAATGGATGTCGATGCGGTGGTAAAAATAATACCTAAACCAAAGCCGATTAAAAATAAGCTACCAATTAACACCATGGGTGATGTTGTTTGATAAACAGCAATTAACCACAGATTTCCTATCAAAGTAAGCATAAATCCAGCAATAATTAAGCGAATTTCCCCTAGTCGTGTTAAAAAATAGCCCGCTAAAGGGGATGCCAACACAGAGCCAATTGGAATAGGTAAGATCACTAATGCTGCATTTAAAGGGGTAAAACCCGCAACAAGCTGTAAACGCTGGCTAAGTAGTAATTCAATGCCCACAATGATCACCATAGAAAGCACTGCCATTAAAATCCCGATACTAAAAAAGCGGTTTTTAAATAACCCAAAATCAATCATCGGGTGAGTTTGTTTACGTTGGCGCAAGGTAAATAGTGTGAGAAAAATTACCGCAATTACACCTGTAATAGTGACTTCATTCCACTGTGTATAAGGTTTTCCTAGTTCTTTTAAAGCATAAATAGCGCTGATTAAACCTATTAGGATCAGTACTGAGCTTAAATAATCAATTTTATGGTTACCATGTCCAGCAAACTTAGGAATAAGCCAAATCGAAAATGGTAATACCAAAAGCACAATAGGGACGTTAATTAAGAAGACAGAGCCCCACCAAAAATGTTCAAGCAACATCCCACCAATTAAAGGCCCTAAAGCCGCACCGCCAGAAGCAACCGCAGACCAAATGCCAATCGCAATAGCGCGTTCTTGCGAGTCGCTAAAGACTTGGCGCACTATTGACAGAGTAGCTGGCATACTCATTGCGGCTCCAACTGCTAAAAAACCACGAGAGGCAATTAAGGTCGTTGCGGTGGGTGAAAATGCTGCACACAAAGAAGCGAGAGCGAATAGCGGTAACCCACAAATAAAGAGTGTTTTATGGCCAATCCTGTCTGTGAGCATACCCGCTGCAGGTAGTAATCCAGCAACAATTAACGGGTAAGCATTCATTATCCATAATTTTTCTGATGCACTGGCGTTTAAATCATGAGTTAAACGTGGCAATGCGGTATAAAGCACTGTGACATCAACAACAATGAGAAACAGCATACTCGATACCAAAAGTAGTACTATCCAACGTTTATAATCTTTTATCATAGAAATCTCAGTTATTTTTATGTGTATTATTTTTACTAACGGCTACAATATAAATCCATACGGTCGTATTGAAAAGAGGTTTTTTTATGGGACGGCAAAGAACGATTGATAGAGAAAAATTATTAGAAGCGATCTTCGATATCGTTATGGAACAAGGTGCTGCCGCACTGACGATTGATACCGTTGCAAAAAAAATGGGGATCTCTAAAGGGGGTGTTCAATACTGTTTTAGCAGTAAAGAGGCGATGATTGATGCCATGTTTGAACACTGGGAAGGTCACTATGAAGCGCAGTTTAAAAAGAGTGTTGAAAACGATAACTCGCCAGAAAATCGTGTTGCTGCACATATTCATGCGACCCATAATCATGACAAAGTCGCTTTTGCCAAAGGTGCGAGTTTGATGGCGGCATTGTTACAGACGCCTGAGTATTTACAAAGTACCAAAGAGTGGTATCAACAGCGATTGGCGGGATTAGATACAACAACGGAGGTTGGAAAACGTGCACGATTGGCATTTTTAGCGACAGAAGGCACCTTTTTATTGCGTTATTTTGGACTAATGGATATTGATGATAACGAATGGCAATCTATCTTTGAAGATATTGATTCAGAGTTGCTTGAACAAGAGAAAAAACAATAAAAAAGCATGTTGCTAATAATAAAAACAACATGCTTTTTATTGAAGATAATATGGCTAAATGGAATTAGTAATACATAGCAATGAGTTTATTATCGAGCTCTTTAACGTCAACGGGGGTATCGAAAATATCCTCGATAATATCGGCTTTCATGATCTCTTTTGGTGAACCATGATAATACAGCTGTCCATTACGCATGGCTAAAATATAGTCTGAATAGACTGAAGCAAAATTAATATCATGAATAACGATAATAATGGTTTTTCCTAATTCATCTGCGGCTTTTCGCAGAAGTTTCATCATTATTACCGCATGTTTCATATCAAGATTATTCAGTGGTTCATCAAGCATGACATATTCTGTATCTTGGCATAGCACCATCGCAACATAGGTACGTTGACGTTGTCCGCCTGATAACTCATCTAGATAGCGATGACGAAATTCAGTCAAATTTAAAAAGGCTAATGACTCATCAATGACTTTTTTATCGTCGAGTGTTAACCGCCCTTTGCTGTAAGGATAACGCCCAAAGCCAACTAATTCTTCTACGGTTAAACGGCTGACGAACTGGTTTTCTTGGCGCAGTATTGAGAGGTTTTTTGCCAGCACATCACTATCTGTTGCCGCAACATCCATACCATTAACACTGACCATGCCACTTTCAGGAAGCAATAAACGCCCAATAACAGAAAGTAGTGTGGATTTACCCGCGCCATTAGGACCAATGATCGAAGTAATACCGCCACGTTGAATGGTTGTTGTAATATTATCGAGAACGGTTATATCTTGATAATGCTTTGATATCTTACTGATTTCAATCATATTAAAGTCTTCTTAACACCAAATAGATAAAGAACATCCCACCAACAAACTCAATCACAACAGAAAGTGTTCCTGTCATTTTTAAGCCATATTCTAAAACCAGTTGCCCACCGATTAAGGCAATAGTACCTAGTAGGAAGGCAACAGGCATTAAGAAACGGTGTTGGCTACTGCCACTGATATGGTAAGCAAGGTTAGCGACAATTAAACCTAAGAAGGTTAACGGGCCGACTAAAGCGGTCGAAACAGCCACTAAGACAGAAATGAGTAACAGAATATAAGTGGTCTGTTTGCGGTAATTAATACCGAGGTTAATCGCATTCGCTTGGCCTAATGCCATTACATCAAAGCTATAGCGCATACGCCAAAGTAAAACACCGACGACAACGATAATGGCTAAAGCGCAAAAGATAAGATCAGGGGTTGCACGGGTGAAGGTGGCAAACATGCGACCTTGTAAAATGGAGAACTCATTAGGATCCATCAAACGTTGTAATAGTGTGGCTGAACTACGAAATAACGTACCTAAGATGATCCCAATCATCAGGACTAAATTGATGTTAAAACGTACCGAGCTAAACAACCAACGATAAAGTACAACCGAAAATAGCACCAACAATGTTGATTCTAAAAAGAATTTTGATAAGTTCAACATCCATGACGCAGGCATATCGCCTTCAAAAAAGACAAACACGGTTTGTAGCAATACAAACAGGGCTTCTAACCCCATAAGTGATGGTGTCAAAATACGGTTATTTGCAATAGTTTGGAGCAATATTGTTGAAACACCCGCGGCAAAAGCCACTACAATCATGGTGAGAATAATGTAAGCACGATGAGTCAAAATATAAGAGATATTGCCGTTTAGGTTTATCGTCATAAATAACACAATAGATAATAACGATACCCCTAATAATAACCAGATACGTGACATGGGCGAAAGGCGCGTTTTCTTATGTTCGGCAGCGCCAGTACATTTGCTAATTATGGATGAATTAACTTTTTGCATAACGTTGCTGCTTTAGTAGTAAAAAAAGGAAAATAACGGCACCCACCGCGCCTAAAATAACACTGGCAGGAATTTCAAATGGGTAGCGAATAAGTCGGCCAATGACATCACATAATAAAACAATCGCACCACCACTTAAGCAAACCCAAGGGATGGTTTTGCGGATATTATCCCCCATCACTAAGCTCACCAGATTGGGCACAATCAAACCAAGGAAAGGCAATGCACCAACAACAGACACCACAACACCACTAATCAGTGCAATAATCGATAATCCTATTATCATCACTTTGCGGTAATTCAGCCCCACGTTAATGGAGAACTCTCGTCCCATTCCGGCAACAGTAAAACTATCTGCAACCCAACACGCCATGATTGCTAGAGCACCAACAAGCCATAACAGCTCATAACGGCCTTGTAGCACACTTGAGAAATCACCACTTGTCCATGCATCTAATGATTGCAGTAAATCGAAATACACCGCTAAGAAGATGGTAAGTGCGCCAATAACCGCACTAAGCATAATGCCGACCAAAGGCACTATCAGTGTTGTTTTTAAGGTGATCTTTTGCAGCAACAACATAAACAACAATGTACCAAGAAGGGCAAAAACAGTTGCGACCATCATTTTGGTGAAGATGCCTGCCGCTGGAAAGAGCAGCATGACGACTAATAATCCAAGACTTGCAGATTGCGTTGTTCCGGCAAGAGAAGGTTCGACAAAGCGGTTTTGGGTGAGCAGTTGCATAATCAATCCTGCAACACTAATGGCACCACCGGCGAGTAATAATGATAGTGTTCTTGGAACACGGCTGATAAAGAAGATATCGCGCATATCGGGATCAGTAAAAAGCGAAGCAGGAGTAATATCTCCTGCGCCGATGAATAGACTGATCATTGAGAGGATAGCGATACCCCCTACCCCCAATGATAAATGGAACGTTTTCATTCAGTTACTTTATTTTTTTGATCCAAGGCCTGATTAATTGTATCCATTAAACGAGAGTAAGTTTGGATCCCGCCGGAGATATAAATGGAACTTGCATCAAGATAGATAACTTGGTCTTTGTTCCAAGCATTTACTTTTCTAACTAGTGCATTATCAAGAACTTGTTGAGCTGGTTGTGAATCTTCACGACCAATGGCTGCATCACGGTCAATGACAAACAGCCAATCTGGATTAAGTTTTAACAGTAATTCAGAGTTGACAATGTTGCCGTGTGAACCAGGGCTATCAAAAACATAAGCGGGTTCAAAACCTAATACGTCATAGATAAAGCCAAAGCGAGAGCTTGGGCCATAAGCCGAAATTTTACCGCCACTGACTAAAACCACCATTGCTTTACCTGCGTCTGGTGTTTTGGCTTTTACGGTATCAATTTTGCTATTGAAATCAGCCAGTAATTTTTTAGCTTGTTCTTCTTTGCCAAAAATTTGACCTAATGTTGTGGTGCGTTCAGCAAGGCTTTCAACGAAACGCTTCGGATCGATATCCATTGAAATCGCAGGTGCAATTTCACTTAATTTTGCATATGCATCACGAGCACGGCTACCACTTAAAATTAAATCAGGCGCTGTTGTGCTGAGCTTTTCATAGTTTGGCTCGAATAAAGCACCTTCATTGATATAGTCGTTCGGATTGGTGTATTTCTCTAAGAATTTTGGTAAATGAACATTCGTTTGTGGAATGCCAACAATAGAAACACCTAATGCATCAATAATATCAAGGGTTTCCATATTCATCACAACCACTTTTTGCGGGTGTGCAGGGATTTCAGTTGTCCCTTGGAAATGTTCAATCGTGAGAGTTTGTTTCTCCGCTGATTGTGCTGTTGATGCGTCTTGAGCGTTATCACAACCTGCGATAACAAGTGAAGAAAGCAGTAAAAACAGTGGGCTTAATGACTTTTTAAACATTCTCTTTCCCATATTGTTGCAACACGAAATAACACGGATCTTTACAGCAGTGGCTTAAATGTCGATCCACAAAGAAGGCGATAATACCATCAAAAACATAAAGAGTAATGATACTAATTCACATTCTCATAATAATAAAGGATTAACTTGACTAAAATGGCGAAATTTTGTGAGAGATCATTAAAGGAAAATAAAGAACAAATTTTGTGACGTGAAAGAACTCTTAAGATTATTTGCTCAATTTGTGAAGAGTGTCAAAAGAGTAGGTCAAGGAGAGACAATTCTGAACCACTAAGAAATATCGTTAGCCAGTATCATTGCGTATACTTCATTCAAGCAGAAACAATCCTTATTTTAATCTTACTTCGGTTTCTGTACTGACACAGTAATGAATGCACAAGAGAAAGCCTTGTTATCTCTAGGGTAAATCGTTGCCAACTCAAGAGGGTTTTATGCAAAAGAAATATATTTACTTATTTTGTTCTGCTGGCATGTCAACATCTCTTCTCGTGACCAAAATGCGAGCACAAGCAGAAAAATATCAAGTGCCTGTGGTTATTGAAGCATTTCCTGAAACCTTAGCAGCACAAAAAGGACAGGATGCGGATCTCATTTTACTTGGTCCACAAATTAGTTGGATGTTGCCTGATATCCAAAAATTACTCCCAAATAAACCGGTCGAGGTGATCGACTCTCTGTTATATGGAAAAGTAGATGGCTTAGGCGTGTTAAAAGCCGCTGTCGCCTCTATTAAAAAAGCATCTGCAACAACAAATTAATTTTATTTTTTTATTATTTAATTTTTTATTCCAGTCAAAGAGCGAATTTTTCAGCAAGCCGAGTAATTAGCGGCATTTTAAGGGTATTTTTCTATGAGTAAGTTCATTGGTTCACTTGAAAAGTTACTCCTTCCTTTTGCGGTTAAAATTGGAAAGCAACCTCACGTTAATGCGATTAAAAATGGTTTTATTCGTTTAATGCCGTTAACCCTTGCAGGGGCAATGTTTGTACTTATCAATAACGTCTTTCTTAGTTTTGGTGAGGGCTCCTTTTTTTATTCTTTAGGTATCCGCCTTGATGCATCAACAATAGAAACACTCAATAGTTTTAAAGCCATTGGGGGGAATGTCTATAACGGAACATTGGGTATCATGTCATTAATGACACCCTTTTTTATCGGTATGGGATTAGCCGAAGAGCGAAAGGTCGATCCTATCGCCGCGGGGTTACTCTCTATCGCTGCGTTTATGACTGTCACACCTTATAATGCTGGGGGAGCGTATGCTGTTGGCGCCAATTGGTTAGGGGGCGCGAATGTTATTTCAGGTATTATTATCGGTCTTGTTGTGGCTGAAATGTTTACCTTTATTGTGCGTCGTAATTGGGTGATCCGCTTACCTGATAGCGTACCCGTTTCTGTTTCACGTTCATTCTCGGCCTTAATCCCTGGTTTTATTATCTTATCTGTTATGGGAATTGTTTCGTGGGGATTAGGACATTATGAGACACATTTCCACCAAGTTATTTTGGACTCTATCTCAACACCTTTAGCCTCGTTAGGTTCTGTAGTGGGTTGGGCGTATGTTATCTTCACATCATTGTTATGGTTCTTTGGTATTCATGGTTCACTAGCGTTGACAGCGCTTGATAGTGGCATTATGACACCATGGGCATTAGAGAATATTGCGATTTATACAGAGTACGGTTCTGTTGAAGCCGCATTAGCGGCAGGTAAGACATTCCATCTCTGGGCCAAACCGATGTTAGACTCCTTTATCTTCTTAGGGGGTACGGGGGCAACGCTGGGGCTGATTCTGGCTATCTTTATCGCATCTCGTCGCGCCGATCATCGCCAAGTGGCAAAACTGGCATTACCAGCAGGTTTATTCCAAATTAATGAACCGATTATTTTTGGTTTGCCTATTATCATGAACCCAGTGATGTTTATTCCCTTTATTCTTATTCAGCCTATTCTTGCCGCAATTACTGTGACGGCTTATTACTTAGGGATAATCCCACCGGTAACAAATATAGCGCCATGGACGATGCCAACAGGATTAGGTGCATTCTTTAACACTAACGGCAGTATCGCAGCACTGTTATTAGCGCTGTTTAACTTGGGTGTAGCAACACTGATTTATCTTCCTTTCGTGATTATTTCAAATAAAGCTCAAACTGAAATTGAAAAAGAAGAAAGTGAAGAAGATATTGCTAACGCGTTGAAATTTTAAGTGATAGAAAATACAAGTGCAGAGGTTTCTCTGCACTTGCCAGTGTCAAAGAGGAAACATGATGTTAGATATTGAAAATGTCGTTGATAGCAGTGCAACCGATGATGAATTTGAAGAGATCATTATGGGGCTTATCATTAACTCAGGCCAAGCTCGTAGTGTGGCTTATGGCGCATTAAAAAAAGCCAAAGAAGGCGATTTTGAAGGCGCTAGAAAGTTAATGGAACAATCTCGCGAAGCATTAAATGAAGCACATAAAATACAGACTCGTTTAATTGGTGATGACCAAGGTGTAGGAAAAACGAAAGTCAGTTTAGTATTAGTTCACGCGCAAGATCATTTAATGACATCAATGTTAGCCAGAGAGTTAGTGACAGAATTAATCGAGTTACATGAGAAGATAAAATAAGATGAATATTGTGGTGGAGTCATTGAGAGCACCAAGCGAAATACGCATGGTCTATGAAGATCAGCTATTTAATGGCAAAAACTTTCATGTCTTTATTTATAATAAAACAGAAAGTGTCAGCGGACTGCATCAACATGATTATTATGAATTCACCATTGTTTTAACAGGGCGTTATTATCAAGAGATTAATGGTAAGAAGGTGTTATTAGAGCGAGGAGATTTTGTTTTTATCCCTATAGGCTCTCATCATCAAAGTTTCTATGATTTTGGTGCAACACGTATTTTAAATGTGGGAATTAGTAAGGCCTTTTTTGATAAACATTACTTCTCGTTATTGCCTGCTTATTTTATCGCTTCACAAGTTTATGAATTAAAAAATGAATTTCTTTCCTATATTGAATCCGTTATTGGCTCTTTGAATTTTCGCCATACGGAATTTAATGAATTTATTGAAATTGTCACCTTTAATGTGGTGAACAGATTACGACACCATCGAGATAATCGTATTGAAGATGATATTCCTTTATGGCTAAGAGATACCGTAAGCGAGATGCATGACAAACAAAAATTTGGTGAAAATGCATTGGTTAATATGGTGATGTTATCAGGGAAATCACAAGAATATTTAACCCGAGCAACTCGGCGTTATTACGATAAAACACCAATGCAAATTATTCATGATATTCGAATTAATTTTGCGAAAAAGCAATTGGAAATTACAAACTATTCGATAACAGATATTGCCTTTGATGCGGGTTACAGTAGTCCTAGTTTATTTATTAAGACATTTAAGAAAATAACTTCGCTAACCCCAAATAGTTATCGAAAAAATTTATGTAGTATTAAAGAAACAAACTAATTCATTATTGGGCGTAATAAATTAATCAACAATAAAGATTAAATTTATTAAAAATAAAAGAGAAAGAAGAAAATAAGCTTATTTTCTTTATGGCTCTTTACGCCTTAATTTTGCCATTAATACACAAATAACAGCATGATTACGCTGTATGGGAGTGTTTTATGAGTCATAAATTAAAAGTTGTTACCATTGGTGGCGGAAGCAGTTATACACCTGAGTTATTAGAAGGTTTTATTAAACGTTATCATGAACTGCCGATCACTGAATTATGGTTGGTGGATGTAGAAGAAGGAAAAGAGAAGCTCGAGATTATTTTTGAGCTTTGCCAACGCATGGTAAAAAAGGCGGGTATTCCTTTAACCATTTATAAAACCCTTAATCGTCGTGAAGCGTTAAAAGATGCTGATTTTGTCACAACACAATTGCGTGTTGGTCAATTGAAAGCAAGAGAACTTGATGAATCTATTCCGTTAAGTCACGGCTATTTAGGACAAGAAACCAATGGTGCGGGCGGGTTATTTAAAGGGCTACGCACGATCCCTGTTATTTTCGATATTATTAAAGATGTTGAAGAAATTTGCCCTAATGCGTGGATCATCAACTTTACCAATCCAGCAGGCATGGTAACAGAAGCGGTTTATCGTCATACCAACTTTAAGAAATTTATTGGGGTTTGTAATATCCCAATTGGTATGAAGATGTTTATTACAGATGTTCTTAAGTTAACAGATAAAGATGAACTCTCCATTGATTTATTTGGCTTAAATCACATGGTGTTTATTAAAGACGTTATTGTAAATGGCCAGTCTCGTTTCCCTGAATTATTAGACGGTGTTGCTTCAGGCACATTAACTGCTGGCTCTGTGAAGAACATTTTTGACCTACCCTTTAGTGAGGGATTGATCCGCTCTCTTAATCTGTTGCCGTGCTCTTATTTGCTGTATTACTTCAAGCAAAAAGAGATGTTAGCTATTGAAATGGGCGAATACTATAAAGGTGGTGCTCGCGCTAAAGTAGTACAAAAAGTCGAAAAGCAACTGTTTGAATTGTATAAAAATCCTGATTTGAATATCAAACCGAAAGAGTTGGAATTACGTGGAGGGGCTTATTATTCGGATGCGGCCTGTGAAGTGATTAATGCTATTTATAATGATAAACAAGCTGAGCATTATGTGAATATTCCTCATCATGGTCATGTCGATAATATTCCAGCAGATTGGTCAATTGAAGTGACCGCGATTTTAGGGCGTGATGGTGCTAAACCTCATCCACGTTTAACACATTTTGATGAAAAAGTGATGGGATTAATTCATACCATTAAAGCTTTTGAAATCGCGGCCAGCAAAGCGGCTATTAGTGGTGAATTAAATGATGCTTTATTAGCAATGAATTTAACGCCATTAGTACTTTCAGATAAAGATTCAGAAGTGCTTACGCGCGAAATGTTATTAGCACATAAAGCGCATCTACCTAATTTTGCTAAAACAATTGCTGAGTTAGAAAAAGCCGCTCATTAATTGTCGGTAGATAAAAATAAGTAATAAGGAGACAGAATGGCTGGTTTATTAATTGTGAATGCAGATGATTTCGGACTGAGTAAAGGCCAAAACTACGGCATTGTAGAGTGTTTTCGTCATGGAGTGGTTAGTTCAACAACGGCACTTGTCAACGCTGAAGGAATTAAACATGCAGCACAATTGTGCCATGAGTTACCCGGTCTGGGTGTTGGGCTTCATTTTACTTTGACGATGGGTAAGCCGCTGTCTCCTTTACCTTCTTTAACGCGTGAAGGTGTACTAGGGAAATGGGTATGGCAAATGGCAGAAGAGGGCAATTTACCGCTTGATGAAATTCGAGTTGAACTTAACGCACAATATCAGCGTTTTATTGAGATCTTTGGTCGTGAGCCTGACCATATTGATAGCCACCATCATGTACATATGTTTAAGCAAGTTTTTCCTATCGTGGCGGAGTTTGCCAAAGAAAAATCGCTACCGATACGGGTTGATAGACCGTTAGCGCAAAAAGAAGGGATTGATACCCAAGGTGTGATAAGTAGTGATGGTTTTGATAGTCAATTTTATGGAGATGAAATCACTCAAGCTTTATTTTTAAAGGTGCTTGATGAGTCGAAAGCGCGTCATGAGCACTCTATTGAAGTGATGACACATCCAGCTTTTGTGGATAATCCATTACGTGCGAGTGGTTATTGTTTTCAGCGCTTAATGGAACTTGAAGTGTTAACAGATATGACGTTAAAACAAGCGATTATTGAACGAGGTTATCAATTGGGAACGTATCAAGATTTAATGAAATGATTTGGAATGTGATTTGGATGATTGATGTCTGTGTTATTCCCTGGTGTGGGTCTTTTTGAGTTATTTTGCCTCTGTTTGTTATAACGCAGAGGCGTTTTTGTTTTTACCACCGTAGAAATCAAAACCGATAACCAATATTGCTGATAAGTGCATAACTTGGATAGCTTTTCCCTGCCATTTTAAAGTAACTGCCTTCATAGCCTAAAGTAAGTGTAATATTTTGTGGTGATGTAAATGTGATACCTGTTCCCCAACTGACAGATTTAGATGAATTATCTTTATTTATATTTTCTTTGGTTTGATAACTTATTCCACTGGCACCAATTGTGGCATAGAGATCAATAAAAGATGTTAGAGCATAAGCAGGTCCTAAAGCGATAGAAACATAACGTAACCTGCCATTATCTGATAATGATTGATTCGATAAAGTTCCTGCAAGTTGTATTGAGATTTTTTTATTAGCTGCCGGTAATGCTTGAATTCTCATATTAATCCCATTTGCTGTGGGTAAATCTTTCACTTTAATATAAGCATAACCAATAGAATATAAAGGACGATCACTTTTAGCATAAGTGAAAGAAGTAAAAAGTAATGTAGAAGAGAATAGTGATAATAATATTTTTTTCATAAGAATAATGAATTTAATAATAATCAAAATAAGAAAAAAGCACATATTATAAAAATAATATGTGCTTTTTTTATTAGAATCGATAACCGATATTAGCGATAAATCCATCCATGACAATTTTACTATCGCTCAACTTATCAAGTTTATAGCGGCTATTTTCATAGCCAAGTGAAATAGAAACCATTTCGGCAGGATTAATGATCAAGCCAGCTCCCCAGCTAAATGCATTTTTCTTGATTTTTTCGTTGAGATCCACACCTTTAATATTCTTCATCTCAATTTGGCTAATCCCTGCGGCACCATAAACACTTAGGTAATCATTTAAGCGTAGAGTAGGGCCTGCCATAACAGAATAATAGCGAGTATCTACATCTTTTAAGAACTGTTTAACAGGTTTATCTAAATCGTAATCTTTTTGAGCGTATGAACCTGTGATAAGAACACCGAGTTGTTGATTAAGTTCTTGGCGTAACGAAATTGTGCCACCATGCATCGGTTTTTGGCCTTCCATTTTGAGTTGTGCGTAACCCGCTGAAAGTGTTGTTTTGCCAAAGTTAAGATCTTCTTGAGCATAAACAGAAGATGCAGCTAATAAACTAGAGATAAATAAAGCTGATAGTAATTTGGTTTTCATTAGTTATATCCCATAATTAAAATAATAAGAACGCATTATTAAGCGATGAAATTATAATAACGAGTCCATTTATAATGGAATAAAAAATAGCACGAGAATTTAAATATGGTTGTTTTATTAAAGTGGCCTATTAATTATAGTCAATATTATTTAAATAATAATATATATGCGATATAAGTTATCATGAAAATAAATAAGAATTAAAATAAAGGCTCTCTAAATAATAATAGAGAGCCTTTTTAGGTTTATTTAAGTCCTAGATCACTTTGTAGACTAATGACTTGATTTTGTAAGTTTTCTAATTCAAGCTGTTTTTCCATCACTGATTTTGATGGGTTGTTTTGTGCTGCTTTCATTTGCTTATCAATTTCATTGATCTGCTTTTGAATATCATTTTGCCCTTTGGTTTTTTGGCGAATTTGATTTAACAGATTATTCATTGATTGACTTAATGCACGTTGACTAGCTTGTTTACTTTTTAGGTCTGCATTGGTCTGTTGTTTTTCTTTCTCAATGGCAGCAAGAACGGCTTTAAACTCGGTGTTTAATGCTTGTTCATTACCTAAAATCGCTTTTTTTTGTTCAATACGGTTGTCATAAGTCCCTGAATAATTACAGTTAAATTTGGTAATTATACTGACATCACCCGTTGTCGGATCACAATCCGCGGGATTGGTGACACATCCACTTAAAAGTAAGCTCATGCCAACAAGGGAAAGAGGTAAAAATTTCATTATCATCCTTTTTAACGTTAACTAAGTCTTATTGCTGTGCGTTGAGTATAAAGACTATCAAGCTCTTCTTGTAAAGAGGCAACTTGCTGCTTCATCCCATCGATTTGTTTATCAAGCTGTGCGGTTTTTAAGCCATCTTGACGACTTTGAGCAGCGATATCACGCCATTCACCTTCACGTTTTTTCATATCAGCTAAGCGCGAACGAAGCGCTGCAATATTGGCATCAATACCTTTGAGTTGTTTCTCTGCGGCGTCTTTATTTAAACGTTGTTGTTTCATCTCTTGCTGAATTTTAGCGATGGCTTTTTTATCATCAGCAATAACGGCTTTCGCCGTGTTAGAAGCATTTTGTAAGCGCTGATTTTCATTTTGAATATCAGCAATCATGGAATTGAGCATCTCTTCTTTTGTCGCGTAATTTTGGCGTTTATTGTCTAAATAGGCATTGGCACCAATACCAACACCACAACCCGCGACAGCAGCAATGAGCATACATGCGCCTTTATTGCTGGAATTTGAAACTAAGCAGCCTAATGCACCAATAGCGGCACCCCCCGCACAGGCTGTAATACCTGATTTGCTGAAAAACTCCATATCACTGTTGTTTTTCAAACGAGGATCAGTACCGTTATTACTTTGGCACCCTGATAAGGCAAGTAAAGCACTAATGCTAAGTACCGCCATAAGTTGTTTATTCATACCACACCTATCCCAAAGTCTCTGTTATTGTTTTTTACACGCTTCAAGCCATTCATTCCGTGAAACTTTACCGTTAGCCCAATATCCTTGAAGTCCTTGCATATACGTTGAAAGGTACGTATTTAAATTTGATTTACCTCTGGCCTCCATCAATTGGCGTACAACGTCAATTTGCGGTTTTACTAAAGAGGCGTCGTATGTTGTTGCCATATCCACTAACGTGTCAGCGTAATAGCTCACAACAAAGTCGAGGGTTTTCTTATGTTCGTTGACTTGTTCTTGACGTCGTTCACAAGTGGCATCTTTAGTGCCAGTAGGGCAGTTTTTTTCATGTAATGCGATTAATCGGTCGTAGAACTCGCCATCATCTTTTAATTTGGTACACAAAAAAGCACCTAATTGCAGTGAAGTACGGATAGCTTGATCACGTTGCTCATCACGCAGTTGTGCATTAGCCCGTAATGTATTTTTTAATTCAGCTAACTGTTTTTTCAATGCTTCATCTTGCACTTGAGTTGAGAGTGTATTCAGGCTATTAATGGAATTATCGCTATTGGATTTCGATTTATTATTTGCTGGTTTCTCATTACCTAATTGCTGCCACTCTTTTTCTATCTCTTTGATTTTGTCGCGTGATGTTAATGCTGGGGCAACAATGGCTAAACGAAAGCCTGTGTATTTGTTTTTATTTGCACCAGTGTCAGTGTAATAAGGCTCTTCTTGACGCCATGAACTGCGCATATCACTCTCCGGCGTGAGATAACTACCGCCACGTACAATAAATCCACCTGCTTGCCCGTGTAAGCGGTCGAGTTTATTTAATCTAAAAGGCTCAAACATCATTTCAGCGACATTACCCAACATATCATGTAAGCCTAATGGATTGGGTGATAATAAACCGGTGAGTTGTAATGAGCCATTAGCGGATTGGCTGCCTGCTGACCAAATATAATTTTTGGTACCTTCTGGCATTGGAAAACGCACATCACGAAACTCGGAGGCTGAGACTTTTAGGCCACCACGCGCTGCGAACTCCCATTCTGTTTCTGTCGGTAATCGTGCAAAACCTTTTGCGCCATCTTCAACGGGTAATGCCTCGGGATGTTTGCTTCTTAACCATTGGTTATATTGGTCTGCAAATTGCATCGCTTCGTACCAACTAATATTCACTTTTGGTAAACGTAATTTATTTGAAGCGACAGGGCACTCTTTATTGTTAATCACGCTCTGCATGGCGTTATATTGCAGATCGGTAACGGGGTATTTTGCCATAAGGTAGTAACGGCCTTTTTCTTTGCCTTTTAGTGGAAAGCTACCCGCGATATGTTCAGCTCGTGATTGTTCTAAATACCCCCATTCATCACCTTCTTGCCCTAAAGTCACGCTGTAGTCTTGTAAGGGCTGACTGAGAGGGATAGTCACTTGGCGAAATACCATTGAACCTTCACAAGGGAAAGGCAAGATCACATCATCAGGCAACGCTTTTGGGTTAACGAATTTATCGTCCCATTTGGCAGATACGGTAAAACTGCTAGATAACAGCGCAAATGATAAAGTTAAAAGCGATAAATTAAATTTCACGTAAGCTCTCCGCAGGTTCAATCGAAACGGCACGTAATGCGCCAATACTTGCCACTACTAAGGCCACAAGTAAGGCGCTACACATGGCGATCAATAAATCCCAAAACGTTAACTGACAAACAAAGGCTTGTTCAGGTAAATGGGTGCCTAATAATGTGGTAAATAAGGTGCTACCAATGCCATAAAGCCCAAGGGCTAAAATAAAGGCAACGCTCGTTAATAGCAGCGCTTGCAATACAATATATAAAGAAACAGCAAATTGACGAAAACCTAATAGGCGAAGGACTGCCATGTCTTTGCGTTTACGATCAATATTGGCAAGAAAGGCGCCAATTAATGAGGCAATACAACCTAATAGTGAGACCCAAGCAATAACAGAGAAAATAACGTTAAGGACATAACTGATCGCTTTTACAGACTCTATTTGGCTTTTTTGTGTTATTACATCAATGTGTTGTTGCCTAAACCAATCATCTAATGGTGTGATGGCATCTAAATTTGTGGCGTAAAGGCGAGCTTTAGCAAACTGGGTTCTTGGTTTTGACTCAACTCCTTGTGTAATACCAAAAAGAGGCGCCTGATAACCATCTCGGTAATCTTCCATTGCGACTAAAACATCAAGAGAAACAAAGGCCGCCGCTCTTGAAAATTTGCTATCACTGATAATGGCGCCGACAGTAAAGGTGCGTTTGGCCCGTTCATTAACGCCATTAAGCTTACGGCTGATAAATAAGCGCACTCTATCGCCTACATTTGCCTGTAGCTTTTGTGCTGCATTGGCAGAAAGGACTAAAGTGTCTGCATTTTGGGGAATAGCGACACCTTCTAATAAAGGATCGTTGTCTGCCGTCGGGATAACTTCAGCGTTATCAATAAAATGCTGCCCATCAATTACAATATCGGCTTGTGTGTTTAAGCTACGTGTTAATGGGATAACAAAACGGACTTCTTCTTTTTGCGCAATTTCATCAAACCAGCTTTGTGGATAATTACCATTGCCCAACATCCGTATTTCAAGGTTACGAGGATCATTTAGCAGTTGATTATGAAGCTGCGTTACAATGCCATTCTTTAATCCAAACAGCAGTAGCAGTGGGGCAATGACTGAGACCAAAGAAAACACAATACATAATGCGACTTTGCGATCGTAAATTAAGTCGCGCCAAGCGAGTGAGCTAAGTAACCCTAGGCGATTAGGATTGGCACTATTGTTTGATAAAGACACTACCGCCTCCTTCGAGTTGTGCGTGATAGTGGCTAAATCCAAAACGCTCGACTAAAGACCAATCGTGGCTAACAACCAGCGCAGAAATTTCCAGTTGCTTTACCATCTCTACAATGAGTGCATACAGCGCTTGTGCATTATGGGGATCAAGGGCTGCTGTAGGTTCATCAGCAAGTAATAAAGCAGGCTCATGAGCGATTGCGCGAATAAACGCTGCCCGTTGGCGCTCACCAATAGAGAGTTGGCGAGGAAGACGAGTTAACAATGGGCGTAATTGCAGATGGTCAATGGCGTGATCAAGCCAAGCGGAGTGCGGCGGTAATCCCAGCATTTTGCGAGGTAATTGAATATTTTGCATGACGGTTAAAAAGGGAAGTAATCCGCCACTTTGGAGCATAAAACCCAATTTTTCGGCACGCAATGATGCGAGTTGTGCCTGCTCATTACTCAACACCGCTTGTGTGATAATGACATCATCACCGAGTTGGAAATGGGTTAATTTATCAGGACGTAAGATTAACCCGATCATTTCTAGTAAGGTGCTTTTACCACAACCACTTAATCCTGTTAGCGCGCCAATTTCCCCTTTTTTAAGGGTCAATGAAGGAAGCGCAACACGAAAACCGTGTTGCGCATCACCACGCGTAATTGCCATGTCTTCAATCTGGATCATTAAGGCAGGTTTTCCAGTGGGACAGGATAAACGTGATCGCGCGGATCGCTTTGTGGTGCGAGGGATATCCAACGATCAACATCTTCGTTATAGCGTTGATAATATTGCAACTTGGTATTGAGTCGACGGATAAACTTCTCTTGCTCAAGGCCATCCCAGCTTTTCCATGTCTCTTCATCTAAGCCTAAAACTTCACTTAAATAAGGGAGATTTTCGATATATTCACCGAGTAAGCCCATTTCACCTAATTTGGTTGCCGAACCCTGTTTGATTTGATTAGGATCGTTACCCATTGTGGCAGCAATCGAGCGTAAATCTGCAAACATATTGTCAGGTGAGATCAAACCTTCATTAGCCGCATTAACGATTTTTTTCATCACGTCACTTAAATCGCTAAGCTCACTTTTGGTCAGTAACACTTGTACTTCTGTGGTTGGGATATTTTGCTGTAATAAGTCACGATCACTTATCCATGCTTTAAAGACCGGAGGCGCTTTTGTACCTTGTTTTTCACCTAAATACGCTAAACGCATGGCATAGCCTAAATCGTGTGCATCACTAAGTAAGGTGTCAGTCTCTTTATCTTTGCCATAAGTAGGATCAGCATTTAATGCACTTCCCACAGTAGCTTCACCACGATAAGCGGTTTGAATTTGCGTGGTGACAGCAGTTGCTAAACTGTCTACCATACGACCAAAACTATTTACATCTCCTGAGTTGATAGGGTAGTAAAGCGATTTGTGTAAGAACGGATTCAGCGTTAATGCTTCATATTGCGTTTGTGCTGAAGCATGATTTTTTGCACCTGACGGGGTTTTTAAATGCAGGGTATAAAGTGCAACACCACGATAAGCGGCTTCTTGGCGAATTTGTTCAGCATCGAGTTTAGTGGATGACAGAGGATCATCGCCCGTTAATGCGCCCGCGTCGGTGATTAAAATAACGTAACGCGCACCAAAACGAGTCCAATCAACATCATCAAGGGCTTGCATAACACCAGCATATGCATCTTCATCAAAACGACTACTTGAGACTTTTGCTTGACGCAATTCTTTTACTTTATTCAGGAAATCAGGGCCATCTTTTACGTCATTGGGGTTTACAAACATTTTGCTATCGTATTCCAATGCGGGAACGGCTTTGATATTAGAGCGAAACGCCACTAAACCAAATTTTACCTTATCCAACATATTGTCTTTTTCGATTTGAGTATAAACTTTCTGAATCGCTTCTTTGGTTCTATCAATGTAAGGGTCCATTGATATTGTTGAGTCGATAACAAACACGACAGCCGCAGAAAAACCTTGCATCATATTGTCAGCATCTTTGCTATCTGGCGTTGCTGGTTTTGTATTGTTTGCGGTTGCATTTGTATTCTGTGCGTCTTTGCTGTCTTTGGTTTGTGAAGAGACCGATGCCACATTAAGCACTCGCACTTTATAGCCCGCGTCAGTAAAGACTTCATCTGAGCCTAGTACAGGTAACAGATAAAAATTACTTTTCTGATCAATCATATAATCGGGCTCTTTAGCTAAAATAGCCGGATTGACTTTTTGATTTTTGATATCAGCTAAAAAAGGTTGATACTGTTTTTCGGGAGTAGGGCTTTCAAGTAAGCCTTCAACCGTTTGCTTATCTTTGAAAAACAGCATTGGGTTACGACCCGCAGGGTTAGTAAATGCGAGTGTTAACTGCATTTTCCATTCAGATGTGCAGCTTGCATTCATCCAACCGCTAATATGTCCCAAGCTATCAGGGCCGACTTGTAACCACTCATTGGTGCCTTGTTTTTGACGTTGATAAACATAAAAACGGCTAAATGCGGGTTGTTCTTTACCTGCTGCACCAATTGTGTCTGCCACTTGGCAACCTGGGTAGGTTAATACACGCTGATAGAGCGTCTTTTTCCCCTCTTGTAATAGCGGTTTTTTCTCTTCAGCACTGGCAGGTGCTGTTAGAATTAAACCGCTGAGAATAAGTGTCAGCCAATGCGCCTTTTTCATGTGACTTTCCTATTTTTTCAAAGCTTCAAGACGCGCTTTTGCGTCACTGTTTTGTGGATCATGATTTAAAACCGCTTCGTACCAATAAATAGCGGTCTCTTTGTCTGCACTAAAGCAACCTTGTGCTGATGCGGTTTCTGGATCGTATTCACGAGCATAATTTAGTGCGATTTCAACATCACCTGATTGCGCTTTATATGCATATAAACGCTGAGCAACATCACATTGATTGTTCTGTTTTGCGAGTGAGATCGTTGCGAGGATAGTTTTGCTATCTGGTTGGCTCTGTATGCAACTTTGTACAAAAGCGAGCGCCGTACCTGATTTCATATTTTCAACACTACACACACTTGGTGTTGATGGCGCTGATATCGGTTGTGGTGCTGGTTCACCTGCTGGATTGCCTCTTAGTAAGAAGAACCACGTTAAGATACCCGCTAAAATTAAGATCAGGATAATTGCTAAAATTAAACCAATTTTAGATTTTTTCGGTGCAGGTGGTGTCGGTCGTTGTGGCGGTTCATCTAGCTTAATTTCAGGAATAATCGGCTCAGGCTCTTTGATTGCTTCAGGCTTCGGCTCTGGTGGTGTTTCGACAATCGGAGCGGGTGGAACGGCTTGAGTATCTAATGTTGCCGTTGATTTTAATGCTTCACTTTGACCTTGTGCTTGAGAAGCTAATACACCATCACGAATACGTAATCGACCGATATCTTGTGTTTCATTATCGTCTTTTAACGTAAATTGATACGCCATTTGTAAGTTGCTAACGAGGGGATCAACTAACGTTTTATCAAGAACGATTTGATAACCGTCATCAGCATCTTCAAGAGACAGCTGGTGGAAAAAGGCATTACCTACCCACTCCCCTTTATCATTTAAGAAATAGCGATCTTGGTTGCGCTGAATGCTTAAATAAACAGGGGAAGCGTCACCTTCCCAATTACGAATACTTAATACCGCAAAGCCAGGACGAGCAGGTTGTACGGGTTTTAATTCTGGATTAAACACGAATTATGACTCCACGACGGATGATTTCATGGTTTGAATGATTTGGCCTAACTGTGCGTTTTGTTCAGCACTGATTTCTCTTCCTGCTGAATGACCTGCATTCTCAGTAATAACCGCCGATAAAGCGATAAGCCAATCAATCACAAATAAAAGGGTATAGTTAACTGGGTTGGTAGGTAAGCGGACTAAGCGCTCATCATCACCCCATTGCACGCTAGTGTTATCGGGTCTTTCAAAGATTTTATGGCCTACATTGATTTTGCTATCTGGCTTCTCAACACCGTTATCTTTGAAATTAAACCAAGTAATAAAATCACCCAATACATTATAAACACGAGATGATTGCTGTTCGGCTAAGTCATCACGGCGGGCAATGGCTTCAGTTCCTGCCAGAGTTTTCAACATGCGTTGTTCAACACCAAGACGATTAATCGCGGTAATAAGTTCATCAACTAACAGCACCATAATTTCTTGGTCGATACCGAGATAGGTTAACAATGTATTGTTATCAGGTAGACTACGCAGATGGTTTATCCATAATGCCATCACTTTTTTAGGGTAGGTAACCTCATTGCCGTGGCCTTTAGGGGCTTCATCTTCTTCTGGCACCAAAGAGATTGGCGCATCGCTAAAGAGATCAAAAGTCGGTTGTTCCATAGCAGCAAAGGCAGAAACTGGGGCTTGTGTTGCTTTTTTGTTGTCTGAAAGGGTATCGACAACCTCTTTTTCCTGCATATACAGGTCGTAGAGAGATTTACGAGACGGCAACAGGTAATCTAGTAAAGCACCTTGTAAATAAGGGCGACTTTGCATAAAACGCAAAATAGTCGCGGCATTACGACGTTTTACTTGTAATTCCTCTTCACCACCTGATTGATACCATTTCTCAAGATGATGACCGATTAAATCACGTTGAATTTCTTGCAGTTGCTCACTGATACGTTCAAGTTTTAGTGATTTTAAGGCAACGGTTTCAAGATAATCGGCAAGGCGTTGCATACCCCCATCGTTAAGCGACAACATGGCATCCCATGCTTGGTCAGGCTCACGAATATAACGTTGGACAGTTTCGTCTTCAGCAAAGGTTTTTTTCATCAGATGTAATTGTGAAACGCTGTCCTCATTGAGCACACTCTCTTTGCCATTACTGATTTGAATAAACGGGGTAGGCATACTCGGTTTACGCACCAAGAAGGTGTTATTAAAGGCATTTCCATTCATCCAATCTGACATCCAAGGGTATTGACCAAAGCGTTCTAACATCGCCATTTTGATCATGCCCCCTTTACCCCATGATTGGCGTAATAACGCTTCATTCATGGTTAAGGAGTTGGTAATACGCATATCAAACATGGTCATCGCCCAAATCAAGCCAGAAGGGCGTTTAGCACGAGTTTGTGCATCTTTACCTTGCGTGTTATTGATCCATTCTGTGAGGACAGCTCCCACTTCTTTTACATCGGATTGTTTGTTTGATGCGGTACATACCACCAGCACATTCATCTCTTGGTTATCGGTATAACGCTCAAACAGATAGGCAACTTTACCCCGAAGAATAAGCTGAGCGAGTGGGTTTGCGCTATCATCATTAACCTGACGGCGCACATCCGCCATGGTTTCAACTCCTAAACGCCCGCGATAACCCGGAAAATCCAGTAGCTCAACCTGTTCAAACAGCGTTTTACTTGGTGCATCTAATAACGGGACGACTAATTCAACCGTGAGTGCAGTTAACTCTGCTAATGAAAGGGTTACAGGGGCATCAATACGATCACCATGAACAGGACAAATGCTGATCTGGCTATCATTGGCAGTATTGAGACGCTCTAACATATCTACGTTCATAATACTGTCGTTTTGTACTAACACACCGTCTTGTTCTTTGACTAAAGAAGAAAGCGGAGCCAAAACTAAAGGTGCATTGCCTAAAGAGGCAAGTGTGGTACTAAAACGCTGATAAGCAGATGTCAGTTCTGCAATGTCGCCCCATAACACTGAAAATAACTTAGCACGTTGGGCTATGCTGAGATAAGGCGCTAATTCAATCGCTTTAGGCCAATAGGTTGTTGCTAATTTCTTCTGACTTTTTTCCGCGTGGCGTTGCAGGTAATCCCATAATGAAACAACATCATCATGAGTAATACCAGCAACAGGTGTCGCACTGCGTTGTGTGCTTAATGAATTGATTAAACGAGAGATTTTTTCTTCATCTAATTCAAAATCAATTTTTTCCTGATTAAAGTCATACAGGTAAGCATTAGCGAGAATTTTAACGATCTCAATTTCGCTAAAAAGATGCAGTTCGACAGGAAACGCTTGTGTACCTTTTGTGGCGTTGCGACTAAAGCGAGTGACTAAGCCAGTGGCTTCTTTACCGCTACCCGGTGGGTTGATATGGTCGATAAAATCAAGTGTTTTACCTGACATGCTGGTTCTTAAACGACCTTCTTGTCCTGCGGCAAGGGCTGAGATCAGATACGATTTTCCTGCCTGAGACAGACCAAAAAAGCCCACTGACATTGGGCGTTGGGTCGCTAAGCTGAGATTTTTTGCCATATTACGGCTACGGCGCAGGCGATAGATAAGGCTATCGGCTTCGGTATTTAAACGAGGTGCATTACCTCTTACAGCACTTACCCAATCAATGGCTTTGCCTGCACCTTGATAAATGGCATCCCATTTGGCTGTTAACTGTTTTTCATCCATCATATTCATTTACCTAATACACTCCCGCTATCCAGCCAATAGGATGTTTCACCAATACCACTATCTGCTAACGTATTGAGTTTGAAGCTTAAACCGTTTTTATTAACGCCACCTTTGCCATTAATAAGCTCCATTTCTTCAATCCGTAATTTTTCAGATTTATTGTCATTATTATGGCTAGAGGCTCCGCGCTCTTCGCCTAGCTTAATATGCAATACGCTGTCTTCTTGGCTTAACTGTTGTGCCAACTTCGGATTTTTAATGCGTAAGGTATAAAGTGGCGAGGCAGGCCAACGGGCGTTATCTAATTGACGAAAACCTAAACGTATTCCGCCTCTGACTTCAAAATAGGTATCAGGATCAGGTTCAAATTTATCCTGAATATCTCGGTAATAAACGTCATTATCGGAAATCGTGTTGTTATTATCTAACATCCCTAAATAACGGACTGTTGAGTAAGTTTTAAAATTACCTGTCGAGAAGTAAAAGTTGAGTAAACGTGCATTCTCAGCCATTAAACACAACATTGCACCAACCGCAGCGGTTGATTTTGGATCGTCAATGCGGCCTTTTTTATTGAACGGATACCAACCCCCCGTTTTGTAACCATGTAATGGCAATATACGAGAAGGTGGTACAGGCTGTAATACTTTTAACAGTGCTTGAATACCCGGTAAGCGAGAAGGGCGACCTGTGAGTAGTAAAACATCACAGGAGTAGTAATAAAGTACCTCACACAATGCTTTTAAACTACGGGTGATGTTAATACGTTCACCTGAAATAAATTCAGCGTGTAGTTGTGTAAAGTTAATTTGTACTGGCACATTCAAGATAGAGAAGCTATCTCCGCCACCTAACTCTTTATTGGCGGCATCGTCAATATAACGTCGCACATGCTCTGTTGGTTGGACATCTAGCAATTCGCCAAAGGTGCTGTTAATACCTTCATGAGGCACTAATGGATCGAAGTTTTCGTATTGGCTTAAAATACGTAATCCAATTGGATTGAAGATTTGTAAGGTAAGCTGTTGACGCAATACTTGCTGACCCGCATCTAAACCTTCACTACCAAAAAGAGAAGACATCAGAGCATCGGCATCAGAAATACCCGCATCTGTTAATGCTGTGCGTAATGCAGGCAAAACACAGATCTGGATGATATCTAATAAAATATCATCACCCGCGATTTTGAATCCTTCGCGGAATAGTTGTGTTGGAATAATTTTGACGTTGCTACCGGTACCCGTATCCAGTTTATAGCGCGTGATAACGAGATCGGTTGTTCCGCCACCAATATCAATTGAGGCAATCTTTAACGTGCTATCACCGGTTAATGCGCGGTTATCTTCCCGCACTTGGCTGGCAAAAAAGGCTTCAGTACGCTCGCCAAATTTAATTTGTGTTTCGTTGTAGAGGTAAACTAATTGACCACAAGTGGCCTCATCCCATTTCACATGGATGTTTGGCATTGGTATACGACATTGTTCATCTTTACCATCAAAACGCAGTTTTTCATCAGTTGGGTCCCAATTCATCGCTTTCCAAATGAGGCCTAATGCATTTTCCATGCACGTTTCAAAAATCGCGCGCTCTGGTTTTGGCATCGCAGGTGGGATCGTTAAAATGATATTACGCAATTGACGAGGCGCACTTGCGTGACTCATTTTAAGGCGTTGAGCTGGGCTGTTCATTTGCGTTAATGCCTGTGCTAACACCTCGGTTAACATCATGGTCATTAATGAACTACGTGTGTAGTTTGGCGTAAAGACAGGCATACGCTCATCAGGCTCTAAACGGAATAACGGTTCACCATGATCGTTTAGAAGGTATGTCATAGGTACAGCGGTTGCCAGTGGCTCTCTGTCTGTTTGGCCAAAAGAGCGACTAAAGCGCCAACCTGGAGAATAGGGTGAGTCATCCCATAAATAACGTTTAGGGCTTGAAATACCTGTTGAGCCTTCGGTTCCTAAGCGTTGTGCTGCCATGCGGTTAGCTTCAGGGCCAACGCGACCAATAGTTGGCCACATAAAGGCATTATTTCGACCGCTATTAACTGAAAAATCTTGTTTACCGAATTCCGCTTGCGCAAATTCAACACGGCTTTCAAATGGCTCGTTGTAGATTTGATAGGGGTGGCTTAAATCACGCAATGTCATTTCATAAAGTTGAGTTAACCCTTTATTATCATTGATATGATCTTCAATTAAGATCCCACATGTACGTGAGTTACCCACATCAAGGATAAGGTCAACTTCAATGGCAGGCTCTTGCGGTTTGGATTCATTAATTTTGATCTCAGGTAAGTGGAGTTTCTCACCTAATATATTGAGCAAATTGAGATAATGTGCCTGATGTTGAAACTCTTTCAGCGCCTCATCCAGTTCATCATGGTACATTTTGGTTACAGTCAGCGCTCTTTCACTAAAGACTTCCTTTAACCAACCATCAATCCAAGGTGTTTCAAGGAAATTTTCCACCTCATAACCTAGATAGGCGAGAGCAAAAGCAACACCAGAACGAACATCTTCTTCGTTTGGTGCGAGATAAGCCGTATTAGTGCGATTGGGCTCAATGCGAGTATCAAAAGCCACTACAATGCGATGTGTATGCCCATCTTCATCTGGCTCTGGCAGTTGGTGAAACATCATTCTCACCCAGTTATCAGGGCCTTGAGAGAATGAGCGTGGCGGATTAAAGCGAAAAAACGGCACTGGCAACCAAGTGTCATTGAGTAAATTTAATGACTCTTCAAGAGAGAAGCTAAATTCTGCTTCTCTCGGTGTTTGTGGTTGATTTTTCGGCGCTGGGTAAAGATAGTTATCGTCTCGCTCATTATAGATGAGTCGCATTAACGGGCCGTTTTCGCCTTTTTTAACAAACTCACCATATTCTTTGCGCTGTGGTAGCGTAAAACCAAAATCCAGAAACTGAATATTGCTGTCACGGATAAGGGTGATTTTATCTTTATAATCGGTCAGTGGCGCTAACATGAATTAATTATTCTCCCGCTTCATTGATAATGGGAATGGCTGACTGTTCTCATATTTCCCTTGGCAATCAGCAATATTTTGGCTTCCAGGTTGGCAAATAATATTTGGCATCAAATAGTTTGAGCCATCACTACACAGAGCCTGACCTTGGTTATTTATATTCAGCCCACCGTGATTGACGGCTGCGTTAACAGGGGCTTTGCAGGTCACGCCATCACTGCGTGTCATGACGACTTGCCCTTTACCATTATCTAATTGATAGTTCAAGCTCAGTGGTTTACCTGTTTTTTGATCTTGAATACCTGCACCTGCTTTCCATTGGCCATTAAGGAATTGGGTTGAGCCATTAGCTAACGCATTTGCAGGAATAGTCAGTGGTGTTGTGTTATCAGCCGTGGCTGGTGGTGTGACATCGGGTGGTGCATTAGGATCAACCGGAGGGTTGGCGGTATTGTTCTCATTCCCTGCATTTTGAGGAGTATCTGTTTTCGGTTGCTCATTTTGTGTTGTGGGATCAACAGGAGGCACATTCGATTGTTGCGCATCGTTGGGCGCGGCTCCTTCAGGTAAAGCACCTTGGTTATTATCTATTTGAGGATCAACCACAGGTAACCCCGTATTAGGATCAACTACTGCACTGTTCCCATCAGTGCTATTAATCACATTTCCATTTGCATCTACGGTGCCTAATGTACCTGTGTGAACGGTACCTGTTGGTATACCAACGGTATGACCATTAGTCACCACAGTGGGAACGTTTGGCTTTTCAAGCGTAGGATCGGGTAGTTGAGGCGCTTCAATATTGGGTGTTTTAATATCGACCGTAGGTAACGTTGGCGCTGAGAAACAGCCTCTTAAGAAGAAAATAGCGAGTAGAAGTAATAATAAAGGTAACAGCCACCATAAGAAACGCCACCAAGGGCGCTTAGTCTCAGTGATAATGACTTTTTCTTGCGCTGGTGGGATCGTTGTTGATGTTGGTGCGATTGTCGCAACAACGGGTTTTAAGCAAGCAACAGGATCAACTCTTAGTTGTTGATTGGCGCTGACAAATCCCCAAAAGGTAATAATCGGTTGGCCATCAACAATAAAAATATGGTTTTCGTCAGGAAATTGGATGGTTTTACTGAGGAGTGCGCCAAAAAGCTGACTTTCTTTATTTCCAGCCTTTTGCCTCTCTTGTTCACTAAAAGCGATTAAATCATCTTGATTTTTTTTCAGCACAGCATAAGCAGCTGTACGCTCTTCTTCGGAAGCTGCAGACCAAGGAATAACCGAGCCATCAATCGGTGAATACCAGTCAATGCGCTCGCCAGTTTCATTCGGCTGAGGAATGGCAAGGCATTGAGAAATATGTGCCTTTCCTTTCAAACGCAGAGTTTCACGTAGCTGCAGTGCAGAGATATAAACAGCCTGTCCATTTTCTCCCATCGGGAGGTAACTTTCTAATTTACCACTTCGTAAGAATGCTTTATTCACGACGATCATTCCGCTAGGCAAGATTATCTATGGGTAAGTTGGCTTATCCGTAAATAGGCTTTAAGGCTAAAAATAAAGATATAAAATTGATATACATTTTATATTATCAGAAATTAGGTGTCTATCTAGCGGATTATTTAGGGTTAATTAACTGATTATTATTAAAGACTTTTTTATTTTTCTTGCGTGAAAGCGGGAATATTGAGATAGCGATTATGATAATTAAATCGTGGCAATATAGGTTGCGCTATATTTTTTGAAATATATAGATTAAATCACTGGAATGTTGGGTTTTACATTAAAAAATAAGGAAATAGAAGAAAAAAAGAAAAAATATAAAAGAATAAACTATTAATAATCATCTAGTCACTGTGATAATAATCACAAAATAGGTTTATTCTGAATAATGAGAGAGCAAGAAAAGAAAAAAACATAATTAAAGAATGGTCTGCAATCGATAAGATATAGAGATTGCTAACTTCAATATAATAATAAAATACACGCGATACGTGAAAAAGTTCACCCTCAATGTGAAACCAAAGAGGGTGAATTAAATATTAGAAATAGTAATTAATCATTATTTACAGTTCTTCGGAATATAATCTTCAATCGCTTTGCGAGTCATTAAACTGACTTCATTCGCATTACGTGCAGTGAAGACTTTACCGCCCGTTGCATTCGCCACACAGTTACCTGCACCCGTTCCTAAGATATCGACAACATTAATAACCGCGCGAGGATGAGCACGTTTTAATGTTCTGGCTGCTGAACATGGATCTTGATCGCAAGACTCTAAACCGTCAGATAACAACACAATAATGGTGTCACGATTATTGCCTTTAATTAGATTACTCGCACGTTTAATCGACTCGGCTAATGGTGTGCCACTATCTGGCTCAATACGCTTAATGTAGTTAAGCAATTTTGACCGCTCATTACCCCCATAAGCAGGGCTTGATTTCACAACACCACAGTCAGATGCCACAACGGTAGTGATTTTCATATCTGACGGAATGTTATTAATGATTTTTATTGCGGCGTTTCTTGCTGTCGTGATCCGTCGGGGTTCGGCATCATAACCTGGGAAAAGTTGTCCAGTTGAAGCAATATAATCTAAATCACTTTCTGTTAAATTCATGCTCAGTGCCATCGAGCCAGAAGCATCAAAAATAAGAATGACCTGTGGTGCTAATTCTGGTGGACGTTCGGCTGGACACATTTGCTTAATTTTATTTGCCAAGCGATTTTCACAAGTTGCATTTGCCGTTTTCTCTGTCACACCGGTTTTTTTCAATTCATCTTGTACACAAGCTTCTAGTGGTGTGAGTTTTTTCACTGGCATAGACTTGGGCACAGGTGCAGGTGTTGGGACTGGTTCTGGCTCTGGTTCAGGAATAGGCTCCGGTACAGGTTCAGGAGTGGGTTCAGGGGTCGGCTCTGGCTCAGGGGCAGGCTCTGGTTTTGGCGGTATAACAACAGCCGGTTTTTCTTCCACAACAGGAGGAACGGTCTTGGGATCAAAACACCCTTTTAGCCAAGATGCCAATAAAATTAAAAACAGCAAGAATAAGAAGAGTAATAGCCAACGTAACCAGCGATTGCGTGTTTTGGCTGGCACATCAGCGAGTGCAGCACCCGCCGCCGCGGCACTTGCACCCGCAGTAACTTGAGCAATAGGTGGTGGCAATGGGGTTGTGCGAGGCCACCATGTAATAACAGGTTGCCCATTAATTACATAGACACTTTCGCTATCAGGCAGCGTTGATGCGGTATCTAAAAGGTGGCGCTCTTCATCCGTAATTCTATTTTGTGAAGCCAATAACGCTGTTTGCGTTTTAATATCGTTAAGGCGTTCATCTAAAATGCGTCTTATTTCTTGTTGTTCTTGGTCTTGTAACGAGGTTAAAGCGACAGGGTTGCCAGAAACAGGAGAATACCATTCAATCACGTCATCCGATTTTTTCTCTGGAGTAGCAAATAGAGAATGATACTTAGTCGGAAAATGTTGGGTCAGCAATTGAAGTAATTGCTGTTGATGCGTGAAGGCAAAATCGGCGCGGGTAATATCAGCCGTTAATCGTGAGATTCGATTCATATTTTAGAGAGCCTTATGTGACGGCTTTATTCGTTTAAAGAAAGAAATTTAAGATAACAATATTATTGACTATAACGGTTTTATAAAAAAGGTGAAATTAAAGCGCCCACTTTTTTAATACAAGACAAATTTTATTTTTATTTCTAAATTCGCTCAATTTATTTCTCTATTTTAACAGGAGAAATAATCCATTTGCTTATTTATCTTCACCCCTATTGGGATGCGTATTTATGTTAAAGAGGAAGATCGCAAATTGGCTGATCTTCCTGATTAAGTACTGGTGAATATTGATATAGCACATAGAGCATCTTGGGGTTACAAGGTATGTTACCCACACTAAAAAATAGCCAAATCATTCGCTTTTAGGGGAATTTATTCCTCTTTTTATGTGGATATAACAGCAGGTTTCTGATGACAAATAAAATAAATAATAACCAATTACTTAATGATGTAACTCGCTACTGGAATATCAGAGCTGAAAGTTATAGTGAGTCTAATCAACAGGAATTGCTGAGCGAGAAACAACAGAAATGGCGTCATCTGTTATTGGGGCATATCAAAGAAGGCGAAACCTTAAAGGTGCTTGATATTGGGACAGGCCCTGGTTTTTTTGCCATTTTATTAGCGTTATCGGGTCATGATGTCACGGCAATTGATGCAACTGAGGGCATGTTGCAGGAAGCTAAACAAAATGCACAAACACATCAGGTAAATATTCAATTTATTCGAGGCGATGTACATCAACTGCCTTTTGCCAATGAGCAGTTTGATCTTGTTGTCAGCCGTAATGTCACTTGGAATTTAAAAGCGCCGCAAAAAGCGTATTCGGAGTGGTTTCGTGTATTAAAACCGGGAGGCAGTTTAATTAATTTTGATGCTAATTGGTATTTACATCTCTTTGATGAGAATTATTGGCAAGGTTTTGTAGCAGATAGAGAGCGTTCAATTGAAAAGCAAGTTGAAGATCATTACGTCAATACAGATACCAAAGAGATGGAACGAATTGCCCGCCAACTTCCATTGAGTCAAATAAAGCGTCCTCAATGGGATATTAATACTTTGTTAGAAGTCGGTTTTAGTCGATATATGATAGATACTCGCATTGGTGATTTTGTATGGAACGAAGAAGAAAAAATTAATTATGGTTCAACACCGATGTTTATGATCCACGCTCAAAAACAAAGAATAAATGATTAAAGGAGAATAACGTGAAGCCCTTATTTTCAGTGTTCTCAACACTATTATTAACATTTACATGTGCTTTTCCTGCGTTAGCAGATAAAAGTAATAATATGTTGGATTATGCTAGCACAAAAGATATTCGTGATATTAACCCGCATCTCTACTCAGGTGAGATGGCGGCTCAAAATATGGTATTTGAATCCCTTGTATTAAATACCGAAAAAGGTGTTGCACCTTATTTAGCGGAACGTTGGGATATTTCCCCAGACGGCAAAAGTTATACCTTTTATTTACGTCATGATGTGACCTTTAGTGATGGCGAACCGTTTAATGCCAACGCGGTAAAATTAAACATTGAAGCTGTGCTAGACAACTATGAACGACATGCATGGTTAGAATTAGTGCGTCAGATTGATAACGTTGAAATTGTCGATGAATTTACCGTTAAATTAAATTTAAAACATCCTTACTACCCAACATTAACTGAATTAGGTTTAACTCGCCCATTCCGCTTTATTTCGCCAAATTCATTTATTAATGGCAAAACAAAAACAGGTGTTGCGAACTATATTGGTACGGGGCCTTGGGTATTAACTGAACATAAAAAAGACCAATATGCAGAGTTTAAAGTTAACCCAAATTATTGGGGAGAAAAACCTGTATTAAATGGGGTAATGTGGCGAGTGATCCCCGATAGACAAACCATGTTACTTTCTCTACAAAAAGGGGATATTCAGCTTATTTTTGGTGCAGATGGCGACATGTTAGATATGGATTCATTTGAAGCTCTTATGGCATCAGATAAATTCAATACTGAAATGAGTGCACCGATCGCGTCTCGCGCGATTGTGCTCAATAGTAGTCGTGCAATAACATCCAGCCAAAAAGTTCGTCAAGCATTACAATATGCCGTCGATAAAGAGGGGATAGCACAAGGTATTTTAGCGGGCAGTGAAAAAGTCGCTGATACTTTAATGGCGCGTAGCGTGCCTTACTGTGATTTTACTTCTCCAACTTATGTTTATCGACCGACAAAAGCGATTGAGCTATTAGAAGCCGAAGGCTGGGTATTACCAAAAGGTCAGGCTATCCGTGAGAAACAAGGTCAGAAATTACAGCTGTTGCTCTCTTATAATGTGAACAATGCGGTTGAGAAAGAGATAGCTGAACTTATTCAAGATGATTTTAAAAAGATTGGTGTCGGTTTAACGATTTTAGGTGAAGAGAAACAAGCCTATTTAGATAGACAAAAAAATGGTGATTTCGATTTACAATATTCACTCTCATGGGGAACACCTTACGATCCGGCTTCTTTTGTTTCATCATTTAGAATACCGGCTCATGCGGATTATCAAGGGCAAAAAGGGTTGGCTAATAAAGCCGAATTAGATGCCATGATTGGTGAGCTATTAATTACACCTGATGAAACACGACGTCAGGAACTCTATAAAACCTTATTTACTTCATTAGCAGAGCAAGCGGTCTATATCCCATTAACCTATTCACGTACTAAGGCTATCCATCGCAGTGAATTAGAAAATGTTGGCTTTAATCCGTCTCAATATGAAATACCGTTTGAAAAGATGCGTTTTAAGCCTTAATTAATACATCAATGAGATTAACCCAAATAAGTGTGGCACGTAATATCAACATGCCACACTGATTAAATCTTATGCTACGTTATATATTCTGGAGAGTGCTGGCGATCTTCCCACTGGCACTGATGATTTCATTTATTGCTTTTATTCTGTTGGAATTAGCCCCGTCTGATCCTGCGGAGGTTGCGCTACGTGTCAATGAAATCGTACCCACACCCGAAGCCATTGAAGGCATGCGTCATGAGCTAGGTTTAGATAAGCCTTTTTTTACGCGTTATTTTTTATGGTTAATGGCGGGGTTCCAGCTCGATTTTGGTACGTCTTTTCTTACCAGAACCCCTGTTATTCAAGAGATGTTAAGGGCATTACCTCCAACACTTTGGCTAGCCTCGACGGCGCTATTCTTTACGATTATTTTGGCACTGCCTTTAGCATTGTGGTGTGTGGCTAAACCTCAAAGTTTTATAGATAAATGTATTCGTTTCATTGTGTTTGTTTTAACGGCTATACCTAATTATTGGTTAGGATTGCTATTAATCTGGGGAGTCGCCGTTTATTTAGATTGGCTCCCTGTCAGTGGAATGTTATCACCACAATCTGTTATTTTGCCTGCTCTGGCGCTTTCTTTAGGGTATATCGGTACTTATTTACGCTTGTTAAGAGGTGCGATGTTAAACCAATGGCATCAGCCTTACGTCTTTTATGCCAAAGCACGAGGATTACCGGATAACCTGATTTTACGTCGCCATATTTTACGAAATTCGCTGTATTCCAGTTTAACGGCACTGGGTATGAGTATTCCGAAGCTTATTGCAGGTACAGTGGTCATTGAAAATATTTTTGCATGGCCGGGAATTGGGCGACTATGTATCAGCGCCATATTTGGTCGTGATTATCCGATGATACAAGCTTATATTTTATTGATGTCACTGCTCTTTCTGTTTTTTAATTTTCTGATGGACGTCATTCAAATGATGGCAGATCCACGGTTAAGGAGAGAATAATGTGGCGGATTTTTTGGCAACGGCTCGCAAAAGATAAAAGTGCACAACTGTGTTTATTGGTGATTATGATTGTGGTTATTGCAGGAATATTCGCCCCTTGGTTAGCACCGCATGATCCCACATTAACTTCAATACGTTTGAAATTTAAGCCCATGAGTGTTGATTATCCGTTAGGTACGGATAATTTAGGGCGCTGTATCTTTTCAAGGTTATTGTTTGGTGTAAGAACGACAGTATTTTATGCCTTATTTGCCATGAGTGTGACATTAATCATTGGTTGGTTAATGGGGATGTTAGCCGGATTTTTCCATGGAAAGACAGATACCTTGATTATGCGATTATGTGATGTAGTTTTGTCATTTCCTGCAGAAATTATGATCTTAGCGTTAGTGGGAATAATGGGGCCGGGCATTGGTAATATCTTAATTGCCGTTGTTTTAGTGAAATGGGCATGGTATGCCAGAATGATCAGGGGGGTTGTTCGCCAATATTCACATCGTAACTATATTGCTTACGCCCGCGTGATTGGTGCGCCTTCTCACCATATTTTACGACGCCACTTATTACCTGTGACGTTTGCTGAAACTATCGTCTTAGCATCAACCGATATTGGCAGTGTTATTTTAATGATCTCGGCGCTCTCTTTTTTAGGGTTAGGCGTACAACCACCGATCCCAGAATGGGGAAATATGCTCAGTGAAGCAAAAAATGTCATGGTATTACATCCAGAACAGATGTTGCCTGCGGGGATTGCTATCACTCTTGTTGTCACTGCCTTTAATTTTTGGGGTGATTTTTTACGTGATGTGTTTGATCCTGATAATCGCCAGTCAGTAGGAGAAAAGCATGAACAACTTACTGACGCTTGAGCATGTTTCTATTACTCATCAAGAAAGCGGAAAAAAGCTGATTGATGATGTCTCTTTCTCGATAAAGCAAGGGCGTACATTCGCAATTATCGGAGAAAGTGGAAGTGGCAAAAGCTTGATGAGTAAAGCCATTATGGGATTACTGCCTGAACAATTAGTAGTATCAGGGGAGATCCTCTTTGAAGGAAAGAAAATCAGTGATGAGGCATTTTCTCAACGTCGAGCTTTATTGGGAACATCTTTAGGTTTGATTGTTCAAAATGGCATGAGTGCGTTTGATCCTTTGATGAAAATAGGTAAGCAAATCAGCCAAACTTTAATCTACCATTTTTCCTATACTAAAAAGCAAGCGCTGGAAGAAACTCAGTTGGCATTATCTCATGTTTTTCCTCATCAATTTCAATCTATTATGCAGGCATTCCCTCATCAATTAAGTGGCGGACAACTACAACGTGTGATGATTGCAATTGCGCTCGCGTTGTCACCTAAACTATTAATTGCTGATGAACCGACAACGGCGCTTGATGCACCCCTTCGTCGAGAGATTTTAAAGCTACTCCAGCATGTCGTCACCACTCATCATTCAACGCTGATTTTTATTTCCCATGACTTAGGACTCGTTAATGAAATTGCTGATGATATTGTCGTGATGCAAGAGGGAAAAATGGTTGAATGTGGTGATAAAGCAACCGTTTTAACATCTCCAACACAGGAATATACGCGTTATTTAATTAATGCACGCCGACAGCTTTCATTACGTTTTGAGCAATTGATTAATAAAAAAACAGATTAATATCATCATAATAAAAGAGATGCTATGTTATTAAACGTTGAGAATATCAGTAAGTTTTATACTCAAAGAAATAACACTTTATTCGGTGAAAAAGTGAAGGTTATTGATGCGCTTTCTTTTAATATAAATACCCAAGAAACTTTTGGTTTAGTAGGGGAAAGTGGTAGTGGTAAAAGTACCTTAGCTCGTTTAATTTGTGGATTAGAATTACCTGATAGTGGTGTTATCTCTTTAAATAATAAGCCCGTTACAAAACGACTTCATCGCCAAGGTATAATCAGTATCGTTTTTCAAGATTATCTGACTTCTGTTAATCCGACATTAACGGTAGGCGAAATTATTGCTGAGCCGATTAAAATCATTAATCCAAGTATTCGCCATCAAGCACTCAGAACACTTATTTTTGCTTTTTTAGATAAAGTAGAATTACCTAAAAGTTGCTATACCCGTTATATATTTGAACTGTCTGGTGGTCAGGCTCAGCGGGTATGTTTATGTCGTGCATTAGCGTCTTATCCAAAACTTATTGTATTAGATGAAGCGCTTAGCTCTTTAGATATTCCCACTCAAGTTCAAATATTAGATTTATTAAAACAGTTAAAAGAAGAATTTGCACTCTCTTATCTTTTTATTAGTCATGATATTCAAACGGTGGCTTATTTCTGCGATAAAGTGATGTTCTTTTTACAAGGTAAGAAAATTGAATTATGTGAGGTAAATAATCTAGGTAATGTTACACATGATTATTCTAAAAAACTTATTCAATCTGTTATCTAATTAATAAACAGCAATACTGTTAAGTATTTTTTGATGTGATTCTTTTTCTGCTAATGTCGCTGAAAAAGTAGTAGAGAGAGACTGACAGCAATATTTTTTAACATGATCAAACACTCCAAAAATGAATATATAAATTTAAATTAACTTATTAAAAATAAAGTAATAGAGCGTTATAGCAATAGGAATATTATTGTTTTCCCTGATTTCATTATTTTTTGAATAATATCTTTCATTATTAGTGAGATATCTTTTAATAGAAGAGAGGGTATTGTTGAGGCGTTAATATTATTTTAAGTGTTTTTACTTACATTATTAATTAAATGTTCGTTAGTTTCATAGCGAACATAATCGATTCAGTACGTCATCTAAATAATGCATAAAGCCAAATAAATAAATTACCTATAAAATCATATAGTTAAATTATCTATGTAGATCTGCATCACAAACTACTCTTATTGTGATTGTTTTTTCGTCATGCTCGAATTAACTTGCTAACTCGAAGTAGCAAAAATTAGCATAGCGTTAGCAAATGATGAGGGTTCGCATGGAACAACAATATTTTATTGGCGTTGATGTTGGCTCAGCCAGTGTCCGTGCAGCGGTATTTGATAGCAATGGAAAGCGTTTGGGCTTTTCTGTCCGCCCTATTGCTCAATTCCGTCCAAAAACGGATTTCGTTGAGCAATCGTCTACCGATATTTGGCAGCAGGTTTGCACTACCGTAAAAGAGGCGGTGGCGTTATCTGCTATTGATCCTATCCATGTGAAATCTATTGGTTTTGATGCCACTTGTTCTTTAGTTGCAGTGGGTAAGGACGGTAAAGGGCTTTCTGTTTCACCAAGCGGTAACACTGAACAAGATATCATCATGTGGATGGATCACCGAGCTGTACAAGAAACGGTCACCATCAATCTGACCAATGATCCTTCACTGCGATATGTTGGTGGTGAAGTGAGTATTGAAATGGAATTGCCAAAAATTCTGTGGTTGAAAAACCATTACCCAGAACGTTATCAAAATGTATGGCGATTCTTTGATTTAGCAGACTTTTTAGTTTGGAAAGCAACATCAGGAGATGTAGCAAGTACCTGCACATTAACCTGTAAATGGAACTATTTAGCACATCAGGGACAATTCAGTGAGAGTTTGTTAGCCGATGTAGGTTTGGATGAATTATTAGAAAAAGTACCACAAACCATTCTGGCATTGGGTGAACAAGCAGGTTGTTTAGATGAGTCGGTTGCCAATGCGTTTGGCTTGCACACAGGTGTCATTGTTGCTTCAGGCATTATTGATGCACATGCGGGTGGCTTGGCATTAACGGCATCACAACCTGAAGGGAGTTTGGCAATTATCAGTGGTACATCTAACTGCCATATGATTGTGAGCCAATATCCCATTATGGTGCCCGGTGTTTGGGGACCTTACTTTGGCGCGATGTTACCCGAATTGTGGCTAAACGAAGGTGGTCAAAGTGCCGCTGGTGCGTTAGTTGAATGGTCTATCCGCCGTCATGAGTCATGGGCTGAATTAGAGCAAGAAGCGAATGAAAAAGGCGTTAACTACTATGCCTTATTAAACGAAGCTGTCGCTGAATTGGAAGAGAATGAACAATATCCAACGACACAGTTTCATGTTTTAGCTGATCATCATGGCAATCGTTCTCCGCGCGCCAATCCTGCTGCAAAAGGTATGGTAAGCGGATTAACACTGGAAAGTGGTCGTGTTGCATTGGCTCGTTATTATCTTGCAACACTGCAATCTATTGCTTATGGCACACGCCATATTATCGACACACTTGAAGATGCTGGACATCAAATCAATCGCATTGTGATGTGCGGTGGAGCAACGAAAAATCCATTGTGGCTACGCGAATACGCCAATGCGACAGGTCGTGAAATTCATTTAGCACAAGAAGAAGATGCGGTGAATTTAGGGGCTGCGTTACTCGGTGCTGTCGCGTGTAAAGCCTTTGATGATTTCTCAAAAGCTGCCAGCGCAATGGTACGAGAAGGCAGCATTATCACACCAGATAGCGACACGTTTGCTTTCCATCAAGCTAAATATCAAGTTTATTTGCAGATGTATCAAGATCAGCAGCGTTATAACGAAATGATGTCAGATTGTTGACCTCTAATTTTTCCGATTATGAACCAAGTTTACCTCACCAGGGATATCTTATGTTGAACTTAAATCTACCAAAATTACCAACAACCATCACAGCAGGTCAGAAAGAGATCCTGATGGTCACCAACGCAGACTTACGTGAGCCTGCAAACGTAACATGCTGGCCTGTACAGAAAAAATTTGAAGATAAATTGGCTGCAGCATTAGAAGCTCAAGGTTACAAAATGAAGCGTGCTCATGAAATTAATGAAGCTCGCGGTCATGGTTTTATCAGTAGTCAGCGTGAAGGTTGCGACATGTTTGCCGCTATCGATCCTGATGCGCCGGTTATCGTGTTATTAACTGCATGGCAATATTCACACCATATTGCCTCTTCATTAGCACACCATCGTGGTCCTATTTTACTGCTAGCTAACTTTGATGGTACATGGCCGGGTTTGGTAGGAATGTTGTGTTTAGCGGGCACGATGACCAGTTTAGGTAAAAATTATTCACGTTTATGGTCAGAAGAATTTGATGATGAATTTTTTGTAGATGGCTTAGCGACTTGGTTAAAATATGGTTATGTAAATCATAAGCTTAGCTATCTTACAGATATTGCGCCAACACACAGGGTAATGGCGACAGACGCTGGCGAAGTGGGTCGTAAAGTCGGCGAATATATAATTAAAAATAAAGAAATAATTGGTTTGTTCGATACATTCTGTATGGGAATGATTAACGGGGTCTTCCCACAACAGGCGATGATCAATATTGGTATGCCAATTGAATCCCTTTCTCAATCTGCGTTACTGGTCGAAATGGCGAAAGTGCCGACAGAATTAAGAGAGGCATGTTTACAGTGGTACGAAGATAACGGGATGACGTTTATGTTTGGTCAAGATGACAAAACTGAACTCACTCGTGAACAGGTGATGGAACAGTGCGCCATGATGATTGCAATGGCGCGTTTCGTCAAACGTTTTGGTTTAACTGCGGTGGGCGTGCAATATCAGCAGGGCTTAAAAGATTGTTGCCCAGCGTCTGACTTTGCTGAAGGTGCGATTGGTTCAACCGCGCGTTTCCCACTACCAGATGAAAACGGCGAGATTATCTGCCCTAATACGCCAATTCCTTGTATCAACGAAGTGGATATGGGTACGGCTATTCCTCAAACGATGTTATGGCGTTTATTAACCTCATTAGGATTACCGGCGGAAACCACATTGCATGATATTCGTTGGGGTAGTGAGTATGAAGGCACGTTCTACTGGGATATGGAAATTTCAGGATCGGTTCCTTTTGAACACCTCAAAGGCGGCTTAAAAGGTGCGACAGGTTATCGTCAGCCTCCGATGTTCTTCCCTAAAGGAGGATCAACTATCGCAGGTCAAGGTAAAGCAGGGCGTTTGTTATGGGCGCGTGCACACTATGAAGGTACTGATGTAATTATGCATATTGGTACTGGCGTAGCGGTGGAATTACCTGAAGCAGAATTTGAACGTCGTCGTAGAGCAACTAACTACGAATGGCCATTACTGAACTGTACGTTAGATGGCGTAACACGTGATGACCTTATGGCGGGGCATCAAAGTAACCACATTACCGTGGCTTATGTTGATGAAGATAAATTGGCGTTTGTGCTTAAAGCATTCGTTGCTCAAGCATTGACTCAAGGTATCCAAGTGAAAGTGGCAGGCGATGCCATTAACTTACTGTAAGGAATTGATGATGAGCCAGCAAAAATACGTCGGTGTTTGGCCTGTTATGTTAACTCCCTTTGATGCCAAAGGGGAGATTGATTGGGCGTCATTAGAGCGCCTTGTAGACTGGTATATCGATTCTGGTGTACATGGACTCTTTGCTGCCTGCCAATCAAGCGAAATGTTTTATTTAAGTGATGAGGAAACTCAAGCGCTTACCCGCTTTATCGTTGAAAAAGCAGATGGAAGAGTACCTGTAGTGGCTTCTGGCCATACTGCAACCGCATTAAGCCAGCAAAAAGAACAATTGCAGGCAATGGCAGGTACAGGTGTTGATGGCGTCATTATGATCAGTAATCGCTTAGCGCTTATTGGTGAGTCTGATGATAAAGCGCTGGAAACACTGCAAGTCTTAACCAATGTGGTACCAAAAGAGATTGATTTGGGCATTTATGAATGTCCTCATCCTTACAAATGCTTGTTATCTGAAGAGATTGTAGAGTGGTGTGCACAAAGTGATCGCTTTACTTTCATCAAAGATACGTGTTGTTCTCTACCAATGATAGAGCGCCGTTTGGCATTATCAAAAGGAACTCGCTTGCATCTTGCAAACGCCAACAGTCAAACGCTATTAGCTTCATTCCAAGCAGGATGTCAGGCATATAGCGGTGTTATGGCAAATTTCCATCCAGAGCTTTATGTTTGGCTTTATGAGAATTGGAAAGATAAACCAGAGCAGGCTGCGGTGTTAGCAGATTATTTATCAACAGCAGCGATGACCGAAACACTGGATTATCCAGCATGCGCTAAATATCATCAGCGCCTGATTGGTAACTTCAGCACACTGGTCTGCCGTTCCCGTAACAGCAGTCAGTTTGAAAACTCATTTTTCCCTTCTGCCGTCAATAGCATGACTGCATTGGGTGAGAATATGAAGAAGTGGCTTTCGTTAGATTAATTTAGGACACAGGAGTAGGAATATGCCTTTCGTGATGAAGGAAACCCAGTTTGTGCTTGATAATGCACATTCACTTTTTAATCACTGCCATGCTTCAACGATTGTGCGTGTGCCTAACTCTGAGCGTTTGTTAACCGCTTTTTTCGCTGGCGATAAAGAAGGTAGCGGTAATACCGCTATCTGGCTAGTGATGAAAGAGGGTGATCATTGGCAACACGCTCAACCTGTTGTTAAAAATCCGGGTGTTGCACACTGGAATCCAGTTTTACATGTTGACCCATCAACAGGTAATATCTGGCTGTTTTATAAAACGGGTCCCGATGTACATAGTTGGACGACCCAATACGTTATCTCGAAGGATGGCGGAAATAGCTGGAGTTTACCGAGTGAATTGGTTTCTGGTGATGTAGCACCTAGAGGTCCTGTGAAGAACAAAGTATTAGTGATGTCGAATGGCGAGTGGTTGGCACCAGGATCGGTTGAGGATGACCAATTCTGGGATGCGTTTGTCGATATTTCAAGTGACAACGGTCAACACTGGTTGCGAGTGGATATTCCGATTGAACATCATAAAGGTGGGCAGATGGAACATGAAATCTGGCAGGGTTTAAAGGACGATGCCCTATGGGAGACTGATCTACAACGTGTTTTTCAATGGGATGGCGTGATACAGCCAACACTATGGGAATCCCAGCCTGGGCATGTGCATGCCATGATGCGGAGTACGCGCGGTACTATTTATCGTAGCGATTCAACGGATTATGGGCGCAGTTGGTGTCCGGCTTATGCAACAATATTACCAAATAATAATAGCGGCATTGATGTCGTCTCCTTCGCAGATGGTCAACTGGCATTGGTGTATAACCCGAATTCAGGTAACTGGAGCCGTCGTTATCCTATCTCTGTCAGTCTTTCATCCGATAATGGCAGTACTTGGTCTGAACCATTCGATTTACTCGATGGGGAAGGCGAATTTTCATATCCGGCTATTATTGCTGAAAACAATACCCTACACGTGACCTTTACTTGGAATCGAAAAAACATTGTTTATCAGCAATTAATGGCTACTCAATAAAAATGTGGAGAAAGGGTTTTATGAAAAAGAGTCTACTCGCAGCGTTGGCGATTACGATGACACTGGGCATGGGGAATGCTGTTGCCCAACAGTTAACGTATCCTACAAAAAATATTGATGTTGTCATCCCGAAAAATCCGGGCGGTGGTACTGATACTTCTGCTCGTACTATCATTGAATTTGCAAAAGATGTTATGCCAGCTGGACGTATTTTTGTTCCTGTGAATAAGCCTGCTGGTAATGGTTTAACGGGTCTGATTGAAGTTGCTAATGCGCGCCCAGATGGCACAAAATTAGTGATGACAACCGTCGAATTGGCGATGTTCCCACACCAAGGAAAATCACCTGTTACTTATAAAGACTTTACCCCAATCGCAACAACTATTGCCGACCCAGTGGTATTAGTTGTTAATGCAGAATCACCTTACACCACGTTACAAGAGTTTATCGATGGCGCGAAAGCGAATCCGGGTAAACTGAAAGTCGGTAACTCGGGTATGGGTGCTATTTATCACTTAGCGGGCGTGAATATCGAACGTACTACTGGCGCTAAATTTAACCATATCCCTTATAACGAAGGTACAGGTCCTTCAATCGCAGCATTAGTGGGTAATCACATTGATGGCGTATTAACCACACCAGGTGCGGTTAAATCTCAAGTTGATGCGGGTATTTTACGTGTTCTTGGTGTAATGGATGAACGTCGTTTCCCATTATTCCCAGCAGTACCGACTTTCAAAGAAGCATTGAAATTAGATACTAACGTGAAAATGCGTGCTTGGGCTGTATTAGCAACAACCGCTAATGTACCTGATAACGTGAAGAAAGAGTTAGTGGATGCATTCTCTGAAGTGGTTCAAAAACCTGAATATCAAGAAGCATTGAAAAAACAAGGTATTATGCCTGTATTCATCACTGGTGACGATGCTTACCAAATGATGAAAGAAGACCACGAGATGTATGCTGAGTTAATTTCAACAACCCTGAAAAAATAACCTTTCTATTATTATAAACCACCCTACCTGTTACGGCAGGTAGGGTCGGGGAGATCCCGACATGACAAAAATCAATACAATCATCGGTGCGATTTCAGTGGCTTTCGGGGCACTAATTATCTATCTCTCCCGTGATATGAGCATGTTTGATGATTATGGTGTACCAGGGGAACGTTTTTGGCCTTACGGTTTAGCCATCTTATTTATTTTACTGGGGATTTTTCAATGGATCAGTGTTGTGGTTGATAAAATCAAACATGTACACCAGTCTGTTGACCTGAGTTCTACTGCAGTTAAACGCGCTTACGGTTTGGGCCTCTTTATGTTGGTCTATGCCACAGGCCTGCACTTTTTTGGCTTTATTATTCCGTCACTGCTTCTTATCCCGATCATTATGTGGCTGATGAATGAAAGAAAACCTATTGCATTGGTTGTTATTCCGGTTGTAATAGTTGCCGTCGTTTATGTCTTCTTTGACATTATCTTTAATTCACCTCTGCCAACCTCCGTCTTTTTTGAGTAAGCGGTAAAGGAGCTTTGAGATGGAAATACTAGACGCTTTAATGGTCGTTTTCAGTCTGGAAACGATAACGATGATCCTGTTAGGGGTGTTCGCGGGTATTATTATCGGCGCATTACCAGGCTTAACAGTGAATATGGGGATTGCATTACTTCTCCCATTAACTTATTCCTTCCAAGGAATGACAGGGATCCTCCTGTTATTAGGCATGTATTGTGGTGCCGTTTATGGCGGCTCAATTACTGCGATATTGATTAGTACGCCGGGTACTCCCGCTTCCGCTGCAACGGTATTGGACGGTTATCCAATGGCGAAAAAAGGGGAAGCAGGCAGAGCGTTGGGTTTATCTACGATGGGCTCTATGTTTGGAGGCGTCTTTAGTACGATCGCCCTGATTGTTATTGCGCCTCAATTAGCAAAAGTGGCGACGGGTTTCTCGGCGGCTGAATATTTTGCGCTCGCTGTATTTGGCATAAGTATTATTACCAGTGTATCATCGCAATCGATTGTGAAAGGATTAATGGGTGGTGCGATAGGTTTAGCGATTGCAACTATTGGTCTTGATCCAATGACATCTGGGCCTCGCTTCACCTTTGATACCGTTTACCTAATGGGTGGCGTTTCGTTTATCCCTATCTTGGTGGGTCTGTTTGCTTTCTCTCAAGGACTTATTAGCTTTGAAGAAGAGTACCGTGAACGCAAACAGAAGAAGAGCGAAAAAATTAACGCACGTATTCACCGTGTATTACCGACATGGGCTGATTTTAAACGTGTATTACCAACTTATTTTCGTTCATCTGCCATTGGTACAACGATTGGGGCTATTCCGGGAACGGGCGGAGATATCTCATCATTTATCTCTTATAACGAAGCGAAACGTTGGTCTAAACACCCTGAAGAATTTGGTCACGGCTCACCAGAAGGTGTTTCTGCACCAGAGGCTGGTGCAAACTCAGTCACAGGCGGAACCATGGTGCCGTTAATGACCTTAGGTATCCCAGGTGATGGCGCAACCGCCATTATTATGGGTGCGTTTATGGTTCAAGGATTGGCATTGGGGCCTCAGCTTTTTACGGACAATCCCGTTGAAGTAAACAGTATTTTTATTGGCTTGATGATGGCGAATATTTTCCTCGGTATCTTAGGTTTCTTATGTATGAAACTCTTTGTTCGAGTGATGGATGTGCCACGCCGTGTATTAGTACCTATTATCTTTGTATTATGTAGTGTCGGTGCTTATTCTGTGAACCATAGTATCATCGATGTATTTGTGATGATGGGGGCAGGATTGCTCGCTTACATTATGATTAAGCTCGATTTTTCCATGTCTCCTGTGGTTATCGGGATTATCTTAGGGCCGATGGCAGAATCAAACTTACGTCGTGCTTTAATGATGTCTCAGGGTGATTTATCTATCCTGTATACACGCCCGATTACAGCGACATTCTTAGGTATTGCGATACTGACGTTGATCCTACCCATTATTGGACCTTCGTTAAAAGCGATGTGGAAGAAATACCGAGCTAAGCCTGCTCAGTAAAGGTTAACAGGCCCTCATCATTACGATGAGGGCACAATATCAATAATGGAATATTAATGGCAAAAACAGTTGAACAGATTGCAAATGACCTGAATTTGTCTATTACCACAGTCAGATTGGTATTAAATGGCAAAGGTGATCAATACCGGATCAGTGCAAAAACGCAAAAGAAAATAGCGGACTATGTTGAGGTGTTTGGCTATACCGTCAATCATGCAGCTAGAAGTTTAAAGCTGAATAAAACAGATACCTACGGATTGGTTATCCCTCGTCTTTCTAACCCATTCTTCGCTGCTTTAGCAGAAAAATTAGAGATGCATTGTCACCAAATTGGTTGCCAGCTAACAATTAGCTGTACCTATGGTGATATCAAAAATGAAAATAAGCTTGTTAAATCAATGGATGAACGCAATGTTGATGGTATTTTCATTGTTTCATCAAGCCGCAAAAATCAGCTACACCATGTTAAGCATCGTCAAAAACCATTGGTATTTTTAGATAGAGATTTCTCTGTGAGTGAGGCTATTTGTGTCGCTTCAGATAACTGTGACAGTGGTGCTCAACTGACAAGAGCGATGATAAAGCAAGATGCACCAATCCATTTTTTTGCGGGAGATGCATTACTGCCTACGATTGCAGCGCGTTTGCGCGGTTATGTGCAAGCGATAAAAGAGCATTATGGCGATGATAGTCGTGTCACGGTCTCTTATGCAGAACAGAATACGACCAAAGATGGCGAACAAATGATGAAACAGTATTTAGAGCAACATCAGCAAATACCGACTCATTTTATTGCCTCATCACTGCCTATTCTTGAAGGTCTATTGAGTGTTATTCGTCAGCGTGAAGGTGTTATTCCTGCTCACCTCCATATTGGTACCTTCGATGATCATGTGATGTTGAGCTTTTTACCTAATAACGTGTGGTCAATGAAGCAAGATGAGGCTTTATTAGTCGAAAAAGCGTTTGAAATCATGACGGCAAAAATTTCAGGTAATACCGTGAAATCCCCTTCACTTATCAAAACACAGCTTATCGAGCGCCTAATCTCTATCCAGTGAGTCAATTAAATTGCTTATTCGCCTCACTTTGTGAGTAGATTAGCAAGATTAATTGACTTATCACTGTATAAATAAAACACAATAGGAACATGAGTCTGCTCGTTTTATTGTTATTCTTTTTTTATTTCTGTGGGCACGCGTTACGCTATTTATATAGCCTTATAAAAAATGGGGACTCTTGATTATCTGTAATCAGAGGCTCATAATTTAAGCGGATAGTTCCATTTTATTAATATAAAAGGATATTAAAGAAAGATGAACGATGATGTTGACCGATGTCCTGAATGCGAAGTAAGGGCATATTATACGAATGATTTTGTTCGTGTTTATCAAGCCTATTCAAATACTATTGCTCAGAGCGCAGTCGCAAACGGAACATTTGTTTCGCCCCCCTTTAGTATGACCCGCATGACTTGGGTAAAACCTTCCTTTCTTTGGATGATGTACCGTTCTGGTTGGGGACGTAAAGATGCTAACCAAGCTTCTATTCTTGCCGTTGATATTACCCATGAAGGCTTTCAAGAGATGCTGACACAAGGTGTTGTGAGTCATTTTGACCCAGACCGCTATGTCAGTGCTGAGGCTTGGAAAGCGGCATCAGAAACCAGTAATATCCGTATTCAGTGGGATCCTGAACGTGATATTTATCTGAATCGACTCAGTTATCGCACTATCCAAATTGGTTTGCGAAATCAAGCAGTTGAAAAATATTGCCAAGAGTGGATTGTGAATATTACGGATATTACCGATAAGGCACGTAAAATAGATAATTGTATTGCTAATGGTGATCTCGACACCGCATACAGCCTATTGCCAGTAGAAAAGCCATATCACTTTGGTGAGTAATCTATCACGATGTCACCCCGCTTAATTAGCGGGGTAATTGTAAGTTAGGATCAGGCTTGTACCAGTTCAGGACGAACGCCTAGCGTATGGCAAATAGCATAGGTCAGTTCTGAGCGATTAAGTGTATAAAAATGGAAGTCTTTGACGCCTTCTCGGCTTAAGATCTTCACCATATCAATTGCAATTGATGCACCTACCAGACTACGGGTTTCAGGATCATTATCTAACCCATCAAACATTTTATGCATCCATCCCGGAATTTTTACATTGGTTAAATCGGCAAAGCGTTTTAACTGTTTAAAATTAGTGACAGGTAAAATACCTGGCACAATTTCCACATCAATACCTGTTGAAACACAGCGATCACGAAAACGTAAATAGCTTTCGACATCAAAGAAGAACTGAGTGATGGCGCGATTTGCTCCCGCATCGACTTTTCTTTTTAAGTTAATTAAATCCGCTTGTGCGCTTTTTGCTTCAGGATGGACTTCAGGATAAGCTGCAACGGAGATATCAAAATCACCCACGCCTTTGAGTAAATGAACTAAATCGGTGGCGTACATATCGGGCTTTTGAGTGTTGTCCGGTAAATCACCTCGTAAGGCAACAATATGGCGAATACCACTTTGCCAATAATCTTGTGCGATATGCTGTAGTTCTTCACGGCTAGCATCAACGCAAGTCAAATGCGGTGCGGCTTCTAATCCTGTACGCTCTTTGATCCCTTTAATAATCGAGTGCGTTCTATCTCGCTCGCCTGAGTTTGCACCATAAGTCACAGAAACAAAGCTCGGTTTTAAGGTATTTAAGCGCGCAAGAGATTGCCAAAGAGTATTTTCCATCTCTTCGGTACGAGGTGGGAAAAACTCAAAAGAAACTTGGATCTGGCCATCAAGCTCGGCAAGATTTTGGTTTAATGCTTCATGTTGGCTTGCGTGATAAAAGCTCATACCTATACCTCATCAATCATGTCACTGTGTTGTTATTCTTATTTAAGTATCACTACCTAGTTACCCATCTAACCATTTAGACGTCTAGATGTAGATTCTCTTAATTAGGTTATTTAGTCAACAACTATTCACCTTGTTTTTGATGAGGATAATTCAATCAAAAGGAGAGAAAATTTCATGTTGAAAGAGACTCTATGATGAAAATGAGCGTATTGAGAGGTCAATCTTCTCATTTTTCTTCTACAATAAAGTTAACTAACGTATTGATGAGAGGCGAAATGATCACTTGTAAACGTGTTTATGATGATAAAGACGGCGAGCATGAAGGTTATCGTGTGTTAGTCGATAGGCTCTGGCCAAGGGGTGTGAAAAAGACCGATTTTCATTATGATGAATGGAATAAAGGTGTCGCGCCTTCGACTGAATTACGAAAATGGTTTCATGGCGGAGGGGGCGATTTTACTGAATTCAGGCAACGTTATACGCAAGAATTAATGGCTGCACCTGAACATTGGCAATCACTTGTCGCAATAGCCAAAAAGCAACCGCTGGTATTACTTTATTCAGGTAAAGACGAGCAACAAAATAATGCAACAGTGTTAAAAGCTTTTCTAGAAAAGCAGTTAACTCATGATCAATGATGAGTAATTTTAGCGTTTTGGTAAAAAAAGCAAAAAAAAGTGGCGCGGTATTAGGCGCCACAAAAATTGCTAATAAAAACATCGAACAGAGTCAGAGAATAGGGTGACTATTCTTATGAATTTTGTGTATTAGCCGCTAACCATTGACTAATACGTTGTTTTTGTTCGTCATCTAGCCACATGCCGAGTTTGGTACGACGCCAAATCGCATCATCAACTTCGATAACCCATTCATGTTTCACTAAATAACGTAATTCTGCTTCATACAGATTATGACCGAAGTTTTCGCCCATACCGGCTAAATCAGTAATACCTTCAAGCAGTAATTCAGTGTTGCTACCATAAGTGCGGGCAAAACGCAGCGCTAGTGCTTCTGGTAACCAAGGATGACGTTGACGAATTAAACGTGAATAACCATCACGATCACAACCTTCTAAATTACCACCCGGTAATTGACCATTTTTGGTCCACGGTTTACCCATGTTAGGGAAGTAGCTTACGAGTTTATCAACGGCGTGTTCGCCTAATTTACGATAAGTCGTTAATTTACCACCAAATACAGATAATAGTGGTGTTTGACCATTATCATCGTGAACATCTAAGGTGTAATCACGGGTTATCGCTTGTGGTGAATCGGATTCGTCGTCGCACAATGGGCGTACACCAGAGTAATTCCAAACGATATCTTCTTTGGTTAACTGCTTTTTAAAGTGATCGTTATAGACTTTCAGTAAATACTGAACTTCGTTGTCATCAATAGCGACATCTTTAGGATCACCTTTATATTCAACATCCGTAGTACCGATGATAGAGAATTCATCCATCCAAGGAATAACGAAGACAATACGGTTATCTTCGTTTTGTAAAATATAAGCTTGTGGTTCGTTATGAGCACGAGGAATAACAATATGGCTACCTTTAATTAAGCGGATACCATAAGGTGATTTCAGTTTTAGGCCTTCGTCAAACAGGGTTTTAACCCAAGGGCCAGCCGCATTGACAAGAGCTTTTGATTGATAAAGCGATGTTTTACCAGTACGTAAATCTTGCGCTTCTACCATCCACAAATTATTTTCACGCCAAGCGCGGGTTACTTTTGTGCGAGTACGCACTTCACCACCACGACGGACGATTTCTTGTGCATTGAGTACCACTAAACGTGCATCATCAACCCAACAATCTGAATATTCAAAACCGCGTGTTAATTCTGGTTTTAAAACAGAGTTTGCACCAAATTTAATGCCTTTACTGCTTGGTAGACTGACACGTTTTCCTAAATGATCATAAAGGAATAGACCAATACGGATCATCCAAGCTGGGCGTAAGTGTGCTTGATGTGGCAGGCGGAACCGCATTGGAAATGCGATATGTGGTGCTAAGCGTAATAATACTTCACGCTCTGCCAGTGCTTCGCTAACTAAGCGGAATTCGTAGTGTTCTAAATAACGTAAACCACCATGAATAAGTTTAGAGCTCGCGGAAGATGTCGCACTTGCTAAGTCTTGAGCTTCCAGCATAAGTACTGAAAGGCCTCGGCCAGCTGCATCCGCCGCAATTCCAGCGCCGTTTATCCCGCCGCCGATGACAATCAAGTCTTGAGTTTTCATAACATCCTCCTACGAATGCGCGAAATAATTCTTTAATGTTCGTTTTCGCTCACAATTGTAATGAAGTTTGATGAAAATGCCAACTATATAACTGATAAAAAACATAACCGCGTGATATGGGTAACAATTTATTATCATATCCACATTTTTTGTGGGTTTATTAATAATAAGCAACATTGTTCATGTATTAATGAAAAAGAGTGTAGACAGATCAAAAATGAGAGCAAATAGAATGGATTAATCTGAGTTTAGTAGGAAATAGGCGAAAAAAAAGTACCTGATAAGGTACTTTTTGAGGAATTTATTCAATTAACATAATTCGAGTTGAACGTTGTGTTGCTCAACAATTTTTTGGATCCCTGCGGGGGGTTCTTGATCGGTAAATAAGTAATCGATTAGATTCATATTACCTAAATTCACCATCGCATTACGACCAAACTTAGAATGGTCAGTCACCAACATTACACAGCGTGAATTTTCGATAATTGCGCGTTTAGTGCGAACTTCATGGTAATCAAACTCAAGTAGAGAACCATCCATATCAATACCGCTTATCCCTAAGATACCGTAATCAAGACGGAATTGAGAGATAAAATCAAGTGTCGCTTCACCGACAATGCCACCATCTCGTGTACGTACTTCACCACCCGCAAGAATTAAGCGAAAGTCTTCTTTGCCCATCAGTAACGTTGCCACATTGAGATTGTTGGTCACGATACGTAGGTTTTTGTGGTTAATTAATGCATGTGCGACCGCTTCAGGTGTTGTACCGATATCAATAAACAGTGTTGCACCATCAGGAATTAAGCTTGCTACTCGTTGTGCGATACGTGATTTTTCATCAGACCACATAATTTTACGATCATGATAAGCCGTATTCACTGAGCTTGAAGGTAATGCCGCACCACCGTGATGACGTTGGATTTTGTTCTTTTCCGCTAATTCATTTAAATCACGTCGGATGGTCTGTGGGCTGACTTCAAAATGCTCCACCAATTCTTCAGTGCTGACATAGCCTTGTAGGCGTACCAGTTCAATGATGGCATCATGTCGTTGCGTTTGCTTCACAGGTATCCCCTAATGTTAAAAATATCATGTTAATTTTATTATGATCTACGAGATAATTGATGTCGATTATCCCACAAAGCCATCAATAAGCCGATAAGGAAGCCTGCAAAATGTGCAGCATTTCCGATAGAGTCACCTAAAACACCCATATAACCAGCAACAATCCACAAAATTGAAAAGACGATTAAACCTGTTGGAGCGCCAATACCTTTTTCTGGATTACGTATTCCTGTTAAACCGACATAGCCAATTAATGCGTAAACAACGCCAGAAAGCCCACCAAAGTTGGAATCTGTAAACAAGGATTGTGCCCAATTACTAAAGAGCGCAGAAACGAGCATGATCACAAATAATTTACCGGTGCCTAATTGTTGCTCTGTTTGACTTGCGAGATACCACCACATAGCAAGGTTGAAGGCGATATGCATCAGTGAAAAATGAATAAACGCTGGGGTAATATAGCGCCAAACTTCAAGGTTTAAGCTCTCTTCATAAGGCCATGCTAAATGGAGCATGACATCATAGTCACCAACCACTTGTTGCCAGATAAAAACGAGGATACATAAAATAATCACCAGTACCGTTAACGGCCCTGAACGTTGCACCATATTTTTTATCGAAAAAGCTGGGCGATATTTGATACCCGTATTTTGCGGATTACCGGTTTGCCAACTTGCGGCTTGGTAACGTGGGTGAAAAGGCTCGCGTAAAAAAGTATTGAGTTCTTTTTCAACCATATCCAATTGATGTTGGTCTTCTAACCAAAGTGAGATCTGCTGATTTTCATTTTTTGCGTGAATTCGCACACCTTTTGTTGCCATATAATTGACAAATAAATCAGCTGCTTGAGGGTTAGAAAGCGTAATAATGTGGATCATTAACAAAACTCATCTGTAGTTATTGCAGAGAGGTTATCGCTTGTGGAAACTCTCTTAGCCATGCTTCAAAACCACCATTAACACTGTAAACGGTTTCAAAGCCCATATTGACCAGATATTGAGCTGCTCCTTGACTGCTATGACCGTGATAACACATCACCATCACAGGCACATCAAAGTCAGCATCTTGTAAAAATTTGTTTAGCGTATCATTGGTGAGATGAAATGCGCCGGTAGCATGACCCATGCGGTAACTCTGAGGATCTCTAACATCAACTAAGATTGCCGATTGAGATGTCCAGAATTGATAGGCTTGTTCAATGCTGAGAAATTGAAACTTATCCATAATTGTCTTATTTATTATATTGTTAATTGATTTATTTGTTCTGAGCGAGAGAACGGTACATTTATCATAACGTCAAATAGGTAAAGATGACGTTATACTTTGTAAATGATTATTTTAATAAACAAATCCCCCATGATATCCGTGCAGGTGAGTATCATAGGGGATGTGATACTGAAGGATCAGTAGTAGGAATGTTCACCACGTTGGTGTTCAGTTAAGTCTTTCACACCTTTTAATTCATTTGGGAACTGGTTTAACAGTTCTTTTTCGATACCATCTTTTAATGTGACATTAATCATTGAACAACCGTTACACCCACCACCGAATTGTAAGATAGCATAACCATCTTCTGTGATTTCCATTAGACTAACACGACCACCATGCCCTGCTAATTGTGGGTTAATTTGTGATTGTAGTACGTATTCTACGCGTTCAATTAATGGTGCATCAGCATCGACTTTACGCATTTTTGCGTTAGGTGCTTTCAGGGTTAATTGTGAGCCTAGTTGGTCAGTAACAAAATCAATTTCTGCATCTTCTAAGAAAGGTGCGCTGATGTCATCAACATACGCAGAAAGTTTTTCGAACTTAATTTCAGTATCGTTTGGTTCTACGGCATCAGGTGGGCAGTATGAAACGCCACATTCAGCATTAGGTGTGCCTGGATTGATAACGAATACACGAATTTGGGTGTTGGGTTCTTGGTTAGCCAGTAGTTTGGCAAAATGCGCCTGTGCGGCATCAGTAATAATAATCATATCGTCTTGCTCAATAGTTGACTGTTCTGGTTGGTTATCATACGCCCAATTGGCGGTTAACTACAAGGTTCGGCAAATCGCCCATACCTCAACAGAGCGTGCTCCCGCACGAAATAACAAGGGGACAATACTCTTTAATGTCGCGCCTGTAGTGATAACATCATCAATTAGTGCCAGATTTTTCCCTGATACCGACACTGTGTTATTTAATATAAATGCATTCTTTAAATTTTGTTGCCTTTGCTTGGCATTAAGATGCGTTTGCACCAGTGTAGCACGAGTTCTTATCAGGGTATCTGGTTGATAAGCACAATTTAGCCACCTTGCCAAAGGCTTAGCAATCGCTTCTACTTGCTCAAAGCCCCTAGACCAACGGCGATGGCGATGCGAAGGAACGCTAATAATTCTATCGGGTTTCTGCACCCCATTTTCTCTATGATGTGAAAGCCATCGCAATAGAAAAAGTCGTGCGAGACATAAAGCTATTTGAGGGCGAGGTTGGTATTTATAAAGGTGTAATAATTTATTTAATGGAGGTTGATAGTCTGTGACTGTCAACATCTGTTTCCATGGTGGAGGTGATTGTAAGCAGCGCCCACATAGCATCATAGCGTGAGATGAGGGATATAAACAGCATGGGCAACGGTTATGTTGTTTAGGTAAATAGCGAATACAACTCGAACAAATACCTTTAGTATCATAATGTAAGGGTTGGCGACATAACCAACAATATCCTGCTATTGTTATCCACATAATCAAAATCCCTGTATTAAGAGAAGAGATCATAACAATGAATAAATTGTATTGGCAGACAATCGGTGAAGGAAAAACAGATCTTGTGCTATTACACGGGTGGGGATTGAATGCCGAGGTCTGGCAATCATTAATACCGCGGCTAAGCTCGCATTTTACACTGCATCTTGTTGATTTACCGGGTTATGGGCGTAGCCAAGGTTTTCCTGCCCTCACATTAAAAGAGATGGCAGAGATTGTTTTTACAAAAGCGCCTGCTAATGCTATTTGGCTAGGATGGTCTCTAGGTGGATTAGTCGCGAGCCGTGTTGTTTTAGATAATCCTAATAATGTGCAAGCGTTGATTACCGTAGCTTCTTCACCTTGTTTTGGTGCTCATGACGATTGGCCTGGTATCAAACCTGAGGTTTTAAGAGGGTTTGAACAGCAGTTAAATGAGAATTTTCATCGTACAGTTGAGCGCTTTTTAGCACTGCAAACATTAGGTACTCAAAGTGCGCGTGAAGATATGAAGGCATTAAAATCAGTGGTATTAGAGCAACCTCTTCCTTCTGTTGAAGTGCTTAATGGTGGATTAGAAATTCTGCGCACAGAGGATTTACGAGAAGAGTTGAAAATGCTGAGTTGCCCTTTTATTCGTTTTTACGGTTATTTAGATGGGTTAGTACCTCGAAAAGTAGCTGGGTTATTAGATGCTATTTATCCACAATCACCTTCGGTTATTTTCCGTAATGCGGCTCATGCACCGTTTATTTCACATCCAGATGAATTTAGTGACGCACTTATTCACGCATGTAAAGAATGAACTACTATTATGCACCAAGCAAGATAGAACCGAGTGTGATGATAGAAAAATCCCCTATAAAAATAGGGGATTTAAGTCGGTTATACACTATTATTGTTAGCGTAATTGATAAAGCTTTGTCTGGCAGGCGGTGGCTTCAGGGCAACTTTTACAACTGCCCGTAAGACAATCCTCGACATCTACCTCTTGAAGCTTACCCATCAATGTGAGCCGCTCTAACATTGCTTGCACCAACGGTTCAGGCATATTGAGTTGATGGCTGATAAGACGGGCATCGGCTCGACCATTAAGGGCGATACAATCACGTACTTCTATCAAACTAGCCATCTTACTTTTCCTTGGTCACTTAGTGACAACTACCTTTTGAACAACATTGTTTAGCCAATGAAGGTTTATTGCTTAAGTTAATTGTTAGACGATTACGGGCATTACGCAACAAGATAAACAAAATTAAGTTGAAGATAACTACAGCCGCAATGGTGATACCACTACTTTGTGGATGCTCGCTAAAGGTTGCGGTTTGATAGAACAGCGCAGCCAGTGAGTAAGCAATATTTAATCCCCAAAGAATAGAGAAGGTCATCCAGCCACGACTGGTTTCACGCGCAATAGCACCCATCACTGAAACACAAGGCACATACAGTAAAACAAAGATTAAATAGCTGTATGCAGCAATGCCGGAGCCAAATTTTGCCCCCATAGTTCCCATTGTGCCGGTATCCATTTCACCATCACCTTTACTTGCTTCAATTGGATTAGAAAGTGCAGCTAGCGTGAAAGTCTCTTTTAAGCTATCCCATGTTTCACCAAAGGCGTCACCAATTTCACCCCACAGATCGAATTCTTCAGGATCAAAAGGCTCGTTCACAATGCTTTCCGCGGTATAAAGGGTATTTAATGTTCCCACAACCACTTCTTTTGCCATTGCACCGGTGACTAAACCTACCGTTGCTTGCCAGTTATCGTTATGAACACCAATAGGTTGCAATAATGGTGTGATCACTTTACTGACCTCTGCCAATGCAGAGTCATTGATGTTATCGGCAGGCTTACCTGAGAAAGTGAAGCTATTTAATGCACCGATAAACATACTGGCAATAATAATGACTTTACCCGCACGTACCACGAAGCCTTTTAAACGTTGCCAAGTTTGCATTAGTAACGTTTTTAGGTGAGGAACATGATAAACAGGCAGTTCCATCACGAAAGGTGACGCTTCGCCGCGCATAATGGTGTGTTTTAGCAACAAGCCTGTGAGGATAGCAACCACAATACCCAGAAGATAAAGCGAGAAAACAACACTCGCGCCGTTTTTACCAAAGAAAGCTGCCGCAAATACCGCGAAGATCGCTAAACGAGCACCACAAGACATAAACGGTGCCATTAATACGGTGATCAATCGCTCTCTGGGTGCATCTAGAGTACGCGCACCCATAATGGAAGGTACGTTACAACCAAAACCGACAATCAGTGGTACGAATGATTTACCCGGCAATCCCAGAGCTTGCATCAATCTATCCATAACAAATGCGGCACGAGCCATATAACCTGAGTCTTCAAGGATAGATAAAAAGAGGTACATCATCCCGATTTGTGGCACCAATGGAAGAACAGTATTGATACCGCCACCGACACCTTGAGCAAGGAAAATTGTCAGCCATTCAGGGAAGTTAAACGTTGCACCAACCCATTGAATACCATGAATAAAGATAGCTTCGGAGCCACCTTCAAAAGCAGGTTGTAATGCACCACCAATGTTAATTGCTAGAACGAACATTAAATACATAACAAACAGGAAGATAGGAACACCTAACCAACGGTTTAATATCACTTTATCGATATTTTGTGTCAGAATATTCGGCTTAATGGACTCCATATTGATCACGGTATGACAGATGCGCTCAATATTTTGGTAACGGGCATCCGCAATGACTAATTCTGGTTCATTATTCTGTTCGTCTTGAATGCGTTGGCGGATGTTTTTGATATCTTCACTCGTGATTTGAGCTCGTTGGTGAGTATAAATATCGCCCTCTAAACACTGTAATGCCATCCAACGACGTTGCTGTAAATTAAACTCATCATGATTAATTTTTTCAGCAAGTACCTCAACTTCATTTAATAACCATAGTGGATAAGAAGTGAGTAATTCTTGTGGTTTTTTCTTTTCAGCCGGGAAGGTATCAATGGCTTCTTTGAGCTTATCAATGCCAGATGCTTTGGTTGAAATCATTGGAATAACAGGACAACCCAAATGTTCTGAAAGTGCCTTGATATCAATTTGCATATCTTGGTGTTCTGCAATATCGAGCATGTTTAATGCCACGATACACGGAATACCAAGCTCAAGCAGTTGCAATGTCAAATAGAGGTTACGCTCAAGGTTTGATGCATCAACCACGTTAATCAACATGTCTGCTTCATTACTTAAAATGAAATGGCAGGCGATTTGCTCATCAAGCGATGTCTGTTCTGAGATTGTCGTTAAAGAGTAAGTTCCGGGTAAATCGACGAGCTCAATTTTATGATTTGCAGTTGTGAAACGACCAACTTTACGTTCGACCGTTACACCCGCCCAGTTACCCACACGCTGACGAGAGCCTGTTAACTGATTAAAGAGTGTTGTTTTACCGGCATTGGGATTACCGATAAGGCCTATAGTGAGAGGAGTCATAATAGTGATGCCAATAGTTGTCTTGCCAGGTTGAATGAGAAATAACGATTATTTTTCGTTATGAACTACTTCGCTAAGATTAATGAATGCGAGATCTTTTTTTCTTAAAATTAGGGAGACTCGGTGCGTTTCTATTTGAATAGGATCACCCAGTGGGGCGATACGAATAACGTTAAACACAGCGCCAGGTAACATACCTAAAGATAACAATTTCTGTCTGTATGCAGGGCTAATCTGAGGTGAGTAGCTCAAGATTTTATAACTGTGATTTGGGATCAGAGACATAATCGTCCTTCCACGAATGTTGATACAAAAAATAATGATACTGATAATTATTAACGCGTATGAGAATTCACATAATAATAGTCAGGATAATTATAATAAATATTTTTAATGCTAATGAGAATTATAACTATCCTTATTGGGTATAATTTAGCCTAGACTACACTTATCTGCACTTGATTTAAATCAACCAGAGAAAAGATATTGGGAGGAAATCAGGCTGTTTTCTCTATCTGTTACTAGACAAAAACAAAATGTGAAGTGTTGAGATGTCGATGTAGCAATAAAATAATAATCAATTAATAGTATTAACAGGGAACAAGATAAACGTAGATTTCAAGAATATGAAGATCGCGAGCTTAAGTAAAAAAGCTCGCGTTGTTATTGTGAATGCCTACTAATTAGTGAGTTTGCTGGTGGCTAAAAAGCTGGTAAATATTGTTAGGGGTATAGCTATCACCTTCAAATGAAACGACCCAATCAGTAATTAAATCTATATTGATGGGATAGATTTCACCTTCTTGCATCTCTTTCACATAAAATGGCACATTGAGTAATTTTGCATAAACAGTGTCTCCATCACGAGACTGTGGCACAAACCACATATGCTCTAGCTCTTCCTCTTCACCATAAGGAATGCCGAATTTGATCATAAATTGCCACGGGTTTTCGGTCTCTTCGGGTTTGTCTTTTCCTAATAACTTGGAGAGAAACCCACTTTTTTTCTCAACAGGTGGTTGATTGTAGTTATCAAACATAGAAACGAAGTATTCCCAACGTCGCTTGGCTTTTTCAGACATCTCATAGGTTTCTTCATTGCTACGCAGTAGCATCATCGCTTGCTGCTCTTCATAACCTTTAAAGAAGGTTTCTAAAACAGGATTTTCTTCATTGGTTCTAAATAGCATAGAAGAAGGATGTTGATGATATTCATCACGATCGGCCAAATCACCCAAGAAAACGCCGTGTGGTGCACCTTCCGTGTCGTAACGCATCTCTTCTAAAGGTCTAAGGCTTTCGAGTGGTGTTGATTGATTAATATGGCGAATACCTTCTTCAAAAGGTAATGCGACAAGATACTCCAAGCCTGATGATGTTTGACCGCAAAGCATTGGTTCACCAAATGCAATTTGGCGATGATTAATGCTGTTATTAACAAAGCAACGGAAGAGATCAGGAATACCATAGTAAGATTCAAGCATACTTGGAATAACTAAATCGACTTCTGTTAAACCACAACGAGCTAATCCATGTGTATGGAACCAGAACATGGTTGGTGGTTCATTTTCTGTGTCATAGACAGCATGAATAACATATAAGCTTTCTACTTCAGGATAAAGATCGGGCGTTTCTAATTGGAAGCGTATCCACTCAGGCGTTAATGCTTTACCTGCCGCTGATTCATCTAATGCTAAAACTATTTCGGGTGCGATGATATTAAGAAAATTCAGTTGATGGCGATAACTCGCTAAAGGATGCAAGGTTTCAGTAAACAGTGTTTCCAACAATAAATCTTGAGTTGTGGCATTTGCGTGCGCTAATAATTGCGGGGTAAGTTCATCTGTTGAATACATTGGGCGTATTTTGTAATTTTCATCACGAGGGTAAAGACAGACAAAAAAATGTAACTCGTCATCACCATGTTGGCAACGATAGAAAAAACCGTCGTCAATATTTTCACTGAGATAATTTATTTCACCATCAGTGTAATCTGTCTGTTCGTCTAGACGTTGTTCAATAAGCGCATAGTTTAGTGGCTGTGCAGGGAAGGCCACTATACGAGAGGGCACTTTTTCTCCTTGCCCAGCTGCGATATCTAAGTACTGCTGTCTGTTATCCATATTTTTTATCACTCGTATATTAAAGATAGAAAAATAGGATATCAGGGATAACAAGAGAGGAATAGATGGAGTTATCTGAGCTTGTGAGGGTTATTTAATCTATTGTTGATAATAAAAATTAATGAAAAGTAAAACAGAGAAAACGTTATAAAAAATAACGGATATCAATAAGTTATTAATATCCGTTAGATGTCAGCTAATCAAGGAAAATAATTAATCTTTTGATTATTTACCTTTCAGCAATTGCATGATGTCTTCTGTTTTCTCTTCATCGTCATCATCTTCAAACTCAATACCCAGTTCAACCATTAATTCGTCAATACGATCAAGGGTTTTCTCAGTATAAGCCTGTTCTTCTGCGTTGAGTTTTTCACCGTTTTCAAGACGAGACAGTAATTCATCTAAACGAGCATCGTTTTCTAACAGGTCTAATTCTTGCTCAGATGTTAAACGAACGGGCTCTTCTTTAACAGGTGCCGGTTTTTTCTTCGCCACTTTTGGTGTATCACCCACAATCAGAGGGATCGGTTTTTTGCTACCAATACGGGGATCTTTCGGCGCTGTATTTTTCGTTTGCTGTTTATTTTCCGCTTCCTGCTGACGGTTACCGGCAGGATTGCCGCGGTGTTTTTTTTGACGTTTACGTTCACGTCCTTCCGCGTTCAGCTCTTCACGAGATTTCTTACGTGTTTTAGCTGCGGGTTTTCTTTTAATCATATTCATAATGGTAACTCGATAGTGATCTTCTTGGTTGCGCAATCTATCAGAAACAAATTTTCAATAAAAGCGCAAATTTAAGACAATTTAATTTTTGCTCACGTACAATGTGCGGTTCGTTTCACTATACTTTACTGTGTTGTGACGTCAATCAACGACCAAACTAAATTAATTAACTTAAATTTTTATTTATTATGACATTATTATCTGCACAATTACGTAAACCAGTATATTGGTGGGTTATTGGTTATGCGACGCTCTGGATCTTAGTGAGTTATCTCTTTGACCCTACCGTGCCTTATGATGCTGTTGAGGCTGTTAATTGGGGCACTAATGGAGGGTGGGGATCTCCAAAAAATCCTTGGTTTGTTGGTTTTATAATGACACCGGCTATTTATGGCGGTATCGATTTTAGCTTTTATTGGTATTTTATCCACTTTATTGTCATTGCCATTGGGCTATTAGGTGTTTGGAACTTAGCCTATAAGTTGACACAAAATACTAATCTAGCTTGGTTTGCTATGTTGTCGCTTAATTTATCTGGCGTTATCAACTTTGATATTATCCCGTATAACGATAATTATATTCTAGTGGGTTGTTGGGCATGGGCGTTCTATTTTTTCCTTTGTGCTATTAATGACAATCAAAAATATTGGATTGGTTTTGCGATTACGATGGGTATCGCCACAATGGGGAAATATTCATCGTTAGCTTTTATAGGTTCTGTGTTTTTATCAAGCCTTTTTGTACCTAAAGTTCGAGCAAGTTATTGTTCTCCCTATTTCTATATAGCGTTAGTTATTTGGTTTGCTTTTGTTATCCCTAATTTTATTTGGTTATGGCAAACCGACTTTGCCGCTTTTAAGTGGGTCGATTCACAAATAGAAAACCGTTTTAATTTACGTACAACGCGTGCTGCACTGACGGTTTTTTATCCCATTATCTTGATGTGGGTAATATTACGTCTTTATGGTGGCCGAGTAAGTTGGTCTGCATCTAAAGATAGCCAGTTGTTGAATTTTGTATTGCTATTCCCATTGGTAATTATTTTTGTCTGGTTTAGTTTTCATGAAGGTGGACGTATCACGGAATGGTTACAACCCTTTATGTCAGTTGCAACTGCGCTTTTTGTGGGTTCAATCAGTGTCATGCCTAAGCGTTCATTGCGTGGTGTATTGTACGGTTTAGGTGTGTTTGGCATGTTGGTTGTTTCTGGCTATACCGTCGTTCAAGCTGCTAATGTGCGTAATGCAGGTCAAAAATTTATTGGTGTAAAAACCTTTGTGCAAGAGGTTGAACAAGCATGGCATCAGCATTATCACACGCCACTTGCATATGTTGGTGGTGAGTATATGCATGAATGGGTGACTTTTTATGGTAAAGATAGACCATTATCTTCACAGCCTTGGGTGTTAGAAGAAAATGTTCAACCACCTAATATTTATAATCGATATATAACACTTCAACAATTAGAAGAAAAAGGTGTCGTCTTGGTGAGTGCAGTCGGCTATTACTGTGAAAAAGCACATTTTGATGAGGGATTAAAGCACTGGCCGAGCTTAAAAATAGCGGATACTCAAGAGATAATGTTTCGTGCTGAACCCGATGCCATTGCCGAGCCAGTTTGTATTGCATTTGTGGCGCCAAAAACACATAAGGAAAAGTAGAGATGCGTTACGCCGATATTCAGGTTGAAACAGAAAGATTAAGATTGCGCCCTTTTGAAATGGGGGATGCGGAAGATTGGTTTAAGATCATGAGCTCACCTGAAGTGACGCGCTACTGGAGTCATCTTCCTTGGCAATCTCTGCAAGAAGCGCAAGAAGATATCATTCAAGATATCACCCATATGGAAAGAAAAGAGTATCTGCGTTTAGCGGTGATAGATAAAGCAACTAATACACTGATGGGGATGTGTGTTTTCTTTAATCATTACCCTAATTCACGACGTGGCGAAATCGGATATTGCCTTGATACGGCTTATCAAGGCAGGGGGGTGATGAAAGAAGCTATGGCTGCGTTTATCACGTATCTCCAAACGCATTTATCTGTTCGTCGTTTAGAGGCCGATATTCACCCTGATAATAAAGCTTCAGCTGCTTTATTAGCGAAATTAGGTTTTGAACAGGAAGGGTATCTTAAACAGCGTTGGATAGTCGGTGATGAGGTTTCTGATTCGATTATCTTTGGTTTGTTGTTGCCCACGAACGTTGCATAATCACCTCTTTTCTTATAAAAAACGGCACGTTATTGGTGCCGTTTTGTCTGTATCATCATGATCTTAATTTATTAAATGTTAAAATAAATTATTTAAATCAATCACGTGAGTATCAATTAGTAATATTTTTAAAATAAATAGTAGTGAAACAATCACAACACATAGATTAATTTCTTTCCAGCGGAAAGTACCCACTTTCATCACACAGTAGGCAATAAAACCAAGAGCAATACCTTCAGTAATTGAGAAGCTAAATGGCATCATGACAGCAGTGATAAAGGCTGGAACAGATTCTGTTAAATCATCCCATTTCACGCGCGTAAGGCTGGATGTCATTAATACACCCACATAAATCAGTGCGCCTGCCGTCGCATAGCTTGGTACCATGCCTGCGAGTGGTGATAAGAAGATCGCGAGCAAGAAAAGAATACCGACAACGACCGCCGTTAAACCTGTACGACCGCCGACAGAAACACCCGAAGTGCTTTCGATAAAAGCAGTGACAGACGATGTTCCCATTGCAGAGCCTGCAACAGAGCTTAAGCTATCGACATATAATGCTTGTTTCATCCGTGGAAATTTGCCTTTGTCATCGGTTAAACCCGCTTTATCAGTGACACCAATTAATGTGCCTGAAGAGTCAAATAGGTTAACTAACATAAAGGCAAAAATCACACCAGAAAGGCCGATATCTAACGCGCCAACAATATCCACTTTACCTACCACGGTAGTGATAGAAGGTGGCATAGCAAAGATACCTTGATATTGAACATCCCCTAAGAGAAGACCAATGACAGTGGTGATAACAATTGAGATAAGAATTGCGGCATGAATATTACGAGCAGCAAGAATAGCGATAATAAAAAAGCCTAATGCACCTAGTAATACGTTATGAGAAGCAAAATTACCGATAGTCACGATAGTGTCGTTATTAGGAATAATAATACCAGAGTTTTTTAAGCCCATCATGGCGATAAAAAGGCCGATACCGCTCGTAATACCCACACGTAAACTCAGTGGAATATGGGCAATTATCCAATAACGAATACGAAAGAGCGTGAGTAAAAACAGACCTACGGCACCCCAGAAAATCGCTCCCATAGCAACTTCCCATGAGTAGCCCATCGCGCCAACAACCACAAAAGCAAAGAAGGCGTTTAGACCCATAGCGGGGGCAACGGCGATAGGTAAATTTGCCACTAATCCCATTAAAATACTGCCGAAAGCCGCAATTAAGCAGGTCGTTACGAAGACGGCTTTGATATCCATATTGGCAGCAGCGAGAATTTGAGGGTTAACGAAGATAATATAAACCATCGTTAAGAAAGTCGTGATACCCGCAATTAGTTCAGTGCGAGCGTTTGTACCGTGTTCTTGTAGCTTAAACACACGTTGGAGCAAACCCTGTGAACCAGAGTTTGGTGATGACATGCTCATAGACAAAAGATCCCAAAAAAAATGTTTTTCGCTTTATCCTACACAAATAAAACCATAACTGCACCTAAAAAAGTAATCGATTGCGTAGAAGGAAAATCTAAAGCTTAAAAAACGTTGAGATCCTTTAAGGGTTAAACTGGATAAATGTAAGGAGGCTAATAAGTCTAATAATGGTATCGACATGATACAATTTCTATAGCGGGATCAGTCATACATTTAAATCCTTTCCTATGCCTTTTCTTTTTTGGTGAAATATTTTTTTCTAAACGGCAACACCATTTGCCAAAAAGGGCGCTTTTCTTTTTGTGTGGAAAATAATTTAACCACTCTATTGGCAACAATTTCCAATGAAAAACAGAGAACAAAATAGATAAAAGCAACAAATAGAAAGACTTCCATTGGGTAAACCATACTGCGGTTATTGACTTGTGTCGCTAAGAACGAAAGCTCACCGACACCGACGACATAAGCTAATGAAGTATCTTTGATTAAGGCTATCCACTGATTAATAAATGAAGGCACCATCATGCGTAATGCTTGTGGCAATACGATATGCCACAACACTTGCCAGCGATTAAAGCCTAACGATAACCCTGCTTGCCACTGACCTTTCCCAATCGCCAAGATACCCGCTTTAACGCCATGTGCAATATAAGACGATGTAATTAACGCCAATGCACAAATTACGGTGGTGATCTCAGGTATTTCCATCCCTAATACAACGGGCAATAAAAAATAGACCCAAAATATCAACATAATGACGGGAATAGCGCGGAAAAAACCTAAAAAAGCCGCGAAAAGGTTAACCCAGATGCCTCTGAGCATCGCAAGTGCAATGCCACCTAAGGTACCTAAAATAATAGATGCAATACCCGCAATGATACTGATAAAGATGGTCAGCGCTGCACCTTCTAAAGGCCCATCAGGATAAGCACCAAAGAGTAAGTACTGCCAGTTATCAGCAATAACAGTAAAATCCATTTTAATATCCTTGTGCTAATTTACGTTGCTGATGCCATTGTCCCCAAGCTTCCATCAAGGCTATCGCCGCAATATAAAGAATGGTTGCGACACCAAAGGCTTCAAAGGTACGTAGTGATTCTGTTTCGACTTGTCTTGATGCGTAAGAAAGCTCTGCAACACCAATAGCCATAGTCAGTGATGAGTTTTTTATCACATTCATGTATTGACCCAACAAAGGAGGCAGAGCAATACGAAACGCTTGAGGTAAAATCACATAACGCATAGATTGCCACGGTGTTAAGCCTAGTGCTAAAGCGGCATATTTTTGCCCTTGTTTAACACCTTGAATGCCCGCTCTCAGCTCTTCGGCAATAAATGGCGTTGAGTAAAATGTCAGCCCCACAATGCCAGCCAAAAACTCAAAAGAAGGCCAAGAAAGTGTTACACCTAAGAATACAATCTCATGAGGTGTGTTTAACCACATCATGGCGCTTTGTGGCAGAAATTCTCCTGAGGCGAAATACCAAAAGAACAACTGTACTAACAGTGGAGTATTTCGAAATAGTGAAGTATAAGCAGTGGCTAACCAGCGTAATGGCGCAAACGTGCTATCTCTTGCAGCACTAAGGGCGAAGCTCATTAATGTTGCGATGACAATAGTCCAAAAAGAGATAAGCAAAGTGATTAGAAAACCGTTCCAGAGCCAGCTTAAATAGTGTGGCTCAAGAAGGTAATGTGATAGAAATTGCTCAAACATATAATAGGCCTATTGTAGACACCAAACCCCGCAAAAGCGGGGTAGGTGTTTTAGTAAAGGAATAACTTTATTTTGATGAAAGAAGAAAGTTATTACGCTTTAAAGATCAAGATTGTGGTGTTTGCTCTGATAGTGGGGCAAATTTAAAATCACCGCGAGGTTGAGCTGATTTGGTTTCAGGGCCAAACCAGCGGTTATAGATCTCTTCTGCTTTGCCTTCTTTTTCCAATCTTAATAGTGTGTTATTGATTTCATTAATTAAACGTTCTTCACCTTTAGCTGCTGCAACTGCTTGGTATTCACGGGTGATGCTAAACGGTGAAATTTCAAAATCTGCTTTAATGGCATCAGGAAGATTGGCTAATAAACCCACTAATTTTGCATCGTCTTGTGTGATGGCTTGTACGTTACCATTACGTAATGCGGCGAAAGCCAGTGGTGTATCGTCATAAGAGATAACTTTGGTGTCAGGATAGCGTTCACGTAACGTGATTTCTTGAACAGTACCTTTATCTGCACCAATGCGCAGTGAATGAATTTGTTCTGGGTTAGTTAAAACCCCTTTACGTGCAATAAATTTTTGTCCGGTTGCAAAGTAAGGAATAGAGAAGTCAACCTGCTTAGCGCGTTCATCGGTAATGGTGAAGTTGGCCGCGATTAAATCAACTTTCTTAGAACTTAAAAGTGGGATACGGTTTGCTGGGTTTGTTGGGCGAAGTTCCAGTTTTACACCTAAATCGTTGGCGATCTCATTGGCGATATCCGCATCATAACCTGCCAGTTTTTTGGTTTGAGGATCAATGAAGCCAAAAGGAGGATTGCTATCAAAAATCGCGATACGTACTACACCTGCTTTTTTTATATCATCGAGTTTATCTGCTTTTGCAAGACCAGAGAAAAGCACAGAGCCTGCAATTAATGCGGTTGCCAAAACACGTAGTTTCATTATTCACCCCAAAGAAAAGAATTATCATCGTTATGTTGGATATCACGCTATCAAGTTGATCTAAGTTCATAAAATAATAAAAATTGATATGTATATGCTTTTAAGGAATAAGATAAAAAAACGTGTTGAGCTAGAAGGGGATTAATTGATAAGAAAATAAAAAAACAGCGACATCAGCGTCGCTGTTTTGAAGAAAAGAAAAAGAGAGATAAATTTATTTAGAGGTGTTGCTATCGTCACTTTTGGTGAGCATTTTTTCTACTTGGTCGCCCCCTAAATGGCGGAAATCATGACCTTTTACGTAATAGAAAATGAACTCACAAATGTTCTGGCAACGGTCGCCGATGCGTTCAATTGAGCGTGCACAAAAGAGTGCGGTTAACACACTTGGAATAGTGCGAGGATCTTCCATCATGTAAGTCATTAATTGACGAACAATCCCCTCATATTCATTATCAATTTTAGCGTCTTCACGATAGATGCGTACAGCTTCATCTAAATCCATGCGCGCAAACGCATCAAGAACATCATGAAGCATTTGTATGGCGTGTTGACCTAAAGATTCTAAACTCACAAGCAGAGGTTGATGCTGGTGTGAAAACTTTTCAAGCGCCGTTTTACAGATTTTTTCAGCAACATCACCGATACGTTCTAGCTCAGCGATCGTTTTTGATATCGCCATAATTAAACGTAAGTCACTCGCGGTTGGCTGGCGTTTAGCAATAATTCGCATACACGCATCATCAATGGCGACTTCCATCATATTGACGTTATGGTCACCTTCAATAACTTCATTTGCCAATGCTTGGTCTTGATTATGCATTGCCATAACGGCTTTTTTCAGTTGTTCTTCAACAAGCCCACCCATAACCATCAGCTCGGTACGGATATGCTCTAACTCAGCATTAAATTGACCAGAAATATGCTTGTTGTGATTTAAATTATCCATTGATTGCCTCGTTATCAGCCATAACGCCCAGTGATGTAATCTTCAGTTTGTTTTTTCGCAGGACGCGTAAATAACGTATCCGTATCGCTAAATTCAATTAACTCACCTAAATACATAAATGCAGTGTAATCAGAACAACGTGCTGCTTGTTGCATGTTATGTGTCACGATAACCACGGTATATTCTGATTTGAGTTCGCTGATAAGTTCTTCAATACGACCTGTTGAGATTGGGTCAAGTGCTGAACAAGGCTCATCGAGTAATAACACTTCAGGACGAATAGCGATACCGCGTGCAATACATAAACGCTGTTGTTGACCACCAGATAAACTATATCCACTTTGATGTAATTTATCTTTGGTTTCGTTCCATAATGCGGCTTTAGTCAAAGCCCACTGAACACGTTCGTCCATATCAGCGCGAGATAACTTTTCGAATAAGCGTACACCAAAAGCGATGTTGTCATAAATTGACATCGGGAAAGGTGTTGGTTTTTGGAACACCATACCGACTTTGGCACGCAATAGCGCGATATCTTGCTTATCTGTCAGGATATTGTTGCCATCTAGCAGAATCTCGCCTTCTGCACGTTGTTCGCCATAAAGCTCATACATCTTATTAAAAGTACGCAGTAAGGTTGATTTACCACAGCCAGAAGGGCCGATAAATGCAGTCACCTTATTTTTGGCAATATCTAAAGAGATATTTTTCAGCGCATGGAATTTACCGTAGTAGAAGTTCAAATCACGAACTTGAATTTTATTTCCTGCGTTATCATTAGCCATAATCATTCAACGTCTCTCTTGCTTAACTTTCTGCGTTAACCGTGCTTGCGTTTAGCAAACAGCACGCGCGCAATAATATTGATAAATAGAACACAGAGGGTGATAAGTAATACGCCAGCCCAAGCAAGCTCTTGCCATTGTGCAAAAGGACTCATGGCGAACTTAAAGATAGTCACAGGTAAGTTAGCTATCGGTTCGTTTAAGTCTGTGCTCCAGAATTGATTTGATAGTGAAGTAAATAACAGTGGTGCTGTTTCACCGGCAATACGTGCAATCGCTAATAACACACCCGTGATAATGCCTGATACCGAGGCTTTTAAGGTGATTTTAGAGATCATTTTCCACTTTGGTGTTCCTAATGCGTAAGCGGCTTCGCGTAAGCTATCAGGGACTAACTTCAACATATTTTCAGTGGTACGTATCACGATAGGAATTTGCAGTAACGCTAATGCGATAATCCCAGCCCATCCTGAAAAGTGCTGCATCTGTGCAACCACAATGGTGTAGACAAAGAGTCCGACGACGATTGATGGCGCTGACAGCAAAATATCGTTAATAAAACGTGTAGTTTCAGCAAGCCATGAACGACGACCATATTCAGCCAGATAAATCCCTGCAAGAATACCTAACGGTGTTCCAATAACCGTCGCCCACAAAATCAGTAAGCCACTACCAGCAATGGCGTTCGCCAATCCACCACCATCAGTATTCGGTGGTGGAGTCATTTCAGTAAAAAGCGCGATTGACATGCCATCAAAGCCTTTGGTGAACGTAGAGAATAAAATCCACGTTAACCAGAAAAGACCAAATGCCATAGTCGAGATAGATAAAAACAGCGCGATACGGTTTTTTTGACGACGCCAAAGTTGGCGTTTATGGCGTACACGCAGTTCGTTTTCTGTTTGAACTCGTAATGAAGAAGAGGATGTTTTAGACATATCAGCGCGCCCCTTCATTTTTTGATAAACGTAATGTCATAAACTTAGAAATCGCGAGAACGATAAAGGTGATGACAAACAAGATAAGCCCTAATTCCATTAATGCAGCAGTGTGTAATCCCGTTTCTGCTTCAGCAAATTCGTTCGCTAATGCAGACGTGATACTGTTACCTGGCATAAACAGTGAGATAGAGTCTAATTGGTAGGTATTACCGATGATAAAGGTCACCGCCATGGTTTCACCTAAGGCACGGCCTAATCCCAACATAACGCCACCGATAACACCGTTACGGGTATAAGGTAGAACGATATTCCAAATCACTTCCCATGTTGTACAACCAATACCGTAGGCTGATTCCTTCATCATGACAGGTGTCTGTTCAAACACATCACGCATCACAGAAGCGATATAAGGAATGATCATGATAGCGAGGATAACACCTGCAGCTAAGATACCAATACCAAAAGCAGGGCCTGAGAAAAGCTCACCCACAATAGGAATGGATGAAAGCACATTACCGACAGGCTCTTGGAAATAGGTGGCAAACAGTGGTGCGAAGACAAATAGCCCCCACATACCATAAACAATACTTGGGATAGCCGCGAGTAACTCAATCGCAATACCTAATGGACGTTTTAGCCAATTAGGCGCTAATTCAGTGAGGAAAAGGGCGATACCAAAACTGACAGGAACAGCAATAATCAGTGCGATGACTGAGGTCACAATGGTACCGTAGATCGGTACTAATGCACCAAACTCCTGTGCTGGTGGATCCCATTCTTTTGTCCATAAGAATGAAAGGCCAAACTGCTGAATACTTGGCCATGAAGCAAAAATCAGTGAAACAATGATACCTGTTAAAAGCAAAAGCGTAATCAACGCAGCTAGACGGACTAGTGCGCTGAAAATAACGTCCCCTCGTTTACTAGGGGCCTTTATTACCGTTGTGTGCTCGGCCATAAAGCCTCTTTTAATTTATTACCCCCTGTTTTACAGGGGGTGAACGTTAACTAATTTCTTAATGGTTGCCGTTTTATTAGTAAATCGGTTTACCATTACTGTCTTTAATACTTGTTTTCCACGCTGTGCGGATTTGTTCTACAACTTCAGTTGGTAAGACGGCATAATCAAGATTTTTCGCTTCCTGATTACCTTTCTCATAAGCCCAGTTGAAGAAATTCAGTACTTCTTTACCTTTCACTGCATCTTTTTGTGTTTGATGCACAAGGATAAAGGTGGTTGAAGTAATCGGCCATGCATTTTCACCTTTTTGGTTAGTCAGATCTTGTGCAAAGCTTTTGCTCCAATCGATTTTTCTTGCTGCCGCACTGAAACTGTCTGCTGTAGGCGCGATGACTTCGCCGTCAGCGGTGACTAATTTAGTATAAGCAAGATTGTTTTGTTTCGCGTAAGCATATTCAACATAACCAATTGAACCCGGTACACGTTGAACGAATGCAGCGATACCATCATTTCCTTTTCCACCTAAGCCTGTTGGCCATTTAACGGTAGAGCCAGCACCCACGCCATCTTTCCATGCACTATTTACTTTTGATAAGTAGCTAGTGAAAACGAAAGAGGTACCTGAACCATCAGCACGACGAATAACCGCGATATTTTGGTCTGGTAATTTTAAGCCTGGATTGAGTTTAGCGATGGCCGGGTCGTTCCATTTTTGGATCTTGCCTAGATAGATATTACCGATAGTGTCGCCATCTAAGGTCAGTTCACCTGATTTGATACCAGGAATATTGACTGCCATAACAACGCCACCAATCACAGTAGGAAATTGGAATAAACCGTCAGCTTGTAATTTATCGTCTGCTAATGGCGCATCAGAAGCACCAAAATCAACGGTATTAGCAATGATTTGTTTAACACCACCAGAGGAGCCAATGCCTTGGTAGTTAATTTTGTTACCCGTTTCTTTCTGATAGGAATCTGCCCATTTAGCATAAACTGGGGCAGGGAACGTTGCGCCAGCACCAGTCAGCGAGGTCGTTGCCTGTGCAGAAAGAGCGGTCATTGAAAACGCAGCGGCAATGACACTAGTCAGGGTGGTACGCATCAGTTTCATAATCCCTCCTGTGGGATAGGTAGAATAATTTTCGACATCTATCAACTTCGGTTACGGTACGCACAGACAATAGGTCAGTTAGATGACAATTAAATGTCTTAATTGTGACAGTTTTATGACAAAGCATAAAAATGATGAAATATTTATAGGGGAGAAAGAAAAAAAGGAAGTGAGAAAGATAAAAAGAGATAGATTAAGATGTGCCTAATCGTCTTCGTCTTCTCGCTCTTTTAATGGAAAGTTAGCTCGAATTAATAATCCACCTTTAACACTATCATCAAGCTCAACATAACCACCGTGAGCATCCATGATACGGCGAATAATGGATAATCCTAAACCCGCCCCCGTTGAGCTACGCGCTTGTTCACCTTGAACAAAAGGCTGGAAAAGACGTTGTCTATCCTCTTGTGGAATACCAGGGCCATCATCTTCGACTTGAAACCATGCATATTCTTCATTTTTTCCACTTGAAACGCTTATCCAGCCATTGCCATAGCGGGTGGCATTGACAACCATATTGGCAAGTGCTCGTTTTACAGCGATAGGATTAGCTGTGATATTAATGGGTTCTGGATAAAGATGTTCTTCACTGATTTTTCCTGAATTAGATTCAGCTGAAATGACTTCTTGTAATAGATTATTCATATCACACAGTTCTAAAGATATCTCTTTACCCGTGCGCATATAGTCTAAAAATTGCCCAATAATAGCATCACAATCTTCGATATCTTTATTAATAGAGTCTGCGAGGTAACTATCTTCGGGACTCATCATTTCAGTTGCTAAACGAATACGAGTCAGTGGTGTACGCAAATCATGACTAACACCTGCCATAACAAGTGTTCTATCATTGTCTAATGAGCGAATTCCTGATGACATCTGGTTAAAGGCGCGAATGATTGAACGCATTTCTGAAGAGCCAGATTCAGGAATAGGAGGAGGAATGACGCCTTTTCCAATCCGGCGCGCAGCATACTCTACTTCATTGGGTGGGCGATTTTGAAAACGACTATAAAGCCAGAAAAAAGCGACAACGATAATAATAAAAATAATCGCTTGTCGATAAACAGGCAGTAAGAAGTTTTGCCCTAATTCAGTTAGTGGTACACGGATCCAAAGAGAAGGGGAAATATGTGTATTGACCCATAAAACAGGATATTCCAGCGTATTCTCGATCCAAATTTCAGTTTTCCCCTCAAGATATTCAGTCATCTGTTCACTTAATTCATCGTCTATTTTTGCCCAATAGAGCCCTTCCTTAAGTGCAGCTTCTTTATCAAAGAAAGAAATGCCTAATTCGTTATAGATTTTATTGCGTAAAGCTGGGGATATTTTTAGCGGAGTGCCGTCAACTAGGATCAGTTCTTCAGGTACTAACGTGCGTATTTCATACGCTAATACTTTATTAAATTGCTGAAGGCTTGGCCCAACAATAAGATGCTGCACAAGGATATAGCTGGCTATCAAGCTAAAAAAAAGCAGCGAGATAACCAGAAATAACGAGCGTGTCAGTTTATTGTGAGGGGAAAGCCTCAGCCTTCTCATTGAACGTTGGTTCCATCAGGAACAAAGACGTAACCAAGACCCCAAACCGTTTGAATATAGCGAGGATGTGTTGGATCTTCTTCAATCATGCGACGTAAACGAGAAATTTGCACGTCAATTGAGCGCTCCATTGCACTGTATTCGCGACCACGAGCAAGGCTCATTAACTTATCACGAGAAAGTGGTTCACGAGGGTGTGATACCAACACTTTCAATACAGCAAATTCACCACTTGTCAGAGGCATATGCTCTTCTTCGTGGAACATTTCACGTGTACCAAGGTTTAGCTTGAATTTACCAAAAGAGATAATGGCATTATCTTGTGATGGTGCACCGGGCAGTTCGTTCGCTTGGCGACGAAGAACGGCGCGAATACGTGCGAGTAATTCTCTTGGGTTGAAAGGTTTTGATATGTAATCATCAGCGCCAATTTCAAGCCCTACAATTCTATCAACCTCTTCCCCTTTTGCAGTAACCATAATAATAGGAATAGGGTTATTTTGGCTTCTTAAGCGACGGCAAATAGATAAGCCATCTTCACCTGGAAGCATTAAATCGAGCACAATAAGGTGGATAGATTCACGTGTGAGCAGACGATCCATTTGATCAGCGTTTGCAGCAGTACGGATTTGAAAACCCTGCTCTGTCAAATAACGCTCGAGTAGTGAACGTAGACGTAAATCATCATCTACGATTAGCACTTTATAACTTTCTTGCATTTTTTAAGCTCCCGAAGTGCAAATGCTTCTATTAGCGAATTCTATCATCGATAAGAATATTAAACCAAAAACAAAGAATAAATATTAATAATTTATAGATAAAACTTGTTCTTTGGTGAGGATAAAGAGAATAAATCTATTTATTTGCCTTATTCTGAATGATACTTGATAGATAATACGCAGTAATTAACTTCACCACCTGGTGTTTGCACACTAATTTCATCATCAACTTGCTTACCAATAAGCGCTCTGGCAACAGGGGAATCAATAGAAATCCACTGCTTTGCTGGGTCAAATTCATCGGGACCCACAAGTCTAAAGGTTTTGACATTTTCGTCATCATCTTCAAGCGTAACCCAAGCACCAAAATAGACTTTTCCTTCTTGGCGAGGATCGGGGTCAACGATTTTTAGCTCATCAAGACGTTTTGATAAAAAACGAACACGTCTATCAATTTCGCGTAATCGCTTCTTTCCATAAATATATTCAGCATTTTCTGAACGGTCACCTTGTGCCGCGGCTTCTGAAACCGATTGTGTGACACGGGGGCGTTCTTCTTTCCAAAGATATTTTAGCTCTTTGTCTAAGGCATACCAGCCATCACGAGTAATATAGTTACTTTTTGCCATTACAAATAAAAACTATCATCAACATTGAATTTCATAAAGATACTATAACGTGAATGTTAAAATAATCTGTTAATTTCCTCATAATTGTCGAGATAGATAGGAAATTTGCCCAATTTTTTTAGTGCTCTGCGTGTATAATAACCATCTTTTTTTAACTATTCCTCTCGGTAGGTAAATATTTTATGAATGAATCATTAAGCCGAATTATTGCAGATGAGCTCTCAGTTAAGCCCCAGCAAGTCCTTTCGGCTATAACGTTACTGGATGAAGGGAATACGGTGCCATTTGTTGCCCGTTATCGTAAAGAGGTCACCGGCGGACTAGATGATACGCAATTACGTCAATTAGAAACTCGCCTTAGTTATCTACGGGAACTCAACGATCGCCGCCAAACAATTTTAAAATCAATTGAAGAACAAGGAAAATTAACGCCTGAGTTACGTTCTTCAATTAATGACACTCAAAGTAAAACAGAGCTTGAAGATCTCTATCTTCCTTATAAGCCTAAGCGCCGTACTCGTGGGCAGATTGCGATTGAAAATGGATTAGAACCCTTAGCGGATTTACTGTGGAATGAACCACAAAATAATCCAGAAGAAGTGGCAACCGCTTATATCGACGCAGAAAAAGGCGTGAATGATACGAAAGCCGCTTTAGATGGTGCGCGTTATATTTTAATGGAGCGCTTTTCAGAAGATGCTGGATTATTAGCGAAAGTCCGTCAATATCTATGGAAGAATGCACACCTTGTTGCCAAAGTGATTGAGGGTAAAGAAGCAGAAGGGGCTAAGTTTAGTGATTATTTTGATCATCATGAACCTATTGCTAATGTTCCTTCTCACCGTGCATTAGCGATGTTTCGTGGCCGAAATGAAGGTATTCTTCAATTATCACTTAATCCAGATCCACAATTTGAAGAAGCACCCAAAGAGAGCTACGGTGAACAACTGATTACGGAACATTTAGGGTTACGTTTAAATAATCAACCCGCAGATAGCTGGCGTAAAGCGGTTGTAAGTTGGACTTGGCGCATAAAAGTTTTAATGCATATTGAAACAGAACTGATGAGCCAATTACGAGAAAAAGCGGAAGAAGAAGCGATTAATGTTTTTGCTCGTAACCTTAATGATCTATTGATGGCTGCTCCTGCCGGCATGCGTGCCACAATGGGGCTTGATCCTGGTTTACGTACCGGTGTTAAAGTTGCGGTTGTTGATAGCACTGGTAAATTAATCGCCACAGATACGATTTATCCACATACAGGCCAAGCGGATAAAGCGGCAGCCAGTGTTGCGGCGTTATGTATTAAGCATAATGTTGAACTGGTGGCAATTGGCAATGGTACTGCTTCTCGTGAAACCGAACGCTTTTTTGCTGAAACTGTAAAACGTTACCCAGATGTCAAAGCACAGAAGGTAATTGTGAGTGAGGCAGGAGCGTCCGTATATTCCGCATCAGAGCTTGCTGCTAACGAGTTTCCTGATTTAGATGTTTCTATTCGTGGTGCGGTATCTATCGCTCGCCGTTTACAAGATCCGTTGGCTGAACTGGTAAAAATTGATCCTAAATCAATTGGTGTTGGTCAATATCAGCATGATGTTAGCCAAACATTATTAGCCAGAAAACTGGATACTGTCGTGGAAGACTGTGTGAATAGTGTTGGTGTGGATTTAAATACAGCATCAGTACCATTATTAACGCGTGTTGCAGGTCTTAGCCAATCTATTGCTCAAAATATTATTAGCTGGCGCGATGAAAACGGTCGTTTTGTTGATAGAAAACAGTTACTCAAAGTGGCGCGTTTAGGGCCAAAAGCCTTTGAGCAATGTGCAGGATTCTTGCGTATTCGTGATGGCAAAAACCCACTTGACGCCTCAACAGTTCACCCTGAAGCGTATCCTGTTGTGGAAAATATCTTGCAATCTACGCAGCAAAAGATTGACGATTTAATGGGAAATAGCGCTTTGATCTCACAGGTTGATGCAAGAGCGTTTATCACGGAGCAATTTGGTCTACCAACGATTAATGACATCTTAAAAGAGTTAGCAAAACCAGGGCGCGACCCTCGCCCAGAGTTTAAAACGGCAACGTTTGCTGAAGGTGTCGAAACAATGAATGACTTAGTCAGTGGTATGATCCTTGAAGGAACTGTGACTAACGTGACGAACTTCGGTGCATTCGTTGATATCGGTGTACACCAAGATGGCTTGGTTCATATCTCTTCTTTAGCAGATCGATTTATTGAAGATCCACATACTGTGGTAAAAACGGGTGATATTGTTAAAGTTAAAGTTCTTGAGGTGGATTTAGCTCGCAAGCGCATTGCACTGACTATGCGTTTAGATGAAGTCGCGGGTGATAGTGATAAAAAACAGTCATCATCAAATAACACGAATTCTGTTAGAAATAACAAAGGGCAAAAAACAGCTCGTAATAACCGTCAGCCAATGAGTAATGGTAATAATGCAGGAAATAGTGCAATGGGTGATGCTTTAGCCGCAGCATTTGGAAAAAAACGCTAATAGCGCATTTATTGCTACCCTATTAGTTGGTAGTTGGTAAAAAGAACGAGAATAATAAGTGCGATATAACTAATATAGGTTATATCGCCTTTTTTATTACACATTATTTAGATGTTTTCTTTTGATAAAGATACTTATAAGAATTAATTAAATAGTAAGGTAATATAAATTCTCTTCCATTTTTTATAGCTTTAATATTGAACTGACTTAAGTGATATTAAAAAAATAATAAACAAAGCATTCTCTGTTTTATCTCTATATTTATTTGTTATTATTTTTATCATTCATCTTCTATTCTCCCTATCGCTGATTACCTTTATATTATAAATATGAGTTGATCGCCTTATAACCTTATTATTATTAAGGTTTTTAAGTGAACGTCTATGAGCTAGAACTGGAAACCATTGTTTCTGTTTATATCAACTCTATCTTAATTAATAGAATGAATATCTATAGGTTTATTTCACCTTTATTAGGTTATTAATATGAATTTAAATAAATTATCGTTTGGTTTGATCATGATTTCTGCTTCATTACTAGCAGGCTGTGCATCAGAATCTTCACGCTCTTTAGAGGTTGCTAAAGTCGCAACCTATCACACAACTTATACAGGCACTAAGAGCGCTATTTCAATTGGTAAGTTTGATAACCGTTCTAGTTATATGAATGGAATATTCTCTGATGGTGTTGATAGATTAGGTAATCAATCCAAAACCATTTTAATGACGCACTTACAACAGACTGGGCGTTTTAATGTATTAGATAGAGCTAATTTATCTGAATTAAAAGAAGAAGCGGGTATTAAAGGCCAAAGCCAGCAATTAAAAGGTGCAACCTATGTTATTACAGGTGATGTCACTGAATTTGGCCGTAAAGAAGTCGGTGATCGCCAATTATTTGGTATTTTAGGCCGCGGTAAAACCCAAGTTGCTTACGCAAAAGTCAATTTAAACGTTGTGAATGTAAACACATCAGAAGTGGTGTTCTCATCTCAAGGTGCGGGTGAATACGAGCTTTCTAACCGTGAAATCATTGGATTTGGTGGAACAGCAAGCTATGACTCAACACTTAACGGTAAAGTGCTAGATTTAGCAATTCGTGAAGCGGTTAATAACTTAGTTGCAGGTATTGAGAGCAATGCTTGGCAGCCTTCAAAATAATATGTCTTTATAAGGATATAACGATGTCTAAATCATTAGTAAGCCTTGCTTTTGGGGCATTATTACTGACGGGCTGTGCAAGTGGCCCTAAACCACTTTATAACTGGGACAGTTATCAACAAGTGGTTTATCAACACTATCAACAAAGTGAAAGTGACCCTCAAGCACAGATTGATGCATTAAAGAAAAGCATCGAACTTTCTCGTGCTAAATCATTAGGTATTCCACCAGGATTACATGCGCATTTAGGCATGTTATATGGTGCGACAGGTGCATTAGATTTAGCGATGGCTGAATTTAATGAGGAAAAAGCACTTTACCCTGAATCAGCAGAATTTATGGATCGCCTGATGAAAAATAAAGGAATGCAAAAATGAGTCGCTTATTCACTTTAGTTTGCTTGGCTTTTACGTTGGTATTAACGGGTTGCGCCCAGCCAGTTAAAACAGATTACACTGCATTTAAACAGAGTAAACCAAAAAGTATTTTAGTCTTAGTGCCGCAAAACCACACAACGGAAGTTGAAGCAGGGCACAGTTTCTTATCTCAAGTGACATACCCTTTGGCAGAAGCAGGATATTATGTTTTCCCTGTTGCTGTCGTTGAAGAGACATTTAAGCAAAATGGTTTATCCATGGCTGGGGATATTCACGCGGTAAGTCCTAATAAATTACGTGAAATCTTTGGGGCAGATGCTGTTTTATACTTAGATATCACCGAGTTTGGAACGTCATATCAAGTTATTTCCAGTGATACGAGAGTGACCGTGACTGCTAAGCTTGTTGATCTTCGTAATGGTGGCGTGTTGTGGAGCAGCTCTGCAACGGCATCAAGTACAGAAACAGAAGGTTCATCAGGTAGTTTAGTCGGGATGTTGGTTTCAGCTGTTGTGAATCAAATTGTTAATACCGTTTCTGATAAGAGTTACCAAATTGCAGGAATAACCAGTGTGCGGTTACTTTCAGCCGGTAAAGTCAATGGTATTTTATACGGCCCTCGTTCACCTAATTATGGTAAAGATGCAGAATAAGTAAATGCATTAAAATAAGCATCATAATGAAAGGTTCTGTTTAATTAGTTTAAAATAAGCAGAGCCTTATTTTATTTACAGATAATAATTATTCTTATTTAATGTTAGGTAATACTGCTTATACTTACGATCTGATAAGTATGAGATAGAGAGGAAATAAAAAAGAAGTGATGTTATTGAAAAGATAAACCATCCTTGGTTGCTAGTCCATTTCCTTCCATGGTTAATAATCCATAATTCGGGTATATAAAAGAGACTGGTCAATTAGAATAAGATAAGGTATGGGGGATGCTATCTTTCCTTGTAATATAGCGACCTTTATTCTTTAAATGACTCTCAAATTTAAATCAAAACACGACTGATTTGGATATTAATCAATGTTTGTCTCTAGGATATGTAATATTATAATTTAGGTAAAGGTATAAATGTTACTATTATTATAATCATCGAATTAAGAGGGAATAAAAGAATAATAAAACCAATATAACGAGATATTTAATTAATTTAAATCGTATTTTGAGTAATATATCGCTTTAAACTCGGTGTAAAAGTTTTCTTCTGATATTCCACAATAAATTTAAACGACTAACATATTGAATAAACGTAATTTATTCATGAATATCTTTAATGGATAAGACTATTTTTATATAATGTGATTTACATCACGCCGTATATTTGAGAGTTATCGTCTATCAATAAGAAGATAGAGATTTATGCGATACCTCTTTCGATCATATTCAGTTTCTGATTTATTGGTTACACTATATCTTCCAGATATTCATAATGTCTGTTTGCTGGTATGAAATATCAGCGGTTCACTTTTGGAAGGTAGAGGCATGTCAGAACAAACAATTATTTGGGATCTTGACCTGATCCATAAGTATAACTATTCAGGTCCTCGCTATACATCATACCCAACAGCATTAGAGTTTAATCAGCAATATGGCGATGCTGATTTTATCAAAGCGACTCAACGTTATCCTGAGCGCCCTTTATCACTTTATATCCATATTCCTTTCTGCCATAAGCTGTGTTATTTCTGTGGATGCAATAAAATTATTACGCGCCATAAACATAAAGCAGATGAGTATCTTGATGTTTTAGAAAAAGAAATTATTAATCGAGCACGCTATTTTAAAGACCGAAAAGTGACTCAAATGCATTGGGGTGGGGGGACACCGACTTTTCTGGATAAGCAACAAATTAGTCGATTGGTCTCGTTATTACGTCAGCATTTTGATTTTGTCGATAATGCAGAGCTTTCTATTGAAATTGACCCGCGTGAGATTGAATTAGATGTTATCGATCATTTGCGTAATGAAGGCTTTAACCGTCTGAGTATGGGCGTGCAAGATTTCAATAAAGAAGTACAACAAAAAGTCAATCGTGAGCAAGATGAAGCGTTTATTTTTGCATTAGTAGAGCGTGCGCGTGAAGTGGGTTTTCACTCCACCAGTATTGATTTAATTTATGGCTTACCTAAGCAAACCAAAGAGAGTTTTGCCTTTACATTAAAACGTGTCATTGAATTATCACCAGATAGATTAAGTGTATTTAATTATGCTCATTTACCTAATTTATTTGCAGCTCAACGTAAAATTAAAGATGAAGACCTCCCTTTAGCGGAAGAAAAATTAGAAATATTACAAGAAACCATTTCTACGCTAACGACAAATGGCTATCAATTTATTGGAATGGATCATTTTGCAAAGCCTGATGATGAATTAGCCGTGGCTCAGCGCAAAGGTATTTTACATCGTAATTTCCAAGGCTATACCACTCATGAAGAGTGTGATTTATTAGGTATGGGTGTTTCTGCAATTAGTATGTTAGGGGATAACTATGCGCAAAATGAGAAGGTATTGAAAGAGTATTATGCGTGCGTAAATAGTGAAGGTAATGCACTATGGCGAGGTTTATCACTGACTCATGATGATTGTATTCGCCGTGATGTAATTAAAACCTTAATTTGTAATTTTAATCTGCATTTTTCTGATATTGAAAAAATGCACGATATTGTTTTCCATGACTATTTTAAAGAAGATTTAGAATTACTTGTGCCAATGAAAGATGACGGTTTAGTTGAAATAACAGTTGACGGCATTCAAGTGACACCAAGAGGACGTTTGCTTATTCGTAATATCTGCATGTGTTTTGATACCTATTTACGAAATCAAATGCGCCAACGTCAATTCTCTCGTGTAATTTAAATACAAAAGAGGGTATATATTCTAAATCATTTGAGTTGCAGGTAGGCGGCAAGCAAAGATATCCCGATGAGCATACTCATGTATGTGATTCGGGTAGCTGAGCGTAGCCAACACCCTTGCAACTTGAAGGATGACGAGTATAGAGGATTAATATTCCTCTATCCCCAACTCTTTTAATTTACGGGTTAGTGTATTTCTGCCCCAACCTAATAGTCGTGCGGCATCTTGTTTATGCCCTTGTGTATATGCCAAGGCACTGAGTAATAGTGTGCGTTCAAATTGAGGTAGAGCATCTGTTAAGATGTTTTCTTTTCCTTCCCCTAATGCTTCATCTGCCCATAATGAAAGATGTTGTGACCAATGTTGAGAAGAAGCAATTCGATTGATATTTTTGGCTCTCTCATCAGGTTGGCGAATTTCTTGTGGTAAATCTTGAGGCATAATCTCTTGGCTTGCCGTCATTACCGTTAACCAGCGACACACATTCTCTAATTGTCTAACGTTGCCTGACCAGTTGTATTCCATCATGATTTGCAAACTTTGTTGATGTAATACTTTGGCTTCGACGCCCAATTCTTTTGCTGTTTTTTGCAGAAAATAGCGCGCTAAGCTGGGAATATCTTCCGTTCTATCACGTAATGGTGGTAATTGAATACGTATTACATTAAGTCGATGATAGAGATCTTCACGAAAATCACCGGCTTGAACGCGCTTTTCTAAGTCTTGATGTGTAGCGGCAATAATGCGCACATCAACTTTAACTGGAGCATAACCGCCGACTCGATAAAATTGCCCTTCAGCAAGCACTCGCAGTAACCGTGTCTGAATGTCGAGAGGCATATCACCAATTTCATCAAGAAAAAGAGAACCGCCATTGGCTTGTTCAAATCGCCCTTGTCGTACTTGAGAAGCACCTGTAAATGCCCCTTTTTCATGACCAAAAAGCTCTGATTCAATTAAATCTTTAGGAATAGCTGCCATATTGAGAGCAATAAAAGGAGAGGAAGCTCTTGGGCTGTGGCGATGTAATGCATGTGCGACTAGCTCTTTTCCCGTACCCGATTCTCCATTAATAAGTACACTGATTGAGGAACGAGAAAGTCGACCAATAATACGATAAACCTCTTGCATTGCAGGCGCTTCACCAATCATATCGGTAACTGATTGCAGTGAGGTTTCATCGGTATTCGGTTGTTTTTGCTCGCGATAATGCGTAATAGCGCGGTCAATTAATGCTAATGTTTCGTCGATATCAAATGGCTTTGGTAAGTAATCAAAAGCGCCTTGTTGATAAGCATTTACTGCAGCATCCAGATCAGAATGCGCAGTCATAATTATCACGGGTAAAGTAGGGTAGTTTTCTTTAATGATTTTAAGAAGAGATAAACCATCAATATCAGGCATACGAATGTCTGATAACAACACATCAGGTATTTCTGTATTGAGTGCATTAAGCACATCATTCGCATGTTCAAAGGTTTTACAAGATATACCTTCACGAGAAATGGCACGTTCAAGTACCCAGCGAATTGAGCTGTCATCATCAACAACCCATACATTTCCTTTTTGCATTGGTTATCTCCTACTTAATTGGTAAATAAATAGAAAACTCAGTATTTCCGGGCCAACTGGTAAATTCGATTTTACCTGCATGTTGATCGACTAAATTACGCGCAATAGAGAGCCCTAATCCATTACCTCCTTCTCTACCACTCACCATGGGGTAAAAAAGTGTATCTTGTAGATGAGGAGGAATGCCATCACCCGTATCAATGACATCAATACGCGCAACCAGTTTGTAGCGCTCACCATGGAGTGTGACTTGAAAAGCAGTACGGGTACGCAAAATAATCGTCCCTCCTGTTTTTTCAACAGCTTGTAAGGCGTTACGAGTAATATTTAGGAGTACTTGTTCTATTTGATCGGGGTAATGTGATAACTCAGGTAAGCTGGGATCGTAATCTTTTAGCAAGGTAACATTTTCAGGGCATTCGAGAGAAATAAGTTGAGCAACGCGCTCAACGACATGGTGAATACTCTGATGTGTTTTTGTGCCTGGATGTTGGGGGCCGAGTAATCTGTCCACCAGCACACGTAGGCGATCAGCTTGTTCAATAATGACTTGCGTATATTCCGTTAAAGCAGGATCAGGTAAGGATTTTGCTAGCAATTGAGCCGCACCTCGTAATCCTCCCAACGGATTTTTAATTTCATGTGCCAGCCCCCTAACCAATTCCCTAGCAGCCATTTGCTGGGCTTGTTGTATCTGCTCTTGGCTTAACCGGCGTTGACTATCCATAGGCGCCAGTTCCAGCAAAATATGTTGCTCGGAAATAGGTTGGGCACTGAGCGACATTGTGTGTGATTGGTTATTTACAACCAATATCACTTCATTGTCGGTAAAGCTTTGTCCATTTGCTAATGTTTCACGCATTAAATCAGCATCAAAGGAGTAATAGCTGAAAAGGGCAGTGAAAGGTGTTTCAAATAATTTTCGACGGCTTTGTGCTAAAACCTGTAACGCAGAATGATTTGCGTAGCAAATAATAAACTCTTTGTTGATAACCAATACTGAGTGAATCAATGAGTCTAAAATTAATGTATTGTCAGGTAAGTCTGCCGTTTCCATATTGAATACCTCTTTGCACCATTTTAGTGCATCTTACCTTTATTGCATTAATGAACCAATGCGTAAGTGAATAGATGGACTCCTTAAGTGGGAGAAAAGTGCCCATCCGAAGATGGGCAAAATAGCTTCACGGCAAAAAACAGTTTTACATCTTGGCTTAAGTTTTTATCAGTAAAACTTATCTTAAGCGCTGTAATACATTTCAAATTCAAGAGGATGTGGCGCCATACGTACACGTTGAACATCCGCACGTAATAACTCTAAATAAGCATCAATAGCATCATCAGTAAATACACCACCGCGGGTTAAGAATTCACGATCTGCATTTAATGCATTTAATGCTTCTTCTAATGAACCTGCGACCGTTGGGATCTCTTTTGCTTCTTCTGGCGGTAAGTCATAGAGGTTTTTATCCATAGCATCACCAGGATGAATTTTATTGATAATTCCATCAAGACCAGCCATTAATTGAGCTGCAAACGCGAGATAAGGGTTTGCTAAAGGATCAGGGAAGCGTACTTCAATACGGCGTGCTTTCATGCTGGCAACCACTGGAATACGAATTGACGCTGAACGGTTACGCGCAGAGTAAGCCAGCATTACAGGTGCTTCAAAACCTGGGACTAAACGTTTGTAAGAGTTAGTGGTTGGGTTAGTGAACGCATTGAGTGCACGAGCATGTTTGATAATACCGCCGATGTAATACAGCGCCATTTCAGATAATCCGCCGTATTTGTCACCTGCGAACAGGTTTACACCGTTTTTAGACAGTGACATATGGCAGTGCATACCTGAACCGTTATCACCCACGAGAGGTTTTGGCATAAAGGTCGCTGTTTTACCAAATACGTGAGCCACGTTTTGTACCACGTATTTATAAATTTGGGTTTCATCTGCTTTTTTGGTCATGGTATTGAAGCGAGTTGCTACTTCGTTTTGACCTGCAGTTGCTACTTCATGGTGATGTGCTTCAACCACTAAGCCCATTTCTTCCATAATGTTACACATGGTAGAACGAATATCTTGTGATGAATCAACAGGTGGCAGTGGGAAATAACCCCCTTTCACCATAGGGCGGTGACCTTTGTTGCCATCTTCATATTTGGTATTGGTGTTCCAAGCCGCTTCAATATCGTTGATAGCGTAAGAAGCACCCGAAATATCGTTTTTGAAACGAATGTCATCAAATAGAAAGAATTCGGGTTCTGGCCCAAACAGTACAGTGTCTGCAATACCACTTGATTTTAAATAGTCTTCAGCACGTTTTGAAATAGAACGAGGATCGCGGTCATAACCTTTCATTGTGCCCGGTTCTAAAACGTCACAACGAATAATCAGGGTTGGATCTTGGAAAAATGGGTCGAGCATTGCGGTTGTTGCATCAGGCATCAGTACCATGTCTGATTCGTTAATGCCTTTCCAGCCACCAATAGAGGAACCATCGAACATTTTTCCTTCTTCAAAGAAATCATCGTTAACCTGATGAGCCGGAATAGTAAGATGTTGTTCTTTACCGCGGGTATCAGTGAAACGTAAGTCAATATATCTAACTTTATGTTCTTCAATCATGGATAACACATGTTCAAGGGACATAGGAACTCTCCTGGCGAATGGTTTTATTGAGTGCAGTGGCCTTACACATTTTTCGGTGAATTTTTTGCTCACCTGAATTCTATTGCGAAAAGCATGCCAACTTATCTAAAAAGGGATATATACTGTATTGATGAAGTTTAGTGTAGAATATCTCCTGTGATTTTTTAATTATTGCACAAACTTGGTGCAAATTAAGCCTAATTAGTTGCACTGTTTTGGTGCAATGGAACGGATACTACTAAATTCTGAGGCGTGAAAAGGATCACAATTCAATTAATTGCATATTGTTAAGCAATCATTATTGTGATCTTGTTTAGTCTCTCGTCTAAAGCGTGTACAATACTGCGCTTATTTCTACAATGCCTGAGGCAAATTTTGTGATCGAAAACTTGCGTAATATCGCCATCATCGCCCACGTTGACCATGGTAAAACAACTATCGTCGATAAATTACTACAGCAATCTGGTACGTTCGGTGAACGTGAAACCGTTGCTGAGCGCGTGATGGACTCAAATGATCTCGAAAGAGAGCGCGGAATTACTATTCTTGCGAAAAACACAGCGATTAAATGGAATGACTATCGTATTAACATCGTAGATACCCCAGGACACGCCGACTTCGGTGGTGAGGTAGAACGCGTTATGTCTATGGTAGACAGCGTTCTATTGCTGGTTGACGCGATGGATGGCCCAATGCCACAAACTCGTTTTGTGACACAAAAAGCGTTTGCTAACAACTTAAAACCAATTGTTGTTATCAATAAAGTTGACCGCCCTGGTGCGCGTCCAGACTGGGTTGTTGATCAGGTATTTGACCTGTTCGTAAACTTAGGTGCAACTGACGAACAACTTGATTTCCCAATTATCTATGCATCTGCATTAAACGGTATTGCGGGAACAGATTATAATGACATGGCTGAAGATATGACTCCGTTATATGAAGCTATTGTCAAATATGTAGAGCCACCAAAAGTTGATCTGGAAGGTACATTCCAGATGCAAATTTCTCAGTTGGACTACAACAACTACCTAGGTGTTATCGGTATCGGTCGTATCAAGCGTGGTAAGGTTAAACCTAACCAGCAAGTGACTATTATCGATAGCGAAGGTAATACCCGTAATGGTAAAGTCGGTAAAGTTTTAGGCCATTTAGGTTTAGAGCGTATCGAAGTTGATGTTGCTGAAGCTGGCGATATCATTGCAATCACTGGTTTAGGTGAACTGAATATCTCTGATACGATTTGTGAAGTGGGTGCTGTTGAAGCGCTACCTGCATTAGCCGTTGATGAACCAACTGTTAGCATGTATTTCTGTGTTAATACTTCACCTTTCTGTGGCCGTGAAGGTAAGTTTGTGACTTCTCGTCAGATTTTAGATCGTCTGAAAAAAGAGTTAGTCCATAACGTTGCATTACGTGTAGAAGAAACAGAAGATCCAGATGCATTCCGTGTATCAGGTCGTGGTGAGCTTCACCTGTCAGTTCTGATTGAAAATATGCGTCGTGAAGGTTACGAATTAGGCGTATCTCGCCCTAAAGTTATCTTCCGTGATATTGACGGTCGTAAACAAGAGCCTTTTGAACAAGTGACTATCGACATTGAAGAACAGCACCAAGGTGATGTGATGCAAGCGATGGGTGAGCGTAAAGGCGAAATGCGTGATATGCAACCAGATGGTAAAGGACGTGTACGTTTAGACTACATTATCCCTAGCCGTGGTCTGATTGGTTTCCGTACTGAATTTATGACCATGACATCAGGTACTGGTTTACTGTATGCAACATTCAGTCACTATGATGATGTTCGTCCAGGTGAAATTGGTCGCCGTAATAATGGTGTTATGATCTCTAATGGCCAAGGTAAAGCCGTTGCTTACGCACTGTATAGCTTACAAGACCGTGGTAAATTATTCGTTACTCATGGTGCAGAAGTTTATGAAGGCCAAGTAATTGGTATTCATACTCGCTCTAATGACTTAACAGTAAACTGTTTAACGGGTAAAAAGCTGACTAACATGCGTGCTTCTGGTACCGATGAGGCGACAACGCTGACTCCACACCTGAAACAAACATTAGAACAAGCACTAGAATTTATTGATGACGATGAGTTAGTTGAAGTTACTCCGCAGTCTATTCGTCTGCGTAAGCGTTATCTGTCAGAAAACGATCGTCGTCGTGCTTACCGTAGCAAAGACTAATTCGTTATTTTGATAACATAATTCTTAGGGCGCGTTTAGCGCCCTGAGTTTATACTCATCAAGAGTCTATGTTGCTATAAAAGACGAATGCGGTGGAAAATAATCTCTGCCGCATAAGTTTTCTCTCAATCCTTTCTTCTCCCACCTTTTATCATGTTTTATCATCACCTCATAATTCCATTCTAGGTAATGATGCTTCTCATCTCTTTTTTTATCTCTCCCTCTTTGGATTTTATGTTTTACAAAAAATTAAGTGTGATTATTGTACTTTTTTAGCGTTTAAGCCTGTTCAGTAACGCGATTTATGATTAAAGTAAAACGAGTTTTCTATTATGGAGAGGATTTATGCTTTATATCTTTGATATGGGTAATGTGATTATTGATATCGATTTTAACCGAGTATTCGCAGTATGGAGTAAGCTTAGTGGTGTTCCATTAGCAAGTATAAAAAAGAACTTCACAGCCGGCGAAGTTTTTAAATTACATGAGCGCGGTAATATTACAGATATCGAATTTGCTGAAGAAATTAACTCAGAACTTGGCATGAACTTAAGTTTTGAGCAATTTGCTGAAGGATGGCAGGCTATTTTTATCGCAGTACGACCTGAAGTCATTGATATAATGAATAAATTAAGAGAGCAAGGACATCGGGTTGTGGTGTTATCAAATACGAATCGCTTGCATCATGATTACTGGCCAGAGCATTATCCTGAAATCGCAGCTTCCGCTGATTTCCTCTACTTATCGCAAGATCTTGGTATGAGAAAACCCGATCCTGAACTGTTTAAGTATGTTTTGGAGTCTGAAAATGTTGAAGCACAAGACGCCATTTTTTTTGATGATTTACAAGCTAATGTCGATGCTGCTCTTTCGGTTGGTATGAAAGCCGTGCATGTAGTTGATAAAAATACCATTATTGATTACTTCAAAGATTATGATTTTTCTCTCCCAGTAGAAGAATAATGCTATCGTAAGGATAACAATAGGCTGAGTTTGTTATCCTTTTTTATTGATTTATTTTGGAGAGAGTATGATCGCATTAATTCAACGAGTGACACAGGCAAAAGTGGATATTGCAGGTGAAACAGTCGGTGCTATTAATCAAGGTTTATTGGTTTTATTAGGTGTAGAGAAAGACGACAACGAACAGAAAGCCAAAAGATTATGTGAAAAAGTATGTGGTTATCGCATCTTTAGTGATGAAAACGACAAAATGAACCTAAATGTGCAACAAGCTGGTGGCAGTTTATTAGTTGTCTCTCAATTTACACTTGCCGCGGAAACACAAAAAGGAATGCGTCCTGGGTTTTCGAATGGCGCCCCCCAGAATTAGCGAAAAATCTCTATCACTACTTTATTGAACAATGTCAGCAACAAGGCTTAGAAACGCAAACAGGCCAATTTGCCGCAGATATGCAAATTACACTGACGAATGATGGCCCTGTTACCTTCTGGTTGCAGGTATAACATCGAACGAGCAGTGATGTTAAAAGGAGCTCAGATATGTACCATTTACGAACCCCAAAAACAGAGGCCGAATTTGATGCCTATTATGCTTTTCGCTGGGAAATGCTTCGTAAACCTCTACATCAACCTGAAGGCTCTGAAAAAGACGGTTATGACACCTTTGCACATCACCAAATGGTTGTCGATGAAACAGGACAACCTGTTGCGATTGGACGACTCTATATCAATGCCGATAATGAGGGTGCTATTCGCTTTATGGCGGTGCACACGGATGCACAAGGTAAAGGTTTAGGTACTCTCGTTGCTATGGCACTTGAGTCATTGGCTCGCCAAGAGGGTATAAAACGAATAGTGTGTAGTGCGAGAGAAGAATCTGTAAGTTTCTTTGAAAAATTGGGTTATGAAAATTGTGGTTTAGTGACAGGCCCGCAAACAACACCCATTAAGCACTTTTTTATGAAAAAAAGTATTGAGTCTTTAGATGATATTCTTCATCGGCCTGATTGGTGTGCTGAATTACAAAAACAGTGGCATCAACATATTCCTTTAAGTGAAAAAATGGGGTTACGTATTACTCAATATACGGGAACACGTTTTTACACCACTATTCCAGAAGCGGGGAACCAAAACCCTCACCACACTATTTTTGCAGGCAGCCAATTTTCACTCGCAACATTAACGGGTTGGGGATTGATTTGGCTATTAATGCAAGAACATAAGTTGCAAGGTGATATTGTGTTGGTGGATGCGCATATTCGTTATCGCAAACCTGTATCAGGGCGTCCTGCTGCCGTTGCTGATATGGAAAATTTAAGCGGAGATTTAGGGCGATTAGCGAAGGGGAGTAAGGCACGAATTAAGCTAGATGTTGATATTTGTGGTGATGAAGGTGTTGGTGCTGTTTTTAGTGGTACTTATATTGTTTTACCTTCACAAAATAAGCAGTGCTAATTCAGCTAGCTATCTTTAAAAGTAATTTAAAGGGAAATTATTATTTTCTTTTGGGTTACTTTTTCTATTTTCTGCGTTTTTAATTAAAAAAACAGAGTATAAAAAATCTATTCTTGAATGCTAGTGTTATAGAGTTTCTATCCCTATCCAATTGATGTATATTTCGCAGTTTACGGAGGGAAGCATGGACACCAATTTATCTACTCGTCTTAATAAATATATCAGTGAAAGCGGGATCTGCTCACGTCGTGAGGCTGACCGTTATATTGAGCAAGGACTTGTCCTTATTAATGGCAAACGCGCCAGTATTGGCGACCAAGTATTTGCTGGCGATGAAGTCAAAGTCAATGGTCGATTGATTGAAGCACAGGATAATTCTGAGCTGGTGCTGATTGCGCTGAATAAACCCGTGGGTATTGTCAGTACCACAGATGATGGCGAAAAAGATAATATTGTTGACTATGTTAACCACAGCACCCGCATTTTCCCAATTGGACGTTTGGACAAAGATTCACAAGGATTGATTTTCTTGACCAACCACGGTGATTTAGTCAATAAAATCCTACGTGCGGGTAATGATCACGAAAAAGAGTACCTTGTGACAGTGAATAAACCGATCACTGATGAATTTATTCATGGAATGGGTGCGGGTGTTCCTATCATGGGACAAAAAACCAAGAAATGTAAGGTCAAGAAAGAAGCGCCGATGGTGTTTCGTATAACCTTAGTTCAAGGGTTAAATCGCCAAATTCGTCGTATGTGCGAATATTTTGGTTATGAAGTCACTAAGCTTGAACGTGTTCGTATTATGAATGTGAGCTTATCTGGATTACCAGTCGGTGAATGGCGAGACTTGACGGATGATGAGCTGATCAAACTCTTTGATGCGATTGAAAAATCAACGTCAGAAGCACCACCAAAAGCTAAGCAAAATAAGCCGAAGAAACAAATCAGCAGTAATGCAAAAGCCTTGGGTATTCATATTCCTCAAACAAAAACCAAAGAAACGGAAAATAACTCTCGTAAGCGCTTTGCTCAGCCGGGTCGAAAAAAGAAAAAACGTTAATTTCATTTTTGTAGATGCGATAAAAACAAAAAAACACCTGAAAGGGTGTTTTTTATTTGTTCTATTTAGGCATCAATAAAGTTAGTCTAAATTCAACTCATCTAATTTATTTTGACGACGTTCAAGCACTATCGCGGCAAGTTCGGCATCCATAACTCGTTCAATTAAGGCGTCATAGTCTTCTTTAGAAAGGCAATAGAACAACGGAGTTTTGTTGTCATCACACACAAGCAGTGTGCTGTTATCTTTAAGTGCAGTTAAAGGAGATTGTTGAAACGTGTTTAAAGATATTTTTTCAGGGGAAAAATCTTCGTCAGACATGAAAACTCCACGATAAAGAAAAGGGCAATAGCGCATTGTAACGCTTTTTATTAAGGGAGCAATCCGTGCTCCTGCGAAAGATCAATATTATAGGTGATTAATTATTTCACCATTTTGTATTTCTGAATTGAGTATTTGTTGCTCACCTTTACTTCCAGTCAATGTGCCATTGAGTGTTGATATCACTGGGCTTGCACGTAAATTACCTTTCAATTTTAGTGTAAATTGACCTATTTCATCAGAGTAGGTTGTTTTTAAACCTAATGTATAAGGTATTGATAAAGGTACATTTAAACCATTAGTAATAAGTGAAAATTGGCGTTGTTGGTTAGATTGGATTAAGCCGGCTGAACCTCGAACAATGCCGTCACCAATAAATGCTGAATATTGCTCAATAATAGCGTTATCTTGCTGAGTGACAATTTTTAAATCAGGGCGACGTAATTCAATGCGATTTAATGTTCCACTATCTGCATTGAATACGGCTGAACCTTGCCATAATCCCCATTCACCTTCTTTTGCAACCATTAAATTTTGCAATTTTCCTGTTAAGTTGGTGAATTGAAATGGAAATTCCGGCGTGATATTAATCAAAATAGATTGGTTGATAGATAACTGTTCGATAGTGATATTTTGAATATTACTCTTGGTATCTATCGGTTTAGCTAAAAAATTGAGCCAATTTTCAGGTAACGTATATAAAAGACCTGATAGTGTGGCATCTTGGATCGTGATGGTTTTATTGTCTTTATTCCAATGACCAGCAAGCTTAATTAAGCCTTTTTCATAGCGTAAACTGAGGTTATCTAGATTGAGTTGATTGTTCTGCTGGTTGAGTTTTGCGATAAGATCAGTGAAATGCTCATCTTGAAAAACAAGGTCATTTGTATTGAGCTCGCCGGTTGTAAATGAAAGAGCGTTATCCCAATTAAATTGAGAAAATTGCCCATCAAAACCACTCATTGCCCACTGTTTCCCTTCAGCCGTAAAATCAACAATATTAAGCGCTCTTATGCTAATGCGTGGGTACTCAGAGAGAGACTGAATTAATTCATTAAAAGTTTGCGAAGATTGCCAGCGTAAGCCATTCATATAAACTTCATCAAACTTCCATTGATTATCTTGATACTGACCACTTAATGAGAGTGAGCCATTAAGTAAACGCGTTCCTAGTTTTTCTATTTGAATATTATTGGGCTGATATTGACCAGAAATAATAAAGTTACTGAATTTATTATTATTTATCATTCCATCAGCAATAGAAAATTGAAAATGGCCTGCCCCAATAAAATCTTCCGATGTAGGTGCCCAAGGTGTAATTCCCCCCGTCACTTTGTTTGCTTCGAAAGAAAAATCCGCATTGGTGCTGTTTAAAATCATATTTTTAAATTGCAGAATATCAGCACTTAACGGTATTGATGGAGACTTATTGGTAAATTCAATATTGCCATTTTCTAATGTAATTTTTTGCAGATGGGAAGGGGTGGTAAAAAATTGCCAATCAAATCGGATTTGTGCTGATTTTGCCGATACTCTGGCTTTATCTTGTTTAGGATTAACGAGGAGATCATAAACAATAACTTGTTCGGGCTGCATAAGGTCATGTTCAATACCTGAGAAGCGAATATCATAATCAGTGTATTCTGTTAGCCATTCGCTTGTCTTTTGCGCTCCCCACTGAGTCTGAATAAAAGCGTAAATTATAATAATAAATAAAATAACAATAAGTATCAGAGATACCATACTTTTCATCAGCCAGCGCATTGCCCTTCTCCTGTTTTATACTCCATCAAAACAGTATACAGTTATGCCTGAAAACTAGGCGATGCTCAAGTATTCATCACTAGATAAAACAAGATTATTTAACTGTTATAATTTATGGCAACTACTTTTCTTGAGGGAAAATAAGATTAAGAATAATTGCCGTTAAGCCGCCTGCAGCAATACCTGATGACAGCAATGTTTTTAGCCAATCTGGAGCAAATTGTAATATTTGAGGCTGCTGTGAAACGCCCAGCCCTACCGCAAGTGAAATCGCAAGGATCATGATGGCTCGGCGATTTAACGCTTCTTTAGAAACAATGCGTACACCAGACGCAGCTATCGTACCGAACATGACTAATGTAGCTCCGCCTAATACTGGTTCAGGAATTCTTTGCACAAATTCTGCGACAAACGGAAATAGTCCTAAGATAATGAGCATCGCGGCAACAACATAGCCTACGTAGCGACTAGCAACACCAGTTAATTGGATCACACCATTATTTTGACCAAAACAAGAGTTTGGAAAGGTATTGAAAAATGCCGAAACCATAGAGTTAATTCCATTAGCCAATACGCCTCCTTTGATCCGTTTCATATACAAAGGGCCACTGACGGGTTGTTCTGAAACATCAGAAGTTGCCGTGATATCGCCAATGGTTTCTAGTGAAGTGATCATAAACACCAGCATTAAAGGAATAAGCAAGTGCCAATCAAATGACAGCCCATAATAAAACGGCTCAGGAATAGTCATAAAAGGTGTTTCTTGATGTTCTACTGGTGTGGGCAACATATCTAAAGCCCAAGCAAGAACATAGCCCACAGCCATTGCAATGACTAAAGAAGCAACGCGTAAGTAAGGATTTTTTTGTCGATTAAGTAAAATAATAACGATAAGAACAGAGCCTGCTAATAACAGGTTTTGTGGTGAACCAAAGGTATTATTTTCGATAGCAGCATAACCACCACCAATTGAAGTTAATCCAACTTGAATTAAAGAGAGGCCGATTATCATTACTACGACACCTGAAACTAATGGTGTAATGATACGTCTTGCTAAGTGAAGTACACGAGAAAGGATGATTTCGGTTAATGAGGCGACCATTAATGTCCCAAAAAGGGCCGCCATCATTGTAGGAATATCTGCTCCACCATTTTTAAGTGCTAATCCTCCCATAATGAGCGGAGCAACAAAGTTAAAGCTTGTTCCTTGGATTGATAATAATCCTGAACCTATCGGTCCCCATGCTCGAATTTGAATAAGAGAGGCAATACCTGATGCAAATAAAGACATGCTAATAATGCGTTGAGTATCGTGTGCAGGTAATCCTAATGCTTGGCAAATAAGGATCGCAGGCGTGATAACCGCGACAAACATAGCTAAAAGATGTTGGCAAGCAGCAAAAAGTGTTTGTGGTAATGGCGGTTTCTCTTCTAAAGCAAAAAGAAGTTCGCTATTTTTTTTAATTGAAACATCACTATTTTTAGGCAAATTTTGTTTTTCTGAAGTAACCATGGTGTGAATTTCTTATTCGACAAAAACAGTATTTTAATGATCTGCGCCACAAAAGCAATCGTTTGCGTGAAAATGATGTTATTAAAATGCATAAGAGGCGCTCACATTTTTATATGTTTTAACTTGTGTTTGTCTGCGTTTTTTTTTCTAATCGGGGATACCTGCTTTTGGCGTTGTTTATGGATGAACTTAGCGTCGTAGTATTTTTATATAAAATTAACAAATAAGACGGGGTACATAAATGTATCATCTTGATGTTTATGGCACGCTGGTTGCGGCCACTTTGGTTCTCTTGATCGGACGTAAGTTAGTGAAATCTGTTCCTTTTTTAGAACGGTATACGATCCCAGAACCTGTTGCAGGTGGGCTACTTGTTGCAGTTCTTCTATTAGCATCTAAATCTTTTATGGATTGGGAAGTCAGTTTTGATCTCTCACTTAAAGATCCATTAATGCTAGCCTTCTTTGCAACAATTGGTTTAAACGCGAACCTTGCAAGCTTAAAAGCGGGAGGAAAAGCGCTTTTTATTTTCGTTTTCGTTGTTGTTGGGTTGTTATTAGTGCAAAACACTGTCGGTATTGCATTGGCGAAAATGTTAGGCCTTGATCCTCTTATGGGATTATTGGCTGGTTCTATTACATTATCGGGTGGTCATGGTACAGGGGCTGCTTGGGGTAAAACGTTCGTTGAAAGTTATGGCTTCATGAGTGCGTCTGAAGTCGCAATGGCGTGTGCAACCTTTGGTTTGGTCTTAGGTGGATTGATTGGTGGCCCAGTTGCGCGTTACTTAATCAAAAATATTCCAACACCAGGAATTGGTGCTGATGATCATGAAATGCCAACGGCCTTTGAGAAACCCACTACAGGTAGAATGATTACTTCAATGGTATTGTTAGAAACCATTGCGATGATCTCTATCTGTTTAATGGCCGGTACGTTCCTTTCTCAATTGTTAGAAGGCACGGCATTCTCACTACCAACCTTTGTGTGTGTTCTGTTTATTGGTGTTATTTTAAGTAATAGCCTTTCAATGCTTGGGTTCTACCGTGTTTTTGATAGAGCGGTGTCAGTTTTAGGTAACGTGAGTTTATCGTTATTCTTAGCAATGGCATTAATGAGCCTGAAATTATGGGAACTGGCTTCACTGGCGATCCCAATGCTGGTTATCCTTGGTGTTCAAGCAGGTGTAATGGCACTTTATGCAATTTTTGTTACTTTCCGTGTCATGGGTAAAAACTACGATGCGGCGATTTTAGCAGCGGGTCACTGTGGTTTTGGTTTAGGAGCAACACCAACGGCGATTGCGAATATGCAAGCTGTTACAGATCGTTTTGGCCCTTCTCATCTTGCGTTCTTAGTCGTACCAATGGTAGGGGCATTCTTTATTGATATTGTGAATGCGATAGTGATCAAACTGTATCTACTATTGCCATTCTTTACGCCTATAGTTGCAGGATAGTTTGGTTGCTATAAATTAAAATAGCTTCAAAAACGTTAAAGAGCACCTCAATGTTGGATATCGGCATTGAGGTGTTTTTCTATGTGATATGTAACTTACTAATATATTTCAAGATCGACCTAAAGCGAGTTTAAACGCACGCTAAGCCATGTAAAAGAGAAACTTTAAGCTTGGCTGTATTGTGTTTTAGCAGGTAGCCAGCGTTCGATTAAGGCTTGAGAATGTTTAGGATAGTGTTGATGCAGGTAACGAGCGATACGCTGAACTTCAGGAACAAGTCCTTGGTCGCGCAATAAATCAGCGACTTTAAATTGTGCATTACCCGTTTGCTTGGTACCTAAAAGCTCACCGGGGCCACGGATCTCTAGATCTTTTTGTGCAATGACAAAGCCATCATTGCTATCCCTTAATACCTGCAATCGCAAACGTGCCGTTTGAGTGAGTGGTGTTTTATATAACAAGACACAATGAGAGGCGATTGCGCCTCGACCTACACGTCCACGTAGTTGGTGTAACTGTGCAAGGCCTAGCCGTTCTGGATTATCAATAATCATCAAACTGGCATTAGGCACATCAACGCCAACTTCAATCACTGTTGTTGCAACTAAAAGTTGGAGTTCATTTTCTTTAAATGCGGTCATTACGGCCTGTTTTTCTGCGGGCTTCATTCGCCCATGTACCAACCCTACTTTGATTTCAGGGAGTGCAATTGTAAGCTCATCATAGATAACTTGGGCTGCTTGCGCTTCAAGAACATCAGAATCTTCAATTAAGGTACATACCCAATAGGCTTGTCGCTTTTCTTCTGTGCAAGCCAACCTAATGCGTTCAATAATGTCATTACGGCGAGTATCAGGGATAGCGACAGTGGTAACAGGTGTGCGTCCCGGTGGTAATTCGTCGATGATAGAGGTGTCCATATCAGCGTAGGCTGTCATGGCTAATGTGCGAGGGATCGGCGTTGCTGTCATCACCAATTGATGGGGATGAAAGCCTTGCTCTTCGCCCTTTTTCCATAATGCGAGGCGTTGATGTACACCAAATCGGTGTTGTTCATCAATAATCACTAAGGCTAGAGAGTGGAATTTAACTTGTTCTTGGAAAATAGCGTGCGTTCCAATAATGATCGATACTTCACCATTCGCAATGGCGTTTTGCTGTGCCTCGCGAGCTTTCCCTTTCTGCTTTCCAGCCAACCAACCCACTTGGATACCAAAAGGCTCAAACCATTTTCTAAACGTCAATGCATGTTGTTCTGCTAATAATTCTGTTGGAGCCATTAACGCCACTTGCTTACCATTTGCAATAGCACGTAATGCACTTAATGCTGCAACTAGCGTTTTACCTGAACCTACATCTCCTTGGATTAATCGCATCATCGGATAGTTTTTTTCTAAATCTGTTTCTATCTCATTGACGACACGTTGTTGAGCATTTGTCGGGGTAAAAGGTAGCATTGCGAGAAATTGCTGGCGTAATGTGGAAGTGCTTGGCATAAACAGCGGTTCTGCACGATAAGATTGCGCACCAGCTCTGGCATTGAGCATACCTAGATTGTGGGCGAGTAACTCTTCAATAATGAGTCTTTTTTGAGCAGGGTGCTGTCCTTTTTCAAGCTGTGCAAAAGCGATATCAGGGGGAGGATTATGCAGTGTACGTAATGCGGTGGCTAATGGAGGTAAACCATGAATAAATTGATCGGGCAATAATTCATTAATAGCACAGGTATCAAGTAATTCTAACGCTTGCTCTATCAGTTTTCGCAATGATGTTTGGCGTAAGCCTTCGGTTGTTGAATAAATCGGGGTGAGTGTTTCTTGTAGTTTAACCTCAGCACCTGCCACTTTGATTTTATATTCAGGGTGGATAATTTCAGGGCCACGACTTCCTCGCTTTACTTCACCATAGGCGATGACTTGTTTACCTTGAGCAAGGTTATTTTTCATTGCAACTGTAAAGTTAAAAAAGCGAAGCGTTAAAATACCTGAGCCATCAGAAATTTGGCAGGTCATCATTTTTCGTCGACCAAAACTGACTTCAGTTCTTAATACTTCACCTGAAACAGTGGCAGGGATACCGGGAAGAAGATCGCTAATAGCATAGAGGTGCGTTTGATCTTCATAACGCAAAGGAAGGTGGAGTAACAAATCCTCAATAGTCACAAGCCCTATTTTTGCCAGCTTGTCTGCCTGACTTGCACCTACGCCGTGAAGAGTGGTTAAGGGGATTGCATCAAGCAGTTTTCCTTTCATGGGATCAATACTCCGTCTTTTTTAATTTCCTAAGTTGCTTTTGTGTCATTTGCATTTCTGCCCACCATGACTCAGGTGCTTCAATTTCACCACGATCATTAATGTATGGGCGAGGCAGGCCTTTTCGACGAGAAACTTCTGCCAATACTGGGTATCCACCTTCAAATAGCAGAATTTGTTGTTCTTCTTCTGTTAAGGTGCTCTCTGTTCGATTATACATACCCGCAGCCTGACGTTGGCGTTGTGCTTCATATAAAATTAAAGCACTGGCAACTGAAACATTCAGTGATTGCACCATCCCCATCATAGGAACAATGATATCTTGATCGGCAAGCGCTATCGCATCTTGTGAGATACCGGTTTTTTCCTGTCCCATAATAATACAAGTTGGGCGAGTGTAATCAATCTCACGAAAATCGACGGCTTTATCTGAGAGATGTGTCGCAAGAACTTGCATACCTTGAGTACGAAAGGCACCTACGGCATCAGTGATTGTGGGGTGTGTTTCTACATTAACCCAACTGTTGCTTCCGGCTGCTGGTGATACGAGCATTCGCATTTTTTCTTCAGGCCAAATAGCATGAATTTTAGGAATACCCACGGCATCAGCTGTCCTTATAACAGCAGCCACATTATGGGATTTATGCACTTCTTCAAGGCAAATCGTCAGGTCAGGTTGCCGCATCGCCATCATTTGACAGATGCGGGCATATCGAATTGAATTCATGACTAGTTTTTATTACGGCTAACGCGCAGAACGTCTGGCATGATACGAAGTTTACGCATGATATTGGCTAATTGAATTCGGTCTTTTGCTGTTAAGCGAATAAAAGCACAATACACGCGACCATCTTTCTCTTCTGTATTCATACTTTGAATACTTGAATTTGCATCATTAATAGCTGCGGTTAAGTTTGCTAAAGCACCTTGGTGGTTAATCATATCGACTTTAATTTCAGTAATGAAATCGCTGTTGATCTCTTTGTCCCACTCGACAGGCATGAATTTTTCAGGCTCTTTTTGGTAACCACGAATATTACGACAAGACTCATGGTGAATAACTAAACCTTTACCCGGGCTAATATGTGCAACGATAGGATCTCCCGGAATAGGGCGACAACATTTAGCGAAGGAGATCAATACGCCATCAGCACCTTTAATTGGGAGTTTAGGTGGAGCATCATTGGTTGTTTCGGTTTGTGCGTTTTCATCTTGATTTTGACTATCAATCAATAAATTACGCGCAACAACAACGCTCATGGTATTACCTAAACCAATTTCAGCCATTAAGTCGTCGATTGAATGAAGTTTCATCCGTTTCAACTCACGCTCAATATTTTCTGCTGAAATATCAGCAAGCTTGTGCTCACCTAATGCGTGATTGAGTAAACGGCGACCTAAATTAATAGAGTCTTCACGTTTTAGGTTTTTCAGCAGTTGTCTAATTTTAGAGCGTGCTCTTGAACTGACGACAAAGTTTAGCCAAGCCGCATTTGGTCTTGCGCCTGGAGCAGTAATGATTTCAACCGTTTGTCCTGTGCGTAGCGATTGTGAAAGAGGATAAGGTTGTCTATCAACCCTTGCGCCCACGCAGGCATGGCCGATATCTGTGTGGACCGCATAAGCAAAATCGACAGGAGTCGCACCCGTTGGTAATTCAACAATGCGACCTTCTGGCGTGAAAACGTAGATTTCATCAGGAAAAAGATCGGATTTTACGTTTTCGATAAATTCAAATGAGCTACCCGCGCTTTGTTGCAATTCAAGTAGACTTTGCATCCAGCGTTGAGCTCTTACTTGTGCGGTTGTGCCCGGTTGTTCACCTTGCTCTTTATAAGCCCAATGCGCAGCAACCCCCATTTCAGCCATTTGATCCATATCTTCCGTACGAATTTGCACTTCAACGGGTACTCCATGAGGGCCAATTAGTGAGGTATGAAGAGATTGGTAGCCATTGGCTTTGGGGATGGCAATATAGTCTTTAACTCGACCGGGACGTGGTTTATAAAGACTGTGCATTTGCCCTAAAACCCGATAACAGGTATCGACTTCCTTCACAATAACGCGAAAGGCGTAAATATCCATGATCGAGTGAAAACGTTGCTCTTTTAACAACATTTTTCGATAGATAGAGTAAAGGTGTTTTTCGCGACCGTTAACTTTGCATTCGATATGCGCTTCCGTTAGGCGACCTTCAATTTCAGAGAGGATTTTATTAATCATCTCTTTACGATTGCCTCGAGCAGCTTTAACGACTTCTTTGATTACACGGTAACGATTAGGATGTAGCGCCTCGAAACCCAGCTCTTCAAGCTCTGTTTTGATATGGTGTATACCTAAACGGTGTGCAAGAGGACTGTAAATTTCGAGTGTTTCGCGAGCAATACGGCGACGTTTGTCTGGGCGTAATGATCCCAGAGTGCGCATATTGTGAGTTCGGTCTGCCAGTTTGATCAAAATGACGCGGATATCTTTTACCATCGCCATAATCATCTTACGGAAGTTTTCAGCCTGAGCCTCTTTTTTGTCTCTAAACTTCAATTTATCAAGTTTAGACACGCCTTCAACAAGATCGGCCACCGTACTACCAAATAGGTTTTCGATATCTTGGAAGGTTGCAGGAGTATCTTCGATAACATCATGCAATAGCGCCGCCATTAGCGTTTGGTGGTCTAATCGCATATCTGCAAGAATACACGCAACCGCAACAGGGTGAGTAATATAAGGCTCACCACTTGAACGAGTTTGCCCCTCGTGGGCATTTCGGGCGACGATAAAGGCTTTTTTAAGTTGTTCAACTTGCTCCGATGGCAAGTATTTTTGAACGATTTGATTCAGGCTTTCAAACAGGTACAAGGCAGACCTACCCCTATTTTATAAACGATTAACGACGACCTTCCGCAATCGCTGAAACAGCTTGTAATTCTGCTGCTTCTTGCTCTTGCTGCTCTTGACGTTCACGAGCATCAAGAATTTTACCGTTAATCAGGCCTTCTTCGATTTCACGTAGCGCGACAACAGTCATTTTATCATTTTCTTCTGGAACTAAAGGGTCTTTAGCGCCAACTTGTAGCTGACGCGCACGACGTGCTGCGACCAGAACAAGGTCAAAACGGTTACCAATTTTTTCTACAGCGTCTTGAACGGTTACGCGTGCCATATTTGTGTTACTCCACCATTAACGAAATGACTGGGCATAATACTGAAAGTTAACTCAGTCTGCCAATAATTTGCTGATTAAATCACCATGTCGTAGCGTTTGACGATCAAGGCGTAATTTTTCTGAACGAATAATTGATTGTAAATCAGCAAGCGCAGTATTGAAATCATCATTAATCAGCAAATAATCATACTCATTAAAATGTTCCATTTCCGATACAGCTTGTGACATACGTTTTGTAATCACTTCTTCGCTATCTTGGCCACGTCCACGAAGTCGGCGGTAAAGCTCTTCTTTTGACGGTGGCAGAATAAAAATACTGCGAGCTTCAGGCATCGCTTTACGCACTTGTTGTGCGCCTTGCCAATCAATATCTAAAAAGACATCAACACCACTGGCTAAAATTTCTTTGATAACTTTGCCTGATGTGCCGTAATAGTTACCAAAGACACAAGCATGTTCGAGGAAATCTCCGCTGTCTATCATGCTTTTAAATTCTTCTTCAGTAACAAAGAAGTAATGTTCACCATGGCTCTCTCCCGGTCGCATTGGGCGGGTTGTATGAGAGACAGAAACCTGCGTGTCATATAAAGGCTGTGTTTTTAACAGCGCTTGAATAAGACTTGATTTACCCGCACCGCTTGGGGCGGAAACAATATAAAGTGTTCCTTGGATCATGATGACTTTCTGAATTTGACTGGAGAATTAAGTATAAATACATGTTTAGGGAGTAAATCCCCCCATATAGTATACACATACAATGAATGACATACAGCGCCCATGTTTAATACAGAGCTATTTTTTTCTTATTACATTCTATTTTCTGAATATAGAAACAAGAGAAAAATTAAACTATGTCAATATTAACATACAATTAAAGGCTCAGTGATAGGAATTACCTTTTATCACAATAGCGAAAAGAGATTATATTTTGAGATACCCCACAGAATCAAAAAGAACCGCTGTCGTTAAAATAGCGATTCGTTAATCTTGATTCTCGTAATTAAAGACAGGTAGGCCCAATTTATAACGAATAGCGAGAAGTCGAGCTGTTAACCCAGCAATTAGGGTAATGATGATAATGACGTCTCTTGGTAACGGTGTATAAAACAGTAATCCCATATAAAGCCACGCAGCACCAAAAGCGATACCGGCATAAATTTCTTTTTGGAACACGAGAGGAATGGTATTACAAAGCATATCTCTTAATACACCGCCAAAAGCACCTGTAATCACTGCGGCAATAGCAGCAATAATTGGGCCATACTCCATATCGAGTGCGATTTGTGCGCCGATAATAGAGAAAACCATTAGACCGATGGCGTCTAGGATAAGAAAGAGTCGCTGTAAGTGTTTCATCATGGGAGCAACCCACATGGTGATAACAGCAGCACATGCAACAGTGACAATATATTCAGGATGTTTTACCCAACCGAGGGGGTAATGGCCCAGTAGAATGTCCCTGACAGAGCCACCACCAATGGCAGTTGCAGAGGCGATAATAATAACGCCAAAAACATCCATTTTACGACGACCAGCAGCAAGTGCACCGGTCATGGCTTCTGCAGTAATACCAATAATATAGAGAACACTAAGTAACATGATTTTCTAATTTTTTGACTATTTAGTGAGGGTAGAGTAATTACCTTGCGAAAAAGTCTCGACTGAATTTTTTTAGTGCCAGGTAAAATTAATTAGTTTTTATAATGTGGAAATTTATTTCCCGATAAGGATAAATATGTCTTTTCAGGAACACCAGATTACGTTTGATAGCCGTCATCATCAGTTAACCAATATAAATGTTTGGACGCCAGATAGCCAGTGGTTAGTCTATGATGTACGTCCCAATGGAGGATCTTTTACAGGTCTAACCATAGAAAAAATTCATGCGAAAACAAAACAGCAACAGATAATTTACACAGCAACACAAGGGGCACATGTTGGTGTGGCTACAGTATGCCCAATTGAGCCTGTGCGTTATGCTTTTATTCATGGACCTGAAAACCCAGATGATGAATGGCATTATGATTTTCATCATCGTCGCGGAGTGATTGTTGATGGATCAGAAAACAATCGTGCATTTAATATCGACGCTTGTTCGTTGACATCACCTTATCAGGCTGGTGCTTTACGTGGCGGTACGCATGTTCATGTTTTTAGTCCTGACGGCACGCGTTTAAGCTTTACATATAACGATCATATTATGCACGAACTGGGTGGCGAATATGATCAACGTAATGTGGCTGTTGCTGTGCCACTGAAAGCGATTAATGTTGTTAAAAAACACCCTCGTGAATATGACGGTGAATATTTTTGCACTGTCATAAGCCAAACTGTCGCTCATCCACAAAAGGGGAGCGATGAAATTAATAAAGCTTATGAAGAGTGTTGGGTTGGTACTCAGGGGTATACAAAGGCTGATGGTTCACAACAACGTTGGGCTATTGCATTTATTGGCGATACCGTCAGTGAAACGGGTGATAAAGTTTCTGATATTTTCTTAGTGGATTTACCGGATGATAATCAGGCTTTCAGTATTGAAGGTGATAAACCACTGGCAGGAACCGAGACAACAATGCCAGCAGTGGCTAAAGGTATTCATCAAGTTCGCCTAACAAATACCGCAAATAGAAAATATGCAGGTGTTTTAAATCAGCCTCGTCATTGGTTAAGAAGCTCCCCACAAGGTGATGCGATTGCTTTTTTAATGAAAGATGATAACGGTGTTGTGCAGTTATATACCGTCTCGCCAAGTACGAAAGAAATAAAGCAAGTTACCTCGCAGGATTGGGATATTCAGTCCGCCTTTACATGGAATAGTAACGGACAATATCTCACCTTTATTTGTGATAATAGTGTGATGTTATGTAATGCAAAAACGGGTGAACTAACGCGATTAACAGAAAAAACAGCACAAGCACCAAGTAGTGATGCTGTTGTATTCTCTCCTGATGATCAATATATCGCCTTTATGCGTGATGTTGATGGTTATCGTCAGATATTTACGGTAGAGACTGGATTGTAGTTATTATTCTAAAAATAGAGCCTGTATTATATAGGCTCTAAAAATAGAATGAATTAGATTATAAGTGACTTTTTGAGCAATCAAATTTACACGTCTCAGTGTAGCTCCGTTGGGTTTAATTTTGTTCCGCTCCCATTTTGATACACTCTCTTTTGTCATATTGAGTATTAAAGCAAGAGACGATTGCGGAATATTATTTTGTTCACGAATTCATTTTATATTTTCACCATTCATTGGAAAAAAAACCGGCATTGCTTTCACAATGCCGGTTTTGTGTTTTTTTGTATTTCTACAATTTATTGTAAAACAGAAATATCCGCGACTTTTAAGAACAGTTCACGCAATTGACTTAACATGGTTAAACGGTTGATACGAACCGCTTCGTCTTCATCCATTACCATAACTTTATCAAAGAAGTTATTGACCACATCACGTAATGATGCCAGTTCAACTAAGGCTTCTTGGTATTTGCGCTCTGCAAATAATGGCGCCAACTTATCTTGTAATACAGAAAGATTCGCCGCTAATTGAACTTCTTCTGGTGCTTTTAAGACGGAAGCTAAAACCGTGTCGTTTAGTTTTACGTTAGCAGATTTTGCTAAGATATTAGAAACACGTTTATTCGCTTCTGCTAACGCAGCGGCTTCCTCTAATGTGCGGAAATAAGTTACCGCTTTAACGCGAGCATTGAAGTCTGCAGGTTGTGTTGGGCGACGTGCTAATACAGCTTGAATAGTATCAATGCTGTAACCCAATTCTTGATACCAAGAACGGAAACGACCTAACATAAATTCAACCACATCACTGACGACATTTTTATTTGTCAGTTTTTCGCCGTAAAGGCGAACGGCTTCTTGTGTTAATTCTTCAATATCTAGCGGTAAATCTTGCTCAACGATAATACGTAAAACACCCAATGATGCGCGACGTAGAGCAAATGGATCTTTGTCCCCTTTCGGATGTTGACCAATACCGAAAATACCCGCAAGGGTATCCATCTTCTCTGCAATAGCGAGGGCGCTAGCAACAGGATTAGACGGTAATTCATCACCTGCGAAACGAGGCTGATATTGTTCTTTCAATGCAACCGCAACTTCTTCGGCTTCACCATCATGACGTGCATAATGCATACCCATAACACCTTGGGTATCTGTGAATTCGAACACCATATTGGTCATTAAGTCACATTTTGACAGTAAACCTGCACGGGTTGCTTTATTAACATCAGTACCCATTTTACCTGCGATAAAGCCAGCTAATGCCTGAATACGGTCGGTTTTATCACGCAGTGTGCCTAAATCTTTCTGGAATAATACGGTTTCAAGGCGCGGCAAGTTATCTTCTAAACGTTGTTTACGGTCAGTTTTAAAGAAGAACTCAGCATCCGCTAAGCGAGGGCGTACCACTTTTTCGTTACCACTAATGATCTGTTGTGGATCCGAAGATTCAATATTAGTGACGAAAATAAAGTTAGGTAACAATCCACCTTGTTTATCATAAACAGGGAAGTATTTTTGGTCACCTTTCATGGTGTAAACCAGTGCTTCAGCAGGCACTTCAAGGAATTTTTCCTCAAATTTTGCTGTTAGTACAACTGGCCATTCAACCAATGAAGTGACTTCTTCCACTAAGCTATCGCTTAAATCTGCGATACCACCGAGTTTTTCAGCGGCAAGGCGAGCATCATGAAGAATAATTGATTTACGCGTTTCGTAATCAGCAATCACTTTTCCGCGTTCATAAAGAATTTCAGGATACTGATCTGCATTATCAATAGTGAATTCAGCTTCACCCATAAAGCGATGACCACGAATAACGCGATCGCTTTGGATACCTAAAATTTCACCATCAATAACAGTATCACCTAATAATAAAGTAACAGTATGAACAGGACGTACAAAGTGAGTTTCTTTATCGCCCCAGCGCATTAATTTTGGAATTGGTAATTTTGATAATGCAGTGCTTACCATGCCAATCAGTAATTGGTTAACCGCTTCACCTTTTACTTCCGCACGATAAAATAACCATTCGCCTTTATCTGTTGATAAGCGTTCTGCTTGGTCAACAGTAATGCCATTGCCTCTAGCCCAACCTTCAGCCGCTTTGGTTGGTTTACCTTCAGCATCAAATGCTTGAGCAATGGCAGGGCCACGTTTTTCGATGGTTCTATCTGCTTGTGATTTCGCCATATTAGCGACTTTAATGGCTAAACGGCGAGGTGCTGCAAACCAAGATACATCACCATGAGTGATATTGGCGTTGTCCAGCTCTGCAGTAAAATTAGCAGCAAAAGATTCGGCTAAAGAACGAAGCGCTTTCGGCGGTAATTCTTCTGTGCCGATTTCCACGAGGAAAGTCTCAGTTGTCATGATAGCCTCTTACTTTTTACACATAGGGAAACCAAGCGCTTCACGAGAAGCATAATATGCTTCAGCAACCGCTTTGGTTAAAGTACGGATACGTAAAATATAACGCTGACGCTCTGTTACAGAGATAGCTTTACGTGCATCCAATAGATTAAAAGTGTGTCCTGCTTTTAAAATACGTTCATAGGCAGGTAGAGGCAGAGGTTTTTCTAATTCTAACAACTCACGAGCTTCTTTTTCATATTGCTCAAAGCAAGAGAATAAGAAGTCTACGTCTGCGTATTCAAAGTTATAAGTTGATTGTTCAACTTCGTTTTGATGATAGATATCGCCATAGGTGGTTTTACCTAATGGGCCATCGCACCAAACTAAGTCATAAACGCTATCAACACCTTGAATATACATGGCAAGACGTTCTAAGCCGTAAGTGATTTCACCTGTAACCGGTTTACACTCTAATCCACCCACTTGTTGGAAATAGGTAAACTGCGTGACTTCCATGCCGTTGAGCCAAACTTCCCAGCCTAAGCCCCAAGCACCTAGTGTTGGGTTTTCCCAGTTATCTTCCACAAAACGAATATCATGGATTGTAGGATCCAAACCTAACTCTCTTAATGAGCCAAGATAAAGCTCCTGAATATTATCAGGCGATGGCTTAATGATAACTTGGAATTGGTAATAGTGCTGTAAACGGTTAGGGTTTTCACCGTAACGTCCGTCTGTTGGACGACGTGAAGGCTGTACATAAGCCGCAGCGATAGGCTCTGGGCCTAATGCTCGTAAACAAGTCATTGGATGTGATGTGCCTGCGCCCACTTCCATATCTAATGGTTGGACAATGGTACAGCCCTGGCGAGCCCAGTAATCCTGTAATGTCAGGATAAGACCTTGAAAGGTTTTGGTATCAAACTTTTGCATGTTATATCCGCATGGCGATACATAGAATAAAAAGAAAGGTTTCAGTATACCTTCTAGACGAAAGATATACAGCAAGGAATGCGGGCAATTTTCCCTCGATCAAAAAAATAATCCTTTAATTGACTTTATGACTATGCTCAAAGAATTAGATTGAATTTTTTTTACCTATTTACATGTGTATTTATACAGTATATAAGTGATGCTATTGAAAGTTATTGATAACAAGGAATGAGTGAATGAGTAAACAACGCTGCGATTGGGTAACCAATGATCCTGAATATTTGGCATATCACGACGATGAATGGGGAAAACCTGAACGAGATAAATACAAGCTTTTCGAAATGATTTGCCTTGAAGGCCAACAAGCTGGGCTATCTTGGTATACCGTACTCAAAAAAAGAGAAGGTTATCGTCGCTGTTTCTTTGGTTTTTCACCTGAAAAAATTGCCAAAATGACAGAGAAAGATGTCGAAGCTTTATTACAAGATCCCGCTATTATCCGTCATCAAGGAAAAATTAACGCCATTATTAATAACGCGCGTGTTTTTATAGCAATGGAAGAGCAAGGTGAGGATTTTAGCCAGTTTATTTGGCAATTTGTTGATAATAAACCAATTGTTAATCAGTGGGATGATATATCCCAAGTACCTGCGTCCACTGAAATCTCAGATAAAATGGCAAAAACGTTAAAGAAAAAAGGTTTTAAATTTGTTGGTACAACAACTTGCTACGCTTTTATGCAAGCCGTTGGTATGGTGAATGACCATATTCTCTCCTGTTTTTGTCGCCAAGAAGAGAGTGAAAACACCAATAAAAATTAAAATGTGGGTTGAGTTATCTTTAATTTAAGAAATTATTGGTTTTATATTTCAATATTTAAATCTGTATTAATATTCCTATTTTATCATTTCCATTATAACTATTGATGCAGATTAAAGCTCGCGGTATGGTATTTCTTAACGAGAAAGCAACATAGAAGATACCTGCAAAGATGACTCAATTATCACAATTCGGGCAAAAATTTGCTCAGCACTCAGGCATTGCTCGCTTGATGCAAGATTTAAATGAAGGAATACGGACACCGGGTGCCGTGATGTTGGGAGGTGGTAATCCTGCGCATATTCCTGAAATGGACAACTATTTTCGTCAATTACTTAAAGAGATGACAGAAAATGGTACGTTAAGTGATGCAGTTTGTAACTATGATGGTCCGCAAGGCAAAGATGCTATGTTACAAGCGTTGGCGACATGCTTAAAAGAGAAGCTGGGTTGGAATATTTCGGCGAAAAACATTGCATTAACCAATGGTAGCCAAAGTGCTTTTTTCTACCTGTTTAATTTATTAGGTGGCACAACTAAAGATGGGAAAAAACGAAAAATTCTTTTCCCTATAGCGCCTGAATACATTGGTTATACTGATTCTGGATTAGAAGAAGATCTGTTTGTTGCGAATAAGCCAACAATAGAAATGTTGCCGAATGGGCAATTTAAATATCATGTGGATTTTGCTCATCTTGAAATTAGTGATGATATTGCGGCTATTTGTGTTTCAAGACCAACAAACCCAACGGGTAATGTGATTACAGATGACGAAGTTGAAAAGCTAGAGATTTTAGCTAAACGACATAATATTCCTCTGATTATAGATAATGCTTACGGTGTTCCTTTTCCGGGTATTATTTTTACTCAAGCAACACCTCGTTGGAATGACAATACTATTCTCTGTATGAGTCTGTCTAAACTAGGTTTACCGGGGGCACGTTGTGGCATTATTATTGCCAATGAAGAACTGATTTCAGCCATTACAAATGTTAACGGCATTATTAGTCTCGCACCTGGTGGAATTGGACCAGCAATGGCATTAGAAATGTTAAAACGCGATGATTTAATGCGGTTATCTCAAGATGTGATAGGGCCTTTTTATCATCAACGAGTACTTGAAACTATTAATATTATTCGTCGTTATTTACCTGAAGAGCGTTGTCTTATTCATAAGCCTGAAGGTGCGATATTTTTATGGCTTTGGTTTAAAGATTTACCGGTTTCTTGTGAAGAGCTTTACCGTCGTTTGAAAAAACGTGGTGTATTAATGGTGCCGGGACATTACTTCTTTCCGGGATTAGAAGATTCATGGGATCATGCTCATCAATGTATGAGAATGAATTATGTACCAGAGCCTGAATTGATAGAGAAAGGAATAAAAATTCTGGCTGAAGAAATCGAGAACATCTATCAGCCAGTGAATATCTAATAAAAATGCCCCTTCAGCGAGAAGAAGGGGCAAAGACAATAACGAGGACTTTTGAGCATAAGTTTGACGGAAAGAAATTGATTACTAAAAATTTAGTAATCCGTCTCAATCTAAATTTCTTAGCACGAGAACTATTAAAACAGACATTTATAAAATCTATGGCTTAAATAAGGGCTATTCATTGCCTTAATTATCACTCTGCTAAGCTAAATATAGATTTTGATAACAACTTCGGTTCAATTATTTAATATATTTATTATTTTCACTACAAAGTCCATATAATCAGTGCCATTAATTGTGGTGTTACGATGCGTAAAAACATAGCCAAGGGATAAACTGTAGCATAGGAAAGTGAGGCTGCCCCACTTGAGCTATGAATTGAATTTGCGAAGGCTAATGCAGGCGGATCTGTCATTGAACCTGCTAACATTCCACAGAGGCTTAAATAATTAAGTTTAAAGAAGACTCTGGCGATCACCCCAACAATCAATAGCGGTAATAACGTAATCAAAATGCCGTAGCCAATCCAACTCAAGCCTTGACCATCAATTAATGTTTCGACAAATTCACCGCCAGAGTTTAATCCTACCACCGCAAGAAACATGACAATACCGAGCTCTCGCAATGCCAAGTTAGCACTTGGAGGCATAAACCAATAGAGTTTACCAAATGTACCAATACGTCCTAAAATTAAGGCAACAACAAGGGGACCACCAGCTAATCCCAGTTTAAGTGCCACAGGAATACCAGGAATAAAAATAGGAATAGAGCCAAGTAAAACCCCTAAACCGATACCAATAAAAACAGGAAGCATTTGAACTTGTTCTAATTTCTGACGAGCGTTACCTAACAGGGCTGTAATGGCTTCAATAGACTCAGGGCGCCCAACGACATTAAGAATATCCCCGAACTGTAACATACTATTATTGCTTGGAATAAGTTCGATACCTGCGCGGTTTAATCGAGTCACGACAACATCGTATTTTCTTTTAAGATCCAGATCTTTTAAACGCTTACTGAGCACGGAATCATTTGTTACAACGATCCGTACTGATTGCAATAAATTTGTTGATGTTGAAAGTGAAGCATCGACCTCTTCACCAAGTACTAGGCGTACTTTATTGAGATCTTCTTTTGAACCCACAATATGCAGTAAATCTCCCAACTGAATAATTGTTGATGGCATAGGTACCATAATATTATCTCCACGCTTTAAGCGAGAGCAGACAATGGCATCTTCATTGAGCAGAGGAATATCTTGCATTAATAAGCCATCTAGATTGGGGTTTTTAATCGCAATATTAATGGTATGTAGTGCATCTTTAGTGTTGTTTTGTTGGTTGCTAAAGGCTTTTGCTTCTTCATCAATGTTGATTTTAAAGAACACACGAATAAGCCACATGACTAGCAGAATGCCACAGATCCCCATAGGGTAAGCCATGGCATAGCCCATCCCCATTTGTCCCACTGATGCTGGGTCGACATGCAGATCAGTCAGTATTTGTTGTCCTGCCCCTAAAGAAGGGGTATTGGTAACCGCACCAGAAAAAATACCCAAAATAATAGGTAAAGGAACATCAAATAGATGATAAATAGACGCGGTTATGATTGAACCAAGAAGAATAATTAGGATAGCAAAGGCGTTTAGTTTTAAGCCCGAAACACGTAGTGAGGAGAAAAAAACAGGACCGACTTGGATACCAATAGTATAAACGAAAAGGATAAGCCCAAATTCTTGAATAAAATGAAGAGTTTGTGCATTAAGTATGAAATTATAGCGCTGAGCAAAGTGGCCAATAATAATTCCACCAAAAAGAACACCGCCTATTCCTAGGCTAACCCGATAAATTTTGATATTGCCAATCCAAAGACCTAGAGCGCCTGCTAATGACAACATCACCATTGTTAATGCAATATCACTCATAAAAAAGATCCTGTACCCAAAAAATAAAAAAAGAAGAAATTTGAGCTAAAACGATAAACCTATTTTGGCAAAGAATAATGAAAGTCGCTGTGTCTTATCGCACAGATTCAACATATATAGAGATCAAACTAACAAGAAAGATAAATATAGCGTTAAAGTGTTAATTTAAAATAATGAAGGTTGAATTTTAATATCATCAAAACATAATCATTAATAATATTATTATGATTTTTTTAATTAGAGAAAATGAAACTTTCTTACACTAGAACTATTTATTTACTGACTAAAAAATTAAGCTTTTTTATATCATCTTTCTCTTGTCCTGTAAGAGAAAACAGGTTTAACTATATGATAAAAAGCGTTGATTACAGCTCTCGTTTTATAGGTGCCCTATGATATTCAGAACGACAAGTAAAAATTTAACATTAGTTACATTTTTGACGACATTACTGACAGGTTGCTCAAGTGTTATGACTCATGCTGGCCCGAATAAAGAACTTTATTCAGGGACAAAAAATAACATGACAATGTTAAAAGATGATGAAACCGGATGGGCAATGAAGCCACTGGTTATTCTCGATTTCCCTTTTAGTGCCGTATTAGATACTTTATTATTACCATATGATTATTATACTCAAGGTGATGATAAAAGTGATAATTCACCTAAGGAACGTATAAAAAGATTGGAAAATACAACTGCGAATAATAATCATGAAAATAAGAATTAATATAAAAATTAATGACTAAATAATAAATAAGTAATTATATTTAGTCATTATCTATTTGATTATTTATGTAAAGCTGTTTCTTCTTTAGGGCCAAACATTTTATTCAAACTATTAAGCTCTTGCATTTCCTTGTCACATATAACTTTTTGTTCTGCTTGAGGTGCTGTCATTATCTGTTTTTTGCTTTGCTCGAAGTTAGCCTTAATCTCCGGCATATTATGTTTTAGATCTTCTCTTTCAGAAATGTACTGAATAAATTTATCCGCTTCTTTAAAGTACACTCGGCAAGCATGAACTGTAGATGCTTGAGCTGGAAGTGTGATTGACAATAAAAGTAATGCGACACCCAACCAACATTGTTTCATTCTCTAAATTACCCACCTTATTTGACATAATCGAATTATATAAAAAGTACACTAATTAGACGATAATAATTAAGAATAAATTTGTTATTTTTTTTCATATTTTATAGATAACGTAAAGAAAGCCATAGTAAAGCGAAGAAAGAAAGCTAAGCTTGTTACAGTAACGCTAAAAATCACCTCTTGTTTATGATAAAAAAGTTAAAAATCAACTATTTTGGTCGAAAACCGTACGAACAGTCAGGTGATACTAAAAAAGTATTGACGGAGTGGGTTTCTGGCAGTAAGATGCACCTCGTTTTCGGCGAGTAGCGCAGCCTGGTAGCGCAACTGGTTTGGGACCAGTGGGTCGGAGGTTCGAATCCTCTCTCGCCGACCATATTAAGAAACCCCGCTTTTAAAGCGGGGTTTTGTCGTTTTGGGCATCTCTTCATCAATCATCTCTTTTTACTTTCTGATAGATAGGCATGGTTGCATTATTGGCACCTATGTAGGTAAAAGACGTTTTTTATAAATCTTTTTTGTTTCTCTTTACATATACATAACACTCCTATTCCCTGTATAAGAGTGTAAATTGAATGCGTATTGAGTTGTCTATTCTAATCTACTGTATTTTATGGTGTTGTGCCTTTTTCTCTGTAGCGAATGAAAGTCATATTGATCTTTCCGTACCAGTAGATTTACCAACAGAGACACAACTTAGAGATGACTTACTACAACAAAATGACAGTGTCTCTTTAGTGAATTTAGCGCAACAAAATAAAATGGAGTTTGTCACGCCTTCTTTGCCATGTTTTTCAATCAAACAGGTAAAAATTCATCATTTGGAGGAGTTTTCTTCTCCATCATTACAACGCCAAGTGGCGAAATGGCAAGCAGCATTAATAGGGCATTGTCATTCGCAATCATTATTAGAACAAGATATCAATATTCTTAATGCGATGCTTTATGATGCTGGCTATGTGACGAGTGAAGTGGGTAACGTTGATCTTTATGCTGATGACGAGGTATTGGATATCACATTAAATGTCGGGAAAGTACAAGACATTGTTTCTAAAACGTCGACAGATAAACACTATTTGATCTCACAGGCGATGCCTATAAAAAAAGGCGATATTTTAAATATTAAAGATATTGAACAGGGCGCTGAAAATTTCAAAACCATTCCTAAAAGTAATGTCAAAATTCAGATAGAACCATCATCAAAAGAAAATGAGTCAATTATTTCTCTTTCTCAAGTTGGAAAAAGGACAGTCGCAGGCTCGGTATCGATTGATAATAAAGAGCAAAAAATTTACGGAGATCTATTTGGTACGACAAGGTTAAGCTTTGGTAATTTAGCGCAACTTAATGACACATTAATGGTTATTCTTTCAAGTCAACTTGATACCTTAAAATCAAGAGGTATCAAAAAGCAGATCTTTTTATGGCAGGTACCTTATCATTATTGGCGTGCGACATTATTTGGTTATAACATTGGATCAAACCGTAGAATATCGGAAACGACAAAAAAGTTACAAAAAACGCGTCAACAACTTCTTTCCTTTGAGATCCAGCGCCAGTTTAGACCCTCAACGCAGCGTACAGTGACTTTAAAAGGGGGAATTCAGTATTACACTTACCGAAATGAAATGTCAGGCTATCGCTTATCAGTACATGAGCGTCGTAGCCCTTATGTTAATGCGGGTATTGAGCAAAATTATCGTTTTATGAGAGGGGGTTATCTTAATACTAAATTTAATTATAAGCAGAGCGTTTTTATTCCTGGCGCTAAACTTTCTCCGATAGATTCGCTTAATGGTGTGCCAATTTTTAATATTAATTTAGAAGCGTTAATTCCTTTTAAAATTAATTCACAGTTATTTTTTTATCAGCCAGAAATACTGTTTCAACTAACTCGATCGGATATTGATGGGTTACTTGATAAAGCAAATATCGGCGGTTTATATAGTGTGTATGGTTTTGAGTCAGGCAAAGGTTATTCTGATGCAAATCAGTTTGTTTCCCGACACAAGGTCACTTGGCTTACACCCTTTAATAACCAAATGCTATTCTCTGCAATAGATTATGGTTCCGTCTCTGAAGAGAGAAAAAACGTTTTTTATAATAAAAATAAATATTTGATTGGTGCAGCAACAGGGCTAGAAGGAAGCTTTAAACAGCTGAGTTATCAGTTAATATGGAGCATACCGTTATCGGCCCCTTCTAGTAGAAAAGCAACAGGATCACAGTTTAATTTCAACGCCCAATTTAACTTCTGATTTTGGTGGTTTATCTTATATTTTTTACTATTGATTTTGTAAATCATTTGATAAATAACTATATATTATTGGCTTATATAGCATTCTAGTAGTTAAAAAGAGAAAAAGGCATTTTTCTCTTTTTAAGTTAGCTTAGTATTGCACTGATTATCTTCTATGTGTGGTGTTATTTTTTAGGGCTAACAGAATAAATCATCCATTTCTTTGTTTCATTTCAATATATTCGTTTAATATTTAAGCGTTCAATCACAAATTATGGCTTTTTTTAAAACAGTTATTTCACTTAAGGATTTTTTAATATGTGGTTTTTTTGACTAGATATTAGCCAGATACTTATTTTTTTATTCTGAGTTTGTTCGATATTTGTTTCATTTGTGTTTATAAAGAGTTCTTTTTACCTTCTAATGCCTTATTGACGTAAGGGAATACAGTTGGTTAATTGAACAATGACAAAATAAAAAGGTATTCCGTTTTTAAATAGGAAACCAAAACACAACAGAACAATTTCGGAGAGTAATGATGAAAAGCTCCAAAAAACAGACAGGAATTTTGACCGCCACAATTGGATTGCTTGCATTCGCTGTTTCTGCGGGTGTACAGGCCAAAACATTGGTGTATTGCTCTGAAGGTTCACCTGAAGGATTTAACCCTCAGTTATTTACCTCTGGAACAACCTATGACGCAAGTTCAGTGCCTATTTATAACCGTTTAGTTGAATTTAAACTGGGTACAACAGAAATTATTCCGGGCTTAGCTGAAAGCTGGGATGTGAGCGATGATGGAAAAGTGTATACCTTCCATTTGCGTAAAGGGGTGAATTGGCATAGTAGTAAGACCTTTAAGCCTACCCGTGAATTTAATGCGGATGACGTGATGTACACGTTTATGCGTCAAATGGACCCACAACATCCTTACCATAAAGTTTCTGGCGGAAGTTATGAATACTTCTCAGGAATGGATATGAACAACATGATCGAGAAGATCGAGAAAGTTGATGATCATACCGTTCGTTTTGTTCTAACTCGTTCAGAAGCCCCTTTTATTGCTGATATGGCGATGGACTTTGCATCCATATTATCTGCTGAATATGCGGATAATATGATGAAAGCAGGTACACCTGAGAAAGTAGATCTCGAGCCTATCGGTACAGGGCCTTTTCAATTACAGCAATATCAAAAAGATTCTCGTATTCTTTATAAAGCCAATGACCAATATTGGGGTAAAAAACCAGATATTGACCGTTTAGTCTTCTCTATTACACCTGATGCCTCTGTACGATATGCAAAACTGCAAAAAGGTGAGTGTCAGGTAATGCCTTTCCCAAATCCTGCTGATATTGAGAAGATGAAACAAAATAGCGATATCAATTTGTTAGAACAACCCGGTTTAAATGTGGGTTATATCTCGTTTAACGTCGAGAAAAAACCACTGGATAACCAAAAAGTTCGCCAAGCATTAAGTATGGCTGTGAATAAAGACGCCATTATTGAAGCGGTTTATCAAGGTGCTGGCCAGAAAGCGAAAAATCTTATTCCACCAACAATGTGGGGTTATAACGATGATATCGTCGATTATGAATATAATCCTGAAAAAGCTAAAGCACTGCTAAAAGAAGCGGGCCTTGCTGATGGCTTTACCATCGATTTATGGGCAATGCCAGTACAACGTCCTTATAATCCAAATGCACGTCGTATGGCTGAAATGGTACAAGCGGATTGGGAAAAAATTGGCGTTAAAACCAAAATAGTAAGTTACGAGTGGGGTGAATATCTCAAACGTGCTAAATCCGGTGAACACCAAGCGGTTATGATGGGTTGGACAGGCGATAACGGGGATCCAGATAACTTCTTCGCTACGCTATTTAGTTGTGCAGCAAAAGAGCAAGGTTCGAACTATTCAAAATGGTGCTATAAGCCATTTGAAGATCTGATCCAACCAGCACGGATCACCGCCGATCACGACAAACGTGTTGAACTCTACAAACAAGCTCAAGTTGTGATGCATGATCAAGCACCTGCTCTAATTATTGCTCACTCGACTGTTTATGAACCAGTGAGTAAAAAAGTAGAAAACTACGTGGTTGATCCATTAGGCAAACATCACTTCGAGAATGTCTCTCTTAAATAAGAGCAATACCTAATTGTTGGGTTGCTTTAAGTACGGTGTCTTTCTTGATGAAAGACACCGCTATTCAATAATAACGAATACATTCAGTACACTGTGAGCGCAGAGGACTTTCCTCTGATTTATCAGCGCTATCTTTTAGCTGATGTTTGAAAAGAGAATTAGGATATGCTGCAATTTATCCTTCAACGTTTGGGACTTGTGATCCCTACGTTTATCGGAATTACATTACTGACGTTTATTTTCGTTCATCTTATTCCCGGTGATCCGGTCATGATTATGGCGGGTGAGCGTGGACTTTCTCCAGAACGACATGCTTATTTAATGGCAGAATTAGGCTTGGATAAGCCGTTATGGCAACAATACCTCAATTACCTAAATGGTATTTTTCATGGTGATTTGGGTATTTCGTTAAAAAGCCGCATTCCCGTCTGGGATGAATTTTTACCACGTTTTAAAGCCACTTTAGAACTTGGCGTTTGTGCCATGATCTTCGCGGTTTCAGTCGGTATTCCCGTAGGTGTTTTAGCTGCGGTAAAACGTGGCTCTATCTTTGATCATACTGCGATTAGTGTGTCATTAGCCGGTTATTCTATGCCCATCTTCTGGTGGGGGATCATGTTAATCATGTTAGTGTCTGTAAAATTAGACCTAACCCCTGTTTCTGGCCGCCTCGCTGATAGTGTCTTTTTAGATGATAGTAATCCTCTTACCGGATTTATGCTAATTGATACCTTTATTTGGGGTGAAGAAGGGGATTTTATTGATGCTATCCATCACATTATTTTACCTGCCATTGTATTAGGAACCATTCCTTTAGCTGTGATAGTGCGTATGACGCGTTCTTCAATGCTTGAAGTATTAGGTGAAGATTATATTCGTACTGCTAGAGCAAAAGGCTTAAGTCGTGCTCGCGTTATTCTTATCCACGCACTACGCAATGCGATGTTACCTGTTGTCACTGTAATTGGATTACAAGTTGGGACAATGCTGGCTGGCGCAATCTTAACAGAAACCATCTTCTCATGGCCGGGATTAGGGCGCTGGTTAATTGATGCCTTACAACGACGAGATTACCCCGTAGTTCAAGGTGGTGTGCTGTTAATTGCAACGATGATTATTTTTGTCAATCTGTTGGTTGATGTTCTTTATGGCATTGTGAATCCACGTATTCGCCATAAAAAATAAGGAATGCATAATGACTGAAAATAAAGTTACACCGGTCATCAATGCACCGGCTCCCATGACACCCTTCCAAGAATTTTGGCACTATTTTAAACAAAATAAGGGCGCAGTTGTTGGATTAATTTATATCGTGATTATGTTGCTGATTGCGCTATTTGCAGGCTTTCTTGCACCTCATGCACCGAATGAGCAATTTCGTGATTTCTTATTAGCGCCTCCTGTTTGGCAAGAAGGGGGAAGTTGGCAATTTATTCTAGGTACTGATGATGTTGGCAGGGATATTCTTTCTCGCTTAATGTTTGGTGCTCGCCTTTCGTTATTAGTTGGCTGTATCGTTGTCGTACTATCACTTATTTTAGGAATTATTCTAGGACTGGTGGCGGGTTATTTCGGTGGACTTGTGGATATCGGCATTATGCGAGTGGTCGATATTATGCTGGCATTACCCAGTTTATTATTAGCATTAGTGTTGGTAGCCATCTTTGGGCCTTCTATTGTTAATGCGTCTATTGCATTAACTTTTGTCGCCTTACCGCATTATGTCCGATTAACACGAGCTGCTGTTTTGATTGAAGTAAACCGTGACTATGTTATTGCGTCTCGCGTTGCTGGTGCAGGTTCACTGCGTCAAATGTTTATCAATATCTTACCTAACTGCCTTGCACCTTTAATTGTTCAAGCCTCTCTCGGTTTTTCTAATGCAATCTTAGATATGGCGGCATTGGGCTTTTTAGGCATGGGTGCGCAACCACCAACACCTGAATGGGGAACCATGTTATCTGATGTGTTGCAGTTTACACAAAGTGCATGGTGGGTTGTGACGTTTCCTGGTTTGGCGATTTTGTTTACCGTATTAGCCTTTAACTTAATGGGTGATGGTTTACGAGATGCGCTTGATCCGAAATTAAAGCAGTAACGGAGTAAGAACATGGCATTACTAAATATTAATCAACTATCTGTTCACTTTGGTGATGAAGATACTCCGTTTAAAGCGGTAGACCGAATTAGCTATCAAGTTGAAGAAGGGCAAGTGGTCGGTATTGTAGGGGAATCAGGTTCAGGTAAATCAGTCAGCTCATTAGCGATTATGGGGCTTATTGATTTCCCTGGGCGAGTGAGTGCACAAGAGCTCTATTTTGATGGTAGAGATCTGATGAAAATTTCTGAATCAGAGCGACGCAATTTAGTTGGTGCTGATGTTGCGATGATTTTCCAAGATCCGATGACAAGCTTGAATCCTTGCTTTACGGTTGGCTATCAAATTATGGAGGCGTTAAAAGTACATCAGGGAGGAAGTCGTAAAACACGTAAGCAGCGTGCTATCGACCTCTTAACGCTGGTGGGTATTCCTGATCCAGCTTCTCGCTTAGATATCTATCCACACCAGCTTTCGGGGGGAATGAGTCAGCGTGTTATGATCGCAATGGCAATCGCTTGTCGCCCTAAATTATTGATTGCTGATGAACCGACTACGGCACTGGATGTGACTATTCAGGCTCAAATTATAGAGCTTTTGCTTGATTTACAAAAACAAGAAAATATGGCGTTAGTGTTGATCACCCATGATCTAGCATTAGTGGCAGAAGCTGCCGACACCATTATTGTGATGTATGCGGGGCAAGTGGTGGAATCCGGAAAAGCATCAGAAATTTTTAAAGCGCCTCGCCATCCTTATACACAAGCATTATTAAGAGCACTTCCGGAGTTCGCGAGTAATAAAGCGCGATTAGCATCGTTATCGGGCGTTGTACCGGGACGCTATGATCGACCAACAGGTTGTTTACTCAATCCACGTTGTCCTTATGCTCATGATGAATGCTATAAAACTGAACCTGCTTTAAGAGAATTGGGAACACATCGCGTGAAATGCCATACACCGTTAGATAATACAGGGAGACCTACTCATGGTTGAAGTTAATCCAAATGTCACTACTCCCTTATTAAAGGCGGTCAATTTAGCCAAGTATTACAGCGTAAAAGGCGGGCTGTTTTCAAAAGAGAGAACAGTGAAAGCGCTTGATGGTGTCTCTTTTGAATTAGAGCGCGGTAAAACATTGGCGGTTGTTGGTGAATCAGGTTGTGGAAAATCGACATTAGGTCGATTATTAACCATGATTGAAATTCCTACTTCAGGAGAGCTTTCTTACCGTGGGCAAAATCTGTTGATCAAAGATAAATCAGCAGAGAAATTGCGCCGCCAAAAGATCCAAATTGTATTTCAAAATCCTTATGGATCATTAAACCCGCGTAAAAAAGTAGGGCAAATTTTAGAAGAGCCTTTATTGATCAATACAACATTGAATGCCTCTGAACGTAAAGAGAAAGTATTATCAATGATGGCTAAAGTGGGATTAAAGACAGAGCATTATAGTCGATACCCACATATGTTTTCTGGTGGTCAACGTCAGCGTATTGCTATTGCTCGTGGTTTGATGCTTGATCCAGACATTGTGGTAGCGGATGAGCCTGTTTCTGCACTGGATGTATCAGTTCGTGCTCAAGTACTGAATTTGATGATGGATCTGCAACAAGATATGGGACTTTCTTATGTTTTTATTTCTCATGATCTGTCGGTTGTTGAGCATATTGCAGATGAAGTTATTGTAATGTATTTAGGACGTTGTGTTGAAAAAGGAACAAAAGCTCAAATTTTTGAAAATCCGCAACATCCTTATACGCAGGCATTGTTATCAGCAACCCCAAGATTGACGCCTGAATTAAGACGAGAGCGTATTAAATTAACGGGAGAATTACCAAGCCCGTTAAATCCACCACCAGGTTGTGCTTTTGCAGCTCGTTGCCGTCGTGCATTTGGGCCATGCAGTCAATTACAGCCAACTTTAAAAGATTATAATGGCCAACTTATTGCTTGTTTTGCGGTGGAGCAAGATAGCGTGATAGTTTAAATAAAATAAATTTATCTCATTAAATAAGAACAATATACTTATTTATATTGTTCTTATTTTTTTCATTAATAATGTTTAATAAATTTTAACTAAATAATCTAATAATAATCTTATAAATATAAAATATTATATTTATGTGAGCTTTTAAAATGTAAACCTCAATGATATTAAAGGGAAATAATGTTTTTTATTAAGAAGTACATTACGCTTAGTATTGTATTCTAACTTTAAAATAAGGGGTTTTCAGAGTTTAATTTTATATACTTTGGTATTTTTTAGTGAATTGTATCTTTTTATTAAAATAAAGTAGATTAGTTGTAAGTAATAAGAAGAGAGTAAGGTTTTATTTTTATTTTACTATTTTTATCTTATAACTATACTCAAATAATAATTATTATATATTTATCTACTTCCATTTTAATGGATAAGCGCTTTTTATAATGTTATTTTCTTTATTGAGAGTGATACATAATCGAAAAAATACAGTATAATCCCCTTTGTTCAAGCATGGTTACCGGAAATAGCAACGATGAAACCTCATCTTAAACATTCATTAACAATAAAACAGATGGCCGCTGTTGCGGGCGTTACGTTGGTGACTATTGCTATTTTTATCAGTATTCAACTTGTTTATTTGATTGATCAACGCCGCGAAGATTATCAAAATCAGCTTTTTAATGCCGGTGTCAGTATTCAGCAACCACTCGCTGATGCATTGTTACGATCAGATTTGAATGATGCTAAACAACAAATAGTTGCACTAAAAGCGACGGGTATTTTGGGTAAAGCGATTGTTATGCAACCTGAAAATGTGCAAGTGATGAATTTAGATTTTGCACCTAAGAAAGAAGTCTCTGAATTCTCAAGTTGGCTTTTTGGTATTCCCGTTGAAGCTGTTATTCCTTTACAGCCTTTAGGTATTACTTCAACAGATGATAAGTCCTATGGTGGTCATCTCATTTTACAGGCTGACACAAATCGTTTTTATCGTTTTACCAGTAATACTGTTGCATTAATGCTAACAACATATCTGTTGATGGGGCTTATTCTAACGGTTGCTATTAGTTGGTGTATTAATCGTATTGTTGTAAAACCGTTACGCCAAATTGCCGTCACTCTCAATAAAGATAGCCAAGTTTCAGCGTTATCTTGTCCAAAATCACATTGTGATGATGAGATTGGTTTGCTGGTTAAAGGATATAATCATCAAAAATCTGATCAAAAATTGCCGAAGGTCTGAACCTTCTTACGCCATAATGAGTCTAATCACTATAGTGATTTTATTTCATGTTTCTGTGGTGATAAAGAATGATAATACAAAAAATAGATATCCAACATCTAACATGTCTTTTGGCACTTATTGTTAAACCTCATAAGTGGTTTAATACCAAGGATTAATACAATAGAGGTTCACATGCAGGGTGTAATGACACGAATTTTATTGGGAAGCGTTATGTTTGGCGCTGTTGTTTGCCAAGTTCAAGCGGAGGCTTTACAGCCTGATCCTGCTTGGCAAGAAGGGCGACTAGCAAATGGCTTTCAGTGGCAAATCTTACAAACACCGCAACGCCCAAATGATAGAATACAGATCCGTTTATTAGTTAATACGGGATCTTTGTCAGAAAAAAGCAGTGAAACGGGTTTTTCATCCTTAGTGTCCAAACTCAACGTTTTGGAAAATACAGGTTTAACACCAGAAAAACGCGATAATTTATGGAAAAATGCGTTAGATCCTGACTATCCGTTGCCTCCAATGATCGTTTCATATGATTTTACTGTTTATAATTTAAGTTTACCGAACAACCAGCCTGAGTTGTTAAAGGATGCTTTTGCATTGTTAGCAGGTATTGCTAAACCCGCACAATATACTGAAGATGCGGTTCGTAACGCAGTTCAATCGCCACTTCCGATTGCAACGTTTCCTCTTAACATTGAAGATCCTATCTGGCGTTCACGTCTTGAAGGCTCTAATTTAAAAGGCCGCAATCCGGGAAAACCTGTTAATCAATCTGTAAATACTAAAGAGTTGTCAGATTATCAGCAGCGTTGGTATACCCCGGATATGATGACGCTTTATGTTGCAGGTAATGTTGATAATCGATTATTGACTGAAAGTATTAATCAAGCCTTTTCATCGCTATCAGGAAAGCGTGTAACACCCGTTCCAGTACCTGTCCTTGCCGATATGAAACCTGAAACGTTATATGTGCAAGAGCCTATGCGTGTAAAAGACCAAATTGCTTTAATTTGGGATTTAGACTGGTCGCCAGTAAAAGACTCTGACACGTTAAACAAATATTGGTTAAGTGATTTAGCTCGTGAAGTGATTTTTGTGCATTTAGGTCGTAGCCTTGAACAACGTAAGGAAAAAGACAGCACTCAGATTAACATTGATTGCCGAGTACAATATCAACGTGCAAGTTGTTCTTTAAATCTTGATACTGTCACAGCGCATATTCCTGCATTAGCATCATGGGTGGGAGAAGAATTGGGTCGCTTGCGTAATCAAGGCATCAGCGATGAGTTATACCAAGAGTTGCAACAAGAGAAACAGCTGCAGTTAACTCAGTTGTTTGCACGTTATGCAAAAACCAGCACAGCGATTTTAATTAATCAGCGTCTGTTATCACAACAAAGCAATATTATTGATATTCCACCTGAACAATATCAACGTTTACGCCAAGCATTTTTAGCGGGTTTAACAAAAGAGACATTAAATCAGGAACTTTCAAGAATTCTATCTGAAGATATTACTTTTGTATTAACACAAAGTGGTGAAACGCCAACCGTAAATTTAGGTGAATTACGTATTCAATTTGAAAAGCAAGTTCATCCAGAAACGGCAAATACACCTGCACCTGCTGTAACAACGTCAGTGGTAACAACAGCGAAATAGTAATAGAACAGAAATAGACAGATATTGAAAAAATATCCGCGATAAAATAAACAAAAAGCTAAAAGTGTTATTGATACATTTTTGGCTTTTTGTTTTTTTGATATTAAAGGCGTTTAAATGCTTCTTTAATAATGGTAATCAAATCTTCACGGTTATTTCTTTGAGTTATAAAACCTGCAATAGCAATCTTTTTTTCAGGTAAGTAGTAAGCTGCTGAGCCCCAATAACCAAGGTGATAGTAAAGTGTGCCTAGGTCAGTTTCTTCGGCCATTAGACCTAAACGATAATTTGTCGCACCTGTATGTGAACCTTGCCATTTCATCTCTTTTAAGGTTGATGGATGCAAGTAAACTCTATCTTCGAAGAGATCAGCTGTAAATTTAGCTAACTCAAGGGTTGTCATCACAAGCCCGCCACCGCCAAAAGCATCCATTGATGCATCAATATGAGTACCTTCATGCTCACCTGCAAATTGTCTAGCTCGTACTTTAGGATGCTTAGGTTGTTGTTCTAAACCCTCCCACCACGTTTGTGGTAAATCTAAGTCTTGAAAATGCAATAATTCACGAACGGCGGTGGCCATATTTTTTCTCATAAACTTAGAAAGGATGTCACCTAACAAAATGTATCCAGTATCTGAATAAATGAAGCGTTTTCCGGCTGGAATAATGGGAAAGCCTTGTTGAGCATAGTGTGCTATTTGCTCTTCTCGTGTCCATTTATGAGAGGGATCTTTAATCACTTCTTCAAAGTAAGCTTCATTTGCATGGTCGAGTAATCCACTGCTATGGCTTAATAAATGGCGTAGTGTAATGGTTTTAAGATCATAGCCTAGCTCTAATAATGTCTGTTGATAATTCGCACTTAAATATTTAGTTATATCATCATCAAGGGATAAAGCATCCTGCTCCCATAAACGTAAAAAAGCAGCGGCGAGAAAGGTTTTCGTATTACTAGCGATGCGAAATGGGGTATCTACAGTTAATTTTTTTTGGGTACTTTCGTCAGCAAATCCGTGAGCCATACCAAAAGGGTATTGAATGCCTGCACCTGTAATATAGATAGCGCTTGCTGAAGGTAAAGCATGAAAAGCATCAGTCATTGATTTAACCATAGTTACTTCCTTATCTGTCAGGAAAATAAATCAGCAAAAAGGGTGTACTTGACACCCTTTATTTATATTGCAGAAATTTTTTATTTACTTTTTGTTGCTGCTCGTAATTCTGTTACTGTTTTACCGCCTATTCCCCAGTTATCTGTTTCAACTTCATCAATTACTACAACGGTAGTTGCTGGATTTTTGCCTAAGACATCAACCAAAAGTTGTGTTGCTCCCGCAATGAGTTGCTCTTTTTGCTCAGCGGTTGCACCTTCGCGTGTAATTTTAATATTAACGTATGGCATTGTTTTTCCTTATTACGTTATTTATAGGCGGTTAATGTAGGGAATTAACCATATAGTTTTATCATAAAGTTAAGATGTTGATTGCGTTTCAACCAACTGTTCTTTGCGCATATTTGGGCCATCAGTGGCGATCCAAGCGGCACAAAAGAGTGTTAATCGGGCAAAAAAGTAGAAGAAAGCCATCAAACCTATCACTGAACCAAATGCAGCACCTGAAGGTGAGCTTGCTATTCTTGGTAGCATCCATGTCATAACGGATTTTAAAATTTCAAAACCAATGGCAGCGATAAGCGTGCCTTTCATAAGTGAAATTCGTTTGGGTTGATGGCGAGGTAAGATCCACAATATCCATAAAAATAGTAAATAGTTTGCAGTAATGGAAATAGTTAAACCTATTGTTGTCCATACTGGCGTTAGCCATTCAATACCGTCTAATCCCAATATATGAACAATCATTCTTTGGGCCGAACCCGCTACAGATGTGAGTGTAATAGTGAAAATTAACGCAAAAAGTAAGCCAATTAGCGCTAAAAAGTCACGAAAATAGCGGAAATAGATTTTCTCTTGCTCTTCTTTGTTTCTTTCCCATACGGGGCGTGATTGCGCCAAAATAGCTTGGCGTAAATTACCCACCCAATTAACACCAGAATAAAGAGCAATCGCTAAACCGGTTAAACCAACGGTTGTACGCTGGCGAACTGCGGTATCAATACTTTGTTGGACCGTAGATGCAAGTGTTGGATCGTCAATGCTATTTGCGACACCTGTGATTAATTTAGCGAGCAAATCGGGATTTGAGGCTAAAACAAAACCGGCACAGGCAAAGGAAAGCATTAATACAGGGATTAATGATAAAAATGAGAAATAAGTGATAGCAGCACCAAACTGATTTCCCATTCTGTCAGTAAAGCGCTCTGCGGCACGAATAAGATGTGCAATAAAAGGAATATTGGTAATGAAATGACTAATTTTTATCCCAATACCGATGGCTTTTTTTCCACCATGTAATCCTTTTTCCAGCCCTTTCTTGAGTGGCTGAGTCAGTTGAGTTTTTTCGTTCTCTGTTTTGGGTTGTTGCTCTTCTGACATATATCCTCTTTAATTAGATCAGTCCATTTTTAATAAATTAGTGGCATTACTATAATTTCTACTCAAAAATAGCATAGCTTAATTTCTATTACACACCTTATGCTTCTTATCATTAGCCACTATTTTAAGCGATCTATTTGTTTGTTCTGGCTTAAGTGTAGATGATGCTCTGCCAAAAGGTGTCGGTAATCTTGTACTTAATAAAAGATAAAAAACCAATACAGCAATTCTGATATTAAGTTTGGTTTAATAAGAGAATGGCTACTCACTTATTGTTTTATTCTGTGTTTCACAGTCAAATAAGGAGTAGGCATTAATTACTGATGATAACTACTTTGTCAGTAGATTTAATTCTTCTTCAATAGCTTTTAATTCTGCTTTTTCTTCAGCTAGCTTTCTTTCTTGTTTAGCAATTTTATCTGCATCACCCTTAAGTTGTGCTTCTTTTAATTCGAGCTCGCGCTCTTTGATATCAAGTTGTTTTTCACGTAATTCAAGGCGCGTGTTTTCAACCACTCTTTCTGGTGTGCAATAGCGCTCAACATTTTGTAATGCTCGCTCTAAGCCTTGGATACGGTATTGATTACCGTGTGCTTTCGCATATTCCATCTGTTTTTGGATATTTTGTTTTTTAATCTCGCAGCCATTTATTGAGGTGTTGGCATACGCACTGCTAATGGAGAGTGTTAATGCAATTGCGGTAAAGAGTACTTTTTTCATTTTAATATCCTATTTAAACTTAAGTGAAATATGGACTTATCATAACGGTTGGGTACTAAGACACAACGTTTCTTTCGCTTTCAATGAAGAAGTTCGGCTTTTTCTGATACACTGAGTTCAATCACTATTTCAGAGTAAATTAATTACTAAGCTATACTTATTTCTAACGGAAGATAAAGAATGCTGAGCTATCGCCATAGTTTCCATGCTGGCAACCACGCCGATGTTTTAAAACATATTGTTCAAACACTGATCATTGAGTCTTTAAAAGAGAAAGAGAAACCTTTCCTTTATCTTGATACTCATGCTGGCGCTGGACGTTATCAATTAACCAATGCTCATGCGACTCGTACCGGTGAATATTTAGAAGGGATTGCGCGTTTATGGCAGCAAGAAGAAGTGCCAGAGCTTATTTTGCCTTACCTTGAAGCGGTTGGAGAATTAAACGCAAATGGGGAACTGCGTTATTATCCGGGATCACCTCTGTTAGCGGGTAAATTACTAAGAGAACAAGATTCTTTAATGCTAACAGAATTACATCCGACAGATTTTCCTTTATTACGCACAGAATTTTCTCGTGATGAGCGAGCTAGAGTTTCTCGTGAAGATGGTTTTGGCCAATTAAAATCTAAGTTACCTCCACCAAGTCGGCGTGGATTCGCATTAATTGATCCACCTTATGAACTTAAACAAGACTATTCTGCCGTTGTTAAAGGTATTGTTGAAGGTCATAAGCGATTTGCGACGGGAACTTATGCGATTTGGTATCCCGTGGTTCATCGTCAGCAAATCAAACGCATGTTAAAAGAGCTTGAAGCAACAGGGATCCGTAAAATTTTACAAATTGAATTAGCAGTGAAACCCGATAGTGATCAACTCGGGATGACGGCATCAGGCATGATTGTGATTAATCCACCTTGGAAATTAGAATCACAAATGAAATCAATACTTCCTTGGTTACATAAAACCTTAGTTCCTGAGGGTATTGGGCATACATTAGTTGAGTGGGTTGTACCAGAATAAGTATCTTTATTATTGTTTTTGTCTATTACTGTAAAAGCTAAAATCTGACGAGCTATGTTTTAAATTTTGTCATAATAGATATCATGATATGAAAGGCTTAGACTGTGAGTTACCTATTTTTCTACAGATAAATGGATCAGATAAATGACGAGCAAACATTACGATTACATCGCCATCGGTGGCGGTAGTGGCGGTATCGCGTCAATTAATAGAGCAGCAATGTATGGACAAAAATGTGCATTAATTGAAGCGAAAGCATTAGGTGGCACTTGTGTTAACGTGGGCTGTGTACCTAAAAAAGTGATGTGGCATGCGGCGCAAATTGCTGAAGCTATTCATCAATATGGCCCTGATTATGGTTTTGACACTACGGTGAACCGTTTTGATTGGGATACACTCATCAGTAGCCGTTCTGCTTATATTGACCGAATTCATCAATCTTATGACCGTGTCTTAGGTAATAACAAAGTTGATGTTATCCAAGGTTTTGCTCGTTTTGTTGATGCCAATACTATTGAAGTCAATGGTGAAAAGATCACAGCGGATAATATTCTAATTGCAACAGGTGGTCGTCCTGTTCAGCCTAATATTCCAGGTGCTGAATATGGTATTAATTCTGATGGTTTCTTTGAATTAAAAGCTTTACCAAAACGTGTTGCTGTTGTTGGTGCTGGTTATATCGCTGTTGAACTTGCTGGTGTGTTAAATGCTTTAGGTAGTGAAACTCATTTATTTGTGCGTAAACATGCGCCACTGCGTAATTTTGACCCATTAATTGTTGAAACACTGTTAGAAGTGATGGAAACCGAAGGGCCTAAGTTACACACACATGCCATTCCTAAAGCTGTGATTAAAAATGCCGACGGAAGTTTAACGCTACAACTGGAAAATGGTACAGAACAGATTGTTGATACCTTAATCTGGGCGATTGGTCGTGAACCTGCAACAGATAATTTGAATCTGGCAGTAACGGGTGTTGAGTTAAATGAAAAAGGTTATATCAAAGTCGATAAATTCCAAAACACCAATGTAAAAGGAATTTATGCGGTTGGCGATAATACTGGTGCGGTTGAATTAACGCCAGTTGCTGTTGCCGCAGGGCGTCGGTTATCCGAGCGTTTATTTAACAACAAACCTAACGAACATTTAGACTATTCAAATATTCCAACCGTTGTATTTAGCCATCCTGCTATTGGTACTGTTGGTTTAACAGAGCCTCAAGCGATTGAGCAATATGGTGCTGATCAAGTTAAAGTGTATAAATCGTCTTTCACCGCAATGTATAGTGCCGTGACTCGTCATCGTCAACCATGCCGTATGAAGTTAGTTTGTGTTGGTGCCGATGAAAAAATTGTTGGTATTCATGGTATTGGGTTTGGCATGGATGAAATGCTACAAGGTTTTGCTGTGGCTCTGAAAATGGGGGCAACGAAAAAAGACTTTGATGATACTGTGGCAATCCACCCTACAGCGGCAGAAGAATTTGTTACGATGAGATAAGCACGTAATACGGCTTACTTTGATATTAATATGCAAAAGCTAGAGTTTAACGCTCTGGCTTTTTTATTGAAAATTTTGACTTAACCTAGCTTTATTTCGAACTCAAACCTCCTCTTTCTATGCATTTTCCCAAAAGCATATTCGTCTACTTACTGACCAACAAACCAGTTATTAAGTGAATTTACTTATTTTGTGAAAATAAGGTTATTACAGGATTAGGATCATCTTTTTATTTATGCAATTGTGCTATCGATTTTGCTTGTTTTGTAAATAATTTTTTACAGACCCTCCTTGTTGTTTGTATCAAAATGTTAATTATTTAAACAATTACTTTTTCTATTTAAAACTTATTTCATTCTTATTATCTCATTATTTATCAATATGTAATAAAGATAAAGTTCTCATTGTTATTTCATTGAGTGATGAATTTCTATGAAAAAAAACGATTGAAGTAACCATATTGTATCTATGGATATTGTTATTCTAAGAAATGGTTAACAAATAATTATAATTATTAACAATATAATAAACTATGGTATTATTCAATTTTAAGGCAATAAATGAATGACATTATAAATATAAATGGTAAATCCATTACTGAGGTAGAAGATGAAAATTTCAAGGAGAAAGCTGCTTTTAGGTGTTGGTGCTGCGGGGGTTTTGGCCGGTGGTGCTGCATTAGTTCCAATGGTGCGCCGTGATGGCAAATTCGTTGAAGCTAAATCTAGAGCATCATTTGTCGAAGGTACAGAGGGTGCGCTGCCTAAAGAGTCTGATGCAGTGATTATTGGTGGTGGTATTCAAGGTATCATGACTGCTATCAACCTTGCAGAACGTGGCATGAGTGTCACTATTTTAGAAAAGGGCGAGATTGGCGGTGAACAATCTGGCCGTGCATACAGCCAAATTATTAGTTATCAAACATCACCAGAAATTTTCCCATTGCACCATTACGGGAAAATCTTATGGCGCGGAATGAACGAGAAAATTGGTGCTGATACTAGTTATCGTACACAAGGTCGTGTAGAAGCGCTTGCTGATGAAAAAGCATTTGATAAAGCTCAAGCGTGGATCAAAACAGCAAAAGAAACTGCGGGATTTGATACACCATTAAATACTCGCATTATTAAAGGTGAAGAGTTATCAAACCGTCTTGTTGGTGCTCAAACACCATGGACAGTTGCTGCTTTTGAAGAAGACTCAGGTTCTGTTGATCCCGAAACAGGAACACCTGCATTAGCACGCTACGCTAAACAAATTGGCGTAAAAATCTATACTAACTGCGCGGTAAGAGGCATTGAAACTGCCGGTGGTAAAATTTCTGATGTTGTAACAGAAAAAGGCGCAATTAGAACATCTCACGTTGTTCTTGCTGGTGGTATTTGGTCACGTTTATTTATGGGTAACATGGGCATTGATATTCCAACGCTGAATGTTTACTTATCACAACAACGTGTATCAGGTGTTCCTGGCGCACCTCGTGGTAACGTGCATTTACCGAATGGTATTCACTTCCGTGAACAAGCCGACGGTACTTATGCTGTCGCACCGCGTATTTTCACCAGTTCTATTGTGAAAGATAGCTTCTTATTAGGGCCTAAGTTCATGCACCTATTAGGTGGTGGTGAGCTGCCATTAGAATTCTCTATCGGTGAAGACTTGTTTAATTCATTCAAGATGCCAACATCTTGGAAATTAGATGAAAAAACACCGTTTGAACAATATCGTATTGCAACAGCAACACAAAATACTGAGCACTTAGATGCGGTATTCCAAAGAATGAAAGCTGAATTCCCAGTATTTGAAAAATCACAAGTTGTGGAGCGTTGGGGTGCTGTTGTTAGCCCAACATTTGATGAATTACCAATTATCTCTGAGGTTAAAGAATACCCTGGTCTTGTCATTAATACGGCGACGGTATGGGGTATGACCGAAGGCCCAGCAGCAGGTGAAGTTACTGCTGATATCGTAACGGGCAAAAAACCAGTTATTGATCCAACACCATTTAGTATGGATCGCTTTAAGAAGTAAATAACCCCTTGTTTTACTGTAAATTAAACATGTTAAGGAGTTTTCATGCGTTATAAAAGTTTACTTGTTGCCCTGCCTTTTATCTTTGGTGTAGCAAGCGCGAATGCGGAGGGTGTTGTGCACCATAAATTAAACGGTATGCCTATTTCAGAATCTGTTGAAGTGAGTGCAGGTAACAACCTTGTATTCTTAAGCGGTAAAGTACCTGCTAAGAAATCAGCAGATGCACCAGAAGGCGTATTAGCGTCTTATGGTAACACTGAAGAACAAACTATCAGTGTATTAGAACAAATTAAAACTCACTTAAATGAACTTGGCCTAGACATGAAAGACGTTGTTAAAATGCAAGTCTTCCTAGTTGGTGGTGAAGAAACTAAAGGTGAGATGGACTTTAAAGGTTTTATGGATGGTTATTCTAAGTACTTTGATGCTTCGAAAACTGACCAACTGCCAGCACGCTCAACTTTCCAAATCGCTAAACTGGCGAATCCAGCATGGCGTGTAGAAATTGAAGTGATTGCGGTTCGTCCTGCAAAATAAGAGCGATAGCTTTTACTCAATTTTGACGTAAAACACAATCGACTAAAACGCTAGAGAAGGGTAACTTTCTTTGGCGTTTTTTATTTCATTTATAGCCTTTAAACTATAAGGGGTAAATTAAGTATTTTTTACAAGGGCTCTAACTACTTTCACCTTGAATAAACTTCACTGGAATAACAGAAACGTTATCTGTTATTTCTTTATTCTCAATTAATGTACTAATCACTTCTACGCTTTTTTCAGCTAGTTTTTCAAAGGGTTGTTCAATACAGGTTAACTGGCGCAGTGTTTGATTTAACCAAGGGCTACCATCGTAAGCAACAATTTTTAGTTGCTCTGGAATGGTAATATTTCGCCTTGTGGCTTCATTAAACAATGCCATGGCAGGAATATCAGCAGCAAAAATAGCATCGATATCTGTATGCAAAGAAAGTATTTTTGTTGCGAAAGAGTGAAAATAGTCTTTCTCTTCTTCTTTCCAATTTACTTTGCAAGGAATGGGGTTAATACCTGCCTGAATAAGCGTTTCTTTAAAGGCTAAACAGCTTTGATATGAAGGGGTTGATGATAAATAACTTGAGTTATCTTCAATATAGAGGATTTTCTTGCAACCTTTTTGAATAAGGTGTTCTGCTGCTAATCGACCACCCGTGTGGTGATCAGAACAAACTAATGGAATATCACGAAGATGGCGATCTAGTGTGACTACAGGTCTTTGAATATGCTGATATTCACTATCATCCAATAACAGATATTCTGCAATAATACCGTCGATCTGACCACGTTTAAGCATATCAAAAAATATACGCTCACGTACTTTGCTATTTTGGGTTGCACATAACATCATGCTATAGCCATTTTCAGCGAGTTTATTTTCAATAAAACGGGTTACTGTCGCAAAATAAGGGTATTCAAGGCTATTAATAATGACACCAACAACTGCACTTTTTTGTTGATATAAATTTCTTAGCCAAGTATCAGGAATATAATCTAATTCCTCTACCGCTTTTTTTATTTTTTCTCGTGCAGCTTGAGACACATAACCACTGTTATTTAATGCTCTGGAAACAGTACTTGCTGCGACATTTGCTTTTTTTGCGACATCACGGATCCCGGCCATTGAATATGCTGTTGCTCCTTTCAATTCGTTGATGTCCTAATATATCTTAATATGATTATTACAAACCCATTTTTATTGAGGTAATTGTGTTTTTTTAGTATGAGCTATTTCACATTTTAGTATGTTAATTACCTTACCCTCCTTTTTAGTGCTTATAGTATCTTATATTAACTATGGAACTGTTCCATATATACTAATTACCTTGGTGAGGTGAATATGTCTAAAACTTGGTGGAAAGAAGCAGTGGTCTATCAAATTTATCCCAAGAGTTATTATGATAGTAATGGGGATGGTATTGGGGATTTAGCAGGGATCACAGAGAAATTAGATTATATTCAGTCACTCGGTACAAATGTTATTTGGTTATGCCCCATTTTTAAATCGCCAATGAAAGACAATGGTTATGATATTGCTGATTATTCTGTTGTCGATCCTATCTTTGGCGATAATAACGCGTTAGATAAACTGATTAGTGAAGCTAAAAAACGTGATATTAAAATTTTATTAGATTTAGTATTAAATCACACTTCTGATGAGCACCCATGGTTTAAATCGGCAATTGAAGATCCTAATAGCCCATATAACGATTATTATATTTTTAAACAATGGGATAAGCCGACTCCTCCTAATAATTTACGCACTTATTTTGATTGCTCTGTTTGGAGTCGTGTTGGAAAAACTAATCGTTGGTACTTTAATTCATTTGGTCCGGAACAACCGGACTTAAATTGGGAAAACCCACAATTACGTAAAGATATTATCGACATGATAAATGTCTGGATCAAAAAAGGGGTTGCAGGATTTCGCATTGATGCGATTGGTAATTTAAAAAAATCCCCTGAAGCCTTATCTGAATATCAATTTGAACCTGATAAAGATGATGGTACTGCATCTTTAGTGCCTTGGGTTTTAAATCAACCAGGTATTGATAAATTCTTAACTGAATTAGCCGAGAAAACTTTTAAGCCTGTGAACAGTATGACCGTTGCAGAAATTGATGTGCCAGAAAAAGATTTACGTGCTTATGTCGGCGAAGATGGTTATTTCTCTATGGTATTTGATTTTAGCATTGCCGATTTAGATATCCGCAATGAAAAGCCATTTACAATTAACCCAATTACAGGTGAAAGATTAAAACCTGTATTTATCAAAAGCCAATTAGATACTCAAAGAGTAGGGTGGGGAGCGCCTTATTTAGAAAATCACGATCAACCTCGTTCATTAAATAAATTTCTCCCTAAAGGTGCTATTAATCCCATTAGTGCCAAAATGTTAGCAACATTTTTATTAACGCAACGGGGCACGCCTTTTATTTATCAAGGGCAAGAGATTGGCATGACAAATTGCCCGATGACATTAGAAGAACATGATGATTTACATGTGTTTAAATTACATGAGTGGGGTAAGAAATTAGGTTACAGCGATAAGCAAATCATTGAATACTTTAATGACCGTAGCCGTGATAATTCAAGAACACCTTTCCAATGGAATAGCGAAGTAAATAGTGGTTTTAGTACAGGTAAACCATGGTTAAAAGTTAATCCTAACTATGTCGATATTAATGCACAGAAAGAAACGCAAGATAATCACTCTCTTTTCGCTTATTACCAGCAATTGATTGCATTAAGACGGCATTCAGAGATCAGTGATATTTTGATTTATGGTGAATTTTTGCCATTAGATTCACCAGAAAATGTGATTGCTTTTAAGCGTACTTATGAAGGTAATTCAATCAATATTTATTGTAATTTTAGTGGTGAAGAAAAGGCACTAACCATTAAAGCTAAGGATATCTATTTGCATAACAGCCCAATAGTGAAAAATGCGCACGGCGACCTTATCCTTCAGCCTTATCAAGCGATTATTTTTGCTTAATTTCTTCTATTTGATTGAAAATAAAGCGCCTTTATTGGGCGCTTTATTATTGGCCATTTTTATTTCATTTGTTTCAGCCAATCTGCAATAAATTCTGCAATAGCTTCGGGTGCGTTGATATCTAGTAGTGGAAAGTCCACACTTAAATCACAATCACTGGCGATGGCAATAACATGCTCATCGAGTAATTCATTAAAATCACGCTCGTTGATGTGGCGATAAAGTGCAATTTTAGGAATGGTTTCGCCTTTAAATCCTTCGACTAAGATTAAATCTAGTTTACTTGTATCAAAACGAGATGCGAGGTAATACAAATCTAATTCTGGTAGTTCTGGGGTTTCTGTCATTAATGCCCAACGTTGTTGGCTTGCGACTAATGTCTGATCTGCACCTGCTTTTCTAAGCTCGTAGCTGTCTTTGCCAGGCTTATCCACATCCATATCATGATGAGTGTGCTTGATCATGCCTACGCGAATTTCTCTTTTGCGTAATTGTGGAATAAGTTGTTTTAGTAATGTCGTTTTACCGGTTCCACTCCATGCCGTGATCCCTAAAAGGGGTAGATCAACTTGCGCCATATTTTTCATTCCTATTTTTTAATTTATTGGCTTTTTCAATATCGTCAGGGGTATTTAAATTAATAAAAGCATTTGCTTGATCCGCGAATAAAACAGGATGTGCATTTATTTGCTTCATAAACAACATTAATTTTCGATCGCCTTGTGCTAAATAAGCTTCTAGCATAGGAATAATACGACGATTTAGTAGTGCTAAGGTAGGATGTTCTCTTTCACCATCATCAACATAAACGGCTAATGCTTCGCCTCTTTGTTCATAGAGTTTTTCAACTAAATTAAGAGGGAAATAGGGAACATCGCAAGGCACAAAGGCAACCCAAGGTGTTGGGGCTTGCTTTAATAATGTGAGCATGCCAGCTAAAGGCCCTGAAAATCCTTCTATTTCATCTGTAATAACAGGATATTGGCTTTGGCGATATTGTTCTAAATTGCGGTTAGCACTAATCAGTATATTATCAACTTGAGGTGCTAGTTTTTGGGCTATATGGCGGTATAAAGGCTGTCCATGTAGAATTTGAAGTCCTTTATCAGCGCCACCCATTCGTGTTGCTTGACCACCCGCAAGTATACCACCTGTAATATTCTTCATTTTCATATTCAATATTTGTGAATAAATTGGCTAAAATTTCCGAACGATTTTTATCAAGTAAAGACGATATACTAATAAAAAATATCGACATAATGAGATTTCATGTAAAGCGACAGCAATTTTTATCAAAAAAGCGTAATATTTACGCATATTGACAGAGGTTTCCTTTTTCTATCGGATAATAATTGGTACTTTGTTGTTGTAATTAATAATAAGGATTTTTTGTATGAAATGTCACCGTCTTAATGAAGTTATGGAATTACTGCACCCAGTTTGGGAAGAAAATTCTGATTTAAACTTAGTTCAATTATTGCAGAAACTGGCTGATGAAGCGGGTTTTAAAGGTCAATTATCTGATCTGACTGATGATATTTTGATTTACCATCTGAAAATGCGTGGTTCAGCACCGACAGAAGTGATACCAGGACTAAAAAAAGATTACGAAGAAGATTTTAAAACCGCTATTTTACGTGCTCGTGGTGTGATTAAAGATTAAATTCAGGATAGAAAATGGAAATGTCTGCCTCATTTAATTTTCAGGGACTGTCACCTGACAACATTTGGGACGCGTTAGTTAAAATTGGTTTTTATCCTGAGTCAGGGTTAACAGAATTAAATAGCTATGAAAATCGTGTTTTTCAATTTATGGATGAGCATCGACAACGTTATGTGGTGAAATTTTATCGTCCTCAACGCTGGTCGTATGAACAAATAAAAGAAGAACATGAGTTTGTTTTAGCATTAAAGGAGGCTGAGATATCTGTTGCTGCTCCTTTAATGATTAATAGTGAGACGGTTCATCTTTCTGATGGTGGCTTTTATTTTGCAATCTTTCCTAGTATAGGAGGAAGAGCCTATGAAACTGATAATTTATTTCAGTTAGAAGAAGTTGGACGCACATTAGGGTGTATTCATCAAATAGGCCGAAAAAAGAGTTATGAATATCGATCGACAGTTTCTATTGCAGAATATCTGATAGCGCCAAAATTAGAATTTGAAAGTAGTGCGTTAATTCCTAATAACCTGAAACCTCAATTTATAGAGGTTATAGATAAACTTATTCATGATGTGCGTCCTAGAATAGAGGACTCTGCATGGCAAATGTTACGGCTACATGGTGATTGCCATCCTGGTAATATATTGTGGCGTGATGAAGTTGTAATGGTTGATTTTGATGATTCCCGAATGGGACCTGCAGTACAAGACTTTTGGATGTTATTAAACGGCTCACGGCAAGAGCAGGTTATACAATTAGATACGATCCTTGAGTCTTATTATGAATATCAAGATTTTGATTTACGTGAATTGTCATTGATTGAACCATTAAGAGCAATGAGAATGGTGCATTATCTCGCGTGGGTATTAAAACGTTGGAATGATCCTGCTTTTCCTCGTGCTTTTGTTTGGTTTCAAGAACAAGATTTTTGGTTTAAACAATTAGCCTTATTCAAGGGACAAGTGGAGCAACTAAATGAGCCTCCTTTACAACTTAGTCCAATGTATTAATTTTTAGGAGACGATGAGAAATGAAAAAAAATTGGCTGGCGTTAGCAAGTATGGTGTTAGCATTCAGTGTTTCTGCTGCTGATATATCTGAAGGAAAACAGTACACTAACCTTTCTAAACCTGTTGCGGCTGCGCCTGATGTTGTTGAGTTTTTCTCTTTTTATTGCCCACATTGTTATCAATTTTCTGAAGTGTATAAAGTCAATAGTACTGTTGAAAAGAATGCGCCAGAAAATACCAATGTTGTCCGCTATCACGTTGATTTTTTAGGGCCTTTGGGTAAGGACTTAACACGTTCTTGGGCTGTAGCAATGGCCTTAGGTGTTGAAGATCAAGTCTCTCCTGTTTTATTTAAAGGTATTCAAGAAACTCAATCTATTCGTTCTGTTGATGATATCCGTAATGCTTTTATTAAGGCCGGCGTTAAAGGCGAAGATTATGATGCGGCAATGAATAGCTTTGTGGTGAACTCTTTAGTTAGCCAACAACAAAATGCTGTTGCGGATTTTCAAATCAATGGTGTTCCTGCCATGATAATTGGTGGTAAATATAAAATGAAAAATGACGGTATTAGCGCAAAATCACCAGAAGAGTATGCAAAGACATATTCTGATATTGTGAATCAGTTATTGCTGAAAAAATAATATAGGCTTAATTTTTTCCTATGTAGACTAAGTAAAAGTATATAGGTTCTTATATAAAAAATAGCACTCAAGAAATAGGAGTGCTATTTTTTTACTTTCATAATTTTGTCATAATATAACTATCCACATTAATAAAAAATACAGATATTAATTTATAATATCTTAATGAATTTGCTAAGTGATTGATTTTTTAATTATGTTAATAAATTGAAAAGGAAGCTAACTTATTAATATAGAGAGGGTTACAAAACTACTCACAGAGTTATCCACAGGTTTTTTTGATATTGGTTACAAAATAAATTCTTAATAAAAAAGATGACACTAATATGAACGTTAATATTAATGATGAGTAAATGGCTCTTTCTTAAATACTTTCTAAATTACACAATAAGTTTACTGTTTATTCTTTGTTTTTAATTGAAATTAGATTAATGGATATCTACTCTGACAAAATGACCTTAATGAATATTAACTTATCATTCATACTTATTCTTTTTGTTAAGTCTGGTTAATAATAAATAATTGAGTATTTAAGCCGAATTTCTGCATTTAAGAACAGGTAATATTCGTCTATTGGGCTGTGATGTGGCATTCTAGTCATATCAACGAACCTCAGAACAATGATGAACAGATTATGGTCCAGATAGCAGAAAACCCCTTTATCCTTGTAGATGGCTCCTCATATCTTTACCGCGCCTATCATGCATTTCCACCTCTAACCAATAGCCAAGGTGAGCCAACAGGTGCGATGTATGGCGTGTTGAACATGCTACGTAGCCTGATAATACAGTATAAACCAAGCCATGTTGCGGTTGTGTTTGACGCTAAAGGTAAAACATTCCGTGATGAATTGTATGAGGAATATAAATCTAACCGTCCTCCAATGCCGGATGATTTACGCGAGCAAATAGCACCTTTGCATGAAATGGTACAAGCAATGGGTTTACCCTTGTTATCTATTTCAGGTGTGGAAGCAGACGATGTCATTGGAACATTGGCACTAAAAGCGGCAGCTGATGGCCGTGATGTTTTAATCAGTACTGGCGATAAAGATATGGCGCAATTAGTAACGCCAAAGATCACGCTAATTAACACTATGACCAACGTTATTTTAGGTCCTGATGAAGTTAAAGAAAAATATGGTGTTCCTCCTGAACTGATTATTGATTTTCTCGCATTAATGGGCGATTCATCCGATAACATCCCTGGTGTTCCAGGAGTGGGAGAAAAAACTGCATTAGGTCTTTTACAAGGGCTTGGTAGTTTAGATGATATCTATCAACAGCTTGATAATATCGCAACGTTGAGTTTCCGTGGTGCTAAAACACTTGGCGCTAAAATGGCAGAGCATGAGAAAGTGGCAAAACTTTCTTATAAGTTGGCAACAATTAAAACGGATGTTGAACTCGATAAAACGTTTGATGATTTAGTGGTTAGTGAGCCAAATTTAGAGCAATTACTAGAAATGTTCACGCGTTATGAATTTAAACGCTGGATAAGTGATCTTCAAAATGGTGGGTGGTTAGCACAACGTAGTACACAAAAAGTTGCTGTGCCTTATACCTCTGAAGCTGTTAAACCCAAAGAAGCCTCTGCATCAGCTAATTTCCCTGTTATTACACAAGAGAATTATGAAGCTATCTTGACACATGAAAGCTTAGCACGATGGGTTGAGCTTCTCAAAAAAGCACCCACATTTGCATTCGATACAGAAACGGACAGCTTAAATAATATTGATGCACGTTTAATTGGCATGTCGTTTGCGATTGAGCCAGGAAAAGCAGCTTATATTCCGTTGCGTCATGAGTATTTAGATGCACCAGAGCAACTTCCTGTTAATGATGTGCTAGCGGCATTAAAACCTATTTTAGAAGATAAGAACATTCTAAAAATTGGGCAAAATTTGAAGTTTGACCGTGGCATTATGGAAAATGAAGGCATCGAATTAAACGGTATCCATTTTGATACGATGTTGGAGTCTTACGTATTAAATAGTGTCAGTAATCGACATGATATGGATACGTTGGCTGAAAAGCACTTAAATCATAAAACTACAACATTTGAAGAGATTGCGGGTAAAGGTAAAGGCCAACTGACTTTTAACCAAATTGAGGTTGAGCAAGCAACGTTATATGCTGCTGAAGATGCGGATATCACTTTATTACTCCATCAAGCGCTATATCCTCAAATAGAAGCCATTGAGCCTCTTAAACATGTTTACCGCGATATTGAAATGCCATTAGTCCCAGTGCTTTCTAGAATGGAACGCAAAGGGGTATTAATTGATGCTCAAGTGTTAGCTGTTCAATCTCAAGAAATCACACAGCGTTTAGCTGAAATTGAAAAAGAGACGTTTGCGCTAGCAGGACAAGAATTTAATCTCTCTTCACCTAAACAGTTACAAGAAATTTTATTTGATAAACTGCAATTACCTGTTATTAAGAAAACGCCAAAAGGGGCACCATCTACCAATGAAGAAGTATTGGAAGAGTTAGCACATAGCCATGAACTGCCCCGTTTGATTTTAGAGCATCGTGGTCTTGCGAAACTAAAATCTACCTATACGGATAAATTGCCATTGATGGTTAATAGTAAAACGAAGCGTGTACATACTTCATATCATCAAGCTGTGACGGCAACAGGTCGTTTATCTTCTCGCGATCCGAATCTTCAAAATATCCCAGTGAGAAACGAAGAAGGACGCCGTATTCGCCAAGCCTTTATCGCGCGTGAAGGTTTTAAAATTGTTGCAGCCGACTATTCACAGATTGAATTACGGATCATGGCGCATTTATCGCAAGATAAAGGCTTGTTAGATGCCTTTGCTCAAGGTAAAGATATTCACCGTGCAACGGCATCTGAAGTGTTTGGTATACCTTTAGAAGAAGTCACTTCTGAACAACGTCGTAGTGCGAAAGCCATTAACTTTGGTCTTATTTATGGCATGAGCGCTTTTGGCTTATCGCAGCAGATTGGTGTTGAGAGAAGAGAAGCTCAGCGTTATATGGATCTCTATTTTGAGCGTTATCCTGGCGTATTGGATTATATGGAGCGCACACGTAAACAAGCTTCTGAACAAGGCTATGTTGAAACGTTAGAGGGTCGTCGTCTCTATTTACCAGAAATTAATTCAAAGAATGCAATTCGTCGTAAAGCTTCAGAGCGTGAAGCGATTAATGCTCCAATGCAGGGTACAGCTGCGGATATCATTAAAAAAGCAATGATTGCTGTGGATAATTGGATTTGCAATGAATGTCCTGCTGATGTGCATATGATTATGCAAGTACACGATGAATTGGTGTTTGAAGTGCGGGAGTCTTACCTAGAGAACGCAAATATCATGATCCATAAATTGATGGAAAGTAGTATGGAATTAGCTATCCCATTAAAAGTCGAAGTGGGTGTGGGTAATAACTGGGATGAAGCACATTAATTTTTAAATATTATTCTTGTTTAAAGTAGAAAAAAGAAAAGCTCGGTTAATTACCGAGCTTTTTTATGTCAAAACTTATAAAAATATGAAAAAGAGATAAGTGAATTATTAAGCAACTTGTGAATCGATCAGTTTGCTTAATTTCTTCTGTTTTTTCTCAATACGTTGACGTTTTAACGGAGATAAATGGTCAATAAAGAGTTTACCATCAAGATGGTCTAACTCATGTTGAATACAGCCTGCAAACAAATCAGAGGCTTCAAGTTCAATTTCATCACCATTTCTATCTAATGCTCTCACCTTTAAGAAGCGGTAACGTTCTGTTGGGGCAAAAGAATCTGGAATAGATAGACACCCATCCATCATATCCATCACTTCATCTTCAGTGCTGATAATTTCAGGATTAATAAGTGCAATCGGTTGATCTCGGTTTTCAGAAACATCAATTACAACAATGCGTTTAGATACATTAACCTGAGGTGCTGCTAAGCCAATACCTCGTTCTGCATACATGGTTTCAATCATGTCATCGATTAATGTGCGTATTTCGTCATCTACTTTTTCCACTGGTACTGCGACTCTGCGCAGACGCTCATCGGGAAAACGCAGGAGCGGTAATACAGCCATGGATACCTCATTTTATCGCTAATTACATATTTACTACGGTCTCGCGGTAAGCGTATCACAAAATCATTAAGGAGAAACCGCACCTTTTGTGTGATTTGTTCTATTTTTAATCATATTCATGCGAGTGATTAAAGTCTCATAATTATGTAATTAAACTACATTTATTTATGATTTGAATACATAAATGCATAGCTGAATCGTGTCTGCCTGTGAAAAAAAATTACAAAAGGGCTTTTATTAACCAATAAAATAGAGTACATTATCTCTCGTAGGGTACAGAGGTAAGATGTTCTATCTTTCAGACCTTTTACTTCACGTAATCGGATTTAGCTGAATATTAGCTGCCCCAGTCGACTTATTTCGGCTGGGGCATTTTTTTGCCTAAAATTTGCTGAAGTGGTTTGTGCTAGAAGTGAAAGGGGAAAGGTGATTTTCCCCTAATCAATAAAAGATCAGTCAGTTTTGGGTAGGAAAAAGAAGAGATTAAACGTTATTGTCGTTTACAGGTGCTTCTTCTTTGTCTGAAAACCATTCATTAAGCGTATTACGTAGTTTATCAATGCCAATTTTTTTCAATGATGAAAAATATTCTACGCGGATATCACCTACTTTATTTGCTAGCTCTTCACGTACGCTCATGAGCTGCTTTTTACGCGCGCCTGATGCTAGTTTATCTGCTTTAGTCAGTAAAACGAGAGTCGGAAGCTCTGAGCCAACAGCCCAGTCAATCATTTGCATATCGAGATCTTTTAATGGATGACGAATATCCATTAAAATAACTACACCTTTTAAGCACTCTCTTTTTTGTAGGTATTCACCTAAAGAGCGTTGCCATTTACGCTTCATTTCTTCAGGAACTTGGGCGTAACCATAGCCAGGTAAATCAACTAAGCGTAAACCTTCTTCAATTTGAAAAAGGTTGATTAATTGCGTACGGCCTGGCGTTTTACTGGTTCTGGCTAATCCGTTTTGTTGGGTTAACGCATTTAAAGCACTGGATTTACCGGCATTAGAGCGACCCGCAAAGGCAATTTCAATTCCTGAATCTGGTGGTAAATGGCGGATATCAGGTGCACTGATGATGAAATGTGCTTTTTGGTAATTAAATTGGGTCATTATGGTATAAACCTCTCTGAAATAATGCGGCTTTTCATGCATACTCATTTCAATTTTGCATGAAAATGAATATCTAAAATATCTATTTGCTCTATTTTGGCGCAATTTAATGACTTATAACAGCGATTAAAAATTAAAATTTACTCCGCTATAGCGTAATTAGACTTATTGAGCGTAAATAAAGGTAAATGATTGGCACTATTTACCTCAGCGAATTAGAATCGCTGCATATTAAGTAAGTTGTAGACTATTAAAGTAAAGGATCCCTGCATGTTAAAACGTTTTCTTGTCACCTTCGTTACCGCTTGCACTTTAACAACAGCGACTTTTGCAATGGCAACGGGAGAAACCTTCGTTAAATTAGTCACCTCTGAAGGCAATATTGAAATATCACTGGATAATAAAAAAGCCCCAATAACAACGAAAAATTTTATTCAGTATGTCGAAGATGGATACTATAACGGCACCACTTTTCATCGTGTTATTCCTGGTTTTATGGTTCAAGGTGGTGGTTTTACTGCTGATTTACAGCAAAAACAAACCAGAGCACCAATTAAAAATGAAGCCGACAATGGATTACGTAATGTAAAAGGCTCTATTGCCATGGCGCGCACGTCAGATAAAGACAGTGCAACCAGCCAGTTCTTTATTAATGTGGCTGATAATGCATTTTTAGATCATGGCCAACGTGATTTTGGCTATGCTGTCTTTGGTAAAGTTGTGAAAGGAATGGATGTCGTTGATAAAATTTCACAAACGCCTACTCGGAATATTGGACCTTACCAAAATGTGCCAGTAAAAACGGTCACTATTTTATCTGCGGAAGTTGTAAAACAATAAACGCATTATTAGGATAGGATATTTACTTATTCTAATAAGATAGAAAGCATATAAACCGGAATGAATGTTTTCATTCCGGGGTTTTTAGTACGAAAAAAATATTTTTATCCTTCTTTTTTTCGTGTGATCTCCTGCAATAAGTATTCATTACACTATTAATCACTCTATTCATCATCAATTACCGTCATTCTTGTTATTGCGCAATAAACCAGCAGGTTTTCTTGCTTACTATTCATATTTTATACCTGTGCTATGATAATCGGCTTTGTTGTACCCAAGTCGGTTAAACAACGAGCTATTTTGGCAAATCTACACTCGCTTTAAAATAGTAATAAAATAGATAATGATAAGAAAATCAGTCGGATAGGCTAATATGCTGTTACTTATTGATAATTACGACTCGTTTACTTACAACCTCTATCAGTATTTCTGTGAATTGGGTGCTGAGGTTGTTGTTAAGCGTAACGATGAGATCGGACTTAAAGAGATAGAAAAGATGATGCCAGCACATCTAGTGATCTCGCCAGGACCTTGTACTCCTGATGAAGCTGGGATCTCTCTTGAGGCTATACAGCGGTTTGCCGGTGAAATTCCTATTCTTGGCGTTTGTCTTGGACATCAAGCAATAGGGCAAGCTTTTGGTGCGTCGGTTGTCAGAGCGCGAGAAGTGATGCATGGTAAAAATTCATTAATACATCATAATCAACAAGGTGTTTTTAAAGGACTTAATCGACCTTTAAGTGTGACGCGTTACCACTCTTTAGTGATTGATGCGACAACATTGCCTGTACCTTTTGAAGTGACGGCATGGAGCCAGCATGATGGAAATGTTGATGAAATTATGGGAATTCGTCATCGTACTCTGCCAATTGAAGGAGTTCAATTTCACCCTGAAAGTATTTTAAGTGAACAAGGACATGAGCTGTTAAATAATTTCCTTAAATATTAAATGGATAGCATTTAAATAGCGAAATAACGTCTTTTTATACAAAACCACATTTGATTTTTTATTCATATTTAGTGATTATATTTTCATATTGAACATGAATAACGATCAGGTGGGGTAATGACAACGCAAAGCATTAACAGGGCAACTTACGATCAAGTAATGTTGCCAATTTATTCACCCGCAGAATTTATTCCTGTAAAAGGGGTGGGGAGTCGTGTTTGGGATCAGCAAGGAAAATCGTATATTGATTTTGCTGGTGGTATTGCTGTTTTAGCATTGGGGCATGCTCATCCGGCTCTAAACCAAGCCTTGAAAGAACAAAGTGAAAAACTTTGGCATGTTAGTAATATTTTTACTAATGAACCTGCATTATGTTTAGCTCAAAAATTAATAGATAACACATTTGCAGAACGTGTCTTTTTTGCCAATTCAGGCGCAGAAGCGAATGAAGCAGCATTTAAATTGGCTCGCCATTATGCCATCACTCGCCATAGTCCTTATAAAACTAAAATTATTGCTTTTCACCATGCATTTCATGGTAGAACGTTGTTTACAGTATCTGTTGGTGGACAACCTAAATATGCCGATGGATTTGGCCCAAAACCTGCCGATATCGTACATGTTCCTTTTAATGATTTAGATGCTGTTAAAGCAGTAATAGATGATCACACTTGCGCCATTGTTTTAGAGCCAGTTCAAGGTGAAGGTGGCGTAACAGCTGCAACATCTGAGTTTATGAGAGGGTTACGTGCATTGTGTGATAAGCACCAAGCTCTGCTTGTTCTTGATGAAGTACAGACAGGTATGGGCCGTACAGGTAAGCTCTTCGCCTATATGAACTATGATGTGACACCTGATATTATTACCACTGCAAAAGCGCTAGGAAGTGGTTTTCCACTCAGTGCGATGTTAACAACAGATGAAATAGCTTCTGTAATGGGCGTAGGGACTCATGGCACAACTTATGGTGGTAATCCATTAGCTTGTGCAGTGGGCAATGTCGCATTTGATTTGATTAATACACCTGAAGTACTTGAGGGGGTTGAAAAGCGCTATCAATGGATTGTAGATGAGCTGGCGGTAATCAATCAAACGTACAATGTCTTTTCGCAAATCCGTGGGCAAGGTTTATTGATTGGTGCGCAATTGGCACCACAATATGAAGGTAAAGCCAAAGAGTTACTCGGCCTTGCTGCCAAACATGGTTTAATGATGTTAAACGCAGGAGCGAATGTGATGCGTTTTACACCATCATTAATTATTACTCAAGAAGAGCTACAAGAAGGAATGGCGGCATTAAAAGCGGCTATTGCGGAGTTTGTGAAAGGGTAGGCATTATTATAAACCCCATCGCAAGAATGGGGTTTATACAGATTTGTTATCAATAGCCCTTTGTATCGGGCTATTGTTTGTTCGGGCTGGGAAACTTAGCGAGTCCCGTAAACGACGATAGTTTTACCGTGTGCAGAGATCAGATTTTGATCTTCTAACATTTTCAGAATACGGCCTACAGTTTCGCGTGAACAACCAACGATTTGACCGATTTCCTGACGTGTAATTTTAATTTGCATGCCATCAGGATGCGTCATTGCATCGGGTTGTTTTGCTAAGTTTAATAAGGTTTGTGCAATACGACCTGTTACATCTAAGAAAGCAAGGTTGCCTACTTTTTCTGATGTCGTTTGTAATCTGTTCGCCATTTGAGCAGAAAGGCGCATCAGAATATCAGGGTTAACCTGAATTAATTGGCGGAATTTTTTATAGGAAATTTCTGCTACTTCACAGGCTGTTTTTGCTCTAACCCATGCACTACGTTCTTGATCTTCTTCAAATAATCCAAGTTCACCGATGAAATCCCCCTGATTTAGGTAGGAGAGGATCATTTCTTTTCCTTCTTCATCTTTAATAAGAACAGCCACGGAACCTTTAACAATATAATAAAGTGTTTCCGCTTTCTCACCTTGGTGGATCAGCGTGCTCTTGGATGGATATTTGTGAATATGGCAGTGTGACAAAAACCATTCAAGAGTCGGGTCTGTTTGCGGCTTGCCGAGAACCATTCGCGTTATCCTCTGTACGTTAAATGCAGCCTTTCAAAACGGATAGGCTCCCTTTTGAGACAGCGTGCTTAAAAATCCTATCTTGACCTATTAACTTCCTGAGAACACGGTAAGTTAATATGGAGTAGATTATAATAAATGAGAAAATAATGCATTGATCTTAACCACTATCATCAAGCAGATATTGTTTTTAACACAATTAGTGCATTAAGTCTCGTTTTACGCAGTCAGCATAATAAACCTATTTGCTAATTGCTAGTTGAATTATGAGAATGTACTCTTTTAGTTTCTGTCATCTTTAGGGGGAAAATAAATGGAAGCGAGAGTTAAGTGGGTTGAAGATTTATCTTTTGTCGGCGAATCTTCATCTGGCCATCAAATTATGATGGATGGGAATTCAGGAGATAAAGCCCCAAGCCCAATGGAAATGGTATTAATTGCTGCGGGTGGGTGTAGCGCTATTGATGTTGTAAGCATTTTACGAAAAGGTCGTCACCAAGTGACTGATTGTGAAGTAAAATTAACATCAGAACGACGCGAAGAAGCTCCTCGTTTATTTACTGATATCAATTTACATTTTATTGTTTCAGGTAAGGAATTAACGGATAAAATCGTAGAACGAGCTGTTCAATTATCTGCAGAAAAATATTGTTCTGTTTCTTTAATGTTAGGAAAAGCAGCCAATATTACGCATTCATTTGAAATAAAAAACGCTGACTAAATTTGATATTTTAAAATAAAGTTTAATTTGAAAAATAATATCCCTTAATTAATGGGATATTATTTTTATAGAGATAATTTTTATTTTGGTTAACTTATCTTTTCGCCATTTAATAATTTTTTGACTAATGGCGCCATAATTAATTCCATCGCTAATCCTAATTTCCCTCCCGGTACAACAATTGTGTTTATTGTCGACATAAATGAGCCATGCAGCATCGCAAGTAAATAGGGAAAATCAATATCGGTTAAGCCTCGAAAACGAATAACAATAAAGCTTTCATCAAGAGTGGGAATTGCTTTGGCAGAAAAAGGGTTTGAAGTATCAACAGTTGGGACTCGTTGGAAATTAATGTGAGTGCGCGAGAATTGAGGAATAATGTAGCTAATATAATCATCCATTGAGCGTACAACCGAATCTCTTACCGCTTCTTGCGAGTGTCCCCTTTCAGTGGTGTCTCTAATAAGCTTTTGTATCCACTCTAGGTTTACGATAGGAACAACTCCGACTAATAAATCAACATGTTGAGCTACATTATGTTCGTTAGTAACAACGCCACCATGTAATCCTTCATAAAAGAGAACATCAGTATTATTGGCTAAGGGTTCCCAAGGGGTAAATGTTCCTGGTAATTGATTGTAAGGTGTTGCTTCATCATAAGAGTGTAGATATTTGCGAGATTGACCTTGTCCTGTATCACTATATTGACTTAATGTTTTGCTCAGTAGGCTAAAATCATTTGCTTCAGGGCCAAAATAACTGATATGTCTACCTTGTTCTCTCGCTTTCCTTATCGCCATATCCATTTCGGGACGGGTATAGCGATGGAAACTATCTCCATCAATTAATGCGGCATTTGCATTGAGTTGTTGGAATATTTTACGAAAAGCTTGGCTTGTTGTGGTAGTTCCTGCACCACTCGAGCCAGTCACTGCGATGATAGGATGCTTGATTGACATAGGTTATCCTTTTGCTAAATAAGGTTGGCCCTTATTGATGGCGATGCATTGTTTGCTTTGAATAACTAACCAGAGCGAAACTGCGATGCTGGCATAATATTAACGCTCTCATGAAGTTCAGACCAAACCAACACGGCCTCACCCGATTTAAGTTGTTTTTTTACGTCGGCGACTTTTTGTTCAAGCGTTTTCTCTTGGATACCATAATCAGTGCCTTCTCGTAAAACAAAACTTTCAATAAGATTATCAAGTGTCTCTGCGGAAAGCTCATTCCAAGGAATTATCATTGGGTTTTCTCCAAATAAGCGGATAACCAGTCAGGTATTCGGCTTTCAAGCCACATCACAGGTTTTGATAGTTTTCCACCAACAAATCCCACATGCCCACCAAATTCTGTAAGTTGATATTCAATGTTGTTGGGGAGTGTTCTGACATCAGGAATAACATCCGCAGACATAAATGGATCATCTTTAGCATGAATGATAAGTGTAGTTTTCTTTATTTTATTTAATAAAGGTAATGCACTGCATTGGCGATAATAATCTAACGCATCTTTAAATCCGTGAATTTTAGATGTAATAAGATCGTCAAACTGGCGTAGTTTTTTGATGGATTTTATCGTTAATAAGCTGATTGGTAAGGATTCTGGATAACGAATAAGTTTTCGTGTTGCGTTATTTTTGAGTTCTTTTAACAGATACCATTGATAAAAACGAGAAAAGCCATGTTCAATTTTTGTTGAGCAAGGTTCTAGCATTAATGGTGCAGAGACAATAACGGCTGCATCTACAACGGCATTTTCGCCACTTTCTGCAAGATAATAGGCAAGCATATTTCCACCAAGAGAATAGCCAACCGCGGCTGTTGGTTGTTCACCAAATTCCTTTTTCAACCAATTTAAGAAGTAGCGAGCATCTTCCGTTTCACCTGAGTGATAAATACGGTTTTGTCTATTGGGTTCACCACTACATCCTCTAAAGTGCATCACAACGCCTAGCCAGCCTCTCTCTTTTGCTGCGGTTAACATGCCGTGAGCATAAGGACTATTAAATCCACCTTCTAAGCCATGAAAGATGACTAAGCGCGGTTTATTGAGTGCTGTTGTCGGATCTTCACTCCACGCTAAATCAACAAAATCGTTATCTGGAAGATTGAGTCGTTGCCAATGTGGCGTCAGTTGTGGCGTCCTACGTATAATTCTCGGTAAGAGTGTCTGTAAATGTGGATTTTTAGCCCAACGCATTGGATTAAAGTATTGAGACATATTTTCCGTCTATCAAAATGAATTAACACTTGTTTGCTAAATAACATACTGCTATTTTCGGTGAAAATAAAACGCCTGTCACATTTTTGAGTCTTTATCATGACAATTAGCCTTATTTTTTCCTTAACTATTTTCCTGTTTATTGCCGCGATAACACCTGGACCAAACAACTTACTGCTTACCTCATCAGGGGCAAATGTAGGCTTCAAAGGCTCGTTAAAACTAATGGCCGGCATTATGCTAGGTATGCAATGCGTTTTATTGAGCTCTGCATTTGGTGTTGCCACTTTATTGATAATTTATCCTGCTCTGCATGTCGGATTGAAGATAGTTGGGAGTGCGTATTTGCTTTGGCTTGCTTGGAAAACCGCAGCATCATCTTATCAGCGTTTAGATATTCCAGCAAAAACCTTGCAGGCAGTAAGTTGGTTTCAGGGTGGATTATTGCAATTTCTAAATCCAAAAGCGTGGATGATGGGATTAGGTGCAGTAGGAAGCTTCAGTTTATCGGGCGATGCTTATTTTAGCTCGGTTATTACTATTAGTATTGTTATGGTCATTGTTAATTTCGTTGCGGGTATTGTTTGGATATTAGGCGGAACATTAATTAGCCTATTTTTACAAAGCCGACGCGCTTGGTTTATTTTCAATATCTCAATGGGATTATTAACGGCGCTCTGTGTACCGTTGATCTGGATAGAATAAGTTAATAAAATAATTTAAAATCAATAACTAATAAACCTTTTTTGATGTAAATGATGTTTTTTTAAGATTGGTTGAAATGATATCTTTTGATATGTGTTAAAAAAAGAGTATTTCTCTATAAAAAGAGCGATCTACGATCGCCCACTGACACAATTATTCATGTTAAAATACTACTTTATATAAACAGATGACTCATTTTTAGTCGCTATACAGATCGTTATTATTTAACGACTTGATTTTTTATTTTTCATTCTTTACATCATTAAAATGAAAAAATAACTATTTTATAGAGAATTATTTATTCTTTTTTGGTGGTTTTCTTTTAAAATATTTTATATTACGCTTACGTTTTTGAATTGTTGTTAACTTAATGAAATTATTTGAAAATAATAAATAATTAAATGTAAATAGAATAAGCCTATATCGTCCTATTGACCTAAAAGAATAAATTATTATTTAAAACAAAGAAGAAAGTAAATTAAGTATTATAAAAGCTGGGTTCGATAAACATAGATTGGATTGAAAAGATAATTATAAAACTATTATAAAAATAAGTATTCTAATAATAAGGTAATTTCCCCTATACTTTATGATTGTTTATTTTCTATTTTTAATTGATTTTATTCTGAAAATTTAATTTTTTAGGTAGTAAACGCTGTACTAAGAACTATTCCAGATATAATTATATAGAACTCGAAGTGGATATTGTCATTATGCCAACATTAACAAAAATTGCCTGGATAAAGCCAGGTATGGCTACAAATCAGCGCAAAATAGCGGACTATATTTTAGACAATCCGGAAAAAACAGTGACTCTTTCATCACAACAACTTGCTCAAATTATGGGGGTGAGTCAATCGGCAATTGTTAAATTTAGCCAAAAAATAGGATTTAAAGGTTTTCCTTCTTTGAAACTTGCAATCAGTGAAGATCTTGGCAGGAAAAATGCGAACTCAGGAACCAACCCTAATATATTACATAACCAAATAGACGCTGATGATAGCTTAGTTGTTATTGCACAGAAACTCGCTCAAGAGAAAAGTAATTCAATTTGTGATACGACTCGTCAAATTAATTACCTTCATTTTGAAAAAGTCGTTCAGCTTATTGATGAAGCACAACGTGTTCAAATTATCGGTATTGGTGGCTCAGGGTTAGTTGCGAGAGATCTAAGTTATAAATTGCAAAAAATAGGAATAACAACGCTGATTGAAACAGATCATCATGTACAAATATCTGTTGCTCAAATGTTAAGTCCAAAGGATTTACAGATTGTAATTTCTTATAGTGGTAAAAGGAAAGACATGTTAGTTGCAGCCTCTGTGGCTAAAAAACAGGGGGCCAAAATCATTGCTATTACAGGAGAAAAACATTCACCATTGGGCCAAATTTCTGACTATATATTAGAAACAATTGCGGATGAGGGAGAGTGGCGAAGCGCTTCAATCTCTTCACGTACAGCACAAAACACAATCACTGACCTTATTTTTATGGCATTATTAAAGAAACGTGATGAATGTGCGAAGACATTAGTACTAAGTTCACAGGCATTAATTAATAGTCTGGATAATTAAAAAATTTGAACTGATTCAAAAAATTAATATTTAAAGATAAGTATTTACACTTATTACTAAAGTTATTCTCTTAACGGCCGAAACGATAGTTATTTAGGCAGTCTTTTTTTGTTGAGATGTTTTAATTTCAATATCGAGGAGAGTAACTAATGCGTAACAATCAACCGGTGACACAGCGAGAATACCCGGTATCTGAAAACGCAACACTGATGTCGACGACAGATCTTGATGGCAATATTATTTATGCCAATGAGGACTTTATTGAAGTCAGTGGATTTTCAATGGAAGAGCTTGTGGGGCAACCCCATAATATTGTCCGACATCCAGATATACCTTCAGCAGTCTTTAAGGATATGTGGCAAACGTTAAAGCAAGGAGAAGTTTGGACAGGGATCGTGAAAAATCGACGTAAAAATGGGGATTATTATTGGGTAAGAGCGAATATCACCCCAATTATACGTCAGGGTAAAATTCAAAGTTTTATGTCGGTAAGGACTTCAGTAAAAAAAGAGGAAATCGCACAGGCTTCAGCACTTTACGCTGCATTTAATCAAGGTAAGTATCCTTCACATATGTTTTTAAAAGGCGCTTTTGTGTATAAAGGATGGCAACGTTGGCGCTCATGGAATCAAACCATTTCATTAAAAAAACGACTCCGTCTTTTTATCCTATTACCTCTACCTTTCATGTTGTTAAGTGCATGGTTTGCTGGTTTATCGGGTTATGCTCTTTTTATGCATATTATGATTTTGCTGGTATTACTGATGGCAAATGAGCGTATTCTCTATTTTCAGCTTGTTAAGCCAATTAGACTACTTAATGAACAAGCAAATCGTGTTGCAACTGGCGATGAACATAACGTTACATATATAAACCGCATTGATGAAGTGGGTATGACACAGCGTTCAGTTAATCAATTAGGGCGTATGTTCCGTTGGTTAGTCAGTGATGTGAGTCATCAAATTCATCAAGTCGATATCTCTTGTGATCAATTAGCCGCAGGTAATCGCGATCTGTATGTGAGAACGGAGCAAACCGCTAGTAATGTTGAAGCAACTGCCTCAACAATGAATGAGTTAACAACAGCGGTAAGTAGTAATAGTGAAACGGCAGGGCAGGCAAACAGTCTTTCTAATATCACTTGTGAAGCTGCGATAAAAGGAGGTAGTGCAATGGATAGTATCGTTAATACAATGAATGATATTGCGAAAAGCTCTGATCGCATTAGTAATATCATTGGTGTTATTGATAGTATCGCCTTCCAAACTAATATCCTTGCACTTAATGCATCCGTAGAAGCGGCCAGAGCCGGCGAACAAGGTCGAGGTTTCTCCGTCGTTGCGACCGAAGTCAGGGAGCTGGCTCAGCGTAGTGCAGAAGCGGCTAAAGAGATCAAAGCCTTGATCAGTGCCTCAAGTAGCAATATCAAAGTCGGTTCAAAGCAAGTTAATGAAACTGTCGGAACTATGGAAGATATTGTGGTGCATGTTAAAAATGTGACTGATTTAATTGGTGAAATTAGCCTAGCCTCATCAGAGCAGAGTGCGGGGTTAAAAGAGCTTGGTCGTGCGGTTGAAAAATTAGAATCGATTACGCATGAAAATGCGAATTATGTTTCCAAAGCCTCAATGATTTCAGGTGAAATGAAAGTACAAACTAACTACTTAGTTAGTGCAATCAATGTATTTCATTAATTTGTCATGAGTTAAAAAATAAAAGACACCCACTAAAATAGGTGTCTTTGTGTTTATCTAAATCATGTTTTTGTCATGATCAAATTAATGGATTAAAAACTTGTCCAATCATCATCTTCATCATCATTTACAGTCGCTGTTCCTTTCGCCGATTTCCTCTCTTTCGCTTCATCTTTGACTGTATTTTTTCTCTCCTCATGTTTTGTCTGTAGTGATTTTTCAGATGAGAACTGTTTTTCTATTGCTTTGTGTTGTGCCTTTTTGTTATTGAACAGTTCACTTTCCGCTGTTTTAAACTGTTCAACGATTTGTTCAAGATTACCTGCTTCTTCAGTCAATAAACTGGCAACAGCGGAAGATTGTTCAACCATCGTTGCATTTTGCTGTGTTGCTTTATCCATTTCAGTGACTGCAAGAGAGACTTGAGTGATACCTCGAGTTTGTTCTTCTGACGCAGATAAAATTTCAGTCATTGAGTCTTCAACATGTTTTACAGATGTCAGTATTTCACCCATAGAAATGCTAACTTGTTCAACGAGATCATTACCATGACGAACACGGCTAATAGAGGCATCAATCAATTCTTTAATTTCTTTCGCTGCTTCAGCACTACGCTGTGCTAACTCCCTGACTTCCGTCGCCACCACAGAAAAACCACGCCCTTGTTCGCCCGCTCTAGCTGCTTCAACGGCTGCGTTTAAGGAGAGAATATTGGTTTGGAACGCAATGCTATTGATAACGGCAGTGATTTCACCAATTTTTTGTGAGCTATCGGCTATATCAGTCATCGTTTTCACCATTCTATTGGTGACATCGCCCCCTTTGCTGGCAATATTGGAGGTCTGGCTGATAAGGTGTGAAACTTCACGAGCACTTTCTGTATTGTTTCTCACTGTTGCTGTGAGTTGTTCCATACTTGATGCAGTTTCCTCTAAGGCACTCGCTTGCTCTTCAGTACGACAAGAGAGGTCAGTATTTCCTGCTGATAATTCTTGAACACCTGTATAAATATGATGACTTGTCCCTCGGATCGCATTCACAATTAATGACAATTCGGTACGCATATATTGAATACCTGTAATTAATTGGTCGATTTCATTATTCCCTTTTGCGGTGATATCTTTATTTTCTAATAAATTTCCTTGTGAAATTTCCGACATATAACCGACAATTTGATTGATACGTAAAACAATATTTCGGCGTATCCAAACTACAACAAGAATAGTGAAAAGAATAAAAATAAACATAAAGACAAAAGCTAAGACCAAGGTACGTTCATAATTACCTTGAGCGGCTTTTATTGCGTGAGTAACAACGTTATCACTGAGATAATCTGTTGCTTCATAAAGGGATTGAGTAAAGCGTTCATTGGTATTATGTGCATAAATAGATTGAAAACCGTAGTAATCGCGGATCTCTAGACATGATGCAAGTTGATCAAGGTCGTAAAGCACACGATTAAAGAGTTTTTTCATACTCTCTATTTTTTCGGGAGCAAAATTTGCTTTTTCGGTAGCTGTAAAATATTCGGTAATAATACGTATAACTTCTTGTTTTCTTTGTGGATAAGAGGAAAGGAAATCAGAGGTTTTATTTTCTGCTATATCGGGTGTGAGATGAGCTTCAAACATAACATTTAGCATATCTTCACGTAATTTATTTAACTCGGCATAACCATAATCCATCGTTTGTATCTGTTCAAAACCATTCGCTAATTGTGAGAGCCGTTTATTTGTTAAACTCGCATCACGGATACTCATTGCACCTGAAAAAAGTTGAATAGCGCAAAACAGTATTAAGATAAACATTAAGCCATTAGATATTTTTATTCGTTTCAGCATAGCCTTACCTATTTAATTGGTTTATAGGACACACAGCAAGGAGCGATAACTATTTATCAATTAAACTTATTCGGCTTGATATTTAAAAACTTTACCTTTTCTACTCAGTTTGATAGTAAAGACAACTTATATTTCTTTTTTTAGCTTTAATTGTCAGCTAATGGCTAAAATTTTCTAATGATTAATAGAAAAAACCATAAGTATATTACCTTACTTATTTTTTGTGTTAATTACTAATATGTAAATCTTAATAATGCATTGTTTAATATTAAAACGATAATAAGCAGTATTTTGTTTTTATTTATTTTTTTATCTTATGATAAGTAAAATAAAATTTTCTATTTCATAAATGCTCTTAATCTTTCTTAAAAAAATTCTTTATTTTGTATGAAAAACGATCTTTTTTGGGTGTTTATGTACGACAGAAACAGAAATACTCCCAGAAAAATCACTGGGAGTAGGGTAGGTAGAGGTTTTGTTATATGTTCTGGACTATTTTCTACACAGAGCTCTCACACGATGTTGTGTGAGAAATATCATTAAAAGCTTTCCCAATTATCATCTGTTTCATGATTATTGGTTTTTATTGTTGGTGTTTTTAGTGTTTCAGTGTCTTGTGATTTAGCTGATAATGTAGGCAATATAGCTTTAACGGGTGTGACTTTTTCATGCTCAACTTTAAATGTATTCACAATAGTATCCAACATACTTGCTTGTTCACTTAATGTGGCAGAAGCTGCTGTTGACTGTTCAACCATCGCTGCATTTTGCTGAGTTGCTTTATCCATCTCATTAACAGCAAGACTGATTTGTGTAATGCCACGTGTTTGCTCTTCTGATGCCGATAAAATTTCTTTCATCGAACCCGAGACATGATTAACCGATGTCACAATCTCGCCCATTGATAAACTAACTTGTTCGACGAGATCGTTACCTTGTCTAACACGTAATATTGTCGATTCAATAAGCTCTTTAATTTCTTTCGCTGCTTCTGCACTACGCTGTGCTAAATTGCGGACTTCACTTGCCACTACAGAGAAACCTCGGCCTTGTTCGCCGGCTCTGGCTGCTTCAACGGCAGCGTTAAGGGCTAAGATATTTGTTTGGAATGCAATATCATCAATAACAGCCGTAATTTCACCAATCTTTTGTGAACGATCGGCAATATCTGTCATTGTCATAACCATCTTATTACTGTGTTCGCCACCTTGAACGGCGATATCTGCAGTACTCATCACCAACTCTGTGACTTCACGAGCGCTCTCTGTGTTATTGCGAATGGTTGCGGTCATCTGCTCCATGCTAGACGCCGTTTCTTCTAGTGCGCTAGCTTGTTCTTCAGTTCGGCTCGATAAGTCATTATTACCCGCAGCAATCTCTTGTACACCTGTATAAATAGCCGCACTACTATTTCGGATAGAGCTTACCATCTCTTTTAATTGTGCGCGCATTTGCTGTAATCCCAGCATTAGCTGGTCTATTTCAGTATTACCTGAAATGTCACTGTCCACACGACTGACTAAATCACCTTTAGCAATTGTCTCTTGATAGGTGATCATTTGATTAATACGAGCAATGATGTATTTACGTATCCAAATAAGCACTAATGTGGTGAAAATAAGGAAAATCCCCATAAAGGTAGACGCTATCCACAGCATGCTGTCGTAGTTCTTTTCCGCTTCGGTCACTGACGGATTAACCACTTCATCTGTAATAAAGTCTGTGGCTTCATACAGTGAGTTAGTAAAGTTAGTATTCGCTGGGCTTTTTAAGATCAATCGAACAGCATTAGTATTTCGTTCATTTAAATATTGTGCCAATAAATCAAGATCAGCGCGGCTCTTTTGATAGAGCTGTTTGATCTGTGCCATACGTTGCTGATCGAAACCTGTTTGAGCAGATAACTCAACATACTCATTCATCAAAGCATCAACTTGCGCTTTACGTGCTGGCATGGTTTGCATAAATGCGGTGATGTTTGCATCTTCTGCTTGAGGGTTTGATATATAGCTAAATGCTTGCGCAATAATATCTGTACGCAATGTGTTCAACTCCGCATAGGTATTATCCATTGTGCGTAGTTGGTCGAAACTGTATGAAATTTGCTTGAGTTTATTTTGAGTTTGGTAGGCATCGTGAATGCTCTGTACTCCAGAAATGATCTGAATAATACAAAACAGAGTCAGGACACACATTAAACCTTGAGAGATTTTAATTCGTTTTAACATAACCCTACCTATTAGCTTTGTCTTTTCGTTGGTAAGTGGGAGGTCCACTTAGCAGAATGATTAATTCGGCTGGAATGTTAAAAACTTTAGCGAGAAAGAATTTATTTCCTTTACTTAATATAAATAGGTAAAAAATAAACGTTAGATGGTTATTTTTATTGGGTTATTACTAGATAGGGTGAGATTATGTTTTGTGTAAATAGTGCTATTGTAAAATGATATAAATCCCCTAAGCGAAATGAATTGTATAAATTTTAAGAATGAATTGAAGGGTAAAAATAAAGGAACGATTTTAAGTAAAATTGTTCCTTTATTAGTGAATTGCGTTGTATTACTGGGCTTCAAATGCGTTTGTCATTTCTTCCAGCGTTTCTTGTAATTCCATCCACTCCATTTCAACTTCTTCAAGTGCTGACTTTGCGATACCTTGTCGGCTTAAACAATCTGAAAGCTCATTTTTACGGCTGATATCGTAAATGCCACTGTCAGAAAGTGCTGTTTCAATGAGGGTAAGCTCTTGGCTGAGTTTATCCATTTTACTTTCTAAGGTAGTCAGTTTTTTACGTAGCGGTTGAGTTTGTTGTCTAAACTCGGCTTCTTTACGTTTTTGTTCTTTTTTGTCTTGCGCACTTAAATTGGCGGTTGCTGTAGCATTGCCATTCTCTTGTTGGCTCTTATTTGCCTGTGTCTCTTGACGATTTTGATCAACTAACCATTGTTGGTAATCATCAAGATCGCCATCAAATGATTCAACTTGACCATCGTGAACAAGATAGAGGTCGTCAGTGGTTGAACGTAATAAATGCCTATCATGCGATACGACTACAATTGCCCCTTCAAAGCTAATTAAAGCTTGGGTCAGTGCTTGGCGCATATCTAAATCAAGGTGGTTTGTTGGCTCATCCATTAATAGCAAATTAGGGCGTTGCCAAACTAAAAGTGATAAGACCAAACGTGCCTTTTCACCACCAGAAAATTGACCACAAGCATCAGTGACTTTATCGCCATGGAAACCAAATCCCCCCAAGTAATCACGTAATTTTTGTTCAGTTTCTTTGGGCGCTAAACGAGTTAAATGTTGTAGTGCCGATTCATCAGGACGTAAAAACTCTAATTGATGCTGGGCAAAATAACCAAGCTTTATACCTTTAGAAAGAGCCAATTTCCCTTGTAATGGTTGAATTTCACCTGCAAGTAATTTAATCAGTGTTGATTTACCTGCACCATTGCGCCCTAATAATCCAATACGTGAGCCAGGAACTAAATTGAGTTTGATGTCATTAAGAATAACTTTTTCACCATAACCCGCGCTGACTTTCTCCATTGATAAAAGTGGATTAGGTAAACTTTCGGGTTGGCGGAAACTAAATTGGAATGGGTTATCTGAATGTGCAGGAGCGACTCGTTCCATTCGTTCAAGCATTTTGACACGGCTTTGGGCCTGTTTTGCTTTTGTCGCTTTTGCTTTAAATCTATCTATAAAACTCTGTAAGTGTGCAATTTTGGCTTGTTGATTTTCAAACAAAGCTTGTTGTTGTGCGAGTTTGGTTGCACGTTGCATTTCAAACGAAGAGTAGTTACCCGAATATTCAAAGATTTTTTCTTGCTCAATATGCAATATTTTATCCACGATAGGATCAAGAAAATCACGGTCATGGGAAATTAAAATAAGTGTGCCTGTGTAGCTTTTCAGCCATTTTTCTAGCCAAATAACAGCATCTAAATCTAAGTGGTTGGTGGGTTCATCGAGTAGTAGTAAATCAGATCGACAAATCAGCGCTTGTGCTAAGTTTAAACGCATTCTCCAGCCACCTGAAAATGATTTTACAGGTTCACTAAGCTGCTGTTGGCTGAAACCTAAACCATTTAGTAAGGTCGCTGCACGAGATTGTATTGTCCATGCGTTTATTGCATCTAATTGCCCATGTATTAGTGCAATGGCGTGGTCATCATTTATCTCGTTAGCTTTTTGTAATCGTTGCTCTAACTGGCGATATTCTCTATCACCATCAATAACATAATCAATAGCGGGTACATCAAGTGCCGGTGTTTCTTGGTTAACCCATGCCATTGACCATGTACTAGGATAGGTGACATTGCCTGCTTCTGCTTGAAGTTCACCTTTTAATAAAGAGAGCAATGTGGTTTTACCACAACCATTTTTGCCGACTAGACCAATTTTTTGCCCTGGATTAATGGTTGCACTGGCATTATCCAGTAACACTCTGACGCCACGGCGAATTTGCAAAGAAGAAAAAACAATCATAAATATCGTCTATTAAGAGTATGTAAATTAATATATAGAGTAAGTTGTTCGTAACAGTTGGTCACAATGCGTGCATGGTAACGGAAAAAACAGTTTCTGACACGTTTTGTAAGGAGGAATGATGTCAAACGCATCAAATGTATTACTGGTGTATGTTCATCCCGAGCCGCGCCAATCAGTCGCCAATAAAGCGTTATTAAAAGCGGTGAGGGATTTAGAGAATATAACTATCCATGATTTATATGCTACTTATCCTGATTTTTTTATTGATATACACCATGAACAATCCTTGTTGTGTAAGCATCAAGTGATCGTTTTTCAATTTCCATTGCAAACATATAGTTGCCCTGCGTTATTAAAAGAGTGGCAAGACAGAGTGTTAACACGTCCATTTGCGAATGAAAGTGGACGGTCACATTTAAAAGGGAAAGCATTTCGCTGTGTTGTGACCACCGGTGAGCCTGAATATGCTTACCAACATAATGGAAAAAATCACTATACACTCACAGAACTATTACGTCCCTTGGAATTAATGGCAGAAATGTGTGGTATGCGCTGGCTACCACCCATGATTGTGTATTCAGCAAGACAACAATCTAAAACAACACTGACCCATATTGGTGAAGCTTATCGTCATTGGTTAAGTGCGCCACTTGAAGGGGAGCAAGCTTAATGGAAGATAATTGGATGATTAAGGCGGTGCTCTTTTTCCTGTGTGCTGCTGTAGTTATGGTACCTATTGCTCAACGTCTTAAAATTGGTGCAGTACTCGGTTATTTGATTGCTGGGATTGTCATTGGACCTTGGGGATTCGGGCTGTTTAAAGATGTCGATAATATCTTGCATTTTGCTGAGCTAGGTGTGGTCTTTTTAATGTTCCTTATTGGTTTGGAATTAAATCCAGCTAAGTTATGGGAATTGAGACGTGCTATTTTTGGTGTTGGTTCAATGCAGGTGGTATTAACCGCTTCTATTTTTTCAGGGCTCATTCTCGTTTTTACTTCTTTTTCATGGCAGGCTGCCGTTATTGGTGGATTAGGTATTGCGATGTCTTCTACGGCGATGGCATTGCAACTTATGAATGAGAAAGGAATGAACCATAATGAAGGTGGGCAATTAGGTTTTGCTGTTTTACTTTTCCAAGATATGGCGGTTATTCCTATCCTTGCCGTTATTCCTTTGTTAGCCGGAGAAACAGCAAGTAGCGATTGGTATCGAATTGCGTTGAAAGTAGCTGCTTTTGCTGGATTGCTGATTTGTGGGCGTTATTTATTACGTCCACTCTTACGCTTAGTTGTGAAATCTGGAGTAAGGGAAGTTTTTACTGCGGCTGCGCTACTTGTTGTATTAGGTGCTGCTATTTTTATGGAAACCCTAGGTTTTTCAATGGCAATGGGAACCTTTATTGCAGGGGTGTTATTGGCAGATTCAGAATATCGACATGAATTAGAGATCTCTATTGAACCTTTTAAAGGTCTTCTTTTAGGACTCTTTTTTATCTCTGTCGGTATGTCTTTAGATATCGGTATTTTATGGCGTTATCTTCCACAAGTATTATTAGGTGTCTTAGTGCTGGTTATTGTGAAAGCATTAATACTTTATAGTATCGCTTGGTTAGCCAGATTACGTTTTTCCACGCGCTTACAATTTTCAGCTGTATTAAGCCAAGGTGGGGAATTTGCGTTTGTTGTTTTCTCGACGTCTATGGCAATGGGCGTATTAGAAAGTCAGCAAATGGCATTATTGTTGGTTGTTGTCACGCTTTCTATGATGACAACGCCACTTGTGATGCAAATGACAGACGCTGTATTATCTCGCCGTTATAATGATCCTAAAACAGACGAACAGCCTTTTGTTGAAAACAATCATCCAGAAGTTATTCTTGTTGGTTTTGGTCGAATGGGACAGGTTGTAGGGCGCTTATTAATGGCGAACAAGGTTAATGTCACGGTATTAGAGCATGATGTCGGAAGCATAAGCACCATGCGTAAATACGGCTATAAAGTTTATTACGGTGATGCAACCGATCTCAATCTATTGCGTGCAGCGGGTGCGGAACACGCAAAAACGATTGTAATCACTAGTAATGAACCTGAAGCAACGATGGAAATTGTTCATCTCTGTCAGCGACACTTCCCTAATTTGCATATTATTTCCAGAGCAAGAGGACGTGTTGAGGCTCATGAATTGCTTAAAGCAGGTGTAACAGATTTTAGCAGAGAAACATTTTCTAGTGCTTTAGAGTTAGGGCGTAAGACATTAATTGAATTAGGTATGCATCCTCACCAAGCTTATCGAGCACAACAGCATTTTCGTCGTTTGGATATGCAATTGCTTAGAAAGTTGGTGGATGAATCACCTGAAGAAGTTTCCAATGTTTCTCGTGTAAAAGAAGCAAGGCGAGAGCTTGAAGAACTTTTTAGTGAAGAAATTCGTCAAGAGCATCACCAACCGGATATTTGGGATGAGTCTTTAACAGAGGATATTCCTCAAATAAGTAAAGAAAAAAGATCTATTGATAAACAGGAGAACTGACCCCATGTCTGCAACCCGTAAACGCTTTATTGCAGGAGCTGTGTGCCCACACTGTCAAGCTCAAGATACACTTAAAATGTGGCGTGAAGATAAAGTGGATATTGTGGAATGTGCGAAATGTGGCCATCAACAACGGCAAACAGAGGGTGAAGTTAACTCACTTGTTCGTAAAAATGAACAAGTCATTGGGATCTTTACACCACAATAATTATAGGTTTTTTGATATAACCCGATACAGAAGATTTATTTTTCGTTACAATCGGGAAAATTTTGCCCACGGGTATGTAGGAGATGTCATGAAAGTAGCAAACGACTTGGTAGTTAGTCTGGCTTATCAAGTAAGATCAGAAGACGGTGTTTTAGTTGATGAGTCCACGGTGAGCGCACCGTTAGACTATCTGCATGGCCGTGGTTCTTTAATCAGTGGTTTAGAAAATGCATTAACAGGTCGCGAAGTCGGTGAGAAATTCGACGTAGAAGTGGCTTCTGATGATGCATATGGTCAATATGACGAAAACTTAGTTCAACGCGTACCGAAAGATGTTTTTGTGGGCGTTGATGAGTTAGAAGTTGGTATGCGTTTTCTGGCTGATACCGACCAAGGTCCAGTACCAGTAGAAATTACAGGTATTGAAGGTGACGAAGTTATTGTTGATGGTAACCACATGTTAGCAGGCCAAAACCTGAAGTTTCATGTTGAAATCGTTGCAATTCGTGAAGCGACCGAAGAAGAATTAGCTCACGGTCACGTACATGGTGAAGAAGAGCACGAATGTTGTGGTGGCCACGGTCACGGTGAAGAAGGCGGATGCTGTGGCGGTGGTCACGGTCATGGTCATTCACACGGTGAAGAAGGTGGATGCTGTGGCGGTGGTCATGGTCACGGTGGTCACGGTGGTCACGGCAATGGCGGTTGTGGTTGTCAGCACTAATCTTTCTTTGAAAAGATCAAAAGGAGCGTTTAAGCGCTCCTTTTTTGTTTTCAGCTTTGATATTAACAGCGAACAACAACTCAATAGTGAGGTGGCGGTGTTTCATCCTCAGGTCTAGCAAGTATTGAGGTTTGAGAATTTTTTAGGCGCTCAGAAACAATTTTTAAGGCTTCTTTAAAGCGGCTGATTTCAATTTGTTGCTGTGTGACCACCTGATTTAATTCTTCAATAGTCGCATCTTGGAAAGCAACTTTGCTTTCTAATTGAATGAGCAATCGCTCTACTTCCTTAATATCCATTGTGTTTTTCCTCCTTTAAAATGTCCTATTACGACGACTATGACTAACAAACTTGCGAAATTTAATCTTATTTACTGATATATACACAGGAAGACATAAATCTGGTTTGAGATAAAAGACTATTTTGCTAATGTGGTAGCACTCAGTGCTGACAAAAATCCTAACATTAACTGTTAAGAGTGTCGGCAAAATTTTTTAAATTCATATAAAATTGCTACCCGTAGATGAGGTTTATACTCTGAATATTCGAGGTGCGACTAGGCGACAAGTGAATAAGTCACTAAGAACATACATCGTATGTGACTCGTGCAAATAAACTCAGTCAACAACTCGACAACTTGAAGTATGACGAGTACATACCGCAACGACAGCAAGAAGTGATGCAAAACGTTTTAGTGAAGGTCTATGATGATCGTTTGCAAAACGTAGCGACTCACTAACATATACTGGAGAATGGGATGAAATCTTTATTAAAAACGACGTTGTTGGCAACCAGTTTAGCTTTCGCATTCAGTGCACCGCATGCATTCGCTGAAGAAGCAGCTAAAGTGCCAACACTAAATAGCGCATTTAAAACTCAAAATGAGCAAAATGCCTATGCGTTAGGTGCGTCGATGGGTCGCTATATGGAAGCTGCATTACAAGAACAAAAAAATATTGGTATTACTTTAGATTCTAAACAACTGTTAGCCGGTGTTCAGGATGCATTTAATAGTAAATCAAAATTATCAGATGCTGAAATTGAATTAACATTAGCGGCTTTTGAAGATCAAGTCCGTACTGCAGCAACGGCAAAAATGGAAAAAGAAGCGACTGAAAACAAAGCTGCTGGTGATAAATTCCGCACAGAATTTGCTGCTGAAAAAGGTGTGGTAAAAACAAAATCCGGTTTACTGTATTTAGTTGAAAATCCGGGTAAAGGAAAAACACCAACAGATGCTGACCGTGTTACTGTAAACTACAAGGGTATGCTGATTGATGGTAAACAATTTGATAGCTCTTATGATCGTAAAGAACCTCTGACAATTAGCCTGAAAAGCGTTATTCCTGGTTGGACTGAAGGTATGAAATACATCAAAGAAGGCGGTAAAATCAAATTAGTTATTCCACCTGAATTAGGTTATGGACAACGTGCAACTAGCGGTATTCCAGCTAATTCAACCTTAGTGTTTGAAATTGAATTACTGAGTGTTGAAAGCGACAAGTAATTTATTTATAAAGAAAAAAATGCTGACATAAATGTCAGCATTTTTGTTTCTAATACATTATTTATTAACACATATAGTATTAATCGATTTTTGTTTTTTTTAATACAAACAGCAAACCAATAATAATAGCCCCATTCCTACTAAGCTAAGTAGCGACATCTTATTGCCCAAGAAAATATAATCCATTAAGGCTGTCACTTAGGGTACTAAATAGAATAAGCTCGTGACATTAACTAAGTTACCGCTTGAGAGTAAGCGGTATAATAGCAAATGCGCTACCATTATCTAAGCCCCAACGAGAAAAGATAGCACCGCTATTCCATAATAAAACAAATAATGTCGTTGGACCGAATCTCGCGCAATATTGACGTAAATGCATGATGATACACCTGTAAAATGAGCAGTAAGATAGCTTGATTATTTTTAGTCATGGTTGGCGATTGATAAAACATCAATAAATAAACGTAAATAACACATCAATTTAGCCTGTTGGTTAAATATGCGATTAAGCCGATTAAATAGATCAAGCGATGCAAGTTGCAACAATAACCGTTGTATTGACTACAACCTCTTTCATAGGTTGAGGTGGTGGAAAGAGAGTTTCAATAGGCATAGAAGCGACAGAAATTAATCCTATTATTGATGAAGTTTGCTGAGATTGGCATATCATCAGTATATTCATGGGATTAATCGCTAGTTAAAATAACAATAAATTGGAATATAGGTAATCTATTCAATAGAGTCAATTTTGATCCTTCTCACGCCTAAAAAAGGAATTCTTCAAAAATAAAGAGAGGGGATGAGTACAAAATATGAAGAAAAATGAAAAAAGCTGTGACCTATCACAAAGCTCTTATTTTAAGTCACTTGACGTAGATCTTCTGACGATCTAACGTCAGAATCGTTCTTAATTCTGTTTTTATATTTAAATTTTTTCAATATTGAATTGATCCGCAATGACGAATCGTTATAAAAAATAGAACCTCAAGTCATTATCATAATTAAAGCCTTTAAGGATTATATAATCAAATGTCTAGCCCGTTATTTAATGGTGACAGCAGCGAGTTTGAAAAACTAGATAGCCGACCTTTTACTCAAACTGATCACGAAATATTGAAGTCCTATGAAGCAGCCGTGGATGGTTTGGCTATGCTCATCGGTAACCATTGCGAAATCGTATTGCACTCTCTGGAAGATTTGAAATGTTCAGCGGTTAAAATCGCCAATGGAGAACACACTGGTCGTAAGATTGGCTCTCCAATTACCGATTTGGCATTACAAATGTTACATGATATTACAGATGAAGATTCAAGTTTTTCAAAGGCTTACTTTACTAGAGCGAAAAGTGGTGCACTGATGAAATCAATCACGATTGCTATTCGTAATCGTGAACGTCGAGTCATTGGTTTATTGTGTATCAATATGAACCTTGATGTTCCATTCTCTGAAGTAATTAAAACCTTTATTCCTGAAGAAACACATGAAGTTGCATCTGATGTTAACTTTGCCTCATCAGTTGATGATTTAGTGGCTCAAACATTAGAGTTCACGATTGAAGAAGTAAATAATGATCGTGAAGTCGCGAATAATGCCAAGAATAAGCAAGTTGTGTTAAATCTTTATGAGAAAGGTATTTTTGATATTAAAGATGCCATTAATCAGGTTGCAGACCGCTTAAATATTTCAAAACATACTGTGTATCTTTATATTCGCCAATTTAAAAATGGAGAATAAGGCAACATTATGAGTTCCTTGACATATTGTTTAGTGGTTACGGGGCCTCATTACGGAACTGAACAAGCTTCAAGTGCCTATTTATTCGCAAATGCCCTTATTGAAAAAGGGCATCAAATTGCACAAATTTTCTTCTATCGAGAAGGTGTTGTGAATGCTAATAAATTGGTATCGCCTGCAAATGATGAATTTGATCTTCCTAAAGCGTGGGTTGCGTTGGCGAAAAAACATCAAATCCCCTTACATGTTTGTGTTGCTGCGGCATTGCGTAGAGGAATTATTGATAAACAACAGGCCAAAGAACTGGAAATGATGAACGATAACATGGCGCCTGAATTTGAGTTAAGTGGTTTGGGTTCACTGGCTCAAGCTATATTGACTTGTTCTCGTGTGGTGCAATTTTAAATGAAGAAAATGAATTCAGTTGCCTTCCTTTTTACTCAAGCACCTCATGGTAATAGTGCAGGTCGAGAAGGTTTGGATGCTTTACTAGCAACCTCAGCCTTAACAGAAGATATTGGCGTTTTTTTTATCTCTGATGGTGTATTTCAACTCGTTGAAAATCAACAGCCTGAAGGGGTGTTATCACGTCATCATGCAGCAACATTTAAAGTGCTACCCTTGTATGATGTGACAAACGTCTATATATCACTGAAAGACATGGTTCATCGTGGATTATCCTCTCAAACTTCTTTTGTCTTGGATGCACAGGTGATATCCCAACAAGATATTGCTCAAAAATTGAGTGAATATGATGTGATATTGCGCTTTTAATACAGAAGTTAGTCAGGAAGGTTGAACGGTTATGTTGTATACTTATTCCGTCTCTATTTATCAAAGTGATTTAGAGACTTTTTTATCTTTATTGACAAAAGAAGATGATGTTTTGTTAATACAAGATGGTGTACTGGCAGTTCTTGAAGAGAATCCCTTATTAAAATATTGTCTTCAACAGCAAATTTCAATTTACGCATTAATTGATGATGTTTTGGCAAGAGGCTTAAAAGATCAAGTATCTCATCATATTAAACTCATCAATTATGGTGATTTTGTCGATTTAACGGTAAAACACCCCCAACAAATTCATTGGGGAGCGTAGAATTGCTGTATAATTCTTGACACATGAGCCCGTCAGCAATAAAATTCTGCGTCCTCATGTTTTGTCTTGTTGACAAGACAGAGTTCAAATCCGTGTTTACGAAGCAAAAACCAGGAGCTTTTTTTAAATGGCAACTATTAATCAGCTGGTACGCAAATCTCGTAGCTCGAAAGTTGTTAAAAGCAACGTTCCAGCTCTGGAAGCTTGCCCGCAAAAACGTGGCGTATGTACTCGTGTATATACTACCACTCCAAAAAAACCAAACTCAGCACTGCGTAAAGTATGCCGTGTGCGTTTGACTAACGGTTTCGAAGTTTCTTCCTACATCGGTGGTGAAGGCCACAACTTGCAGGAGCACTCCGTAATCTTAATCCGTGGTGGTCGTGTTAAAGACTTACCAGGTGTGCGTTACCACACTGTTCGCGGCGCGCTGGACTGTTCTGGTGTTAAAGACCGTAAACAAGCTCGTTCTAAGTACGGTGTGAAGAAGCCAAAGGCTTAATGGTTCTCCGTTAAGTAAGGCCAAACATTTTTTCACCAATAATGTCAAAATAAACTCATTGAGTTTTGGACAACCCTGAATTTTAAACGGAGTATTTCCATGCCACGTCGTCGTGTAATTGGTCAACGTAAAATTCTGCCAGATCCTAAGTTCGGATCAGAACTGCTGGCTAAATTTGTAAACATTCTGATGGTAGACGGTAAAAAATCTACTGCAGAATCTATCGTATATAATGCGCTTGAGACCCTGGCTCAGCGTTCAGGCAAAACTGAACTGGAAGCGTTCGAAATCGCATTAGATAACGTACGCCCTACTGTGGAAGTTAAATCCCGCCGTGTTGGTGGTTCAACTTACCAAGTTCCAGTTGAAGTACGCCCAGTTCGTCGTAATGCATTAGCAATGCGTTGGATTGTTGAAGCTGCTCGTAAACGCGGTGATAAATCCATGGCTCTTCGCCTGGCAAATGAATTATCTGATGCGGCTGAAAACAAAGGCGCTGCTGTTAAGAAACGTGAAGACGTTCACCGTATGGCAGATGCAAACAAGGCGTTCGCACACTACCGTTGGTAATCCACGGAGTATCGCAACTCTTTTCAGGACAGCTCTGCTGTCCTTTACCTGAATTGAACGCCCACGAGAGAGGAAAAAATGGCTCGTCAAACCCCCATAGCACGCTACCGTAATATCGGTATTAGTGCGCACATCGATGCCGGTAAAACCACTACAAGTGAACGTATTCTGTTTTATACCGGTGTAAACCATAAAATTGGTGAAACTCACGAAGGTTCAGCAACAATGGACTGGATGGAGCAGGAGCAGGAACGTGGTATTACTATCACATCCGCAGCAACTACTGCATTCTGGTCTGGTATGGCTAAACAGTTTGAGCCTCACCGTGTAAACATCATCGACACCCCAGGACACGTTGACTTCACAATCGAAGTAGAACGTTCTATGCGTGTTCTTGATGGCGCGGTTATGGTTTACTGTGCAGTTGGTGGTGTTCAGCCTCAGTCAGAAACAGTATGGCGCCAGGCTAACAAATATCATGTACCACGTATCGCGTTCGTTAACAAAATGGACCGTATGGGTGCAAACTTCCTGCGTGTTGTTGAACAAATCAAAACACGTCTGGCTGCAAACCCAGTTCCACTGCAAATTCCAGTAGGTGCTGAAGAACATTTCACCGGTGTTGTTGATTTAATTAAAATGAAATCAATCCGTTGGAATGAAGAAGACCAAGGTGTTACCTTCGAATACGAAGACATTCCTGCAAATCTGCAAGATTTAGCTGAAGAATGGCACAACAACCTAGTCGAATCAGCAGCTGAAGCATCAGAAGAACTGATGGACAAATATCTGGGCGGCGAAGAACTGACAGAAGCAGAAATCAAAGCTGCTCTGCGTAAACGCGTTCTAGATAATGAAATTATCCTGGTTACCTGTGGTTCTGCGTTTAAGAACAAAGGTGTTCAGGCAATGCTGGATGCGGTAATTGAATACCTGCCAGCACCAACAGATGTTCCTGCAATTAAAGGTATGTTACCAGACGGTAAAGATACTCCAGCAGAACGTCATTCAAGCGACGAAGAGCCGTTCTCATCTCTGGCATTCAAAATCGCAACTGACCCATTTGTTGGTAACTTAACATTCTTCCGTGTGTACTCTGGTGTTGTAAACTCAGGTGACACAGTTCTGAACCCGGTTAAAGACAAAAAAGAACGTTTTGGCCGTATTGTTCAGATGCATGCTAATAAGCGTGAAGAAATTAAAGAAGTTCGTGCAGGCGACATCGCTGCTGCTATCGGTCTGAAAGACGTTACTACAGGTGATACTCTGTGTGCAATTGAGGCACCAATCATCTTAGAACGTATGGAATTCCCAGAGCCAGTAATCTCTGTTGCTATCGAACCTAAGACTAAAGCTGACCAAGAAAAAATGGGTATCGCTCTGAACCGTCTGGCTCAGGAAGATCCATCTTTCCGCGTATCAAGTGACGAAGAAACTGGTCAGACTATCATTGCTGGTATGGGTGAGCTGCACTTAGACGTGTTAGTTGACCGTATGCGTCGTGAATTTAAAGTTGAAGCGAACGTAGGTAAACCACAGGTTGCTTACCGTGAAACTATTCGTGATACAGTAACTGATATCGAAGGTAAACACGCGAAACAATCTGGTGGTCGTGGTCAGTACGGTCATGTTGTTATCGACCTGTCTCCATTACCAGCAGGTGGTGAAGAGAACTACGTATTTATCAACGATATCGTTGGTGGTGTAATTCCTAAAGAATTCATCCCAGCTGTTGATAAAGGTATTCAAGAACAGCTGAAATCTGGTCCATTAGCAGGTTATCCTGTTGTGGATATTCAGGCTCGTTTACATTATGGTTCTTACCATGATGTTGACTCCTCAGAAATCGCGTTTAAAATCGCCGCATCAATGGCATTTAAAGACGGCTTCATGAAAGCTAAGCCAATTCTGCTTGAGCCAGTCATGAAAGTTGAGATTGAAACGCCAGAAGATTACATGGGCGACGTTATCGGTGACTTAAACCGTCGTCGTGGTATGGTTGAAGGTATGGACGATCTGCCTACCGGTAAGATCATCCGTGCCCAAGTACCACTGGCTGAGATGTTCGGTTATGCAACTGACCTGCGTTCACAAACTCAGGGTCGTGCTTCATACTCTATGGAGTTCTTGAAGTACAGCGAAGCGCCTAGCAACGTCGCTCAGGCTATTATCGAAGCTCGTAAAGCGAAATAAGATCCTTTCGAGTTCAATTTAGTTTACGCTCCCTCTATTTGAGGGAGCGATATTAAGGAATATAGTCG
>NZ_PHFJ01000007.1 GCF_003144535.1 Proteus penneri | reverse complement strand
TTGGCGGCCATAGCGCAGCGGTCCCACCTGATCCCATGCCGAACTCAGAAGTGAAACGTTGTAGCGCCGATGGTAGTGTGGGGTCTCCCCATGTGAGAGTAGGGAACTGCCAGGCATTAAATTTAGGCTGTGTCAGCCGGTGACAATAAGCCACTAGTGCTGATATGGCTCAGTTGGTAGAGCACACCCTTGGTAAGGGTGAGGTCCCCAGTTCGAATCTGGGTATCAGCACCAATAAAAAATTATTATAGCTGCATAAACAGACAGTTATAAATACAGAATTTGCTTGGCGGCCATAGCGCAACGGTCCCACCTGATCCCATGCCGAACTCAGAAGTGAAACGTTGTAGCGCCGATGGTAGTGTGGGGTCTCCCCATGTGAGAGTAGGGAACTGCCAGGCATTAAATAAGACGAGAAAGCCAACCCAATGGGTTGGCTTTTTTGCGTTTAAGATATTTAAAATACAAATATACTTTCTCTTTTCTAATCACTTATCACTTTGCTATCCTCAATGATACTTGGCTGTTAAACTAAGCTATCAGCTAAATGAGGTAGACTTTCATGAAAGAATCGGTTTCATTGCAAGCATTTAATACATTTGGTTTGAGAGTAAAAGCTCACCAAATAGAAACTGCAAATAATAAAGATGAGCTTTGTACATATTGGCAAAATGCCCATGAGAAGAGATTACCAACCCTTATTCTAGGTGGCGGTAGTAACGTGCTATTTACTGAAGATTTTAATGGTATTGTTATCCGTAACTGTATTACTGGCATTGAAATTACTGAAGATGAACAATATTGGTCTATTCATGTTGGAGCTGGCGAGAGTTGGCATGCGCTTATTGAATATCTGTTAGAAAAAAATATCTATGGACTGGAAAATTTAGCGTTGATCCCTGGCAATGTTGGTTCTGCGCCGATACAAAATATTGGTGCTTATGGTAAAGAGCTGAAAGATGTTTGTGCCTATGTTGATATTGTTGAATTAAGCACAGGCAATATTAGTCGATTAACAAATGAAGAATGTGAGTTTGGTTATCGCGATAGTATTTTTAAACATCATTATCAACAAGGCTTTGCTATTATTGCTGTCGGTTTACTACTAAGTAAAAAATGGGAACCTATTCTTACTTATGGTGATTTATCAAAATTATCATTAGAAACTGTTACACCAAAGGATGTGTTCGAATCTGTATGCTTAATGAGAACAAGCAAGCTACCCGATCCAAAAATAACGGGTAATGCTGGAAGTTTTTTTAAAAACCCAATTGTTGATATTCGTATTGCACAACAATTAAAAACAGAATATCCATTTTGCCCTCAATATGTACAGCGAGATGGTGTGAAGCTTGCGGCAGGTTGGCTGATTGATCAATGTGGTCTTAAAGGGCATCAAATTGGTGGTGCAGCAGTCCACACTAAACAAGCACTGGTACTTATTAATAAAGACGGCACCGCGACAGGTGAAGATATTGTGAACTTAGCCGCATATATTCGCCAGAAAGTCTCAGAACGCTTCGGTGTAAAATTAGAGCCAGAAGTTCGCTTTATTGGTCAATATGGCGAAATCAATGCAGTGGATGCTATTTCATGAAAGAAACACCAACTCCTTTATTATTAATTGAACTCCTTGCTGATGGAAATATTCATTCAGGAGAACAATTAGGCGAAAGTTTAGGAATGACTCGAGCAGGCATTAATAAACATATTCAAACATTGCGTAGCTGGGGTATCGATGTTCAGACGGTTGCAGGAAAAGGATATCAATTAGATGCACCAATGAACTTATTGAACGCAGATATTGTGAATCAGAATATTAAAGGTGAGCCGGCTAGCGTTATTCCTGTTATAGATTCTACAAATCAATATTTGATCCAACGTATCAGCGAATTAAAATCGGGTGATGTATGTATTGCTGAATACCAGTCTGCTGGGCGAGGTAGAAGAGGGCGTCAATGGATTTCGCCTTTTGGTAGAAATTTATATTTGAGTATGTATTGGAAACTCGATCAAGGGCCTGCTGCTGCAATAGGACTGAGTTTGGTTGTCGGCGTTATTATGGCTGAAGTATTGGAAAAACTTGGTGCAGATGGCGTTAAAGTTAAATGGCCTAACGACCTCTATTTAAATGATAAAAAGCTTTCAGGTATTCTTGTTGAGCTAACAGGGAAAACAGGTGATGTTGCTCATATTGTCACAGGGATTGGTATCAATATTGCGATGAGTAAAAATCAAAATGAAGCCATTAACCAACAATGGATTAATTTGGAGCAAGTTGGTATTAAAATTGACAGAAATGAACTTGCTTGTGAAATTACTAATGCATTAAGAGAAGCATTTGTACAATTTGAAAAACAAGGGTTATCTGTGTTTATCGAGCGTTGGAAACGTTTAGATAACTTTATGGATCGCCGTGTAAAGCTTATTATTGGTGAAAAAGAGATCTTTGGTATTGCCAAAGGCATTAATGATCAAGGTGCTTTACTTTTAGAACAAAATGGAAAAATAATATCTTATATAGGTGGTGAAATATCACTGAGAAGTGCACCATAATGCTTTAAATTGCATCGAAAATCTAAAACTAAAAAGCTTTCCTAAACTGGAAAGCTTTTTAGTTATCAGTACAATTTTTAATAACTAAAATATAATAGTTCTTAGACCAAATGGTGATAATTGTTTAGATTTACTTACGTAATCGAACGTTAGTGATCGAATGATTTTGACCTTTAGTTAGTATAAGACTCGCTCTTTCTTTTGTAGGCAGGATGTTCTGTTTCAGATTTAAACCATTAATTTCTTGCCAAATTGAAGATGCTATTTCAATAGACTCTTCTCTACTTAATTTAGAGTAATTATTAAAATATGATTCAGGATCAGTAAACGCACCCTCTCTAAATTTTAAAAAGCGACTGATGTACCAGTGTTTTAGTAATTCTTCTTCAGCATCAACATAAATGGAGAAGTCTACATAATCTGATACGAAAACATTATGTGGATCATGAGGATAATCCTGATTGCTCTGTAATACATTTAATCCTTCAAGGATCAAAATATCAGGTTGTTCAATAACCTGTTCCTTATCTGGAATGATGTCATACACTAAATGAGAATAGACAGGGGCTGTTACTTGTTTTTTGCCTGATTTTATATCAGAAACGAAAGAGACAAGGCTATGCATATCATAGGATTCAGGAAATCCTTTCTTTTTCATTATTCCGCGTCTCTTTAACTCTGCATTAGGCAAAAGAAAGCCATCAGTAGTGATTAAATCAACTTTACGATGTTCTGGCCAACGGGTTAAAAGCGCTTGTAGCAAACGAGCTGTGGTACTTTTACCAACAGCAACACTACCCGCTATACCAATAATGTAGGGGATTTTGGCGCTTCGTGTTCCAAGAAACTGCTCTAAGACAGCTTGACGGCGCAAGTTAGAACTTATGTAAAAATTGAGTAATCTTGAAAGAGGAAGATAAATCTCAATTACATCATCAATAGAAATTTCTTCATTAATTCCTTTTAAATCAGCGATCTCTTTTTCGGTTAATGTTAAAGGAACGGAATCTCTTAACGTTGCCCAATGCTTTCTGTCAAACTCTAAATAAGGGGTTATAAAGCGTTCTTTGTTATTCATAAGCCAACATCTGCCTAATATTCGCAGGTTGGACAGGCTGTTTAAAACACCCGTATCCGATAAAAAATAAACAGCATCATAACGAGTGATGACTCTTAGGCGTAGATATTTTTTAAATTTTTTCTACTTTTTTTGACACGAACTGAATAAATTTGTAAAAAAAGTATAAAAAATAGTCATGAAAATAATTTTTTAGCGTAGACTAACAGGGGGGGCAATCAAATTTTTTCTAAAAATTTATTGGTGGTGAATAAATTCGGGAGTGATTAGCTAAATTAGCTTGCTAATCTAGCATGATTTTTTGTTGGCATTTTGGTCGTTTTTTTCCTAAAAAATCAACAATTCAATTAAAAATGAACAAAATCTAAGCAAAAGAACGAATATCGCAATTTTTTTGTTGCATCATGATGAAAGTCCTCCTAGAATGCGCACCACTTAGCCGGCATAGCTCAGTTGGTAGAGCAACTGACTTGTAATCAGTAGGTCCCGAGTTCGACTCTTGGTGCCGGCACCATTAAAAATTAGGTTTGGTGGGATACCCAAGCGGCCAAAGGGAGCAGACTGTAAATCTGCCGTCACAGACTTCGAAGGTTCGAATCCTTCTCCCACCACCATTAATTCCAAACTTAAGTGTTTTAAATTAGTAAACACTTAAGTAGAATACAAAGCTGATTTTAAGTCAGGTAGCCGAGTTCTGCGGGCATCGTATAATGGCTATTACCTCAGCCTTCCAAGCTGATGATGCGGGTTCGATTCCCGCTGCCCGCTCCAGATGTGCTGATATAGCTCAGTTGGTAGAGCGCACCCTTGGTAAGGGTGAGGTCGGCAGTTCGAATCTGCCTATCAGCACCACTCCTTCATGTTCTTGCCTCCCTGATTAAAATCTTAACAAGCACTAGCAAATCGCTAATTTACTTACTGCTTGGTTGATGTGGTGTAACCACCGATTCCGTGTCTTAGAGGGACAATTTAAATGTCTAAAGAAAAATTTGAACGTTCAAAACCGCACGTTAACGTTGGTACTATCGGCCACGTTGACCACGGTAAAACAACTCTGACTGCTGCAATCACTACAGTTTTAGCTAAAACTTATGGTGGTGCTGCTCGTGCATTCGATCAAATCGATAACGCACCAGAAGAAAAAGCTCGTGGTATCACCATCTCTACTTCACACGTAGAATATGACACCCCAACTCGTCACTACGCACACGTAGACTGCCCAGGTCACGCCGACTATGTTAAAAACATGATCACTGGTGCTGCGCAAATGGACGGAGCTATCCTGGTTGTTGCTGCGACAGATGGCCCAATGCCACAAACTCGTGAGCACATCCTGTTAGGTCGTCAGGTTGGTGTTCCTTACATCATCGTATTCCTGAACAAATGTGACATGGTAGATGATGAAGAGTTACTGGAATTAGTAGAAATGGAAGTTCGTGAACTTCTGTCTCAGTACGATTTCCCAGGTGATGACACTCCAGTAATCCGTGGTTCAGCGCTGAAAGCACTGGAAGGCGAAGCAGAGTGGGAAGCAAAAATTGTTGAATTAGCAGAAGCACTGGATTCATACATCCCAGAGCCAGAGCGTGCAATTGACAAACCATTCCTGTTACCAATTGAAGACGTATTCTCAATTTCAGGCCGTGGTACAGTAGTAACAGGTCGTGTTGAGCGTGGCGTAATCAAAGTTGGTGAAGAAGTTGAAATCGTTGGTATTAAACCAACAGCGAAAACAACTTGTACTGGCGTTGAAATGTTCCGTAAATTACTTGACGAAGGTCGTGCAGGTGAGAACGTAGGTGTTCTTCTGCGTGGTACTAAACGTGAAGAAATCGAACGTGGACAAGTACTGGCGAAACCAGGTTCAATCAACCCACACACTAAATTTGAATCAGAAGTTTATATTCTGAGCAAAGATGAAGGTGGTCGTCATACTCCATTCTTCAAAGGCTACCGTCCACAGTTCTACTTCCGTACAACTGACGTAACTGGTACTATCGAATTACCAGAAGGCGTAGAAATGGTAATGCCAGGTGACAACATCAACATGATCGTTGAACTGATTCACCCAATCGCGATGGACGACGGTTTACGTTTCGCTATCCGTGAAGGTGGCCGTACAGTAGGTGCGGGCGTTGTTGCTAAAGTATTAGGTTAAT
>NZ_PHFJ01000006.1 GCF_003144535.1 Proteus penneri | reverse complement strand
GCGTTAATGTTAAATAACATTAATCGCGAAAAGAATACGCGGAGCGGTAGTTCAGTTGGTTAGAATACCTGCCTGTCACGCAGGGGGTCGCGGGTTCGAGTCCCGTCCGTTCCGCCAACTATTTAGGGGCGTAGTTCAATTGGTAGAGCACCGGTCTCCAAAACCGGGTGTTGGGAGTTCGAGCCTCTCCGCCCCTGCCAATTACCAATTAAGTAATAACAAAATTTATACTTCTTTGTAGCCCAGTTAATTAACTGGGCTTTTTGTTATCTATTCTCAATATTTATTTCACTATATTCCCATCGATTGATCTATCAATATGCTGATTTTACTAACATTTATCAATAATATTTCCTGTAATATGTAATGAAAATTCTAGAGTAAAGCTTAATTCCAAGGGTGATTTGTTAATGCTATGAATACATATAGAATGGATTTAAGCTTTATTGATGATTTACCGGCTGTTTTAATAATTGTTGTATCAATACTTGTTGATCACTAGTATTTAGCCAAACCGCAAATAAAGGTTTTTGAATAATTTCTGTTGAGGCTGGTGCTAGGTCTGAATAGAGATCGAGCCAATGTGTAGGTAGGAATGCAACTGCTTGTGTTGTTTTCATTAACTGATAAGCAACCATTGCAGAATTAGTGGTTAAAATAGGGTCAATTTTTTGCACTTCACTATTAGGAAGAAAAGGCTGAAAATCAGCACTCCATTCAATTTTGATAAATTGTACTATTTTCTCTGTTTTATTTGATGCTATTTTCATCAACTGAAAAGTAATATCACCAATAATTTTACTTTCTAATTCATCCATCTTGGGTGCTTCAGTCGTAAAAAGAAGATCTAGTTCTCTTGCATGAAGTTGTTTTACAAGAGACTGCCGTGTAGAGACTCTAGATTCGATTCTAAGCTCTTTTCTTTCTAAATAAGACTCCTGTAACCAAGATGTTAGATATGCTTCCCAGAGTGATGCTGTGGCGCCAATTGATAGCTCTGAATGTTGAGAAGCATGGCTAATCTCTTTTTTAGCAAGAAGCCATGTATTCATTAACGATTCAGCATAGGGGACCAGCCTTTCACCCGCGGCAGTTAAACGAATATTATTACGATGGCGAGTAAACAGATTTGTGCCTAGTTGTGTTTCCAATTGTCGTATTCTAAAACTAACCGCAGACTGCGTTAAATAAAGAGATTCAGCGGCTCGTCCAAAGTGTCTAGTCTTACTGACTTCCAAAAAGGTTTTCAGTAATTCGGTATCCACATCTATCTCCAAAAAAATTTGTCGTTACGATTTAAATATTTTGTTTTACAGAACCGCATGACTATCTAATACTCCGCGCCATAAGTATGACGATAGAGAATTAGGAGTGTGTCAGATGGCAGAAAGTTTTATCACGACTAATCGTTTTTTTGACAATAAACATTATCCGCGTGGTTTTTCTCGTCATGGCGATTTCACTATCAAGGAATCCCAGATATTGGAACGTCATGGTCAAGCCTTTAATGAGCTTGATTTAGGCAAACGAGAGCCTATAACTGAAGCGGAAAAATTATTTGTTGCCATGTGTCGTGGCGAACGAGAAGCAGCAACAATCGAAGAAAAAATTTGGAAGAAATATACTAGTCGTATAAGTCGTCCAAAACGTTTTCATACATTATCGGGTGGAAAGCCACAGCTCGATCCATCTGATGACTATACCGATTCTGATGATTAATATCATTAGTTTTAGTAAAAAGGAGCGTTTTTTCGCTCCTTTTATTTACCCATCTAATTGTTTTTGTAAATAGATCATTAATCTATCCATTGCACGAAAACTTAAAGCTTCAATCAAGTGATTTCTCTGTATTTTCTCTTCATTTTCGAGATCTGCAATAGTCCTCGATACTCTTAAAATTTTGTGCCAAGCTCGTATCGATAGTCCTAATTTATTAAGCGTATCTTCAAGAAAAGTGGCATCACTGGTATTTAATGAGCAATAGCTTTCAATCTCTTTTCCAGTTAGATAAGTATTCACTTTTCCACATCGTGAAAATTGTCTTTCTCTAGCCTTTAGAACTCGTTCTCTAATTGTTGAACTATTTTCAGTGGTAAATGTAGGATGAATAAGCGAACCTTGAGGAAGAAGTGGCATTTCGACAGATAAATCAAACCTATCTAAAAAAGGTCCAGAAACCTTGCTTAAATAGCGCAGGATCTGTTTTATTGGTACTCGATTATGATTACCTTGATAATGCCCTGTTGGGCTTGGGTTTAATGCACCGACCAATAATACATTAGCAGGGTAGCTTATTTTAGCTTTTGCGCGTGAAATAGTAATTTCTCTAGCGTCTAGAGGTTCACGTAATGCATCAAGTACACGACGCTCAAATTCTGGCAATTCATCTAAAAATAAAATACCGTGATGCGCTAATGTAATTTCTCCAGGTTTAGGAAGAGAGCCACCTCCCGTTAAAGCAACAGCAGAGGAAGTATGATGTGGGGCTCTAAATGGTCTTGTAGGCCACTTTCTTTCATTAAATGTCAGACCTCTTAAGCTACTAATGATTAATACATCAAGTGCTTCTTTAGCCGTTAAAGGAGGAAGAAGCGTAGTTATCCTTTGTGCTAACATTGTTTTTCCTGTTCCTGGAGGCCCAAGAAATAAAATATTGTGATTTCCTGCTGCTGTAATTTCTGCTGCTCTTTTTGCATTATTTTGACCAATTATATCGCTCATATCTTTATTATCTTGATTTTCAATTTCATCGTTAATAATAAAGCTTTCTGTTTCAATTAATGGCGTATTATTTTCTAGATGATGACAAATTTCTAAAAGATGAGAGGCTAATAAAGCAGATCTATTGGGTAATAATGAAACTTCAGTTTGATGTTCTATTGATACAATGCATATTCGATGATCTTTTGAAGCGCTAAGGATTGAAGGAATAACGGCATTAACTCGTTGTAATTTTCCAGAAAGTGCAAGTTCTCCAATAAACTCATAACACTCTAATTTATTTGATTTTAATTGCTCGGATGCAATTAATATTGCTAGTGCAATAGGTAAATCATAACGTGCACCTTCTTTGGGTAAATCGGCCGGTGAAAGATTAATCGTTATTCTTTTTGCAGGATAAGTATATCCGCTATTAATTAATGCACTTCTTACTCTATCTTTTGCTTCTTTTACAACAGTTTCAGGTAATCCAACTAATGTTAATCCAGGTAATCCCTGACTAATATGTGCCTCGATAGTAATAAGCGGAGCTGATATTCCTAAAGAAGCACGTGTATATATTATTGCTAATGCCATTTTTTATTCTCCATTATTTTTTTCTTTTTAAATTATTTTTTCTTTTGTGTTAAATAAAGAATTAAATAAATGCGAGATATCTCAAGAATAATTCAAATCATTGAAATATAACAGTTAATTTTTTAAATAATTAATTTAATAAATTAATATAAATATAATGAAAAATGTTATTGATTCTTAACTTGGAATAATAAAATGTAATAGTAGAAAAAACAAAATAACGTGTTCTTTCTTGGTATTAATAACTATAAAACAAATGGTTTATAGATTAAAACTCTGTCGTGTGTTTGTGATATAAAAAAACATATGAAATTCATTATGTTAGATTTTTTTTTAAAATAAACATTGTCAATTCTAAAATATCATGATAACTCTAAAAGGACAGAGTGAAAGAAAGCACAACACAACATTACAAATATACATTTTAAATAAGAAAAGAAGTTATAAAACTATGAATACTATCGTCCTAGTGATTAGCCTAATTATTATCAGCGTGGTGGTGATTATTAACCCACCGTGCGGGGCTGCACTAGGACGAAGAAAGGCTAACTAAACTAGCCGGATCTCTTAAAAACCCCCGCACCGAAAGGCGCGGGGGTTTTTTTTGAGCCAGAGTTTGAAAAAGAGATGAAATAGAAAATAAATTTAAATTAAACAAGAAGTTAAGATGGCAGGGTGAAAGAATGAATGGAGCACAGTGGTTAGTACAGGCATTACGAAAACATCAACTCGAGACAGTCTTTGGTTATCCTGGCGGTGCGATCATGCCTGTTTACGATGCTCTTTATGATGGCGGTGTTGAACATATCTTATGTCGCCATGAACAAGGTGCTGCAATTGCTGCGATTGGTTTTGCTCGCGCTACGGGGACAACAGGTATTTGTATCGCGACATCAGGCCCAGGCGCTACTAATGTTATCACTGGACTTGCTGATGCATTGTTAGATTCTGTGCCTGTTGTTGCTATCACTGGACAAGTTGCTTCCGATTTGATTGGTACTGACGCATTCCAAGAAATAGATGTTTTAGGTCTTTCGTTGGCATGTACTAAACACAGTTTTTTAGTCTCATCTGTTGATGAATTACCTAGAGTGTTATCAGAGGCATTTTCTATAGCCTCTCAAGGTCGTCCCGGCCCCGTTTTAATCGATATCCCGAAAGATGTTCAATTAGCCGATGCTTCCCATTTATCAAATTATGAATTACCAGAAGAGCAAGAATTTCCTTACCCAACACAAGAAATAGCACAAGCTAAGCAGATGTTAGCACAGGCACAAAAACCTATTTTGTATGTAGGTGGTGGCGTTGCCATGAGTAATGCAGTGGAAACGTTAAGAGAATTTGTGAAGCAAACAGAAATACCCGTTGTTTCTACTTTAAAAGGGCTAGGTTGTGCTGATGCATCAAATGCCAACTATCTAGGCATGCTTGGTATGCATGGCACTAAAGCGGCAAATTATGCTGTTCAGCGTAGTGATTTATTAATTGCTATTGGTGCACGTTTTGATGATCGCGTGACAGGGCGATTAAATACTTTTGCACCTAATGCCAAAGTTATCCATATCGATATCGACCATGCAGAATTAAATAAATTAAAACAAGCTCATGTTGCGTTATTGGGGGATGCTAAGGTGTTGTTGCCTGTTTTGTCTCAGCCATTATCTATCGCATCTTGGCAACAAGAAGTACAAGCATTAAAAACAGAACATGCTTGGCGTTATGATCATCCGGGCTCTGCGATTTATGCCCCTTTATTATTAAAACAATTATCAGACGCCAAACCTAAAAATACCGTTGTGACAACAGATGTTGGTCAGCATCAAATGTGGTCGGCGCAACATATGACATTTGATGCACCTGAAAATTTTATTACTTCAAGTGGTTTAGGCACCATGGGATTTGGTATCCCTGCGGCCGTAGGCGCTCAAATTGCTAGACCTGACGCTTGTGTTATCTGCGTATCTGGTGATGGCTCTTTTATGATGAATGTGCAGGAACTGGGCACAATTAAACGTAAACAATTACCTATCAAATTGGTGTTATTAGATAACCAACGTCTTGGTATGGTTCGTCAATGGCAAGAGTTGTTTTTTGAACAACGTTATAGCGAAACAATTTTAACAGATAACCCTGACTTTGTTGCCTTAGCCAAAGCGTTTGATATCCCTGGGCAACGTATCACAGAAAAAGCACAAGTTGCTGATGCAATAAAATGTTTATTAGAGAGCGATGGTCCTTACTTATTACAGGTATCTATCGATGACGCAGAAAATGTCTGGCCTTTAGTCCCGCCGGGCGCAAGTAATGATGAGATGATGGAGAAATCAAAATGAACCAACACAATATCACAATTGAAGCCCGTTTTTGTCCAGAGATCTTAGAACGTATCCTGAGAGTTATTCGTCATCGTGGTTTTCATATATGCTCAATGAATATGAATATCACAGAGAGCAACAATATTAACTTAAGCCTGACGGTGAGTAGTCAGCGACCATTAGAACTTCTGTGCAGCCAGTTAACAAAATTAGCTGATGTTGCAGGTATTCAAGTATTACATCAACAGAAAGAAAAATTACGATTCATGAATGCACTAAGTGCCATGTAAGGATAAAAGAATGACAAAGCAAGCTGATTATATTTGGTTTAACGGTGAAATGGTTCCATGGGCTGAGGCAAAGGTTCATGTGATGTCTCACGCATTGCATTATGGTACTTCCGTATTTGAAGGTGTGCGTTGTTACAATTCTCATAAAGGTCCTGTGGTATTTCGCCATCGTGAGCATATGCAACGTTTACATGACTCAGCCAAAATCTACCGTATGCCTGTTGAGCAAAGTGTTGATGAGTTAATGGAAGCATGTCGTGAAACCTTACGTAAAAACAAATTAGTCAGTGCTTATATTCGTCCATTAGTTTTTATTGGAGATGTCGGCATGGGGGTTAATCCGCCAGCAGGTTATAAAACAGATGTAATCATTGCTGCATTCCCATGGGGAGCCTATCTCGGTGAAGAAGCTTTAGATAAAGGTATTGATGCAATGGTTTCTTCTTGGCATCGCGCTGCACCGAATACTATTCCAACTGCAGCAAAAGCGGGTGGTAACTATTTATCTTCACTATTAGTGGGAAGCGAAGCTCGCCGTCATGGTTATCAAGAAGGAATTGCACTAGATGTTCATGGTTATTTATCAGAAGGTGCAGGTGAAAACCTATTTGAAGTAAAAGATGGTGTTATTTTTACGCCTCCATTTACTTCATCAGCACTACCGGGGATCACGCGTGATGCCATCATCAAATTAGCAAAAGATCTCGGTTATGAGGTGCGTGAACAAGTACTTTCTCGTGAATCACTTTATCTTGCCGATGAAGTCTTTATGTCAGGTACCGCTGCAGAGATAACGCCAGTACGTAGTGTTGATGGTATTCAAGTAGGTATCGGGCGCTGTGGTCCTGTGACTAAATCAATTCAAAAAGCCTTCTTTGGACTGTTTACGGGTGAGACAGAAGATAAATACGGCTGGTTAGATCCAATCAATTCATAAACATAATCAAATAAATTTATTTAGCGGGTAGATCGTTCCCTGCTCGCTTTTTTTATCGCAGGAGTGTGAAAAATGCCTAAATACCGTTCAGCAACAACGACACATGGTCGTAATATGGCTGGAGCCCGTGCCTTATGGCGTGCAACGGGAATGACTGATGCTGATTTTGGTAAACCCATTATCGCTGTTGTGAACTCATTTACGCAATTTGTACCAGGTCATGTGCATCTGCGGGATTTAGGAAAACTCGTTGCTGAGCAAATTGAAGCAGCGGGTGGTGTTGCTAAAGAATTTAATACCATTGCAGTTGATGACGGTATCGCAATGGGACACGGTGGCATGCTTTACTCTTTGCCATCGCGTGAACTTATTGCTGACTCTGTTGAATATATGGTTAATGCGCACTGTGCTGATGCGATGGTGTGTATCTCAAACTGCGACAAGATCACGCCAGGAATGTTAATGGCGTCTTTACGTTTGAATATCCCTGTTATTTTTGTTTCGGGTGGCCCTATGGAAGCGGGTAAAACGAAGCTTTCAGATCAACTGATCAAATTAGATCTGGTTGATGCCATGATCCAAGGGGCGAATCCAAATGTCAGCGATGCTGATAGTGAGCAAATCGAACGATCTGCTTGCCCGACATGTGGATCGTGTTCGGGTATGTTCACCGCAAACTCCATGAACTGTTTAACAGAAGCACTGGGATTATCTCAGCCCGGAAATGGCTCATTATTAGCGACACATGCAGATCGTGAAACGCTGTTTATCAATGCAGGCAAGCGTATTGTTGAATTAACCAAACGCTATTATGAAAAAGATGATGAGTCTGCATTACCACGCAATATCGCTAAAAAAGAAGCCTTTGAAAATGCGATGATCTTGGATATTGCAATGGGTGGCTCAACAAATACGGTTCTGCATTTATTGGCTGCCGCGCAAGAAGGTGGGGTTGATTTCACCATGGAAGATATCGACAGACTTTCTCGCCAAGTACCTCATTTATGTAAAGTGGCACCAAGTACACAAAAATATCATATGGAAGATGTTCACCGCGCTGGTGGCGTTATGGGTATTTTAGGTGAGTTAGACAGAGCAGGATTACTCAATCGCAATGTTAATAATATCTTAGGGTTAAGTTTGCCAGAAACATTGTCGCAATATGATGTGATGTTAACACAAGATGAGCAAGTAAAATCGATGTTCAAAGCAGGCCCCGCAGGTATTCGTACAACGAAAGCTTTTTCACAAAATTGTCGTTGGCCAACTTTAGATACAGATCGTGAAAATGGCTGTATCCGTAGCAAAGAACATGCTTATAGCCAAGATGGTGGATTAGCCGTGCTATCAGGAAATTTAGCGGAAGATGGCTGTATTGTTAAAACGGCGGGTGTTGATGAAGATAACTTAATTTTTAGTGGTCCCGCAAAAGTGTATGAAAGCCAAGATGATGCAGTAGAGGCTATCTTAGGTGGCAAAGTCGTGGCAGGCGATGTGGTAATTATCCGCTATGAAGGCCCTAAAGGTGGTCCTGGTATGCAAGAGATGTTGTATCCAACCTCTTATTTAAAATCAATGGGATTAGGGAAAGCTTGTGCACTTATCACTGACGGGCGTTTCTCTGGTGGAACATCGGGTTTATCTATCGGGCATGTGTCACCTGAAGCGGCAAATGGTGGCGTGATTGGTTTAGTGGAAGAAGGCGATATTGTTTCTATCAATATTCCAACCCGCGAGATCTCATTAAAGGTGGATGATAAAACGTTATCAGCTCGTCGTGATGCACAAAATGCTCGCGGTAATAAAGCGTGGACACCACAAAATAGGCAGCGCCAAGTTTCGTTTGCTTTACGTGCTTACGCCTCTTTAGCCACCAGTGCCGATAAAGGTGCGGTGCGTGATAAATCTAAGTTAGGGGGCTAAGAATGGCTGCCTTTAGACCTTTAAATTCAGCGCCAAGCAGCGCTGAATATTTAAAAGCGGCGCTGAGCGCACCTGTTTATGAAGCCGCAATAGTCACTCCGCTTCAAGAGATGACAAAAATATCTGAACGTTTAGAAAATACGATTTTAGTTAAGCGAGAAGATAGACAACCCGTTCATAGCTTTAAATTACGTGGTGCTTATACCATGATTGCAGGGTTGACTCCTGAGCAAAAAGCGAAAGGTGTCGTGACGGCATCAGCGGGGAACCACGCGCAAGGTGTTGCGTTGTCAGCTAATCGAATGGGAGTAAAAGCACTCATTGTGATGCCAGTGGCAACAGCAGATATTAAAGTTGATGCTGTTCGCCAATTTGGTGGAGAAGCATTGCTTTATGGTGCCAATTTTGATGAAGCAAAAGCAAAAGCTATCGCGCTATCTGAAGAGATGGGATACACCTTTGTTCCGCCTTTTGATCATCCCGCAGTCATTGCAGGGCAGGCAACACTGGCAATGGAACTCTTACAACAAGATGTTCATCTTGATCGTATTTTCGTACCTGTTGGTGGTGGTGGTTTAATTGCTGGAGTTGCCGTATTAATCAAACAGCTTATGCCAGAAATTAAGGTAATAGGTGTTGAAGCTGAAGATGCTGCATGCTTAAAAGCAGCATTAGAGGCAGGGCATCCCGTTGAATTAGCAAGAGTGGGATTATTTGCTGAAGGTGTTGCGGTTAAACGTATCGGTGATGAAACGTTCCGTTTATGCCAAAAATATGTTGATGATGTTATCACAGTGGATAGTGATGCAATTTGTGCCGCAGTAAAAGATTTATTTGAAGATGTACGTGCGATTGCAGAGCCTTCAGGCGCATTGGCATTAGCAGGACTTAAAAAATACGTAGAACAGCATCAAATCAAAGGTGAGCGCCTTGCGCATGTGCTTTCCGGTGCAAATGTGAATTTTCATGGCTTACGCTATGTTTCTGAACGCTGTGAGCTCGGTGAAAAACGTGAAGCGCTATTAGCGGTGACTATTCCTGAACAGAAAGGAAGTTTCTTACGTTTTTGTCAGATCTTAGGTCAACGTGTTGTTACTGAGTTTAATTATCGTTATAGCGATGCTGATCCTGAAAATGCACGTATTTTTGTCGGTGTACGTTTAAGTCAAGGACTCGCAGAGCGTAAAGAAATTTTACGTGAACTCACGGTTGCGGGTTATCAAGTGGCTGATCTTTCTGACGATGAAATGGCAAAACTTCATGTGCGTTATATGGTCGGGGGGCGCCCTAATAAGCCACTTAAAGAACGCCTATTTAGTTTTGAATTTCCAGAATCTCCGGGCGCTTTAATGAAGTTTCTAAAAACATTAGGGACTTATTGGAATATCACATTATTCCACTATCGTAGTCATGGCACTGATTACGGGCGTGTGCTGGTAGCGTTTGAACTCCCTGAAACGCAAGGGCGTTTTGAGCGACATTTAGATGACTTGGGTTATGAGTATCATGATGAGACAGGAAATCCTTCTTTTCAGTTATTCCTGTCACCACAAACGACTAGTTTAGTTGTGGAGTAATCGCCAAAAAGCATTGATCACTGGCTCTTGAAGGCGTTTGTGTAATGCGCAAACGCCTAACTCGAAAGGTTCTACCATTGAAATATTATCCAATGAAGAGATGCGATTACGAACGGGCTCTGGGCAATTATCAACGACAACTTGTGGAATAAGTGCAATACCACAACCTAATGCAACCATTGAAACAATCGCTTCATGTCCCGAAACCGTCGCATAAATTGAGGGATTATGGATACGATGGCGCTTAAACCATAGCGCGATCCGTTGTCTTGATGGGCCATGTTCAGGAATGATAAACGGAATATTAAGCCAATCGGGCTTCTCTTGCGTTGCAAGATGGCGAACATTGCAAGGCAGAGCGGGCGCAATCAGCACTAATGGGATTTCACCTATTTTTTCAAAACAGATATTTTCAGGAAGTTTTTCAGGTTTTCCTGCGATACCTAAATCAGCTTCATCAGATAGCACTTTATCGACGGCATCAGCCGCATCTCCAGTGGTGAGCTTTATTTCAACTAATGGATTTTCTGCACGAAAACGGTCAAGAATAGGCGGTAAATGGCTGTAAGCCGCTGTTACAGAACAAAATAGTCGTAGTTCACCAGAAAGGCTTGGGCTATTTTGGTTTAGCGTATGTTTCAGTTGCTTATATTGCAACAGAGTTTGTTGAGCATAGCGCTTTAATTGTTCGCCTGCATCAGTGAGAGTGACTTGTCGGTTATCACGTAAAAACAGTGGGTGACCTAAGCTTTCTTCAAGGCGTTGAATTTGGCGTGAGAGCGTGGAAGGGCTGACATGCATTGCTTGTGCCGTTTTAGTGAAGTGACAACTTTCAGCTAAATGTAGGAAGAGTTTGAGATCTCGAATATCCATTGTCACCCACCTTAGGTGCTAAAAAAGAACGTTGCATTTTTTGCAACACTATCTTGTAAATATATCAATTTAAGCAATGGCTTTCATCCCCTATAGTAAAGTCATGCAACACCTCACAGAGAGTGAGGATAATAACAGCAAACACATACACAACGATTTTGGAGTCCCTCATGGCAAATTATTTTAATACATTGAATCTGCGTCAGCAGTTGTCGCAATTGGGTAAATGTCGCTTTATGTCGCGCGAAGAATTTGCTGATGAAGCAAATTACCTGAAAGGCAAAAAAGTCGTTATCGTTGGTTGTGGCGCACAAGGCCTTAACCAAGGTTTAAATATGCGTGATTCAGGCTTGAATATCGCCTATGCCTTACGCCAAGAAGCGATTGATGAGAAACGTGCATCATGGCGTCGTGCTACCGAAAACGGTTTTGAGGTTGGAACCTATGAAGCGTTGATCCCTCAAGCAGATTTAGTTGTTAACTTAACACCAGACAAACAACACTCAGCGGTTGTTCAAGCGGTTCAACCGCTGATGAAATCAGGTGCAGCATTAGGTTATTCTCATGGTTTTAATATCGTTGAAGTGGGCGAAAAAATTCGTGATGACATCACCGTTGTTATGGTTGCACCAAAATGTCCGGGCACAGAAGTTCGTGAAGAATATAAACGTGGTTTTGGTGTTCCAACACTGATTGCCGTTCACCCTGAAAATGATGCAAAAGGTGAAGGTATGGCCATTGCGAAAGCATGGGCTGCGGCAACAGGTGGTCATCGTGCCGGTGTTTTAGAGTCCTCTTTCGTTGCTGAAGTAAAATCAGACTTAATGGGTGAGCAAACCATTCTGTGCGGTATGTTACAAGCAGGCTCTCTGTTATGTTATGACAAAATGGTTGCCGATGGTGTTGAACCAGGCTATGCAGGTAAGTTGATTCAGTTTGGTTGGGAAACGATTACAGAAGCACTGAAGCAAGGTGGTATCACCTTGATGATGGACAGATTATCTAACCCTGCAAAAATGCGCGCTTATGCATTATCAGAGCAACTGAAAGAGATCATGGCTCCACTGTTTGCAAAACACATGGATGATATCATTTCAGGTAAATTCTCTGAAACGATGATGGCAGACTGGGCAAATGATGATAAAAACTTGCTGACATGGCGTGAAGAGACAGGAGCTAGCGCATTTGAAAATTATCCTGAATATGAGGGTAAAATCAGTGAGCAAGAGTACTTTGATCATGGTGTATTAATGGTTGCAATGGTTAAAGCGGGTGTTGAGTTAGCTTTTGATACGATGATTGAAGCGGGTATCTTTGCTGAGTCAGCTTATTATGAATCACTGCATGAGTTGCCATTAATCGCGAATACCATCGCTCGTAAGCGTTTATATGAAATGAACGTGGTTATCTCAGATACGGCAGAATATGGTAACTATCTGTTCTCGTTTGCTGTTGTTCCTATGCTGAAAGAGTTTATGACAACCTTGCAATCTGGCGATTTAGCGAAGAAAGTTCAAGATAATGGAACCGATAATGCACAATTACGTGATATCAATGAAGCCATTCGTCAGCACCCAATTGAAGCTGTAGGTAAAACATTGCGCGGGTATATGACGGATATGAAGAAGATTGCTGTCGGCAACTAATTTTTCGTCGCTCTTTACGTGATAAGTGCGTTGGCTACACTCGGTTACCCAAGCCACATACTGATGTATGCTCCTTGGGATAAGCTCCTTTGCCGCCTTCTTCTCACGCAAATAGCTTAGAAAAATAAGTGCTAATATATTTTAAATGATAAAACAGAATATAAGTTTATTATCTTGAAATAGATAGCTTAGAAAAATAAGTGCTAAATATATCTTAAAAAGATAAAACCACATATCTATCAATTTGATATGTGGTTTTTATTTAAATAAATCAGAATGTGAGCCAGTTCTGTCGAAATGAACAGTATCATTGTCTATTTTATAAATAAGTAGCCAATCAGGTTCGATATGAAGATCTCGACGAGGCTTCCAGTTTCCTGTTAATGGATGATCTTTCAATTGAGCAGGTAGTCGCTTTCCTTGCACTAATAGTAATATAATCTCTTTTAGTTTATTAATATCCTTTCCTCGTTTTTCTGCGAGTATTAAGTCTTTTTTAAATTGTCCTGAATAACTCACTTTTCGCATTTAGATATCCAATTTTTTGAATAAATCATGGGCATCTTCAGCATAAAAAACATCATCACCTTTATCTGTTTTTGCAAAAGTGTTTAATGTTTTTTCATTTGGTTGTGTTTGATTACTTTCCACATAAACTCGAATGAGATCTCTTAAGATTTGAGAGGCTGGTCTGTGTTTATTTCGAGCTATTGCAACAAAAGCCTCTTTGAGCTCTATATCAACTTTAGTGGCTATTAATTCGCTTTTTATACTCATAATATACACCTCCATATTTGTTTGAATATTATACAAAGTAAAACTTTATTAAACAAGGTTAAACTTCCTTTACCTAGAGAAATAATGCTCAAAAAACTGAACCATTTTCTTATGCGCTTTCTGCTACAATTGTCTCCCGTTATGTTCTTGGCTAATGAAGTGTGGAAAACCTATGCGATTAAATCCTGGTCAACAAAAAGCAGTAGAATATGTGTCAGGCCCTTGTTTGGTCTTGGCAGGAGCAGGATCGGGAAAAACACGGGTTATTACTCATAAAATTGCACACCTTATTCGTCAATGCCAATACCCAGCAAAGCAAATTGCAGCGGTGACGTTTACCAATAAAGCAGCACGTGAAATGAAAGAGCGTGTCGCTCAAACTTTAGGTCGACAAGAAGCAAAAGGATTAATGATCTCAACGTTCCATACATTGGGGTTGGAAATTATTAAACGTGAATATAAAGCGTTAGGGATTAAAGCTAAATTTTCATTATTTGATGATCAAGACCAGTCTGCACTACTCAAAGAATTAACCGCTGATTTATTAGAAGAAGATAAAGATTTGCTTTCTCAGTTAAAGAGCCAAATTTCTAATTGGAAAAACGATATGCTCACGCCAGAGCAAGCAATTGGAATGGCGAGATCGCAACAAGATCATACTTTTGCCGAATGTTTTCGACGTTATGAGCAACATCTGCGTAGTTGTAACGTGCTCGACTTTGATGACTTAATTAGCCGACCAACCCTATTATTGCGCACAAATGAAGAAGTCAGAGAGCGCTGGCAAAGACGCATCCGCTATTTGCTGGTGGATGAATATCAAGATACGAATACCAGCCAATATGAATTGGTCAAATGGTTGGTCGGTGAAAGGGCTCGCTTTACGGTTGTCGGTGATGATGACCAATCCATTTATTCTTGGCGTGGTGCTCGACCTCAAAATTTAGTGTTATTACAAAAAGATTTTCCACAACTTAATGTCATTAAGCTTGAGCAAAACTATCGCTCTTCTGGACGTATTTTAAAATCAGCGAATATCTTGATTGAAAATAATCCCCATGTCTTTGAAAAACGACTATTTTCAGAGTTAGGTTATGGTGATGCACTGCGCGTTTTAACGGCGAATAATGAAGAGCATGAAGCCGAACGTGTTGCGGGTGAATTAATTGCGCATCACTTTATTAATAAAACTAATTATAAGGATTATGCGATCCTTTATCGTGGTAACCATCAGTCTCGTATTTTTGAAAAATACTTGATGCAAAATCGCATTCCTTATCGTATTTCAGGTGAAACCTCTTTTTTCTCACGAGAAGAGATCAAAGATATTCTGGCCTATTTACGAGTTATTGTTAATCCTGATGATGATGCGGCATTTTTACGTATTGTGAACAAGCCTCGTCGTGAAATCGGGCCCATGACGATCCAAAAGTTAGGTGAGTGGGCAAAAGTTCGAGATAAAAGCTTATACAATGCCTGTTTTGATTTAGGGTTAAGCCAAACATTAACAGGCAGAGGCTTGAATTCATTACACGCATTTTCACAATGGATGTCGCGTATAGTACAAAAATCAGAGCGAGAGCCACTATTAGCTGTACGTGATTTATTGCATGAAATGGATTATGAAAGTTGGTTATATGAAACCTCAAGCAGTGCGAAAGCTGCAGAAATGAGGATGAAAAATATTAATCAGCTATTTTTATGGATGAGTGAAATGCTTGAAGGTGATGAATTACATGAACCTATGACGCTTTCCCAAGTCGTTAACCGGTTTACCCTGCGTGATATGATGGAGCGAGGAGAAACAGAAGAAGAATTAGATCAAGTTCAGTTAATGACATTACATGCCTCTAAAGGTCTTGAATTTCCTCATGTATTTTTAGTGGGAATGGAAGAAGGGATATTGCCACACCAAAGTAGTATTGATGAAGATAATGTAGAAGAAGAAAGACGTCTTGCTTATGTGGGCATTACTCGAGCACAAAAAACACTCACGTTTACGTTATGTAAAGAACGACGTCAATACGGTGAATTAATCAAACCTGATCCAAGCCGTTTTCTTTATGAGTTACCTCAAGATGATTTGAATTGGGATACTAATAAAAAGAAAGTGTTAAGTGCAGAGGAAAAACAAGAGAAAGGCCAAAAAGGTGTTGCAGGATTAAGAGCTATGCTGGCAAGGCATAAACCGCAATAGCATAAAAATGGTAGATAAAATGCCCCCTTGGCCTATTGATCTCCAAGAGGGTTTTATTTTTGTATAAGTAAAAAGTTAGCTTATACGAGAGCTATTTTGTTCTTCAATCATTAAAGACCAATGTACATAACTCTGTAATTGGATCTCTTCTTGGAGATTTTCAGCTCGTAACGGGTGCTCATTAAGCCATTGATATGGCAATGTAATAATGAGTGTTTCATCGACAGTGCGTAATCGTAATGCTGGGAGCGTATCATCTCGGCGACGACTAGCAAAAATGATGGCTAATCGCAGTAAACGCACTAGTCGATTGGCTTGAGTTATCGGTAGGGCATTTTGATGATTAAGAGGTGCAAGATCGATGATCCCTGTTTGGTTTTTTAGCAAAGAAGCTAATAGACGTCGTTGGGCCGGAGTGTATCCTGGTAAATCAAGATGAGAGATCAGATAGCTTGCATGTGAAGGTGCTTGGCGGAAATCGACACTTAGGCCAATTTCATGTAATGCACAGGCACTATTAAGCAACTCACGGCAACGATTATCTAATTGCCAATGCTTACTGACTTGGATAAAAAAGTGTTCTGCCAGTTGTTGAACTCGATGTGCTTGCTCAATATCAATTTGAAACCGGCGCTGGACATTACGAAGAGTACGTTGGCGGATATCTTGCTCAATAGGAAGATGCAACATTCCATAGACTAAGCCCTCTCGTAATGCACCACCTGCTAAGATCATATTGTCAATATGCAGTGTTTCAAATATGGCGATTAAGATAGCAAGTCCACTCGGAAACACTAAGGCTCGTTCAAAAGTAAGTCCTTCAATTTCCAGCTCTTCGAGTTTTCCACACTCAATGGCTTTGTGTTTGAGCCGCTCAAGCTTAGGTAAGGTGATTAATTCATCCATACCTTGAGCAATCATGATCTCTTGCAACGCTTGTACAGTACCAGAGGCGCCTACACACACTTGCCAGCCTTGCTCGATTAATTTATCCGCCACTGGGGCGAGTATCGCTTTGGCTGCGTCTTGTGCTTTAGCAAAATTTTCTTGAGTTAAAGAACGATCAGTAAAATAGCGCTCTAACCAAGTGACACAGCCCATACTTAAGCTCATTAATTGCGTCGTTTTAGCGCCCGTACCTGTCACCAGTTCTGTGCTGCCACCACCAATATCGACGACTAAACGTTGCTCTGCACCACCTGTAGTATGTGCAACGCCACGATAGATAAGGCGTGCTTCTTCCTCACCACTAATAACATGAACAGTATTGCCTAATATTTCAGACGCTTTTGCGACAAAAATATCTGCATTTTTAGCAATGCGTAATGTGGCTGTTGCGACGACTCTGATTTGTTCAGTTGGAATATCACGTAGATATTCAGAAAAAAGTCGTAAACATTGCCAACCGCGTTCCATTGCCTGCTCTGACAATTCATTTTCACTATTTAGGCCAGCAGCAAGTCGAACTTTACGTTTCACGCGGGAAAGGACTTGTATAGAGCCCGCGATTTCTCGAACGACTAACATATGAAAACTGTTAGAACCTAAATCAATAGCAGCATAAAGTGATGAGGATTTCAGCATAATTTATGGATGACTCGGGCGTTTATTTCGGTTGTTACGTTGAGTATTATTTCCTCTATTATTTCGCACTGACGCATTATTGCGACGAGGCTGACCTTGTCGAGGACGGTGACGGCGTTTTGGCTCAGGAAGATCAGTTAATAACGCATCACTATTATATTTACTCACAGGAATAGCGTGTTGAATATAAGTTTCAATTGCAGGTAAATTCAGGGCATATTCTTCACATGCAAGGCTGATTGAGTTACCACTATTTCCAGCACGTCCTGTTCTACCAATACGGTGAACATAGTCTTCACAATCATCAGGTAAATCATAGTTAAAAACATGAGTTACTGAAGGAATATGAAGACCTCTAGCGGCAACGTCAGTGGCAACCAGAATATCAAGATTACCTTGGGTAAAATCTTCTAAAATGCGTAGACGTTTTTTCTGAGGTACATCACCGGTTAATAAACCAACGCGGTGTCCATCGGCGACAAGGTGTGCCCAAATGTCGTCACAACGATGTTTTGTATTGGCGAAAATAATACAGCGATCTGGCCATTCTTCTTCAATTAATGTTTGAAGAAGACGCATTTTCTCTTCATTTGAAGGATAAAAGAGTTCTTCTTTTATGCTAAAACCTGTTTTTTGTTCAGGTTCAACTTCAACATATTCAGGATTATTCATCTGCTCAAAAGCCAGTTCTCTTACACGGTAAGAAAGCGTTGCAGAGAACAGCATATTCATACGCTCAGCGGCAACTGGCATACGGCGGAAGATCCAACGAATATCTTTAATAAAGCCGAGATCGTACATTCTGTCAGCTTCATCAAGTACCACAACTTGGATTGCGTTAAGGTTAATATGTCCTTGCTTAACGTAGTCAATTAAACGACCTGTTGTGCCAATAACAATATCGACACCATTACTTAATACTTTGAGTTGTTCGTCATAGCCATCGCCACCGTAGGCGAGGCCCATTTTAATTCCTGTACTTTGCGCAAGCTCTTTAGCATCAGAATAAATCTGCACGGCTAATTCGCGTGTTGGCGCCATAATAAGTGCACGAGGTTGATTGGTTTCATGCCCTTCTTTAGTAGGGTGTGTTAAAAGATAATGAAACGTTGAGGTTAAAAACGCCAACGTTTTTCCTGTTCCTGTTTGGGCTTGCCCGGCAATGTCTTGACCTTTCACAGTGATAGGTAACGTCAATGCCTGAATTTGTGTACAATTAGAGAACCCTTTTTTTTCAAGGGCTTCTATCACTTTTGGATGCAAGGCGAAGTCGGAAAACTTCTTTTCTGTCAAATATGTTTTGCTCATAATGTAATAGAATATCAGTTATAGGTTGCATTACAAAAGTTTATCCGCTGAAATGCAGACAGACTTTTGTTATTTAATGTTACACTGGTACGGTCAATATTATTCTTTGGAGTAGAACAATGAGCGATAAAATCCTTCACTTATCTGACAGCAAATTCGATGCTGATGTATTAAATGCAACCGGCCCTGTGCTTGTTGATTTCTGGGCTGAATGGTGTGGCCCATGTAAAATGATTGCTCCTATTCTAGATGAAGTTGCAACAGAATACGCTGGTAAATTAACAGTTGCGAAGTTAAACATCGATCAAAATCCGCTGACAGCACCAAAATACGGTATTCGCGGTATTCCTACACTCATTTTATTCAAAAACGGTGCAGTTGCTGCGACAAAAGTAGGCGCATTGTCAAAAACTCAACTGAAAGAGTTTTTAGACGAAAATATCTAATTTGATTTAGATATCAAAAATAAAGCAGGACGTTTAGATCTTGTCAGTATTTCTGTTATTGACCGCTAGACGTCCGCTTCGAAGCATGATAAGTTAGCGCCACTTACTTACATAATATATCGAATCTACTTGTCAATATGATTAGACATGATTAAATAAGTCTGAGATATTGAATATCAAGCGTGCAAAGTAATAGAATTGAATAACATGATATGATATTTAATCTAATATGATATTTAATATAAGTAATCTGAATTCATCTAACCAGTCAAGTTGCCTTAGAATAATCTATAGTATTCAAGGGATATAAATTTTCCAAAGTATGTTCCTAATCCATAAGTTGAAAGTACACTCATCTATCGCGAAAATGAATGTCACTTCTCTGGGATAAAGCAGACTGGTCTAATAGTATTAACACTCTCTAACATTATCATTTTAGTTATACCCTTATGTTAGAAAGTTATAATCTGTAATTTTACACATGACGAAACTGACAGCGATTCGCTGTTATACTATTCACGTTCATAGTTCGAGAGTTACCCCGAGTTATTAAGAACCCACCATTATGAATCTTACCGAATTAAAAAATACGCCGGTATCAGAACTGATAGCACTTGGCGAAAATATGGGGCTAGAGAATCTGGCTCGAATGAGAAAGCAAGACATTATTTTCTCTATCTTGAAGCAACACGCGAAAAGTGGAGAAGATATTTTCGGTGACGGTGTGCTGGAAATATTGCAGGATGGCTTCGGCTTCCTGCGTTCCGCAGACAGTTCCTACCTTGCTGGTCCCGATGATATCTACGTTTCTCCAAGTCAAATTCGCCGTTTTAACCTTCGCACTGGTGACACCATCGCAGGGAAAATTCGTCCTCCTAAAGAAGGTGAACGTTATTTTGCCCTCCTAAAAGTTAATGAAGTTAACTTTGATAAACCAGAAAATGCCCGTAGTAAAATCCTCTTTGAAAACTTAACACCTCTACATGCTAATAATCGTTTACGCATGGAGCGTGGTAATGGTTCAACAGAAGACTTAACTGCGCGTGTTCTTGACTTAGCGGCACCAATTGGCCGTGGTCAACGTGGTCTTATCGTTGCCCCACCAAAAGCAGGTAAAACCATGTTGCTGCAAAACATTGCAGCCAATATTGCTCATAACTACCCTGATTGCGTATTAATGGTACTTCTGATTGATGAACGTCCAGAAGAAGTGACAGAAATGCAACGCTTAGTTAAAGGTGAAGTTATTGCCTCAACTTTTGATGAGCCCGCTTCTCGCCACGTACAAGTTGCAGAAATGGTGATTGAAAAAGCGAAGCGCTTAGTTGAGCATAAAAAAGACGTTATCATCCTGTTAGACTCCATCACACGTTTAGCGCGTGCTTATAACACGGTTGTTCCTTCATCAGGTAAAGTGTTAACAGGTGGTGTGGATGCAAACGCATTACATCGTCCTAAACGTTTCTTCGGTGCTGCTCGTAATGTTGAAGAAGGTGGTAGTTTGACTATCATTGCAACAGCATTAGTCGATACGGGTTCTAAGATGGATGAAGTTATCTACGAAGAATTTAAGGGGACAGGTAATATGGAATTACACCTGTCTCGTAAGATTGCTGAAAAACGAGTTTTCCCAGCGATTGATTATAATCGTTCTGGTACACGTAAAGAAGAGTTACTGACGTCTCAAGATGAGCTACAAAAAATGTGGATCCTGCGTAAAATTATTCATCCAATGGGTGAAATTGACGCAATGGAATTCCTCATTAATAAGTTAGCAATGACTAAGACCAATGAAGAATTCTTCGACTTTATGAAACGTTCATAAAATGTATTAACAAAGTGATTGAGCTGAGAATAGAATTAAAATAGTGTGCTCTATTATAGAATAAGTAATATCACCTCAATTTATATGCTGTTAAGCTCGTTTACTTTGTAAGAATGACGATATGATGAAAACGCCACAATAGTTGTGGCGTTTTTTGTTTTTTATGGATGTAATCCAAATTTAGATTGCAATATTTTAGTGAGATATTGGTATATATATTGCATGTTTTAGTAATTGATAAAAATAGCGATGGCATCAATGAAAATAGTTAAGGAAAACTTATAATTGATGAAGGGTGGTGGGTTTCGAATAAACTCGTCGTGGTGAGGCTGGAAAAAAGAATAAAAACACATGGAAGGGTAAAATAACCAGCTATATTTATTATAGAGAACAGTACTGTGGATATACTAAAAATGAGCACAAGCGTTTTTTATGTGTTCTTATTTTCTTTCGCATTTTTATTCTTGGCTCGTAAAATTGCAAAAAAAATAGGACTCGTGGATAAACCGAATTATCGTAAAAAACATCATGGATTGATCCCCCTCGTTGGCGGAATATCAGTCTATTTTGGTATTGTTTTCGCATTTTATATTTCAGATATCTATATTCCTCATAAGGAATTGTATCTGGCATGTGCGGGACTTCTTGTTTTTATCGGCGCATTAGATGATCGCTTCGATATTAGTGTCAAAATTAGAGCAACAATTCAGGCTTTTGTTGGGATCGTGATGATGGTGGGCGCGGGTTTAAAACTCGACACGCTAGGTCATGCTTTTGGTCCTTGGGAAATGCATTTAGGGCCTTTTGGTTATATTGTTACACTTTTCGCGGTTTGGGCAGCAATCAATGCCTTTAATATGGTTGATGGTATTGATGGGTTATTAGGCGGTCTTTCTTGTGTCTCTTTTGGTGCACTTGGTATTTTATTATATCAAGGTGGCAATTCCGCTCTTGCATTCTGGTGCTTCTCATTTATCGCGGCAATTTTACCTTATATCTTTTTAAACTTAGGTGTCTGCGGTAAAAAATTCAAAGTCTTTATGGGTGATGCAGGAAGTACACTGATTGGCTTTACTATTATTTGGTTATTGGTCGCATCAACACAAACCCAGCCTCGCCCAGTTAAAGCTGTCACTGTATTATGGATAATTGCTATACCTCTTATGGATATGGTAGCAATTATGTATCGTCGTTTACGTAAAGGAATGAGTCCTTTCTCTCCAGACCGTCAACATATTCACCATTTGATTATGCGTGCAGGTTTTACCTCCCGCCAAGCTTTCATTCTGATTACACTGTCAGCCGCGTTATTAGCCGCGATTGGTATTATCGGTCAGAACCTATCATTTGTCCCTGAATGGTTTATGTTGGCATTATTCTTGCTTGCATTTGTTATGTATGGTTATTGCATTAAACGCGCGTGGCGAGTCGCTCGTTTTATTAAACGACATAAGCGTCGCTTACGTAGAGCAACACAACAGCATTAATATAAGCAGAGGTTTTTTAACGTGATGAACTCGGAAAATAACGCCTCCCGACAGGGTGATCAGCCAGATAATGAACTCGATATTCGAGGTCTTTTTTGTGCACTTTGGTCAGGAAAAAGCTGGATTATAGGGTTCGCTCTGCTTTTTGCCGTGATTGCACTGGGTGCATCTTATTTGATGCAGCCTAAATGGAGTGCGATCGCAATGACAGAGAAACCAACGATTAATAACTTAGGTAGTTATTATTCGCAATCTCAATTCTTGCGCAATCTTGATACGCAAATTAATCCAGCCGCACAAACATCTGCTTTAACTATTTCAGATGAAGCTTATCAAGAATTTATTACTCAGGTTGCTGCGTTTGATACACGTCGTGAGTTTTGGCTGCAAACGGATTATTTTAAACAGCGCAAAGAGAGTGATGAACAGGCTAATGCTGCATTATTGGATGAATTAATTAACAATATTCAATTTACGCCTGCCGATGAGAAAAAATTAGTTAATGATCAACTGAAACTTATCGCAGAAACATCAAAAGAAGCGAGCCAATTATTAAATGAGTATATTGCTTTTGCTAATAAGAGAGCGTCTACCCATCTTAATGATGAAGTGATAACAGCTTGGTCAACTCGAACTCAATCAATGAAAGCGCTAGTTAAACGTCAAGAAATGGCGGCTCAATCTGCGTATCAACGCCAAATTAACTTATTAGAGCAATCAATTAAAGTGGCTGAGAAACAAGGTATTTCTCAAAAACAGACCTCGATTGCGATTGATGAATTACCGGATTCTAAATTGTTTCTGTTAGGTGTTCCTCTGTTGCAATCACAGCTAGAAACTTTAATCGCAACAGGTGCTGATTTTGATAGTGATTATGATCAAAATACGGCAATGTTAGCGACCCTTACTGTGGGCGCAAAATTACAAGACAACTTCCAAACTTACCGTTTTCTACGTACCCCTGAAGATCCTGTAAAACGAGATAGCCCTCGTCGTGCCTTTATGATGGTACTTTGGGGCGCTATTGGCGTTTTAGTGGGTGCAGGTGTTGCATTAGTAAGACGCAGTTCATTAAAAAATAATAATAATTAAATTTTGTCATTGATGACAATAACGAGACATCAGGTGTTTCGGCACCTGATGTTTTGAGAATAAGGGCATATTGCTTTCCCAAAAATAAGCAATATAACAATGAAAAAAAGAGAGCCACTGTGAAAGTGTTGACTGTTTTTGGCACACGCCCTGAAGCGATAAAAATGGCACCTTTAGTGCACGCTTTAGCAAATGATGATTCGTTTGAAGCGAAGGTATGTGTTACGGCCCAACATCGAGAAATGCTTGATCAGGTATTAAATCTTTTTGAGATCAAACCAGATTACGATCTCAATATTATGAAACCAGGACAAGATTTAACGGATATTACCTGTCGTATTTTAGAAGGGCTAAAACCAGTATTAGCGTCATTTCAACCTGATGTTGTTTTAGTACATGGTGATACAACAACGACCATGGCAGCAAGCTTAGCCGCATTTTATCAACGAATTCCAGTTGGTCATGTGGAAGCTGGATTACGTACTGGCAATCTTTACTCTCCTTGGCCTGAAGAGGCAAACCGCACCATTGCAGGACATCTTGCAATGTATCATTTCGCACCAACAGAAACTGCAAAATTAAATTTGGTACGTGAAGCGGTTGCGGATAAAAAGATTTTTGTCACGGGAAATACGGTAATAGATGCGTTATTTTGGGTAAGTGACAGAGTGATGGGCAATCAAACACTCTTAAATGAGCTTGCTGTACACTATCCATTTATTCAGCCTGACAAGAAAATGATCTTGGTAACAGGACATCGTCGAGAAAGCTTTGGTGGTGGTTTTGAACGGATTTGCCAAGCTTTAGCTGAAATTGCATTAGCACACCCTGATGTTGAAGTTGTTTATCCTGTTCACTTAAATCCAAATGTGAGTGAGCCTGTTCAACGTATTCTTCACGGTATTGACAACATTAAACTAATACAGCCACAAGATTATCTCCCATTTGTTTATCTAATGAACCATGCTTACCTTATTCTGACCGACTCTGGTGGAATTCAAGAAGAAGCTCCTTCATTAGGTAAGCCAGTTCTGGTAATGAGAGACACGACAGAGCGCCCAGAAGCTGTTGAAGCAGGCTCTGTTCGTTTAGTGGGAACAGATACTAAACGTATTGTTAGCGAAGTAACCTCTTTATTGACAGACGAAAACGCGTATCACCAAATGAGTAAGGCGACAAACCCTTATGGTGATGGACATGCCTGCCAACGTATTCTTGAAGCATTGAAAAAAAATCAGGTGACATTATGAGTTTTGAAACTATTTCTGTTATCGGCCTCGGCTACATTGGTTTACCTACAGCGGCAGCTTTTGCCTCTCGTAAAAAAAGCGTCATTGGTGTTGATGTTAATCAGCATGCTGTTGATACAATTAATAAAGGTCAAATTCACATTGTTGAGCCTGATCTCGATAAAGTCGTTAAACAAGCGGTTGAAGAAGGCCATTTAAAAGCCTATACCACGCCACAGCCAGCAGATGCTTTCCTTATTGCAGTACCAACACCGTTTAAAGGTGAACATGAGCCTGATTTGGCTTATGTTGAATCGGCGGCTCGTTCTATCGCACCTGTACTGAAAAAAGGTGATCTTATTATTCTAGAATCGACGTCACCTGTTGGTTCTACTGAACAAATGGCACAGTGGTTAGCTGAAGCTCGTCCAGATTTAACGTTTCCTCATCAAGACGGTGAAGAAGCAGATATTGATATTGCTTATTGTCCTGAGCGTGTATTACCAGGCCAAGTTATGATTGAGCTTATTCGCAATGACCGAGTTGTTGGTGGAATGAACCGTAAATCCTCCGAGCGTGCGAGTGAGTTATACAAAATTTTCCTTGAGGGTGAATGTGTTATCACCAATGCGCGTACCGCAGAAATGTGTAAGCTAACGGAAAACAGCTTCCGTGATGTGAATATTGCATTCGCTAACGAATTATCGCTGATCTGCGCTGAGCAAGATATTAATGTGTGGGAACTAATTAGCTTGGCGAACCGCCATCCTCGCGTCAATATTTTACAACCAGGCCCAGGCGTTGGTGGACACTGTATCGCAGTTGACCCTTGGTTTATCGTGTCACAAAATCCAAAACAATCCCGTTTAATTCACACTGCGCGTTTAGTCAATGATGGCAAACCTGTGTGGGTTATCGATCAAGTTAAAGCTGCAGTTGCAGATTGCCTGACTGAAACTGGTAAACGTGCAAACGAAATTAAGATTGCCTGCTTTGGTTTAGCTTTTAAACCTAACATTGATGATTTACGTGAAAGCCCAGCGATGAATATCACTAAACAAATCGCAGATTGGCACAGTGGTACGACATTAGCCGTTGAGCCAAATATTCATGAGCTACCAACAAAACTGAAAGGGATCACAGAGTTAGTATCAACAGAACAAGCATTAAAAGATGCTGATATTGTCTTAATGCTTGTTGATCACCAACAATTTAAAGCGATCCCGGGTAGTAAAGTGACTCAAAAATGGATTGTGGATACTAAAGGAGTATGGCGTTGAAACGCATTCTAGTGACAGGTGGAGCCGGTTTTATCGGCTCTGCTGTTGTTCGACATATTATTGAAAATACCAATGACAGCGTTGTTGTGGTGGATAAGCTGACTTATGCTGGTAATTTAGAGTCATTAGCAACTGTTGCTGACAGTGAACGCTATGCCTTTGAGCAAGTCGATATCTGTGATAGCGCTGAGCTTGATCGCTTATTTGCTCAATATCAGCCAGATGTTGTGATGCACTTAGCGGCCGAAAGCCATGTTGACCGCTCTATCGATGGTCCGGCTGCGTTTATTGAAACCAATATTGTGGGGACTTACACCTTATTGGAAGCGGCTCGCCGCTTTTGGCAAGCACTGCCTGAAGGGAAGAAAACAGCGTTCCGATTCCACCATATCTCAACAGATGAAGTGTATGGCGATTTAGAAGGTACAGATGACTTCTTTACTGAAACTACACCTTATGCACCAAGTAGCCCATATTCAGCGTCGAAAGCTTCAAGTGACCATTTAGTTCGAGCTTGGCTACGCACCTACGGTTTACCCACCGTGATCACGAACTGCTCAAATAACTATGGCCCTTATCATTTCCCTGAAAAATTAATCCCATTAATTATTCTAAATGCGATTTCAGGAAAACCATTACCTGTTTATGGTAAAGGTGAGCAGATCCGTGATTGGCTCTATGTTGAAGATCATGCTCGCGCCCTCTATTTAGTCGCAACAACAGCAACACCGGGTAAAACCTACAATATTGGTGGTCATAATGAGCGCCGTAATATTGATGTTGTTAAAACGATTTGTGCACTATTAGAAGAGTTATATCCAGCAAAACCAGAAGGTGTTGCTCAATATGTCGATCTCATCACTTATGTGAAAGACAGACCCGGTCATGACCTGCGCTATGCGATTGATGCGGCAAAAATTGAAGCTGAATTAGGCTGGAAACCCGCAGAGACATTTGAATCAGGCATTCGTAAAACAGTTTTGTGGTACTTAAATAACGAAACATGGTGGAAACGTGTGTTAGATGGCTCTTATGCAGGCGAACGTCTAGGGCTTGGAAACTGATTAAGTAAAAGGATAAATGATGAAAGGTATTATTCTAGCGGGTGGCTCTGGTACACGACTGCATCCGATAACCAAAGGGGTATCGAAGCAGTTATTGCCTATCTATGATAAGCCCATGATCTATTATCCGCTTTCAGTTCTAATGCTTGCCGGTATTCGGGATATTTTGATCATCACAACACCCGATGATATGACTTCATTTCAGCGCTTATTGGGGGATGGCTCTGCATTTGGTGTTCATCTTCAATATAAAATACAGCCATCGCCAGATGGCTTAGCTCAAGCGTTTATTTTAGGTGAAGAATTTATTGGCGATGATCATTGCTGTTTAGTGTTAGGCGATAATATCTATTTTGGTCAAGGGTTTAGTCCAAAACTAAAACAAGTTGCTCAACGTGAACGGGGAGCAACAGTTTTTGGTTATCAAGTCATGGATCCTGAACGATTTGGTGTTGTTGAATTTGATGATGATTTCAAAGTACTGTCGATTGAAGAAAAACCAGAACAACCTAAATCTAATTGGGCTGTAACAGGGCTTTATTTCTACGATAACCGTGTGGTGGATTTTGCTAAAAAAGTAAAACCCTCTATTCGTGGCGAACTAGAAATTACGTCGATTAATCAGATGTATCTTGAGTGTGGTGAGCTTAATGTTGAACTGTTAGGGCGTGGTTTTGCATGGTTAGATACCGGCACTCACGACAGTTTAATTGAGGCCAGTACTTTCGTTCAAACCGTTGAAAAGCGCCAAGGATTTAAAGTGGCGTGTCTTGAAGAGATTGCTTGGCGCAATGGATGGCTCAATGATGACCAAGTAAGAGAAAGTGCAAAATCGCTGTCTAAAACGGGTTATGGTCGTTATCTATTGGATTTATTACATGTCCGTCCTCGCCAATATTAATTATCTTGAGTGGGAAAGTGAATTTTTCTCCCTCAAAACAGGGCGCCTTGAGTTTGATATACAAGCGCCCGTGTTAACAGGCGAACAGCTTGATGCTTTTGCTGTGGTTCAAGCTAAAATCGCATCTCATGAGCTTTCTCTCATCGATAAACTCAGCCAATTAGGTTTTCAATTTGCGGAAGGTGAAATTGATTTTAAACTTTCAATTGGCATAGAAAATGCTTGTAAGAATGCGCCTGAATGCTGTTTTAGAAAAGCCAATGAAGATGATATCGATTTATTGATGGCAACAGCCTCAGAAGCTTTTGTACAAAGCCGTTTTAGAACACCTTGGTATCAAGAAGGTGATAGCAGTCGTTTTTATGCATTATGGGTTAAAAAAGCCGTACTAGGCACGTTCGATGATATCTGCTTACTGACTTATGATATTGACAATAACATGAGTGGTTTTGTCACTTTACGTCGTCTATCTGAAAGTGAAGCAAGAGTGGGATTACTTGCGGTAATGCCCAATAGAACAGGACAAGGCATTGGTAAACAACTGATGTCGGCCGCGAAGTTTTGGTGTCAACAGCAAGGTATTTCAACCCTATATGTTGCAACACAAATCAGCAATATTGCAGCTTCGCGTTTATACACACACAGTGGGGGCTTAATAGAGAGCACCACTTATTGGTTATACAGGGGATAATATGATTCCGTTTAATAAACCACCCGTTGTCGGCACCGAATTAGAATATATGAAACAGGCCATGGAAAGTGGCAAGCTCTGTGGCGATGGCAATTTCACAAAAAAATGTGAAAAGTGGTTAGAAGAACAATTTCATTGTCATAAAACGCTGTTAACGCCATCTTGTACTGCATCGCTTGAAATGGCTGCTATCTTATTAGATATCAAGCCAGGCGATGAAGTCATTATGCCGAGTTTTACCTTTGTTTCGACCTCTAATGCGTTTGTATTACGTGGAGCAACGATTGTTTTTGTTGATATCCGTCCAGATACCATGAATATCGATGAAACAAAAATTGAAGCGGCGATTACAGAAAAAACTCGTGCTATCGTGCCTGTTCATTATGCAGGTGTTGCCTGTGAAATGGATACCATTATGGCGATTGCGAAAAGACATAACCTGTTCGTGATTGAAGATGCGGCACAAGGTGTTATGTCAACTTACAAGGGTAAGGCTCTTGGTACGATTGGTCATATTGGTTGTTATAGTTTCCATGAAACTAAAAATTACTCATCAGGCGGTGAGGGTGGGGCAACGTTAATTAACGATCCTGATTTAATCAATCGCGCAGAAGTTATTCGTGAAAAAGGCACTAACCGTAGTCAATTTTTCCGTGGCCAGGTAGATAAATATACTTGGCGTGATATTGGTTCTAGCTACTTAATGTCAGATTTACAAGCAGCCTACCTGTGGGCTCAACTTGAAGAAGCCGAAAAAATTAATGAGCGTCGTTTAGCATTTTGGCAGATTTACTATGATGCATTAACGCCATTAGCGGAAAAAGGCTTATTGGCGCTTCCAATCGTTCCTGAAGGGTTAGAACACAATGCGCATATGTTCTATATCAAACTGAAAGATATTGAGCAACGTAGTGCGTTTAATGACTATATGAAAGCGCATGGTGTTTTAACGGTATTCCACTATGTGTCACTACATACCAGTCCAGCAGGTATGAAATTTGGTCGTTTTGATGGTGAAGATATTTTCACTACACAAGAAAGTGAGCGTTTAGTGCGTTTACCTATGTTCTACAATATGACAGAAGAAGAGCAGCAGACTGTTATTGGCCATATTCGCGATTTCTTTGCTTAATTATGTCATTAGCCAAAGCATCAATTTGGACAGCGGGATCAACCCTGATAAAAATCGGGGCTGGTCTGCTTGTCGTTAAGTTACTTGCAGTCTCTTTTGGTCCAACAGGAGTCGGGTTAGCGGGTAACTTTCGTCAATTAATTACCGTACTCGGCGTCTTGTCTGGTGCGGGCATTTTTAATGGTGTGACGAAATTAATCGCACAATATCAAGATGATGATATTCAACGTAAAAAAGTGTTGGGTACTTCATCATCCATGATTTTGCTATTTTCCACACTATTGGCTATTTTATTTCTTCTTTTTTCTGCCCCCATTAGCCAAGTGTTATTTGGTGATAATTATCATCAATATCAGGATATTGTAAGAGCCGTTGCTTTTATTCAAATGGGGATAGCATATAGCAACTATTTTCTTGCCATATTAAAAGGTTATCGTGACGCAGCAGGTAATGCCTTATCTGTGATTGCAGGTAGCATTATTGGTGTTGTTGCTTATTATTTGTGCTATTTGTTTGCGGGTTATCACGGTGCATTGATTGGATTAGCATTAGTTCCAGCACTTATTTTATTTCCTGCTACATTTTTAGTAGTCAAGCGTAAACGCTTCGCTTTCAGTGAACTTAAACCTCATTGGGATAAAGCGATAGCAAGTCATCTTGGTAAGTTTACCATTATGGCAATACTGACCTCGATTACATTACCCGTCGCTTATATCATGATGCGTAATTTACTTGCTGAGCACTATAGTTGGGAAGACGTAGGGATTTGGCAAGGGGTGACCAGTATTTCAGATGCTTATTTGCAGTTTATTACCGCATCGTTCTCAGTTTATTTACTGCCAACACTCTCCCGATTAACGCAAAAGAGTGATATTACCAAAGAGATTGTTAAGTCACTGAAGTTTGTATTACCCGTGGTAGCGGTTGCGAGTTTTATGGTGTGGTTATTACGTGATTTCGCGATTTGGTTACTGTTTTCAGATAAATTTGTCGCTATGCGTGATTTATTCGCATGGCAACTTGTCGGTGATGTTTTAAAGGTAGGCGCTTATGTCTTTGGTTATCTCATCATTGCAAAAGCGGCACTGCGTTTTTATATCCTTACAGAAGTCAGTCAATTTGCCTTATTAACGCTATTTTCGCGTTGGCTTATTCCTGAACATGGCGCACTAGGTGCCGCTCAAGCCTATATGGCAACGTACATTATTTACTTCCTTCTCTGTAGTTCCGTTTTCGTGATTTATTGCAGGCGCAAATGACAACTTTGATTTACGTACTAGGTTCAGACATTGTGCATCATAACAACACAATGTTACGTTTTTTTAACGACCACCTCGTGACTGAGGCGGGGTTAATGTATAAACCTCGTTTTATCGTTGCCAGTAAAAATACTTCACTGCAAGAAAGCTACCCAGCTTTAGATATTGAGTGTTTAGTCGATAAAAAGCAGGTTGCACAGAGAGTGGTCACATTGGCAAAAGCCGATACTCACCAACGATTCCTTTTTTTAGGCCAGTTTAATGCACCTATTTGGTTGGCATTATTAACAGGTAAAATTAAACGTCATCAATTTTGGTGGCATATTTGGGGTGCTGATTTGTATCAGGATTCTAAACAGCTAAAATTTAGACTTTTCTATCTTCTTCGTAAACTTGCTCAAAAACGCGTGGGGCGAGTATTTGGTACACGAGGTGATCTTAACTACTTCGCGCAATTTAACGTTAATATTCCTGCCAATTTACTCTATTTCCCAACAAGAATGGATCCTGCGCTTACGGTGACAGAAAAAGCGCCTATTGATGAAAAACAACTTACCATTATTGTGGGTAATTCAGGGGATAGCTCGAATCGCCACATTGAAGCGTTACAGGCAATTGCAGAGCAATATGGAACACGTGCAAAAGTGATTATTCCAATGGGATATCCTGAAAATAATCACGTTTATATTGATGAAGTCGCTCAAGCCGCTAGCCAGTTGCTTCCCTATAATCAGGTTGAAATATTACGTGATAAATTGGTATTTGATGATTATCTAGCGTTATTGAAAACATGTGATTTAGGTTATTTTATTTTTCATCGACAACAAGGTATTGGCACCCTTTGTCTGCTTATTCAATTTGCGATCCCTTTTGTTATTAGCCGTCAAAACCCGTTTTGGCAAGATTTAACAGAACAGAATGTTCCCGTCTTTTTCTCAGGTGATAAATTAGATGTTGCGCTAATTGAAGAGGCTAAACGTCAATTGTTGATACTTGATCGCCAAAATATTGCCTTCTTTGCGCCTAATTTTACGGACGGTTGGAAAGCGTTAATTGAGATGAGTACAGGAGAGCCGCAATGACATTGGCGGAACTGGGTGGCTTAACACTTGTTTATTTTATCTCTTTAAGTTTTATTTTATTACTGACTTATCAAGAGTTTCGTCGAGTTCGTTTTAATTTTAATGTTTTTTTCTCAATGCTCTATCTGCTGACTTTCTATTTTGGCTTTCCACTAACTTGTATGTTGGTATTCCAATTTGATGTCGCAGTTGTACCCGTTGACTCATTATTATACGCGCTATTAGCCTCTACCAGCTTCTATGCCATTTATTATGTAACTTATAAGGTAAGACTGAGAAAATCGGTTGACGGCCCTTCTAGGCCGTTATTTACGATGAATAGAGTAGAAACCAACCTCACTTGGATTTTATTAGCATTAATTGCCTTTGTAACTGTGGGTATTTTCTTCCTACAAAATGGTTTTTTACTTTTTAAGCTCAAAACATATAGCCAAATTTTTTCAAGCCAAGTATCGGGTGTGGCGCTTAAGCGCTTTTTCTATTTCTTTATTCCCGCCATGCTGGTGGTCTATTTCTTAAAACCGACTCAACAGCGCTGGATTTTCTTCCTTTGTGCAACGGTGGGTTTTGGGATCTTAACTTACATTATCGTGGGAGGAACCCGCGCTAATATCATCATCGCTTTCGCGCTGTTTTTGTTTATCGGTATTGTTCGCGGCTGGATAACCTTGTGGATGCTGGTTGCAGCAGGAGTGATGAGTATTGTTGGCATGTTTTGGCTGGCATTAAAACGTTATGGGCTTGATGTCAGTGGTGCCGAGGCATTCTATACGTTCTTGTATCTCACTCGCGATACGTTCTCTCCTTGGGAAAATCTAGCTTTGTTACTGAATAATTATGACAAGATTGAGTTTCAAGGGCTTGCACCAATCATTCGTGATTTCTATGTCTTTATTCCTTCTTGGGTATGGCCAGAACGCCCTGACGTTGTGCTGAACTCGGCAAATTACTTTACATGGGAAGTACTTAATTACCATGCAGGGCTCGCCATTTCACCGACCTTAATTGGCTCATTAGTTGTAATGGGAGGCATTGCCTTTATCCCATTAGGTGCAATTGTTGTAGGACTGATTATTAAGTGGTTTGATTGGCTATATCAGCAAGGGCTCAATGAAAGCAATCGTTATAAATCGGCTATTTTGCAAGCGTTCTGCTTTGGGGCTATTTTTAATATGATTGTTTTGGCGCGGGAAGGTGTTGATTCTTTCGTTTCTCGCGTTGTGTTTTTCTGTTTAATTTTTGGTTTATGTTTGGTGGCCGCCAAACTGCTTTATTGGCTATTTGAAAGTGCGGGATTAGTGCGTAATTACGTAACCCGCCAAATACAAAGTGAACTTCGTTGTTTAGAGAAAAAGGAAAAGTAATGGGATCCAATTCAATTCCGAAGTATTCAATCCGCGGACATAATATCTGGGGATTTCGCGATATGGCTCATTTTCTGGATTATCTCTATGAAGGAGCACAAATAAAAAGCGGCTCTTTGATTGCCATTAATGCAGAAAAAATTCTCACAGCAGAAACAGACTTTGCACTCAATGAGCTACTCAATGAAGCGGATTATCTTTATGCCGACGGTATCAGTGTCGTGCGAGGTATTCGTCGCAAGTATCCTGATGCAAATGTTTCTCGTATTGCAGGTGCAGATTTATGGGAAGCATTAATGGAAAGGGCGGGTAAAGAGGGAACGCCAGTCTTTCTTGTTGGTGGTAAACCTGAAATTCTTTCTCAAACCGAAAATAAGCTTAAAGCACAGTGGAACGTAAATATTGTGGGGAGTCAGAACGGTTACTTCACACCACAAGATAGAGAGGCGTTATTTGAGCGTATAAAGGCCTCTGGTGCGAAGATAGTGACTATTGCCATGGGATCACCGAAGCAAGAGCTATTTATTCGTGCGTGTCGTGAAATTTATCCTGATGCTTTATATATGGGCGTTGGCGGAACTTATGACGTCTTTACAGGCCATGTTAAAAGAGCACCGAAAGCATGGCAGAACCTTGGCTTAGAATGGTTATATCGTTTGTTATCACAACCAAGCCGAATTAAGCGCCAATTTAAGCTGCTAAAATTCGTCGGGTATTATTATTCCAATAAATTGTAGTCGTAATAGCGTCTTTTTTTGTTAGACGGAGCTGATTAAATAATTTATTCATGCTTTTATCTAGCATCTTGGTTGTTTAATTATTATACTGACGGAGCGTTTAGTGTGTAAAAGCGCTCCATTTATCGACGAAATGCACAAACTATCGTCAAACAAACTTTTTTTTTCAAAAAGCACTAGACAGACAGAGCGTAAATCCGTACTATCCTCTCCCGCAACGGCGTGAAGCGCCCGTAGCTCAGCTGGATAGAGCGCTGCCCTCCGGAGGCAGAGGTCTCAGGTTCGAATCCTGTCGGGCGCGCCATTAAAGCGTGCTAAGAGTTACGGTGAAGAACGTTGTTGTAAGAAGTAATAAGATAGCTGTTATGGTGGCTATAGCTCAGTTGGTAGAGCCCTGGATTGTGATTCCAGTTGTCGTGGGTTCGAGTCCCATTAGCCACCCCATCTTATCTTAGTTATTGTTTATGCGAGGGTGGCGGAATTGGTAGACGCGCTAGCTTCAGGTGTTAGTGTCCTAACGGACGTGGGGGTTCAAGTCCCCCCCCTTCGCACCAATAAACAAGATAAGAGCAGTGATGCAGACGGCGAGTAGCGCAGCCTGGTAGCGCAACTGGTTTGGGACCAGTGGGTCGGAGGTTCGAATCCTCTCTCGCCGACCAATAAGAAAAAGCCTCGATTATATCGAGGCTTTTTCGTATCTACGATTTAGCTTTTTAAAACCCGCCATACTTTTTCTACATCTACATCTACAATTTATGTTTTTTATTTCGTGTTATGTGTTTCAGATAAGAAAACTAAAATGATGCTTTTAACAGAAATATCGTTCTTATCACTTAAGAGTTATTAATAATTTAATTTATTGCTGAATTTTAATCTTCAAAAAAAGATGAATTAAATACATAAAATAATAGATAGTAATTATATGAAATATAAGTCTTTTATTTTATTTGTCGGCAAATGCCAACACTCGCTACTTTGGGTGTCTCCAATAGGAGACATGTAATACATTTATTTTATAGGGTTAAATATTGGTTGTGTTTTTCTTGTCGTGAAAAAGAGACGTATATCAGACACTATATTTTCTTTTTCTATTTAGCAATAGCGTGTTGGAAGTACAGGTCGTTGTTTATTTATCATTGAAAATGAGTAGAGTCAGAAAGGAAAACTAGAATTCAATAAGTTACCTTACTTTTTTAGGGATAGGGGATATTTTTAATAAAAAATGAAAAATTGGCACGCTAAATGCTTTATGTATATTGTAGATGCTCATTCCACTCCTTATGACAGCATATGACTTCATAAACCTAGGAATGATGCAGAGCCGATTATTCGGTGCCTACGTCCACGTTAACGATGAACATCATTCATCATCAACAGGACGAAACGTTGAGTGAGGCACCATCCGTCTGTAGACCTGATTGTATATTTATGCGCCTGTATAGTTTTATACAGGCGTTTTTTTATATACCAACCACACATCCATTTTGTATTCACTGCATTAACACGCTATTATCCAGTGCAAGGGGAGATTGGGGATAGCATCAATATGATAAATAAGCAAAAAGCATATCTTGCACAAGAAAAACTCTTTCTTATAGAGAAGTTTGGCCCATTATTGTTTTTTTTGATCCCTCTTATCATGCTCATTATAGGTGGCAAATCATGGGCTAAATATGTGGTTTTTCTTTGTCAGGGGATCGCACTGATTTATATCGTCGTGTTTTATCAAGCGAAAAAACATTATTTGGCATTTAAGCAAGAAAATGAGAAGGGAATACCCACTCGCTTTTATCGTATCGCTTGGGTGTATGTGTTTTTGACTCTATGTGTAGAAGTGGTGTTGTTATTTCAACGAGGCTTTTAAATCACATAAAAAAACCCTCAATAAAGAGGGTTTTTAGATCAGTTAATTAAACGATTTATGATCACGTTCTCATCGAATGTGTTTATTTACTTTTTTTAGGCTCTTCAAAAATGACAGAGTCTTTTTTCAGTGTCATTAATAAAGCATCTTTACGCACTTTCGCCGACTCTTCAGATTTTTTCTGTTTATCTAATGCATCAGCAAGCCACGCAAAATCATGAACATCAGGGCGTTGTTTTAATGCATTACGAAAAGCCTCTTCAGCTTGACCCCATTGCCCTTGTTGCATTGCTATCTGACCTAATGTGCTATTGAGTAATGGTGTTGGCCCATGCTGTTTAATTAATGAATTGAGTACTTTCAAAATCACACTGGCATCTGTATTTTTTAAACGAGGTAATAGTAGGATCAAACGCTCGTCATATTGGCGTTTAATGCCGTCTAAGATGATCGTTTGAGCGCTATCAGGATCGTTGCATTCAATAAGGTGTTCAGCTAAAACAACACGTAATGCATTATCGTGATGCACTTTACGAGGCTGCGCTTTCCACCAATTTTTCAGTCCATCACAGCCATTTTCGGACATCTTCTGCCCCATAATGCCAATGTAGGCTTTTTGGCGTAATTGAGCGAGTTCATCATCCGTGTGTAATGCAATTTTTTGCATGGAAGGAATGATATCAAGCAATGCTTGCCAAGCAGCGGTTCGGGTATAAGCCGTTTCAGCTAAACGTAAAACCTCAGGATGGCGAGGTGCTTGATTTAATAATTCATCAACGCCAGTACGCGCTGCATGATTTTCATTTTGCGCCAATAAAATACGCACCCGTGTAATATCAACTGGAAGTTGATTGGTATCGGCAAGCTCAGCTGCGCGTTCAAGGTGTTGCTGAACTCGGAATTCATCACCGCGCTGTTGTGCTGCTTCTGCTGCTAATAGGTAGTTTACAACTGGCTGTTCAGCATAGTCTGCGTTGCGACTCATCAGTTTTTCAACTTCTTTAAAATCACCTTCCGCTAATTTCATTAATGCCATACTGGTTTGTTTGCGCGCACGATTACGTTTACGGAAAGAAAACCAACTATAGGCTTTTGAGCCTGTACCAATAAAGCGACGATAACTCCAACCAATTAGTAGTAGTGCTAATTGTAGCAAAACAAACATAATGACCAAGCTGGTTACACTGGTTTCAATATCCCAATCATCAGTTTGTATAAGCACATAACCTTGATGGCCTGCCAATAGTGGGCCAAAAATGATACCCGCAATAAGCACCACAAAAAGGAGCAGTATTTTTAACATAAGCCTATTCTCCTCGAGGTGTTACTGGTGCATCAACTGCTGTGCTATCAGCTGCGGCATCTTGTGCGCTTTCTGATGCGTTATGTTCAGCTTCTACAGCTTGGGCATCTTGGGCTTCAACAGCTTGTGTTTCAGCAATTTGTGGCTCTGCATACTCATTTTGTGCCAGTAAATTGCGGATTTGCTTTTCTACTCGTTTTTCTAGCAAGGTCGGGCTCTTCAATTCTGATGGTATTGCAAGCGTAATAGGTTGTTTCTCTAAATCAGATACCGTATCTAAAAATGCGGTTGTACTTGGATCAGAGGTATCAAAATAAGCACGAACCCATGTGGATACTGCCTCAAGCGATTGCTGGTAGATCTCAGTTTGATGGCGAGGAACAGCTTGGGAAGCAATTAATAAACGTGAACGAATATTCTCACGTAAATAGATATCTTGGTTTGGCGCTAATAAAGGAACGGCTGCGGTATCACGGCGACGAATAGTAATAAAATCATCCATAAAGCTTTTCCAGCTTTTGCTGAGATTCTGTTTCCAATCAGAAAGTGAACCTGAAATGGTTTCGTCGTTTTTATCCATTGGTGAGCCATTACGCTCCAAACCCGCTAAGCGGAGATTATCAATCTGATTCGCTAACTGGTTTAATTGTAAGATGGTGCCATCATTATCGATTTTAGTGAGAGCAGCTAAACTGCTGATGTCTTCATTAATAGCACGGCGGATCTCAAGTAAGCTCGGATCATTCATTTCCGCTAAGCTACTATCAGCACCTTTTAGTAGACTTACTGCGGTCACGACATCTTGATCATTCCACAACTTCCGACCTGCCATTTTCACCATAAAATCAGCTTGTGCTAATAGCCAACTTTTGACATCTGCATTAGAAATAGCGGCAAAGCGTGTTTGTAGATCTTGGATTTGGCGCTCTGTTGTTTGGCGCTCATTTTGTAACTTATCAATAGTCTGTTTTTGTGAGTTAAACATGCTATCAATATTGTCAAAGCGTTGTTGATAAGTGTTTTGGAGCTGTTGTAATTGGGTAAGCTCAGATTTGAGTGATTGATTTTCTACACTCAGCTTTGATGCTTGTTGATTGGTGTAATAGTAAAGGCCACCACCGATTGCCAAAATAACAAGAATAGCAACAGCACTTCCAATTAGGCCTGAGCGCTTGTTATTAACAGGTTTGACTTCCTGATAGCGGACATTCTCATCAGCTTTAACTGCATCTTTTGGCAAGTCATTATCATTTGTATTTTTCTGTTCCGTCATATCGGCGTCTCATTTAGGTTCTATATTAATGCATGAAATAAAGCATCATTATTGGCACTTTCAGCAACGGTGATAGTTTCCCACCCTAATGTTTTTGCTATTGTTGCTAATCGTTCACTGACCACAATTAAATGGCAGTTTAACAGCCATGCTTTTTTAGATTCAGCGACTAGATCAAACAGTTGTTGTAACATTTCACCGCTAGTGACAACAAGCGTATCAACCTGTGCTTTTTCCCATTGAAGCGCAAATTCTTCAGGGGAATAATTAATAAATAGGCGTTGGTAACATTCGCATTCATCAACAATTGCGCCTCGTTGACTCAATGTTTTTGCGAGTAAGTCACGACCACCGTTACCTCTAAGCAGTAATATTCGCCTGTTTTTCACCTGATTAAGCGCAGAAAGGTTAAGAAGATCCTCACTGGTTTCTCCTTGCTCAGGGTAGCAAATTGGAAGACTACTTAAATGTTGGAAATCTTTCGCTGTGCTTTTACCTATTCCATAATAGGATAGCGTATCTGGCCATGATTGTTGTAATTGATTTAGCTGCCAGTTTGCGTATGACACCGCATTTTTGGAAAGTAAAAATACACAATCACCCGCCTTTAATCCTTTTAGTTTAGCATCTAATAAAGGGAGTTCACGACCTGCGGTGATCTCGATTAAAGGTGCTTGAAAAGCTGTTTTACCCGCATCAATTAAACGCTGGGTTAATGCTTTTCCTGCTGGGTTGGGGCGAGTAACTAAAATACTCATGCAGGTGTGCTACCTTGATACACTGCCGTTAAAATAGCTCTTGCACCTTTATCTAAAAGCTCTTCAGCTAATGAGATGCCCGCGGTTTCAGCGTTTTCAGGCGTCACTAAACGTTCACCTCGTAAAATAGTTTCACCATCAGGTGAACCGACTAAAGCCCGCAACCAAATTTTGTCATCTTGCCAAATAGCGTAGCTTCCAATTGGAACCTGGCAACCGCCTTCAAGGCGCGTATTCATTGCACGCTCTGCTTTAACACAAATTGCTGTTCGGGAATGATTGAGCGCATCTAATAGCTGGCGAGTTTCATTGTCATCTAAGCGACATTCAATTCCCACAGCGCCTTGTCCAACCGCGGGTAAAGATTGCTCAGCTGATAATGGCGTACGAATACGTTCATTAAGGCCTAGGCGTTTTAAGCCTGCAACAGCAAGAATAATAGCATCGTAATCGCCGTTATCTAATTTACTTAAGCGAGTGCCTACATTACCTCGTAAATCACGAATAATCAGATCAGGGCGTTGTGCTTTTAATTGACATTGGCGACGTAAACTTGATGTGCCTACAATACTACCCGCAGGAAGTTCTTCTAACGCATTATAATGATTAGAAACAAAGGCATCACGAGGATCTTCACGTTCACAAATAGTAACTAACCCTAAGCCTTCAGGGAAATCAATAGGAACATCTTTCATGGAGTGCACAGCAATATCTGCACGTGATTCAAGTAGAGCAAGTTCTAATTCTTTTACGAATAACCCTTTGCCACCCACTTTAGCTAAAGGTGTATCTAGGATGATGTCACCTTTAGTGACCATCGGTACTAATTCGACGACTAAACCTGGATGAGTAAGTTGCAGTTGTTCTTTCACATAAAGCGCCTGCCACATAGCGAGAGGACTTTGGCGGGTAGCAATACGGATGGTACTTTTTGACATAATAGTATTATCTCTTCCGAGCGATTAGCGATATTTTTGTTTAGAAATAAGCCATTGTTTTAACACTTTAAGGCCCAATTTTCCAGTTAAGGCGCTTTGTATCGTAATAACAATGAAAGAAATGAGGTCATCATCGAAAAAGAAAAAAAGAAAAAGGAAATAAAAAATAAGTAATTTATTAATGGATACTATTGGGTTTAGTTATTTTTAGAATTTTATTCTTTTTATATCTATATTAAAAGTGTGGTTATTAACAAAATTAAAACATTAGATTATGTTTGTTAACAAGCTATAAGCAAGAAGAGATATAAATATTATGTTTTATCTGAACATATTGATAAAACGGCTATTATTGTAAATATGCTTATCTTTCTTATTATTTTTTTAATATATAAAAACACGATAAATTTTAACAAAATTATTATTAAATAAAAGAAAGAGAAATAATAAAAATAGAGAAAATAATTTAGTCTTAATTTAAATAAATAATTAATAAAAATTAAATATTATTTTAAATATTATTATCGCAATATTAAAAATAGAATTATTATTTTAAGTATAAAAATGAAAAACAATCAAAAAATATAAATAATTCATTATTATCAATCAGTTGTTTCTATTTCCGATTTTTTATCACTTTTTGATGTTTTGTCAAAATTTATTTTCAGTTTCATCATTAAGTAAACAGGGATTTTTATAGGCTAAAGAGAGGATTGAGCGATTTTTTTTATCATTTTTTATGTAAGTAAAGTGATTTATCTTCATGATTTTAAGGGCGTTTATTCGATAGCTTTACACGATTAAGCGTTTAAATATCACTTTTAGATCTTGGTGCTATATTTTGAGATCCTCTTTACGCCTTGCGTTCAAGGTGTTAAATTGATCACGTTTCCGAGATTTTGTTAGTAAAGTTTTATCTATTAATATTACTTAACTCAACCTTGGTGACTTATAAACTCAGATTCTACTATCTTCTTAGTATTGTTCAGGCGAAACTCTTGTATCTTTATATTGAAACACTGAAGCAACGGCTGGATGCGATTAATCAACTCAGACTGGAACGAGCATTTGCATCGATGTGTGATGTTTTTAAACAGGTCTATGGTTTAATTCCTGTTTTATTGCATTACCACCATCCTGAGTTGCCCGGCTACATACAAGGAAATGTTCCTCACGGCACATGTTTCTTTGAACCTGATGACATGCAACGTCAATGGGCCAATAAGCTGATTAACGCATTATGTGATGAGCCAATGGAAGGGTACGCCAGCGGAGAGTTGCCAATTACAGGCATCTACTCGATGGGTAGCACTTCTTCTATTGGGCAAAGTCACTGCTCTGATATTGATATTTGGGTCTGCCATCAATCATGGCTGGATCAGGATGAGCGTGCGCTTTTACAACGTAAGTGCCAACTGATTGAACAGTGGGCTGGTGAGCTAGGCATTGACGTTACATTTTTCTTAATCGATGAAAATAGATTTCGCCATCATGCAAGCGGTAGCTTAGGTGGGGAAGATTGTGGTTCTACTCAACATATTCTTTTACTTGACGAATTTTACCGTACAGCGGTACGTCTTGCAGGTAAACGCTTGCTATGGACGATGGTGCCAGTAGAAGAAGAACACCATTATGATGAATATGTTAACTCCCTTTATGCTCAGGGCGTATTAACACCTAATGAGTGGTTAGATTTGGGGGGGTTAGGTGAACTTTCAGCCGAAGAGTATTTCGGCGCAAGTTTATGGCAGCTTTATAAAAGCGTTGATTCACCATATAAAGCGGTATTAAAAAGTATTTTATTAGAAGCTTATTCAGCGGATTATCCTAATGGAAAACTGCTGGCATTAGAGATGAAGCAACATCTACACCGTGGCGAAATCGTTAATTATGGTTTAGATGCTTATTGTATGATGCTTGAGCGTGTTACTCGCTATTTGGTTTCTATCAATGATTTAACCCGCCTTGATCTTATCCGTCGCTGTTTCTACCTTAAAGTGTGTGAAAAATTATCTAACGAAAAAACACAAAATGAATCCGAAGGTTGGAGACGACAAGTTTTATCGCAATTGGTCACTCAGTGGCAATGGGATAACGAACGGTTAACGATACTCGATACCCGTGATAGCTGGAAAATCGAGCGAGTACGTGATGCGCACAACGAACTATTAGATACGATGATGCAAAGCTATCGTAATCTTATCCGTTTCGCGCGTCGCAATAATTTAAGTGTCAGTGCAAGCCCACAAGATATTGGTGTATTAACACGTAAACTTTATGCGGCATTTGAAGCATTGCCTGGTAAAGTGACACTGGTTAATCCGCAAATATCTCCTGATTTATCAGAGTCGCATTTAACCTTTATTTATGTACCACAAGGCCGAGCAAATCGTAGCGGTTGGTATTTATATAATCGTGCCCCTGATTTTGAAAATATCGTTGGACATCAACCATTAGAATATAACCGCTATTTAAATAAATTAGTGGCATGGTCTTACTTTAATGGGCTGTTAACGAAAGAGTCTCGAGTTTATATTCATCAAGGAGAATCTTCTTGTGATGAAATTAAACTACATGAATTAGTTAGGGATATGTCGAGCCATTTCCCGATTCGTTTACCTGCACCGACACCGAAAGCACTGTATAGCCCTTGTGAAATTAGACACCTTGCGATTATTGTCAATTTAGAAACTGACCCAACCGAAAGTTTTTCTGATCAAGTGGTTCATTTTGATTTTAGAAAATTAGATGTCTTTAGTTTTGGGGAAAAAGAGCAGTGTCTTATTGGTAGCATTGATTTGTTGTATCGTAACTCTTGGAATGAAGTAAGAACCCTTCATTTCAGTGGTACACAATCTATGTTGGAATCGTTAAAGACGATTTTAGGTAAAATGCACCAAGATGCGGCTCCACCTGCTTCTGTTGAAGTATTCTGTTATAGCCAACATTTGCGTGGTTTAATCCGTACTCGTGTTCAGCAGTTAGTTTCAGAATGTATTGAATTGCGGTTATCAACGAATCGTTTAGAGCCGGGGCGTTTTAAAGCTTTGCGTATTGCTGGGCAAACGTGGGGATTGTTCTTTGAACGCCTCAATGTGTCAGTACAAAAATTAGAAAATGCTATCGAGTTTTATGGTGCAATTTCATATAACAAGCTTCATGGGTTGCCGGTTAAATTAGATAAAGATGCTCGCTATTTACCTGCGGTGATTGATGGTTTTGCGTGTGAAGGGATTATCCAATTCTTCTTTGAAACCACAGAAGATAATAATGTCTTTAATATCTATATCTTAGATGAAGCAAATCGCGTCGAAATTTATTCCCATTGTGAAGGAAGTAAAGAAGAGTTAGTGAAAGATGTTAGCCGTTTCTACTCTTCCTCTCATGACCGATTTACATATGGCTCAAGCTTTATTAATTTTAACTTGCCACAATTTTATCAAATTGTGAAAGTGGAAGGCTTAACACAAGTGCTACCTTTTGCTGGCGGATCATTTGGTAAATTATCCGATCTAAGTAGTAAAGAAGCGCAACCTGAGATGAATGTTGTTGCCCACGGATTTACAGATTATAAAGCTGTGCAACACACTTAATTGAGTACGAGCCAATAAAAACAATAATGGGAGCTTTGATAGCTCCCATTATTGTAATTAACCGCGCTTCTTAGAAAGAAAACGCTTCCCCACTTTGTTCTGTTATTGCTTGTGCTAGCATGGTTAAAAATTCACCGCCACTTCTATCACAAATCCATTGCTTATCTTTCCAATCAAAGTGATAACCACCAGAACGTGTTGCTAACCAAATTTGATGAAACGCTTCCTGACGATTAATAATAATTTTGCTATTATTTTCAAAGGTTAATGTCATTACACCGCCATTGATTTCACAATCAATATCTGCGTCACCTTCATAATTATCAATAGTTTGTTCTATTTCTGACAAGAGTTCGTCAGCTAATTGGTGAAATTCACTGTCGTTCATCTTCATTTCCTATTTGCTTTTCGAGATCTAACTGCGATTATAGAGGATATTAACCAAATAAATGACAGGCAGATTTCGAATGAAAACGTATTTACGTTGCACTCTTGCTATAATAACACTGATTTCTCTTTCTGGTTGTGGCTTGAAAGGCCCTCTTTATTTCCCACCTGAAGATACTCAGGCAAAAATGACACAGTCACCCCAGCCAACCCAGCAAGTTGAGAGCGCCTCAACTCAGACCAATTAGTCAATTTTAGAAACGGTAATTTCGTTTCAGGCAGGGGCAAGATGCAATTTTCAAAAATGCATGGTCTTGGTAACGACTTTATGGTGGTCGATGCTGTGACTCAAAATGTTTATTTTTCACCAGAATTAATATGTCGATTAGCGAATCGCCATACTGGTGTTGGGTTTGATCAATTATTGGTGGTTGAAGCACCTTATGATCCTGAACTCGATTTCCATTATCGCATTTTTAATGCGGATGGAAGTGAGGTTGCGCAGTGTGGTAATGGCGCTCGTTGCTTTGCTCGATTTGTGAGATTAAAAGGTCTTACAAACAAAAGAGAGATAAAAGTCAGTACACAGTCTGGCAGAATGACCTTGCAAGTTATGGATAATGACGATGTGTGCGTCAATATGGGGGAGCCCGAATTTGAACCTCAAAAAATCCCTTTCCGTGCACAAAAGGCAGAAAAGACCTATATTATCAGGGCAATGGAACGCACTGTATTATGTGGTGTAGTTTCAATGGGAAATCCCCATTGCGTCATTCAGGTCGAAGACATTAAAACAGCCGAAGTTGAGTTGTTAGGACCTGTGTTAGAGCAACATGAACGTTTTCCTGAACGTGCTAATATTGGTTTTATGCAGATTGTAGACAGAAACAACCTTCATTTACGGGTATTTGAACGAGGTGCGGGCGAAACGAATGCCTGTGGTAGCGGGGCTTGTGCTGCTGTTGCCATCGGTATTTCACAAGGTTTATTAGATAAACGAGTGAAAGTGACTTTACCCGGTGGTGTACTGCTAATTGAATGGAAAGGAGAGGGTAACTCTCTTTATATGACTGGGCCAGCGACACATATTTATGATGGGATCATCCAGCTATAATATTATTTTTTGAGAGGCTATCTGTATGACGGATAAAAATGAGCAGTTTTGTTGCCCTGAAACAAATGAACTTAATGATCAACAAGTGATCCGTTACCTTAGGGAGCATCCTGGTTTTTTTATCCGTAATGCAAGCTATATCGAGCAAATGAAAGTTCCTCATCCCGTCAGAGGAACTGTTTCTTTAGTTGAATGGATAATGTCGCGTCAACGAAACCGTATCCATTATCTTGAAGAAGATATGCGTTTGTTGATAGAACAAGCCTCGGAAAATGAAGCACTGTTTAGCCAACTCTTATTATTAATTTCTGAACTATCCAACAGTGCTTCTCTTCACGAAATGCTAGAGCGCTTAAACCTTTGGGCAAAAGGATTAGGGCTTTATTCAGTTCAATTACGCCTATTTACTGATCGCTGGCAATTGCAGCCACCTTTAGATGCACAAGATCTCCCATTATCTCGTCAAGCATTTGAACATTTTCGCATTCAACGTATGGGTGATGATAATCACTATTTAGGCCCATTAAATGGGCAAGAGATAATGTTATTGATGCCGAATGTACGACGTTCTGGTTCCGTTGCGCTTTCATTGTTAGGGCATTATGGTGATTTGGGGGTGATTATTTTTAATAGCCGAGATAACCAACATTTTCAGGAAGGGATGGGAACAGTAATGCTGGATAAGCTAGCCCATATTTTACCCGAATTATTACTTCGTTGGATTGCAAGGCAATGAATCAACCAATAGATATTCCAGAAACACTCTCCACCGCTATCGAGCAATTCCTGCGTTATATTCAAGTTGAACGTCGATTAAGCCCTGTCACAGTAGAAAATTATCATCGCCAACTGATGGCATTAGCACAAATGATGGTGGCGATGAAAATCACACAATGGATATCACTCGAAAGCCAACATGTACGCATGTTATTAGCAAAAAGCAATCGTAGCGGGTTACAACCGACTAGTCTTGCTTTGCGCTTTTCGGCGTTACGTAGTTTTCTTGATTGGCAAGTGGCACAAGGAATGTTAGAGGTTAATCCAGCAAAAGGTATTCGAACGCCTAAATCGGGTCGTCACCTTCCTAAAAATATGGATGTTGATGAAGTTAGCCAATTGATGAATATCGACCTAAAAGATCCGCTTTCTGTTAGAGATAGAACCATGTTGGAAGTGATGTATGGTGCAGGATTACGTCTATCAGAGTTGACTAACTTAAATATTAGCGATATCGACATGAATGAAGGCGAAGTTCGTGTTTTAGGTAAAGGGAGTAAAGAACGAAAAGTGCCGTTGGGAAGAAAAGCGCTAGAGTGGTTACAAAATTGGTTTCCGATACGAGAGCTCTATGCACCTGAAGATAAAGCTGTCTTTATCTCAACCCAAAGTGGTAAGCGTTTATCTGTGCGCAGTGTACAAAAACGGTTTGAACTTTGGGGGATTAAGCAAGGACTAAGTAGCCATGTGAACCCTCATAAATTGCGCCACTCATTTGCCACACATTTATTGGAATCCAGTGGTGATTTGCGTGCTGTACAAGAGTTATTAGGGCACGCTAATTTATCGACTACACAAGTTTATACCCACTTAGATTTTCAGCATTTAGCGAAAGTCTATGATGCTGCTCATCCGAGAGCTAAGAGAGAAAAATCATAATGCGCTTTTACAGAACTCTGACGCCAATCGCAGCGATGACTTTTGATTTAGATGATACGCTGTATGACAATGTGCCAGTGATGGATAAAACAGAAAAAGAGACGCTGGATTTTATTCGTCAATATGATTTGCGTTTTAATCATTTTACAGAACACGATGTGGATGCCTACAAAAAGCCACTTTTAGAAAATGATCCTGATATTTTTCATGATATTACGCAATGGCGTTGGCTTGCGGCTAGAAATATGTTGTTAGATTACGGTTACAGTGAAGCCAAAGCACAACAAGGTGCGGATGAAATTATGGCGCACTTTGCTTATTGGCGTAGCCGCATTAATGTACCTAATAATACTCATCATGTTCTCACCGAATTGGCACAGAAAATCCCATTAATTGCGATTACAAATGGTAATGCAAACCCATTAAGTTGTGGTTTAGGACAGTATTTTTCACATATTTTAAAAGCTGGCCCTGATGGTCGCTCTAAACCTTATCCTGATATGTTTGATAAAGCTGCCGCACTGTTAGATCTTCCACATGAGAAAATCCTACATGTGGGAGACCACCTTGTAACCGATGTCGAGGGAGCCGTTAGTAGTGGATTACAAGCGTGTTGGATTAACCTTGATAGCCGTAGTTTGTTTGAAGAAGGTGAAACCAGAGTAATGCCGCATATTGAAATTACAGATTTAAGCAAACTAATAGAATTAGTTTAATGTGATATGCGGTAAGAATGGCACAGATAAACGCGGTTAAGAAAGGCTTTATTTTGCATAGCACGTGAATTCCTGTTAGTTTGTTGCTTACTCTCTATTTCTGTATATATCCACAGTATTTTCTTCACTAAATGATTGGTAATTATGGACGTCTCATATCTGCTAGAAGGCCTTAACGATAAACAGCGCGAAGCGGTAGCCGCACCTCGCATTAATATGCTGGTGTTAGCTGGCGCAGGCAGTGGTAAAACACGGGTACTGGTACATCGTATCGCATGGTTATTATCTGTTGAACAAGCTTCTCCCTTTTCGATTATGGCTGTGACGTTTACCAATAAAGCTGCCGCAGAGATGCGACATCGTATTGAAGACTTAATTGGTACAAGTCAAGGCGGTATGTGGATCGGCACGTTCCATAGCCTTGCTCATCGTTTATTACGCGCACACTATCTTGATGCAAATTTGCCACAAGACTTTCAAATTATTGACAGTGACGATCAATATCGTCTTATTCGTCGCATTGTTAAATCGATGAACCTTGATGATAAACAATGGCCTGCACGACAAGGAATGTGGTACATCAACGGTAAAAAAGATGAAGGATTACGCCCTCAGCATATTCAAACCTATGGTAATCCTGTTGAAACAACATGGTTGAAAGTGTATCAAGCATATCAAGAAGCTTGCGATCGTGCGGGGCTGGTGGACTTTGCAGAGCTTTTATTACGTGCTCATGAGCTTTGGTTGAATAAGCCGCAAATTTTAGAACATTACCAAAATCGCTTTACTAATATCTTGGTTGATGAGTTTCAAGATACTAACCGTATTCAATATGCATGGATTAGAATGCTGGCGGGTCAAACGGGTAAAGTGATGATTGTCGGCGACGACGACCAATCCATTTATGGTTGGCGTGGTGCACAAGTTGAGAATATTCAAAACTTCTTAAATGAATTCCCCGGCGCAGAGACTATCCGATTAGAGCAAAATTATCGTTCTACCAGCAATATTCTAAAAGCCGCGAATGCACTCATTGCTAATAACAGTGACAGATTAGGTAAAAATCTGTGGACTGAAGGTGCAGAAGGTGAGCCTATTTCGCTGTATTGTGCTTTTAATGATTTAGATGAAGCGCGTTATGTAGTTGGTCGAATTAAACGCTGGCAAGAAGAAGGCGGTGCATTGACAGATTGTGCCATTCTTTATCGCAGTAATGCCCAATCTCGTATAATGGAAGAAGCATTATTACAAGCAGCGATGCCATATCGTATCTATGGCGGTCAGCGTTTCTTCGAGCGCCAAGAAATCAAAGATGCACTCTCTTATATGCGATTAACGGCGAATCGCCATGATGATGCTTCTTTCGAGCGTGTTGTGAATACACCAACACGGGGGATTGGTGATAGAACATTAGATATTGTTCGCCAAGTTGCAAGAGATAACCAAATTACCTTATGGGAAAGCGCATTACAGGTTATCGAACATAAAATGCTAGCAGGGCGAGCAACCGCTGCAATCCAACGATTTTTAGAACTGATCGAAACACTCGCTTCTGAAACGGCAGATATGCCATTACATGTGCAAACAGACCGAATTATTCGTGATTCAGGTTTAAAAGCGATGTATGAGCAAGAAAAAGGTGAAAAAGCACAAGCTCGTATTGAAAACTTAGAAGAGCTGGTTACTGCGACTCGCCAATTTAGTTATCAAGATGAAGACGAAGATTTGATGCCACTGCAAGCGTTTCTTTCTCATGCTGCATTAGAATCAGGCGAAAGCCAAGCTGATGCATATCAAGATGCTGTGCAGTTAATGACACTTCATTCGGCTAAAGGGCTCGAATTTTCACAAGTCTTTATTGTGGGTGTAGAAGAAGGTATGTTCCCAAGTCAGATGTCGCTAGATGAAGGTGGGCGTTTAGAAGAAGAGCGTCGTTTGGCTTATGTGGGTGTCACGCGAGCAATGAAAAAGTTAACGCTTACTTACGCTGAAAACCGCCGTCTATATGGAAAAGAAGTCAGTCATCGGCCATCTCGCTTTATTGGTGAGTTACCTAAAGAGTGTGTTGAAGAAGTTCGTTTACGTGCGACGGTTTCACGTCCTGTCAATCATAGCCGTTTAGGCACTCCGATTAGCAATGATACCGGTTATTCGCTTGGGCAACGTGTGAAGCACCCTAAATTTGGTGATGGCACCATTATCAATATTGAAGGTAGCGGTGAACATTGCCGATTACAAATCGCCTTTAATGGTGAAGGTATTAAATGGCTGGTAGCTGCATTTGCTCGACTAGAGTAAGTTGTCATTTAAAGTGAGCAGTTACTATCTTAATATAAAAAACACCCTTACTTATCTATCAAATAAGTAAGGGTGTTTTTTTAAGGGATGTTCGATTTGATTACTTAATAATCTCGTTATCTATTCTTACTCAACGGGATTAATTGATGAAATTCTCTAGCGTATTCTTTTATACCTACTCTTTTGTTTCACCTTGCACGCGAACTTCTTCCGCCTCTTTTTCTAGTAATGAATTATTGATTGAAAATACTGAGGAAGTCCTGTGTGATACTTATCATCCCAGTGAACCTATCAATGAATTTGAAGAAGATTTGTATTGTAAGTTATTGAGACATCAACGTGATTTTGTTCCTCGTATCAATCTCTATTACAGCGTTGTGATTAACCATATTCAATGGGTTAATAATGCAATATCAACGTTATTTAGGTACTCAAATCGCTATGTAGAAGCGAAATCAAAGAGTGCGCATTCATTAAAGAAGAGTAAGCAGAAAAAACTCTCTTCCGCTTTTACACAAATTAGTAATTTAGCGGAAGAGTGAGTTTTAGGAGGTTAGCTACGTCTTAAACGGCGTTGTGTATAAAGTGCATCAAGTGTAAAGAGGATCAGGGCAACCCAAATAAAACCAAAGGTCACTAATCTTTCTGCATCAATTTGCTCGCCATATACCATTGTGGCAAGAATAAACATCAAGGTGGGGCCAATATATTGGAAAAAGCCCAAAGTTGATAAACGCAGATGATGTGCAGCTTCTGTAAAGAGTAGTAGCGGTACAGTTGTAATAATACCGGCTGCAATTAACAAGGTATTTAATGACCAACTATTTTCAAGCATATTGCTAGTCGGCGAATGTGTGAAAAATAAGATATAAACTAATGCAACAGGGAATAGCCATAATGTTTCTACCAGCATACCTGTTTGTGCATCGACACCCAATTTTTTACGCAGTAAGCCATAAAGGCCAAAAGTCACGGCAAGGCTTAATCCAATCACGGGCACTGAACCAAAGTGCCAGAGTTGAATAAATACACCAGTAAATGCCAAACCTACTGCTATCCATTGCATACGGCGGAACCGCTCGCTCAAGAAAAGCATGCCAAATAGTACGTTAACGAGTGGGTTAATAAAGTAGCCAAGGCTGGCTTCTAGCATATAACCGTGGTTAACCGCCCATATATAGGTAAGCCAGTTCGTTGCGATAATAATGGCAGTCAGTGCTAAAAGAAGAATTTTTTTAGGTTGACGTATTAATTGGCGCAAATAAGGCCAATGACGACTGATAGTCATTAAAATCAACATGAAAAAGAACGACCATAAAATGCGGTGCGTTAAGATCTCTTCTGCGGGCACTTCTTGAATGCTTTTAAAATAGACAGGGGCAATACCCCAGATCAAATAGGCGCCTAAGGCACATAAAACGCCTTTCATCGTGTTTTTCTGGCTCATGCTATCTCTGGAATTGATGGAAAGGAAAAGTGTGACGGGGTTATCATACCCAATGACATTATTTAATGTGTCATTAGGCATGTATTTTTACAAGTAATTAATACTAATCTAAGCATTATCGCGCACAATGAATTTTAACAAAGGCTTAACCTACAATATAAGTTGCTGTCCCACTCGCAATATGAATTTGTTTTTCATTATGTAATTCAACACGAGCAACAGACACTTTATTACCACTGCGTAAAATATGGCTACTTGCAGTAAAACATTCTCCACGTCCCGGTCTTAAATAATCAACACGTAAATCAATCGTGCCCATATTAGCGAGTTTTTGTTCGAGTTGCTCTTGGGATATTGGTGCTAAACGTGTTAATGCGTTACCGACACAAACTAATCCCGCGCTGACATCAAGTACAGAAGCAATAAGCCCACCATGTAAGATACGTTGAGCAATATTACCAACAAGTTTATCTTGATACCGAAATTGAATTTCAGCGTAGTCTTGCTCAAAACGAACTAGCTCTAAGCCAATTAATTGATTAAAGGGCATCTTATAAACAAAAACATGACCAATTAGTGTTTGAGCCTCTTCTAATGTTAACTGTTTTTCCATTTTTAGAACCTCTGATATCACATCATCAAGTTAATATTATGTTAATAATACATGACAAATTCGTAATTGCACATTCGTGCTATAAATATAATGATGTGAAAATATACGAGATTTAATGGCAATTACGTGTAAAATATGGACGCTAAAGTGCAATAAAGCACATATATAAGAACTAATTCTAAAGTAAGTACTAACTTCTATATTATTCAATAATGAAACAGGATAATTAACTATGCGTTACATCCGTTCTTTACTTGCGGTGGTTTTATTCTATCCAGCATGGGGATTTGCATCGGAAATTCAAGCATCATCATCTCCTGCACCGCTTGTTCAGGGCAGTATCATTTCTGGTTTATTACAAGAATACGATTCACCTTTTGTTCTTTATCCTTATGAATCCAATTATATTATTTACACTGACACCTCTGATATGAATAAAGAGGCTATTCAAAGTTATGATTGGGGTAATAAGGCTAAAAAAGATGAGGTGAAATTTCAGCTCAGTTTGGCCTTCCCTTTGTGGCGCGGTATTGCGGGTGAAAACTCTGTTTTAGCGGCATCTTATACTCAACGCTCTTGGTGGCAATTAAGTAATAAGAAAGAATCAGCCCCTTTCCGTGAAACAAACTATGAACCGCAACTTTTTCTAGGTTGGGCAACAGACTATAAATTTGCAGGTTGGACACTTCGTGAAATAGAAACAGGTTTTAATCACGAATCGAATGGTCGTTCTGATCCCACCTCTCGTAGCTGGAACCGCGCTTATGCGCGTTTTATGGCCCAAAAAGGCAATTTACAGCTTGATCTAAAACCGTGGTATCGCTTTAGTGAAAGTGCTCAACGTGATGATAATCCAGATATTAATCGCTATATGGGGTATTACCGTTTAAAAGTGGGCTATCGACTAGGCGAAAGTGTGATCACTGCGACTGGACGTTATAACTGGAACAGTGGTTATGGGGCAGCTGAATTAGGCTGGAGTTACCCAATCACTAAACATGTACGTTTTTATACCCAAGTATTTAGTGGTTATGGTGAATCGATGATTGACTATAATTTTCGCCAGACACGGGTCGGTGTGGGTGTGATGCTGAATGATATGCTGTAATTTTCCCCGTTCTGGGTTAGCATAGCGCTATAAATGATGATGGCACCTTCACATTGGTGCCTTTTCTTTTACTCCTCATCATAGTTTTTATCAGCAGCTTTTCAGAGGAACGGTGTGTCCACAGCAGAAGTTCTTAACTCAATGCCATCAGCACAGGCTATTTTGCGAGAAACCTTTGGGTATCAGCAATTTCGTCCTGGTCAGCAAGAAGTCATCCATACCATTACAACTGGGAGAGATTGTCTAGTTGTGATGCCGACAGGGGGTGGTAAATCTCTTTGTTATCAAATTCCCGCCTTATTGCTTGATGGGCTGACAGTGGTTGTTTCGCCACTCATCTCACTGATGAAAGATCAGGTTGATCAACTTTGCCTTCATGGTATTGAAGCGGCTTATTTAAATTCAACCCAAACGCGTGAAGAGCAGCTTGATGTTCAAATACGTTGTCAAAAGGGTGAAATAAAACTGCTGTATATTGCCCCTGAACGTTTAATGATGGAGAGTTTTCTTCATCAATTAGTGCAGTGGAAACCGGTATTACTGGCCGTTGATGAAGCGCACTGCATTTCACAATGGGGACATGATTTTCGTCCTGAATATCGCGGTATAGGATTATTAAGACAATATATTGCTGACGTTCCTATTATTGCACTGACGGCAACGGCCGATAATACAACACGTTACGATATTATTAATCAGCTAGTGTTGCGTGATCCCTTAATTCATATCAGCAGTTTCGATAGACCGAATATCCGCTACACTTTAGTAGAGAAATACAAACCACTTGATCAACTTTGGCTATTTATTCGTGGTCAAAAAGGAAAATCAGGCATTATTTATTGTAATAGTCGCAGTAAAGTCGAAGAAACCGCAGAACGCCTGAGTAAACGAGGATTAAGTATTGCGGGTTATCATGCTGGAATGGAAATTGCACAACGTGCTAAAGTGCAAGAAGCTTTCCAACGTGATGATTTGCAAATTGTGGTTGCCACTGTTGCATTTGGTATGGGCATTAATAAACCCAATGTCCGATTTGTCGTTCACTTTGATATTCCGCGAAATATTGAATCTTATTACCAAGAAACAGGACGAGCAGGGCGAGATGGGTTGCCCGCGGAAGCGGTATTATTTTATGATCCTGCCGATATGGCGTGGTTGCGTCGTTGTTTAGATGAAAAGCCAGAAAGCGACCAAAAAGCGATTGAAATGCATAAGCTCAACGCAATGGGAGCATTTGCTGAAGCGCAAACATGCCGACGTTTAGTGTTACTAAATTACTTCGATGAGCATCGACAAAATGCTTGTGGTAACTGCGATATTTGTCTTGATCCCCCTAAGCAATATGATGGTTTAGTGGATGCACAAAAGGCATTGTCCTGTATTTATCGTACTGGTCAGCACTTTGGTATTGGTTATATTGTTGAAATTTTAAGAGGCGCGAATAATCAGCGTATTCGGGATTTGGGACACGATACATTACCTGTTTATGGTATTGGTAAAGCGCAAAGCCATGAACATTGGGTGAGTGTGATCCGCCAGCTTATTCATTTAGGTATGGTGACACAAAATATTGTCCATCGCTCTGCATTACAACTGACAGAAATGGCAAGACCCATCTTACGTGGTGAAGTGCCATTACAATTAGCCGTGCCTAGATTATTAAGCCCGACAAAAAGCCGTAATCAACAAACAAAAAATACCCATAGACAGTACGATAGAAAATTATTTGCGAAACTACGTAAATTGCGTAAGTCTATTGCTGATGAAGAAAACATTCCACCATTTGTCGTTTTTAATGATGTCACATTGATTGAAATGGCAGAACAATGCCCTGTTTATCCTGATGAGTTATTATTAATAAACGGTGTCGGACAACGAAAATTAGAACGATTTGGACCTGCTTTTATGACACTCATTCGTGACCATATTGAGGGCTTTGAATAACGCTAATAAGGAGAGTCAATGACAACCACTTTGTTTAAATATTCGTGGTTATCGCGTGAAAAGCAGTTTTCTGCATTTACGAACGGCGTCTTATTGGATTTTTGGGGGCAACGCGAAGAAGGTGAGTTTGTTGGTGTTGATGGCGCCAAAATTCGCTATGTTTATTGGCGTTCACCATCGCACAATAAAGCTCTAGTTATTGCTTCGGGCCGTAGTGAAAGCTATGTAAAGTACCCTGAAGTTGCATTCGATTTTTTTCACTCAGGCTATGATGTTTTTCTTCTCGATCATCGAGGACAAGGGCTTTCTGACAGACTGTTAGAAGATACGCAAAAAGGACATGTAGAGAAATTTAGTGATTATATCGATGATTTCTCGACGTTCGTCGATACGATAGTGCTGCCTTTTCAATACCCGCATTATTTTGCATTAGCTCACTCAATGGGAGGGGCAATCTTAGCGGGATATCTTCTAAAGCAAACTCATGTTTTTAAAGCTGCGGCATTAAGTGCGCCGATGTTTGGTATTAAATTACCCATACCTCGCTGGGTGGCTAATTTTTTAGTTAACCGAGCAGAACAGAATCAATCTGAAAGAAATAATTACGCGGTATCAACAGGTAAATGGTTTCCACTGCCATTTATCCTTAATGTGTTAACACATAGCCATGAGCGATATCGCCGATATTTACGTTATTATGCTGATTTTCCAGAACTGCGATTAGGTGGACCTACTTATCATTGGATGGGAGAGAGTCTAAAAATGGGAGATTGGTTAATTGAACATGCGGGAGAGATTAATACCCCTCTATTAGTGCTCGAAGCAGAGCTTGATAAGGTGGTAGATAATCAAGAGCTAAGGGCTTTCTGTGAACGTTATAGTCAGTCCAGAACAAGAGAAGAAAAACAAAAATTGCCACTGGTGATTGAGGGTGCGCATCATGAAATCTTGTTCGAAATAGATAAGCTACGCTCACAAGCATTAAATGAAATCTGTGAGTTTTATGATAAGCATTTATTTTAATCAGGAATGTGTATGTATTCGATAGTCGCTTCAGATCTTGATGGCACGTTGTTATCACCTAATCATGTCTTAACTCCCTATACGCAAGAAACCCTGCACCTACTTATTAATAAAGGGGTGCATTTTGTATTCGCAACAGGTCGTCATCATGTTGATGTTGCTCAAATTCGTGATGGATTAGGCATTAACGCTTATATGATAACCTCTAATGGTGCACGAGTGCATAACACGCATGGTGACCTTATTTTTAGCCAAGATCTTGAGCCTGAAATTGCTTATGACTTGGCTCTTATGGTTTTTGATCACCCTGAAATTGAAACTAATATTTATGCTAGTGACTATTGGTATGTTAATAAAGAGATGCCGGGGGCTTGTGAGTTTTTTCGAGAATCAGACTTTAGCTATGAGTTATATTGTAAAACAGGATTCCCGACCACCAATGTCTGTAAGGTCTTTTTCACCTCTGAGGATCATGAGCTATTACTGAAGCTAGAGAATGAAATTAATCAGCGCTGGGGTGATAAGGTCAATGTGAGTTTCTCACTGCGTAATTGTTTAGAAGTGATGGCTGGTGGTGTATCTAAAGGTGAGGCGCTAGAGAAAGTAGCTGAACTGATGCAACACTCTGCGAAAGATGCTATCGCGTTTGGCGACGGTATGAATGACAAAGAGATGCTCAAGATAGCGGGTAAAGGCTGCATTATGGAAAATGCCCATCAGGCATTAAAAGATCTGCTACCCAATATGGAAGTGATCGGTACTAACGCGGATGAAGCCGTTCCTCATTATTTACGTAAGTTATACCAAGTGTGATCCCTTCTAAAGAAAAAGGCGAAGAAGATGTGTTGTTCGCCTTTTTCTTTTTAAATCTGTCTACATTTCGTCAGTGATATTGCATCGTAAACTGTAATGTCCCATTGGCTTTGCCTGCGCTCGTTGTATCAGAGGTTTGGATATAGCCTGCCTCCAAAGGGATAGAATAACTCCCTGCACCGCTATTTTCTTCACTCACAGTAATGAGTTGTCCTAGCTTAATAGGCTGATTTTTATATTTAACTTGGATACCGTAACCCTTGGCAGTATTGCTGTCTGTTGGATTACTTAAACCAATGGTTCCAGCAGTTTGTTGATCATCAGCGACGCCCTCAAACCGAATTTTGATTGGTGAAACAGGATCACAACTCAAGTCGATATTAAAATTTTTAATACTTTCGGGGCTTACAGAGCCAACACCGTTAAAACTTGATTTAGGAACTGCACCGAGTGGGACATTAATGTTGTTATTCACCACATCACAACCACTTGAGATAATATTTAATGATGAGAGGTTAATTTTGGGTTCTACTTTCCCCACATAGTCACTAGTGATAAAGCCATTGTTGTAGATAATTAACATTGCCACCCATGAAGCAGGGATGGTTTGTGATTTTACATTATCTCGTAATTTATAAAGCTTCATTTCTAATGAAACAGAATAATTACCACTGGTAGCATAGGTTGAGCAAATAAGGCGATTACTGTAGTTACCATCAATATTTTGCTGACCATCGACATAAGCAGAGCCACTACAACTCCCGTTAATGGTGCCATGTAAGGTATAACCTACACCACTGCTGTTAAGTTCTTTGACATAAGCGCCATTCACTTTTGGGCTTGATGCATTTAAAGAGCCCGGTAAATAAATCCCAGGTCTTACTGCACTACCGGAGAGGTTCCACCATGTCCATGCGTTCATCGTTCCTAACGGAATAGTAGCGATTTCGGTTAAAATCGGCGCTGAACGTGAGACATAAATAGGAGCAGAATAGGTGACCGTTTTAGTGGTAAATTCAGCCCTAAATTCTGCAAATGTGGTTGATGTATACAAAATAGCAAACAGACAACCAAGAGTTATAGATTTATTCATTGTGATCACCTATCTGCATTCAAGTTGTAAAAATTGGATTTTTTCTAAGGCAAGATCCACATTTAACGTCGTTTGGCACTGTTCAACAGCACTGTTGCCCCATTTAGCTCGTAGCTGGCTGTGTTCGGGTACGCCATTTAAGAAAACCTCACCATCATTGGCCACAATTCCACTTGAAAGTACCTGATCGTCTTTATAAATTTCAACTTGAGTACCAAATGGCAGTGGTGTTCCGTTGTAGTGCAAGTTTGCAAGTACACGAGCGCCTTTTCTTGCTTTGAAATCGGCTAAGACAATTGCTCCTTTAGTTGGAATAACGGTTGTCGATGTTAATTCAACGTCGTTATTCCCCGTTAAAGAAGCCGGATCAACCGTCACTTTATTCCGTTCATAACGTGAAACATTAGGAATAACAGCATAACCTTGAGCATTGGTATAAAGGCTTTGTGCGCTACTGACTTTTAAGTTATCAACGTCTTCTGCTTTAATTAAAATGGCAGAATCGTAAATGGTTCGCGAGGGCGTGATCCCACCTTGATGAACCAAAAGTGCACCTGTTGCCCCCCAATTCATTGATTGATAACGTTTGTCGTAACTGTAACCCGCACTGATTTCACCCCCTGAAGCACTGTAGTTGCCATTAACAGAGCCACTGTATTCTTGACGAGAATGATTGTAGTTTTGTGAAATATCATATTGCAGGTTGTTATCTTCCAACTGAGTGCCACTTAAACTCACTGAGCTAATAGAATCACCTTGTTTACTGGTGTTATAGCGATAACTTAACCAGTTGTTATTCTGACCAACATTAAACGGAAGACTAAAATTAATAGATAAAATCTGATCGGTTAACCCACTTTCTTGACGCTTGTTATAAGCATAAGAGACGCTATAACTTAAAGCTCGATAATTTGAGTTAAAACTCACATTCATATTGCGATCGACTCTGTCTTGATACCAATAATATTGTTGATAACCATTTAATGAGAGATAACCCATATCTCCTAAAGATTGTGATACGGATAACTGGAACTGTTTTTTCTTACGATAAAGATGAGAAAAACGTTCATTAGCTGCCGAGAAATCGTAATAATCTTTTGTTGAATAGCGATAAGAAGCCAGTGAAAAACCCGTTTTAGTATCAGGTAAATATTTAGAATATTGAACACGATAAGATTGCCCTTGGGCTTCATCGTTATTTATTAAGGTTGTTCTCGCGTGAGTTATATCCGCAGAAACGGCACCTAAATAGCCAAGATTAACTCCTGTACCTAACGCATAAGCTTGATAATCAGCAGAGATTAATGTGCCACCATAAATGGAAAGATTGTAAGGAAGTCCATAAATAGCTGAGGTTTGAAAGAAATTAGGTTTCCTCGCAGCCGTATCTGCATAATATTTACCAATATCTACACTGTATTTTAAGCTACCCGCGCGTTGCATCATGGGAACAGCAGAAAAAGGTTGTGAAAAAGTACGGGTTGTTCCGTCGGCTTCTTCAATCGTAACTTGTAAATCACCGCTGTAAGAAGTGGGATATAAATCTGAAATAGCAAACTCACCCGGTGGAACGGAGGTCTGATAAATGATGCTGTTATTTTGTCGAATGGTGACAACAGCATTACTTTGCGCGATACCTCTGACGATAGGAGCAAATCCACGTTGGCTTTGTGGCAACATGCTTTCATCTGAAGCTAATTTAATACCACGATAAGGAATGCTCTCCAATACATCGTTATCAGAAGCCGTTTCACCGAGAGTTAAACGACTTTTTAAACGACGAATATCTCGCTCAACATAAGTCTGCAAGCTATTCCATTGAGATGAGTTATCACTATTTTTATTGTAGTTACTGTGGTTACGTAAACGCCAAGCGCCAACATTAACACCACTTCGTAATCCTAAGAAAATAGAGTTACTGTTGTTTTGGTCACGATACCAATATTGATTTTGACGATAAGTGTAATTTACAAAGGCGGCATTTATGCCATCGTTCCACTGTGCTGGTGGAATATAGCCTTGCCCATAATTGTATAAAGCAATTTGTGGTATAGAAAACGACAAACGTGCTCGTGAAAAATCATACTCATATTTTGCATTCGGAATAACGCTAGCAATATCGGTAACTGTTGATGTACTCGCTTGCTGGTTAAATTGCGAAGTCACAGACTCTTTTACTCCCCAATTTAATAAATCTTGTTTGGTGAGTTCAGGTGTCAGTACCTTTTTTTCTTCATCGAAAATAAAACGGACTTGGCGATTATCGATTAATTTATTATTGAGATAAATATCAACAGAGTAGACACCAGGAAGCTGTCCTCCCGCATAAGAAAAATAATCAAGGCTATTAATATCTGCGACTTGATTTTCTATTCCTAAGTTGAGTGCATCAGGGTTAAATTGCTCTTCAGCAATCACCTGATAAGGAAATAAAATAGAGGCTATTGCCATAGCTAGTACACAGTGGCGATAGAGATTATCAGTAGGAAATACCGATAATCGTTTTGTAGATAACGCGATGATGGATAAAGTCATAACTCTGTACTCTTAATTTAATACTTTATCTACAGTTGCACCGTAGTCATTAATAAACTGCACAGTGACTTTCTGGGAAATAGGACTCTCTTTAAGTAACACTACTTCTTGATGAGGGTTGATTAAAGGGTCGTAAGGGTAGCGTTTATCATCAATAAAAATATGTTTAATCGTGAGGTGATAAGGTGTTTTGTTATTAAGCACCAACCCTTGGCTTTGTTTGGATAACTCAACGTTATTAAAATTAAGTGGCTCAATATCATGAGAGCGTAAAAAGAGTTTAAATTGAGAGTTAATCACTAGTTGTAATTGATTTTCAGGACTTTTTTCAACAGGTGGAATTGATTTTATATTCAGCCAATAGACGACTTCAGTATTTGAATTTAACGGTTCACCAGTATAGGAAATACGTGCAGTTCCTGTACCATCAGGTTCGATACGAAAAAGCGGGGGTGTTGCAATAAAAGGCGTTTTTTCTGTGCCTTGAAAAGCAGAGACCCAACTCTGGATAAGATAAGGTTTTTCTTTATCGGTATTTAGAATAGGAATGCTTATTTCACGAGCATTATCGTTATAAACAAACCGAGTTCCCCCCCACACTTATTCCAGCAGCATGGCTTACCGTTATGAGAGAAAATAATAAAAATAGAGTTAGAAAAATATTCTTTTTCATAAATGGCGCCACAAGATTAAGGGAAATAAGAGGGTAATAAGTATTACCCTCGTTTTTATTATTTATATTGGATGCTATAAACGGCTGATCCGTTAGCTGGCCCTGGTGTTGCTTGTGCTGTTGCTTTGTAGCGTGCAACATAATCTAAGTTAATTTCAGTTCCATTGATTTCGACTTCTTTCGAATCGTCATATAGGTTTATTTGAGATACGGCATCTTTTTCAAAGAGAGCGATACCCACATTTGTCGCACCACCTGAAACTTGATCAATGGCTAAAATATCGCTATCAATGGCATCACGAGTCCCGCCAAAACGGACAGAGACAGTGGTATTGACAGGGCAATCAATCAGTTTGATTGTGAAATCTTTAAGGCCAGCAACTTCCCCTTTTGTTGCTAAACTTTTTGATGATACTTTTCCTAAATCTACAGTTAGATTTTTAGAAGAACTATCCACAGTACAGGCTTGATCTGTTATTTCTCCGATAAAGTTAATTGTGCCCGATGCAAAAGCAGCAGGTGCAGAAAGTAGAGAGAGACTCATCCCTAATAAATAGAGAGATTTATTTAATTTGCTCATGATCGGTCCTATATAAAAAGTAGTTATTGTTACTTTTTAATTTATTTATAAGTATAGATTTAAGTATTAGTTTATTCGCATAGGGAATATGCCAATAAAATATAACATCACAAAAAATTTAAGTTAATAAAGATTTACATGAGTTTTTTTGTCTTTATATCAAATTGTTTAATGTTCGTTTTTAAAATTAAAAATAACGTTTAATTAATCAATAATTAAATTTTGATGTGGATTGTTTATTAAGGATAATAAGTTTTTTATATCTTCTGTTGAAAATGAATTTTTATTCAAATAAAGGTAGAATTTATATTCTTTATCTTCACTATGTATATTTAATTGTTTTATCGTATTTTTATTCAACTCTTCCTGGACAACGGTCAGGGGAAGCCGAGAATAACCCAGACCTTGCTTGACAAAGTTTATTGCTGTTTCCACAGAGCCCACTTGAATAACTTGGTTATTATGATCGGCATTTGAGCCATCAGCGAGTAGAGAAATATAGGTATGTCTTTGTAACTCCTTAGATAACTCATCATGTTGAAGATGTTGTAAAACACTCTTCGGATGTGTGACTAATACTGTTTTAATACTTTCTAAATCAATGGGTTGTAGTGATTTCACATTATAATGTGTTATTACCAAATCTTGATCTTTTTGCGCTAAAATATCTGATTTACTGAGTGCTGTTTTATGAATATTAATATCATAGTGTTTATTTTCTTTAATAAATTGGGAAATTTTATTCCAGAAAAGAGCTGAAATATATAAAGGATCGATGACTATGTTTATCTTTAACTTGTTGTTAAACATTAAATTTTTGGCTTTTTTTCTAATGAGATTGCTTTTTCAGTTATTTCTCTAGAGAGTTCAAGTAACAATTTACCTTCGTGAGTGAGTACTGCACGTCTTTTTTCTAAAGAGAGGATTTCAACTCCTAAAGTTTGCTCTAATTTATTGATAGTATAGCTAATTGATGATTGTGTTCTATGTAATGCATCTGCGGCCTGAGCAAAGCCACCGTAGTCAACGACGGCTTGTAAGGTAATCCACTGATCGAGAGTCGTTCGGGATTTTTCCATAATGGAACCTTCTTATTATTGTTTATTTAATACTCATTAAAAATGAAGCTAGCAATATATCTTAGCATTGTCAATAGGTAAGAATACTCATTTTTAAATCAAGTTAAAAAAATATTAACATTATAAGCTGTAATGTTATTTTTCAATCAATAGAAAAAATTTTAGAAGAGATATTTATTATTTTTTATTTTTTATTTTTTATTAATATGATTTTATAAATAAGATGTAGAACATTTTTATTCTTTTTTTAATATAATTAAAAGTATTATTTATAATAGTTAATGAGATTTTATATCTATATTTTTATTTGTTCTGTTTTTTATTTGTTTATAATTTCAATTATATTAATTCACGATTTTAAATTAATTGGTATTTTTTGTTTCTTTGTTTTTTAATTTTCTTAAATTTATTATTTTTAATTGTTTTACTTTTTGTTTTTAATTTATTCTTATTCTTTTTTAGTATTAAAACTTAAAAGATTAAATATTTCTATATTTAGCTTAAAATGATTAAAGAAAGAAAAAGAAGATCACTTCTGATAACAAATACTATGTGATAATCCAAATTAGACTGTGCTCAGTGTTAAATATGGGGATGCAGAGATATTTTAATATGTAAAGCTGCTGGTGTTTTAAATGCAGACGCTAAGTTTTGTTAGCTATAAATGGCTTAATTTATTTAACTTAGGTAGGCAAACTGATCAGCTAAAGATAATAATTTAAAAGTTAAAAGCTAACAAAAAGCAATTTCTACTCATTGAGGGAGTTAAATTAAGTGTAAAAACGTAAAAATATGATTTAGGTCAATAGCTGGAGGTTGGTTTTAGTTAAGCGCTCAGTGTCGTCAATGAGGCAGTAAAATAATAAAGGTGAGATAAAATACATTTCACCTTGAGATAAATTAAATGCCGTATCCAAAATGGCGCTTTATCACCTGGCTGAATTGGTGTTTGGTTAGAAAAATATACTGTATTAATAATATTCACCAGAGAAAGTAACACTCTCTTTATGATACTCACTTTATTATCTTCATATTACCATCGAGTGATAGATAGTTTCTTTGAGTTATTACTTATCAATTTTATTAAACAAAAAATCAAAAAATAATTTTCCTTTTTTTTAGAAAGAAGAGACTAAAAAGAAAATGCGGATTAATTTTATACAATCAATGAGCTATAAGAGAAATAGATACACAGTATAGGGTGAAGAAAGCGTCATAAAAGAGGTTGAAAAAATGAGAAAGAAAGGAGTAAAGCCATTATCTTTCGTAATTTTTCTATAAGATAATGGCTTTTTATCAAATTAATTGAAGCCGAACTTATAATCCACCGACTTCTCTTGGTGTTGCGCGCATTGAGCTGCGAATTGTATTACCCATCATATCCACTCTTGCTTGGAATGGTGGGAACGGTAATGGAATACCGTGTTCTGCAAAGGCTAAGAGAATATTTTGATGGATCTCGTGTCTTGCTGGCATTCTGTGTCCCATCTCTGCTGCATAAACACGTAGTTCGAAAATTTGAATACCTTGCTGTAAATCGACCAGATAAACCTCAGGCGCAGGGTTTTCTAAAATCATCGTAGAACGTTTTGAGGCTTCTAATAACACATTGGTCACTTGCTCACTGTTGCAGTCTGCAGGTGCTGGGATTGTCATTACGATACGCGTAATTGAATCTGATAGTGACCAGTTAATAAATTGCTCTGTAATAAAGGCCTTGTTCGGTACGATAATTTCTTTTCTATCCCAGTCGGTTAACGTAGTTGCTCGCGTGTTGATCTTAGAGATATTTCCGGTCAAATTACGAATGGTAACGGTATCGCCAATACGAATTGGTTTTTCAAATAAGATCATCAAACCTGAAATGATGTTGGCAAAAATTTCTTGTAAACCAAAACCTAATCCGACCCCCATTGCTGCCACTAGCCACTGTAATTTTGACCATTCAATCCCTAATAAAGAGAAACCCACGATACTACCAATTAAGGTGATGGTGTATTTGGTCATGGTGGTAATGGCGTAACCTGTACCGGGCGTTAAATCAAGATGCTGTAAAATAGCCAACTCAAGTAAAGCAGGGAGATTTCGAACTAATTGGGTTGTAATAATAATGACAAGGATCGCCACTAAAATAGAGCCCATGGTGATAGGTTGCACTGTGTTAACACCATTCACCGATGAGGTGACATCCCAAAGTCGGATATTGTCGACGAAAGAGAACGCTGTGTTTAATTCAGACCACAATAAGATCATTGAGACTAATGCAATCATAGTCAGAATAGAACGAACTAAACCAATAGATTGCGCACTGATCGCATCAAGATCTATTTCTTGAGCTTCAATTTCAAGTCCTACTGTGCTTTCACCACTGCTTCCGACAATCGTATTTTCATCTTCACCTTTTGCGCGCTGTGCCAGAATTTCTGCACGCTTTTGTTTAGCACGTTCAAAGGCTAATTTTCTGCGCTGAATAAGCATCCATCGCTGAATAATATGGTAGATAATCAGTAGAGCAAACCAAATGGCGACAGACATTTCTAAACGACCGAGCAAGACAATCGAGGTAGAAAGGTAACCTAAGACGGCGGCTAAACCTGCAATAACAGGCGCAACCAGTAAGAACCACCATAAAATGGTGTTGATCAGGTTATCGCCAGATCCATGTTTATCAAGATAAAGCGGAACGTGAGCTTTTTTAAGGCTAGACGTAATAAAGCTTAGGGCGATACAGAGTAGTAAGAAACAGAAGCGACCGACCGTCGGTGCAAATTCTCTATCGCTATAATATTCAAAGGTAATTAATGACATCATCAGCGGAACGATGACAAAAATAGAGAGTTGGTAAAAGCGCATTGCTTTTTTAACACGGCTCTCTTTCCATTTAAATTGAGCAATAAACAGGCCGTTATGCCGTGCGAAGGTTGCACTGATCATAAATAGCCACAACACGGGAGCGGCTGCTGTTACACCATAGCCAATCGCGCCGGCCATTGGATAACGCCATTCAACACTTTGTAAGCCATAACCGACCGCAGACCATAACAGCGGTAGCGGAAGTGCAATTAAAATAGACCAAAAAACGGTGCGTATCGTCAGTGAAAAATGATCTTGAGTGACTTTACCTATACGGTTGCTGACTCTTTCAAGGAATGCGTTGTAATGTTTTCGAGTGCGCAGGCTAAAGCCCACAATGGATAAAGTGACAAATAAGAATAGGAACGTATCCTGATTTTTAAGCATGCTGATAGCAGCATGACCTAATTGTGAAAAGGTATCTAATGAAAGCAGTCGAGTGATATCTTTAACTAATAGAACTGGATAATTAAATTTGATTGGGCTCATATCAGCAACCCAGAACATATAACGGTTTGTCGCGTCTTTTGTTTCTTTTAAAGCATCGGCTAATTGTGTTGTCGCAACTTTTAGTTTTGTTAATTCAAGAATTTGAGAGTCATAACCAGATAGCAACGAATTCAATAATTCATGACGTGCCTGGATAAGAGAATCAAAAATATATTGCTGAGCTTCAGGTAATTTAGAACCATCAGCCGTTTCTGGCGGCTGGATTTTACTTAAGTTTTCCAGCATATCCTCATAACGTAAACGTTCAACACGTAATTGAATGATATCTCTATCAAGCTCTTGTGAACGAGGCATTTCGGGTAAGCGGGAAAGCTGTGTTCTTAATGCTTCACCTAATGCTGTCGAGCCACTTAACCACTGTGCTTGTTCTCGGATCGTGGTGAGTGTTTGACGAACTTGTTGTGTCTGTTGTGTAGTAATGCGCTGTTTTTCTGACAGTTCGCTCATTTCCTGTGTTTGTTTATTCAAGATTTGAGAGAGTTCACGGTTAGTTTGGATCTGTTTTGTCAGAAACTCAGGAAGCTCACCACCTTTCTCCGCTAACATCTCTGTTTTCTCTAATGCGAGATCAGCGACTTCTTGGCGCTTTATATTTAATAAGCTGCGTAATTGTTGTAGTTGTACATCAAGGCGCTGATAGCGTTTCTTAAACAATTCTAAGCGAAGGCGAGCGATTTCTTGGCGGTTATTAGCTGAAAGTTGTGCCATTTCAAGCTCATTAACCATGGCTTTACGTGCGGTAACTTCCGCTTGTGTGAGCTTATTTTGTGCTTCTGTTAACGGTGTTGTTGACGCACTAACAGCCGCGAGTCTTGCTGTCGCGTCACTGAGTAAACGGCGTGCTTCAGAAAGCTGTTGGGGTAATAAGTTTAACGATTCACTAATTTCTCGGCTTTTGTCTTGCTCTTGTTGTTGAAGCCTTGCTTGCTCCATTAATTGGCTACTGACTTGAATAATTTTCTGTTCTAAATCAGGAATGCTAATTTTTTCTGGGATAGTTGGAACTGAGTGGCTTTCTTCAAGAAGCTTGGTTCTGAGTTCTTTCGTGATCTCTGGATAATCATCAATAGCTTTTTGATAATTATCTGCATTTGCTTGCGCTTTTTCACCATCATTAATCCAATTGATAGTGCCTTGTAGCGCCTGAACTGTCTCAATATCTTGAGGATTGGTACTTCCTTCAAGTTGTTTTATATCTTGACGCAATTTTTCTACATCTGCTGATATTGCGGATGTACTGAATGAAAATGTCAAAAAAAGCGAGAAGAAAAGACTGATTATCAGGCGCACAAAGGTTACTCCGAATTACGTGTTATTCACTGATGGCATTGTTGTCATTACCAGCGACATTAATGATGGAACCCAATTGTTCTCCCATTAATGTAACGGAGCCATTCATAAGATCTTTATTCAATTGAACGGTATTTTCTGGGAAAAGATTGATGACTGTTGAGCCTAACTTGAATCGACCCATCTCTTCACCTTTTTTCAAGAATATCGCTCCTGCTTTATCTGCTTGAGGATATGTCCAACGTTTAATAATACCTTCGCGAGGTGGCGTGACCATGCCACACCAAACCGTTTCAATACTACCGACAATTGTTGCACCAACCAAAATTTGTATCATTGGGCCAAATTGTGTTTCAAAGAGACAAATAATACGTTCATTACGTGCAAATAAGTTAGGGACATTAGTCGCCGTTAATGGATTAACAGAGAAGAGATCACCTGGAACATAAATCATCTCTTTTAATAAACCATCGCAAGGCATATGAACTCGGTGGTAATCACGAGGTGAAAGATATGTCGTAATAAACTGACCATTACGGAACTTATCTGCCAACATAAAATTACCAGCAAGTAATGCTTCAAGGGTGTAGTGATGTCCTTTGGCTTGCAAGATTTGATCATCTTGAATTGGACCAAGTTGGCTTACTGCACCATCAGCCGGTAATGCAAGTTTGTCATTACCTTCAATAATAGGGCGAGCACCGTCTTTTAAGGCGCGAATAAAAAAGTCATTGAAAGTGGAATAAGCTTGAAACTGGCTATCTTTCGCTTCATTCATATCAACTTTATAAGCTTTTGCAAAAGCCTTGATAACAAACTGGGTGATAGCACCCGCTTTTTTATTTGCGAACCAGCCAGCTAACTGTGTTAGCCATAATTTAGGCAATAAATACTGTAGTTTAATTTTTAGCTTGTCCAAAATGGCAACCTCTGGGATTAAACGATAAAAATAGACAAAAGGGGTCTATTGTACTCACCCTTAATAGGGTTGTCAGTGAATCAATTGTTAAGAGTCTAAATTAATGTTCTTACGAACTTTCACCTGACTCATACTTTCTAAAATTCGATGGTAATTTTCAAATCGCGTTTCTGCAATTTCGTTGTTTCTCACCGCTTCACTTATTAAGCAACCCGGATCGTCTAAGTGCTTACAATCGCGGAATTTACAACCACCAAGATACGGTCTGAATTCAACAAACCCTTTTGTTACTTGTTCTGGCGTTAAGTGCCATAAACCAAATTCACGCACACCCGGAGAGTCAATTACATCGCCACCTTGTGGGAAATGGTAAAGGCGTGATGCTGTTGTGGTATGTTGACCTAAACCAGAGTTATCAGAAACTTGATTAACAACAATACTTTCTTCCATTGGTGGTAACAGCGTGTTAAGTAAACTCGATTTACCAACACCAGATTGCCCTGCAAAAATAGAGATGCGTCCAATAAGCTCTTGAGTCAGTGCTTCTAATCCTTCTTTGGTATAGCTAGAGACTTCAAGGACACGATAACCAATATTTTTATAAGTTTGCATCCATTCACTAACGGTCTTACGGCTTTCTTCATCTAGCATATCGATTTTATTGAGAACAATTAGAGGCTCAACATTTAACGTTTCACATGCTACAAGGTAACGGTCGATAATATTTAACGAAAGTTCAGGCAAAATAGCCGAAACGATAATAATTTGATCAATATTAGCGGCAATAGGCTTAATACCATCATAATAGTCAGGACGAGTAAGCACTGAAGTTCGTTCGTGTACGGCTTCTACAATGCCATTTACGCGGACATTTTCTTGTGTTTGTAGCGCAGGGCGCCAAACAACTTTATCACCCGTTACCAGTGATGAAATTGTGCGTCGAATATTGCATCGTGTAATTGTGCCGTCAGCTGCTTCGATATCTGCATGTTGACCAAAACGGCTGATCACTAGCCCTTCGGTTGCTTCGCCTAATTGCGTATCGTCTAATTCAACGTGGTTTTTTTTCTCTTTGCTCTGCAAACGCTTTTTATGATTTTCTTGTACTCGGCGTTGCTGGCCTTTAGATAATTTACGTTTTGTCACCGATCCTCACTTGTATTATTCGGTTAGATGTTCTTCTATCGTGCTTATTGAGTAAACGCGCTATGATAAACGCTAAAATATCATGTCTCACACTTAGAAACAGCTAGGATATATTATGTCAAAAAGCGAGAACAATCTGATCTGGATAGATCTGGAAATGACAGGTCTTGATCCTGAATGTGACCGTATCATAGAAATTGCCACTATCGTGACAGATCCTCAACTTAATATTTTAGCCGAAGGCCCAGTAATTGCAGTACATCAATCTGATGAACAATTAAGCTTAATGGATGAATGGAATACACGTACCCACACAGGTAGCGGCTTAGTTGAGCGCGTAAAAGCCAGTTCATATGATGATAATTCAGCACAAAAAGCGACTATTGAATTCCTAGAAAAATGGGTACCGAAAGGCGTATCACCTATCTGCGGTAATAGTGTGGGGCAAGATAGACGTTTTCTATATCGTTATATGCCAGAACTAGAGCAATATTTTCACTACCGTTATCTTGATGTGAGCACATTAAAAGAATTAGCACGTCGTTGGAAACCTGAAATTTTAGAAGGTTTTGAGAAAAAGAATACTCATCAGGCATTGGATGATATTCGTGAATCCATTGCAGAGCTTGCTTATTATCGTAAAACCTTTATTAAAGAGTAAAAAGCGTGCATTCATGATTGATATTACATCACTATGATGATTTTATCGGCATGTAATCAAAAAAACGTATTTTTTTGTTGATAAGGGCTTGCGGTTAAGCATTTTTCTCGTATAATGCGCTTCCCGTACCGATGAAGAATTTTATTTGTACGGGTGTAAGAAAGACGCGGGAATAGCTCAGTTGGTAGAGCACAACCTTGCCAAGGTTGGGGTCGCGAGTTCGAGTCTCGTTTCCCGCTCCAAATATTTTACTAGTGATTGTCAAAACTTACCAAATGCGGGAATAGCTCAGTTGGTAGAGCACAACCTTGCCAAGGTTGGGGTCGCGAGTTCGAGTCTCGTTTCCCGCTCCAAGTTTTTCTCTTCTGTCTTACCAAATCTCATTTTTAATCCCCGTAAAGAAATTTTAAGTTTTTTCTCTCACATTTTTTAATATCGACTACACTGTTTTAGGGTGCAGATTGAGGGATGTAACTTAATACGCGTAAAAAGAGCGTGCGGAATAGTTGTTCAAAAAAGAAAATGTCATTACTACATGTAAGATCAAGCTATTTTTTTGTGATCTATCTTTGATCTTTGCTTGCATTTCTAATTTGACAGCACTAGAATGTGCGCCTTTCCTCATTTAGAGGGGAAATCAGAGGCAAGATCATTTTTTAGGTTTTAGGCCTTTATTCTGTTAAACATGCATTGAATAGTATTTTAGAAAAAGAAAAGGGTTTCTCAGGCTTTTCTTTAAAAAAATGTGATATATATTCTACTATTCTTAAAATCTTTCCAAATCGATTTATCCACAGTGAGATGCTAATAATAACCGCATCTAAGCACTATTTATTTTTTTACTGCACAGAGTTATCCACAAGTACGTATCCTTAAGTGATAAGGATATTATTCTCTTCAATAAATTGATTGGATTTTATATCTAATTGATAACTAAGTTTATTTTATTTTTTTAAATTTTGGGTCTTAGTTCGCTTGAATTTTTTGTTCATGTTGATAGACAAGGGATTTTTATTTTATTCACAGAGGAAATTAATGGTTACTCGTAATGTGTTTAATCTGTTAAAAATTAAGCATCACGAGGTAAGCCTTTAGTTATCGCCCTTACTAAGCGTTTTTGTTGTGAAGTCTGTATTTTTACTTCTTTTTCATTTCTCTTCGCTGTCTGTTGTGCAATCGCCCAGTTTAAATGTTCATCTAACACATCACTCAATCCAAAGCGTTCTTGCAGGGCAAGTATAATTTTATCTTGATAAGGTGCATTTCCTAACGCCACGCTAATATTTCTAAGCCAACGTAAATAGCCAATACGACGGATCGGGGAACCTTCGGTGATACGCAGAAATTTATCCTCACTCCATTGAAACAGATCGAGTAATTCTGGGGTATGAAGCGCTCTTCTTGGGGAGAAATCGTCTTCGTCAGTCAGTGATGAAAAACGATTCCAAGGACAGATAAGCTGGCAATCGTCACAACCATAAATACGATTACCCATTAGAGGGCGAAATTCTTCAGGAATAGCACCATCGAGCTCGATGGTGAGATAAGAAATACAACGGCGAGCATCAATGGTATAAGGTTCAACAATGGCACCTGTCGGACAGGTTGTCATACAGGCGACACATTTACCACATTGTTCTTCAACAGGACTATCAGTAGGTAATGGCAAATCAATCAGTAGTTCACCAAGGAAAAACCAAGAGCCTGCTTGATTGTTAATCACAAGTGAGTGTTTACCAACCCAACCAAGCCCAGCCTTAACGGCTAATGGGCGCTCCATAATCGGTGCTGAATCAACGAAAGGACGAAAGTTGACTATCCCTTGATATTCAAATTGCTGACAATATTGTGAAATTCTTTCGCCGAGTTTTTTAAGACGCTGTCTTAATACTTTGTGATAATCCCTACCAAGCGCATAACGGCTGATATAGCCTTGTTCTGGATTATTTAAGGTGCGTGCAAAAGCCGCATCCGTGGGGAGGTAATTCATTCTGACACTGATAACACGTAATGTACCCGGAACCAATTCGTGAGGTCTGGCTCGTGTCATTCCATATTTTTCCATCCATGCCATTTCACCATGATATTGCTTATCTAACCACGCTTGCAGGCGAGGTTCTTCAAGTGATAAGTCAGTATCACATATTCCTGTTTGTTGAAAACCTAGCTCAGAGCCCCATAATTTTATGTTTTGAGCGAGAAGATTAAGATCAAGTGATGACATGAATAAACCAAATCAATAAATAGGTAAGAGGTGAGTCCTAAGAGCGCGCAGTGTATCATAGTGAGGCAGTAGGAAAAATCCTCGCAATAAATAGATTTATGGTATGGTTATTTGATAGTGATTTCGATAACTATTTGCCTTAAGAAAACATATAAAGCTTAGTATTTGATATTCTCCAACGATCTCACTTTATTAAGCTGTTATAACTTAACAATAGATTATATAAATATGAAAGAATGGGTTGTTACATTAGAAGATGAAGCGGCAACAGTTGAACTCGGGCGTACTGTTGCAATGGCAACGGAGCATCACGGATTGATCATTTATTTATATGGCGATCTTGGTGCTGGAAAAACAACCTTTAGCCGCGGCTTTTTACAAGCGCTGGGTCATCAAGGACATGTAAAAAGCCCAACGTATACATTAGTTGAGCCTTATATGCTGTCGCCAAATCCGGCTTATCATTTTGATCTTTATCGTTTAGCTTCTGCTGAAGAGTTGGAGTTTATGGGGATACGTGACTATTTTGAGCAAGACGCGTTATGCCTTATTGAATGGCCATCGCAAGGCGAAGGCTTTTTACCTAACGCGGATTTAGAACTTCATCTAAGTTATGAAGATGAAGGTCGAAAAGCGCGTTTTGTTGCCCTTTCACAAAGAGGGAATACTGTTTTATCCCGTATTCAGTCTGCATAAAGGAATATTGATTATGTCGAGTCTCATTACTATTGTGAGTCAAAGTCAGCGCTATGTTGTTGCCTTTCTGTTGGTTGTTTTGTCTTTATTTTTTGTGCAAACAGCACAAGCCGCTACTGTGACAGAAGTGAAAGCAGAAAACAGCATTTCAGCAACAATCCTCACATTTACGTTTAGTGATGGGAAGCCGAGTTATCGATATTATTCATTAAAAAGTCCTGACCGTTTGGTGATGGATTTTAAACAGAGCACAAAAATCACGGGATTACCGGCAATACTAGGTAATGGGCAGTTAGCTCATAAAATCCGCTCAACGCAATCAAAAGATAGCCAATACCAAAGTATGGTTGTAGAACTTGCTCAGCCCGTTGTGGTGACGGAGAGTTTAGTGAATGTAGGTGGTGGATATAAGTTAGTGCTTACTATCAAGGCTATGAATAGTCGACAAAATAGCAATGCACAATCAACAGTCACTGTTGTTGCGTTATCACCGACAACAATGACGGCATCAGCCTCAAATACAAATAGAGAAATGGCGCCTTTAACCATGACACCTAAAGCAGAGGTTGCTCCAGTTGCTCCTATTGTGAAACCTCGCACCACTCCATCAAAACCACAAGCGGGCTCTCGCCAAATTATTATTGCGATAGATGCAGGACATGGTGGGCAAGATCCGGGGGCGATTGGTCAGAAAGGTAATCGTGAAAAAGACGTGACATTAAGTGTAGCAAGAAAGTTGGAAGCTCGATTACGTAATGATCCTATGTTTAAACCTGTTCTAACACGCAGTGGTGATTATTTTATCTCAGTTGCGGGGCGCTCTGAAGTTGCCCGTAAACAAAGTGCGAATATGTTAGTGTCTATTCATGCTGACTCAGCACCAAATCGTAGTGCAAGAGGCGCTTCTGTGTGGGTGCTTTCTAATCGTCGAGCAAACAGCGAATTAGGTAAGTGGCTTGAACAAAGTGAAAAACAATCAGAATTGTTAGGCGGTGCTGGTGATGCTTTATCAGAAGGTGCTGATCCTTATTTAAGTCAAACGGTGCTCGATTTGCAGTTTGGTAATTCACAGCGAGTGGGTTATGACGTCGCCGTTGCTGTATTGTCTGAGCTAAGAAAAGTGGGTTCATTACATAAGAAAACACCAGAACATGCCAGCTTAGGGGTTTTACGCTCACCAGATATCCCTTCAATTTTAGTTGAAACAGGTTTTATCAGCCACGCGTCAGAAGAGCAGTTACTGATTTCTAATGCTTATCAAGAAAAACTCGCGGCATCTATTCACGCAGGTTTAAGAAATTATTTTCTGGCTCACCCTTTACAAAACGCGCCTAATTGATTGAGTAGAATGGAATAAAGGTAATGGCGATAAATTTATTACCTCCTCAGCTTGCAAACCAAATTGCCGCAGGGGAAGTTGTTGAAAGACCAGCCTCTGTTGTTAAAGAGCTGCTGGAAAATAGTTTAGACGCAGGCGCGACCTCGATTGATATTGATATCGATAAAGGTGGCGCTAAGCTAATTCGTATTCGTGATAATGGATGCGGTATCAATCGTGATGATTTGAAGTTAGCACTTGCTCGCCATGCAACTAGCAAAATATCAACTCTTGACGATCTTGAAGCCATAATGAGTATGGGGTTTCGTGGAGAAGCATTAGCGAGCATTAGTTCTGTTTCCCGTTTGATCCTGACATCGCGTACTCAAGATCAAGAAGAAGCATGGCAAGCTTACGCAGAAGGCAGAGATATGGCAGTCACCATTAAACCTGCCGCTCATCCTGTGGGAAGTACGGTTGAAGTTCTTGATCTGTTTTATAACACGCCAGCAAGACGTAAATTTTTACGGACTGAAAAAACAGAATTTGCACATATTGATGAAGTGATTCGTAGAATTGCGTTATCGCGTTTTGATGTCACTATCAATCTTACTCATAACGGCAAACGTGTTCGGCAATACCGTGCAGTAAAAGATGAAAGTCAGCAAAATCGCCGTTTGAGTGCGATTTGTGGTAATAATTTTGTCAATCAATCAATGCAGTTATCGTGGGAACATGGTGATTTAGCAATAAAAGGTTGGGTAGAACATCCTTTATCACCAGTGCAAAGTAGTGAAATTCAGTATTGCTATGTGAATGGACGAATGATGCGTGATAGATTAATTAATCATGCTATTCGCCAAGCTTACGAAGGTTATTTGCAAGGAGAACAGCAACCTTCTTACATTTTGTATTTAAGTGTTGATCCTCACCAAGTCGATGTTAATGTCCATCCCGCTAAACATGAAGTTCGCTTTCATGAATCTCGCTTGGTTCATGATTTTATCTATCAAGGTGTGTTGAGTGTTTTACGACAAGCAACCCAAGAACCTTTATCATTAGCTTCAGATGATGAAGAAGAACACGAAACAGCGTTAAACTTCCCTGAAAATCGTCAAGTTGCAGGTGAAAACGTATTTTCTCAGCCTTATCAAGCACCAATAGCTCAAACTCCGTCAAATCGATCATCATCACACCAATACAGTGAACGAGAGCACAACAGTAACTCACATCAAAAGCAAGCCTCTCAATTTGGAGGTCGCCATCAGTTTGGTGAAAGTTATCAGCGGACACAAGGTGCGCTTTATCAAAAAATGATGCAAGAAAGTGTATCAACATCAAAAGATAAAGAAAAAATACCCCTATTTCCTGAGCGTGCCCCATTGAATTTAGGTGAAATCGTTCATACAACTAATAATATCGAAGAAGATACTATTTCGGTGATGCCTCGTTCCGTCAATGCGAAAGATGGACAAACTGATTATACTTTTGGGCGAGTATTGGCAATTTATCAGCACAAATATGCGTTAATAGAATCTTCACAAGGTCTTGGGCTATTATCATTGGAAGAAGCGGATTTTCTGTTAAAATGTGCGCAATTACTGCCTAAAGATGAAACATTGAAGCCACAACCTTTGCTAGTGCCTTTAAAGTTGGCGTTGAGTAAAGAGGAGATTAGTGTATTCAATCAGTTTCAGTCGCTAATCAGTCATTTCGGGATCGTTATCGAAATTTCTCACGGTAAAGCAACAATACATGCAGTGTCGTTACCTTTGCGTCAGCAAAATTTACCCGTGTTACTGACAGCATTATTCGCTTATTTGTCAGCAGAGCAATCTTGTACCGAGCAACAACTTGGACAGTGGTTTGCAAAACAATTAGGGGCAGAGCAGACGCAATGGTCGCAAGCTCAAGCAGTAGGACTATTGGCTGATATTGAAAGACTCTGTCCTCAATATGTCAGACAGCCAGCCAAAAACTTATTACAATTAATTGATTTACAACCGGTGGTAGTGGCATTAAATAATGAGCGAAGTGAACACGCAAATAAAACCTAAAGCAATTTTTCTAATGGGACCTACAGCGTCAGGTAAAACAGCATTAGCAATTGCACTGAGACAGAAACTGCCTGTAGATATTATTAGCGTGGATTCAGCTCTTATCTATCGTGGTATGGATATTGGTACAGCAAAGCCAGATGCGAATGAGCAATCGCTTGCTCCACATCGATTAATTGATATTCTAGACCCCGCATTTCCCTATTCTGCTGCAGATTTTCGACGAGATGCATTAAATGCAATGGAAGAAATTACTGCAGTTGGACGAATTCCACTATTAGTGGGTGGGACTATGCTATATTTTAAAGCGTTACTTGAAGGTCTATCGCCTTTACCTAGTGCCAATTCGGATGTTCGTGCTGAAATAGAAAAAAAAGCAGCAGAGCAAGGGTGGGAGGCAATACATAAAGAGTTAGCGTTAGTTGATCCTGTTGCAGCGCAACGGATCCATCCTAATGATCCTCAACGGCTTTCTCGTGCGTTAGAAGTTTACCTGATTTCAGGTAAGACAATGACGGAATTGACAAAAATATCAGGCGAGTCTTTGCCCTATGATGTTTATCAATTTGCGATTGCTCCGAAAGACAGAAATGTTCTTCACCAACGCATTGAAGCTCGTTTTAAACAGATGTTAACGTGTGGATTTGAAGATGAAGTAAAATCATTGTATGAACGGGGCGATTTGCATGAAGATCTACCTTCTGTACGTTGTGTCGGTTATCGCCAGATGTGGTCATATTTATCAGGCGAAATAGATTATGATGAGATGGTTTATCGAGGGATCTGCGCGACCCGGCAATTAGCGAAGCGACAAATCACCTGGTTAAGGGGTTGGAATAACATTCACTGGCTTGACAGTGAAGATCCAAAACAATCTCTTGACACTGTTTTGCAGGTAGTTAGTGCATAGATGGTAGGTTTGTGTAAAATTGATAGTTGCCAAAGCGCAATTTTTGAGTAGTTCATTTTTCGAACCAATTGGGTTCTAATATAAAACAACAAAATAAGGAAAACATAGAATGGCTAAGGGGCAATCTTTGCAAGATCCTTTCTTGAACGCATTACGTCGTGAAAGGGTTCCCGTTTCTATCTATTTGGTAAACGGCATTAAATTGCAGGGTCAGATCGAATCTTTTGACCAATTTGTTATTTTGCTGAAAAACACAGTCAGTCAGATGGTATATAAACATGCTATCTCTACCGTGGTACCTTCGCGTCCTGTTTCTCATCATAGCAATACAGGCACGAACCAAACTGGTACAGGCTACAATAGTGGTGCTGCTCAGCAGGATGATGTTGCAGAATAATAATCCAATATTATTCTTGATATAAGAAAAACATAGGTAGGGAGACTTTACCTATGTTTTTTCCTGTTTTTATAAAGTCCAAGAGGTTTCGCCTTTGTTTGATCGTTATGAAGGTGGCGAATTAGCCGTTTTAGTGCACGTCTTCTTTTCTCAAGAAAAGAACGTTGATGATTTGCAAGAATTTGAATCTTTGGTGACATCTGCGGGTGTTAAGCCAGTTCAGATTATTACAGGAAATCGTAAAGCACCTCATCCCAAATATTATGTGGGTGAAGGTAAGGCAGAAGAAATTGCCGAGGCTGTAAAAGCAAGTGGTGCAGATGTTGTTTTATTTAATCATGCACTGACACCTGCACAAGAGCGAAATCTGGAAAGACTTTGTGAATGCCGAGTGGTTGATCGCACGGGAGTTATCCTTGATATTTTTGCTCAAAGAGCAAGAACCCATGAAGGAAAACTACAGGTAGAACTCGCCCAGTTACGTCACTTGTCAACCCGTTTAGTCAGAGGGTGGACTCACCTTGAAAGACAAAAAGGGGGGATTGGGTTACGAGGACCAGGCGAAACTCAGCTAGAAACAGACCGCCGCTTACTCCGAGGTAAAATTAGTCAAATTCTAATGCGATTGGGTAGAGTTGAGCGTCAGCGTGAACAAGGACGACAAGCGCGGAGTAAAGCTGATATTCCAACATTATCCCTTGTTGGTTACACGAATGCGGGGAAATCGAGTTTATTTAATCATATCACCTGCTCTGATGTATATGCAGCAGATCAGTTGTTTGCAACATTAGATCCTACATTAAGACGTATTCAAGTTGAGGATGTGGGAACGGTTGTATTAGCCGATACTGTTGGATTTATTCGACACTTACCTCATGATCTTGTTGCTGCTTTTAAAGCCACTTTACAAGAAACACGAGAAGCAACCTTACTTCTTCATGTTATTGATGCAGCAGATAGTCGTTTTGAGGAAAATATTCATGCCGTTGAAAGTGTATTAGAAGAGATTGATGCTCAAGAGATACCAACACTGCATGTTATGAACAAAATTGATCTTCTTGAAGACTTCACTCCAAGAATTGATCGAAATGAAGAAAACTTACCCGTTAGGGTTTGGGTTTCGGCACAAACAGGCGAAGGTATTCCTCTGTTGTATCAGGCGTTGACAGAACGTCTTTCAGGTGAGATCGCACACTTTGAATTACGTTTACCGCCAGAAGATACAGGGCGCTTGCGTAGCCGCTTTTATCAATTACAGTCAATAGAACGTGAATGGATTGAAAAAGACGGTAAAGTTGGACTAATCATACGTATGCCTATGATAGACTGGCGCCGCCTTTGCAAGCAGGAACCCAATTTATTGGATTACGTGGTCTGATATTCGGCCATAAAAATGAACATTAACTGAGAGCTGGCGACGAAATCGGCTCTTAAGCCTGATAAATCTAATCATAATAATGGAGCTAGAACATGGCGTGGAATCAGCCCGGTAACAACGGACAAGACCGCGACCCGTGGGGTAACCGAAACAGCGGCAATAATAATGGCGATGGTAACGGTAACTCCAACGGCAATCAAGGAGGTCGGAATCGTGGAGCATCAGATCTCGATGATATGTTCCGTAAACTGAGTGAAAAACTTGGTGGTTTCGGTGGTAAAAAAGGTGGGAACTCCTCTTCTGGGCAAAATGGCGGGCCTCGTGGTAATGCTGGAAATCTTTTGATTTCTCTTGCATTAGGTGCGGTTGTCGTAGTTTGGGCTGCAAGTGGTTTTTATACCATCAAAGAGGCAGAGCAAGGCGTAGTGACTCGTTTTGGTAAATTTTACCAAATCGTTGAACCCGGTCTGAACTGGAAACCGACTTTTATTGATGAAGTTCAGCCTGTTAACGTAAAAACTATCCGTGATTTAACTACGGGTGGCATGATGTTAACGTCAGATGAAAACATGGTTCAAGTTGAGATAAACGTGCAGTATGTTGTCTCTGATCCAGAAACATTCCTGTTTAACCTGACAACACCAATTAACAGCTTAGGTCAGGCAACTGACAGTGCTGTACGTGGTGTTATTGGTCGTTCAGAAATGGAAAAAATTCTGACTTCAAACCGTTCAGAAATTCGTGACCAAACACGTCAAGAATTAGAAGAGACTATCCGCCCTTATAACATGGGTATCTCGATTGTGGACGTCAACTTCCAAGTTGCGCGCCCACCAGAAGCGGTAAAAGCAGCATTTGATGACGTAATTGCGGCTCGTGAAGAAGAACAAAAAACAATTCGTCAAGCTGAAGCTTATAAAAACGAAGTGTTACCGTTAGCAAAAGGTAACGCACAACGTATGATTGAAGAAGCGACGGCTTATAAAACCAGTGTGGTGATGAAAGCAGAAGGTGAGGTAGCAAGTTTTGCTAAAATCTTACCTGAATATCGTGCTGCTCCTGAAATTACTCGCGAGCGTCTTTACATTGAAACGATGGAAAAAGTGCTATCCAAAACACGTAAAGTCATCGCTAATGATAAAGGCAACAGCATGTTAGTGCTACCTTTAGAGCAAATGCTACGTCAGCCATCTCATACGGGTGTATCAAAAACCCCTGAGGCGCCGGCTCGTATCAACACACCCGCTCCAACTGTAAATCCAACACCGACACAAAAACCAGCAACAACGACTTATGGTAATGGTGGATATGGTAGTAGTAATAATGGCGGTTATGGTCAGCCTTACGGCAATAATCAAGGAGGACAATAATCATGCGTAAAGTTATCGCTGTTGTTGCAGTTATTATTTTAGCGTTGTTGTACTCTTCTGTATTTGTCGTTCAACAGTATGAGCGTGGCATTATTTTACGCTTTGCGAAAGTGGTACGTGATGCTGAAAATAAACCGGTTGTTTATGAGCCAGGTCTTCATTTTAAAATTCCATTTATTGAGAATGTGAAAAAACTGGATGCGCGTATTCAAACTATGAATATCCAGCAAGACCGCTTCTTATCCGGTGAGAATAAAGACTTATTAGTTGACTCTTATCTGAAATGGCGTATCAGTGACTTCAGTACTTACTATCTGGCAACAGGTGGTGGTAATACAACGCAAGCTGAAACTTTGCTGCGTCGCAAATTTAGTGACCGTTTACGTTCAGAAATTGGTCGTATGAGCGTAAACCAAATTATTACAGATTCTCGTGGTCGTTTAACCATTGATGTTCGTAATGCACTGAATGAAGGTACACCTTCTCGTGATACAAGTGCTGCTGATGATGCTATTGCTATTGCAGCGAAGAAGGTAGCTGAAGAAACTAAAGGTCAAGCTCCCGCTATCAATATGAACAGTATGGCGGCATTAGGTATTGAAGTGATTGACGTTCGTATCAAGCAAATCAACTTACCTATGGAAGTTTCTGAGGCGATTTATCAGCGTATGCGTGCAGAACGTGAAGCTGTTGCTCGTCGTCACCGTTCACAAGGTCAAGAGCAAGCTGTGAAAATTCGTGCTGCTGCGGATAAAACCGTAACAGAGACACTTGCTGAGTCTGAGCGTGAATCTTTACGTCTTCGCGGTGAAGGTGATGCCCAAGCAACTAAACTGTTTGCTGATGCATTCAGCCAAGATCCAGACTTCTATGCCTTTATTCGTAGCTTACGTGCTTATGAGAAAAGCTTTAACCAAGATGGCAATGACGTCATGGTATTAAGCCCAGATAGCGATTTCTTACGCTATATGAAAGCACCAACAAAAGCGCGAGCGATTGAAGAGTAATTTCCAAACGTATTAAACCGTTTGAGTAAATTATAAAATCCTCCATCTTTAAAAAGTGGGGGATTTTTTTTGGATATTAATAAGTTAATGCTAATAATCAAGCTAAGAAATAAATAATTGTGCATAAAAAGATGAAAATTTATGCTTAATGGTTTCCAAAATGGTTTTAGCTGGGATAGTATAAAGTGAAAATTGCATTTCAAGATAAACCTTCGGCAATTCCGAAGCGTCTTCTTCGCCATTTTCACTTTTATGTCACTCTGCTTCCTATTTTTGCGATCAAAACTGTTGATGAAAGTCACAATATGTTTGTGGTGCGGATTTTTCGGGCAAAAATATTGACAATGGCAAGATAATCTATTGCTTAAAAGCGGGGATGACATAATTAGATAAAATCTACTGTAACTCTTGATTTGAGATGGTAGAATCCTTTTTTAAGCAACCGAGTGTATTTTGAAATGAGTAATAACGTTGTCGTATTGGGCACCCAGTGGGGTGACGAAGGCAAAGGCAAGATAGTCGATTTGCTGACAGAACGCGCTAAGTATGTTGTTCGCTACCAAGGTGGCCATAACGCAGGCCACACTCTAGTCATCGACGGTGAAAAAACCGTTCTTCATTTGATCCCATCAGGCATTCTCCGTGAAAATGTTGTTAGCATCATAGCAAACGGTGTCGTGTTATCACCGGAAGCGCTGATGAAGGAAATGACCCAACTTGAAGATCGTGGCATTCCTGTTCGCTCTCGTTTACTTCTGTCTGAAGCTTGCCCATTAATCCTTCCTTATCATATCGCATTAGATAATGCGCGTGAGAAAGCGCGTGGCGAGAAAGCTATCGGTACAACAGGCCGTGGTATCGGTCCAGCTTACGAAGATAAAGTTGCTCGTCGCGGTTTACGTGTTGGCGATCTGTTTGATAAAAAAGCGTTTGCACAAAAACTCAAAGAAATCATCGAATACCATAACTTCCAACTGGTTAACTACTACAAAGTTGAACCTGTTGATTACCAAAAAACCTTAGACGATATCATGGCAATCGCTGATATTCTGACAGGTATGGTTGTTGATGTTTCTGACTTACTGTACAAAGCAACACAAAACGGTGAGTTAGTGATGTTTGAAGGTGCACAAGGTACTTTATTAGACATCGACCACGGTACTTATCCGTATGTAACCTCTTCAAACACAACCGCAGGTGGTGTAGCAACAGGTTCAGGTTTAGGCCCTCGTTATGTTGGTTACGTATTAGGGATCATCAAAGCTTACTCTACTCGTGTAGGTGCAGGTCCATTCCCAACTGAATTGTTTGATGAAGTGGGTGACTTCTTACGTGAGAAAGGCCAAGAGTTTGGTGCAACCACGGGTCGTAGCCGTCGTACTGGTTGGTTAGATATCGTCGCTATTCGTCGCGCTGTTCAAATCAACTCACTGTCTGGTTTTTGCATGACGAAACTGGATGTGTTAGATGGTTTGAAAGAAGTGAAACTGTGTGTGGGTTATCGCTTACCAAACGGTGAAGTCATTGATACAACACCTTTAGCTGCTGATGAATGGGAAGGTATCGAGCCTATCTATGAATCAATGCCAGGTTGGAATGAAAGTACTTTTGGTGTGAAAGATCACGCTCAACTGCCACAAGCGGCGCTGAACTACATCAAACGTGTAGAAGAGTTAACAGGTGTTCCTGTTGATATCGTTTCTACTGGTCCAGACCGTTCAGAAACCATCATTCTCCGTCATCCATTTGATGCATAATCTGCATTAAATTCGTTTGATGTGAAAATCGTCCCTGAAAATGACAGGGGCGATTTTTTCGTATCTGTTTGTTGGTTAAATTGAGATAAAAATACGCGTTACACATATAAGATAAGACAGCTTTACACTCGGTTTTGCTTCTGTTTTATCCGTAATGCGTAAAAACAATAAGACAATGTTATTGTTGTAATGCCAGAAATAGAAAAGCGATCTGTTGAAAATCGACAGTATCGCTTTTTCTTTGCCTATGATGTCGCTATTATTTTGTTAGTAGTCAAGTGAGAGATGGAAATAACTCACTTTTGAGCATATCTTTGCTAAATGTCCAAAAATTAAACATAATATTGCTTAATAAAATGATATTCTCATTACTAATTACTTATCCCTTAACGACTTTAATAGGGAAAACCACTTTTCAGAGGTCATTGTGCAATTAACCAGTTTTACAGATTATGGATTGCGGGCATTGATATATATGGCTTCATTGCCAGAAGGCAAAATGACGAGTATCACGGAAGTGACACAAGTCTATGGTGTCTCGCGTAACCATATGGTGAAAATTATTAATCAACTTAGCCACTTAGGTTTTGTTGAGGCTATTCGTGGTAAAAATGGTGGGATCCGTTTAGGTAAGCCTGCAACAGACATCATTGTGGGTGAGGTTGTTCGTGCTTTAGAGCCACTTTCATTAGTAAACTGTAGTGCTGAGTTTTGCCACATTACCCCTGCGTGTCGACTAAAACTGGTCTTGAATCAGGCAATTGAGCAGTTTTTGAAAGAGTTAGACCGTCACACACTCGCTGAGCTAGTTGAAAATAATAGCTCCTTATATAAATTGTTATTAGAAGATGTTTGAGTCTACTATTTCATCAAATCTGATAGCTTGGAGGTCATAATGTCAAAAGATCCTTTTCAGGATAGAGAAGCAGAAAAATACGCCTCTCCAATTGCTAGTCGCGAATATATTTTAGAAGAAATGAAAAAACGCACGGCACCCATGAGCCGTGAAGATTTAGCACAGGCGTTAAAAATTTCAGGTGAAGAAGACTTAGAAGCATTACGTCGTCGTTTAAGAGCGATGGAGCGTGATGGTCAATTAGTTTTTACCCGTCGCCAGTGCTACGCGTTACCTGAACGCCTTGATTTATGGAAAGGAAAGGTAATTGGTCACCGTGATGGTTATGGTTTTTTACGTGCAGAAGGTCAAAAAGATGATCTTTACCTTTCACAAGATGAAATGAAAAAAACCATGCATGGCGATGTTATCCTTGCTCAACCTTTAGGTATGGATAGAAAAGGGCGCCGTGAAGGTCGTGTTGTTCGAGTGATTGAACCACGAAATAATCAAATTGTAGGTCGCTATTTTATTGAGTCAGGTATGGGATTTGTTGTACCTGATGATAGCCGTTTAAGCTTTGATATTCTTATTCCTAAAGAAGATATCATGGGTGCACGTATGGGTAATGTGGTGGTGGTTGAAGTCACTACAAGACCAACGCGACGAACTCAAGCCATAGGTCGTATTGTCGAAATTTTAGGTGAGACGATGGGAACGGGTATTGCCGTCGAGATCGCATTACGTACCCATGAAATTCCTTACACTTGGCCTGCAAAAGTCACAAAAGAAGTCGCTGATTTAAAAGAGGAAGTGCCTGAATCTGCCAAAGAAGGCCGTGTTGATTTACGTGGTTTGCCTTTAATCACAATTGATGGTGAAGATGCACGAGATTTCGATGACGCTGTTTATTGTCAACGTAAAAAGGGTGGCGGCTGGCGTTTATGGGTTGCAATTGCTGATGTTAGCTACTATGTGCGTCCACAGACGGCATTAGATGCAGAAGCGCGTAGTCGAGGAAACTCTGTTTATTTCCCTTCTCAAGTCGTACCGATGTTGCCAGAAGTTCTGTCTAATGGATTATGTTCATTAAACCCACAAGTTGACCGTTTGTGTATGGTCTGCGAGATGACGGTTTCTGAGCAAGGGCGCCTTTCTTCTTATAGATTTTATGAAGCAGTGATGAGTTCTCATGCTCGAATGACCTACACCAAAGTGTGGAAAATTATTCAAGGTGATGAAGAACTACGTGCGCACTATAAGCCTATCGTTAAAGATATTGAACATCTATATGAGTTATACCAAGCGCTTGATAAAGCGCGTGAGCAACGTGGTGCGATAGGGTTTGAATCTGAAGAAGCGAAATTTATCTTCAATGCAGAGCGTCGTATTGAACGTATCGAGCCTGTTGTTCGTAACGATGCACACAAATTAATTGAAGAGTGCATGATCTTAGCGAATATCGCTGCAGCTCGCTTTGTTGAGAAAAATGAAGAACCTGCACTTTATCGTATTCATGATAAACCGAAAGAAGAAAGCGTACTGAATTTACGTTCAGTCTTTAATGAATTAGGTTTAACGTTGCCAGGGGGCTTAACGCCAGAGCCAGCAGATTATGCGCGAGTCATGAAAGAGGTTGAAGACAGACCTGATCGTGAAATGCTACAAACCATGATTTTGCGCTCAATGAAGCAGGCGATTTACGATCCTGAAAACCGTGGGCACTTTGGTTTAGCATTAAAATCTTATGCGCACTTTACCTCACCAATTCGTCGTTATCCTGACCTAGCTTTGCACCGTGCAATTAAATATCAAATTGCCAAACAAGAAGGCCATGGCTCACAGCGTTGGACCCCAACAGGTGGCTACCATAGTGATATGGACACCATGTTGCAATTAGGCGAGCACTGTTCTTTAACTGAACGCCGTGCTGATGAAGCAACAAGAGATGTGGCTGATTGGCTGAAATGTGACTTTATGCTGGATCAAATTGGTCAACAATTTACCGGTATAATCACCAGCGTAACGGGCTTTGGTTTCTTTGTTCGTTTAAATGATCTGTTTATTGATGGTTTGGTACATGTTTCTACATTAAATAATGATTACTATCAATATGATAATGTGGGGCAGCGTTTAATTGGTGAGTCCTCAGGACAAGTCTATCGCCTTGGTGATGAAGTTGAAGTTAAAGTTGAAGCAGTCAGTATGGATGAACGTACTATCGATTTCTCCTTAATTTCAACAACACGTACCGCGCGTAACCCGGGTAAAACAGCACGCGTTCGCGGGTTAAAGGGTGAAAAAGACAAGAGAAACGCAAGTTCTAGTAAGTCTCGACGTCGTGATGCAAGTAAAGATAAAAACTTTGAGCCAGATAGCGCCTTTAAAAAAGGAAAATCAGCTAAAAGTAATGCAAACAAAGACAGCGCTGTAAAAGACCAAGTTGCTAAAGATAAAGCAAGCAGTAAACGCAAGAAAGCATCATCACAAACCAAAAAGATAGAAGCAAAGCTTAAAGCTAAGCGCGCTGCCAAACGCGATAAAGCATAAGATTTGTTCTTCTAGTTCTTTTTTAAAAGGCGGAGACTCCGCCTTTTATCTGTTTTGTGCCTTTTATTTTTTAATGAGTAAGTACCGCTATGAGCGAAGAAATTATTTATGGTATTCACGCAGTAAAAGCATTGCTTGAGCGTGATCCTGCACGTTTTAAAGAAGTTTATGTATTAAAAGGGCGTGAAGACCGCCGTTTAACTCCCGTTATTCATGAATTAGAAGCCCAGGGGATTTTAGTTCAAGTGGCTAATCGTCAGTGGTTAGATAGCCAAACAGAGGGTGCTGTTCACCAAGGTATTATTGCAAAAGTGAAACCAGGTCGTCAGTATCAAGAACAAGATTTACCTGACTTATTAGCTAAAGTCGGTACACCTTTCTTATTAGTGCTAGACGGTGTTACTGATCCCCATAATTTAGGGGCTTGTTTGCGTAGCGCAGATGCTGCGGGTGTACACGCTGTTATCGTACCTAAAGATCGTTCTGCACAATTAAATGCAACAGCGAAAAAAGTGGCTTGTGGTGCAGCAGAAAGCGTTCCTTTAATTAAAGTGACTAACCTTGCTCGTACATTACGTTTCCTGCAAGAAGAGAATGTTTGGATTGTCGGCACAGCAGGCGAAGCAGATCATACTTTATATCAAAGCAAACTTACTGGCCCAATGGCATTAGTGATGGGTGCTGAAGGTGAAGGTATGCGTCGTTTAACACGTGAGCATTGTGATGAACTGATCAGTATTCCAATGGCGGGTACGGTGTCTTCGCTCAACGTTTCTGTCGCAACTGGTGTTTGTTTATTTGAAGCGATGCGCCAGCGTATTATTGTGAAATAATCGTTTAGTTTATTTTATTCTCTATACTCCCTTGAGTTTTATTGACCGCGGGGGTATAGTTACGCGTCAATTTTTTCAGTCACAACTAAACAAGTTCCTTGCCTCCATGGGTGGTGACTGACCCTGACAGGAGGCTGATAAATCCGTAAGGAGCAATATCAAATGCGTCATTACGAAATCGTTTTTATGGTTCATCCTGACCAGAGCGAACAAGTTCCGGGCATGATCGAGCGTTATAAAACCGCTATCACTAATGCAAATGGTCAGATCCACCGTCTAGAAGACTGGGGTCGTCGTCAATTAGCTTATCCAATCAACAAACTGCACAAAGCACACTACGTTCTGATGAACGTTGAAGCTCCGCAGGAAGTGATTGATGAACTGGAAACTACTTTCCGTTTCAACGATGCCGTTCTCCGCAACATGATTATGCGTACTAAACACGCAGTAACTGAAGCTTCTCCAATGGTTAAAGCAAAAGACGAACGCCGTCGTGATATCGCTGATGACCTAGATGGTGAAGAAGAAGTTGATGATGTAGCAGAGGATTCTGAAGAGTAATTAGTGCTGTGACGGCTAATAATCATTTGGTGCTAACTGGCACAGTGTGCAAAGCATTAATACGAAAAGTTAGCCCCGCTGGGATCCCGCACTGTCAATTTGTTATTGAACATCGTTCAATACAAGAAGAGGCGGGATTAAAAAGACAATCATGGTGCCGAATGCCCATTATTGCTAGCGGGAAAGCGTTACAAGCAGTTACTCACAGTATAACGGTCGGCAGCCAAATCACCGTTTCAGGATTCATTAGTAGCCATCAGGCGCGAAATGGATTATTTAAATTGGTGCTTCATGCCGAGCAGATTGAATTGATAGATTCTGGAGACTAGCCATATGGCACGTTATTTCCGTCGTCGTAAGTTCTGCCGTTTCACAGCAGAAGGCGTACAAGAGATCGATTATAAAGATATCGCTACGCTGAAAAACTATATCACTGAAAGTGGTAAAATTGTACCAAGTCGTATCACCGGTACTCGTGCAAAATACCAGCGTCAGCTGGCTCGTGCTATCAAGCGCGCACGCTACCTGTCTTTATTACCTTATACTGATCGTCATCAGTAATAGGTATATAGTCCATTAATGACTTGTAGAGGATAAGGTAATGCAAATTATTCTGCTTGATAAAGTAGCGAATCTAGGTAGCCTGGGTGATCAGGTTAACGTAAAATCGGGCTATGCTCGTAACTATTTAATCCCACAGGGTAAAGCTGTTTCTGCGACTAAGAAAAACATCGAGTTTTTCGAAGCGCGTCGTGCTGAGTTAGAAGCTAAATTAGCTGAAACTTTAGCAGCAGCTGAAGCTCGTGCAGCGAAGATCAATGCACTGGGTTCTGTCACTATCAGCTCTAAAGCGGGTGACGAAGGTAAACTGTTTGGTTCAATCGGTACTCGTGACATCGCTGATGCAGTAACTGCAGCTGGCGTTGAAATGTGTAAGAGCGAAGTTCGCCTGCCAAATGGCGTTCTGCGTACTACTGGTGACCACGAAGTTCACTTCCAAGTTCACAGTGACGTATTCGCTGAACTGAATGTTATCATCGTTGCTGAATAATCTCTGATTAAACAGTTAATGTTGATAAAGAAAAACGCCAGCTTAGCTGGCGTTTTTTTTGGGGAGAATAAATGCTCTTCTACTATGGTGTACGGTAATAACTTCCATCACTTAAACGAGTGTAAGTGATAACAGTACCGGCGCTATTTGTCACTTCTAGCATGCTAACATCACCTTGCGGATTGCGCTGTAAACGAATAGTTTGCCCTGAGCGCAATTGGCTTAATGATTTTTGTTGGTCTTCTGATTTCGCCATAGAAAATGCATCATTGACAGGAAGTTGATTGTCTCTAAAAAGTTGCGCTAAGGTTTGTCCTTCTTTGATAGTGTAGGTTTGCCATGTTTTTTGCGCTGGTGTTGATTGAGTGTCTTGTGGTGGCGTCGTTTGAGCAACCGTTCCCTCGGGATCATTTTCCGTTGGGTTATCTATTGATGGAGAAACCTCTGGATCGGCATTTAAGCTATCTTGTGCTTGAGGGATCGGTGCTTGATACACCGGATCATTGGTAGGCGCTATTGGTACAGGAAGATCATGCGTCGATGATGACGGTTGAGGCGGCTCACCATTATTCTCACTTGTTGGCCAAAAAAACACGACCAATAAAGCAATAGCAATAACGAGTATTGCTCGACGATGTAAGCCAGGGAATTTGCCCATATTCACCTCATTATTGATCTGTGAATCAGTATTATGAATTGCTGTAACATCTTTTTTATTCCTTGTAGCCATACTAGCACGAACCATGATCCTAACCTGCTCCCTGAATTCTTTTCAGAATTATCTATTCGCTCTAACCATTAATATTCTTCATTTCCTTGATGGTTAACTAAAAATAGCTTCATACGTTGATAAGCATTTTTATCGGTTTCTATGGTTAAGGCTTGTGTTAATTCACCATAAAGATCATGAGGTAATAATGTGTCAGACCATGTTGAAAGAACATTCAGTGCCATATTTCTATCACGCAATATTGGGCTATGTAACTGCCGTTTGATGAGTGACCAGCCGATACCGGGAAAACCACCAAGATCTTGCATAATATATTCAACGGCATGATGAGACTGATATTCAGAGTAGATAGTTATTAATGGATCATCTGTGCTATCTAATGCTGTTAATGCAATTTGTTGTTCTGCAAGTTTGACTACTCTTTCTATTTTATGAGAAGCATCTGTTTGCATTAACTGATGCCACCAATCAGCATTGGGATTATCTTTTTGCAGTGAAAAAAGCAATTCCCAAATATCAAGACGAAGAGATTTTGCTACCAAACTTGCTTGGTAATTTTTTGAGCGGGAGGGATGTTGTAATGCTTCAATAATGAGTGTTGACCACTCTGGTTTTTGAATAATATTTTGTGAAACAGACATAATTTGCTGTTGGACGTGGTCATCCCATCCTAATGTTTCGAGTAATAACCAATCTTCACCACTATTCTGTACAAAATCAGCGATTTCACAAACACAATGAAGCAATTTTAGCTCTTTCGGTGGCAGTGCATCGACTTGTGAAATAAACGCTTTGCAAACGTGGACACCCTCAATGTAATCATAAATATCTTTTGCTGGGCCACCATTAATTAATGCACGCAATAAATCACTACAACCTAGTAGCAGTGTGTTATCCAAAGGATGCGTATGAAGCATCTCTAATAGTTTGCCTTTCGTTACACAGTCATAGGCGACATATTCTGTCATTACATTATTTTTATAGCCTTCAGTGAGTAACCAATAACGGTTATTTACCGAAAGTGCTGTTGGCAGATATTCAATAAATTGAATACGTCCCCAGCCTTTGGTTCGCTGACCAAGGGAATATAAAAAAGGCTCAAACTCTTCGCAAGAAAGACGCTGTTTTAGTGAGCGGATAGCATAAAGTGTAAATTCAGGATGAAGAGCAAACAATAAAAGCAAATGTTGAGAAGTATTATCATGAAATGATCTTAACAATCCTAAAGCGATTTTAACGGGATTTTTATCAGGGCTCAGTTTTAAGATCCATAAGATCAACTGAAAATAGATCTCATTTTTAACCAGTACTTCATCTTGTTCTATTTGGTCGATCAATTGGGATAGATAAGTTATCGGGGCGAGTTTATCCTGACAGGCTATTGCATAAAAAGAAGTGATATGATCTTTATCGGGTAAAAGCACAACATGTTTGATTGCGTTATAGAGTGAGAGGACAAATTCCTCACATGATTGTTGTGAAGGTTGCTGTTCGATCGCGCGACCTATCCGTTGATGCAGAATAATGCCTTCGCGAGCACCTGCTGACCAACTGAAAGGAATAGATTCATTATTTGATTTTTCTTTTAAGTGACTTTCTGACAATAGATTTAATTCATCAGGTAAAGGCACATCGCCTATTTCATAAGGAGTTAATAGTGAAAAAAGCGAAGGGGTAGAAGTAGGAAAAACATTAGGAAAGTCTATATGACGATCAATAGACAGAAGTGACTTACTGAAAAGCTTATCGCGCCAATGAGTCATAATAAATCCTATTTGTTTTTCCATCTTAGTATAACTTTAGCGGAAAATAGGAAAACTGGATAAAAAAAGCCAAAAAATCCATTTATATCACTTAAAAAATCCCTCTCAAAAGCATACTTTCTTTCTTGAAATAGAAAAACAAATCAAAAAAAACTGGTCAATAAAATAAAAAAGCGCTACATTAGCACAATTCTAATTTGTTACAGTATAACATAACAAACAAATGGGGTTTATTATGAAACTAGGTATTCACCCTCAATATCGAACAGTGATTTTTCATGACACTAGTGCAGATGCTTATTTTAAAGTGGGTTCAACCATCCAAACGGAAAAAACAATAGAGTATGAAGGGCAAATATACCCTTATGTGACATTAGATGTTTCCTCTCAATCACACCCATTTTATACCGGTAAACAAAAGACACATTCTCAAGAAGGTAATGTGGCACGTTTTAATAAACGTTTTGGTCAATTTATTAAGTAAGGAAGAGATAATGCAGGTATTAAGCTCATTAAAAAGTGCTAAACAACGTCATCCAGATTGTAAGGTTGTGCGTCGCCGTGGTCGTCTTTATGTGATTTGTAAGTCAAATCCACGTTTTAAAGCAGTTCAGGGGTAACATCATGCAAAGACCGATACTTTCTTGTGTTTTGATTATGGGACTATTGAGTAGTGCGATGTCTGTTTTGGCTCATGGGCATCATCATGAAAAAGTACAAACACAATCACAACGAGATGCTGCTAATGGTATTTTTGAGGATAAGGATGTGCTTGATCGCCAACTCAGTGATTGGGAAGGTGTATGGCAATCTGTAGAGCCTTATCTTCTCAGTGGCGAATTAGATGAGGTTTTACAGAAAAAAGCAGAAACCAAAAAGGATAAAACGGTTGAGGAGTACCGCGCTTACTATACACAAGGCTATAAAACGGATGTGGATATGATTGGTATTGAAAACAATATTATTGAGTTCCATCGTGGTGAGAACGTAGATAGCTGTGAATATCACTATGATGGTTATCGTATTCTACATTATGAGTCTGGTAAAAAAGGAGTACGTTATCTTTTTCGCTGTGATGATGCCAAAAGCCAAGCGCCCAAATTTATTCAATTTAGCGACCACATTATTGCACCAGAGAAAGCGGGGCACTTCCATTTATATATGGGCAATACATCGCAAGATGAATTACTTAAAGAGCTAAGTAACTGGCCAACATATTACCCTTATTCAATGAAAGCAGATGATATTGTTCACGAAATGCTTTATCACTGATAACTTATTGATAAGAATATTGGGCTGACATCTTATACCCTTGGTTATTATCGAGGGTATTTTTCTTTAAAAATAATGATAAAAAAGGAAAAAGCAGTAGCATCCATGCTGACTTACTTTTATAAATAGCGTTAAAGATTATAACCCTTGGCAGAGGTACTTCATTTCCATATAGTCTTCAATCCCGTGCTCAGAGCCTTCACGACCTAAACCTGATTGTTTGATACCACCAAATGGTGCAACTTCATTAGAAATTAACCCCGTGTTAATCCCCACCATGCCATATTCTAAATTTTCAGCAACGCGCCAAATACGCTGTGGATTTTCACTATAAAAATAAGCAGCTAAGCCATAAATGGTGTTATTGGCTAAATGTACCACTTCATCTTCATGTTCAAAAATCACTAAAGGTGCGACAGGGCCAAATATTTCTTCTTCAAGAATATGGCTATCAGTAGGTACATTACCAACAACAGTAGGCTGGAAAAAGTTTTCACCTGCGTTATCACTTTCTCCACCACAAAGCAGTGTTGCACCGCGTTTTAGTGTGTCAGCAAGTAATGATTGTGATTTCTCAACGGCTTTGCGGTTAATCAGAGGTCCAATAGAGACACCTTCTTCAAAACCATTTCCCACTTTAAGTTTTTTAACCGCATCAACAAAGCGCTCGCTAAATTTTTGATAAACATCTTTATGAATATAAAAACGGTTAGCGCAAACACAAGTTTGTCCTGCATTACGGAATTTTGCCCCCATAGCACCTTCAACCGCTTTATCAATATCAGCATCGTTAAACACGATAAAGGGTGCATTACCACCTAACTCTAAAGAGACTTTTTTTACGCTATCCGAGCACTGGCGCATTAATAAACGTCCAACCCCCGTAGAGCCTGTAAAACTTAATTTGCGAACACGGTTATCAGAGGTAAAGACTTCGCCAATTTTAATCGCATCACCTGTGACAATATTAATAACACCGGCGGGGATACCCGCTTGAGCCGCTAATTCAGCTAAAGCTAGTGCAGTATAAGGTGTTTCATTGGCAGGTTTAATCACCATTGTACAACCCGCAGCTAATGCAGGCGCGGCTTTACGGGTGATCATCGCCGCCGGAAAATTCCAAGGCGTGATGGCGGCACAAACGCCGATACCTTGTTTGATCACCATCAAACGTTTATCCGCAGAAGGTGAAGGAATGATTTCACCGTTGGTTCTTTTACCTTGTTCAGCAAACCACTCAATAAAAGAAGCCGCATAAGTAATTTCACCTTCAGCTTCAGCAACGGGTTTGCCTTGCTCGAATGTCATTAATTCAGCAAGTTTTCTTTTGTTTTCAATAATTAATTTAAACCAATTTTGCAACAATGCTCCGCGCTGATGTGCTGTCAGTGCACGCCATTTTGGTAAGGCTTTTTGTGCGGCATCAACAGCCATTATTGCTTCTTGTGTTGCCATATTGGGTACGGTACCCAGTAAAGTACCCGTGGCAGGATCGATAACATCAACAGTTTCGTTGTTTTTAGCATTACACCACAGACCATCAATATAGCCTTGTTCGCGGAAATAGGGATTTGCAGTTATTTTCACTTAATACCTCTCTGAACATCTCTGTATATTGATATTTAGCTCTGGATTAACAGAGCTAGGCAGTTTTATGCCTACGTATAAGTATATGCCTGTGTTGCGATGTTGTGAAAATAAGTATGACAAATCACACTAAAAAAGTACTAAAGACAGGATAAATAGAGTCAATTATTTAGGTTTTTAACGAATAATCCCCATTACTTAAGGCTGAAGGTTTACGCTGTACCTTACCACTGTTATTCTTGGATCTAACTTTCATAAAAAACAGGTATTTTTCATGTCAAAACCATCATTTGATTCTATCGAATCACAGGCAAGTTACGGTATTGGTCTGCAAGTCGGTCAACAACTGACTGAATCAGGTCTTCAAGGATTAGAGCCCGCAGCACTGTTAGCTGGCTTGACCGATGCATTAGAAGGTAATGCACCTTCTGTACCTGTTGAAACATTACACAATGCCTTACGTACTATGCACGAGCGTGCGGAAGCTGTACGTCAAGAACGCCAAGCAGAGCTGGCTGATGCTGGTAAAGTTTTCTTAGAAGAAAATGTGAAAAATGAAGGTGTTCAAGTTACAGAATCGGGCTTACAGTACAAAGTGCTGACAGTCGGTGAAGGTGCAATCCCTGCGCGTACTGATCATGTTCGTGTTCATTACACGGGGCGTTTAATTGATGGTACTGTGTTTGATAGCTCAGTTCAACGTGGGCAACCAGCTGAATTCCCAGTAAATGGTGTTATCGCTGGCTGGATTGAAGCATTAACATTAATGCCAGTTGGTTCAAAATGGGAATTATATATTCCTTACCAATTAGCTTATGGCGAACGTGGAGCTGGGGCGGCTATTCCTCCATTCGCAACATTAGTATTTGAAGTAGAATTATTAGAAATTTTATAATTTCTTATTCTGCTGTAAATCAGAGTAAAAAAATAGCCGGTTTTGCCGGCTATTTTTGTCTCTGGACTAAAATGAATAGACAGTAGGATAATTGATTTTTATAAGAGATGTTATCTACTTATAGAAATAAGCGAGGTGCATTATGTTAGAACAAGTCAGCAAATTAGCCCGCCAAGCAGGTATGGCGATAATGCAAATTTACCAGCAATCAGAGCCTATCCAAGTACAGGAAAAAAGTGATAATTCACCTGTTACAGAAGCAGATTTAGCCGCTCACCAAATTATCAAACAAGGACTTGCTTCTATTGCTCCTGATATACCTCAATTATCTGAAGAAGATCCACCTGAATGGGAAGTTCGCCGTCATTGGGATCGCTATTGGCTAATTGATCCATTAGATGGCACTAAAGAATTTATCAGTAAAAATGGTGAATTTACGGTAAATATCGCTTTAATCGAAAAGGGTATTCCGGTTTTAGGGGTCGTCTATGCACCAGTGCAAAATGTGTTATATGCGGCTGCCAATAAAAAAGCGTGGAAAGAGGAGTGTGGTCAGCGATTACCCATTCATGCAAGTCGTGCTGAGCCACCCGTGATCGTGATTAGTCGTTCTCATCAAGATGATGAATTAAAAGAATATTTATCACAGCTAGGTGAACATCAAACGGTCGCCGTTGGTTCATCTTTGAAGTTTTGTTTAGTCGCTGAAGGTAAAGCACAGCTTTATCCTCGCTTTGGACCTACGCATACATGGGATACTGCAGCAGGCCATGCTATTGCGATTGCAGCTGGCGCCCATGTTACGGATTGGAAAGGGGTAACGTTAGATTACTCGCCAAAAGAGTCGCTAATAAATCCGGGATTTCGAGTCTCTATCTTTTAGTACCGCTTTATGAAATTGGAGCCCTTTGTTTTAGAAGGGCTCTGATTCAGAAATTATTCTTTAATTAAGTCGTTGATGAGGTTGATAGCAGACGTAATTTCCGCGCCGCTTAATACGCCTTCTTTGACGAAACGGACTTTGCCTTGTTTATCTAAAACAATAATCGCTGAACTCTCTTTTTCTAATCCCCAGCCTTTTAATGCTGCGCCATCGGCATCAACAATAAATTGTGACCAAGGAAATTCTTTTTTACTGTCTTCAACGCTGCCACGAACGAATGGGCCTGTGCCAAATACAGCATCGTCAGTATTAATAATCGTTGTAGTTTGATAACTGGCATGTGGGAATTTAGCTAGTTTTACCGCTTCAATAAACGGCGCATTCACCTCTTTCGCTTTGCTACGTCCTGCTATATGTTGAACAGTACGCACTTTTCCATTGAGCAGACCACTATTCCAATTTTGGTAGCTAAACTTATCTTTGGTTGTGTCATAAAGTAGCTCACCTTTATCATTGATTGTAACAGCGGGAAGGATTGTATTTTCGGTGATGTTATGTGCGAATGCCCATGTGGATGTACTAAGTAAAAGAGCAGCTAAGGTTATTTTGTGCATAGCCATTGTCCTATTATTGAAATCGACGTTAGATTCTATCTAAGCATAGAAGCTAGTGAAGAATAATACCTCATCACTGATACATTTATTTAACATTGAGTGGGTAAAATAATGCGCATGCTATCTTTATTTATATTCTTTACTGTCAATAAATGTAAAAATAGATAAGAAAACTAAATAAGTGGAACCTAGTACTTATAATTAGGTCTTTAAATTTGATATATAAAGATAAGTCTTTATGACTTATTAAACTCAACAACGAGCATGGGAGACAACTGAAAGATGAAAATCTTCAATCGCTATAACCCTGAAAAAATTGCTCTCTACGTTAAGACGTTATTTCGTGGACGGTTTTATATCAAAGGAATGGGTGCATTTGAATTCGATTACGGTAAAATTTTATTACCAAAAATAAGAGATAAGCTACATTTTAATGTCATGAGTGAAGTGAACCAGCAGGTCGTTTTACTGAAAGCAGAAATGGGCTAACTTTTATCTGATAGATAACTGAGTCTTTTGTTCTAATAATTTAGATAAGACTCAGTTATTAATTACAAAGAGTTACTAATCAATTAGCTACTTTATCATTCTCATTTTTTTGAGTATCTACTTCTGTTGTAGTCGTCTGTGTAACAGGAACATGTTCTTGTAAAACAGGTTTAACAGGAGGGATATCATCAATTTTTGTTACAAGCAATTGATCTATTTTGTAATTATCAATATCGACAACCTCAAACTTATATCCTGAAAACTTCACATAATCAGTACGTTTAGGAATTTTACGTAAACGATACATCATAAAACCAGCGATTGTTTCGTAGTTACTTGAATCAGGGAAATCGTCGATATCAAGTACACGCATCACATCATCAATTGGCGTACCGCCTTCAACTAACCATGAATGCTCATCACGGCTCACAATTTGTTCTTCTTGTCCGGGTCCAATCAAATCACCCATTAAGGTTGTCATCACGTCATTTAGTGTAATAACGCCCATTACCATGGCGTATTCATTAAGGATAATGGCAAAGTCTTCACCGGATGTTTTAAAGCTTTCCAACATATCTGAAAGCGTTAATGTGTCAGGAATAATCAGCGCTTTACGAATATGAACACCTTCATTGAGATTTAGGCTTTGTCCGTTAATAACGCGATTAAGAAGCTCTTTAGAATCTACATAACCAATAATATGGTCAATATCCCCTTCACAAACTAAAAATTTAGAGTGGGGCTGAGTAGCAATTTTTTCTTTGATATCATTTTCAGTCTCTTCACGATCAAAATAGACTACATCTTCTCGTGGTGTCATTGCGGATGGTACAGTACGAGATTCTAATTCAAAGACATTTTCAATCAACTCATGCTCTTGTTTACGTAAAACCCCAGCAACAGCACCGGCTTCTACAATGGCAAAAATATCATCAGAAGTGATGTCTTCATTTCTGACCATTGGGATTTTAAATAACTTGAAGATGAGATCTGCCATACCATTAAATAACCACACCAAAGGGCGGAAGAAAGCAAGGCAGAAACGCATTGGATTCACAATTCTTAATGCGATAGCTTCAGGCTTAATCATACCAATACGTTTTGGGGTTAAGTCAGCCAGCAAAATAAACATTGATGTGACAATAATAAAAGAACAGATAGATCCAAGCTGTTGGGCGAGAGGCTCTTCAAAAAATTGTAGGTAGAAACTTTTTAGTGAAGGGGAGAATGCAGACTCACCAACGATACCCGCTAAAATGGCAACAGCATTTAATCCTATTTGAACGACAGTAAAAAACATGCCTGGCATTTCTTGCATTTTTAAGACGCGGGCAGCGTTAATATTGCCTTCATCAACAAGTTGTTTGAGTTTAATTCGACGAGAAGCAGCAAGAGAGATTTCAGACAGCGAAAAAAAGGCGCTGATAGCACAAAGCAAAAGCACAATGAGTAAACTATTAAGCATATAAGGCTCACATCACCCCGAGTATTTAATCCAAAGGGTAATACTAGAGTGTTAAAAATAGAAGATAAATCAATATATTGTGATGAAATTATTCACAAAGACAGATAAGAGGGCGAAATTATATCATCGCCCTGCTATTTTCTGCTAGTGTTACTTTTCGGGTGGAAAACAGATACCTATCCCGCCTAATCCACAGTAACCTTGTGGGTTTTTGTATAAATATTGCTGGTGGTAATCTTCAGCAAAATAAAAAGGGCCCGCTGGTTGTATTTCTGTCGTAATTTCCGTTGTTGCGCCTTGGGCATTCATCGCTTGTTGATAACGTTTTTTGGACTCAATAGCTTGCGCATATTGCTCTGCATTAACTGTGTAAATTGCCGAGCGATATTGGCTACCAATATCATTACCTTGGCGCATACCTTGTGATGGATTATGATTTTCCCAAAAAAGAGCCAGAAGTTGTTGGTAGCTAATTATTGCGGGGTCAAAAACAACTCTCACCACTTCACTATGACCCGTTAAACCTTGGCAAACTTGTTGGTAGGTAGGATTTTCTGTTACACCACCGCTATAACCCGCACTTGTTGAGTAAACGCCCTGTTGTTGCCAAAATAGACGTTCAACCCCCCAAAAACAGCCCATCGCAAAATAAGCAATATCCATATTAGCTGGAATATCATTAATAGAATGCCCATTTACTGCATGATTAGCAGATATTTCTAATGGTGTCGAAGTACCCCTTAAGGCATTCTCTGGTTGGTAAGGTTTATGTTGCAAGGTAGACTCCAATTTGTATATTTGTAAACGCTTTACTATGGTAAAGATTTAATATTGTTATAAACTAAATCTACAATAAAGCTTAAGATAGTTTGTCGTCAATTCATCACATGGATTAAATAATATTGAGGAGAAAACGTGCCGAGATACTCCGTTATCTACGTTCTCTGTTTGTCTTTTATCGCGCCTGTTGCCTATGGGGCAAATTTGCGTTTAAAAGTAGAAGGTTTAGAAGGGCAGCTCGAAAAAAATGCACGAGTCCAATTATCGAACATTACAACAGAAGAAGTTGCACCTGACGGGCGTTTTCGCGCGCGTGTTGAGAAGGCAATTAAAGAAGGACTTCGCCCTTTAGGCTATTATCAGCCAACAATAACATTCTCCTATCAAGAAAATACACCGCCTGCACGATCAGTATTAACCGCTAAAGTTGAACCGGGTATTCCTATTTTATTAAAAGGGGTTGATATTGTTCTAGAAGGTGGCGCTAAAACCGATGAGCAATATGCAAAAGTTATTAAAGAAAATACGCCTCCTCTTGATAGTGTGTTAAATCATGCAGCTTATGAAAAGCTCAAAGGTTCATTAACAGGACTTGCTATCCGTCGAGGTTATTTTGATGCTGAAATGGATAAAAGCCAGTTAGGCGTTTCTTTAGATAATCATGCCTCATATTGGGATTTTGTTTTCGATAGTGGGGAACGCTATCGTTTTGGAAAAGTGAATTATACAGGATCTCAAATTCGTGAAGACTACCTACAAAATATCGTTCCTTTTAAAGAGGGACAATATTATGCATCAGAAGATCTGGCTGAATTTAATCGCCGTTTAGCCGCAACGGGGTGGTTTAACTCTGCAGTTGTGACGCCCGATATTGCTAAAGCGCGTGCAGAAGGCTCTTATTTGTTACCGATGAGTGCAGTTGTAACACCTCGCTCTCGTAACTATGTTGAGCTTGGTGGTGGTTATGCTACAGATGTTGGCCCTCGCCTTAATATGCAGTGGGATAAGCCTTGGATGAACTCACGAGGCCATAGTTTAACCTCTAATATCAGTGTTTCTCAGCCTGAACAATCTATTGGTGCCAACTATAAAATTCCACTGAAGGTCAATCCATTAGAGCAGTACTATGGTGTTCAAGGTGGTTTTAAACGTACCGATTTAAATGATACTCGTTCTGATACCACAACACTAAATGTGTCTCGTAACTGGGATATGTCGACAGGCTGGCAATACAGTGTGAATACACGTTGGAGTCTCAGCCACTTTACCCAAGGTGAAGTCACAAATACCACCATGTTGCTTTATCCCGGTGTTACAGCCAGCCGTGTACGTCAACGCGGTGGAATGATGCCTTATTGGGGAGACAGCCAACGTTACTCATTAGACTACTCCAATAAAATATGGGGTTCTGATGTTGAGTTTGCTGCATTCCAAGCTCAACAGGTTTGGATCCGTACACCATGGGAAGGACATCGTTTTGTGGTAAGAGGTAATTTTGGTTGGATTGAAACCAATGCGTTTGAGCAAGTACCACCTGAGTTACGTTTCTTTGCTGGTGGTGATAGAAGTGTTCGAGGCTTTAAATACCAAAGTATTTCACCAGAAGATAGTAAAGGTAATTTAACAGGGGCATCAAGGATGCTCGTTGGATCGGTTGAATATCAATATAACGTCACGGGTAATTGGTGGAGTGCTGTCTTTATTGATAGTGGCGAAGCCGTTAATGATTTTACTCGTAGTGATTTTAAAACAGGTGCGGGTGCAGGTGTTCGTTGGGCATCCCCAGTGGGTCCAATTAAATTTGATTTAGCATTACCTGTGAGTGACGTGGATAAACGTAGACTCCAGTTTTATATCGGGTTAGGAGCAGAGTTATGATAAAAAAGTGGTTGAAATGGATTGCGTTAACACTCCTTATCATTATTTTGCTTACATTGGGTGCTGTAGCTTGGATCTTAGGAACACAATCGGGTTTGCATTTTGCCATTAATAGTGCAACTCGCTGGGTTCCAGGTTTAGTTATCAAAGATGTTAATGGTGGCTGGAAAGATCTGCATTTAACGGGTGTTGAATATCAAATGCCCGGAGTTGATGTGAATGTAGGTGAGTTATCATTAGGATTACGTTTAGCGTGCCTGACGGATAAACAAGTTTGCATTGATACATTGGCGACACGCGATGTGGTTGTTAATGTTGATACTAGTGCTTTCCCACCCTCTGAAGAAACCCCACCATCAGAACCTTTAACTGAGCTCAATGCTCCGTTACCTATCTATTTAAACTCGCTCTCATTAGAAAATACGCATGTGAAGATTGACGATATGGCAATCTCGTTGGATGAGTTTAAAACCGGTGCGCAGTGGGAAGGTCGCCAAGTTACATTAAATCCAACCGTCATTAATGATTTGCTGGTGGCGTTACCCAAAACGCCAGAAGAAGGTAGTGTTGAAGCGGTTGCCCAAGATGTAAAAGAAGTCGCCACTGCAAAACCTAAAGCTGAACCTAAAACACCAGAAGAAAAAGAACAAGCATTAGCAGACACAATTAAAACGATTTTTGCTAAGCCATTATTAGCTGAATTACCGGAAATTATTATCCCTGTAGATATCAATATTGAAGGTATTGAAGGTAAGCAATTACAAGTAAGTGGGGATACCCCAGTTACCATCAATCAATTATCTTTTGAGGCAAATACCCAAGGCAAGCAAGTTAATCTCACTAAATTACGTGTTGATGCGTCAGAAGGTGAGGTTAGTTTAAATGGGGGGATCACGCTTGATAAACAATGGTCTGTTAATTTAGATATCAACGCAACCATTCGTGATGTTGTGGGGCTTGAAGATTTTAAAGATCAAAAAGCCACACTTTCTTTGCAAGGTGCGTTACTCGAAGAACTTAAACTCGCCCTTTCTTTAACAGGAACGGTTACAGCAACCCTTGATGCTCAAGCCGAATTGGCTAAGCCTCATCTTCCTTTAAAACTGACGCTAGAGAGTCAAAAAGTACGTTGGCCATTAACTGGTGATGTACAGTATCAACTTAATGACACTCGATTACGCTTGAATGGTCAGACCGATAACTATGATCTTTCATTACGCTCTGATATTGAAGGTCAGGAGATCCCGCCAGCAAAATTAATGCTGGATGCGAAAGGGAATGAAGAGAAAATAGAGCTAACGCGTTTACGTTTAGCCGCTTTGCAAGGTCATGCCGATATTACCGGTGTCGCTGATTGGAGTAAGGCAATTAGCTGGAATGCATTGCTCACTATCTCGGGAATTAATACCGCAAAACAGTATCCTGATATACCCGCTAAATTAGATGGGCGTATCGCTACAACGGGAAGTCTGTATGGTGGAAGTTGGCAATTACGTGTTCCTGAAATCACCTTAGATGGTAATTTCAAAAATAATTTAATTAAGGCAAGGGGGAATGCGTATGGTAACGATTCTGGGCAATGGAATATCCCTCAACTAAAACTCATTCTTGGTAAAAATAACCTCGATATTGAAGGGCATTTAGGTGATAAGTGGGCATTAGATGCCAATATTAATGCTCCTGGTTTAAATGGTTTTGTTCCTGGGTTTGCGGGCGTTATTAAAGGGAAAGTGAATATCCGCGGTGATATGAACAAACCTAAGATTATCGCTGATATCAATGCTCATGGTATTAAATGGCAAGATCAAGTCAGTGTTGAATCCATCACTATCAAAGGTGATGTTCAATCGGACAAAGAAATTGGTGGTAAGTTAGCTATTACTGCTCGTCAGTTAAAACAAGCCGATTTAGTTATTCGTAATTTAACGTTGAATGCTGCTGGTACAGAAAAACAGCATAAACTCACGTTGAAAATGGATGGCGAGCCTGTTTCTGGTGGGCTGACATTAGCTGGATCATTTGATAAAGAGAAACAACAGTGGAAAGGAACGCTAAATAATACAGCTTTTGATACGCCTGTGGGTGAATGGCGTTTAAATAAAGCCATGGCGCTGAATTTGTTGGCAGAAAAGCAAGAGATCACTATTGGCTCTCATTGCTGGGTGAACCCAAATGCGCAAGTTTGTGTTCCTAAAGCGATAACCGTGGGTGAAAGTGGAACTGCTGCAATTACGCTAACACGTTTTGACTTAGCAATGATAAAGCCATTCTTACCACCTGAAACTTCTGTTCAAGGCCTATTTACAGGGGACGCCACTGCAACATGGAACTCAAAAGGCGGATTACCGAAAGCATCTGTCAATCTAAAAGGGCAAGGTGTTGCGGTAAAACAAAATATTGAAGGAACAATTTTACCTATTGATTTTGATGCTATTACCTTAAATGCGGGTATGAATAATGGTAAAGCAACATTGCAATGGCTGATTAGTATTGCGGGTAATGGTGACTTTAAAGGTAATGTACATGTTGCCGATCTTGAGAAAAATCGCCAACTATCAGGTACGGTTGATATTGATAATCTGACATTAGATTTAATCAAACCGTTCTTAGGTAAAGGTGAAATTGCTCAAGGGAATATTGGCGCTCAATTACGTTTAGGAGGAAGTGCTCAATCGCCACTGTTATTTGGTCAATTTGGAATTAATCAATTAAAAGTGGTTGGACATTGGATCCCATTTGATATTACGAAAGGTAATGTTGATGTTCGATTCAATGGAGCAACATCGGATTTAGGTGGCAGAATTGAAACGCCAGAAGGTTATTTAAATCTTACTGGGAATGCAGATTGGCGTAAGTTAGATGAATGGCGCGCAGTGGTCGCTGCTAATGGTAATAAGCTACGAGTGTCATTGCCTCCAATGGTGCGTATTGATGTTAATCCTGATTTAGTGTTTGAGGCTAACCCTCATTTACTGAAACTAGATGGTCGTATTGATATCCCTTGGGCTCGTATTGTGGTTCAAGAATTACCGGAATCAGCGGTATCGGCATCTTCTGATGAAGTCATGCTAGATAAAAACCTGCAACCTATAGCACCAAAAGAGACATCGATTCCAATTCAAAGCAATTTAGCGATTAATATTGGTGATGATGTGACACTGGACGCATTTGGACTTAGAGCCCGATTGACGGGAACACTTAAAGTCAATCAGAATAAACAAGGGCTAGGTTTAAATGGGCAAGTTGATATTCCAAGAGGGGAATTCAAAGCCTATGGACAAGACTTACAAGTACGTAAGGGACAAATCTTGTTCTCTGGACCTGTTGATCAACCTTACTTAAATATCGAGGCTATTCGTAACCCAGATAATACCGCAGATAATGTCATTGCGGGGGTTCGAGTAACAGGGCTTGCTGACCAGCCTAAAGTGGAAATTTTCTCTGAGCCGGCTAAAACACAACAAGAAGCATTATCTTACTTGTTAAGAGGCGAAGGTCTAAGTAGTGGTGATGCTGATTCATCACAAATGACAGCAATGCTGATAGGATTAGGCGTTGGTCAGAGTGGTCAGCTTGTAGGGCGCATAGGTGAAACCTTTGGTGTTTCGGATTTAGCGCTTGATACACAAGGTGTGGGGGATAGCTCACAAGTTGTGGTCAGTGGTAAGATAACGAACGATCTACAAGTGAAGTATGGAGTGGGTATATTTGATTCGCTAGCGACGTTAACCTTACGTTATCGCTTGATGCCCAGGTTGTATTTACAAGCAGTGTCTGGTATGAATCAGGCAATAGATCTGCTTTATCAATTTGAGTTTTAAATTATATGCGAATTATTGTTTATGGTAGTTTACGGCGAAACCAAGGCAATCATCACTGGATGACCTATGCACAGCTTTTGGGTGAGCATAAATTAGTGGGATATAAACTCTATGATTTAGGGTTTTACCCTGCGGTTATTGAAGGTGAAGGAGAGATAGAGTGTGAAGTTTATCGGATAACGCCCTCTATCTTGACAGAGCTTGATGAATTGAAAAAGAATGATCAGGATTACAAGCGACAACTGATATCAACGCCTTATGGCAGTGCTTGGATCTACCTTTATCAAAAGCCTGTGGATGGTTTACGTGAAATAAAAAGTGGTGACTGGTTAAAGCGCCACGAAGAAGAGTAATAAGCAAATTTTAGCTATTACGATAGATGACTTAGTAATGATAAAAAAGCGCGATATTTATATCGCGCTTTTTTATTTTTAGTGAAACTATTATTTTCTATAAAATTAATCATAAACTTTAATTTTTATTATTACTTTACTATTTATAGTAGAGGTAGTCATATATTCTAATATGTATATTTATTTATATTGTTTTAAATTTAAGTCGGTAATTATTTATTTAAAATTTATCTATAATGATATGAAAAATATTAATAGTAGACCTGATTGACAACAAAATAAATTTAATGTTAAAACAGTCTTGTTTGAGAGGGAAAGAGATAATTATCCTATTATTAATATAGTAAAATAAGGTAATTTTATGGATAAATTAAATGATATTACTCAACTTTATAATAATCCACCAAAAGATTTAAAATACAATATAGTAAATCATCGTTTTACTGATTTGATATTACAAACAAAAACTGTAACAACAGATGCATTAGATAAACTAGCCTATCTTGCCGGTATTAAAAATGCACCTGCAGATGATAAGTATTTAAAATTAAATACAACTAATTTAGATGAATTGAAAAAAAGTGCAAAGCTACTTGGTTATGATATCGAAATTGTCAGTATTTAATAAAAAAGCAGCCATAAGGCTGCTTTTTTAACTGCATAGGAGATAGTCGTGAATAAGGATATTAATGAACTCAATAAAAATATTAATATTGTAGGATTATACTGGATTGCTCGCTGGCGAATAAATAATGGAAAACAGCATTCTTATGTTATTCCTTTCGCAACAACCTATCCTATTAATATTGTTTACCATGGTAAAAGTGAATTTAAATATGGGCAGTACGGCATTCATCTTGGTCAACAAGATACATTAACTTTTTTAGGTGATGAGAAACAAAAGATATTGGCTAAATTTATTGATTGTCGTAAAAACTCACCAACATTTAAATCAGAATTAAGTTTTGAGATAACACCATCATCAGCAAGAACACTAATTATTCCCCCAGGGGTCGCTCATACTTTTTCTTATCTAGAGAATGTTTTTACCTTAAATAGCTACTCTCTTTTTTTACCCACTATCGAGCAATTCGCAAGTGAAACACTAAATTGGTCACCTAATAATGATGTGATAAACCTTCCTGAAAATATCGATATTAATGAGATTGAAGGCTATGAACCAATGACAGAAGAAGCTTCTGCACTGGTCTATCATCGGATTGCCGAGATACAACAACAGTGGTTAAGTCAACATCGATTCCTACACTCTGAAACTCGCAAAATCCGCTTAGATAATGGTGATGAGATTAATTTACGGTTTCGAGAGAAAATGGTAGATACTCAAAAACAACAATTACCTACATCGACTATTTTAGGTGTGGAATTTCGCGAAATGGCTACCCTACATACTGGCAAAGAGAGTGGTATTGTCCCATTAACGCGACAATCCCCTATGTATCTGGTTGAGCATGGTCATGAGGATTATGATTTTGACTCTTATGGATTACATTTAGGGCAAGAAGATCATTTAACTTTTTTAGGAGATATATCTCATGAAATTACCGTTAAGTTAGTGGATATGCGTGAAAATTCACCCACGCTTTTTTATGAAGATGAAATTGTTTTCAATCCTGCCCCAAATATTGAATTAGTGATCCCCTGTGGTGTTGCCCATGCTTTATTTAATATGGCGAATATTATTACTGTTAATCGGCCGATTATTTATTTAGACAAAGAAAAAGAATATATTCCGGGACATGATGTTATCGACTGGGAGATCACTAATAAAAATTATCAATCTTATCGTGTTAATAAAATACCAGCAGATTTAAGCTATTATCAATTCCTTGTTTCTAAACAACAAGAATTAATGAAACATAAGCCCACTCATCATACCCCAAAATCGATTATTGTTTATGATGAAAATAACCAGCCTATTAAAGTATTAATTAAAGAAAAGGTGTAACTTCTATTATGCGTGTTGTCTTTTTTTATATGCTTTTTCTGGTGTTAAGTGCTGATGGTTTAATGGTTTTTTTAACACCTGTTATTGTTTATCAATTAACAACAAGTATTGAGTATACAGGATTGACATACGCCTTATGGTGGTTACCACGCATTTTTTTAATACCACTTATTGGTCAATATATTGATGCCTTAGGTGTTCGCCCTATTTCTATTATTTCCGATAGTAGTAAAATTATTGGTTGTTTATTTTTATTAACTTCAGGTTTTTCCTCTGATTTAGTTATTGCAATTAGTTTTGGATTAGTAGGAAGCTTAATTTCTATTGGTAATTCACAGACACTGATTTCATATGAAAAAATTATTGCATTAATGAGTCGCCATAAAGAACATCATATTAATATAATGTCTAGAATGGATTTTTTTGGCATGATCATCGGTCCATTAATTGGTATGTTATTTATTGATTATGGTTACCATTATTTACTTATTATTCCTTGTCTATTCTATTCCATTAATGCACTATTTTTTTATTCTTTTATCTAGAGCCAAAAGAGAACCAATCCACCACTCAACTAAATAGCCTAACAAAGGCATTACGAGTGACTAAAAGAATGGTGATTATTTTCACGTCTCCTATTTTGATTTTTTCTATTTTTATTGCTATCGGCAATAATATGTTTGACGGATTAATTGAGTCGAGTGGTACTGCATTAATTGATCAATCGATGAGCTTACCCATTAAATACTATGGCTTTATTGATATATCTGCGGGGATCTGTGGTGTAATAGGAACCTACTTATATGGTTATTTAACCCACTATTTAAATCGAAAGTTATTAATGTCTCTATCGATTTTCATCATCACAATAAGTTCTTCTTTACTAATTATTTTTCAAAAAGATATCACTATTTTTGTTATCTTTTATGCCTTATCCATTATCGGTAAGGTTTTTTCAGGGAATATCTTACGGATGTTAAGAATAGAAATTATTCCTGTAACGCAATTAGCCAGTATTTCCTCACTAATTATTTTATTTAATCAATTGATATTGCCTATTATTGGGGGGGTACTCTTTTTCTCCACAGGGAATGTTTCGACAGTCTATACATTGATGATAATCGCCATGGCGATCACCTTGATGAGTGGCATAATGCTTATTATGCGGTTAAATAATCAAAATTGATAATCATAAAATAAGCCCACATTTATTGATGTGGGCTTATTTTTGTTAAGCAATCAACAGATTGTTTATCAAGCTAATTCTCATTGCACAGAATTATTTTTTAGCGCGTTCGAAAGAAGACAGAATTTCAGCTTTAGCTGCTTCTACGCCTTCCCAACCGTCAACCTTAACCCATTTGCCAGTTTCTAAATCTTTATAGTGCTCAAAGAAATGTTTGATCTGTGCTTTTAACAGTTCAGGCAAATCGTTCACATCTTTAATGTGATCGTATTCTTTGCTCAGTTTTGTGTGTGGAACTGCAACCAGTTTCGCGTCTTCACCTGATTCGTCAGTCATTTTCAGTACGCCAACAGGACGGCAACGAATAACTGAACCTGGTTGTAATGGATATGGAGTTGGAACCAGAACGTCTACTGGATCACCATCTAAAGATAACGTGTTGTTAATGTAACCGTAGTTGCATGGGTAGAACATTGCAGTTGACATAAAACGGTCAACAAACAGTGCGCCACTTTCTTTATCCACTTCGTATTTGATAGGATCAGCGTTTGCTGGAATTTCAATAACAACATAGATATCTTCTGGTAGTTCTTTACCAGCAGGAACATGATTCAGGCTCATAAAAAATTTCCTATAAAAAATAATTTTACGTGGCCTGTAGTATAGCGAAAAGTTTTTAACAATACCCGTTTTTTGCCAAACCTGTTGCGTTATGATGCAAAAATGAGCAGTAAATAAAAAGAGACTCTATTTCTAAAGATGAAAAAACCGGACGAAAGAGAAGCCCGGTTTATCTATATGGCGATGGCGACTAAGCCAATGAATTATTCTTCGTCAGGATATTGCGCCATAAAGCTTTCAGCTTGTTCAACCATCGATTTAGTCCCTACAAAGAAAGGCATACGTTGGTGAAGTTCTTTGGGTTCGATATCAAGAATACGTTCTTTACCGTTACTTGCTTTACCGCCAGCCTGTTCAGCTAAGAACGCCATTGGATTGCATTCATACAGCAAACGTAATTTACCAGTAGGGTGGCTTGCCGTACTTGGGTAAATATAAATCCCCCCTTTCAGTAAGTTGCGATGAAAATCAGCAACTAAAGAACCAATATAACGTGTGGTATAAGGGCGATTTGTTGCAGCATCTTGTTCTTGGCAATATTTAATGTATTTTTTTACACCTAATGGGAATTTGATGTAATTACCTTCGTTGATTGAGTACATATTTCCTGTTGGTGGAAATTGTACACTTTCATGAGATAAACAGAATACACCTAAAGAAGGATCATAAGTAAAGGCATGAACACCACAACCTGTTGTATAAACTAACATGGTTGATGAGCCATAAACGACATAGCCAGCAGCTACTTGACGATGACCTGGTTGTAAGAAGTCATCTAAGGTCACTGATTGGCCAATAGGTGTAATACGGTGGTAAATAGAGAAAATAGTACCGACGGAAACGTTTACATCAATATTCGAAGAACCATCTAATGGATCCATTAACACGACATACTTAGCATTTTCAGCACGATCACCTTCAAAGATAACAATATCATCTTCTTCTTCTGATCCGATACCCGCAACTTCACCACGTGCTTTTAATGCAGCCTTGAGCTTCTCATTCGCGTAAAGATCCAGTTTCATCTGGGCTTCACCTTGAACATTAGAAACACCGTTAGTACCAAGAATATCGACTAACCCTGCTTTGTTGATATCACGGTGAATAATTTTAGCCCCAAGCTTAATTGCTGAAAGTAATGCCGTAAGTTCACCAGTTGCATGGGGAAAATCTTGTTGTTTCTCGACGATAAATTCGCCTAATGTTTTCATGACGCAGGTCCTGAATGTGAGTGGGTAAAGTAAAAAAGGAGGAAAAACTCCTTGGTGGTGGCAAGTTTAGCCAAAGAATTGGATGATTCAAAGGTTAATCCGTTTCTTATCTGCTTTTTGATCGTTAGAATAGTGACCAACTTCATGCTATTGGACAGAAATTCATGCACATTCATATTCTTGGTATTTGTGGCACCTTTATGGGAAGTCTTGCCATTTTAGCTCGAGCGAAGGGACATAAAGTTACAGGCTCTGATGCTAATGTCTATCCACCCATGAGTACTTTATTAGAAAATCAGGGAATTGAATTGATTGAGGGGTATGACCCTAAACAATTAGAACCTGCTCCTGACATGGTGATTATTGGTAATGCGATGACACGAGGAAATCCTTGTGTTGAAGCTGTACTTGAAAAAGGTCTGCCTTATACTTCAGGCCCTCAATGGCTACATGATTATATTTTACCTGAACGTTGGGTATTAGCGGTTGCAGGAACTCATGGTAAAACTACAACAGCAGGTATGTTGGCTTGGGTTTTAGAAGATTGTGGTTATAAACCCGGTTTTTTAATTGGTGGCGTACCGGGTAATTTCCAAGTGTCAGCACAGTTAGGCGAAAGCCCTTTCTTTGTGATTGAAGCAGATGAGTATGACAGTGCTTTCTTTGATAAACGCTCTAAATTTGTTCATTATTCTCCACGCACGCTGATTTTAAATAACCTTGAGTTCGATCACGCCGATATTTTTGATGATTTAGCTGCAATTCAAAAACAATTCCATCATTTAGTTCGTATCGTCCCTGGCTCAGGGAAAATCATCATGCCTGACAATGATATGAATTTAAAACAGACTATTGGCATGGGATGTTGGAGTGAGCAAGAGTTCACAGGAGAAACTGGGGATTGGCAGGCGAAAAAGATCAGTAATGACAGTAGCCACTTTGCTGTGTTCCATAAAGGTGAGCAAGTCGGTGAGGTGTGTTGGGGGCTTTCGGGTGAACACAACATGCAAAATGGCTTAATGGCGATTGTTGCAGCGCACCACGTTGGTGTTTTACCTGCTGATGCTTGTGAAGCATTGAATAAGTTTATTAATGCGCGTCGTCGCTTAGAGCTACGTGGTGAGGTTAACCAAGTCAGTGTTTATGATGATTTTGCACATCATCCCACAGCGATTTTGGCAACACTTGAAGCGTTACGCAGTAAAGTCGGCGGAACGGCTCGTATTATTGCGGTGTTAGAGCCTCGTTCAAATACCATGAAAATGGGCATTAGCAAGGATGATATCGCTCCAGCATTAGGTCGTGCTGACGAAGTCTTTTTATTCCAGCCACCGAATATTCAATGGTTAGTGAGTGATATTGCAGAGCATTGCGTACAGCCCGCTCGTTGGAGTACCGATCTTGATACATTAGTGGATATGATTGCGAAAGAAGCACAAGCGGGCGATCATATTTTGATTATGAGTAATGGCGGCTTTGGTGGTATTCATGAAAAACTACTTGCAAAATTAGCACAGCCTAAAGATCTTGATAATCCGTATTAAAAATAAGAAGCCACTGAAAATTCAGTGGCTTACTTTTTGAAGCGGTAGAGAGACGAATTATAATTCCTGATCAAACAGATTCAGAATAGCGTCTCGTAATTCTTCTGTGGAAAATCCTGGTGCTGGTGTTGAAAAAATAGTGTCATCACCCGCAATACTGCCAAGGATCCCTTCTGCTTTACCTAATGAATCTAGTAAACGTGCAATAAGTTGTGCCGCACCCGGACTCGTTCTTATTACTACAACAGAATGGTTATGATCGATATCGAGTACCAAATTTTTTAATGGGCTACTTGCTGTTGGTACACCAAGCTCAGTAGGAAGGCAATACACCATTTCCATTTTGGCATTACGGGTTCTTACTGCACCAAATTTTGTTAGCATGCGAGAGATTTTGGACTGATTAATATTATCAAATCCAGCCTCTTGTAATGCTGTCACAATCTCGCCTTGTGAACTGAATTTTTCTTCTTTCAGCAGGGCTTTAAACGCTTTAACCAAGTCTTCTTGCTTAGAAGGAACGCGCATAGTTCACCTTTAGTGAGTTATCAATAACCTGTGTATTATGCAGAGAAGTGAATTTTTATGCAACATAAGACGAAAGAAGGTGAGTGATGGCCTCCTCAAAATTGTAAATTAGAATGTATTGCAAAAAAATTTTATTTACAGCGTGTGAATGTGATAATTTAAGTGAAGTAAAATATTTGTTAATTAAATGATAAGCTTAAATGATTGTCATAAGGATGATGGTGTACTTAACACTTTATCATATTTATTGAAATTATTTATCAAAAGAGTGTCCGCTATCTCATTAACAGATAAGCAATTTGTTTAGAATAACCAAAGTATTATTTTTCACTGAAAATGCCTTATTATGCAATATTGCTGTTAAATAATTGTTTTTTAAAGGTGAATTGCGTAATAGTGAGTATCTCGAAGGCGTTCCACTATCTCGTAAACTAAGGAGTATCAGAATGAAAGTAGCAGTTCTCGGTGCAGCAGGCGGTATTGGTCAGGCACTGGCGCTTCTTCTTAAAAATCAGCTTCCAGCTGGTAGTGAACTCTCTTTATATGATATCGCTCCCGTCACACCGGGTGTTGCAGCTGACTTAAGCCATATCCCGACTCAAGTTACTGTAAAAGGTTTTGCGGGTGAAGATCCTTCCCCTGCGCTAAAAGGCGCTGATGTTGTTCTGATTTCTGCGGGCGTTGCTCGTAAACCAGGCATGGATCGTTCAGATCTTTTCAATGTTAACGCTGGTATTGTGCGTAACCTAATTGAAAAGGTTGCAGAAAATTGCCCGAAAGCACTTATTGGTATCATTACTAACCCTGTGAATACAACCGTTGCTATCGCAGCAGAAGTGCTTAAGAAAGCAGGCGTTTACGATAAGAAACGTCTTTTCGGTATCACTACACTCGACATTATTCGCGCCAATACCTTTGTTGCAGAACTAAAAGGTAAAGATCCACAAAAAACCAACGTTCCTGTGATTGGTGGACACTCTGGTGTGACTATTCTTCCTCTACTTTCTCAAGTTGACGGCGTTTCATTTAGCGATGATGAAGTTGCAGCGTTGACTAAACGTATTCAAAACGCAGGTACTGAGGTTGTTGAAGCAAAAGCGGGTGGCGGATCTGCAACATTATCTATGGGGCAAGCAGCCGCACGTTTTGGTCTTTCATTAATTCGCGCTTTAAATGGCGAGAAAAATATTATTGAATGTACCTATACAGAAGGCGACGGAGAATATGCCCGTTTCTTTGCACAACCTATTCTTTTAGGTAAAAACGGTGTAGAGGAATATTTATCTATTGGCAAATTGAGTGATTTTGAAAAGCAATCTCTAAATGGTATGTTAGATGTATTGAAAAAAGATATAATTCTTGGTGAAGAATTTATTAATAAATAAAGAAATACTTATTTTTGCTATAAAAATAATGCAAATTTAAATAAAAACCGCTGATACTATATCAGCGGTTTTTTTTATTAATTATAATGCCTGTAATTATTAGTTAATTATTAGTTTTGATACGAATCTTTCGTTCAAGTAATTCTCCTGTTTCAGGATGGAAATAACGGCTAGGCCAAATTTCACTAGGAGCTACACCAAGATAATCTGCAATGATTTTCTCTCCTTTAGGCCAAGGTCGTGACAGTGCATTAGCAAGAGTTGAAGAGCTTAACCCAGCTTTGCGAGAGATGGCAGCAAGTGTTGTTCCTCGTTTTCTAAGTGCGGCAATAATATCGGCAGGATGCCAATCAGATTTCCTTGAAATCATTTTTAATCCTTTTTCTATAAAATTGATTGCTGTGTTAGTGGTATAAATAACAGTTTATTAGAAATGTCCTAAAGCATTTAAACTGATTATTTAGAAAATAAAATAACATTATTTTTCTAAAAAGATTTCTGATTTTTTTCTTAATAATTTCTTTTTTGAAGTTGATAACAATTTTAGAGAAACATAATGAAAAAAGAGTGGTATACGGCAAAGGAATTGACGGGTATAGGTGGATTACCTAAATCACCACAAGGTGTAAATTCAAAAGCGAGACGCGAGTCTTGGCAAAAACAGAATGTAAAAAATAAGCAAGGTAATGGTGTTGAATATCATTATTCTTGTTTACCAGAAGAAACATTAATTGCTCTAGAACTTTATGAGCCATTAGCACATTACAAACTAAATAAAAAAGAGGAGCCACTCGTTATCTGGGTGAAAGCATTCCAACAACTAAATGATGGTGAACAAAAAACATTAACAGAGCTGATATTGCGGGATGGTATTAGAAGTTTTTTAGAAAAATTCGTTAATGATTAGGTGATTTTAAAGAATCTATTATTGCGTTATCCGCAACAGATATCTATCTGACTAACCTCTTAGTTGAATGTGAGATGAGATCATGAAAAAAGAATGGTATACAGCGAAAGAATTAGTGGGGCTTGCGGGGTTACCTAACTCCCCGCAGGGAGTTAACTTGATGGCGCGTCGTGAAGGATGGGAAAACCGTCGTAAACGTGGCGTGCAGGGTAAAGCTGTCGAGTATTCCGTAAAAAGTCTGCCTGATGAGGTGATTAGTGTGCTCGCTGCACATGAACCTCCAGCAGAGTATTTATCTAAACGTCAGGATGCCTTTTTGATTTGGGTTGAAGCCTATTATCAATTGACTAAATCAGAACGAGAAAAGATTGTGAAATTCGTACTGCGCGAAGGGCTAGCAAAGCTTATTAGCTATATTGATGCGGATAATCAAGATGCTATCGAACGAGAAAACGAAGAAGTTCTCAATAAATTAAAAAGCCCACCAGAATCGATGTAGTCGCTCTAGCGGGCTTCTTTACATTATTACATTAATGTTATGATTGACGTTGCACAGCGACGTGAGCAAGCCCAATAAGTGCATCTTTATACGGTGAGTTAGGTATAATTGATAAAGCTTCAATCGCTTTGTCTGCTTCTTCTTCTGCTTTTTGACGGGTATATTCCAAAGAGCCACACTGTTTCATAGTATTTAAAACAGTATCCAATAAATGACGGCCATTACCTTGCTCAATGGCTTGGCGAATTAATTTGGATTCTTCTTCATTGCCATTATGCATAGCATGAAGCAATGGCAACGTTGGTTTACCTTCATCGAGATCATCACCAGTGTTTTTACCCAACTGGTTGTTATCTGCATCATAATCAAGCAAATCGTCAATGAGCTGAAAAGCAGTCCCAAGATAACGACCATAATCTTGGAATGCTTTTTCTTGCTCAGGCGTTGCACCCGAAAGGATTGCTGATGCATGAGAAGCGGCTTCAAAAAGACGAGCTGTTTTGCTGTAGATAACTTGCATATAGTCATCTTCAGAAATGTCAGGATCGTTACAATTCATTAGCTGTAAAACTTCACCTTCAGCGATCACATTGGTGGCGCTAGACATTAATTTTAGTACACGCATCGAATCAAGATCCGTCATCATTTGAAAAGATCGTGTATAAATAAAGTCGCCAACAAGTACACTAGCAGCATTGCCAAAGACAGCATTTGCCGTTTGTTTTCCTCTGCGCATATCAGATTCATCAACAACATCATCATGTAACAATGTTGCAGTATGAATAAATTCGATCAGCGCGGCGACCGAGATATGTTTGTCACCTTGATAGTCCAATGCTCGTCCAGTGAGCACAGCGATCATTGGTCGGATCCTTTTACCACCACCACTAATGATGTAGTAACCAAGTTGGTTTATCAAAGAAACATCTGAATTAAGCTGGTAAAGGATTGCCTCATTTACCGCAGTCATATCAGCGGATGTTAGTTTTATAATAGATTCTAAATTCATGTTTTTTCGACTTTGGCTCGCCAATGAGCGCGTTATTATTAATAAAAAATGATCATGCCATAGATTTTACTCTCTTATAATTTAGATTGTACTTTAAAAATGGCTGAAATAAATATCGTGTAAAAAACTCTTTTTTTTAACGCTAGTTTGCGATCTGTACTTGTCATCGGCACTAAATTTGCGTAGAATTCGCGCCCTATGTGAATATTTTAATTGTGCACTCAAATTATACATATTGGGAGTGTGCGGAAAGCGGAGTTTATATGTACGCGGTTTTCCAAAGTGGTGGTAAACAACACCGAGTCAGCGAAGGTCAAACTATTCGTTTAGAGAAGCTGGAAGTAGCTACTGGCGAAACAATCGAGTTTGATACTGTAATGATGGTCGCTAATGGCGATGACATTCAAATTGGCGCTCCAATCCTTGCGGGCGTTAAAGTTAAAGCGGAAGTGGTTGCTCACGGTCGCGGCGATAAAGTTAAGATTGTTAAGTTCCGTCGTCGTAAACACAGCCGTAAACAACAGGGCCACCGTCAGTGGTTTACTGATGTTAAAATCACTGGTATCGCTTAAGGTTTAGGAGAGTAGTTCAATGGCACATAAAAAGGCTGGCGGCTCGACTCGTAACGGTCGTGATTCCGAAGCAAAACGTCTGGGTGTTAAACGTTTCGGTGGTGAAGCTGTATTAGCAGGTAGCATCATCGTTCGTCAACGTGGTACTAAGTTCCATGCAGGTACTAACGTTGGTTGTGGTCGTGACCACACCCTGTTTGCATTAGCTGACGGAAAAATTAAGTTCGAAGTTAAAGGTCCAAACAACCGTAAATTTATCAGCATCGAAGCTGAATAATTACTGGTCCTTTAAGCACCGAGTCAAAAGCCCTGCAAATCTGTTGCGGGGCTTTTTATATTTAAAAAAGGCCATCTCTGGGTAATTTCGGCCATCCAGCACGTTAATGGCTACTATACGGAGTAAAATCATGAAATTTGTTGATGAGGCCAAGATCCTAATCGTCGCGGGCGATGGTGGTAACGGCTGTGTGAGCTTTCGTCGCGAAAAATATATCCCTAATGGGGGACCAGACGGTGGTGATGGTGGTGATGGTGGTGATGTCTACATGATTGCAGACGAAAACCTCAACACCTTAATTGATTACCGTTTTACAAAATCTTATCGCGCAGAACGTGGTGAAAATGGTCACAGTCGTGATTGCGCCGGTAAGCGTGGTCAAGACATTACAATTAGTGTTCCTGTTGGAACACGCGTCCGTGATTTAGCTACCAATGAAATTATTGCTGACTTGACTGTCCATGGTCAAAAGCAAATGGTTGCTAAAGGTGGCTTTCATGGTTTAGGTAATACTCGCTTTAAATCTTCGGTTAACCGTGCTCCACGCCAACGTACTATGGGTACTCCGGGTGAATCTCGAGAAGTTCTCTTAGAGCTAATGTTATTAGCCGATGTAGGTATGTTAGGTATGCCGAATGCGGGTAAATCCACATTTATTCGTGCAGTATCAGCAGCAAAGCCTAAAGTTGCTGATTATCCATTTACAACGTTAGTACCAAGCCTAGGTGTGGTGCGTATGGATAATCACCAAAGCTTTGTGGTTGCAGATATTCCCGGATTAATCGAAGGCGCTGCTGATGGCGCAGGTCTTGGGATCCAATTCTTAAAGCACTTAGAACGCTGCCGTGTGTTATTACACTTGATCGATATTGATCCTATTGATGGATCAGATCCTGTAGAGAATGCAAAAATTATTGTCTCTGAACTAGAGAAATACAGCGAAAAATTAGCACAGAAGCCACGTTGGTTAGTGTTCAATAAAGTTGATCTTCTTGATGCTGAAGAAGCAAAAGAGAAGGCAAAAGCAATTGTTGAAGCACTGGGTTGGGATGAAAACTATTATATGATAGCAGCCATCAACCAAGAAGGTGTAAAAAAACTTTGCTGGAATATCATGGAATTCCTGAATGTTACTCCGCGTGAGCAAGATGTTGTTGCAACAAATGCAGAGTCAGGAAAAGTTGACTTTATGTGGGATGATTATCACAAAGAACAGCTTGAAAATCCTGATTTCGAAGAAGATGATGACGATGATTGGGATGAAGAAGACGATGATGGTATTGAATTTATCTACCAACGTTAAGGATCATTCTGGTTGTGATTAAAATAAAAAACGCCTGATTAATTAGGCGTTTTTTGTATCTGTTGCTTATCTCGTGTAAATCTAACGGTTATTGTACATATCTTTATACAGATTCGTTTCAAAACGCACTAAATAAGCGCGTCCAGCATTGCGATTCTTTGTGGGAGGTGAATACGCTGAAACGTACTGTACAAACGCAACTTTCTGCCCATTTGCCGTGGTCATAAAGCCCGCAAGATTGTAAACCCCTTTTAATGAACCGGTTTTGGCGGAAACTTTGCCATCAACACCCGCTTCATGAAAACCGCCTCGATATTGTAATGTACCGTCATGCCCTGAAAGGGGAAGCATCGTGATAAAGTTTAAATCACTCTCATGCTGTCCAATATATTGAAGGACTTGCATCATGGTTGCAGGTGAAATGAGGTTATGGCGAGAAAGACCAGAGCCATCAACCATAACGGTATTTCCTAAATCAATTCCGGCTTTTTGTTTTAAAATAGCACGGGTTGCCTCTGCACCAGATCGCCAAGTCCCTGCAACACCATAATACTCACGACCAATGGTTCTAAAAACGGTGTCTGCAATCATATTATCAGACTCTTTTAGCATGGTAGTCAGTAAGTTATGTAACGGTTTTGATTGCGTCTGTGCGAGTACAGTAACAGGTGCTTTTAGTTGAGATCGACGTTTGATATAGCCATCAAGTTCAATATTGGCGCGCTGTAACTCTTCTTTTAAAATTGTACCGGCCCAATGAGCTCCATCTTGAATAGAAAACATTAAAGGTACAGCATCGTCACGTTTAGGAATACAACCTGTGATGACATAAGTATTTAAGTCTCGAACAGTGACGTCTAATTCACAAAAACGGGTATGAGTTGATCCTTTTTCATAAGTTTCAACTTCACTTAAAACGGTTACAGGATAGAACGAAGCTTTACGTATTGTGGCAATATCACCTTCTTTGTTACCACTTTGCAATAAAACGGAAAAGCAGTTTTTATCTACAATCGCGGCACTAGGAGGGGCACTAAAGCATTGAGTTAGATCATTCCAAACCCAACCTGGTGCTTTATCGTGGCTTGAAAAAGCAGAGGTATCAATAAGCAAATCACCCTGTACTTTTGTAACGCCGGATTGCTTTAATACAGCAACCATTGCTCTTAATTGCTGGCGACTTAATGTAGGATCGCCTGTAAAACGAAAGATCAAATCACCATTAAGCTGATTGTCCTTTATTTTACCTTCTGTTTCCATTGTTGTGGTGAATTGATAATCTCCCCCTAATTGAAGTAATGCAGCAAGTGCGGTCACTACTTTCTGAGTACTTGCAGGAAGTGCTAATTGATCGGCATGATAGTTAAGATTAGGAGAAGCAGCGCCAACGGGTTGAGTTATTAAACCCACTTGTGTTCCTTCAGGAAGAAGGGATATATAGTTTTCAACAGGTATCGCTTGGGTTGAAAAACTGATGATACTTAATGTGTAAAGTATCCGTCGAAATGTTGATAGTAAGCGCATAATTTCTCTATCTGTGACTATAACGTGTAACGTTACAGTATTGATTGCCAGAGGCTAATACTAATGGGCAATGAGGGCAAAAGTAAACGGTAACAAGCAGGATTAGCCCATTATCGGAAAAAGTCTGTTTATCTCTTCATAAAGAGAGATAAGGCGTGAAGCAATGCTTCTGTTGTGTTAGATTTAGTTTTAAGTATGGGTGGTTTAGTTTACGTCCCAATAGCATGAGTTGGGAATATATTAGCGCCCCTCATTCACCGAATATACGTAGAGACAGGCCCAATTTAAGGTTGCCTGTGTCTTTTTTTGTCTTGAGAAGAGTAAATAGAGCCTTTTCTCTGTGTTGTTAGTATAAAAAATCAGGATGATACCTATTTTTTATTAGGAATAGTATTGAGGTATTAACACATGAATCAGATCCCTATGACAGTTCTAGGTGCAGAAAAATTACGCGAAGAGCTGGAATATTTAAAAAATGTTCGTCGTCCCGAGATTATTGCAGCTATTGCAGAAGCTCGTGAACATGGAGACTTAAAAGAAAACGCGGAATATCATGCTGCAAGAGAGCAACAAGGTTTCTGTGAAGGTCGTATACAAGAAATTGAAGCAAAATTATCAAATGCTCAAGTTATTGATATTACTAAGATGAATAACAATGGCCGTATTATTTTTGGTTCAACAGTTACACTGTTAAATGTTGAAAATGAAGAAGAGCAAACTTACCGCATTGTTGGTGATGATGAAGCTAACATTAAAGAAAACTTAATTTCTGTTAATTCACCGATTGCGCGTGGGTTGATTGGAAAAGAGTTAGATGATGTCGTTGTTATTACTACACCTGGTGGACAAGTCGAGTATGAAGTTTTAAACGTAGAATATATTTAATTTATAATTTTACGTTTCTATAGAAAACTAGAGTGCCATCCTGTGGTAATATAAAAAAGGCCTTAAAAGGCCTTTTTTGCCATAGAGTTAGTTATGGCATTTTTATATAAAGATACAAGTTTTATTTCGGTAAAATAATTTTGCGTGCTTCTGAAGGACGATAAAGAACAAGAATTTTTCCGATAACTTGTACATTCTGTGCACCGCTTTCGCGTACAATCGCAGTCACGATCAAGTTTTTAACATCTCGATCTTCGCCTGCGATTTTGACTTTGATAAGCTCATGGTGCGCCAGAGCGAGTTCAATTTCTGCAAGAACGCCTTCAGTCAACCCGTTGTTACCAATCATAACGACTGGATTCAGGTGATGAGCGAGCCCTTTCAGGTGTTGAATTTGTTTTTTGTTAAGAGTCATCATTAATTTTTGCTTTGTTGGGATTGAAAACGATCTATTCTAACGCCATCTCTCATTTATCACCATAAAATGTCGTTAATACGGGGTTAAATGAGTGAAAGAGTAAAAATATTGATAGCTAAGTGTATGATAGTTGGAAAACGCAATGGCCAATAAAAAACGTTCGGCAAGCTCTAGCCGCTGGTTACAAGAACATTTTAGTGATAAATATGTTCAGCAAGCACAGAAAAAAGGGTTTCGCTCTCGTGCTTGGTTTAAACTTGAAGAAATTCAGCAAAGTGACAATATCTTTAAACCAGGTATGACCGTTGTCGATTTAGGAGCAGCCCCAGGAGGGTGGTCTCAATATGTTGTACAGAAGTTAGGAAGCAAAGGTCGAATCATCGCATGTGACCTTTTACCTATGGATCCTATAGTCGGAGTCGATTTCCTTCAAGGCGATTTTCGTGATGAACTTGTGTTGAAGGCATTGCTTGATAGAGTAGGTGAAAACAAAGTCCAGGTTGTCATGTCTGACATGGCTCCAAACATGAGCGGTACACCCGCGGTCGATATCCCTCGATCCATGTATTTAGTAGAGTTAGCGCTTGATATGTGTCGTGATGTACTGGCTCCCGGGGGAAGTTTTATTGTCAAGGTGTTTCAGGGAGAAGGCTTTGATGAGTACCTGGGGCAAATACGCTCCCTGTTTACGAAAGTGAAAGTTCGTAAACCAGACGCTTCGCGGTCTCGTTCTCGTGAAGTATATATTGTAGCCACAGGGCGTAAACTTTAGTACCCTAAAGCTATTTGTTAACACAGTTGTAATATGAGGTTAATCCCTTGAGTGACATGGCGAAAAACCTGATCCTCTGGCTAGTTATTGCAGTCGTTTTGATGTCATTATTCCAGAGCTTCGGACCCAGCGATTCGAATAGTCGTAAGGTGGATTACTCTACCTTTATCAATGAGTTAACTAATAACCAATTACGCGAGGTCAGCATAAGTGGTTATGATATTAATGTAACTAAAACAGATAACTCAAAGTACAGCACGTATATGCCTATGCGTGATGACAACCTGCTGACCACTTTAATGAACCGTAATGTAAAAGTAACGGGCGAACCACTTGAAGGCCAAAGTCTTCTGACTCAAATTTTTGTGTCTTGGTTCCCAATGCTATTACTTATTGGTCTTTGGATTTTCTTTATGCGCCAAATGCAAGGTGGTGGCGGTAAAGGTGCGATGTCTTTCGGGAAAAGCAAGGCGCGCATGTTGACAGAAGACCAAATCAAAACAACTTTTGCTGATGTTGCAGGTTGTGATGAAGCGAAAGAAGAAGTAAGCGAATTAGTTGAATATTTACGTGATCCGGGTCGCTTCCAGAAGTTAGGGGGTAAAATCCCTAAAGGTATTCTGATGGTGGGGCCTCCTGGTACAGGTAAAACGTTATTAGCAAAAGCCATCGCGGGTGAAGCGAAAGTTCCATTCTTTACCATTTCAGGTTCTGATTTTGTTGAAATGTTTGTGGGTGTGGGTGCTTCTCGTGTTCGTGATATGTTTGAACAAGCTAAAAAAGCAGCACCTTGTATCATCTTTATCGATGAAATCGATGCGGTTGGTCGCCAACGTGGTGCTGGTTTAGGTGGTGGTCATGATGAACGTGAACAAACACTGAACCAAATGCTCGTTGAAATGGATGGCTTCGAAGGTAATGAAGGTATTATTGTTATTGCGGCAACTAACCGTCCTGATGTGTTAGACCCAGCATTACTTCGTCCTGGTCGTTTTGACCGCCAAGTGGTTGTTGGTTTACCTGATGTGCGTGGACGTGAGCAAATCCTTAAAGTCCATATGCGCCGCGTGCCTTTATCACCAGATGTTGATCCAGCAATTTTAGCACGTGGTACGCCAGGTTTCTCTGGTGCTGACTTAGCTAACTTAGTTAATGAAGCCGCTTTATTCGCTGCACGTGGTAATAAACGTGTTGTCTCAATGGTCGAGTTTGAGAAAGCGAAAGATAAGATAATGATGGGTGCAGAGCGTCGTTCAATGGTGATGACGGAAGAACAAAAAGCATCAACTGCTTATCATGAAGCTGGCCACGCAATTATTGGACGTTTAGTACCTGAACATGATCCTGTGCATAAAGTGACGATTATTCCTCGTGGACGTGCATTAGGTGTGACTTTCTTCTTACCAGAAGGCGATCAAATTAGTGCGAGTCGCCAGAAGTTAGAGAGCCAAATTTCAACACTTTACGGTGGCCGTTTAGCTGAAGAAATTATCTATGGAGCAGAGCATGTTTCTACGGGTGCTTCTAATGACATCAAAGTGGCAACTAATATTGCACGTAATATGGTGACACAGTGGGGCTTCTCTGAAAAATTAGGACCATTGCTGTACGCAGAAGAAGAAGGTGAAGTGTTCTTAGGTCGTTCTGTTGCTAAAGCGCAGCATATGTCTGATGAAACAGCGCGTACAATTGACGAAGAAATTAAAGCTATCGTTGATCGTAACTATGTTCGTGCTCGTCAGATCTTAATGGACAACCTTGATATTCTGCACTCAATGAAAGATGCACTGATGACTTATGAAACTATCGATGCGCCTCAAATTGATGATTTAATGAATCGTCGTGATGTTCGTCCACCTGCGGGTTGGGAAGGCAATAATGGCAATAGTAGTACAACTACTGCCCAGCCAGCACAAGCGCATGTAGCGAGTGAGCCAAAAGATAAGCCAGAGTCAGAAAGTGATACACCTTCTGATAAAAATACTCACTAATCCTTATCGGGTTATGCACATTGAGTAAGCTATAAATACAAACCCCAGGCTTCTGGGGTTTTTTTATGAAGGTATCAATGAAATGAAATTAATGGCGAGAGGAACAGAACTTAACTTATCAGCACCTCAAGTTATGGGGATTTTGAATGTTACTCCAGACTCTTTTTCTGATGGTGGCACTCATAATTCACTTAATGATGCAGTTGATCATGCGGCAAAATTAATCGCTGAAGGGGCTACTATCATCGATATTGGTGGTGAGTCTACTAGACCTGGCGCAAGTGATGTCTCTATTGATGAAGAGTTGCAGCGTGTTGTTCCTGTTGTTGAGGCTATTCGTCAGCGTTTTGATATTTGGATCTCTGTTGATACATCCAAAGCTCAGGTCATTACTGAATCTGCAAACGTAGGTGCTTCAATTATCAATGATATTCGCTCTTTACGAGAGCCGGGAGCACTTGAAGCAGCCGCTAAAACAGGTTTGCCAGTGTGTATTATGCATATGCAGGGCAATCCTAAAACTATGCAACAATCACCACATTATGAGAATGTGATGATGGATGTCGATCGTTTTTTACAAGAAAATATTCAGCGTTGTGTTGATGCTGGGATCGAAAAAAATCAAATTATTCTTGATCCAGGATTCGGCTTTGGTAAAAATTTAGCGCATAATTACCAATTATTAGCACACTTAAGTGAACTTCATCACTTTGGCCTACCTATACTTGCCGGAATGTCACGCAAATCAATGGTTGGACAATTATTGAATGTGCCACCACAAGAGCGTGTTGCTGGTAGTGTGGCCTGTGCAGTTATTGCAGCGATGCAAGGCGCACAAATTATTCGTGTACACGATGTTAAAGAGACTGTTGATGCGATGAAAGTCGTACAAGCGACTCTTTCTGCAAAGGAAAATAATGAATGAGCGAACGTAAATACTTTGGAACAGATGGTATCCGTGGAAAAGTAGGTGATAGTCCGATTACACCTGATTTTGTCTTAAAACTAGGTTGGGCTGCGGGTAAAGTATTAGCACGTCATGGCTCTCGCAAAATCATTATTGGTAAAGATACTCGTATTTCAGGCTATATGCTGGAGTCAGCATTAGAAGCGGGTTTAGCGGCTGCAGGTTTATCAGCCTCATTTACTGGGCCAATGCCAACACCTGCTGTTGCTTATTTAACGCGTACATTCCGCGCTGAAGCTGGGATTGTCATTTCGGCCTCTCATAACCCTTATTACGATAACGGGATCAAATTCTTCTCTATTGATGGCACAAAATTACCGGATGAAGTAGAAGAAGCCATTGAAGCTGAAATGGAAAAGCCAATTACTTGTGTTGAATCAGCCGAGCTTGGTCGTGCAAATCGTATCGTGGATGCGGCAGGTCGTTATATTGAATTCTGTAAGGGGACTTTTCCGAATGAAAACAACCTTAATGGTTTAAAAGTGGTTGTCGATTGTGCTCATGGTGCAACATACCATATTGCGCCAAACGTATTTCGTGAATTAGGCGCTGAAGTGATCACTATTGGTTGTGAGCCAACGGGTATCAATATTAACGAAGAGTGTGGCGCAACAGATGTTCGTATGTTGCAAAAACGCGTATTAGAAGAAGGCGCTGATGTTGGTTTAGCTTTTGATGGTGATGGTGACCGTATCATTATGGTTGATCATCAAGGTCTAAAAGTTGATGGTGACCAAATTCTCTACATTATTGCAAGAGAAGCGTTACGCCAAGGCCAATTACGTGGTGGTGCAGTTGGTACTCTAATGAGTAATATGGGATTAGAGATTGCACTTAAACAACTGGGTATTCCTTTTGTCAGAGCAAAAGTGGGTGACCGCTATGTGCTTGAAAAATTACAAGAGAAAGGTTGGCGTTTAGGTGCTGAAAATTCAGGCCACATTATTTTATTAGATAAAACGACTACAGGTGACGGTATTGTTGCAGGTTTACAAGTTTTAAGTGCAATGGTGCGTAACCATATGAGTCTGCATGATCTATGTAGTGGTATGAAACTATTACCACAAGTTTTAGTGAATGTTCGCTTTACGGGTAGCCATGATCCGCTACAAACAGCAGAAGTTCAGAAAGTCGCTAAAGCAGTTGAAGACGAACTGGCTGGTAAAGGTCGTGTATTATTGCGTAAATCAGGTACAGAACCTTTAATTCGTGTCATGGTTGAAGGTGAAAATGAAGAGCAAGTGACTGCGATGGCAAATCGTATTGCTGACGCAGTGAAGCACGTTGGTTAATTGATGATTTTTTCTTCAATCAATCACTTTGTAGTAAAATAACCTTGCTTGTCAGTTCAGCTTTGGTTAGTATTCACACCCGCTTAGTAAGGTCTTGAACTAAAGCGGGTGAAGCAATCGAAGGTTATCGTTAAGTCGATAAGTTCCATAGAAAAGGTAACGCAAATGTATACGGCACTCATTGTTATTCTTATCATTGTAGCAACAGGGCTAGTTGGTCTGATCCTGTTACAGCAGGGTAAAGGTGCTGATATGGGCGCTTCTTTTGGTGCAGGTGCTTCCGGTACAGTATTTGGTTCAAGCGGTTCAGCTAATTTTATGACCCGTATGACCGCTGTTTTAGCGACAGCTTTTATTGTACTTGCCCTTATTTTAGGTAATCTAAGTGCCAATAAAACTGTGCGTGAAGACAGCAAATGGATGTCTATCGAGCAGACTACAGAAGAAGCTAAAAAAGCTGAGCAGTTAGCAGCGCCTGTAGCGCCAGCAAATACAGATATTCCGCAGTAAACTAAGTAAAGATTTAAATGAGATTGTTAATATTTACGCAGTGACAGTCTCATTAAGTGCCGAGGTGGTGAAATTGGTATACACGCTACCTTGAGGTGGTAGTGCCTATAAAACGGGCGTACGGGTTCAAGTCCCGTTCTCGGCACCATTATTCCAGATAGCTTGCGTTTTGCTTGTTATCAGCGTAAAATTTGCCACGTTTTTCGAACGCGGGGTGGAGCAGCTTGGTAGCTCGTCGGGCTCATAACCCGAAGGTCGTCGGTTCAAATCCGGCCCCCGCAACCACTTCTAACAATACAGCACTTTTCTCATTAATCATCTTGTTGAACCGATTATGATCCTGAGTGGAATGTGCCGTAAGAAGAGGTTATTCTCGAATGGCAAGTTACAGGGTCCAGTTGCATAAAGCCCCGAATTTCGGGGTTTTTTGTTATCAGAGAATAGAATACTGGGCTATAGGCCCTTTTTTTATGCCTTGGGGGTGGGTTTGTCCACATTAGAGCAAAAATTAACAGCGATGGTTTCAGCACCAGTAGAAGCATTAGGCTTTGAATTTGTCGGTCTTGAGTTTATTCGTGGCCGAGAATCAACATTGCGCATCTATATTGATAGTGAAGACGGTATCACTGTTGATGATTGTGCTGATGTTAGCCACCAGGTCAGTGCTGTGCTGGATGTTGAAGATCCAATTCAAACAGTTTATAACCTTGAGATTTCCTCTCCTGGTTTAGAACGACCTTTATTCACTGCAACGCATTATGAACAATTTATCGGTGAAGAAGCCGCTATTGTATTACGAATTGCAATGCAAAACCGCCGTAAATGGCAGGGCATTATTAAGTCTGTCGCTGGCGAAATGATCACGGTTACTGTGGATGGTAAAGACGAAGTGTTCGCACTGAGCAACATCCAGAAAGCTAACCTGGTACCCCACTTTTAAGTTTTGAAGAGGCAACTAGGATGAACAAAGAGATTCTGGCTGTTGTGGAAGCGGTCTCTAACGAAAAATCTCTTCCTCGTGAAAAGATTTTTGAAGCACTGGAAACCGCACTAGCGACAGCAACTAAGAAAAAATACGAGCAAGAAATTGACGTTCGCGTTTGTATCGACCGTAAAACCGGTGACTTTGATACATTCCGTCGTTGGGTTGCTGTTGATGAAGTGACTCAACCAACTCGTGAAATCACACTTGAAGCTGCTCAATATGAAGATCCTAGTATTGAACTAGGTGGTTATATTGAAGATCAGATTGAATCTGTTACTTTCGACCGTATTACAACACAAACTGCTAAACAAGTTATCGTACAAAAAGTACGTGAAGCTGAAAGAGCAATGGTTGTTGATCAATTCCGCGAACAATTAGGCGAAATTATCACGGGTGTTGTGAAGAAAGTGAACCGTGAAAATATCACTTTAGATTTAGGTAATAACGCCGAAGCGGTTATTTTACGCGAAGATATGTTACCGCGTGAAAACTTCCGTCCAGGTGACCGTTTACGTGGTGTTTTATACGACGTACGTACAGAAACTCGTGGTGCACAACTTTTCGTGACACGCTCTCGCCCTGAAATGCTGGTTGAACTTTTCCGTATTGAAGTACCAGAGATTGGCGAAGAAATCATTGAAATTAAAGCTGCAGCGCGTGATCCAGGTTCTCGTGCCAAAATCGCAGTAAAAACTAACGACAAGCGTATTGACCCCGTGGGTGCTTGTGTTGGTATGCGTGGTGCACGTGTACAAGCCGTTTCCAGTGAATTGGGCGGCGAGCGAATTGATATTGTTTTGTGGGATGATAATCCTGCACAATTCGTCATTAATGCAATGGCTCCGGCAGATGTTGCTTCTATTGTTGTCGATGAAGACAAATGCACAATGGATGTTGCAGTCGAAAGCAGTAACCTTGCACAGGCAATCGGCCGTAATGGTCAAAACGTTCGTCTGGCAGCACAGTTACTGAAAAAACATCGTGGTGATGACAAGTGGGAATTAAACGTCATGACTGCTGATGAACTGAATGCAAAACATCAGGCAGAAGCAAACGCAGCCATTGAAATATTTACTAAGCATCTCGACATTGATGAAGACTTCGCAACTGTTTTAGTTGAAGAAGGTTTCTCTACCCTTGAAGAGTTAGTTTATGTGCCAATCAGTGAACTGCTGGCTATTGACGGATTAGATGAAGACACCGTTGAAGCTCTACGTGAAAGAGCAAAAGCTGCACTAACAACGATTGAGTTGGCTCAAAAAGAAAGCCTAGGCGATAACCAGCCAGCTGAGGACTTATTAGCTCTCGAAGGCTTGGAGCGCTCTTTAGCATTTGATCTAGCTGCCCGTGGTATCTGCACACTGGAAGATCTTGCCGAACAGGGTATCGATGACCTAACTGATATTGAAGGTTTAAATAGTGAGCGCGCAGGCGAACTCATTATGGCCGCACGTAATATCTGCTGGTTTGGGAATGATGCGTAACAACTGAGCAGGAAGGAACAGAATGACAGATGAAACAGTAAAATCACTGGCAGAAGAGATTCAGACACCGGTTGAACGTTTGGTACAGCAGTTTGCTGATGCCGGTATTAAGAAGACCGTCTCTGATTCCGTCTCCCAAAAAGAGAAAGAAACCTTACTGGCTTGGTTGAATCGTGATAAAGACGTATCAACCAACCAACCAGAAAAGTTAACGTTACAACGCAAAGTGCGTAGTACGTTAAGTGTTCCTGGTACAGGTGGCAAAAGTAAATCAGTAGCCATCGAAGTCCGCAAAAAACGCACTTATGTGAACCGTGACGCCATTGAAAAAGCGCAAGCGGATGAGCAAGCTCAGCGTGAAGCGGAAGAAAAGGCGCATCGCGAAGCCGAAGAAAAAGCCCAGCGCGAAGCACAAGAGAAAGCACAGCGCGAAGCTGAAGAAAAAGCAAAACGTGAAGCTGAAAAGGCAAAGAAAGACGCCGAAGAAAAAGCGAAACGTAAAGCTGAAGAAGCAAAACGTGAAGCAGCGGAATTAGCTAAGCGCGAAGCAGCGGAAAAAGATAAAGTGAAACAAAACGATAAACCAAAAGCTGATAAAGCAGCAGATCAGGAAAAAGCACGTCGCAATGCTGAACAGGCTGAACTGAAGCGTAAAACGGAAGAAGCACAGCGCCGTAAAGCGGAAGAAGAAGCACGTATAGCAGCAGAAAAAGCACGTCGTTTAGCTGAAGAAAATGCTGAAAAATGGACTGCTGAACCTAAAGCACCAGAAACTGAAGGCTCAGACTATCATGTAACAACATCACGTTATGCTCGTGATGCAGAAGATGAAAGTGATGCTGAAGTTGAAGGTGGCCGCGGTCGTGGTCGCAATGCTAAGGCTCCTCGTCCTAAGAAGAACAACCGCCATTCTGAAAAAGCAGATCGTGAAGAAGCACGTGCTGCTGGTCGTACTAACAAGAAAGGTAAACGTAAAGGTAGTTCATTACAGCAAAGCTTCAATAAGCCAGCAGCTGTTGTAAACCGTGATGTTATTATCGGTGAGACTATTTCTGTTGCTGAACTAGCTAACAAAATGGCAGTGAAAGGGTCTGAAGTTATCAAAACTATGATGAAAATGGGTGCGATGGCGACCATTAATCAGGTTTTAGACCAAGAAACTGCACAGCTTGTTGCTGAAGAAATGGGTCATAAAGTTATCTTACGTCGTGAAAACGAGTTAGAAGAACAAGTTATGAGCGATCGTGATACTGGCGAAGAAAGTGCAGTATCTCGCGCTCCAGTTGTGACTATTATGGGTCACGTTGACCATGGTAAAACATCATTACTGGACTACATTCGTTCAACGAAAGTAGCATCAGGCGAAGCGGGTGGTATCACCCAGCATATCGGTGCTTATCACGTTAAAACTGACAAAGGTGAAATCACCTTCCTAGATACTCCAGGTCACGCCGCGTTTACTTCAATGCGTGCTCGTGGTGCTCAGGTTACGGATATCGTTGTTCTGGTTGTTGCGGCAGATGATGGTGTCATGCCACAAACTATCGAAGCAATTCAACACGCAAAAGCAGCAAATGTACCTGTTGTTGTTGCAGCGAACAAAATTGATAAACACGAAGCTGATCCAGATCGCGTTAAAACTGAACTGTCTCAATATGGCATTCTGCCAGAAGATTGGGGTGGCGAAACTCAGTTTATCCATGTATCTGCAAAACAAGGTTTAGGGATTGACGAACTGCTGGATGCTATTCTTTTACAAGCTGAAGTTCTCGAACTGAAAGCAGTTAAAGAAGGTATGGCAAGCGGTGTTGTTATCGAATCTTACCTTGATAAAGGTCGTGGCCCAGTTGCAACAATTCTTGTCCGTGAAGGTACACTGAATAAAGGTGACATCGTTCTGTGTGGTTTCGAATACGGTCGTATTCGTGCAATGCGTAACGAATTAGGTAAAGACGTTCAATCTGCTGGCCCATCAATGCCTGTTGAGATTTTAGGTCTGTCTAATGTTCCTTCTGCGGGTGATGAAGCAACGGTTGTTCGTGACGAGAAGAAAGCGCGTGAAGTTGCATTATACCGTCAAGGTAAATTCCGCGATGTTAAACTGGCTCGTCAGCAGAAATCTAAACTGGAAAACATGTTTGCTAACATGGAAGAAGGTAAAACTTCTGAACTGAACATCGTTCTGAAAACAGACGTTCAAGGTACTTGTGAAGCGATTACTGATGCATTAGTTAAACTGTCTACTAATGAAGTTAAACTGAAAATCATCGGTTCGGGCGTAGGTGGTATCACCGAAACTGACGCAACATTAGCGGCCGCTTCTAACGCAATCATTCTTGGTTTCAACGTTCGTGCTGATGCATCTGCTCGCCGTATCATTGAACAAGAAAGCGTTGATTTACGTTACTACTCCGTCATCTATAGCCTGATTGATGAAATCAAACTGGCAATGAGCGGTATGTTGGCACCTGAATATAAACAAGAAATCATGGGTCTTGCAGAAGTCCGTGATGTGTTTAAATCACCTAAATTCGGCGCGATTGCGGGCTGTATGGTGGTTGAAGGTAACATCAAACGTAATAACCCAATTCGTGTTCTACGTGATAACGTGGTTATCTATGAAGGCGAACTCGAGTCATTACGTCGCTTTAAAGATGACGTCAACGAAGTGCGTAATGGCATGGAATGTGGTATCGGTGTGAAAAACTACAACGATGTCCGTGTCGGCGACATGATTGAAGTCTTCCAAGTTATCGAAATCAAACGTTCTATTGATTAATTTAGTACGTCTTGTTTTAAAAGGGAGCTTAAGGGCTCCCTTCTTATTCCTTTCTTTGTTGTATTCTTCGCTTATTTCCTCTCCAATTTTCAATATAACCGAAATAGACAGCCTTTCAGTAATTTATGAAAGTGAAATAACAGGGTAAAATAGCACCAAAGAAACATTTTATTTCTAAAGAAAGAAATCAGAGAAAGCGGTTGTTAAATACCACTTCATGTATACTCTTTAGATATCATTAATTTTAGATTTGAATTAATAATGACAATCAGGGCGATACCCTATTGTCAGGGAGAGATAAAATGGCAAGAGATTTTAGCCGTAGTCAGCGTGTTTCTCAGGAAATGCAAAAAGAAATCGCCATCATTCTACAACGTGAAGTCAAAGATCCACGCATTGGAATGGCCACTGTGTCTGGCGTTGAAATTTCTCGTGATTTGGCTTATGCCAAAGTATTCGTCACCTTTTTAAACTTATCTGGTGGTGAAAAAAGCGAAGAAGAAATGGTTGCAGAGGGTTTAACCGCACTTAATGAAGCCGCTGGTTTTATTCGTTCTTTATTAGGCAAAGCAATGCGTTTACGAATTGTGCCTGAACTGACATTTGCTTATGACAACTCATTAGTTGAAGGTATGCGTATGTCTAACTTAGTTTCTAACGTCGTTAAAAGCGATGAAGAGCGCCGTCATAAAGAGGACAAATAATGGGGCGTCGTCGTAAGGGGCGCGAGATTAACGGCGTATTGCTACTCGATAAACCCCAAGATATTTCTTCTAACGATGCACTTCAAAAAGTCCGCCGTATGTTTAATGCCAGTAAGGCAGGGCATACGGGGGCATTGGATCCTTTAGCAACAGGTATGCTTCCTATTTGTTTAGGTGAAGCAACGAAATTTTCACAGTTTCTATTGGATTCGGATAAACGTTATCGTGTTATTGCCCGTTTAGGGCAACGAACCGACACCTCTGATGCACATGGCGAGATTATTCAAGAGCGCCCTGTGCAATTTACACAGCAAGTTTTAGATGATGCCTTGGATAGTTTTCGTGGTGAAACATTGCAAGTTCCTTCAATGTACTCTGCCTTAAAACATCAAGGTAAACCGCTTTATGAATATGCTCGACAAGGCATAGAAGTTGAGCGAGAAGCAAGACCGATTACCGTTTATGAACTTCAGTTTATTCGCTGGGAAGGTGATGAATTAGAGCTGGAAATTCATTGTTCCAAAGGTACTTATATTCGAACAATTATTGATGATCTTGGTGAGAAATTACAATGTGGTGCTCACGTTATTTTCTTACGTCGACTAGAAGTTGCCGATTATCCTAAAGAACGAATGGTAACGTTAGAGCAATTAAGCGCGATGAAAGAAAATGCACAAACTGCACAAGAAGATCCTTTCGCGGCACTTGATGCTCTGTTATTGCCTATGGATACCGCTGTTGCACATTTTCCTGCTGTGAATCTGACCACGATTATTGCGGGTTATCTCAAGTTAGGACAGCCTGTTCGCGTTAATCATGATATCAATGAAGGCGAATGGGTGAGAGTAACTGAAGGTGATGAAAAAAAATTCATTGGCCTTGCTATCATTAAAGATGGCTTAGTTGCACCAAAAAGAGTCGTTGTAGACTATAGCGCACAAGATAACACTTAATAGCAATCTTGCGCTAAAAGTGTTTGGAGCGTAGAATAATGCGGCTATCTGTTTAGGTGGCTGAGTTGGATAGCTGAATTAGAGATTGGCTATCTGAAAATTTTACTTAATTTGGAGTTTATTATGTCTCTAAGTACTGAAGCGAAAGCAAAAATCGTTGCTGAATTTGGTCGTGATGCTAACGATACTGGCTCAAGCGAAGTTCAGATTGCACTGCTGACTGCAGAAATCAACCACCTGCAAGGTCACTTTTCAGAGCACAAAAAAGATCACCACAGCCGTCGTGGTCTGTTGCGTAAAGTTTCCAGCCGTCGTAATCTGCTGGACTACCTGAAACGTAAAGATGTTGCTCGTTACTCTGCACTGATTGAACGTTTAGGTCTGCGTCGCTAATCAAGAGAGTTTCAGTGGAAAGGGGCCTGTTGGCCCCTTTTCTACTAGAAAGTGCTATTTTTAATATTAGTCGTTATGTTTTAATGTGGTGATTGTTATTTAGTCTCTCTAGTTACGACAATTCGCGCGGCTAATGAAAGTGTTTATCATTAAGTGGTTAATATTTTCATTAGTCGCGAGGGGACGTAGCGGAGAAAAGATCATTCATCGTCGCTAAACATCTGGCGACAATAAGATAAAGGATATTATTTTGCTGAATCCTACAGTTCGTAAATTTCAATACGGTCAACATACTGTTTCATTAGAAACAGGTATGATGGCTCGTCAAGCAACAGCTGCTGTTATGGTTGACATGGACGGCACTGCTGTTTTTGTTACTGTTGTTGCAAAGAAAAAAGTTAAAGCTGGACAAGATTTCTTCCCATTAACGGTTAACTACCAAGAGCGTTCATACGCTGCTGGTCGTATTCCTGGTAGCTTCTTCCGTCGTGAAGGTCGTCCTGGTGAAGGCGAAACGTTAATTGCACGTTTAATTGACCGCCCTTTACGCCCATTATTCCCAGAAGGTTTCTTAAACGAAATTCAAATCGTTGCTACCGTTGTTTCAGTTAATCCACAAGTTAACCCAGATATCGTTGCAATGATTGGTGCTTCTGCGGTATTAGCGCTGTCAGGTGTTCCATTCAATGGTCCTATTGGTGGTGCTCGTGTTGGTTTTATCGATGGGCAATATGTTCTAAACCCAACTGTTGATGAGCTAAAAGTTAGTAAATTAGACTTAGTGGTTGCCGGTACAGCAGGCGCGGTACTGATGGTAGAATCAGAAGCTGATTTATTATCAGAAGAAGAAATGTTAGGTGCAGTCGTATTTGGTCATGATCAACAACAAGTTGTGATCGAAAACATCAATGCATTAGTTGCAGAAGTGGGTAAAGAGAAATGGGATTGGGCGCCAGAAGCTATCAACCAAACTTTACATGACCGTATTGCACAATTAGCACAAGCTCGTATTGGTGATGCTTACCGTATCACTGAAAAACAAGAACGTTATGAGCAAATCGAAGCTATCCGTGATGAAGTTATCGCGACATTACTCGCTGAAGATGAAACTTTAGATGAAGCTGAAATTAGCGAAATCTTCTCAGGTCTTGAGAAAAACATCGTTCGTGCTCGCGTATTAGCTGGCGAACCACGTATTGATGGTCGTGAAAAAGACATGGTACGTGCATTAGATATTCGCACGGGTTTATTACCACGTACCCACGGTTCAGCACTGTTTACTCGTGGTGAAACTCAGGCTCTGGTAACGGCAACATTAGGTACTGCACGTGATGCTCAAACTATTGATGACATCATGGGTGAGCACACTGATACATTCTTACTGCATTATAACTTCCCTCCATACTCTGTTGGTGAAACAGGCATGATGGGTTCACCAAAACGTCGTGAAATCGGCCATGGCCGTTTAGCAAAACGTGGTGTGTTAGCTGTAATGCCAACAATTGAAGAATTCCCATATACTGTTCGTGTGGTTTCTGAAATTACTGAATCAAATGGTTCCTCTTCAATGGCATCTGTATGTGGTGCTTCTTTAGCACTGATGGATGCAGGTGTACCAATTAAAGAATCTGTTGCAGGTATTGCAATGGGTCTAGTTAAAGAAGGCGACAACTTTGTTGTTCTTTCCGATATTCTGGGTGATGAAGACCATTTAGGTGATATGGACTTTAAAGTTGCGGGTAGCCGTAACGGTGTCAGCGCATTACAGATGGATATCAAAATTGAAGGTATCACTCGCGAAATCATGCAGGTCGCATTAAACCAAGCGAAAAGCGCACGTCTACATATTTTAGGCGTAATGGAAGATGCAATTAGCAAACCTCGTGCTGATATTTCTGAATTCGCACCACGCATTCATACTATCAAAATTAATCCAGACAAGATCAAAGACGTTATCGGTAAAGGCGGTTCAGTTATCCGTGCATTAACGGAAGAAACGGGCACAACGATCGAAATCGAAGATGATGGTACTGTGAAGATTGCTGCAACAAGTGGCGATCAAGCAAAACAAGCTATCGCACGTATCGAAGAGATCACTGCAGAAGTTGAAGTGGGTCGTATCTACAACGGTAAAGTAACTCGTATTGTAGATTTCGGTGCATTCGTTGCTATCGGTGGCGGCAAAGAAGGTCTGGTTCATATTTCTCAAATTGCAGACAAACGCGTTGAGAAGGTGAGTGACTACTTGGAAATGGGTCAAGAAGTTCCAGTAAAAGTACTGGAAATTGACCGTCAAGGCCGTATTCGCTTAAGCATGAAAGAAGCTCAAGCTAATCAGCAGGAAGCAACAGAAACTTCTTCTGAAGATTCTGCTAATTAATGATACTCTACTACCGATATCTAGACATGGGTATCGGTAGAGACTTATTATGATTGACAAGTAGGACGTCTAGAACGCTTTTTGTTGAAAGGTCTGACTTTGGGAGTGAGAAATGAAAACATTTCTGCGCAGTTGTTCTATTGCTGTTTTCATCTTTATTTCCGGATGCAGCACTAGTCCAGAATGGCGTCAGAATGCGGTTTTTGCCACACCATTGCAGCCTTCTTTACAACAAGAAGTGATATTAGCTCGTATAGAACAAATCCTAGCGAGCCGCTCATTAACCGAAGATGAATACGCACAGCTTTTATATGAGCGTGGTGTGCTGTATGATAGTCTCGGTTTACGAGCTTTAGCGCGTAATGATTTTTCAATGGCGCTATCAATACGACCAGATATGCTAGAAATTTTTAATTTTCTAGGTATCTATTTTACGCAAGCAGCGAATTACGATGCTGCTTATGAAGCGTTTGATTCTGTTTTAGAGCTTGATCCAACTTACAATAATGCGCGTTTTAATCGTGGTATCGCTTCGTACTACGGTGGCCGATTGAAATTGGCGCAGGATGATCTGCAGGCGTTTTATCAGGTCGATCCAAATGATCCCATTCGTTCGCTTTGGTTATATCTTGTAGAAAAAGAGATAAACACTGATTTGGCTAAACAACAGCTAAAACAGCGATACCAGCAGGCGGATAAAACGGGACAATGGGGATGGAATATAGTTGAGTTTTATTTAGGCGACATTAATGAGAAAACATTAATGTTGAAACTAAATGAGGCTTCAACCGATAACACTTCGCTCGCTGAGCATCTTAGTGAAACTAACTTCTATTTAGGTAAGTATTACCTAAGTCTGGGGGATACGGATAGCGCAGAAGCGTTATTCAAGCTGACGGTTGCCAACAACGCACATAACTTTGTTGAGCACCGCTACGCATTGTTGGAATTAGCACTGTTAGGCCAACAAGAAGACCTAGCGGAATCGGACCAGCAATAGCTGACGAACATTTCTCTGATCAGTTTGAAAGCCATCATCTGCATAGGATGAGGGCTTGTTTGTTCGTTTAATAATATAATTTGAGCCAGTTCACATTTTAGATGATAAAGACCGACAAACCATGCGGTATGTTATGTCAACTGGCTGCCATAATGAATGAGGCACAGTGACATGACTACTGAAACCGATATGACTTTTGCTGATCTAGGTTTATCAGCACCTATTTTGACTGCACTGAATGACTTAGGCTACGAGAAGCCTTCTCCAATTCAGCAACAATGTATTCCTTTCCTTTTAAACGGTAATGATGTTTTAGGTATGGCACAGACCGGTAGTGGTAAAACTGCCGCATTTAGCCTGCCATTATTACATAATCTTGATGAATCATTAAAAGCACCACAAATTTTAGTTTTAGCGCCTACTCGTGAACTTGCGGTTCAGGTTGCTGAAGCAATTGAAGATTTTTCTAAGCATTTACCAAAAGTAAATGTTGTTGCTTTATATGGTGGTCAGCGTTACGACGTTCAATTACGTGCGTTACGTCAAGGACCACAAGTGGTTGTAGGTACACCAGGTCGTTTATTAGACCATTTAAACCGTGGCACATTAGATTTATCTAAACTGAAAGGTTTAGTTTTAGATGAAGCTGATGAAATGTTGCGTATGGGCTTTATTGAAGATGTTGAAAATATCTTAAGTAAGATCCCAGCAGAACACCAAACTGCGCTGTTCTCTGCAACCATGCCAGAAGCTATTCGTCGTATTACACGTCGCTTCATGAATGATCCTAAAGAAGTTCGCATTCAAAGCAGTGTAACAACTCGTCCAGATATCAGCCAAAGTTACTGGATGACATTTGGTGCGCGTAAAAATGAAGCATTAATTCGTTTCTTAGAAGCGGAAGACTTTGATGCAGCAATTATTTTCGTTCGTACTAAAAACGCAACATTAGAAGTTGCTGAAGCATTAGAACGTAATGGCTATAACAGTGCCGCATTAAATGGTGACATGAACCAATCATTGCGTGAGCAAACGTTAGAGCGTTTGAAAAATGGTCGTTTAGACATTTTAATCGCGACTGATGTTGCAGCTCGTGGTCTTGATGTTGACCGTATCAGCCTTGTTGTGAACTATGATATCCCAATGGATTCAGAATCTTATGTTCACCGTATTGGTCGTACTGGTCGTGCCGGCCGTGCTGGTCGCGCAATTTTATTTGTTGATAACCGTGAGCGTCGTTTACTGCGCAATATCGAACGTACAATGAAGATGACAATTCCTGAAGTAGAACTGCCAAATGCAGAACTCATCAGCCAACGTCGTCAGGAAAAATTTGCACAGCAAATCGCGCAACAATTAGAAACTAGCAACCTTGACCAGTACCGTGCTCTGTTACCTAAATTAGCTCCACAAGGTGAAGAAGCGCTGGATATGGAAACACTGGCTGCGGTATTACTGAAAATGGCTCAAGGTGAGCGCGCACTTATTCTGCCACCTGATCCCGTTCGTCGTCCTCGTCGTGAATTTAACGATCGTGACGATCGTCGCCGTGATAACGACCGCGAGCGTTCTCCTCGTCGTGAACGTCGTGATGCTGGCGAAATGGATTTATATCGTATCGAAGTGGGTCGTGATGATGGTGTTGAAGTTCGTCATATCGTTGGTGCGATTGCTAACGAAGGTGATATCAGCAGCCGTTACATTGGTAATATCAAACTGTATGGTTCTCACTCAACCATTGAATTACCAAAAGGTATGCCAACTGATTTATTAAGCCATTTCACACGCACGCGTATTATGAACAAACCACTGAATATGCAATTAGTGGGTGATGCTCAATCTCAGCCTTTCCGTGAGCGTCGTAATAACAGCCGTCGTGATGGTCAGCCACAAGGTGGTCGTCGTTTTAGTAACGGTGACCAACCACAACGTCGTGGTAATAACGATCGTGGTGGCGAACGCGGTAACTTCCGTAGTCGTAATAACGAAGGTACTCCACGTCGTCGTAGCAGCTCTCATAACCAATAAGAGCCTACAATCGACTCAATATTAAATTGAGTTGATGATAAAAAATAAAAACCAGTCAACGAAAGTTGGCTGGTTTTTTTATGCATATTTATTTTTATTGCTAGGCTTTATTAATTAGCTCAATCACTTTTGTTTCTATCTGTGGTGTGAGTTTTGCATTAATCATGGTTTTTATATTTGTTACTAAACCCAGCCGCAAGGATCTCATTACATAAGCGAATTTCTACTTTTAACAATCCGTATGCTATTTATTGTCCCTTAAATTGATGAAAAATTAACTTAAACCAATCGCTTCTTTTAATGGTTTTAAATATCGGCGACTAACAGGAATTTGGCTATTATTGTGTAATATCAATTCAGCCTGCCCATTGTCACCAAAAATAATTTCATTAACATAATCCATATTCACTAAATATTGGCGATGGCAACGAACTAATTGTGTGCGTGTTTCTAATGTACGTAGTGTTAATTCAGTAAAGCCTTCTTGGCCTTGATTATTGGTAACATAAACACCACTGAGTCTTGATGTGGCAAATACAGCTTCATCAATGGGCATTAACCAAATACGGCTATGACCTGTGCAGGGAATACACTTTAAACGCTCTTCAGGAGGTGTTAAGAGATCAATATTCTGTTTCTTACCTTGGCGTAAACGATTTAATGTTTTTGTTAAACGCTCTTGTTCCAATGGCTTGAGTAAATAATCAAAAGCGTGCTCTTCAAAAGCTTGAATTGCATACTCTTCAAATGCAGTTAAAAAGACAATATAAGGGCGATGTTCAGGATCTAACATTGTGACCATTTCAAGACCAGTAATACGAGGCATTTGAATATCTAGAAAAACAACATCAGGCTTTTTTCGATGTATTTCTCCTATGGCTTCAATCGCATTACTGCATTCACCAACAATATGAATATCCTTTTCAACTTCAAGTAAACAACGTAAGTTTTCACGAGCCAACGGCTCATCATCAACGATTAATATATTCATTTTTATGTAGTTTTATCCATGCTTTTTTCGAGAGGTAAGCAGATTTTCACCTTTGTATATTTATCGGCTTGGCATTCAACTAAAACACCATAAAGCTCGCCATAGCGTAATTTTAATCGTTTATCCACTAGTCTCATGCCTAAACCTAATTGATGCGATGGGCATTGATGACGGTAAAGTCCGGCATTATCACAAATTTCGATAATGATTAAATGGTGCTCTTGATATGCTCTAATTGTAATCTTTCCTGTGCCCAATAACTGTGATGTTCCATGTTTAATTGCATTCTCGACCATGGGTTGAAGAGAAAATGCCGGTAAGCGTGCATTAGCTAAATTTTCAGGAATTTGAATATTAATCTGTAACCGTTCCTGAAAACGCGCTTTTTCGATTTGTAAATACGCATTCACATGTTCAATTTCGTCACTTAATGTCACCACGGCTTCAGGTCTTTTTAAATTCTTACGAAAGAACGCAGAAAGAAATTGCACTAATTGTTTTGCTTGTTCACTATCACGGCGAATAACGGCTTGTAGTGTATTTAACGCATTAAAAAGAAAATGTGGATTTACTTGTGCATGCAGAAGTTTAATCTCTGATTCTAAAAGTGATTGCTTATTTCGCTCATATTGCCCCGCCAGAATTTGCGCAGATAATAAACTAGCAATACCTTCTCCTAAAGTACGGTTAATTGAACTAAACAGGCGATTTTTAGCTTCATAAAGTTTTATTGTTCCAATGACTTGATTATTTTCACCTCTTAGCGGAATAACTAAGGTTGATCCTAGTTTGCAATGAGGGGAAAGAGTGCAACGATAGGGTGTTTCATTACCGTCAGCATAAACAACTTCATTATTATTAATGGCTTGTTTCGATTGTTCTGATGAAATAGGCGTACCGGGTAAATGGTGATCAGCGCCAATACCAATAAAAGCCAGCAGCTTTTCTCTATCTGTAATAGCAACCGCACTGACTCTTAATTCTTGATAAATAACTTTTGCAACTCGGGTACTATTGTCTTGATTAAATCCTTTACGCAAAATACCTTCGGTGCAAACGGCGATTTTTAATGCTTGTGTTGAGAATGCACTGGTATATTTTTCAAATATAGCGCGTCTATCTTGTAATATTCGAATAAACATCGCCGCACCAATAGTATTGGCTACGATCATAGGGGCGGCAATATCTTTAACTAAGGCAAGTGCTTCATTAAACGGGCGTGCCAATAATAAGATGATGCTCATCTGTATTATTTCAGCAAAGAAGGTAACTGCCGCTGCCGTCCACGGATTAAATATTCGGTGCATCTGCCCGTGTTTTACGTAATAACGGTGAACTAGCCCACCAATTAATCCCTCTGCAATAGTCGATACCATACAGCTAAATGCAGTCATACCACCGAGCGAATAGCGATGTAAGCCTCCCGTAAAACCAACGAGAAAGCCGACATAAGGGCCGCCTAGCAACCCACCTAAGACGGAGCCAATAGCACGCGTATTAGCAATAGAATCATTAATATGTAGCCCAAAATAAGTACCCATAATGCAGAAAATAGAGAATATGACGTAGCACATCAATTTATGTGGTAGCTTTATAGTGACCTGTAAAAGTGGCGTAAATAGAGGTGTTTTGCTTAAAAACCAAGCAATAATTAAATAAACGCACATTTGCTGTAATAACAGCAAAATAAGATCAAATTCATACATAAGTATTGAGTACCGTTCTCTTTTCTATCTGATAAATATAAAAAGTTCAGATAAAGCGGGATATTAATTAGGCAATAAAGTTCGATATAAGAATAACTTAATCGCACTATCAAAGAAAATATTCCTTTGCATCAGTGATCTGGCGCACAAAATTCTTAAAGAAATTCTGAGTTATTGTGTAATATAACTCAGTCAGTGAGTGTTCTACTTCACTATTAAGGTCTAATCGTTATATGAAAAAAAGAGCCATTTATCTTATTTTATTAATGCTAATACTAATTGCATTAGCCGTACTTTTCCGCGCGCATAATCAATATTTATTATTGCAAGGAGAAGTTGATGCTCCAGAAGTGATTGTTGCCTCGAAAGCCAAAGGTCGTGTTATTGAACGTCATATAGAGCGAGGTGATGATGTTAAAAAAGGGCAATTGATGATCACATTAGAAAGCCCTGAACTCAATGCGCAAGTTGCTGCACTTGAGGCCGCTAAAGCACAAGCTCAAGCTCAATTAGATTTGTCATTACATGGCACAAGAGAAGAGAGCATTCGCAACCTAGAAGCGGTGCTGGCTCAAGCCAAAGTAGAAGCAGCAAATGCGACAAGAGATTATCAGCGTATTAGCACAGTGGCTAGCCAAGGCTATGTATCAGCGACAGAATTGGATAATGCACGCCGTAGCCGAGATGTTGCATCACAACGCGTAAGAGCAGCGCAAGCAGAATTGGATGAAGCCAAAAATGGCGATCGTATTGAATTACGCCATAAATATACAGCAGCAGTACAACAGGCAGAACAACAACTTATTGAATTGAAGATCCAACAAAACGATCTCCAAGTTAAAGCGCCAGTGGACGGAGAAGTTGGTCCTATTCCTGCGGAAATAGGTGAACTTTTTAATGCCAATAGCCCGCTTGTTACCCTTATTCGTCTTCCTGAAGCTTATTTTGTTTATAACCTTCGTGAAGATATTTTAGCGAATATTCGCAAAGGTGATCGTATTACGATTACGGTTCCTGCATTAGGTAATAAAGAGGTAGAAGCTGAAATTCGTTATATTGCACCAATGGGTGACTATGCAACCAAAAGAGCGACAAGAGCAACGGGTGATTTCGATTTAAAAACGTTTGAAATTCGACTGTATCCTGTGACGCCGATTGAGGGACTACGTCCTGGAATGAGTGCGTTATGGCGCTGGGATAAATAAGGGCGAATAATGAGAGTAAAAGCAGCTTGGCGTGGCTTTAGTAGCGCATTTTCACGAGAAACTCATATGGCAGTTCGTAGCCCGGTTTTTCACTGGCTAAGCTGGTTATTTCCATTAATGTTGTTCACGTTAATTAGCGCTAACTTTTCTGAAGGTACATTGCTGAATTTGCCAGTTTCTGTGATCAATAATGATAATAGCCCATTATCGCGAACACTGATCAGAGACTTAAATGCAGGCTCTCATGCGCAATTAAATACGCTAGATGGTAATCCTCGTACTGCAATGGAACGGCTTGGTAGCGCAAAGGATTACGCGATACTTACGATCCCCCGCCATTTTGAAAGCAACGTATTAGCTGGAAAGCAACCCACCACACGTATGTATTACAACGGGTTATATTATGCTGCTGGGAGTTATGCAATACAGGATTTTAGTGGACTAATTGCAGAACTTAATGCGCAATATCGCACGGTCTTAGCGCAAGAAATGAATAAACCTGTTCCACCATTGGCAAAAGTGACTTTCTCTTATGACAGTTTGTTTAATGCCAGTGGTAGTTATATTTATTATCAGCAATTTGCGGCTACGATCCATATGCTTCAACTATTTGTCGTGACCTGTACGATTTATTCGTTGTCGCGCGGTAATATGCTCTTGAATATTAAGCCCTTCACATTTGCACTTATAGGTAAGCTCACTCCTTACACTCTATTTTTCTTAACCTTATTAATTATTGAATTAGCAGCATTAGTGCATTTTTCGGGGGCGAAGGTGAATGGTAATCCGCTATATATGGTGTTGGTCGGATTCTTTTATATTATTGCGGCTCAAAGTGTGGGGTTACTGCTTTTTGCGTTTACCAATAGTGCGATCACGGCATACAGTATGATAGGGATGTTGGTGAGTATTGCATTAGCATTTTCAGGCATGGCTGTACCTGAACTCTCAATGATATTACCTGCACAAATTATTTCGAATCTAGAACCTTTAACTCACGCCTTAAATGCGATGTTTGATATCTTCTTAAGAGAAGTATCATTACAAGGTATTTTGTATGTTTGCTCACTCTTGCTGATTTATCCTTTTGCTATCGCCTTCTTAGTTCGCAAACGTATTTTTAAACGATTGGAATTACAGGTAGGTGTTGCATGATGCAGATGTACTTCCAAACCTTTAAGCGCGTTCTATTAGGTATGCTAGAAAAACCTATGTGGATGTTGTTAATTGTTTCTCTGTGTGTGATGAGTTTGGTTTATGCCAAACCTGTTTTATGGGATCTACCTGTCGCTGTTATCAATCAAGATCACAGTCCTGCCAGTTATTCACTTATTCGCGCATTAAACTCGACACCTAAATTAAGCATCAAGAACTATGATAATTTAGATGAAGCACGCCACGATATGATTATGCGAGAGCTTTTTGCCATCATTATTGTACCAACTGATTTTGAGAAGAAATTACTCAATGGTAAAGATGTCACTGTTCCTGTCTTTGGTGATGCCACAAACCGTCTTGCTAGCGGGCAAATTCAGCAGGAATTAATGTTGGCTTATCAACAGTTATTAGATTCTTACAATGGGCGCATTTTACAAAATGCAGGCTTTAGTGTTAAGCAATCAAAAATCCTATTAAAGCCTATTCAGGGTGAAACTATTGCGATGTATAACCCTGGGGTAAGTTTTGCTGCGATTATTTTTCCAGGATTATTAGTGATGTTATTGCAACATTCCCTTTTAATTGCCTGCGTGCGTGTCAGTATTGCAGTGAGAAGTACGCCAAAAGGAAAGCCACCATTAGCGGTCTATTTAGGAGCGCTATCGGCACTTATTCCGATTTGGTTATTTTTATCCGCGGTATTCTTTGCATTATGGCCTTGGGTATTAGGTTATCGCCAAGAGGCTCCACTTTATCAAATCTGGATGCTGACATTTCCATTCTTATTGGCAGTCTTAGGATTAGGTAAATTAATTACAGAATGCTTACGTAGTGTTGAGATGATTTATCTAACACTGGCATTTGTTACAACCCCTGTGTTCTATATTTCCGGTACGATTTGGCCATTACAAGCGATGCCTAACTGGGTATTTGCCATTTCATCTGCATTACCTTCTACATGGGCAGTAAACGCCATGGCTGGAATTAACCAGATGGGATTGTCATTCCAAAGTATATTAGGTGATATCGTGATGATGCTGGTTTTAGGTGTGATTTACACCGTATTAGGTGTACTGGTGGGAATGTTACGTAATGGTGAATTAAGACATATTACGCACCAATTTAAGCATTGGTTACATCATCGCGGTGAGTCAAAATAAAAAGCCCTTATGGGCTTTTTATTCCAACATATTATATTTTTACTCTACTAATTCCAATCCTGCCAACTTACGCCAATAGCCATTACAGTCATGATGATGAATTGTTGTCAGTGGTTGTTGACCTTGTTCATTTCGTCGAAATTGCTGCAAGGTATCAAAAATCGTGTCAGATTCAGGAGATAAGCGGATAATATCCACTAGACCTGCCATTGACGCTAAATCATTTCCTAAATTGTAACAGTAGCCACTTTGCGTTTGAATACCATTTAAAACAAAGACTTGTTGGTTCTCTTGCGATAATACTTCACGGCCTTGAGGGTATTTTTGGCAACAAGTTTCACAATCATCTTTAGAGCGATTTTCAGAACGGGCAGTAAAACAACGCGCAGAATAGGCTAAAGGAAGATGCCCGTAAGCCAATACTTCAACTTCAAATTTATCTCTAATCGCTAATTCTTCGCATTGAATTAACAGATTATTTAACCACTCACGAGAAAGCTCAACAGGCATACACCAACGTATCATGCCTTGCTTATACAATAAACGTAGTGCATAAGCGTTGTAGCAATTTAACCCATGGCCTGCGACAAAAGGAAGATTACGCTCATAAAGCATGTTGATCACACCAAAATCATGCGCTTCAACTAAAAATTCACCGTTATCAACTAACTTAGCAATTTCTTTTAATTCAGAAGGTGCTTGTAATAACGCTAAGGTAGAAAGAACCACTTGTTTACCACTTTTAGCGACTTCTTTGGCGAGATTTATCCAATCTTGAGGCTTGATTTCCCTGCGCTTACTGCAAACTGTTTCACCTAAATAGATAATATCTGCATCACACTGTTTTGCTTTTTCATAGAAGGTTTCAAGCGTCTCTTTTTGCCAATAATAAAGTACAGAACCTAATGCATATTTCATTTTTATATCCTTATTATTGCCATTTACGGTGATAAGCACCTAAGGTTGTTTGCGTTCCTTCTGATATTTTTCCTAATGCATTCATCCAATGCGGGTGAGTACTAAAACCTTGAGGATCTTTCTTGCATTGATCAATTGCAGCGCGCCAAACTCTTGCGACTTCAGTGACATAAGCAGGGCTACGCTGGCGACCTTCAATTTTGACGGATGCTATATTCATCGCCATGAGTTCAGGTAAGAGAGACAGTGTATTGAGACTCGTTGGCTCTTCTAATGCGTGATAACAGTGATCATCAACAAAATAGCGTCCTTTGCATAATGTCGGGTAACCTGCATTTTCATTGGGTGAATAGCGGTCGATAAGCACATCATTAAGACGAGATTCCATGCCTTGTGGAGTCTGTTGCCAACGTACAAAACGAGCAGGAGAGCAAGCACCAACGGTATTAGGAGATTCACCTGTTAAATAAGAAGAAAGATAGCATCGACCTTCAGCCATAATACATAAGCTACCAAAGGCAAAAACTTCTAAAGGTACTGGACTCGTTTGTGCTAATTGTTTCACTTGATGAAGAGATAGAACACGAGGAAGAACAATACGCGCCACATCGAAGTTACGTTGATAAAATTCAATAGCTTGTGTATTAGTTGCTGAGGCTTGTACAGAAACATGGCGTTCAATATGAGGATAACGCTCTGCAGCGTACTCTAACATGGCGATATCCGCCAAGATAAAAGCATCCGCACCTAAAGATGCTGCCATATCAACGGCTTTTTGCCAGCGGTCAAATCCATCAGGATGAGCAAAGGTATTTATTGCAATATGCAATTTTCGCTGGTGGCGATGAACATAATTAACCGCTTCTTGTAACTTCTTTTCTGTGAAATTTAAACCAGCAAAATGTCTTGCGTTAGTATCATCTTTTAAGCCGATATAAACGGCATCCGCACCATTATCTATGGCCGCTTTTAAGGCAGGTAAATTACCCGCTGGGCACAGCAATTCCATCTTCACTTCCCTTTAGAAATTAAGAATGATCAGAAATTGTAATGAGCAAGATAAAAAAAGGTTTTGATTTAGGGCAGAGAACTCTGTTTTTTGCTTAAGTAAAATCAAAGAACTCAAAATGTGAACAACGGATTAACCGAATATTGATATAGGATCGCAGAATATCTGTCTATATCTGGCACAATAGCCCGTAATTTTATTTATAGGAGTCCGAACGTGTTTAACAAAATTCGTACCCATTTGGTTAAAGAGGGACCTCGTTTTTTACGTTACCCTTTACAAGTTACGCCATTTGCTTTGCAACGTGACATTTTAGAACAGTTCTTAAGTTGGCAATTTCGTGAATCGTTAGCTGAAGGTGATTTACACTTTTTAGAAGATAAATGGCTAAAAGTTGAGATAAGAGACTTACATTTACAGTGGTTTATCAGTGTTCGTGATGATAAATTAGTGGTCAGTCGCTTAGAGAAAGAAGATGTCAGCTTTAGTGGAAATGCTAATGATCTTATTTTAATAGCTGCCCGCAAAGAAGATCCTGACACCTTATTTTTCCAACGTCGTCTACAAATTGAGGGTGATACAGAACTCGGGTTATATGTTAAGAACCTGATGGATGCAATTGAATTAGACTCAATGCCATCTGTGTTGCGTTTTGGTTTATTACAACTGGCTGAGTTTGTAAAAAGTGGGCTTCAAGAAGAAAAAGAAGACACGCTACACAGCCATGAACTGAGCTCAACTTCATGCTAATACGTGTTGAAATTCCCGTTGATATTCCTGCAATTGATAACCTTTTACGCCAAGCGTTTCCGACAAGTGCTGAAGCTGATTTAGTCGGACACTTACGTGAAGAAGGGTTATTAACATTAGGCATGGTGGCAATTAGCGATGAGGACCAATTGATTGGCTATATCGGTTTTACACCTGTTGATATTGATGGAAAAGATTGTCAGTGGGTAGGGCTTGCACCACTTGCTGTTGCGCCTGATTTCCAAAACCAAGGTATTGGACGTCAACTGATTAATGAAGGGCTAGATAGTCTAAATGAATTTGGTTACGGTGCAGTTGTGGTGTTGGGTGAGCCTGAGTACTATCAAAAATCAGGATTTATCCCAGCTAAGTCACAAGGCTTACATTGCAAATGGCCTGATACAGAAGATGCTTTTCAGCTTTATGCGTTAGAAAATGGCAATGTTGATGATATCCATGGTTTAGTCAACTATTCACCATTGTTTGACCAATTTAGCTAAATTTATTTATCTTGTATTAAATACAGTGCAATGTCTGAAGGCTGGTCAATGATCAGCTTTTCTTTTTGCGTTTTTTTCAGCTGCTTTAATTGGTATTCAAGTTGAGAAGCTCGTTGTCTATCTCCTACCTGACAATAAAACTCTAGTAATAAAGGGCCTTTACCTTTCAGTGCTTTAGCGCCAGTTCCATTCTGATGTTGTTGAAAACGCCTCTCAACATTTGTTGTGATCCCTGTATAAAGAGAACCGAGACGATTTCTAACGATATAGAGTGACCATATTGTCTCCGTCATCATTTTTTCCTTTTCGTGCTATTTTTTCTTTTGATAAATAATACTTCTTAATTTTTTAAGTGAGTAATTTATCGTTTTATCAAAATAAAATCTATTAGATATATCAGTATGTTGTGAAATATTTGTGACAATAGGTTCTATCATTTAAAAAATAACATTCAATTTTTTTGAAAATGAACAGCAATTATTGCTAATTTTAAAGTTAAACGAAAGTGCATAATATGATCCACATCACAGAGAGACACTCCGCGATACTTAGCAAAATTAGAATATATTTGGAGTTTATTATGAAAAAATCTACATTAATCGCTGCTACATTAGCTTTAAGCGCTATTTCATTTGGTTCAATCGCATCTGATAGTGTATCAAAAAGTTCTTCGATGAATGGTGAGTATATCACAATCACAGGTAGTGATACTTTAGATGGTTTAACTGCTAAGATTGCCCAAATCGCAAAAGATGAAGGCGCAAAAAGCTTTAAAGTTGTAGGCGCAACAGGTGATAATTACCTCACTGTAGATGCTGAAATTTATCGTTAATATTAACTATTCCAGATAAATAACCTGCAATAAGAGACATTCGGAAAGACGCTAGTTTTGGTGATATAATTATCAACTAAACAGCGTCTCTTTGTGTGTCTATACAGGTATATTATGTCTTCTTCAGATTCGATCAAAATAATTAAACAATATATACGTGATAAGCATGTATTTACCTTATGCACAACACGTTCATTGAGTGATGTTTGGTGTGCTAATTGTTTTTATTGGTTTGATGAAAATCAGATGAGACTTGTTTTTCTTTCTGAAAAGAAAACACGGCATGCTCAAATGATGCAGGAAAATTTATTAGTTGCAGGAAGTATTAGCACCCAAGAAATTGCAGTATCCGATCTGCAAGGTATTCAATTTACAGGTTCGGTTGCTTTATTGGCTGGTAAGGACGACATCAATGCAAGAAAACATTATTGTTTACGTTTTCCTGTTGCATTAGCCGCCATCCATGTGCCTTTATGGGAATTGCAATTACAAGAAATTAAGATGGTCAATAATCAGTTAGGCTTTGGAACTAAGCTCTATTGGCAGCGTGACTAAACTTATTTTTTCTTAACTTTCTACTATTCCCAAAAATAATGATTTTTTTGTTCCCATCCTTTTAAAGACATACAAGAAGTGTAGAAGGTTTTTCTGTCTTCTTGATTAATGTCTTCAACATAGCTTTCTGTCATGGGTACACGTTCAGTGTAGGTTTTTTTATCACCACAATGGTCTTTATCATCCTTACGACATGTCTTTTGTACATCACGATAGACAGTCCGTTGTAGCACTTCTTTGCGGATAGGGTAGCGAGTATTGGCATCGAAATCGCAAATGAGTTTTGCTTCTTGTAACGTGTAATCTGATGCACCTTGAGGTTCCCAAGTAGTGCTACAACCCGAAAGTAAGATCATTGAAAATACAGAGAAGAGGGCCAATTTCATATCAAATATCATCATAAAAAGAATAGTGAATGGCGTTAATAATAAAACAAAACTAATCACTTTTACCATCTTTTTTGAAAATGATTCGCATTTGATAACAGGAGTGATTAAGTAAGTATTTGGATAACCTACTACTGGATAAAATATATAAAGACCAATATCGTAAGATTTAGTGAGTTATATAATACTAATTAATGCTCCTTTTTTTTCTAAATCAGCTACAACTTGTACATCGGTTGACAAAGCCAAATATTCTTCATTAAACAAAACAATTCTTCCATAAGATGTCACTAAATCAGTCGTTTTTTGTAAATAATCATTAGGTTTGTATTTACAGATGGTAAAACCATAGCTTTTTAAGGTACTACACTGTTTCTCAATATTTATTTCTTTTATATGCCCTTGATTGGGGGCGCAGAGAAAATACTCGACTGCATAACGTTGTAAAACAGGTGAAGTGCAAATTGCGTCTGTGAATTGGTGGGGGGCTATACGGACTAGTAGACTCATATCTATTAGAGAGTGTGAATTACATCGTTCAACAAGGCTTGGTCCAAGACCTCCATGCATTCTTGCTCCAGATTCAATCAGTACTGGGCCATTTGAAGACATAATTATCTCATTATGTGAAGTACCATTTTTGATACCGAGTGAAGTAAGTACAGATTTTGTATAGTCAACCAGTTCTGGAAATAGATTAACAGGCTCCGTAACCATCTGATGATAAATTGGAATGCCATTTACTTTTTGTTTTAGATACTTAAATATATTTACAATGAAATGTACACCATTGCTACTCACTGCATCTACTACATATTCTATACCATTGATTTTTTGTTCAATAAGTAATTCTTTGTTTTTATTTCCAGAGTAATCAAATGTATTTATTAACAAGTTAAATGTATTTTTTATTTCAGCCGTATTTTTACAGAAAAATACACCTTCGGTTCCAAAGGAACAAACGGGTTTTATTACATATTCCTTGAAGGGGTTTTCTTCACACCATGTTAATATTTTGGATAATTGACCCGAGCGATAGTGAGGAATGTAACGAATCCCATCAAGCATCAATTGTTTCTGCATCAGATATTTATCACGCCTAGCTTGGCTGAGTTTTAATAGATTAGGGAGTAGATTCCATCTATGACAAAGTAGATCAAAAATAAGAACTCCAGGCTCTGAACCACATATGATGAAATCAGGTGCACGCCCCAGTGCTAATTCTATTTGCTGTGCAGCTTCTTCATGTGAAGCATAATTAAACACAGCAGAATAATCCTCTTCCTTGAACGTAGACACAATCGTAGGAGGAAGATTATTATTTGTAATCAGAGCAATAACGTTATATCCATAAAGTTCTTTAACTCTATTTGCAAAAATAGCGCCACTGGAAAATGGATCTACGATCAATACATATTTATCGTTCATTTAACCTCCTTATATAATTTCAATCTCGAAATCTTCATCAGGAAAGGAACAACAAGCAAGGTAGATATTTTCAGCTATTTCCTTTTCTGATAAACAAAAATCGGGATTATTTCTGACTTTTCCATTTTTTAATTTATATTTACAACTACCACATATTCCCAAATGGCATTTGTGTCTAATAGGAATGTTGTGATGTAACAGATTATCAAGAACACTTTTATTGTTATCGACTAATAATTCACAATTAAGATCCTGGACTTGAATAATGCAGATAGATTCCATTTTTAGCTCATTATTGGCGCTATAAGCCAATTCTAGAAATAATAGCTTCCACAGATTCAAGATAAATATTTATCTCATTACAATTATCTGTTTCTTCAATGATTTCTCTCGCATAGGGCATGCGAGAAAGTCTGAAAGCTTCTTTCCAAGCTCCCAGTTCATTATTGGCAAATAAATCAGCAGTTCTTAACATAATATTTTTCATGTGCTTGCGTTCACTAAAGGTTAAATCTCGCACAATATCATAAGCAACATAGCTGAATACGCTTGAATGGCTCCATTCATCTTGAGCATGAACTTTTGTGACTTCATGGCAAAGTCTTTGAATACTATTATCTTCAGCCATGACTTTCAGATAATCAGTTATGAGGGTTTCGCTCGCACATGCTACTGCAAAACAAGTAAGCCTTCTTTGCCATTCTGCATTACAATCAGCAAGCATCATCTGGCGACATTTAATTAAATTAAAATCTGTATAATGTAGAGGCTCTAATCTTCGACGGTCGTATATATAGTTACAGGCTATTATTGACATTCTAGTATGTAATGCTTCATCCAGAAGGGCTTCGGACATTACATCCTGTAATTCCACTCTATTTATCGAATTTATTGGAGGACGTTTTATAATATCTTCACAGGCAGGCGTCACGACATCGCATTCTATATAGATTGTTTTTAGGTTATAAATACCCCATGCATAAGGTAAGCAACGGCTTTTAATATCTTGAGATGCTTCTCTCCATGCATCATGGTTTCGAAATGGCAATAACGATTCGCTAAAATCACTCTTTGATGGTTCAAAAGCTAATTCAGAATAATCAGTGTGTTTGTTGTTTACCGCTGCTCGGTTTTTCCAGAGTGCAGAAAGTTTTTTCAGCATAAATGCAACATTTTCACTATCTGGTATTACAATATCCTTTGTCATAATTAATTCCTTTTAAATATTAATTTCCTACTTATTTTCCCTGCGAATAAAACTCATAAAAATGGCACCTATAAGTGCGAAAATAGAAGAAATTATTAATGTATATTCCCATTGGGCCTCATCTAATAGTTTTCCATAAAAGACAGCAGATAGCGCACTACCCAGATAAAAGGCAAGCTGTCGTATACTTGTAGATAAAAGCATTCTCTTCTTGGCAAAACCTGTAATTGCAAGAGTATCCAATAATGGCATTAGGCAATAGTTGAGAAATAGCCTAATAAAATAGAGTGAGGTGAAAATGATTAACGGTATATTATATGAGGCTAGATAGAGGCATAACGCAGTTAGTATACCCACAATAATAATAGTTGGCTTTAGGGGGAAGTTTTTAACTAAAAGTGGGGCACATAATGCACCAATGATGCTAACAATTTTATCTCCTCCCATTATTAAGGCCATTTCACTGACATTTATGGAGTAAGCTAGGCTAATCACAATATTTATAAATCGAAAAATGAGAGTAATAGAGGCTCCTAGAAGTAGTGATGCAATGAATAGAGCGACGAAATTCTTCCACTCCATATTGTTATCCCAAGTAAATTTTCTAATATCTCGTTCAGGTTCTGAGATACCTTGGATAGATTTCGCACGAAAATAAATCATTAAAAGAGAAACTATAAAAGATGCAATGAGAAGCCCTTGGTAATTGGTTAAGGCTGTTGCGGGAGAATAATAGGTTACTAAACTGGTTACTACTGAACCTATCATTGCTGCCCATAAGTAAGAAACAAAGAAATAACTGAATAATGTTGTTCTATATTCAACCTTAATGTTGGAACCAATCAAAGAATTTCCCAAAGATAAGAGAGCTATCATGCCAGAAAGGATAAATCCTAATGCGATAGCACTACTCCATACGGATGTCAGTATTGGAAGTAAAATAAATGGGATTGCATAAACAAATGAAAAAAGAAGGAGTAACTTTTTTTGAGACATTCGTCTACTCAAATAGATCAGAGGAATTACGGCACAAGCCATCATTACCATTGCTATTGCATATATGTAACCTGTCGTAGTCTTGTCTACACCACGAGTTTCAAGATAAAAATTATATATAGCATCGAATATCCCATTACTTAATCCCATCAAAAATGTTGCGATAAGAAAGTGAAGCACAATAGGATTGAAATGTTTAATCTTTCTAAACATTGTTATACCTTTTTTCTTGTATGTAATAATGGGATCCTCGTGAATTCTTCAAATAATTTTTCACCTTCTATCCATTCGCCATATCCAGATGCGCTATGAATATGTCCAGCCCCTTGAACGCAATATGTTTTACTTCCCCACAATTCAGCGAGTGCACGTGCACGAGTTTTACTGAGGTATTTATCATTATCGCTATATATCAGTAATGATCGTACACCTAATGGTGTTGATGGTAGTGGTCGTTGCTGATGAATTGGAGAGATTGCTGATTTAGCATCTACATCGGCTGGTGCTACAAGGATAATGGCTTTTATTTTGTTACATCTGTTAGAAGATGCCCACTGCGCAATAGTGACTGCACCACAACTATGACCAAGAAGTATAATATCTCCATCGGTTTTATTAATAATTTCGTTAAGTTTTTCAATCCACTCAGAACGGGAGGGATTATTCCAATCATTTTGTTGTACACGAGTGACATTGGTATATTTTTTTTCCATATAGGATTGCCAATGATCTGCACCAGAATTTGTATATCCAGGAACGATGAGATAAGTCGCTCTCATTTAATTTATTCCTCTCGTATTTGTTGAAAGGGAATTTCAATGCCAAAATTTTCTAATAACAAATCCGATAGTTCTCGTTTATTCGCAATTTGAAAAGATGAAGATAGATATCCTCTAACTTCAGTAAAAACATTATTTCGGATACTTATTCTTCCATTTTCTTTTGGTAAACTAGCAACTATATTGGTATTAAGAAGACTTTCTGAGGAATTAATTGTGTAAAAATGAGCCATACTTATATCGGGTTCTAGTGCCTCTATATCGTGAAAGGCATATATATTTTCCCAAATTGCATCATGTTGACTATTTTCCTTTATTGAAACAATCCACCCAAATTCAGAATGCCAATTAACTTTTGAAGAAAGAAAAGAATGCTCATGTACATAACCATCTATCAACATCAGTGGTGAGCGAGGTCCTTTTGCACCATATCCAATATCAAATATCCATTTGGTTTCATCAATTGTTACAATAAAGAGTAGATGTGTTGTAGGTGTTATTAATGGAGTTAAAAGCCTTGCTAACCTAACACTATACGAGTAGCCAATGTGCTCAAAGAATGATTTAATTAAAATAGAAAAATCAAAACAAATGCCACCTCTTTTATTAAATATTATTCTATTTGCAATATTTTGATAAGAAAGAAGTTTAAAAGTGCTTTTTTTCATTTCAATATTTTCAAACGGAATAGAATAAAAATGTGCATGATGAAATTTAGATAGAAATTTATAATTTGCAACTAATGGAAGATCTATATTTAATCGCTTTAGATAATGATGTATGTATTTCATATTTATTGATCTCTAATTTAATTTCTATCTGGAATTATAGAAAAGATAAATAATGCAATCATAATTTTAAATCTTTAATTAAAATATGGGTTGTTAAAAACATATTACATAAAAAAATCCTGATCAATATTTTTTTTACTAAATTGAATCTTTTATTAATAGATGCGGTTATTTTAATTTCTTTGTATTTTAATTATATTTAAATATATTGATTTAATAATAATTATTTTATTTTTTATTTTGATATTTTTAATGATTTTTATTTTAAATATATTTAATTAAATTTATAGTTGAAATGAAAAATGAGAATATTTAAATAATTATTAATTATATTAAAAGGCCTGATCCCAGTTGAATATCGAAATCAGGCCTTACAAGTTACTTAATAAAAGTGTCCAATTTCAAGGATCCACTTCAAAAAATGGGCTTTTAGGTGTTATTCAAATGATGAAAGATTTTTTTCTATCTCTGCATCTATTTCAGTGTGTTGAAGATGTTTAACACCGAGTTTCTTTTTCAATTCAGTGCCTAGCTTCACGAGTTGTTCTCGATTCGCTTTAGACTGCTTCTTACCCCATTTTTTTAAATGGTAGTTCAGTTCATGATCTTCAGAAAAGCTTACATATTTATTATCACTTAAAGGCATACATCCTCCAGTTAATTCAATGTGTATTATTTCAACTTATGGATCACCTGATTACTACTACCACGCCACAGTAATGCGGGATCATAAAGTTCTTGTATGAATTTTCCATCAATCAGTACGTTAATATAGTTAACGACTTCTTGCTGCTCTGGGGTTAAGTCTGCTAGCAAATAGCCAGTCCAAACCCAAATATCTTTTTCAGGGCATTGCGTTTTAACACGTTTTACCAATTTTAATATAGCAGAAAGATTTTGAGGGTGTAGGGGATCGCCACCTGAAAGTGATAATCCTTGTCGTTTGATTCGACTGTCTTGAAGATCGGCAATAATCTGATCTTCCATCTCTTGTGTAAATGGCTTGCCTGACGTTAATGACCACGTTGATTTGTTATAACAGCCTCGGCATTGGTGTATGCACCCTGAAACAAACAGGGTGCAACGAGTACCTGGACCATTGACAACATCAACAGGGTAATATTGATGGTAATTCACACTCTTAACCTAACTGACCATTTGCCAGATGTTTCACACGACGTTTAACTTCTTCTTGCTTACCCGCATTAAATGGACGTGAATCTGGGCTACCTAAATATCCACATACACGGCGAATAACAGACACTCTCGCTGGATTGTGATTACCACAACGTGGGCAAGTAAACCCTTTGCTAGTGCAAGAGAATTCGCCGGTATAACCACAGTCATAACATTCATCAATCGGAGTGTTTGTCCCGTAATAAGGAACTCGGGTATAGCTGTAATCCCACACATCTTCTAATGCTTTAAGGTTATGTTGTAAGTTGGGATATTCGCCATAGCAAATGAAACCGCCATTGGCTAATGGTGGATAAGGTGCTTCAAAATCTAGTTTGTCGTATGGATTTACTTTCTTTTCAACATCTAAGTGGAAGCTATTGGTGTAATAACCTTTATCTGTAACACCAGGAATAATGCCAAACTCAGCTGCATCTAAACGACAGAAGCGATCACATAAGTTTTCACTTGGTGTGCTGTAAAGGCTAAAGCCATAACCTGTCTCAGCTTTCCACTGATCTGTGGCTTCGCGTAGACGATTGATAATCGCCACCGCTTTTTCTCTTAAGATCTCGTCATCAAAAACGTGAGTTTGAGTACCAAACAGTGCATTAATGGTTTCATGGACACCGATATAACCTAATGAGATTGATGCTCTGCCATGTTTAAAGATTTCAGCTACATTATCATCTGCTTTTAAGCGAACACCACAAGCACCTTCCATATAAAGGATTGGGGCAACACGGGCTTTGACGTTTTCTAAACGAGCAATACGTGTCATCAGTGCTTTTTTCGCTAATTCGAGGCGAGAGTCAAGTAGTGACCAAAACGTGGCTTCATCACCTTGAGCTTCAATAGCGATACGCGGTAAGTTCAGGCTGATAACGCCTAGGTTATTACGACCTTCATGGATCATCTCACCATTTTCTTCGTAAACACCTAAGAAGCTACGGCATCCCATCGGCGTTTTAAATGAACCCGTTACTTTAACCACTTGATCGTAATTTAAGATATCGGGATACATGCGTTTACTTGCACATTCAAGAGCAAGTTGTTTGATATCGTAATTAGGATCACCAAATTTATGGTTTAATCCATCTTTAATGGCAAAAACGAGTTTAGGGAAAACCGCCGTTTTACGGTTTTTGCCTAAACCCGCCATACGATTTTCAAGAATAGAACGTTGAATTAAACGTGCTTCTTTTGACGTACCAAGGCCAAAACCAAAAGTGACAAATGGTGTTTGTCCATTAGCGGTATGTAGTGTATTAACTTCATACTCTAAAGATTGGAATGCGTCGTAACACTCTTTTTCAGTGCGCGCATTGGCATAGGCTTCTTTATCAGCAATTTGCCATTCTTGCGCGACTTTATAGTGTTTGTCATAACTTGATTTTACAAACGGCGCTAATACTTCATCGATACGATTTATCGTTGTACCACCATAAATATGGCTTGCTACTTGTGCGATAATTTGTGCAGTTACTGCTGTTGCTGTTGAAATAGATTTAGGGGGTTCTATTTCTGCATTTCCCATTTTAAAACCATTGTTTAACATGCCGTTAAGGTCAATTAGCATACAGTTAAACATAGGGAAAAACGGTGAATAATCGAGATCATGATAATGAATTTCACCGCGCTCATGAGCGAGTACCACATCTCTTGGCAGGATATGTAATTTTGCGTAATGTTTAGCCACAATACCCGCAAGTAAATCACGTTGGGTAGGGATAACCTTACTGTCTTTATTCGCATTTTCATGAAGAATAGAGACATCACTTTGTTCGATAAGACCTCGGATTTCCTGAGTTAATCTTCCTCGTTGCTCACGGGCAACATCTCGGTCATGACGGTATTCAATATAGGCTCTGGCAACATCTTTATGCTTGCCAGCCATCAGCTGATTTTCTACGGCGTCTTGGATCTCACGGATATCGACATTCGAACGTCCTGCGAGAGATTGTGAAACAGATTGAGCGACAGATACGCAATAATCATCATCAGTGATCTCACAAGCTACGGCGGCTCTTTTGATAGCATCGCTGATGCGGGTTTGGTCAAAAGAGACTTTACATCCGTCTCGTTTTATCACTATGGTTTTCACAATCTTACTCCTTAACTATTTATCCACAGGCTCAAATCCCATAAAAGCAGGTGATGGCACAGCATTCAGGCTCATTGTGGATAAGATGTGTATAATTACTATATGTTGTAGGTCTGTATGTATTAAAGCACAATATATAGTTATTGGCAGGAAAATAATCTTCATTAAAACTGATCTACATCAAGGTATTTTTGCTACATCAGGCATCAAGAGGGATTGGCAGAATTGTAAATATGCGCCAAAAACAGAAGTGATAAATTATTCATCAAAAAGTGAGAACATAAAAAAAGCAAAGTGCTCATAAAGAGACCTTTGCTTTTTTATGGCTTGCTATTGAGACGAAATTAACGGATAGCGATAACTTCGATTTCTACTTTTGCATCTTTTGGTAAACGTGCAACTTCAACACAAGAGCGAGCAGGGAATGCAGCGTTATGCTCTTTGAAGAATGCTTCATAAGCAGCGTTGATTGTACCAAAATCATTTAAATCTTTTACGAAAACAGTTGTTTTGATGATATTAGCAACAGTTAAACCTGCTTTTTCGATGATTGCTTTTACGTTTTCTAAAGATTGACGAGCTTGTTCTGCTGCATTATCAGAAACAAACTCACCGGTCGCAGGATCAACAGGTAATTGACCTGAAGTGATCACTAAATTACCTAAATCAACGCCTTGTACATAAGGGCCAATTGCTGCAGGGGCTTTATCGGTATTAATTTCGTAAGACATGTAGAACTCCTGTTTTTTATAAGATTAAGACTAACGCTTGATTAGCACGGCGCTATTATAGCCAGTGCTGTAAGTTAGCAATATGACAGATATCAGGCTTTATCATAAAGTCTGTAAGTATAAAAAGAAAATGAACATAGAGCTGAATTACGGTTTAGCGCTAGTTTTAGCCCATAAAAATACTAAAGCTATAGTAATATTTTTTATAAAAAAGAGGAAATAGACTATTTCCATTTTTACTAAAAATAGTCTTGAGGCTTTTAAGAGATAATTATTCTTTTTTTTATAAAAAACTATCTGCCCTTGCGAGCAGATAGTTAAAAGAATTAACGAATAACCGCGTGGCGTTCGAATTCTTTTTCACAGTACTTGCAGGTTAATACAACATCTGAGGCCAGTTTTTTGACTCGGAAACTACTTTGTACTGGCTCGTTATGGCTAATACAGTTGCTATTAGGACAAGGCACCACATCTTCAAGTAATTCTGGCAAGCTTAATGCCATCTTATTAACGACTTGATAATCATCGATAATATTGACCGTTGCTTGAGGTGCATACATGGCTAAACGGTTTGCTTGCTCAGAGGTTAAAAAGACATTTTCGATTTTAATTAAGTCTTTCTTACCTAAATTTTCTGAAGGTAAATTAAAACCTACTGTTATTCTTTCGTCCGTTTCTGTTAAGCGAAACAGCGAAAGAATTTTAAAGCCCACCTGCGCTGGAATATGATCAATAACAGTCCCACGTTTGATAGCTTCAACTTTTAGTTTGTGATCATGTGTCATGGTGTGCTCCTTATTAAAGAACTAAGTTTTTATTTAGAACTAAGGCAAGTAATGCCTGACGTGCGTAGATACCGTTGCCTGCTTGTTGGAAATAATAAGCGTAAGGTGTTTTATCGACATCTGTCGTAATTTCATCAATACGTGGCAGTGGATGTAGGATCTTGAGGTTGTCTTTAACATTCACTAAATCTGCGCTAGTTAAAACAAATTGTGCTTTTACATTCGCGTATTCAGAGGGATCTAAACGCTCTTTCTGTACGCGTGTCATGTAGAGAATATCCAGCTCTGGCATCACTTCATCTAAGGTTTCATGCTGGCTATATTCAACGCCATTTTCTTCCAGTAAATGAAGAATATGCTCTGGCATCGCAAGTACTTTAGGGGCGATAAAATAGAGATGATTACCTTTAAATTTCGCTAATGCTTGTGCCAGAGAATGCACAGTTCGACCATATTTTAAGTCACCGACCATCGCGATATTGAGATTATCTAAACGGCCTTGTGTTTCTTGAATGGTAAACAAATCCAGCAAAGTCTGTGTTGGATGTTGGTTTGCGCCATCACCTGCATTGAGTACCGGAATATCGCCAGCAAACTCAGAAGCTAATCGCGCTGCGCCTTCTTGAGGATGGCGAATCACAATGGCGTCAGCATAAGTACGAAGAACTGAGATGGTATCTGCCAATGTTTCACCTTTTTTACCCAGTGACGTGTTGCTTCCATCTGAAAAACCAACAACTGATGCGCCGAGGCGCTGGATAGCTGTCTCAAATGATAAGCGAGTGCGTGTTGATGCTTCAAAAAAGCAGCTCGCAATCACTTTGTCTTTCAACAATTCGTTATTAGGTTGCTGTTTTAGTTTGTTAGCAACGTGAAGAACAGACTCCAAATCTTCCCTGTCCAGATCATTGATGGAGATAATATGCTTTTGGTAGAGCGGATTAGTCATTAGAGTTCTCCTTTAGCGATGAATTGTGCGATGAGTGGTTTTTTATAGGCCAAAAAAAACCCCTCAATAAGAGGGGTTTTAAAAAATTGAATTATTGGAAAAAAGAGAATGCGCTTGCGACCAGTTAAGGTGCTTGTTTTTGTTACGAATTGGAATAGGCGCTGTTTCATCTTTCCTCCTGACAAATTGTGGCGCATTATACGCATCTTAGTGTTGTGCGCAAGCGTTTGCTTTTGCTTTTTACAAAAAAAATTTTTTTAATTTAAAAATCAATAAGCTTGAGGTAAAACGAAGAAAACACCTATTTTTTCATCAATAAAAAATAGGTGTTTTGCATGATTATGTATTTTAGAACGGATTGGCAAGGGTCGCTACCATCACGGCTTTTATGGTGTGAAGGTGATTTTCTGCTTCATCAAACACAATACTGTGTTTTGATTCAAAAACCTCATCAGTGACTTCAAAACCACCATATAAATTAAACTCTTTAGCTAATGTTTTACCCATTGTGGTTTCTTCATCATGAAAAGCGGGTAAACAGTGAAGGAATTTAACGTCTGGATTGCCTGTTAATTTAATTACATCCATATTAACCTGATAAGGCTTCAGTAACGCAATACGCTCTTTCCAAACTTCTTTTGGTTCACCCATAGAGACCCATACATCGGTGTAAAGAAAATCAGCATTTTCGACACCTTCAGCCACATTTTCAGTGAGTGTGATTTTTCCACCATTTTTCTTGGCAATGTCTTGGCATTGAGCCACTAAACTTGCTTCAGGCCAACATGCTTTAGGTGCAACTAAACGTAAATCCATACCAGTTAATGCTGCCGCTTCTAGCATGGTATTTCCCATATTATTACGAGCGTCACCAAGGTAAGCAAAGACTGTTTCTGATAATGGTTTAGTTTGGTGTTCAGTGATAGTTAATAAATCTGCTAATAACTGTGTTGGGTGAAATTCATTGGTTAAACCATTCCAAACAGGTACACTTGCATAGTGTGCAAGTGCATCTACCGTTTTTTGTCCGTAACCCCTGTACTGAATACCATCATACATACGCCCTAATACTCGAGCGGTATCTTTTATCGATTCTTTATGCCCAATTTGGCTTCCACCCCCTAAATAAGTCACTCTTGCACCTTGATCAAATGCAGCAACTTCAAATGCACAACGGGTACGTGTTGAGTCTTTTTCAAAAATCAGTGCGATATTTTTTCCAGTAAGATATTGAGTTTCTTTGCCTGATTTTTTGGCTTTTTTCAATTGTGCTGACAATGCCAGCAATTGCTGAATTTCTGCAGGTGAAAAATCAAGTAAACGTAAGAATGATTTTTGATAAAAAGGGTTCATAGAGTGATATCCTGTCGTTGAATTTATATTCAATTTATATCAATAAATATTCACCATCAACCCCTAAAGGAAAACTTTTAATTTAAACAGTATGCGATAAGGGCATCATATTAAGTATGGAGTGTTGATCCTGCCTGTGGGAGAATGAACAAGATACCTTTTCAGACTATTGCGGAGCATGATTATGGCGGACAGCAAAGAGTTAGCAGAACAACGTGAAGAAACACGTCTTATTATTGAAGAATTACTGGAAGATGGCAGTGATCCTGATGCACTGTATGCCATTGAGCACCATATTTCTTGTGAAAATTTTGAAACACTAGAAAAAGCAGCTGTTGAAGTTTTTAAATTAGGTTACGAAGTGACAGAGCCTGAGGAAATCGAAGTCGAATCAGGTGAGATCTTATTTTGCTTTGATGCTGTGAGTGAAAGTGGTTTGAATGCTGAACTTATTGATGCTCAAGTTGAGCAATTAATGAATTTAGCTGAAAAAATGGGTGTCTATTACGATGGTTGGGGGACTTATTTTGAAGATCCTGACGCAGAGTATGATGATGAAGACAGTGACGACGAAGACGGCGAAGAAGAAGAGTCTGATAAGTCATCACGCTTACATTAATTTTTGCTAAATGTTGTCCCTTTGTACCTGATTTATCAGTGCAAAATAATAGTACCAGCCACAAAATCGTTACTTTGTGACTGGTACTATTGGTTTTAAGGGGAGAGCTATTAATCCATCACACCAAATTTGCCATTGTCATAATCATCAAAAGCCTGTTGTAACTCTTCTGGCGTGTTCATTACAAAAGGCCCTTGTCCTGCAATAGGCTCATTAATGGGCTCACCAGTTAGAATTAAAACAATGGTGTCACCCATTGATTCTAATGTCAGTGTATCGCCATGATTATCTAACATCACCATATCGTGTTGACGTGCAATTTCACTGTCATTGATATGTACAGCACCTCTCACCACAAACAGCATTGCATTATGGCCTTCAGGAATACTGTGATGTGAAACACCCGCGCGATTTAAACGCAGATCCCACACATTTAGCGGTGAGTAGGTCATTGCCACACCTTGTGTATTGGCATAATCACCCGCAATCACTCTGACATAGCCTTGGCTATTAGGTAATTCAACATGAGGGATATCCTCTGCTTTCAGCGCCTGATAACGAGGCTCTGTCATTTTGTATGCTGTCGGCAGGTTTACCCAAAGTTGCACCATTTCTAATACGCCACCCTCTTTGGTCATTTTTTCAGAGTGATATTCTTTATGCAAAATACCAGAAGCAGCGGTCATCCATTGCACATCACCTGCGGTAATAGTTCCTGCATGGCCTTTAGAGTCATGATGAGAAACCTCACCTTGATAAGCGATTGTCACAGTTTCAAACCCACGATGAGGATGCGCGCCTACACCACGGGCATTGGTAACAGGTTTAAACAGTGTTGGTTCAGCATAATCCATCAGCAGAAACGGGCTATGTTTCTCACCATTTTCCTGATAGGAAAATAAGGTGCTGACTGGAAAGCCATTGCCTACCCAGTGTGAATTTGGCGCCGAATAAATATGATTAATCTGTCTGATAGTCATGATTGTTCTCCAAGTTTAGGAAAGAAACCGCAATAACCAAGACACAGAAGGAGGTAATACAGATTATTGCGATTTCTTAATGAAGCTGATCATAAAGTGTTCGCGATATGAACAAAATAGGGGGATTTTGTTGATGGTGTTCAAAAAAAATGAATAACTTGAGTGGATAAAAATAAAAGATCTGTAATAAAGAAAATAGAAACAATAAATAGGTTATATTTGAATAATTGAGTAAGGATATTTTAATTGAATAAATTTAATTATTGTTTTTTCTATTAAATAGAAAAAACTACATTCTTTCTTAGCAACAATAAGCCAGAATGTAGTTTATTAATACGATTGTTTCTTAAACTTTATTTATTTGTGTCGCCACAACCACCAATAATTTTAGAAACAGAAACGGCTGGGTGCAGTAAGTAGTCATAGTTACAGTCTTTTTCTTTATTGTATACGCTACCAGTACAACCAGTCATTACAGTAATGACAGAAGCAATAAGTGCAATTTTAACAAAGTTTTTCATCAAAAATTCCTTTTAAATTTTAGAGTGATAAAAGCCAATACATGACTTTATCTGTATAAAGATATTAAATTAGCTATAAATAGCAATATAAAAAAATCTTTTTTTTAAAATATAAAACAAGATAAATAATATTTTATTTAAGAGGGGGGATCTAATTATCTAGAGTAAAATGGAAAATAATTTAAACTTGTGAGTTTTAATAATATTTAAGATAAAAAATTCATTAATAATTTTTTAATGATATTTAATTAAGAAACTAATTATGAAAACAAACATAGAAATATACTGTGTTTATACCATTTTGATGAATAGAATTTGTGCTAATAGATGCTATTAGGGCTAATAAAAACCCGCATAAGAAATACGGGTAAAGTAGAGCTTATTTTATTTATGGTATGGCGTAGGGAACAGCAAGAACGCTTAAAGTGGCTTCACCATACGGATCTCACAATCACTATGTCCAGTGTTACCTAATGCTTCATCAATAAATTCGAATCCTAGTTTTTCGTATAAACCAACAGCCGCTTTTAAGATATCTGTGGTTTCTAAATAGCAGCGGCTAAAGCCTTGCTCTTTACCAAATTCAAGAGATTGCAGAACGATTTTTTTCGCAATACCTTTGCCGCGCAGCTTGGATGAAAGATACATTTTTTGTAATTCACAAGTATTGCCATCACCACCAGCAAGTGGTGCGACACCGCCACCGCCAACAACTTCTCCATCCATTTCTACCACCCAGTAAGCACTGCGCGGTTGATGATAAACTTCATAGAGAGTATCTAAAATCGGATCGGCAACCGCAAAGCCTTTATCAGCAGTTAAACCATGCTCCGCAGAGACTTCACGAATAACGCGTGCAATACCTGCGTTGTCTTTTTCTTCAATAGCTCGGATAACAATATTTGGGGTTATAGTTTGGATTGCAGTCATAGTTGCACTCATCGTTTCACTTATTAGTAGAATATTTTTTGATTATTTATTGAGAGAGCACCGGAAAGGAACTTCTTCATTGAAAGTAGCGCGGATGGCTACAAAAACTATCTTAATTGATTAAGCGTGTTTGTAAACCGTAAACCTTTTTTCTTTGCTTACTTACCCTCTTTATTGCTAGCGTTATATTTTAGTGGGTGATTAAATTTAAGAGAAAATAAGTAATAGAAAGACATATTAACGAGAATAGAACCGAGAATAATAAGAAATAAAGTGAAAAATGGTTTTATTTTTTGACTGAAAGAAACTAAGTAAAAACCCGCGATAAACGCGGGTTTTCATTATCAATCTCTGTGACTTTAAAGCGATAGTGCTTATAAAGAGGCGATAGAGACTTTCTGTGCAATGAGCTTTTCTTTTGCGCTTAGACATGTCGCTAAGCGTTCACGCTCTTTAGCAACAACTGCTTCTGGCGCACGGCTAACAAAGCCATCGTTAGATAATTTGCTGTCTAAAGTTGTGATATCTTTCTCTACTTTTTCAATCTCTTTATCTAAACGTGCAAGCTCTGCATCTTTATCGATAAAGCCAGCCATTGGGATCAGCAATTCTGCACCGCTAACCAGTTTAGTCACTGATAATGGTGCTTCTTCACCTTCTGCTAATGGACGAATATCAGCTAAACGACCCATAGCTTTTAAGAAACCAATATTGTCACTAACACGGCGTTTAGCATTGTCATCAGCGCCACGTAAGATAACGTCAAGTGGTTTACCTGGTGCAATATTCATTTCAGCACGGATATTACGAACGGCAACAATCACTTCTTTGATCCACTCAAGATCGTTAAGTGCTTGTTCATCCACCAGCGAAGCATCGAATTCAGGGAAAGCTTGTAGCATGATGGTTTCACCTTCAATGCCTTTCACTTCCTTCACTCGTTGCCAGATGGTTTCTGTGATAAATGGAATGATTGGATGAGCAAGACGCAGTAAGCCTTCTAACACTTCAATCAGAGTATGACGAGCTGCGCGTTTTTGTGCATCATTACCTTTGTGTACTGCAGGTTTTGATAGCTCCAGATACCAGTCACAGAATTGGTTCCAAGTGAACTCATATAAAATACCTGCAGCGATATCGAAACGATAGTTGTCTAATGCTTCACGATAGGCTTTAACGGTATTGTTAAATTCAGCTAAGATCCAACGGTCTGCGAGTGAGAATGTCATTTCGCCACCTTGGTAACCACAATCTTGCTCTTCAGTATTCATCAGAACAAAGCGGCTTGCATTCCACAGTTTGTTACAGAAGTTACGGTAACCAGATAGACGTTTCATATCCCAGTTAATATCGCGACCTGTTGACGCTAATGCGGCTAAGGTAAAGCGCAGTGCATCTGTACCGTGTGCTTCAATCCCTTCAGGGAACTCTTTGCGAGTACGTTTAGCAATTTTTTCAGCCATTTGTGGCTGCATCATATTACCAGTACGTTTTTCTAACAGGTTCTCTAATGAAATACCATCGATCATATCCAGAGGATCTAGTACGTTACCTTTGGATTTTGACATCTTCTGGCCTTCTTCATCACGAATAAGACCTGTCATATAAACCGTATTAAATGGAACTTGCGGTTTACCGTCTTCGTCTTTGATAAAGTGCATGGTCATCATGATCATGCGAGCGATCCAGAAGAATATAATATCGAATCCACTGACTAAGACATTCGTTGGATGGAATGTTTTCAGTGCTTCAGTATTTTCAGGCCAGCCTAATGTTGAAAATGTCCATAGTGCAGATGAGAACCATGTATCCAATACGTCATCATCTTGGCGTAATGCCACATCAGCGGCGATATTGTTTTCACGACGAACTTCTTCTTCGTCACGACCGACATAGACATTACCTTCATTGTCGTACCAAGCAGGGATACGGTGACCCCACCACAGTTGACGAGAAATACACCAATCTTGGATATCATTCATCCATGAGAAGTACATATTTTCGTACTGTTTTGGTACAAATTGGATATCGCCATTTTTAACGGCTTCAACTGCGGGTTTCGCTAAAGGTGCTGTGCGAACATACCATTGGTCTGTTAATAAAGGCTCGATAACCACGCCACCACGGTCGCCGTAAGGTACGGTTAAATCGTGAGGCTTGATCTCTTCTAGTAAACCTAGACGTTCAAATTCAGCGACAATTGCTTTGCGGGCAGCAAAGCGTTCCATACCTTGGTAGGCTGCTGGAATTTCAGTGCTGTAAATATCAGACTCAACACCATTAGTATCTAATACTTCTGCACTCACACGGATATTGCCGTCAAAATCCATGATATTAATCATTGGTAATTGATGACGACGTCCAACTTCATAGTCATTAAAGTCGTGAGCAGGGGTGATTTTTACGCAACCGGTACCTTTTTCCATATCCGCGTGTTCGTCCGCTAAAATAGGAATACGACGGTTAACGATTGGTAGAATAATTTCTTTACCAATTAAATCTTTATAGCGAGGATCTTCTGGGTTAACCGCAACACCAGTATCACCTAACATGGTTTCAGGACGTGTTGTTGCAACAATCAGGTAATCTTTACCTTCTGCTGTTTTTGCCCCATCCGCTAAAGGATAACGCAGATGCCACATAGATCCTTTAACTTCACGGTTTTCGACTTCAAGATCAGAAATCGCAGTGTGTAATTTGGGGTCCCAGTTAACAAGGCGTTTACCACGGTAGATAAGATCTTCTTTGTGTAAACGCACAAAAGCTTCTTTAACCGCTTTAGATAAACCCTCGTCCATGGTGAAACGTTCACGTTCCCAATCAACCGAGTTACCTAAACGACGCATTTGGTTAGAGATGTTACCGCCTGATTCGGCTTTCCATTCCCAAATTTTGTCGATAAACGCATCACGACCATAGTCATGACGAGTTTTACCTTCTTCAGCGGCAATTTTACGCTCAACGACCATTTGAGTCGCGATACCCGCATGGTCAGTCCCTGACTGCCATAAGGTGTTTTTACCTTGCATGCGCTGATAACGGATCATGGTATCCATAATGGTCTGCTGGAAAGCATGACCCATATGTAGGCTACCTGTGACGTTTGGCGGTGGGATCACGATACAGAAGCTTTCTTTTGTTGTATCGCCATTGGCTTTGAAATAGCCGTTTTTTTCCCAATGCTGATACAGAGGTTGTTCAATCTCTGCGGGGTTATAAGTTGTGTCGAGCGATGGCTCTTTCGGTGCGGATTTATTTTCCATATTCTTTACGTATTCAATAGGTTGGCGGCGTAGCCATTGTCAAAGTAAAGCCGACGCTACGATAAATTTTATATCGTTCACGCGCCAACTGTTTTAATTGTTCATCGATAGGTACAAAGTCTATCACTTCATGGAAAGCTGTGGCAAAGTCTACGAATTGAGATTGCAAATTAATCAAGAGATCACGAGGTGCATTACCACGTTTTCCAGGCCAACATAATTCAACAGGAGCGCCATAACGAGGCCCTTCACCTGCAAGATTATGAGGAACAAACTGATGAGGTTCTCTTGCCCATAATGCCTCATCAAGCAATTCAGCTTGAGCCTGAGACTCACAAACCAACAAAATACGTTTGCCTAATCGCCAATGTTCAGCGGTAAGTTGACAGGCAAGCCACTCATGAGCCTGTAAATCATCGTGTATTGATGGGTGTTCCATTAAATAAAACGTGGCGTTTTTCATGATATCCCGATAACAGAAGGGTATTGCGTTGCAATACCCTTCTTGGAGTCTGCTCTATTTACCCTAATAATAGGGTAATACCTTAACCCTGATAATTATGCGGTATTACTCGTCGCTATTCAAACCCGCGCGATTAAGTAAGAACTGAGACAGTAAAGAAACAGGACGACCTGTTGCGCCTTTGGCTTTACCAGAACGCCATGCTGTACCCGCAATATCCAAGTGAGCCCAGTTATATTTCGTCGCAAAACGCGCTAAGAAACAACCGGCAGTAATTGCGCCACCTAAACGGCCACCTGTATTTGCTAAGTCAGCAAAATTAGATTCGATTTGTTCATAGAACTCATCGCCTAATGGTAGACGCCAAGCGCGGTCACCCGCTTGCTCTGATGCATTCATTAACTCATGTGCTAATGGATTATGGTTAGACATTAATCCGCTATAGTGATGCCCTAAAGCCACCATACATGCACCTGTTAATGTTGCGATATCAACAACTAACTCAGGCTCAAAGCGCTCAACATAAGTTAACGTATCACATAATACTAAGCGACCTTCAGCATCGGTGTTTAATACTTCAACGGTTTGGCCGGACATTGTTGTTAAGATATCACCAGGACGATAGGCTTTTCCACCCGGCATATTTTCACAGCCCGCAAGTACACCAATGACGTTAATCGGTAACTGGAGTTCAGCAACAACACGCATCACACCATAAACCGTTGCAGCACCACACATGTCATATTTCATCTCATCCATGCCATCAGCAGGTTTGATAGAAATACCACCCGAGTCAAATGTCAGCCCTTTACCGACTAACACAATTGGGCGAGCTTCAGGATCTTTATTGCCTTTATATTCGATAATCGACATTAAAGATTCATTTTGAGAGCCTTGTCCTACTGCAAGGTAAGCATTCATATTGAGCTCTTTCATTTGCTCTTCGCCAATAACACGCGTAGAAACATTTGAAGAGGAGTCTGCTAATTGACGCGCTTGAGAAGCTAAATAAGCAGCATTACAGATATTTGGTGGCATGTTTGCTAAATCTTTACATGCTTTAATGCCTGATGCGATAGCTAAGCCATGAGCAATGGCTCGCTCACCACTAGGTAGTTCACGGCGAGTAGGAACATTAAAGACCATCTTACGTAATGGGCGACGTAATTCTGTCTTATTGCTCTTTAGTTGATCAAAGGTATAGAGGCAGTCTTTTGCAGTCTCAACCGCTTGACGTACTTTCCAGTAATTATTACGACCTTTAACATGTAACTCAGTCAGAAAGCATACGGCTTCCATGGAGCCAGTCTCATTGAGCGTGTTAATGGTTTTTTGAATGATCTGTTTATACTGACGTTCATCCAATTCACGCTCTTTACCACAACCAATCAGTAAAACGCGCTCAGAGAGAACATTAGGTACATGATGTAACAGCAGTGATTGTCCAACTTTGCCTTCCAGCTCACCTCGGCGTAATAAGGCGCTGATATAGCCATCACTGATTTTATCAAGTTGCTCCGCGATCGGAGATAAACGACGAGGCTCAAACACCCCCACGATAATACAAGCGCTGCGTTGTTTCTCTGGGCTGCCGCTTTTTACATTAAACTCCATGCGTTCTCCTGAATATTAAAGACAAAAACGGAAAGTATCGTTTAGAATAGTGATCCGCATTAATCTACCCCATAGAAAGTTTACTTTTTATGTTAAGCTAAATGCATTAATTGAACACAACTAATTTAGCTAACTTATAAGCTTGTTCTTATTGGGAACCTGTTTATAGCATGTTTTGATATCATTTGGGCTGCAAGAATGTCTAACTGAGATGCACAAATGATAGATATACAACGAAGTTAGCGATTTTCCTGCAAAAAGACAAGTTTTCACAGGCATAACTAGCGTGATTATAATTCGATATTTAGCTCGGGAAACCCTTAAAAGCCAGATAGCCATCTTATTTATTTTGATGCTTATCTTTTTTAGCCAGAAACTGGTTGAAATTTTAGGGGCTGCTGTTGAAGGTAACATTCCTACAAACCTCGTGGTTTCTCTGCTGTGGCTGGGAATTCCTGAGATGGCACAGCTTATTCTTCCATTAAGCCTTTTTCTTGGGCTTCTGATGACTTACAGCAAACTTTATGTTGAAAGTGAGATAACCGTCATGAATGCGTGCGGAATAGGTAAGAAAGCATTAGTGCAAGCGGCACTGTTGCTCTCATTACTGACCAGCGCATTAGCTGCAGGAAATGTCATTTGGCTTATTCCTTGGTCTTCGGTGCATCAAGAGCAAGTCCTTGAGGATGCTAAAGCAAACCCAAGTTTAGCCGCGTTGATGGAAGGGCAATTTAAAATGTCCAGTGACCGCAATATGGTACTCTATCTTGGTAGTGTAAAAGGAAACCAATTCCAAGATGTGTTCCTTGCACAATTGCGTCCAACGCAAGATCAGCGTCCTTCTGTTGTAGTGGCAGATAAAGGCTATACCAAAGAATTACCTAACGGGAATCAGATAGTCGTATTGAGTGAGGGGACTCGCTATGAAGGTACGGCAGTACTACGTGATTTTCGTATTACCGATTTTAATGACTACCAAGCGGTAATTGGCCATCGAGAATCTACGACTAATCGCAATCGCGTAGAACAAAAGACAATGTCTGAGCTTTGGCATTCTAATGAAACAGAATCTATTGCTGAATTCCATTGGCGCTTAACTTTGATTTTCTCTGTTGTCATTATGGCGGTGATGGTCGTGCCTTTAAGTGAAGTTAACCCACGCCAAGGTCGCGTATTAAGTATGTTACCCGCAATGTTGCTTTATCTGGTCTTTTTCTTATTACAAAGTTCGCTACATTCTAATGGCGAAAAAGGAAAAGTTGACCCTCTCATTGCGATGTGGAGTGTTAATGGCGTTTATCTTGCCTTGGCAATCTTATTGAATGTTTGGGATACCTTGCCTATGCGTAAATTCCGAGCTCGCTTTAAGAAAGGAGTTGCCTGATGTTTGGTGTATTAGATAGATATATCGGGCGTACTATTTTACAGTCGATTTTGATGACACTATTTTTGCTGGTTTCTCTATCTGGCATTATCAAATTTGTCGATCAACTCCGTAAAGTAGGGCAAGGGGATTTCACCACACTTGATGCGGGTATTTATGCGATCTTAAATATCCTTAAAGATGTGCAGATCTTCTTCCCCATGGCTGCGTTACTCGGTGCATTATTAGGGTTAGGCGCATTGGCAACACGTAGTGAGCTGGTGGTGATGCAGGCATCTGGTTTTACACGTTTGCAAATCGCAGGTTCTGTGATGAAAACCGCTATTCCATTAGTACTGTTGACAGTCCTGATTGGCGAATGGGGAGCACCACAAGGTGAACAATATGCACGTAACTATCGTGCTGAAAAAATCATGGGTAACTCTTTAGTTTCTACTAACCGTGGTATGTGGGCTAAAGATGGCAACCAATTTATTCATATCAACCGAATAAAGAGCCAAAATGAGATGCAAGGCATCACGCTCTATGATTTTAATAATGATAGAAAACTAGAAACGGTGCGTTATGCATCAAGTGCAACCTATGATGTCGATAAAAAAACGTGGATGCTAAAACAAGTCGAACAATCAGACTTAACCAATCCACAAAAAATCACCGGTAAAAAACAGGTATCACTTGAATGGCCAACCCGATTAACGCCAGAAAAACTGAGCGTTGTGGCCTTAGATCCAGATGCATTATCGATTAGTGGACTCTATCAATATGTTAAATATCTAAAACAGAGTGGGCAAGAATCAGCAAACTATGAGCTGAATTTCTGGAAAAAAATCTTTGCGCCAGTTTCTGTTGCGGTAATGATGCTGATGGCATTGTCATTTATCTTTGGCCCATTACGCACTGTACCAATGGGATTAAGAGTTCTAACGGGTATCTCTTTTGGCTTCCTGTTTTATATCGTCAATGAAGTTTCAGGACGATTAAGTTTGGTTTATGGTATACCTGCCGTGATTGCAGCATTAGTACCAGCAATATTATTCCTAACATTGAGTCTATGGTTATTGATGAGGCGTAATCGCTAGGTAATATCCACTTCAGCCAGAAAAACAAAAAGCGCCTTAGGTAAGGCGCTTTTTTTATCGCTATCGTGTTTGCGATCACTGATAAAAATCTTTTGCTAGTGCTCGAACAAGCGCATTAGTCCCCTGAGTCACTTCACTAAATTTAGTGCCATTAGGTTTACGGGTGATCACCACAAATACACCGATATTTAATTCAGGAATGGTTGCCATATAAGTATTAAACCCGCCACCGCCGCCGGTTTTTTGGTAAATCGCCGGAATTCCATTGGCGGGAGCCATATAAACCCAACCTAAACCTACACCATCAGCACGACCCGCAACATCCATTCCTTCTATTGAAGAGAGTCGATTACGAGGGAAATAGACAGATTGCTCTTTGCTTGCCGTTGCTTTTCGCATGGCATTATGAGAAGTCAAAAAGCCTTGCATCCAACGTTGCATGTCGGCAGGCGTCGAGTACACACCACCACTTCCGGCTGCAGCAATAGTGTCAGAACATGGGCTTGGTTTATATCCTATTAATAATCTTTGGCACTGTGCAGGGGTTGGCGTCAATGTTGTGTTAGTCATACCGGCAGGTTGAGTGACATATTGTTGTAAAAGTTGAGGATAACTTTTACCTGATGCTTTCACTAAGGCATCTGCTAATAAGTCATACGCTAAATTTGAATATGCAGCTTGATTACCCGCAGGCGATGTTAATGTTGCTTTTTTTAACCAGTTCCAACGGTCGCCATGAGTTGGCCAAATAAAAACAGGTCTTCCCCATTTTCCGCCAGGTTGTTCTCGTGGAAAACCACTGGTATGGCTTGCTAAATGATAAAGACGGATAGGGGATTGAGCGCTAACTAATGGGATGTCTACACCATAGTAGCTATATTTTTGCAGTGGATCGGTGACTAATAATTTTCCATCATCTTGTAACTTTAACATCACTTCACTCGTCATCAGTTTTGTGATAGACGCGATGCGGATCAGTGAGTTCATGGATGGTGCATTACGGCTTTCAGGTGTTGTTGTCCCAAAAGAACGATTCAAGGTTTGAGAGTTATTGATCATGACAATAACCATGCCTTGAGGATGACTTTTTTGATAAATTTGTGAGGCATATTTATCAAACAGTGTTCTTGCATTGCTTACATTAGGGCTTAATGCCGTAGGCCATTGTGTTAATTCAGGCACACTGTTCTGTTGATTTAACATAGAAGGTTGTGTCGCTGGTGGTAATGACGAACGTTGGCTACACGCATTCAATGTCAGTAAAGCGACGGGGATCATAAGATATTTTAGAAAATGTTTTTTCATTTTTACTTTCAACAGAAGTCAGTGAAGTGAAAGGAATGCGATAAACATAAAATGATTTATGTTTTAAATTGGTGCCTTTCTTATCGCGCTATTTTTTCTTTATCATTTTTAATACGGCACCTAAGATAATACCAACAAATATGCCTGTAATAATCCAGCCAACAATGCCCATAACACCGCCTTCTAATCAGATTTAAACCAAATTTTGATTATATTATCAGAAATAAGAATGTCTATCAGTGCAAGAGCCAGTTATCAAAAAGTTGGCATTAAATGTGTCAAATTGTCTCTAAGAAAAAGATAGTGAAGAAAAATTGCATCATAAAAAGACATTTTCCTTATATTTATCCTCTAAAAATGAGGTAAGTATTACCGTTAAGTTACATTTTTCCTCAATTTACCCTTGTTTTTAATCATCTCATTAGCTTTCCTTTATTATTAAGTTAGGAAGTGTATATCAAGAAAATGTTAATGAATGGTATTATAATCTTGGTTGTCGATATTTTATAGTTTATTATTCTTTATTATATCTTGGTTTGATTTGTTTTTTGGGTGTTTATAAAAGTAATATAAGAGTGTGTCATATTTTGTAATAATTTACTGATTGTGGGATTGTACAATTAAACTTATTATAGCTTCATCAAGTTGAGAGACTGAGAATATAAGCGTTACAGAGCAAAGATAACACAGCGATAATAGAGTGAAGCAATAAGAAGGCATATATAAAATGAGCCTCTTCAATAATAAGTAAGTTATATATTAATAGTAATCTTTCAACACCATTATATTAAAGAATAGTACCTTCGTTATAGCAGTAAAATAGCAGTAAATAAGTACATTATATTAATAAAACATAACTACTTTCTTCCTCACACCAGGGAAGAAAAGGGCAGTGACGCTATAAAAATAACTTATAGTCATTAAAATAAAACTAAGCCCTCTATTAGCAGTACTGTCGGATCAAAACACTAACCCAAGTTTTGATCCTTTTTTTATTTATCGCTATATATTTTAAAATATATCGATTGAATAAGTTAGTTTTAATAAATTTATATTATGATGATGTAATCTTTAAAAGAAAAAAGATAAGAAAAAAAGATAAGAAAAAAGTAAAAATAAGATAACGAATAAATTCAGACACAAAACAAGTGATCTATCAATACAACATGATTAAAGCATTAACGATAGATACTCTGATGTAAACTATAAGTTGTGTTTTATGATAGTAACAAACCTTAAATGCACTTTTTTTCGCCAATCAAACTGAAAACAAACAATAATTGTTGCGAGTGTTCTTCACGCAAGTATAATGGGCGGGTTTTCCAGACACACTTCAGTGCCGGAGTGGCGAAATTGGTAGACGCAGTTGATTCAAAATCAACCGCCTTCGGGTGTGCCGGTTCGAGTCCGGCCTTCGGCACCATAAGAACATCAATGGACGTCAACGGACGTCTTTTTTTGTACCTGAAATCCCAGTTTTACAAGGCTTTTCCCCACTTTTCAGTCTTCCCAAGTATACTAAGGTCAACCCACATCAAGTGCCTACTGTTGGTATATGTGTTGGTATCTCTCGATTCGATAATAGTTTGTACCAACAGAAGGAGATAAATCATGGCTCTTACTGATGCTAAAGTCAGGGCTGCCAAGCCTTTGGATAAATCGTATAAATTGACTGATGGTGATGGTATGGACTTGATGGTACATACCAACGGCTCAAAATATTGGCGTTTACAGTATCGCTTTGGCGGTAAGCAAAAAATGTTAGCTCTGGGTATCTATCCTGAAATCTCACTCGCAGAAGCCAGAGAGAAAAGAGATGCAGCCAGAAAGTTAATTGCTAATGGTTTTGATCCTAGCGAAAAACGCAAAGAAGTGGAAGAAGAGCAGCAAAAGGAATTTAACACCTTTGAGAAGGTTGCTCGTGATTGGCATGAAACCAATAAGAAGTGGTCTGAAGGGCATAGCCATCGAGTCCTTAAAAGTCTAGAGGACAATATCTTTGTTGCTATTGGTAAACGCAATATTGCCGAATTGAAAACACGCGATCTCCTCGAACCGATTAAAGCCGTAGAGATGTCTGGACGTCTTTAGGTTGTGGCACGTTTACAACAGCGTGTAACAGCCATCATGCGCTATGCAGTACAAAGTGGTTTAATCGACTATAACCCAGCCCAAGATATGGCTGGCGCAGTTGCTACTGGTAAACGAGTCCATAGAGCAGCCTTAGAGCTTAAACGTCTACCTGAGTTCTTACAACGCATCGGTGATTATAAGGGAAGGCCTTTAACTAAACTTGCAGTCAAACTCACCTTGTTAGTCTTCATTCGTTCCAGTGAACTACGCTTCGCCCGTTGGGATGAAATTGATTTTGAAAATGCCATGTGGACGATCCCTGCTGAACGCGAAGCGATAGAAGGGGTTAAGCACTCTCATCGCGGATCAAAAATGCGTACTACTCACTTAGTGCCTTTAAGCCGACAAGCGATTGAGATCTTAAAACAGATTTATCAATTCAGCGGTAACCACGAGCTGATCTTTATCGGCGATCATAATCCTAGAAAACCAATGAGTGAGAACACGGTTAACAACGCATTACGAGTGATGGGTTATGATACAAAGACGGAAGTCTGTGGTCATGGGTTTAGAACGATGGCATGTAGTTCGTTGATTGAGTCAGGGCTATGGTCGAAGGATGCAATAAAACGGCAGATGAGCCACTGTCCACTTCCCCTAAAATAAGACAGCTATAATTAGATTTTCTGCCCTTTAATTTGTAGAGGTCATCATGAAAAAAGCCCGTTTTACTGAAACTCAAATCGTTAATATTTTGAAACTCGCTGATTCTGGGATGAAAGTGGAAGATATTTGTCGCCAAAATGGGATCAGTAATGCCACTTATTATAATTGGAAATCAAAGTATGGTGGGATGGAACCCAATGATGTTAAACGATTAAAAGAGCTTGAAGATGAAAATGCGAAACTGAAAAAGCTATTTGCAGAAGTCAGCCTTGAAAATCATGCCATGAAGGAGCTTTTTGCAAAAAAGGGTTGGTGATGACTGAGAAAAAGTCCTGTGCTCAGGCTTTAAACGAGGCAGGGTTATCAGTCATTAAGGCTTGTCTGCTCTCGTCATTGCCTCGATCTACGTTTTATCGGAAGACTCAAAATTGGCGCGAGAAGGATAAAATCGTTATTGATGCTATCCAAACTGTGTTAACTAAATCACCTCAAACAGGTTTCTGGAAATGCTATTTCCGGCTGAGATTTCAAGGCTATCCGTTTAATCATAAACGAGTTTATCGCGTTTACTGTCGACTAGGGCTGAACTTGAAGCGACGGGTTAAAAAAATGCTTCCGAAGCGCGAAAAAAGACCATTAAAAATTGAAAATGTCCCGAATATTCAATGGGCATTAGAGTTCATGCACGACAGTTTATATTGTGGTAAGCGTTTCAGAACACTCAATATTATTGATGAAGGAACGCGTGAATGTTTGGCAATTGAAGTTGATACATCATTGCCCGCCGAGCGCGTCATTAGGGTACTCGAACGCTTAAGAACAGAAAGGGGGTCGCCAAAACAGATACGCCTGGATAATGGGCCTGAGCTAATCTCGATTGATTTATTGAATTACTGTGAAACTCACCACGTTGAGCTTTGCCATATTCAACCCGGCAAGCCACAGCAAAATAGCTTTATTGAACGATTTAATGGCTCATTTCGCCGTGAATTTTTAAATGCCTATTTATTTGAATCATTAAGTCAGGTGCGAGAAATGGTGTGGTTTTGGCAACAAGATCATAATCAGAACCGCACTCATGAAAGTTTAAATCATCTCCCGCCGGATGCATACAGAAAACAGTTAGAAAACTCTAATTTAACGTGTCTCAATTAATGAGAAGTGGACAATATCATATTTATCAATTTATTACACAATAGAAATGAAGCAAAAGTTTTTAAGCCAGCTCATCATAAATCATTTCAATCTTTTGTATTCTCTGTTCAATAGAATGATGCAGTATAACCTTTTCTCTTGATTTTATACCTAACTTTATTCTTAATTCTTTATTATAGATTAATTTTTTTATTTTATCTCTAAACTCTTCACTATTAGGTTCTAAATTAAATATAAATCCATCAATATTGTTAGATACTAAATTATTATTTCCTGTGATATTTGAAACAATACACGGCAACCCTGAACTCTGTGCTTCTAAAATAGCTAAAGGCATACCTTCCCACTTAGATGGAAGCGTAAATATGTCAATAGATTGAAGAATACGGTCTATATCATTTCTCCAACCCAATAGATATACTTGTTTATTTAAATCATAAATATTTATGAACTTTTCCAATTCTTTTTTTAACTCACCGTCACCGACAAATAAAATTTTAATATTTTTATTCTCTATAAGCAAAGGTAGCATATTTTCCAAAAGAAATATGGGGTTTTTTTGTAGCCAAAGACGTCCGGTCATACCTATAACAATATCATCTTTTGATAAGTTTAGTGATTGACGATATAGCTGCTTATTTTCAATTGATGGTGGAGTATATTTTTTCACATCAACACCATTCGGAATTATATAAATATCATTAGACTTTACTTTTAATTTTTGGATTGCAATCTCTTTATCTGTTTCATGAAGACAAATTAATTTATTACCACACATCGAACCGATTCTTTCCATAATATAATAGATTATATATTGAATTTTATTTTTAGCTGCGGGAAAAGAATACCCGTGAACCGTATGGATAATCAGTGGGGTTTTTGATATAAATCCAGCTAAACGCCCTATTACCCCCGTTTTAGATGAATGGGTGTGAATAATATCAAATCGATAATTTTTAATGATTTTTATTAAATGAATTAAGGATTTTAGATCTTTAATTGGTGATATCTCTCTGGTTAAAGAATCAATTATTATACATTTGATTCCTAGTTTTTCCGCCTCTATAGTTAAAGGTCCTGTTTGACAACAGATTAGATACTTATCAAATTTATCATTAGGGAGTCTTTGTAATTCATCTAAGCTAACTCTTTGAGCACCACTTAAAAGAGGTAGTAATTGAACATGAGCAATTTTTTTCATAGTTTAGTTTGGATACGTGTCAAATATAATTAAATAAAATATACGAAATGCCGGTATTAGGCTTACAAATAAGGCTGAATAAATTATAATTTTTTTTTGCTTACCAGGCATAGTACTCAATGCTAGAATTGGAGTTAGTATTAATGCTGGAGCTGAAATTCTACACATTATTTGCCAGTTAAAATTTAAAAATAGTGAAATAACAAGCAAAAATATACTAAAATTTACGAGATTATAATGAGTGTTATTTTTTGAAACAATCAACAACAATATTAACACGCAGTATATATTAATAAATATTCGGATTAATGTATCTTGTCCTGAGCTGAAAAAAACAGAAACATCACCAGAAATGAAATATGATAAAAACATAAATTCATTTATTATAAAGTATAAGGATAAACCTATTACACCAGAATAAGCTAGTATATTTTTTTTGCTTTTATTAGGAATTTTACATAGAACAAAATAAATAAAACAGAACAAAATAATAGATTTATGGGATAAAACTGAGAGTACAAAAAAAAATATTTTATACTTTAACTTATCGTTTGTAATACATAGAACCAGAAAGCAAATAGCATATATACTCCTCCAAATATATAGAGTATTAGATATAATTAGATAACTAATTAAAATTAATAAAACAAAATGTACCTTAAAAGTCAAATTGTTTAATTTTAAAATTTTAATTGCGCTTATTATAATCAATATATTACAAATTAGAATATTTGAAAATATAAACAGACCTGAATCAGTTAATCCCAATAATCCCTCAAGATAAAAAGTAATCAGTATTAAAGGTTCTACTTTGTTAGTTTGTTTATAAATTTCCTCTATGGTTGTAATAATACCATCACTCCAAATTAATTTGGCTTGTTCCCAATAAATTAGAGAATCTTGAAATGGTTTTAGGTAATAAAATGGGACTGTAGCAATAATTATTGCCAAGAGAAATATCAATTTTTGGTGAAAGGAATGCTTAGGCATTTACTTCAACCTTGTTTTTATTAATCGTACTAAAAATTTACATATTGATAATGTGCTAAAAAAAACAAGATCGGATAAATTGATTTTATTTTTTTTGTAAAACATTAAATAATTTTTAAGCTCACTTTTTTCCATACTCAATAAATTAGCACTTAAACCTGAAGAACCATAAAAAGGTTTATGGCAGAATGCTAAAGGTTCAGATAAATATATTGATTTATGATTATCTAAAATAATATCTATCCATAAGTAGTAATCTTCGCTAAATCTCTGATATTCAGGAAATCGATTTTGGATATTATTTCGGATAATTACACTAGGTGTTTGAAAATAATTTTTAGATAAAATCAAATTTTTGCTAATTGTTTTATAATTGAAATCTTCAATATTTAGATGATGACAACTATCCGCAGTAATAACTTTCATTTTATGACCACACATTATCAATGAGGGATCATCTAAAAAATATTTTAATTGGATTTCTAATTTCTTATGATGCCACGAATCATCAGAATCTAAAAAAGCAATAAAACTAGTTTTTGCAAGATTCCAACCTATATTTCTTGCTTTTGCAGGTCCATTATTTTTTTCTTGTACAATGACATCAATGGGTATCATAGTTAAGTCGTATTTGCGTTTAATTAATTGATATAGGTACTCTAATGAAGAATGCCTGCTATTATCATCTACAATAATAATAGCAGCCGCAGAGACAGTTTGACAATAAACCGAGTCTAACGCTCGCTCTATTGTATCAGTTGAATTATAGTATGGTATAATTACGGTAATATCACTCATTATTTTTATCACAGAAGAAAATAACCTTTTTATATCTTACTATCTATTGCTTCATCGATTAAAGAAACACTGGAACTACGTAATGATATAAGATTTTTATTTAGAATATCATAATCAATATCGTTAATATTTTCTATATCCGTCTTTTCATTTAAAATATTATTTTCAGTTATATTAAGTGCATCAAACAAGCTAGATATCCTGTTTATTTTCCCCTTTCCTGGATGAATTACTAAAAATTGCTTTTCGTATGTTATGGATATACAACAACCATGAAATGAATCAGTTACAACATAATTCGATTTTTGAATAAGTTCAATAAGGCTTAAAGGGCCAACATCTTTAATATATATATCAGCATTATGATTAGGAGAAATTTCTTGGGTTAAGGATACTATCTTAAGATTATATTTAGAGCTGATTTCTTTGATTATAGAGTCAGTATTTACATTATGATTTATTATGTATACAAAAATATACTTTTGAGGTAAATTTTTTATTTTTTCTCTAGGCAAATTATCCCAATCTTCTTTACTGATTAATAATGTTGGATCCAAAACTACTTGGCTATTAACATTTATTTTTTTATTTAGTGTGTTAGATAAATCTATCTCTCGTACACCTATCTTGGAGAATTTATTCAAGTAGCTTTTTATTTTAGCTAGTTGGCTATCATCATATTGGTATGACCCTGCACTGCTAGCATAAGAAAACAGAATAGTTTCTTCACCAGCAAAATCTAAAAAATAATATCCATTAATATCATCATTTCCATTAGTACATTGAGGGTTCCAAATTTGATCGCTACCACACACAATAACATTTAGCTTCTTTATTTCACTTATATTATTTTTAACATCCAATTCATTATAATATTTTTCAAAATGTTTTTTGAATTTATTAAGCGAATAATATCGATTCTTAACCCTCAAAATATCTTTTAATGTTCTTAATATTCCTTTAATAGAAAAAGAAAACCGTATTAAATTTAATTGTTCTTGCAAATATTTACTATCATTATTGTTTATATAAAACACACTACCATATTTTTTTAAATAAATTCCTGTTGCTGTTGCTTGTAAGACTGCACCATAGTTATTGGCTTTATGTATTGTGACAATTCCAATTCTCATATTATACTAAATCTCAGTTTTTATGTTTTTAATATTTTTCCGTGGCGATACACAAACTAAGTTATTTTCGCAAGGATACCCAAATGCAATCATCATAATAATAGAATGATGTTCGTTAATATTTAATACTTTTCTAATAGCGATATCTTTTTGGGGGTTTTCACTCCAATTTAAACTACAAGTAGCAATTCCAAGTGAGTGAAATGCATAAATTAATGACATTGCATATAATCCACCATCAATCCAGTGTTGATATCTTTCAGATGATGATATAAAAGACAATTGATCTGATGTAATAATCATTAAATTATGAATATTATTTGTAAATCCTTTATTTCCAGTTTGGTAGCTCAGAGCGATATCAATATTTTCCCTATTGTTCAAAATATAAACATGCCATGGTTGCATATTGCAAGATGAAGGAGTTTTTTGAGCTAAATTTAAAGCTCTATCAATTATTTCAGATGAAATAATAATGCTACTAAAATCTCGTAGTGTATATCGAGAGTTAAAAAAATCTTCAGGATTCTCTAGTTGACCACGGCTAATCTCTTCTTTGCTTAAAGAGTAAATACCATAATCAGTAAACGCGTCATCCCAGTTAGGTAATTCTTGGTAAATATTACTAAATTTTTTATCAGCATCCTTTGATTCTAGACAAAATTTTTTCAAGGTTTGGAGAGCTAGAAAATCATTAAAATTTTTTTCGTAGTTGTTGTTATCGACTTCTATCAATATCTCCTGTATTTTTTTTGCATTTGTATACCCAGCTCCAGCCCTCTTATCCTTAAAACTCATACTTTTCTCTAGTGTATGAGTTAGTTTCGCTAGGTGATATTGTCTCATTTTTGCATTTGAGCATTTAAAATTCCATGCATTAAATCTTAAAAACCGATTGAAATCATACATGAAACCTCTTAATCCCATGAGAACTCTACCATATCGTTTTATTAAATTAATCATTTTATTGAAAGCCAATTTTTAAAGGTGTTATTACCAAATGAGTATTTCCATAACATATAAAAATACAATATAAACATAAGAACTTCATTTAATAAAATAGATAAAATTATTCCTTTTAAATTAAAGGTTTTTAATAAGTAGTAAGATGTTATTACAGCTATAACGCTTAATAGTACAGTACTGAACATTTTTTTATATACTAGATTTTTTGTAGATAAAATAGCTCCAGCATTTGAACTTAGAAATCTTAGAGGAATACAAAATGAAATATATTTAACAATATATGCAGCTTCTTTGTACTCAATGCCAAATATTAAAATAATAAGCTTTTCGGAGAAGAAAAAAATGAATGTAAATATAATAATTCCAATTAACAACATATATTTACAACCCTCTTGATAATTATGTAATAATTTATTTTCATCATGAAAGGCCTGCCTATGAAACATGGGTAATAATATTTTTTGATATACAACAACAGGCAATATATATATAGCTAACATAATGTTTAAAGCTACAGATAAATAACCTGCAACCTCTTTACTTAGTAAACTATTGGTGATTATTATTATTGATTGAGAGTATATTGCAAAAGTGCTAGTAATAATACCAAATGGCAAGATCATTAAAATAAAAGAGATTAGATTTTTTTGTGGGATTTTTTTACTCTTATTGATTAAACGCATTAAATCAGGGATGCAAAAGACTATTAGAAGAATAGAAGAATAAAAAAATATATTATAAATCCCACTAGTTAAGTCTTTTTCCAATAAAAAATAAATAATTACAAATAATAACCTACTTCCATTTAATAATATTTGACAAAAAGATAAATATTCAAACCTTTTTTCTATCTGTAATATGGAAAACTTTACATTCAGTAAAGATATTGCTATGAATGTTGGTATTAGTTTGTATGCATTAAGAGAGTAATCGTTAGGAAACAAAATATAAATATAGACAAAAGAAATACAGGTAAGTGCTATGGCTGAAAAGATTAGATATACAATTAAAGGTCTTGTATATGAAAGCCCATACTTATATGATTTCCCAAATACTTTTAAGAGTGCAGCATCAGTTCCAAATCCATAGATAGTCGAAATAATTACCATAAGAATTACTCCTGAATTAAACATGCCAAACTCAGGAATATTCATGTATCTTGCTAATATCACTTGAGTAATGAATGCAAAAAATGCAGATGCTATTCCTCCTAGCCATAAATACGATAAAAATTTGATGAAGATTTTATAATTCATTATATATCAATATGTTTTAAAAAAAGTTATGGGAAAACCAATGAAACCTAGACTACTAGAGACAAACATTTTTATTTTGGTAGGACCTAGCATATCTTGATTACAAAGTTAGAACGTTAAAAATAGACTTGTTATTGTTTTTTGGCACGCTACCGCCTCAGGCTTGCAGCTACCAGTTCACTGATGATACTTATATTTACTCAAAATAATTTTAGGCAATATATCAAAAAAACGTTGAATAATATAGCGTTTTTTAAAAACAAATGATAAATGTCAATGATAATTATTAGCTTTTTTCTACGGGATTCTGTTAAGACCATATTAAGAGATTTTATTTATGTAGATAAGTAAAAAACACAAAAAAAGTCATCAGGGATAATGACGTTAATTTCATGTTTTATTTTTTTGGTTATGATTTTTTTAATGAATATCAAAGAATTGGAGTTTGCTCGATGGTGTTTATTAGGATTCGTAATAGCAGTGTTAATTAATTCTGCATTATTATTTTATGATCTTGAGGCTAGTGGATATGGAATTATTAATAAGGCTATGATTTCATTTGGATTTATTACTTCTATTATTTATTTTATTTCTAGCTCATTTGCTGCCAGTCTTTTTTTGGGCATGAGCGATATGGATATGGCTAATTCACCGATGGTTGATTTTAGCCTTAAAGTTACATTTTTTACTATTTTTTCATTCTTTTTCCTTCAGCCTTTAACATATTTTTTCTTTTTATATTTATCAAGTAAATTTAATAAAGTACAAATAATAGCAAGTGTACTTTTTCTTTGCATTATTTCAATTGCGCTAGCTCTAGTGCCAATATGGTTAAGTAATGTCATGGTACTATCACTTGATTTTGCTACAAATTTTGAGTGGAAAACCTCAGCATATTGTGGACAGAGGAAAATAAGTAATCCTAAAGAAAGATATTTTGGTTTTCATGCTGATAAGTATACTGTCTATTATTCCGATAGAAATGGAAAATGGGGATTTGAAGAAATAAGATGTATAAAAAATCAAAATGGCGATGATTCTTTTATAAAGTTATCTATAGATGAAAACCCTATGCCTAAGTGGTTTAATGATTCCGAGAAAGAGTAAAGTAAAATACTTTACTTAAATAAGGTCTCTTACAGGGTACAATGCAATAATACCATGTTAAAGTTAGTGATGTTGGTCAGCTTACTAGAATCACAATTACGTGTATTAGATAACTATCAGAAAAAGTAAGAATTTCACCTGTTGGTACATGTGTTGGTATAAATAAATTTATACTTTTATATTTTAATTTAGATCATGAGGTTAAGTATTATGTGCGAGTCCGGCCTTCGCACCATAAGAACATCAAGGGATGTCAATAGACGTTTTTTTTGTATCTAAAATCCCAGTTCTACAAGGCTTTTCCCCGTATTTTCAGTCAATGCATGTCAATCTAACTCAACCCACATCAACCTCCGTGTGAGTATATAACTGAGTATATACGTCACTTCGATAATTTTTGTACAGGTGATGGATAAGATCAAAGCAAAGGCGAAGCTCCCGATATTTCCAGCCAGAAACACCGGGAACCTGTTATTACCTAGCGATGAGCGCAAACACGCCCCAGCCAAAGTATTCCCGCGCGTACGTTACGTGGCGTTTCGGCGAGAGTGTTAGCTCGGCCCTGACTTCCTCAGCGAAGTCGTCATCAGGATTAGCCTCGAGCCAGCGGCGCATCGTCAGCCATTTCGCAGCCTCATACCGATCCCAGCCTTCTTGATCTGCCAGTACCATTTCCACCACGTCATAGCCGAGGTCGTCGAACGCGCTGACAAGCTTTGGCAATGTCAGGAAATCAGTCGTCGAGCTAACACCACAGGCCTGAGCTATTTCTTCCGTTGCTGGTAGCTGACGCCAGTAGGGTTCTCCAATAAGCATGATCCCACCCGGTTTGAGGCTTTTAGCCAGGAGTTCGATCGTCCCGGCGACGCCGCCTGCAATCCATGTTGCACCTACGCAGGCCGCAACGTCGCATTTTTCATCCGCCACGAAACCCGCCGCGTCGTTATGAATAAAATGGACGCGTTCACTGACGCCAAGTTCTTCTGCGCGTAGCTTTGCCTGAGTAGTGAAAAGCGGGCTCATGTCGATACCAATACCGGTAATGTTGTAGTCGCGTGCCCAAGTACACAACATCTCTCCCGAGCCGCTGCCGAGGTCAAGGATGCGGGCATCCGGCTTCATGCGTAACACGCGTCCCAGTGTGGCGTACTTTTCAGGCGTAAAAGGGTTATGAATGCGGTGCTCGCTTTCACTGATAGTAAAAATGCGTGGGATATCCATGATCCTCTCCTTAACGGTTATCGGGCTGGGCGCGGACGTTATTCAGTCCGGTGGTGTTAATACGATAAGGCTGACCGTTAACGGATTTGATCAGCTTTTTGGTTTTGAGTTTTTTGAAAACGGCGAGCGTGCAATCGGTAAGCAACAGCCCTTCGCGACTGTAGCATTCAACGGAAGTGACGCGGCCAGATGCATCGCGGACGTACGCAATACGTCCACCTTTAGCGAGAACGTGTAAGGTACGTTGTTCCTGACGGGATAAATTCATACTGGAAAACCTGTTTAATCATCATGTGCAAAATGTGCAAACACACAGCGGTGTCCGCATTCGATTTCGGCGCATTGATAATCAGTCCGGCCTGTAAAGGTCGAAGGAACTGATTATCAGATGATGACATTCTCCAGCATCAAAGCCTCGGGTTGAGTTGAAAAGGTATTTACAGAGTGAATGATAACACCTGTTTATTATAAGTGAAAAGGCTGAAGTGAAAAGTGTGATCTCAAACAGGCAACCCTGCCGGCAGTGTGTCGAACTACCGGTAGGATTGTCGCCATGAAATGAAGGTGTCAGACTGTTTTGAACTGACCCCAGTTTATTGGACAGAGGTTTTTTAATCTAAATGTCTATTATGATGGAAAACCGCATTCGCTGTCTGTTGTGTCAACAACATCACTTAAGAGATCATCTGTTTTTGCAAAAATAAACTGCTTTAAAAACTGATCAATACGAATATTTAATTTAAATGGCGGTAAAGTGACACCATCTTGTTTTTCAAAGTAAGCTTTCGCTTTCGCTTTATTTACAGTTGCTTTTAATGCATCGAAGCGACCAAAATTGTTAAGGTTTTTCTCATTAACACTATCCGCCATTAACGCCATCAGTGATGCTTTATTTAAACCAAGTGCATTAACAACGGCACCTATCTGTGCATTCTCGGCGTTATCTTTATAGGTATTGATATAGTCTCTAAAAGTATGGCCTTCAATTAATTGCGCATCGCCGCGCTGTAAGTCATGTAAGAAAAGCTTAGCGTATTTCTGCTCGCTTTGTGTCAGTGATGCAAATGACTTATGCAGCTCGTTTAATGTGGTTTCAATACTTGCAACGTCTTGAGGATTATTAAGTTCTTTTAAATATTTATCAAAGCGACTGTTCATGTAGTCAGCATCAATTTTTCCAGTATCTATTTCAGTTAAATAACCGCTGATATCAAAAGGAACATCCCCACCATCAGAACCACTACTATCCGCTTTACTGACTAACTCTTTGTAACGAAGGACGAGGCTTAAATAGGTTTGTTCATCAATGGACAGTGTGACTTCATGTTCTTCATCGTTTTCAGTAAATGAATAGACTAATTGATCCCAATGTAAACCTTGTACTTTAGCCGCCTCTAAATGTTGGTTAAAGGTATTGAATAATTTAGCGAATTTGGCACAAGCTTCGATATCATCAGGTAATTTTTCAAAATCATTAACACCTGCGTTAACAAACAACTCTGAAATATCCACCATTAACGTATTCATGGCCTCAAGATTGCTTTCTAATCTATCAACAAATAGGCCAATCGGTCTGTCACCCGAATAGAGTTTTACAGCATCGTTAATGTGCTGTTCCATCGTATGTGGATAGCGGTAATAACGAATAATACCGTGGGGTTTATCAGGGCCAAATAAGCGATTAGTACGTGAGAATGCTTGAATAATATTTTGATATTTAATGACTTTATCTAAATATAACGTATTTAGCCATTTAGAATCAAAACCTGTGAGCATTTGATCTACAACAATCAGTAAATCTAATTGTTTTGTTGGCTCTGTATGAATGCGCTCATAAGGTTTTTTATGAGCAAGACGAGCAGCTAGATCTTTCTTAAAAGCAGCGTGGCGAGCAAAATCAAAATCTTGACCATAACGATCATTATAATCAGCCATAATTTCTTCTAAGCCATCGCCTTTAAAAGTGGGGCCACGGTTACCGCTGCCGTCATTATCAATATGGGGATCAAATAGGGCGGATACTTTTAGTTCAGGATTGGCTTTTTTTAAACGACGGTAATAATCAATGGCTTCGGCGATACTATTAGTGGCTAAAATGGCATGAAATTTATTACCTTGGCTAAGGACATCCCACTTATCTAATATGTCACTTACCACTTTTTCTTGGTGGGCATCCGTTAAATATTGGCTTTTAGGAATATAATCTTCAATTCCTTTATGATATTTACCTTTGGCATCTTTGTAGCCAGCCATAGGAACATCATTCATAAAATAATTAAATTTTTTCTTTTTGGCCGGATCACCCATGACCTCTTGCACGGAGTTAGCCTTAGCTTGCTCTAATGCAACAGCCTTTCTTATGTCACTGTCTTTAAATGTAGGGACTTTGTAAGGGTCAAAACCCAGTACGTTGCCATCGCGTATTCCATCAGCAATGCTATAACGATGTAATTCATTGCCAAAAACGGTGCTAGTCGTATTCCCATTTTTTTCGTTTTCTTCTTGGATCGGCGTACCTGTAAAGCCAAAAAAGAGGGCGCGTGGAAAGGTTCGTTTAATAATAACCAGCATATCGCCGAAAGTAGAGCGGTGTGCTTCATCAATAATAAACACTAAGCGCTTGGCACGTATTGTTTCAATATCCACAGAGTTCGTCGCCGTTCCTTCATCATCAACTTCCTCAAAAATATTGCTCATTTTCTGAATGGAACTCACAATTAAGGTATCGGCTGGATTATTGCTTTTTAATTTAGTAATAAGAACATAGGTATTTTCAGTGGCTTGTACGTCTTCGCCATCTCCTGCAAAATTACGATATTCGGCAAGCGACTGAGTTCCTAATTCAATTCTGTCCATTAAAAAAATAACTTTATCGGCATCTTTGGATTGTGCAATCAACTGTGCTGATTTAAAGCTGGTCATGGTTTTACCTGAACCGGTGGTATGCCACACATATCCGCCAAGGCGGTCAGGATTATTTGTTGCACTACCCAGTTGGTGCCAATGCGTTTTAGCGACTTTATCCGATATCGCATTGGCAGCGTAATATTGATAACTACGCATCACTTTAAGAATGCCGTCAGTATCATCTGCAACGGTATAAAAGCCAATTAACTGGTGTGCCATGGGAATGGAAAGCAAGGTTGATGCAATATCTTTCCAATGATTCATCGGCTCGTTATTAAAATCGGCCCAGTTAAATTGATAGTTGGGGTTAAATTTACCGTCCATTCCTGGGTTAGCAAAGTATTTGGTTTCGTTTGGCTCCATTGCCACAAATACTTGGATCAGTGAAAACAGTCCGCTAAATATCCCTTCTGCACTGTATTTTTCGATTTGGTTGACGGCTTGGCTAACAGGAATACCACTGCGTTTTAGCTCAACATGGATCACAGGCATGCCGTTGATAAGTAATAATACATCACCACGCCTATCGTTACGCAAAGGGCTACCACGTTCAAATTCGGGTTGCTGTGCAATTTGGTAACGACTTTGGCCGGCGGCAATTTCTTGGCGATCGTAAATTTTTAAGCTGATTTCTTTACCAAGATGCAAGGTATCGTCAGGGTTATCGCGCTTAATGGCGATAGTTTTGCCATTAATTAAACCGTTTAATTTGATTGGCGTTTTTAGCGCTTTGATTTGCTCAATAATCTGTTGCATTTCGCCATCGGTTAATGGCACATCGTTTAGGCGATCACGCTGGCGATTATTCTCAAATAAAATATTTGCCCAGTTTTGCAGTAAATCCGCTTCGGTTTTGTTTTTCAGTATTTCAGGCTCCCACCCTTTTTGGGTGAGAACGTTAATAAAAGCCTGTTCGAATTCTGCTTCAGTTTTAAACGTTGTCATAATGGCACTCCCTGCTAGATAAACATTTTGCTTAAGCAAGCTTGCTTGATATGGTTAAGTTTAGTGATCTGTTGTTGGTGCTGGTTAATTAGTTCGTCGAGCTTTTGGAAATAATTGCCGATGGCGGTTTGTTCTTCTTGTTTTGGGATATACAAACGTACTTCTTCTAAAGCCCTACCCTTAATATTTCCTATAGCCCCATTACCACCAGATACATTAATTGAAAGGAATCGCTGATACCAATAAGTAGACATTGAGGCGTTTAAGAAGTAAGGGATTTTTGTTGTGGCCACAAGCATAAAGCCGCCATGTACTGCATTTACTATTAATCCTTTGACTACGGTGTGTTTTCCCACTAAGTTACTAGAACCATTTGCAGAAGTTATTAAGATATCACCGTTTTTTATTAAGCCAATTTTTACAGCTTCTTGGTTAACTTTAACGTCATCTTTTCTTAGTTCAAATTTATCTACATTAATGTTTGAAGACCTTAATACAACAATCCCATCTTCAGAAATATCACTTGGTTTGTAGGTAAGTCCTCTTCTTACCCCAGCGATCTGCTCTAGTTGAATTTCTTCCCACTCTCCACTAAATCCTTTAAAGCGAATCTCAGGTACGGTTTCGCCTTGTTTAGGAAACATTTTTTCTAACATGGCTTTTTTAATATTGCTGAGTTTGTCATGCTTTTGTTGGTGCTGGTTGATTAGGCTGTCGAGTTTTTGAAAGTGGTCTATTATCGCATTTTGTTCTGCCACATCAGGGATTGTGATAGTTCTATTTTTCCAATCAGAAACATCAAATACTAATTTTTCAATATCAACTCCATAAGGGCTAATGAAAAACAGTTTATGCATTTCAGGTCTTTTTGAAATGACTGACCAGAATTTAGCTGTAATTTCATCGCTATCTGTAACGATAAGATACTCATTAGATACAACAGCATTATCTAGACTCTCTGGTACTATTCCATTAGCACCATGAACGACTTGTCGCTTTGATATCAGATAATCACCGGCTTTAATCCCATAGTAGTTTTTTACTAGTATGTTTTTTCCTTTTAGGATAGATCTAGGTACAATACCTTCGTTACGACGTTTTACTGTAATTAATTGATATGATTCGTCATCAAGTAATTCAACAGGGCGTCTTATGTCAGTCAAGATACTTCCTATCTCTTTATTGTGCCAAGTATGACTAAACCCCTTAAAGCGAATATCAGGTACTTTCTTATCTGCACACATCTTATTCACCCTTTAATAAGCTAGCGAGTTCAGTTAAACCCTGCATATCAAACTTATTACCCGTCAGTTCGCCCATCATGTCAGCCAATTCTTTTTCAGTGGTTTTTATTTCATTGGCGACTTGTGAATAAGTCACTGCATATTTATCGGCTAATGCTTGTACTTGACGGGTTAGTTGGGTAATTACCGTGTTTGGCAAGGTTAGAAGTTCATTGCACAGTGGGGCAATCCATTTAAGGTGTAGCAACGTATGGACTTGCTCATCACTTAACGCTTCGAGAGTCGTCTTTGTTTTTAAATGAAGCGCGATGCTTGCATCTTTTACCGCTTTTTTCAGCGCTTTTTCTTTATCGATAAGCTTACTTGCTTCAATGATTTTTGCTTCATAGCTCTCTGGTGCGAATTTGGTTTTTGTGTCTTTTTGCTCTTTTAAGAAGACTTTAGCCGCTTTACCCACTTCCGTATTTGCAAAGCCATCTTTGCTCTCTTTTACGGTTTCTTGCTCTTTTTCTTCTTCAGTCAGTGATTCAAAAATCTCTTCTAGGGAGCTGGTGATTTCTGCTAACTGTGTTTTATGATAGTAAATGAATCCTAAATGAACTTTTTTTCGCCAATCAAACTGAAAACTAACAATAATTGTTGAGAGGTTTTTTCACGCAAGTATAATGGTCAGGCTTTCCAGATACACTTCAGTGCCAGAGTGGCGAAATTGGTAGACGCAGTTGATTCAAAATCAACCGCTTTTAGGTGTGCTGGTTCGAGTCCAGCCTTAGACACCAAAAATTAGACGCTAAAAGCGTCTTTTTTATGTCTGAAATTATTGTTTTGTAACTCATTATAATTATTGTGATTTTTCCTCATTCTTATTCTAGTATACCCCAATTAATGGAAAGTTGATAACCTTCATTTTCTCTCATGCAATATCGTATAGTATGGTATTCTACCCCCCAAAAATTTTATTGTGATAAATAAGTTCTTGCTTCGTTATACAAATAAATTATATTAGCATAATTGATAGTAAAAGGTTATAAAATGAAATTTATAGATTTATTTGCTGGCATAGGTGGTTTCCATTTAGCCTTGACAAGGTTAAATATGGAATGTGTTTTTGCTTCTGAAATAGATAAATTCGCTAGAGAAGTATACATAAAAAATTATAATATACCGCTCGACTTATTTAATAGTGATATAAGGACAATAACTCCAGAATTACTTCCTGAACATGATATTCTATGCGCTGGATTTCCTTGTCAACCATTCTCTCAAGCGGGACATAAAAGAGGATTTGATGATGTACACAAATCAGAAAGAGGTAATCTATTTTATTATATAGCTGATATATTAAAAGCTAAAAAACCAAATGCATTTATTTTAGAAAATGTAAGACACCTGCTTAATCATGATAATGGAAAAACATTTCAAATAATAAGTGATATTCTTCATAAAGAATTAAATTACACTATATATTATAAAATAATTAAAGCTAGTGATTTTGGTTCGCCTCAACATAGACCTAGGTTATTTATAGTAGGTTTTAATAATGACACAGTAAACACATTACCTGAGTTTGAGTTTCCAGCTCCAATTCCTTTAAATAAGAATATGTCAGATATATTTGAAGGAAGTTGTTCGAGAGAAATAGGTTTCACTTTAAGAGTTGGGGGAAGAGGTTCTCCTATAGAGGACAGACGAAATTGGGATGGATATTTAGTTAATGGCGAGGAGGTTAGACTGACTCCAAAATATGGCAAAAGAATGATGGGGTTTCCTGATGAATTTATATTGTCAAATTCTACAACTCAGGCCATGAAACAGTTAGGAAATAGTGTTTGTGTCGATGTAGTATATCATGTTGCTAAATCTGTAAAAGATTATCTTGAAAAAAATATTTCAAAACAAGAAAAAGAAGGAAAAGAAGAAGTGAATTTGAATATAGGTGAATGGAGTGAGTTTTATGCTTTTCTAAAAATGATTGAAACACAAAAAATACATTTAGGTGATACTAATTCATTAAAATCTAATAATTATATTACAGTATTCTCCTTGCAACACAATGATATGAATCATGATTATTGGATTTATAATGATCAAGTTGTTATTGTTAAAAATGAAGAAGAAATTGAACGGCTAAATATACATGAGGTATTACCTAAAAATAGATTAGACAAAATACTATCAAATATAGTAAATAGTAAAAATACTACTTTTTCATTAGATGACATAGATATATTAAATAAATTTGAAGTATCTAAATTTAAAGGTAGTAGCAATGATAAGCAGGACTTATTTATAGGCTTTAAAAGTAGTGAAAACCAATATAATCGCCAGCCTTTTGGAATAAAATCCTTTTTAGGAGGAAATCCTACGTTACTAAATGCATCATCTAATACAAATTTTATATATAAAATTACTGGCTTTGATAAAAATATCGATATGGTTAACTCTATTTCTACTAGAAGTAAAATAAGAGATAGGATTAATTATATTCTAGATAATGATGGAAAATTTGAATTTTTTAGATGCGAAAAACCTATTTTCCAAGAAAATTTATCTATAATTGATGGCGATATGACAGAAATAATTAGTGTAATTTTATTGGAATACTTTTCAACTGGTATATCTGATCTAAGTAGTTTAGTAAAAGGAAAGTCTAATATTATAAAAATGAAAAGATTCCTTGAGGTTATTTTATTAGGAATGTTTCCAGGAAAACCATGGGATGGAAAATATACAGCTAATGGACTAATAGTAGTGAAAAAAGAAGGTGACTTGTTAGCATATCATATAATTGAACGTAATACATTAATGGATTATCTCTTTAATAATACGAAGCTAGATACTCCATCATCAAGTAGACATGGTTTTGGTAAATTGTATTATGAAAATGGAGAGCTATTCTTTAAATTAAATCTTCAAATTCGAAATAAGTAAAACTATTTAAACAATAAATTATAAATATCTATATGTTTTTCTAAAATAGAATCAAATTACTGACAAAGCCTAGTCAATGAGCTAGGCTTTTATGTCAATTTCTCATCAGAGACTTATTATACACCGTTAAAAAACTGTAACTCAAATATAAAACTTAAAAAGATGTATATGTAGGTGAATTTTGACAATTCAATAATGAAGGAACATGTTAATGTCTGGGTATGAAATGGACAATTTCAGCTCCGCCTCTCTTCCTATTTTTGTTTTGATTCGCCTGGTAACTTCAATTCGATATTCTTGATGTCCATACATTGCTCTTGGATGGGCGATACGAAAGCAAGTTGCGTTTGCAGCCCTAAATTCCCATAGTTTTTGGTGTATTACGGGGGCTGATGTTTCATAACCACTTAAATATTGATTACATAATTCTTTTATAATCGTATCAATACGAGAAAAGCCAGTAGCAAAGATAATAAAATCTGGTTTTAGATAATTAATTTGGGTGGCTAATAGCTTTATGGAAATGTTTTTTATTTTTTGAAATTCATTATCAGGTCTATTTAAAGGTGTTTTTTGTTGTAATCCCAAGCAAAAAGATTGGTATAGAAAACTGATTCAGGAGCAATGTTAATTTCTCGAGCTAGCCTTAAAATAAAACTGTTTAAAACGGCTTTTAGATTTAGTGGTATCTGATTGTAAATGTTGTTTATATCGATTTATTGCTTCATCGATAATGGCAGGAATATTTTTATTTTCGACAAAGAGAGAAATGCGGTTGAGTATATTTTTATTATTATTAGTATTCCAACCAGCGATTTCTCGCCCAACTAGCATAATTTTAGGTTTAGATTGCCAGCATTCATCGAAGGGAATTGGTAAGAAAATACCTGAATATTTATCTTCTGCATAAGAGAATTTTGTGAAATCAATTTCATTAATTGTTTTAGAATACTGATCTATCAAATTTAGCATTTTATTTTTCTATATAAGGTAGCAATACTGATCCCTAAGATTTCAGCTGCTTTCTTCTTTCCTTCCAGTGTTGTTCCTGTTTTTTCTAATATGCTCATAATGGTTTGATATTCTGATGTCAGGCTTTGAGTTTTGAGAAGCTCTTGTGTGTTTAATGGCTGAGTTTTATCTTTATTATCTGTTTTCTGTATGGATACTACGGTTTTGTCTTTTTCTAAAGGAGCAGAATGTGGTGTTTCTAATAAATAAGGCGGAAGGTGACTAAGGTTTAAATCAACAGTATCGCCTTGCATAACATACATATACTCAATGACATTGCGTAACTCTCTGATATTGCCAGGCCAATCATAGGAATATAAGCAGTTAATAATGGAATTTGGGATCTTCGTCGTAGGCCGTTGATAGGTTAATGCTAAATCGTCGGCAAAAAATTGTGCTAGTTCTGCAATATCTTCTCGATGATCACGTAATGCAGGCGTATGGATCGGCACAACATTGAGGCGATAAAACAGATCTTCACGGAATTGCCCTTTATTTACCATTTCACGCAGATCTTTGTTTGTGGCGGCAATAATACGCACATCAATATTAATTAGATTATTAGAGCCAACACGGGTAATGCTTTTTTCTTGGAGCACACGTAAAAGTTTGGCTTGTAAATGCAAAGGCATATCCCCAATTTCATCAAGAAATAGGCTACCACCATGTGCCAATTCAAATTTACCAATACGTCCTTTAGGATCAGCACCACTAAAGGCGCCCCGCACATAACCAAAAAGCTCACTTTCTAAGAGTTGTTCAGGAATAGCCGCACAGTTAATAGTAATAAAGGGCTGCTTTGTGCGTAGGCTTTGTTGGTGAATAGTGTAAGCCACCACTTCTTTACCTGAACCGCTTTCTCCGGTGATAAGCACACTGGCATGACTTACGGCAACTTTACTTAGCATGCTTTTTAATTGGAGCATATTTTGTGAATTACCAATTAAAGGAGAGTGGGGATTTTCATCAACGGAAAGGGTATTTATTTGTGTCATATAATCACGAGCATCATGAAAGATAACCATGGTAAGTTGGTCATTATCAACCGATGAAAAGGTGATTTTTTTACACAGAACATGATAGTGTTGTTGGTTTAATATCAGCCACGCTTCTTCATCACCATAAAGGATGTCGCCTGTCATATTGATATCAAGAGACTGACCAATAAGCTCACAATCAAAAAAACGCAAAGCAGAAAGATTGGCGTGCCAAATCTTACCTTGGCTATCAATAGCAATTACGCCTCTATCCATCACATCAATTAAATTGCGAAAAGTACCAAATCGCTCTTGTTCACGAAGCCTTTCAAGGCATTCAAAAACACGACTTGAAATCATCTCTGAAAATTGTTCAATAAAGGTGATAAAGGCTTGTTTTTGCTTCATTAAAAACATTTTCTGTTCTCGGTTAGAACAGATAATGCCAATGACACCAATAACTTGGTTATTCAGAAAAATAGGGGCATTTAGATCAAGCTCTTCAGTGCATGTTAAGCGATTTTGACACAGTTGGCAGAGGCTATTTTCTTTCGGATCTTCAATCAAAATAGTCTTTTGTACTTGCAGCACATGGCGATAAATATGCCCATTATTGGAGACATCTTGATTGAGCATATAACGGTAACGTCCTGTACCAGCAATACGAATTAAATTGTTATCAATAATTTCAACATCAGTGCCAGTGATCCCTGCAATGGCATCGGTATATTTGCTGATTTCATCTTGTAGGGTACTTAGCAATGAGTGCATCACATTCTCACCTTAAAATTATCAATATTGATAATAAATTATCATCACTTATTTGGATTGGTTAATTTAATTGTTATTTATTAAATAGTTATATATTTTTTGTATAAAGCTCACACAGTTTCTTATTATTGATAATTTATCACTTAAATAAAACCGCCTAGATCACAGCTTTTCTGCATGATTAATTTCATCTTTTAATCAGTTAAATAATAAATCTATTTAAAATCAAAATATTGCATCTCTATTAAATGCTTTTTGAGTGAGTTGGCATACATATTGCGATATAGGGGATAACCCTATGTATTTCGATTAATCGCGATATTGGGTTATCGCGAATTTTAAAGTGTGATTAAGAGGTAATTCCATGCAGGAGCAATTGCAGTACCTGATTAACCAAAGTTCATTTACGCGAAAACCAACCGCTGAGCTAGCCCCTTTTCGTTATGAAGAGTTAGCTAAAGCGTTAGATTTTCACAGAACTATTCCAGGATACGCACCTACACCGTTATTTCATTTACCCCAGTTAGCTAAAACTTTAGGGGTGGGTGAATTATATCTCAAAGATGAGTCTTTCCGTTTTGGCTTGAAGGCGTTTAAAGCGTTAGGTGGTGCTTACGCGATGGCGCGTCATATTGCTGATTTCCTCGAAATGGACATAAGTGAATTACCTTATGAGGTAATGATCAGTGATGAGATCAGGAAAAAGTTAAATGGCGTCACTTTTGCGACAACCACTGACGGGAATCATGGACGTGGTGTTGCTTGGATGGCAAGACAGTTAAAGCAAAAAGCGGTGGTCTATATGCCAAAAGGATCATCACAAGAACGCTTAGATGCCATTTTACGTGAAGGTGCCGTCGCTGAAATCGTTGATATGAACTATGACGATGCGGTGAGAATGACGGCGGAAATGGCTGAAAAGTATGGCTGGATCGTGGTTCAAGACACTGCATGGGATGGCTATGAAGAGATCCCACTTTGGATCATGCAAGGCTATGGCACTTTAATGCTGGAATCTCTCGCGCAATTACATGAAGTACCTCCGACGCATATTTTTGTGCAAGCCGGCGTAGGCTCTTTTGCGGGTATGGTGCAAGGTATGGTCACCGCTGCTTATGGTAAACAAGCGCCAAAAGTGATTGTGGCAGAAGCACGTATTGCCGACTGTTTATATCGATCTGCCGTATCAGGAAAAGCGGATGCCATTCCTGTTGGCGGAGATTTACAAACCGTTATGGCGGGGCTTGCTTGTGGTGAAGCGAATAGTATTGGTTGGAATTTATTACGCGATTATTCAGCGGCATTTTTCTCTTGCCCTGATGCCGTCGCGACTAGGGGAATGCGGATTTTAGGGAACCCTTTACCCGGTGATCCGCACATCATTTCTGGTGAATCTGGCGCTGTGACAACAGGGTTGCTCTCTATTTTAATGCAATCACCGGTTTATCAAAGCGTGAAAGAAGAGCTGGGATTAGATGAAAATGCAAGAGTGCTTGTGATCAGCACTGAAGGTGACACCGATCCTGAGCGTTATCGCGATATCGTGTGGGATGGCGAGTTGCCTAGCTTCAAACAATTTTAAAAAACAAATAAGTCTTTTGGAGTGAAAAAGTATGTTATCAGCAAACCGATTTGATGAAGTTATTAAGAATTGCCAATTATTAATCCAACAAAAAAGCTATTCAGGTGAAGAAGGTAACGTTGTTAAAGTCATAGAAGAGATGATGAAAAGCTATGATTTTGATGATATTCATATTGATAAATACGGCAATATCATTGGCGGAATTATAGGTCAACACCCAGGGAAAACCCTTGTTTTTGATGGTCATATCGACACTGTGCCGGTAAGTGAACGTGATTGGAAAGAAAAGCCTTATGGTGCAGAAATCAAAGATGGCAAGATTTATGGTCGTGGCACCAGTGATATGAAAGGTGCCGTCGCTGCAATGATTTCAGCGATTGGTTTTTATGGCCAAGATAATCAGCGCAATTTTGCCGGTCGTATTTATGTCTCTTGTATTGTGCATGAAGAGTGTTTTGAAGGTGTTGCCGCTAGATTAGTTTCTGAGCGCTATAAGCCAGACTATGTGGTGATTGGTGAAGCCTCAGAATTAAACCTCAAAATTGGGCAACGAGGTCGTGCCGAGATTGTTGTTGAAACCTTTGGTAAACCCGCTCACTCCGCCAATCCAGATGCAGGGATCAACTCTGTTTATAAAATGGCAAAACTGATCGAGAAGATCAGAACCCTAACACCACCCGTTCATCCTGTTTTAGGAAAAGGGATCTTAGAACTTACGGATATTAAATCATCACCTTATCCAGGCGCTTCGGTTGTACCTGAATATTGCCGTGCCACTTACGATCGTCGTTTATTAGTCGGTGAAACTAAAGAGGAAGTGCTTGCACCATTACAAAAAGCCATTGATGAACTAACTTCTCAAGACGCTGATTTTAAAGCTAAAGTCTCTTATGCCTACGGTACTGAAAAATGTTACACCGGCGCCACTATTGAAGGTGAACGTTTCTTCCCAGGTTGGGTATTAGAAGAGAGTGATCCTTACGTGCAAAGCGTTTTAAAAGGGCTGCATGAGTCCGGCTTTAACCCTACCGTCACACAATACTCTTTCTGTACCAACGGTAGCCACTATGCGGGTGAAGCGGGTATTAAAACCATTGGTTTTGGCCCATCTCGCGAAAACTTAGCACACACCATTGATGAATATATCGAAATTGAACAGTTAAAAGGTGCGGCGAAGGGGTATTACAGCATTATGAACAGCCTTTATCACCTTTAATTCTTACTCAAAAAAATCCTTACTAGAAGAGTATCTGGCGAAATAGTCAGATGCTCTTTGGAGAAATAACAGAATGAAAACAATATTTAAAAACGCCACTGTTATTGATGGAACAGGGGCAAGTGCATTTCAAGCTGATGTTGTGGTTAACGAAGGAAAAATAATAAAAATCGGTCAGTTTGATGCTAAAACGAATGATCAAATTATTGATGCTACAGGGAAGATAGTCTGCCCCGGCTTTATTGATACTCACACCCACTCAGATCTTTCTGCTCTGCTTAATCCTGCGTTATCTGCCAAAATCCGCCAAGGGATCACCACTGAATTGTTAGGGCAAGATGGTGTCGCGTTAGCACCCTTACCAGAACAGTATATTTCTGCATGGCGCAAGAATATTGCGGGGTTAGATGGAGATTCTGACAGCATTGATTGGCATTTTAAAAATACCGAAGGTTACTTGGGAATGTTGGAAGCCCGAGGCTCAGCAACCAATCTTGCTTACCTTGTTCCTCATGGCAACATCCGAATGGAAGCGATGGGATTAGAAGGTAATCCTTCTACTCGTGAAGATGTCGCCAAGATGTGTGAGATCTTAGAGCGTGAGTTAAAAGCAGGGGCGTTTGGTTTATCAACAGGATTGATTTATATGCCTTGTGCCTTTGGTGATACCGCTGAAATGATCGAACTTTGTAAGGTTACAGCAAAACATAATGGTATTTTTGTTGTACACCAGCGTAGCGAAGCTGACGATATTATTCAATCAACTCAAGAGCTTATTGATATCGCCAAAGCATCAGGTGTTTGGTTGCATATTTCCCATATGAAAGTTTGCGGTAAGAAAAACTGGGGATTAATCGACGAAATGCTTGGTATGTTAGAGCAAGCACAAGAAGAGGGCATTCGTATCTCTTTTGACCAATATCCGTATGTGGCAGGCAGTACCATGCTTGGGGTGATTTTACCGCCTTGGGTTCACGCAGGAGGTACAGAGAAATTATTAGAACGCTTAGCTTCTCCTGAACTGCGTAAAAAGATGATTGAAGATATCGAAAAAGGTATTCCGGGTTGGGATAACTTTATTGATTTTGCAGGCTTAGAAAATATTTATGTCACTAGCTCTAAAACAGAAAAAAACCAAGATGCCGTTGGACTTAGCCTTGTCGAGCTAGGCAAATTGAGAGGTAAAGATCCGTATAACGCAACCTTTGATCTGCTATACGAAGAAGAAAATGCGGTAGGAATGGTGGATTTTTACGGCACAGAAGAACACGTTATCAAATTCTTATGTCGTCCTGAACAAAACGTCTGTACTGATGGGTTAATGGGAGCTGGTAAACCTCATCCTCGCGTATTTGGTGCATTCCCTCGTGTTTTAGGGAAATACGTCAGAGAAGAAAAATGTCTCACTTGGGAACAAGCTATCCGCAAAATGACAGGTAAACCAGCTGAAGTCCTTCGATTAACCGATAGAGGCTTAATTAAAGAAGGCTATGCGGCAGACATTGTGATGCTTGATCCTGAAACCATTATTGATAAAGGCACGTTTGTTGAACCAAACCAATACCCAGAAGGGATTGATCTGGTGATGGTCAATGGGCGTATCGCTTTAATTAATGGAGTCGAAAGTTACGCCTGTAGCGGTCATGTTTTAAGAGCATAACAACACAATAGCGCTCTTAAACGTTAAATCTTATCTCTGTTTATCACGGTTGTTCTTCAACCGTGATGGTTTCCCCTTACTTGAGGAACAGGAAAATGAGTTCAAATATTATTCCAGACCTTCAACCGAAGAAAACATGGAAAGCTCGTTACACCGTTTTATCCTTAATTTGGTTAGCATGGTTACTTTCATTTTTAGATAGAATGGTGATGAGTGTTTCGTTACCTTTTATTGGGCGTGATCTTAATCTTGATACCACACAACAAGGCTTAATCATCAGTGCGTTCTTTGTCGGTTATGCGGCATTCCAAATACCGGGTGGTTTCTTAGCTGACCGCTTTGGTGCTCGTAAAATTATGGCAATTGGCATTGCATGGTGGTCAGTCTTCACCAGTTTAACGGGTATGGTGTTTACATTACCGTTAATGTTAGCAGTGCGATTCTTATTTGGTATTGGTGAAGGCTGTTTTCCATCCGCTTCTTGGAAAATGATCTCGACTTATTTCCCATCTAAAGAGCGTGGTCGTGCAACGGCAATTCAATCAACAGTCAATACGTTAGGACCAGCATTAGCCGTCATTGTTGCAGCCAGTATTATCGGCGCTTTTGGCTGGCATATGGTGTTTATTGTTTTAGGTATTCCGGGCTTATTAATTGCAGCGGGTATTTATTTCTTTACTCGTGATAACCCAAAAGATCACCCAAGTATTACTCAACAAGATCTCGATGAATTAGCAGCGGATGGCACATTAACGGATAAACCTGTTGAAGCCGTACCTTTTAAAGATGTGTTAAAAATGCCAGTGTTATGGCAAATGGCGGCGATTTGGTTTCTGTTTGATATTACCTTTTGGGGATTTTCAACGTGGTTACCAAGCTATTTAATTACTGTTCGTGAATTCTCTTTGGCTAAAACAGGGGTAATGGCGGCTATTCCATTCTTATTTGGTGCGGGTGGGACATTATTAGGCGGTTATGTTTCTGATAAATGCAAAGCACAGCGTAAATGGTTATATATGATCACCGCAGTGATTGCCGCGGGCTTCTTATATATGACTTATACTGTTGAAAGTGCGGATATGGCTGTTGTATATCAGTGTATTTCAGCACTGTTTATGTTCTTTGCCATGGCAATGTTCTGGGGTATTTTAATGGATACTATCCCCAATAAAATCATGGGTCGTGCTTCAGGAATTGTTAACTTCGGTGGCCAAATGGCGGGGGTTGTTTCCGCACCGGTTATGGGCTTCTTAATTAAAGCGAGTGGCGGCAGTTATGACAGTGCATTTATGTTTATGATAATTGCATTAGTCGCTTCTGCTGTTGTGACGTTCACTGTTAAAATGCGCAATACACCAGCACCCGTTTAATTAATCAGTATCAATAACGTTTATATTTAAATAAATGTGATGTTATTAAAATAAATAAGATTAATTAAATAAAATAAATGTATTAACAGTAAGATTTATTTATTAAAACGCTCTATACGCTTTATTGATTTTTTAATTTAAAAAATCTTATTGCAGGGTATTGTTGTCTTAAAAAAGCCACGATTAAAAATCGTGGCTTTGTTTTTGTTAGAGTAATAACATTATTTGCTTATAAGCACAAAGTCATTACCACTAAAACAGAGTGTGGCATCACCTCTGATCACTCGATGATGAGCAATATGGCGCTGACTATTTAATGAGGCGTGTTGCTTCATCATATAAGCGTCTAAATGCCATGCAATAAGTTGCTTAGCGAGCTTTTTATTAGCGTGCTGACTACGTTCTGATTGCACTTTTACACTAATGCCTGTGGCAATATGTGTTGCTCTGACCGCCGACTCTGTTTTGTTAACATGTTGACCACCGGGGCCATTTGAACGCATAGTTTCAAAGACAATTTCTGTATCATTAATTTCATCAGGTTGTTCAAAACAGGCAACTCCAATAAACCAGTTTTTACGCTTATGCTGCGGTCGTAACGTGCTTGCACATTGCCATTGTATTGAACCCGCCCACTGTTGAGCGATAGTTTGTGCATTAGTACCTTCAAGAGACACCAATGCAGATTTTAAGCCATAACGTGAAGGCTCTTTTTCAAGAACTGTTACATTAACTTGTTGTTTTGACGTTGATTTCAAAAAGTAATTTAAGGCTTTTTCAACCGCTAAGCAGCACTCTTCAGGGCCTTGTGCGGAGGTGAATTGTAATAACATTACGCCATCTCCCCACTCGTTTTATAGGTGATCACGGGTTTTAAACGTGCAATGACTTCGATTAATCCAATGCTGACCATACTTTCAATCACGGTTTCAATGGATTTATAAGATTGTGGAGCCTCTTCATAAATCAGTTGTTTATTGGCACAAATAATACGGCTACCTAATGCCGTTCGTGAAAGTTGTAAAGGTGTAAATCGGTGTGATAAACGTCCTTTACACTCTGTACGCATCCATTTTCTACCAGCACCATGAGGTAATGAATGAAGGCTTAATTCAGACACAATTGGCTTAACGATATAGCTATAATCACCGCGGGATCCCGGAATAACCACCATATTGTGATGTGCAGGTGTTGCACCTTTTCGATGTAACCAGCCTTGTTGACCATATAACTCACAAGGCTCTACAAGATTATGATTCACATCAGAAATAACTGCACCTTGAGCACGAATTTGGCGCATTATTCTTTCACCAATAAGGCGACGATTTAGCTTTGCATAATCAAGAGCTTTATTGTGAGCTTGCAAATATTCATTTGCCTCTTCGGTGTTAGCAACGAGTCCTTTATGACCAAATTGTTCTGTGTGGGCACGTAAGATAGATTGTCCTAAACCTCGTGATCCGCTGTGAACTAATAGCAACAACTGTTTTTTATTGATACCACTTTCAGCGAAAAGCACTTCATTAATCACTTGGTCAATTTGCTGGAATTCAGCAAAATGATTTCCCCCACCAATAGAGCCTAAAGAGCCAGCGAAAGGGTGATTTTGCATCTCTTCGGGTAAGTGCTCTTCTAACCATTCTGAAGGTGCGATATCACTCATTTCACTCAACTGTTTTTCTGCTTTATCTAAGTTGAGCTTGCTGTTTTTAAATTCAGTTTGAAAGAGTGTCATACCACAGCCAATATCATTTCCGACTAAAGCGGGGTAAAAACGACGAACAGAAAAAAAGCGGCACCAATAGGATAACCGCGACCTGGATGCAGGTCTGGCATACCTGCGACATAAGTCATATCAGGAAGTTGAGCCGTTGTTTCTAATTGTTGGATTGCTTTGCTTTCAATCCAAGTATTATCCGATGCGATATAACAAACGCGATCAGATAAATAATGAACACAGTTGTCCATATACCAATCCATATAATGTAAAGGATTAAAAAATAAATTGGTTGGCGGACAGCAAAAAGAAAGAAAAAAGGATTACTTCTGAGATTGTCCGCAAAGAGTATTCATATTTGTTGTTGTCATGGGATACCTCCTTGCAGTTAAGTGAAATGGATAAAATAATAAATCGCAGGCATAGTAACCACTTTTTTTTGCTTTAGCAATTAAAAGTTGGTGTTGTTTTTCTTTATTTTTATCAAAGAGAATAAATATAATTTATTTAATTTAAGGTTAATTTTTCTTTATTATCTATTTTAGTTAGTTATCTACTTTTAATTAATAAATCACTTTTACTGAGCTTTTTCGGCAATAATCTTCGTAATCATCCGTTAATTTTCTATCAGTAATAACAACATCAAATTGCGCTAAATCACCCATATTGGCTGTCGCTGTTTCATCAAAATAGTGATATTTGGTGAGTAAGATCTTACGAATAGATTTATCCATCGCTTTTTTCTTCATATAAAGATCGTCGATGTTATAACAAGTAACGCCAAAATCAAGATGGACACCTTCAGCTGAAATAAAGGCTTTTTTAGGATTAATGCTATCAAGATAAGAAGGTTGGGTTGGATTGAAGAATGAATCACTTTTAGGGCGGTATTCACCTCCACAGAGTAATACCGTGGCATTTTTTTTCTGGCTTAAGGCCAAAAAGACTCGATGAGAATAACAGATCCCAGTGAAATGCAGGTTATCGGGAATAAGCTCAATCAGTGTGGGAATAAATTGTCCGTTATCGAAAAAAAGAACATCGCCTTCAGAGACCATACCGGCGGCAAGATTAGGAATATGAAGTTCTTCAGTTTGATCTGGCGTAATAATATCGGATGATGTTGATAGTGAGCCTGCATGAGGTTGGGCTAATGCAACAATATAGCCACCTAATAATGACATTGGGAACGGGTTTTCAGCATCAGCGCTGAGATCGCGTCTAATCGTCATTTCAGAAACTTCAAGGATCCTTGCGGCGTCTTTAAGATGTATGCGACCTGAGCGTTTTATACATTCACTGAGGCGGCGCAAACGTTCGTGCTGTTTGGTCTCTATCACCGAAGGATCCTTGTATTATCGAATAGCGTACTCCAAAAAAAGATACGCTAAATAATTAGTAATTTGATTCAGGTGCATCTGAATCTGTTGCGATAGCGACACTTGCGCTAGCGCCGATACGTGTTGCTCCTGCTTTGATCATGTTTAATGCTGTTTGGCGATCGCGAACACCACCAGATGCTTTCACGCCAACTTCATCACCAACGGTTTTACGCATCAAAGCAACATGATGTTCTGTTGCGCCCATTGTACTGTATCCTGTCGATGTTTTCACAAAATCAACACGGATCTCACGGCACATTTCACACACTAAACGTACTTCGTCGTCAGTTAATAAGCAAGTTTCTAAAATCACTTTCAGAGTTGTATTACCACAAGCTGCTTTTACTGCTTCAATATCTTGTTTTACGAAGTCTAAACGACCGCTTTTTAACATACCGATATTGATAACCATATCGACTTCTTGCGCGCCTTGACGAATAGCTTCAGCCGCTTCAAATGCTTTTGTTGCTGTTAAACCAGCACCAAATGGGAAGTCGATAACACAACATACTTTTACATCACTGCCTTCAAGGCAAGTTCTTGCTAAAGGGATGTAAGAAGTGTTAATACACACAGAGAAGAAACCGTGTTCAATTGCTTCAGCACACAATTTCTTGATTTGTGATTCAGTTGTATCTGCAGCAAGAAGGGTATGATCGATATAATTAGCTAATGGACGCATAGTCTATTCCTTAGTAAAAAGATTGTTATTCTTCACTCATGTTAGTTTGGCAACATATTAGAGCCGTTTTAATGAGATAACAATCACAGATGATACAAAAATAACATTATACTGTTATATATCTATCAAAATGTCACTATTTTCACATTTAGAAATTTCACATAAGAGTAAGAGGCGCTATGGATATTGCAGTGATTGGTTCAAATATGGTGGATTTGATCACCTATATAGATAGGATGCCAAAAGAGGGTGAAACCCTTGAGGCGCCGGCATTTAAAATGGGTTGTGGTGGTAAAGGCGCTAATCAAGCAGTTGCTGCTGCTAAATTAAATTCAAAAGTGATGATGTTGACAAAAGTCGGCGATGATATTTTCGCGGATAACACCATCATGAATTTAGAGTCTTATGGCATTAATACACGCTATGTTGAAAAAGTGCCTGGTACAACAAGTGGTGTTGCACCTATTTTTGTGACTTCCCAATCATCAAATAGCATTTTAATTGTTAAAGGGGCTAATCAACATTTGTCGCCAGAAGATATTGATAGAGCGACAGATAGCCTGAAAAAATGCAAAATAATTGTACTGCAATTAGAAATCCCGCTTGAAACGGTCTACCACGCTATTGAGTTCGGCAATAAACACCATATTCCAGTGTTATTTAACCCAGCTCCCGCTTCAAAAGCATTAGATCTTGATATTGCTGCTCGTTGTGATTTTTTTGTTCCAAATGAAACTGAACTTGAAATATTGACCGGTATGCCAATCACTACAATGGATGAAATTCGCGAAGCCGCTTGTTCTTTACTACAAAAAGGCTTTAAGAATGTCATCGTTACGTTAGGGGAAAAAGGGGCATTATGGATGAACGGCGAAATTGAAAAGTACATTCCTGCTATTAAAGTTGATGCAATAGATACCAGTGGAGCCGGCGATGCCTTTATTGGTTGTTTTTCCCATTATTATGTTCACACTAATAATATTGAAGAAGCATTAAATAAAGCGGTGATGTTTTCAGGCTTAAGTGTTGCCGGAAAAGGCACACAATCTTCTTATCCAAGCATTGAAGAGTTTGGGCAGTTTTTAGCGCAAGCGAAGTAGTACACCTCCGCACTATCATATCTTTATATTCCACTTGTTATCTTATTTAGATGGTAAGTGGAATTGATTTAAAATCAATTGATTACTTTATTTTTATAGCCACTGTTGAATTTCTTACAAAGCAAAAAACAGGGCTTAATGTGATTCATTTCACAGCATCGTGACAAATAGTCTTGAAATACAATTTCATTGGATGTAATTTTAATTGAAATATGATTTCATAAGGTTGTGGTGATGAAAGAAGATGCATTAAGCGAATGTCTTAAAAATGAAAGCAATCAAGAAACAACACAGTTTTCTGAATTAAGTGCTTTAGAGTTGGTTACGCTAATCAATAGTGCAGATATGACGGTTGCAAATGCAGTTAAAAAAGAATTACCTGCTATTGCTAAAGCAGTAGAAAAAATAACTGAACGTTTGCAAAAAGGTGGGCGTATTTTTTATGTTGGCGCGGGAACCAGTGGCCGATTAGCTGTACTAGATAGTGCCGAATGTCCACCAACTTTTGGTGTACCTTCTACATTAGTACAGGCAATTATTGCAGGTGGTCATGATGCAATGCTAAAAGCGGTTGAAAATATTGAAGATAGCCGAGAGGCGGCAATTGAAGAGCTTCAACGTCGTCATGTCAGTGATAAAGATGTTGTTATTGGTATTGCCGCAAGTGGTCGTACTCCCTTCACTGTCGCGGCTTTGCAATATGGTAAGAAACTAAAAGCGTTAACAATATCTATTACCACGCGTGGCAAAAGTAAGATGAGTGAGATTGCTGATCTATCTATTGCACCAGACGTGGGCGCAGAGGTGTTAACCGGCTCCACAAGAATGAAAAGTGGTACAGCTCAAAAAATGATCCTAGGGATGTTAAGCACCAGTGTAATGACTAAGCTCGGGAAAGTGCATAAAAACCTGATGGTGGATGTGATTGCGAGTAATGAAAAATTGCAACGTCGTGCTGAAGGTATTGTCAGCGAAGTGTGTGGAATTTCACATGAAAGAGCCAGAGCCTTGTTACAAATGGTTAATTATCATCCTAGAAAAGCCATTTTGATGTATGAGCTTCATCTGAGTGTGGAGAAAGTTGAGCAAATCACACAGCAATATCCTTATCGTTCGCTACAACAGCAACTTGCCCTATTTAACTAATAACAATATGAGTAAACACTCTAAACTTTAGCAGGCACGCATATGGCTAATAAAATAGAACATCTCGACACGTTAGCAATAGAAATAGAAAAACACGCTGGTGGGTTTCAAAATGTGGCAACCCTAACACATTGCATGACTCGCATTCGACTGATTTTAAAGGACAGTTCACTTTTTGATGCAGACGCTTTAAAACAAGTCGAAGGCGTTAAAGGTGTTGTATTTAATGGCGAACAGCATCAAGTGATTGTCGGAATGGGGACTGCGGCAAAAGTTTATTCCATCATGAATAAACGTATGCAAAAAAGTTCAGCAAGTAGTGAAGATAAGCCAGCGTCAACCTCAGTGAAAAAAGGCTTCTCAATCCGCCGTATGCTAAATACATTAGCGGCTATTTTTGTTCCTACCATTCCTGCTTTAATTGGCTGCGGTTTGATTATGGGGTTAATTAATATTATCCGTTTAGTCGCACCGGGCTTAGTTGAGCAGTTCCCTGAACTATTTAAATTATTCAAATTAATTGGTAGTACGGTATTTGCGTATCTCTCTATTATGATTGGGATAAATACCGCTAAAGAATTGGGCGCATCAACATCGATTGGTGCGGTCATGGCGGGATTATTAGCGATGCCAGGGCTTGCCGATATCACCTTATTTGGTGAGAAATTACAGCCAAACAGTGGCGGGATTTTTGCGGTATTAATGGTGGTTGTATTCTCTTCAAAATTAGAATTATGGTTTCGTAGCATCGTTAAAGAGAGTCTTGATCTTATCTTAACGCCGTTTGTGACGATTTTAGTCTCTTCTCTTGTGGCGATTATGATATTCCAACCTATCGGCCATTATCTTAATCAGTTATTAGCACAAGGCGTATCATTATCACTATTGAATCAAGGTGGTGGTGCGGTGGTAACTGGTGCGGCGTTAGGAGGAAGTTTCTTATTTTTACTCTTAACGGGATTACATCAAGGGTTAATTCCTATTCATACCGAAATCTTAAATACCTTTGGTTTAAATTATCTATTTCCAATTTTGGCTATGGGCGGAATGGGGCAAGTAGGCTCTTGTTTTTGGGTTTATCTACGCACTAAAAATCAACGTTTAAAGAAAACATTAATGGGCGCATTACCTGTGGGTATTTTCGGTGTCGGTGAGCCTTTATTGTTTGGTGTTTCGCTTCCACTTGGAAAACCATTTATTGCAGGATGTATTGGTGGTGCGGCTGGTGGTGCATTAATGGCATATTTCCAAGTTGGGATCATTATTCCATTTGGTACTGCTGGGTTATCATTAATTCCGTTAGTTGGTGATGGGCAAATTATTAAGTTCCTGATCGCGGTATTAGGCGCATGGATTGTCGGTTTTATTGCCAGTATGCTAATGGGATTTACAGATCCAGAGAAATAAGTCAGAAATAAAAAGGATAACAGAATGTCGACACTGACCAAAAAGCTTGAGAGTTTGCTCATTCAGGGCAAAGGCACAGAACAGCGTATCGCTCATTATCTATTAGATAATAGTGAGAATATTGCCAGTATGAATGCAGCTGAACTGGCACTTAAAGCCGGTGTAAGTAGTGCTTCTGTTATCCGTTTCTCTCGTCAAATGGGATATCGTGGTTATCCTGAATTTAAAATTGATTACCTTTCAGAAGAAAAGCAACAAAAAAGCAGTGGCGATATTCTCTATGGCAATCTTGCGAAAACAGACTCAACAGAATTAATTATTTCCAAAACAGGGCATCTGTTTACTAGCGCTATTCAGGACTCATTGGCTTTGTTAGATCCCAATTGTATTGATCTGCTGGCTGAAAAAATGGTCTCAGCTAAACGCATTGTCCTGTTTGGGATTGGCGCCTCTGCCGTTGTGGCGAGTGATATTTTTCATAAGCTTATTCGCGTGAATAAAAACGCCTTATTTAGTCCAGATCTTCATGCTCAATTGGCTTATTCCGCCAATTTATCAGTTGATGATTTAGCTATTGCCGTGACTGCACGAGGCAATACGGCCGATATTAATCGAATGCTGAAATCGGCAAAAAATGAAGGTTGTTTAACAGTAGCATTAACGCGTTTTGGACAAGATGAAGCAACTCGATTATCAGATTATACATTGCCTTATTTTTATGACGAACAACACTCTCAATTAGGAGTGATCACGCCACAAGTTTTACAAATGGTGGCTTTTAATGTGCTGTTTTTTAAATATATGACATTAGCGAATGAGTCGGCAGAAAAAGCCTTATTAAAAGGGCGAGAAGCTGTTATACAAGGAAATCAATAATGTTACTTATCACCACATTAGCGGTAGGTGCAGCTATTGGTTTAATTATTAGCACAACGGGCGTGGGTGGCGGTGTTATTGTTTTACCTGTATTGACCTATTTTTTTGGTATGAATGCATTAATGGCAGTTGCAACAGCCAATTTATTGTCTATGTTGATGAAAGTCACCTCGTCTTATATGCATTTTCGCCTTGGCAATATTCCTTTTAAAAGAGCAATGATTGTATTAGGAATAATGCTACCAAGTACTTTTTTGGCTAGTGTTTTGGTTAATTATTTAGGTTCATTAGAGCAGTATCAGCAACAAGTCGAGTGGGGAATTAATGCGCTTGTTGTTGGTGCGATTATTTTTTCTTTATTTCTTTTTGTACAGAGAATGTTTTTCTCATTACCTCCCGTAGTGGTTGAAAATATAAAACTAGCGCCTTTAAATATTAAAGCACTATTACTTCCAGCGATTGCCGCAGGTGTTGTTTTAGGGGCAACGGGGGTAGGTGGTGGTGTCGTTGTGTTACCGTTATTGCTACGTTATGCGAACCTTTCTATTAAACAAGCTATCGGTACTTCTATCTTTACGACAACATTGTTATCAGGATCTTCAGCACTAGCTTACATGCAAGATGGGCATACGGATATTCATTTGGCACTTTTGTTATTCTTAGGTTCGCTAATCTCTATTCCACTGTCTAAGTGGTTGTTGATCAGAATGCCTGACAGGATATTTCAGTATGCGACTTTAATTTTAATTATTTGTAGTGCTGTGATGATGCTGGCTAAATTATTTTAATGTTAAAATAAATCAATAATATTAACATTTAGAAAATATAATAAATAATAACCAAATAAAGTCTAATTGTTTTTCTTGGTTTATTTTATATTATCTTACTAATTTAATTGAGATAGTCTCCTTATATAAATTTAATTCTCTTTGTAAAATATGTGTGTTAACGGAATGTTTGATTTATTATTTATTTTTAATGAGATATGATTTTAGTCATAAATAGATAATTGAGATGATAATCACATTAATATTAATTCCTATATGTTTCACTGTAATCCTCATTTAATACCTATAAGTGAAGGTACTAGTATTATGGAAAATAATAATAGGAAAACACCTCATATTAGACGTATTGCCCACATTATGATGTATAAACAACGTCAATGCTTCCATTTCTCCGTTTTTAACGGATAAACCCTCTCTATTTTCTAGAAATATAAAGCATACTTCTTAATAACCTAGGTTATTGAGATAGGTTTTCTATTTTTTTAAATAACAAACTATTTTTTAACTCTATTATTATCAAAATAATTAGGAGATAAGATTATTATGTCTATTAATATTAAAGGTAGAAGTTTTTTAAAATTACTCGATTTTTCATCTTCTGAAATTCAATATTTATTAAAGCTTTCTAAACATTTTAAATCATTAAAAATGGCTGGTATTCCTCACCGTTCTTTGGAAGGTAAAAATATCGTTTTATTATTTGAAAAAACCTCAACACGGACACGCTGCGCTTTTGAAGTAGCGGGTTATGATTTAGGAATGGGGGTGACTTACCTTGATCCTGGCTCATCACAAATGGGGAAAAAAGAGTCTATTGAAGATACAGCGCGTGTGTTAGGGCGTTTCTATGATGGTATTGAATATCGTGGTTTTGATCAGTCATTAGTTGAAGAGCTGGCGGCGAAATCAGGAGTACCAGTATGGAATGGTCTTACCGATAAATTCCATCCAACTCAGATGTTAGCAGACATGCTGACCGTTGAAGAAAACTTTGGTCATTTAAAAGGGCTTAAGTTGACTTTCTTTGGTGATGCTCGCAATAACGTTGCTAACTCTTTAATGGTAGTTTGTGCGAAATTAGGCTTACATTTTACAGCGTGTGGCCCAGCATCTTTAATGCCAGAAGAGCAACTTGTGAAAGAGTGTCGTGCAATCGCGGCAGAAAATGAAGGTTCTATCACGTTAACCGAAGATATTGAAAAAGGGGCAAAAGACGCTGATGTTCTCTATACCGATATTTGGGTTTCAATGGGTGAGCCAGATAGTGTTTGGGATGAACGCATTCGCTTACTGAAAGCTTATCAAGTAAATAGCTCTATGATGAAAATGGCTAATCCTCATGCGATTTTCTTACACTGTTTACCTTCATTCCACGATCGTTTAACCATTATTGGCGAAGATATTTATCAAAAATTTGGCTTGAGTGAAATGGAAGTGGCTGATGATGTTTTTGAGTCTCGCCAATCAAAAGTTTTCGATCAAGCTGAAAACCGTATGCATACCATTAAAGCCGTTATGTTCGCTACTTTGAGCTAAAGCAAGGAGTTAACAATGCCTAAAAAGGTATTTATTGCTTTAGGGGGAAATGCATTAGGAAATACGCCACTAGAGCAAAAGCAGATAGTACGAAAAACCGCAAAGCCCATTGTGGATTTGGTTGAGAAAGGCTATCAAGTCATTATTGGTCATGGAAATGGCCCACAAGTTGGGATGATCAATTTAGCTATGGATTATGCATCACAACAGAACATTGGCACACCGTATATGCCATTTGCTGAATGTGGTGCTATGAGTCAAGGCTATATTGGCTATCATCTACAACAGGCTATTAATGACGAATTATGTACGAGAAATCTCAATAAAAATCATGGTTGTGCCACCATTGTGACTCAAGTGGTTGTTGATAAAAACGATCCCGCTTTTTTATCGCCAACAAAACCCATAGGGGCGTTTTATACTCAACAACAAGCTGAGGCGATTCAAAAAGAACATGGTTTTCACTTTATGGAAGATGCGGGGCGTGGATATCGTCGTGTTATTCCATCACCCAAGCCGTTAGAAATTGTAGAATCACCAATTATTAAACAGTTAGTTGAACATAATATTGTCGTGATTACTGTTGGTGGCGGTGGTATTCCTGTTATTCGAAAAGGGGATTTATTAGAAGGTATTGATGCTGTTATTGATAAAGATAACTCTAGCTCAAAATTAGCTGTAGAATTAAAAGCGGATATTTTATTAATATTAACGGCTGTTGATAAAGTTGCTATTAATTTTAATAAACCAGAACAAATAAATTTAGATAAATTAACACTTTCTAAAGCTCAGGAATATATTTCTCAAGGACAATTTGCTAAAGGAAGTATGTTACCTAAAGTGGAGGCCTGCCTTAATTTTTTAAAAGAAAGTGAAAAAGGTGTACAAGCGATTATTACTTCTTTAGAGAATGCATTATCTGCTTTAGAAGGAAAAACAGGCACAACAATTATTTCTGATTAATATCATACTTATTATTATTTTAAATTTAATTCTAATAATAGACTCTGCCAAATAGATATTATTTCTATTGGCAGAGTAGCCTCTCATTTAAGTCGAGGACGCTTATGAAACTTAAAAAGTTTGCGTTTCCGACCGCATTTACTATTTTATTTGTCATTACAGTAATTGTGGTTGGCTTAACGTGGATAATTCCAGCTGGCGAATATCAACGATTAAGTTATAACTCAGCAGAGCCATCATTAGTGGTTGCAAAAATAGATGGTTCTCATGAAGTGTTACCAGCAACTCAGGCGACATTGAATGATTTAAATGTCTCTATTGAGATTAATAAATTTACCGATGGGACAATTAAAAAACCAATAGCAATACCTGGAACCTATGAACGTGTAGCACAGCAACCCAAAGGAATAATGGATATTACCGAAAGTATGGTGAAAGGGACGATAGAGGGGGCAGATGTTATTGTTTTCATTCTTGTCTTGGGGGGACTGATTGGGGTTGTTAATCAAACCGGTGCATTCAATGCGGGCTTAACAGCACTCGCGAATCGAACCAAAGGTAAAGAGTTTTTAGTCGTGTTTGGGGTCACGATTATATTATCCATAGGCGGGACAAGTTGTGGGATTGAAGAAGAAGCGGTTGCTTTCTATCCCATATTAGTACCGATATTCTTAATCTTGGGTTATGACGCTATTGTGTGTGTTGGGGCTATTTTCCTTGCTTCTTCAATGGGGGCAGGGTTCTCGACGGTAAATCCTTTCTCAGTTGTTATTGCATCAAATGCTTCGGGGATCAGTTTTATTGAAGGGATCGGATTTCGTACTATTGGGTTGGTGATTGGTACGTTGGGGGTTTTGGTTTATTTATATTGGTATTGCAAGAAGATCAAAAAAGATCCAACTTTCTCTTACAACTATGAAAATGCCGAAAGTTTTAAACAGCGCTTTTTGAGTAATTACGATCCTAATGAGATATTAGAATTTTCGTGGCGTCGTAAAGTGATCCTCTGTTTATTTGTTGCTGCTTTTCCTATTATGGTTTGGGGTGTTATGGACATGGGCTGGTGGTTTCCACAAATGGCGGCTCTTTTCCTTGCTATCGCAATCATCATAATTTTCCTATCGGGATTAAAAGAAAAAACAGCCATTGATGGATTTATTCACGGGGCATCTGAATTAGTTGGTGTTTCATTAATTATTGGTTTAGCGCGCGGCGTTAACCTTGTGATGGAACAAGGTAAGATTGCTGATACTATTCTTGAATTTATGTCTCATATGGTTGCAGGAATGCCACCGAGCCTATTCTTATTAGCACAACTCGTTGTCTTTATTTGTTTAGGTTTTATTGTTCCTTCCTCTTCAGGCCTTGCGGTTTTGGCGATGCCAATTATGGCACCATTAGCCGATGCAGTCGGTGTTCCTCGTTATATGGTGGTATCAGCATATAACTGGGGACAATATATTATGTTGTTCTTAGCGCCTACTGGATTGGTGTTAGCGACTTTGCAAATGTTAGATATCTCCTATAACAAATGGCTTAAATTTATTATGCCGATGGTGATATTTATGTTTGTCCTTTCGGCAACATTACTCTTGGTTCAAGTTGCGTTTTTATAAAATTGAGTTGGTGTGTTTACGTTGAGAAAGGAATTTTTTGGTTATTCTGTAATATGAAATTAATCTGGTTTTTTGTGCTGCAATCAAGATTATTTTTTGATTTTCACTAGAAGTGATCTAGCTCTCGTTTTTAGCGGTGATAAAAAATAAACCGAAAAAAAAGGTTGTTAATTTGTAGAAGTTATGTTTTTTTAAATACAGATAACACGTAAACACATCATTAAATTAATTGATAGGTAACCCATGATCATCACTACTCTACTACAAAGCCTACGACTAACAGCGCACATCGCGGCTGTGGTTGTCGTGCGTGTGGTGGTGGTCGTCGGCAAAGCGCCGTAACGGGTCCGAATCAACACAGTTTCGAAACCCCGCCGGCGAACTAACCGGGCGGGGTTTTTCTTTTCTACCTGCCCATTAAGTCCGGCTTAGAACAAAGGACAGATAAAAATGGGTGATCAACAAGAAAACGCCACAACAAGTAGAACGTTTACGGGGGCGCAATTAATCGTTTATTTACTGGAACGGCAAGGTATTACGACAGTTGCAGGGATCCCTGGTGGTGCAGCACTTCCGTTATATGATGCTTTAAGCCAAAGTAAATCTATTCGGCATATCTTAACTCGTCATGAACAAGGTGCTGGTTTTATTGCACAAGGTATTGCCCGAGCAAATGGTAAACCTGCTGTTTGTATTGCATCAAGCGGGCCGGGTGCAACAAATTTAGTGACAGCAATTGCCGATGCTAAACTGGATTCTATTCCTTTAGTTTGTATTACCGGTCAGGTGTCTTCAGCGATGATTGGAACCGATGCTTTCCAAGAAGTTGATACCTATGGCATGTCTATTCCAATCACGAAACATAACTATTTAGTACGCGATATTGCGGACTTACCTGACATTATTTGTGATGCGTTTCGTTTAGCGATGTCAGGAAGACCGGGGCCTGTTTGGGTTGACGTGCCAAAAGATATTCAGCAAGCCACAATTACATTAGAAGCGTTACCACCTATTCCACAAAAAGATCCTGTTCCCGCATTTAATACTGATTTAGTAATACAAGCGGCGCAAATGATTAATCAAGCTAAAAATCCTGTTTTATATTTAGGTGGGGGGATCATTAGCGCTGAAGCATGTAAAGAAGCGATTGAATTAGCAGAGAAAAATAACCTGCCGACAACCATGACCTTAATGGGTTTAGGATTAATGCCACCTTCTCATCCACTGTATTTGGGGATGTTAGGTATGCATGCGACGCGTAGCACCAATTTTATTTTAGAAGAAGCGGATCTGCTAATTGTATTAGGGGCGCGATTTGACGATCGTGCTATTGGTAAAGCAGAGAAGTTTTGCCCTAACGCCAAAATAATTCATGTTGATATCGATCGCGCTGAAATTAGCAAAATCAAACGCCCAGATATTGCAATCCACGCTGATGCGAAATCAGTGTTATCACTGTTATTACCATTGATTAATACAAACAAGCGTAATGAATGGATCGAGCGTGTTACGACACTGAAACAAGAATATCCATTGGAAATGAAAAACTCTGAGAATATTCTAAGTGGTTATGGCATTGTCTTAGCGGCTGCAAACTGTGTTGATGATGATGCCATTATTACAACAGACGTTGGACAACATCAGATGTGGGTAGCACAGGCGTATCCGCTAAATCGACCTCGACAATGGTTAACATCGGGTGGCTTAGGTACGATGGGATTTGGTTTACCGGCTGCGATTGGTGCCGCGTTAGCCGAACCAGATAAGAAAATCCTCTGCTTCTCGGGGGATGGTAGCATTATGATGAATATTCAAGAATTTGCTACGGCGGCTGAGCACCAATTAGATATCAAAATTATTTTGATAAATAATCAGGCATTGGGGTTAGTTCACCAACAACAAACGCTGTTTTTTGAAGAACGTATTTATGCTGCGGCTTACCCTTATCAAACAGATTTTATTCGTATTGCACAAGGTTTTGGTTTAGATACCTGTGACTTAAATCAGGAAGCAGATCCTGCGAGTGCATTAAAAGCAGCAATTGAAAAACCCGGTCCGTGTTTAATTCACGTTATGATTGATATCCATGAAAAAGTATTTCCAATGGTTCCACCTGGGGCTGCAAATATTGAGATGATAGGAGCTTAATTTATGTCAAACCAATCACAACCTATCGCGCTGGAATTGATTGTTCGCAACCATCCCGGTGTTATGACCCATATTTGTGGGCTATTTGCTCGCCGTGCATTTAACGTTGATGGCATTTTGTGTTTACCGATGAAAAACAGCGATAAAAGCCGTATCTGGCTATTAGTGCAAAAAGATGATCGTCTTATGCAAATGGTCAGTCAGGTGGAAAAGCTTGAAGACGTAAAAGAAGTGAGATTCAGCGATGATCTACGTGTTTTTGAGCAAATGGAAAGTTATTTAAATTAATCGCCTTATATTATTGGCTCACTCACTAATTGAAAGAGCCAATAATATCGCTTAAGGGCGGTGATGATAATGCTGCTGATTTGGGCTAGACATAATCACAGAGGCACGCAAATGTCCTTCAACACAGATATACGAGTGAGGGACATTACCGTGGAAAGCATAAAAATCGCCAGTTTCTAGTAAGACGGTTTCGTCGTTATCAAAACGCATCATTAATTTACCAGAATAGACCATGATGTGCTCTTGGGTGCCGTCAGCGTGAGCAGGGCTATTGATGATCGCGCCATGCTTCATTTCGATATGCCAAATTTCAGTAATATTGCCGATGCCAATACGAAATTTAAACTCTTGGGCATAATCACCCACGATAGGCTTATGTCGCTCTAAGCGAGGGTATTCTTCACGTGTAAAACTAAATAAATCTCCCAAAGGAAAGCCAAGGGCTATTGCGATAGCCTCTAAGGTATCGATTCTAGGATTAGAATCACCCGATTCTAATTTTGACAATGCAGCCTTGGATATTCCCGATTTTCTTGATAACTCATTAAGTGATAAATTTCGAGATTGTCTTAATTGTTTGACTTTATTACCAAGGTATTCATTCGTTTTTTTAGGAGGTTGTGAGTTCATTGCCAATTCAAAATATCGTTAGTTTAAAAGTGTTATTCTAATTAGATAATAACACTAATTAACCGTATTCGGAAAAATGAGATCCTGTTTCTGCTGTATTTTGTGAATAGTCTTACGATCACTGTTCTAGTTTTAATAATTACGCTAATATCCTTCAGTAAATGATAATTATTCAAGGTTTATTATGATGGACTTGCTTAGTTGGTCTGATCTTTTTATTTGCTTACTTACCTTATTTTTTGCTTATGTTATTTTTGGTATGGCTGGGTTTGGTTCTGCGTTAATTGCGGGCCCTGTATTGGCACTTTATTTGCCTCTTTCAATGATAGTGCCTTTATTGGCATTAATCGATTTAAGTGCTGCCATAGTGAATATTTTCAGAGATGGCAAACAGGCTGATTTTAAAGAGATACGCTATCTTATTCCGCTTATTATTATTGGTAGCCTTGTCGGTGCAACAATTTTATTAACCACACGACCTGATTTACTTTCTCTTCTTTTAGGTATCTTTGCCACTTGTTATGCAATTTATGCACTGTTTTGGAAAAAACAAGAAAGCCAATTTTCTCAACGCTTAGTTTATCCTTTTGGATTAATCGGCGGTGTATTTAGCGCGTTGTTTGGTAGTGGGGGATTTTTATATGCGATTTACTTGTCAGGCAGAATTACAGACAAAAATAAGTTTCGCATTACACAAACCACATTGATTGGCTTTAGCACACTAACGCGAGTGGTGATTTTCTTATGTGCAGGCATTTATTGGCAATTAGATATTCTTAAATTAGCCGTTATTTTCTTACCAGCCATGTTTGCAGGTGTTTGGTTAGGGCGAAATTTAACATTACGTATGTCGAAAGCACGATTTATGAGTGTGATTTATACTATTGTATTGGCATCAGGTACTGTGCTTATCTATCGTTATTTTTTTTAAGCGTTGTAGGATAAATAACGATGAAGTGAGAATATTGTGAAAGGTAAAGATCATCGAGAGTCAAATAGAGATCTTTCTCTAATTAATGTTGCTTTTTAAGCATGTTTATCTATTTCTTATCCCCTATAATATACGACAATATTTTATTTAATCACCTTCCTTTTATTACAGAGGTTTCTGTTATTCGCAGAAACAAAATAACATGTCACATCAAAATTATCGCCAATCTGAAGTTTTTGCGATAACCACTATCACGGTAAGTATTGGCGTTATCGGGATAGTTATCGGATTAACTATTCCTATGGTGGCACTGCGCCTTAATTTAGTGGGTATTAATGAATCTATTATTGGACTTATTTCCGCAGCACCCGCTATTGGAATGTTAATTATTTCCCCCTTTGCTCGGCGTATTGTGCAATGGATCGGTAAACGCTTTGCTATGCTATTAGCGACCATTATTTCTGCAATAAGTTTATTACCCTTAATGGGAAGTTTGCCTTTAGAGTTGCTATTTCCTTTACGATTAATCACAGGTATTGCCAGTGGTGTGATGATTTGTTTAGGAGAAACGTGGATTAATGAGCTTTCACCAGATAATAAACGTGGGCGGATTTTAGCGGTATATACCACGGTATTTACGATTAGCCAGTTATTAGGGCCTTCAATTATTGCGCTTTATGGCGTTGCAGATAAGACACCGATTTTAATTAGTGTCTTTATTCATATTATCTCTATTGTCCTGTTTTTAATGATGGATCAAAAAACAGGTGATAAATTACCAAAAGATACACAAGAGCCTAATTTTTCTATTATCCGCTTTGTTAAAGTTGCACCAGCAATCTGTGGTGGCATTGTTTTCTTTGCTTTTTTTGATGGCACAGTGCTTTCTATGTTTCCTATTTATGGCTTAAGTGTAGGGCATACTGAAGCTATTGCGGCAATGATGATAAGCGCGATTTTAGCGGGTGATGCAATTATGCAAATGCCATTTGGCTGGCTTGCCGATCATATGAATAGAACGCGGTTATATCGAGTTTGTGGTGTCGTGACTTTACTTGCAAGCTTATTATTACCTATCACGATGTCTCATACATTTTTGATTTGGCCTTTATTACTGGTATTGGGTGCAACAGCGGGTGCGATATACACCATTGCGTTGGTACAAATTGGACAATATTTCTCAGGCAATGATCTGATGGTCGCAAATGCATCCGCTGCGATGTTATGGGGGATTGGTAATTTATCAGGGCCTTTGCTGGCTGGCGCGATGTCAGAAATTTCTTCATCTTCACTACCATTCTTATTGGTTGCTATGACAGGTTTATTCTTAGTATCAACTATGGAACGTTGGAATCTCGGTGTTAAAACACTCAATAATAGCCCATCTTAATATGATTTTTTCTCTATCGTATTCTATTTAGCGATAGAATGACGATAGAGGAAGCCTTTCTTTTCTCGATTTCTAAATATTAAGATCTTATCTTCTTGTTTTCTATAAATGGTTATAATTATCTTTCGTAATTGAACTTATTTTAAAATTTATTAAGAATAATCTAGAAATGCTTATACAAAACAGAAAACTGTTTGCTAAAACGGCATCTATTCATCTAACGTTAGAAGTAGAAGATAAACTTATCTTCAGATAAAAATAATGAATACTGCATATCATTAATTGCCACACATTGGGAACGGAAGGTATTATTTATCTAAGTGACTTATTAAAGTTACTAATAATAGATAGATATACCTAATTATTGTGATAGATAATATAAATTAAATAAAAACAATTAACTAAGATGTTTTCCACTGTGAGATAAGTATGACATTGGATAATTGTACAAAAGTAGAATAATGAGGAAAGTAGGCAGCTGCTTTCCTCTTTTTCTGTTTTTCTAACTTTAAACTATCTTTTTATGACATTTTTATTAAAAATGTATTTTTTCACTTGATTCTTACCCTAATATCACCAGATAATCGTTTGCGTCAAATTCTCTCACTCAGTCCACACAAAAAACCAAACGTTTGCTTTTTGACTCCCTCTTAAGATTTTTATCGGTAAGAGGTTATTTTAATTGATACGTAATCGTTTCCGTTTTTTTGGAGAGTGAACCGTTTTTATGTCAGAGGAATGTAATGTCTGCTAATCAATCAGCAAGCACAGGTAAACTGGATAGCTATTTTAAACTTACAGCTCGTGGTACTACTGTTCGCAAAGAAATGATCGCCGGTTTGACGACATTTCTGGCTATGGTGTATTCCGTGATTGTTGTTCCTAGTATGTTAGGACAAGCTGGTTTTCCACATACAGCGGTTTTTATTGCAACCTGTTTAGTCGCGGGATTGGGCTCTCTTCTCATGGGATTGTGGGCAAATCTTCCTATGGCGATTGGTTGTGCTATTTCATTAACAGCATTTACCGCTTTTAGCTTGGTTTTGGGACAAAACATCTCTGTGCCTGTTGCATTAGGCGCCGTATTCTTAATGGGGTGTTTATTCACTGTATTCTCATTAACTGGCATTCGTACTTGGATCTTAAAAAATATTCCGACAGGTATTGCTCATGGCGCAGGAATAGGGATAGGTTTATTTTTACTTTTAATTGCCGCCAATAGTGTTGGGCTTGTCGTTAAAAACCCCTTTGATGGTTTGCCTGTGGCAATGGGTAAATTCACTTCATTTTCTGTTCTGATGTCACTTGCAGGATTAGCCGCTATTTTCGGATTAGAAAAACGCAAAGTTCCAGGTGGCGTATTATTAGTGATTGTTGCCATTTCGATTATTGGGCTGATTTTCGATCCTAATGTGAAATACCAAGGTGTTTTTAAAATGCCTCAATTGGGTGAAGATGGACTTTCTTTATTATTCGCAATGGATATTAAAGGAGCATTACAACCTTTAGTTTTACCTAGCGTATTAGCATTAGTAATGACCGCTATTTTTGATGCAACCGGGACTATTCGTGCTGTTGCAGGTCAAGCAAACTTATTAGATAAACGCGGGCAAATTATTAATGGCGGAAAAGCGCTGACTTCTGACTCTGTTAGTAGCATTTTTGCGGGCGTTATTGGCGCCGCACCAGCTGCGGTTTATGTTGAATCTGCTGCAGGAACAGCCGCTGGTGGTAAAACTGGATTAACCGCAACAGTGGTGGGCATTTTATTTTTATTGATCCTTTTCTTATCGCCTCTCTCTTATTTAGTTCCCGCTTATGCAACGGCACCAGCATTAATGTATGTGGGTTTATTGATGCTAGGTAACGTCACTAAGTTAGATTTTAGTGATTTTGTTGATGCAATGTCAGGCATGGTGTGCGCTGTATTTATTGTTTTAACGTGTAATATTGTCACCGGTATTATGTTAGGTTTCGGCTGTTTGGTTATTGGTCGTGTCTTTGCAGGTGAATGGCGTAAACTCAATATTGGTACTGTATTAATTACTATTGCTTTAGTGGCATTTTATGCGGGTGAGTGGGCAATTTAATTTAAATAATCGGTTTTAAAGACAAAAGGCGGAATATATTTTTATTCCGCCTTTTTGCTATTTATTTATCTACTTTTATTCGCTATTGTCGAAATAAAGTCTAGTTGTTAAATTTTTGGTAGAATATATGCAAGAAATAAAAATACGCCATGGTGAGCCAGACGACGCAGCCGCAATTCAACAGTTATATACTCATCCTGATTTATATATTTGTACTTGCCAATTTCCTTACCCTTCGGTCACGATGTGGAAAAAAAGATTACTTGAATTTTCAGAACAAAATATTCCTCATTTTGTTGCAACTATTGATGATCAAGTCGCGGGGCATTTAGCACTGATAATCGATAATCATCCTCGTCGTCGCCACATTGTCAGTTTTGGTATCGGTGTTGGCGCTGAATACTCAGGAAAAGGTGTTGGTAAATTACTTATTAAGACAGCAATTGATTATGCTTTCAACTGGTTAGCAGCCACACGATTAGAATTAGAAGTGTATTCAGACAACGAAAGAGGTTTGCATCTGTATAAGAAACTAGGTTTTGAAGTTGAAGGTGTACGCCGTAAAGCTGCTTTTAAAGAAGGTAAATATTGTGATGTTGTCATGATGTCGATGTTAAGAACAATTGAATAATCATTAGCATTACGCGTTAGCTCTCAAATTTAATCGTAATTGTTATTTATCTATGATTTTTTATTTAATAACTTAACGTTTTACGTTTTTATACGGTCTATTACATTGCTTAGACTGAAAAAGAGAAATAAAAACGTATGCTTTCTAGAATTAATGCCGTTAATAAATAGAGAACAATAAATTGTGTACAATGTGCGGTGTTAGCTACGATTAATCTTAATTTTTAAATATTCTCACAGAGTCTATGTGGGATCTGTTTAAAATAAGCATAGATACATTGATAAAGAAAAGTACGATGCGCGAATTTTACATAATATGTTTCTTTATCGTTCGGTAGGTTTCCCTTTTATAAGGGGAAATGGCTGGTTTCAGGATAAAAATAGGCATGTAAGGGTAACATGGAAATTTTCTTTACTATTTTGATTTTAATACTGGTGGTTTCAGTTTCGGGAGTTATCACAAAATTAATTCCCTTTCGTGTTCCGTTACCATTAATACAGATTGTGATAGGGGCTTTATTGGCATGGCCTCAGTTTGGTTTACATGTCACTTTTGATCCTGAATTATTCCTCGTTCTATTGATCCCACCTTTACTTTTTGTTGATGGTTGGAAAACACCGACACGAGAGTTTATTCAAAATGGGCGTGAGATTTTTATTCTAGTGCTTGTTTTAGTTATGGTGACCGTTGTGGGTATCGGTTATCTGATTTATTGGATGATGCCAAGTATCCCTCTTATTTCGGCATTTGCGTTGGCGGCAGTACTTTCGCCAACGGATGCGGTCGCACTCTCTTCCATCGTTGGTAAAGGGCGAATACCTAAGCGAATAATGGGCATATTAGAAGGCGAAGCACTAATGAATGATGCTTCGGGTCTGGTCGCCTTGAAATTTGCGGTTGCTGTGGCAATGGGCACGATGGTATTTACTGTGGGTGGTGCAACCCTTGAATTTTTCAAAGTCGCCATAGGCGGATTATTAGCAGGTATTGGTGTCACCTTAATTTACAGTAAATCTTTACGATTGATGAGCCGTTGGAGCGGAGACGACCCCGCTACACAAATCGTTTTTATGTTGTTGCTACCTTTTGCCTCTTACCTTATTGCAGAACATATTGGTTTTTCTGGTATTTTAGCGGCTGTTGCCGCCGGTATGACTATCAGTAAATCTGGCGTTATCAGGAATGCGCCTCTTGCGATGCGCTTACGTGCTGATAGCGTATGGTCAATGCTTGAATTTGTCTTTAACGGCCTTGTCTTTATCATGCTGGGCTTACAGCTTCCTATTATTTGGACTAGCTCTGTTATTCAAGCAGATCTTGACCCAGAAGTTGAAGTCTGGATGCTGTTTGCGGCAGTTTTCGTTATCTACTTTGCACTGCTGCTCCTGCGATTTACGTGGTTATGGTTAATGAAGAAAACTAGCCGGATCTTTATGAAAAAGCATCCGCTTGATTTCGCTAATTATACAACGCGTGAGTTGTGGTTATCGTCATTTGCGGGTGTTCGTGGTGCCATTACGCTTGCAGGTGCGCTTTCTATTCCACTCTTTTTAACTGATGGCAGCACTTTCCCGGGACGTTATCAAATTATCTTTATTGCTGCTGGTGTTATTTTACTGTCGATTTTAGTGGGTATCATTTCACTTCCTTTCTTATTAAAAGGCGTGAAGACAACTGATAAAGAAGCAGATAAAAATGAAGTTCGCTATGCACGGAAAGTGATGGCAGAAGTGGCAATTGTTAGTCTGAATAAAATGGAAGAGCGCTTAGCTGCAAGTACTGAAGAGCAGTTGGATGCGGAAGAAATCAATGAAGTTGCTTCTCGTGTTACAGGATATTTACGACGTCGTACTGCGGATCAAGATGAGATGCTCCATAACGCGTTAGAGGAAGATCTCGAAAGACGTTTTCGTTTAACGGCATTACGTGCTGAGCGTGGTGAACTTTACCATTTAAGAGCAACGCGAAAAATTAGTAATGAAACGCTCCAATTATTGCTACATGAGTTGGATTTAATGGAAGCGTTGTTAGTAGAGAAAGATAGTTAATTATGTGGTTGCTCATTATTACAACACTGTTATGGGCAGCCTCTTTTAGCCTGATCGGCGAGTATCTCGCGGGTCAGGTTGATAGTTGGCTCTCTGTTCTTATCCGCGTTTCTTTGGCTGCTTTGGTCTTCTTGCCTTTCTTACGTTGGAAGGGAATTCGTTTTAAGGTGATTTTGCTTTATATGAGTGTGGGAGCCTGCCAACTCGGCATTATGTATCTGTTTGTCTTCCATGCTTATAACTATTTGACCGTCGCAGAATTTTTACTGTTTACTGTATTAACACCGCTTTATGTTACGTTAATTTATGATTTATTAGAGCGTCAGAAATTACGTTGGGGTTATGCATTTAGCTCATTATTAGCAGTATTAGGTGCGGCAATAATTCGCTATGATCATTTAAGTGATGATTTTTGGTATGGATTGTTATTAGTGCAACTTGCTAATATTTTCTTTGCTATTGGTCAAGTGGGTTATAAACGATTAATGGAAGTACATCCAATTCCACAACATCATGCGTTTTCTTGGTTTTATCTTGGTGCTGTTGTTGTTTCATTGGTTGGTGCATTGTGTTTTGCCGATTGGCAGAAAATGCCAACAACATCACTACAATGGGGTGTTTTACTCTGGTTAGGAATTGGCGCTTCTGGAATAGGGTATTTCATGTGGAACTATGGTGCCACACAAGTTGATGCTGGAACCTTAGCTATTATGAATAACATGATGGTTCCAGCAGGATTATTAGTGAATTTTTCTATTTGGCAGCAACATCCAAATTGGCCAAGTTTCATCATAGGCGCGAGCCTGATTGTTGCATCACTTTGGATCCATCGACGCTGGATACGCCGACCTGTTTTACAAAAGGAAGATTGTTAACAGCATGCTGGCCTGATAAGCGAATAAACTCTCTAATTGCCGGTTGATGTTGCTCTCCAAGACGGTTAGCAGCATATAATCGGCTCCATAATCCCTCGCCTAATGTTTTTGTCACTACTAATCCTTGTTTTTCAAAATTCTCAACAGCCCAATGAGGTAATGCAGCAATTCCCATACCGGCTGCAACCATTTGAATTAACAACAGCGTATTATCGACATGTTTAAAATGTGGTGTGATCCCCGCAGGTTGTAAAAAATGGCGCCATACATCAAAACGTTCTCTTTGCACAGGATAAATAAATAAGGTTTCTGCAATTAAATCTTGTGGTTGAATATGTAAGCGGTTAGCAAGAGGGTGATCGGGCGATAAAACTAATTTCACTTCATAGTCAAATAGCGGCGTGTAGTGTAAACGTGCATCATCTAAAATATCAGAAGTTAGCACGACATCTAATTCACGTTGTAGTAATGCAGGTTGTGGATCAAACGTAACCCCCGAATGGAAATCGACATTGACTTCAGGCCATGTCTGGCGATATTGCTGTAATGCGGGTGTTAACCATTGAATACAACTGTGGCATTCAATCGCAATATTCAAACTCACACTCCCAGGTTCATTACATGTATCGAGTGCTCTACGAACGATAGGCAATACTTCTTCGGCTAACTTAACCAACACATCTCCTTGTGGTGTGAAACGCAGTGGTTGGCTTTTACGCACAAAAATTCGATAACCAAGACGATGCTCTAATTCACTGAATTGATGCGAAAGGGCAGATTGTGTTTGATGCAATTGATTTGCTGCATTGGCAAGAGAGCCTGTGTGCTTTAGTGCCAATATCGTTTTTAAGTGTTTTATTTCTATCATGAGAAACCTTCAAGTTGTTGATGAAAAATTTGCGCTTGTGATTTATACACTACCTGTAGATTATGGATGTGTAAACATCTAGACGGCTAAAAATAGGATTTTAATTATGACAATTCGCAATCACACACTGGGTTTCCCTCGTATTGGCTTAGATAGAGAGCTAAAAAAAGCACAAGAAAATTATTGGGCAGGCAAGATTTCACAAGAAGAACTTATCGCTGTTGGTAAAGAACTTCGTGCTCGTCACTGGCAACAACAAGCAGATGCGGGTGTTGAATTATTACCTGTTGGTGATTTTGCTTGGTATGACCAAGTATTAGGAACAAGTCTATTGTTAGGCAACGTGCCACCTCGTCATCGTAATGAAGATGGCTCACTTGATCTTGATACCCTATTTAGAGTCGCTCGTGGTAGAGCGCCAACAGGTAAACCTGTTGCGGCATCTGAAATGACGAAATGGTTTAATACTAACTATCACTATATCGTGCCTGAATTTCAGCAAGGCCAGTCATTTACCTTTGCATGGAAAGAGCTACTAGAAGAAGTCGATGAAGCATTAGCTCTTGGTCATAAAATAAAACCCGTTTTACTCGGCCCAGTGACTTACTTGTGGCTAGGTAAAGTAAAAGGCCCTGAATTTGATAGATTAACGCTATTGAAAGATATTTTACCTATCTATCAACAAGTTATTTCTGCATTAAAAGAGAAAGGTATTGAGTGGGTGCAAATTGATGAGCCGGCTTTAGTACTGGATTTACCTGTTGAATGGCAAAATGCGTATCAAACAGCTTATCAAACATTAACGGGGCAAGTTAAATTACTGCTGACGACCTATTTTGATGGTATTTCTCATCATCTTGATATTATTAAAAACTTACCCGTTAATGGGCTTCATGTTGATATTTCAGCAGGGCAAGATGATTTGCAGCACTTACATCAAGTATTACCTAAAGATTGGGTGCTGTCATTAGGTGCCATTAATGGTCGAAATGTTTGGAAAGCCGATTTAAGTGCACGTTATCAGCAAGTGATTGTGCTCAAAGGTAAACGTCCTTTGTGGATCGGAACATCTTGTTCATTACTGCATAGCCCAATTGATTTAAATGCAGAAACGAAACTTGATGATGAAGTAAAAAGCTGGTTTGCTTTTGCTGTTCAGAAATGTGAAGAAGTCGCTTTGTTGACTAAGGCACTAAATGCGCCCGAAGGCGAGTATGATGATCAATTGGCACAGTACAGTGCACCAATTCGTCAACGTCAGCACTCAACCCGTGTACATAATGCAAAAGTTGAAGCTCGTTTACAGGCAATTGAAGCGCAAGACAGTGAAAGAAATTCACCTTATACCCAACGCGCAGAAATACAACGTGCACGGTTTAATTTGCCATTATGGCCAACCACCACAATTGGCTCATTCCCACAAACAACAGAAATTCGTACTGTGCGCCTTGATTTTAAGAAAGGGCGTATCGATACGGCTGCTTATCGCACAAATATCAGTGAGCATATTAAGCAAGCGATAACGGAGCAAGAAAACCTAGGCCTCGACGTATTAGTTCATGGTGAAGCTGAACGTAACGACATGGTAGAGTATTTTGGTGAGCATTTTGATGGTTATGTGTTTACGCAAAATGGCTGGGTACAAAGCTATGGTTCACGTTGTGTAAAACCACCAGTGATTATCGGTGATATTAGTCGCCCAGCCCCTATTACCGTGGATTGGGCAACTTACGCACAATCATTAACTGAAAAGCCAGTCAAAGGCATGTTAACAGGCCCTGTGACAATTTTATGTTGGTCGTTCCCTCGTGAGGATGTGACGCGTGAAACCATTGCAAAACAGATCGCGTTAGCACTGCGTGATGAAGTGGATGATTTACAAAAAGCGGGTATTGGTATTATTCAAATTGATGAGCCAGCGTTACGTGAAGGATTACCGTTACGTCGTAATGAGTGGCAGGCTTATCTTGACTGGGCAGTCGATGCTTTTAAATTAAGTGCCGCTGTTGCTGATGATGAAACACAAATCCACACGCATATGTGTTATTGCGAGTTTAACGACATCATGGGATCTATCGCGGCCTTGGATGCAGATGTGATTACTATTGAGACATCACGTTCAGATATGGAGCTTTTAGAAGCCTTTGAACACTTTGATTACCCAAATGAAATTGGGCCAGGTGTTTATGATATTCACTCGCCTAACGTGCCAAATGTAGAGTGGATTGTGGGATTATTAAGAAAAGCGCAATCACGTATTCCTGCAGAGCGTTTATGGGTAAATCCAGATTGTGGATTAAAAACACGAGGCTGGCCTGAAACACGTGCAGCATTAGCAAATATGGTTGAAGCTGCTAAATATTTACGTCAGAACGCATAATAAAATAATTACTTGTTAGCCTGCTATTTTTGAATGGTTACTTTGATAAAAAGTCACTCTATCCAAATAGCAGGCTAATTTTATATAAATAAAAAAGAGTATTAATTAAAACTAGGAGCAAATCTTATTATTGATATTCTAGAGAGTTGTTATACTGCAAAAATTCTCTAATTTTATGGATATAATTATTGTGCAAACGAGCATTCAACTTTCGGATAAAATATTAGATGCTTTTCCAACTCGACCTTTGAAATTAGTTCCACTAAGAGGCGATGGTGGACTATTCCGTACCTTATTTTTAGTGATTGTGATGTTAGCATTGACTGTATTTAGTGCTTATCAAATTCCTAATATTGTTTATGATTACCAAATTAGTAAAAATCCCGTATTTATTAATGCTGATGTTGATGGCTCTTGTCGTTCAAAACTATTTATTTTAACTAATTGTAGTGTTGATTTACGGTATGAAGGTAACGAGGTTTCACGTAATTTTACTTTTCTTGATTTTGGCAATAAAGATATATTGGTTGAACCCGTTGCGGATGAAAACGATCTGACTAAAATGACCGTTGATGTGGCGATAGATAATATTTGGCTTCGTTTAATTAGCACGATTATTTTTGTCGGATTATTTGGTTTTTGCGTGATATTTTTTATTTATCGTCAAATACTGACAAGTAAAGTGAGAAAAGCATTATTATCAGTGGGCACTCAGCCTTTAAAATTAATCGCTGTTCCTGCGAAAGTGGTTGTAAGTAATAAGCAATTTATTGCCACTTATCATCTTAATTTAGAGGGTAAAGATATTCGTATTACTTATTCAGGGAATAAGAAAACACCGCCTATTGTGATTGAGCAAAATGGAAACACCTACGTATTAGCCGTTTATTCACCACAACAGAATATCCCTTATGCTTTGGATGTGCCTTTAGAACGTATTCAAGCAACGCCAGAAGAGAAGCAACGTTTTCATGAAGCGTTGATTGAAGAGGGTTTGCTGTAATCAATTTTGATGATTAAAAATATGATGCGTTCTCTCTTATGGGGGCTTGTAAGGGAAAACGCATTAAAATAGCGTATTTATTTAGCCACCGAAAATTTTCGCTTTCAAAATATCCATCCCCGCACTGACTAAATCTAAGTCTTTAGGCACAACGCCATCTGGCGTGACTTTATCAATTAATTTAGGTAGGTATTGTGCCGTCATTTCAGAGGCTTCAGTTGCACTTAAATTAATTTTTGACGCAAGTTCATTAATAACAGGTGATGAAAAAACCGCTACGATTTGTTCAGCACTGATAGGTAAATTTGTATTTGTACTTATCCAAGATTGAATAAGCTCACTTAAACCCGCTGTATCAAATTGCTTTATTAAGCCTTCAATGCCACCTTGAGACTCAACCCAGTCGAGGACAGTTTTATATTGATTGATTTTTTCGCCACCCAATAGGCTTGCAATTTGGTTAAATAAGCTCATGTTTACTCCAGTGACAGGTGTGTGTCACATTAAGATGTTTGTTTTAAGGGCGGGTAGTGTACGCGCTATACTCGTTATACTTCAAGTTGTAGCGTTGTTGACTACATTCATTCGCAGTAGTCACATACTTATGTATGCTCCTAGCTACTCGTCATACTTCAAGTTGTAGCGTTGTTGACTGTACTCATTCGCAGTAGTCACATACTTATGTATGCTCCTAGCTACTCGTCATACTTCAAGTTGTAGCGTTGTTGACTGCACTCATTCGCACTAGTCACATACTATTGTATGTTCCTAGCGACTCATTCATTTGTCGCCTAGCTACACCTTGAATTATTTAGAGTAGATGTTCGCGAGGATATTTATTTGTATTGAGTATATGTGCCTTAAGGTATTTACCTCGTCTATACTGATGAGATGAATGTTTGTTTTAGTTAATGATTGAAGTCAGCGAATATTGATAATGTATTTACTGAGAATGTATTTTTAATGTCATTTTTCGTGATTGTATTCACATTTTTATGAAATTGTTACTTTGTTCGGTGCTTTATAGGTGATTTCGGTCACTAAAAAGGTCTGTAAAACTGATACAGTAGCTTTTAATTTAATGAAGATTGGTTTTGTCCCATTGAGGAGTCCGATATGTCTGATGTATTTCACTTAGGTTTAACCAAAAATGACCTACAGGGTGCCACTTTAGCAATTGTTCCCGGTGATCCGAAGCGTGTTGAAAAAATTGCAAAATTAATGGATAACCCAGTTCATCTGGCTTCTTTACGTGAATACACGTCGTGGCGTGGCGAAATTGATGGCAAAGCTGTTATTGTCTGCTCAACAGGTATCGGTGGTCCATCTACCTCTATCGCCGTTGAAGAATTAGCACAGCTAGGTATCCGCACTTTCTTGCGTATTGGTACAACTGGTGCAATTCAAGAACATATCAATGTCGGTGATATTCTTGTGACGACTGCTGCAGTTCGTTTAGATGGTGCAAGCTTGCATTTCGCACCAATGGAATTCCCTGCTGTTTCTGATTTTGAATGTATGAACGCACTGTATAAAGCGGCTAAAGACAATGGCTCAACTGTTCACGTAGGTGTTACTGCATCTTCAGATACATTCTATCCAGGACAAGAACGTTACGACACCTATACAGGTCGCGTTGTTCGCCGTTTCAAAGGCTCTATGAAAGAGTGGCAAGAAATGGGCGTAATGAACTATGAAATGGAATCTGCAACATTACTAACAATGTGTGCAAGCCAAGGTTTACGTGCAGGTATGGTTGCGGGTGTTATCGTAAACCGTACTCAACAAGAAATTCCAGATGCGGAATTACTGAAGAAAACTGAAAATAATGCGCTAGGTATCGTTATCGAAGCCGCTCGTGCTTTAATGAAATAAGTTTTTTTAATCAAATATAAAAGCCCTTAATACTCTGGTGTTAAGGGCTTTTTTTGTATGGTAATTCATCACGTTAATGTATTAACAGACACTGATTTCTGTTAAGGTCTTTGGGGTCTTAACAATACAACAATGAGAAGAGGCATTATGACTGATATCTTACAAACACATCCTTCGGTGTTGCCTTTAGTCGGCGGAATTAACTTTCGTGATTTAGGCGGTAAAAAATTGAGTAACGGTGGTGTTATTAAACCCGGAATGCTCTTTCGCTCTGGCTCACTGGATAGATTAACCAATACTGACCAATCTCTGCTCATTGACAAAAATCTTTTTCAAATCATTGATTATCGTGATAGTGGGGAAATCGTTGATAAACCAGACCGTGTCTGGGAAGGCGCGCAATATTATCATGCTCCTGCAAACCCATTATCCAAAGAAGTTTCTGCAAACCTTGAAAAGTTGACACCTGAAATACTTGAGCAATTTGATGCTAAAGCCTTTATGTTTCAGCTATATAAATTATTACCTATTAATAATCCTGCCTACAAACAATTAGCTATGTTATTAAAGCAGCCTGAAAAAAGGGGGGGGTTGTGCAACACTGTGCGGTAGGCAAAGACAGAACAGGTGTTGGCTCTGCTTTAGTGTTATTTGCTCTTGGTGCATCTTTAGATGTGGTGATGGAAGATTACTTGCTTACTAATGAAACATTAGCGCCTTATCGTGCTTATCTTTTAGAAGAACATGCCAAAACAATGAGTGATAACATTGTTGATAAATTTGCCTATGTTTACTCAGTACAAGAAGAGTTTCTGCAAACAGCATTGGCCAGTATTAATCAGCATTATGGTAATGTTGATACTTGGCTAGAAAAAGATATCGGTTTAGATGCTGCTAGCCGAGATGCCCTACAAAATTATTTTCTCGAATAATAAAGTGATTTATATTCGGTTAATATTATTTAGGTTAACCGAATATAAGGTCGTCTATTTTGACAGTACAAGACATTATTCATACCATCACTCTTTTTGTAAAAGAGCACGAAGTTTGGGCTATTCCAATCGTGTTTTTCCTTGCTTTTGGTGAGTCACTCGCGTTTATCTCTTTGCTTATTCCTGCCACAGTGATTTTATTGGGATTAGGCGCCTTAATTGGTGAGAGTGGTCTGTTTTTCTGGCCGATTTGGCTAGCTGCTGCGTTAGGGGCTTTCTTTGGTGATTGGGTATCGTACTGGGTAGGGTTTCACTATAAAGAGGGGGTAAGAAATTTGTGGCCAATTTCACGTTCACCACAAACATTGGTTAGAGGTCATCAATTCTTTAATCGATGGGGGATTTGGGGGGTGTTTATTGGACGATTTTTTGGACCTTTTCGTGCAATTGTCCCGTTAGTTGCCGGTATTTGTGCGATGCCACAACGTTATTTTCAAATAGCTAATTTAACATCAGCCATGATTTGGGCTTTTGGTATTTTGGCACCCGGTGCTTTTGGTTTGCAATGGCTTGCGAAATGGATCGGATAACTGCGTCCTTTATCGCAAATCAAGTCATGATATAAATTGTTGCTAGACAATATTATCTATGCGTTTTAACGTAGCCCGCTGGAAAGTAAAAAGGTCACTTTAGTGGATATTCAGTTGTTATATGGGATCATTGGTTTATTAGGTGGGGTACTTGTTGGGGGGGCGCTGGTTTGGTGGTCTATCCAACAACGTTTATCCGATAAAGAAACCATGCTACGTGAAAATCATACACAGCTTGCTATCGCCCAAGAAAAGGCGATGATTATCCCCTCTTTACAACAACATATAGAACAGCTAGAGCAAGAATTACGCGCTCAGAGAGAAATTATTACTTCTCAAGAAGCTGAATTAAGAGAAGTGACAACTCGTTGGGAAGAAAGCCGAATATCCGCAGAGGAAAAACAGCGATTATTAATTAATAGTGAACAACGGCTTGCTACACAGTTTGAGAACTTAGCTAATCGTATTTTCGAACAGAGTGGGCGTAAAGCTGAAGAGTTAAATCGCCAAGGATTAACACATTTACTTTCACCATTTCGTGAACAACTCGAAAGCTTTCGACGACAAGTTCAAGATGGTTTTGGGCAAGAAGCGAGAGAGCGACATACTTTGGTTCATGAAATTCGCCAGCTTCAACAATTAAATGTCAAAATGGCACAAGAAGCGGTGAACCTAACAAATGCCTTAAAAGGGGACAATAAAGTCCAAGGTAATTGGGGTGAAACGGTATTAGCGCGTATATTAGAGTCTTCGGGATTACGTGAAGGTCATGAGTTTGAAACGCAGGTGAGTATTCGCCATGAAAATGGCGGTCGCTATCAACCTGACGTTATTGTGCACTTACCTCATGGCAGAGATGTCATTATCGACGCTAAAATGTCGCTGGTGGCATATGAAAAGTATTTTAGTAGTGATAACGATAGTGAACGTAAACAAGCGCTTTATGCGCATGTGAACTCAATTAAAGCGCATATTAAAGGATTGAGTGTAAAAGATTATCATAAACTACCGGGTGTAACGTCTTTAGACTATGTTTTAATGTTTATACCCATAGAGCCAGCTTATCTTGTTGCAATTGGTCATTCTCCTGACTTGTTAGAAGAAGCATTGAAAAACAATATTATGTTAGTTGGGCCATCTACTTTACTTGTTGCTTTGCGTACAATAGCTGCATTGTGGCGATATGAATATCAAAGTCAAAATGCGCAAGAAATTGCAGACAGAGCGGCTAAAATGTATGACAAATTAAGACTTTTCGTTGATGATATGCAAGGGCTAGGAAACAGTATTCAAAAAGCGCAGTCTGGCTATCTATTAGCGATGAAAAAACTCTCTGAAGGTCGTGGAAATCTTATCAGTCAAGCGGAAGGCTTTAAATCCTTAGGGGTTGAGATAAAAAAAACGATTGATAATGATCTCATTGAAAAATCAGCATCTGATTGATTTGATAAAATAAAGAGATAAAGACTTCTGAAAACGACCAGTACTAAATTTACTAAATTTTGATTAATTAGCGGGCAAATAATATGACTCAACAAACGAAGGAAACAACAGATTTTGGTTTCCAAACCGTTGACAAAGATGATAAACAAACCATGGTTGCAAGGGTTTTTCACTCTGTCGCGTCTAAATATGATTTAATGAATGACTTGATGTCATTTGGTGCTCACCGGATTTGGAAACGTTATACCATTGAAGCTAGTGGTGTAAGACGTAACCAACGCGTTCTTGATCTTGCGGGCGGTACTGGTGATTTAACTGCTAAATTCTCTCGTCTTGTGGGTGAAAATGGGGAAGTGGTTTTAGCTGATATTAATGACTCAATGTTGAAAATGGGACGTGAGAAGCTACGCGATCACGGTATTGTGGGTAATGTTAACTACGTACAAGCGAATGCTGAAGAATTACCTTTCCCTGACAACCATTTTGATTGTATCACTATCTCCTTTGGCTTACGTAATGTGACCGATAAAGCAAAAGCTTTACGTTCAATGTTTCGTGTATTAAAGCCAGGTGGACGCCTGCTGGTGCTGGAGTTTTCTAAACCTGTACTTGAACCTTTAAGCAAGATTTATGACGCTTACTCTTTCCATATCCTACCCAAAATTGGTCAAGTGATTGTAAATGATGCTGAAAGTTACCGTTATTTAACTGAATCAATTCGCATGCATCCAGACCAAGAAACATTAAAAGGTATGATGGAAGAAGCGGGATTTGATCAAGTTACCTATACCAATATGACTGGAGGTATAGTTGCATTACACAAAGGATTTAAATTCTGAGATGGAAAAAGCCACTTTTTCTCATGATATTGCCTCTCAAGTACTGTATCCGCTGTTAACGGCATCCATGGAGACAGCACTTAATCATGTTTTATATCAGGAAAATGTGCTTAAACCTGCCCGCAATCGCCTTGCGGGCAAAGTGTTGGCGCTTTCTATCAATGAGTTTCCTCGTTCCATTTACTTAGTCTTTAGCGAACAACAAGTTGATGTGTTAAGTCAGTGGGATGATGAAATTGATTGTTTGATAAAAACAAAACTATTAACTTTGATTAAGCTTCGTGACCGTCAAAAAATGTCAGAACTAATCAATCGTGGCGATATCACTATTGATGGTGATATGCAGGTTGTTCAAAATTGGTCTGCATTATTAGATATGGCACAGTGGGACCCTGCGCAATATTTAGCACCTTATATTGGTGACATTGCGGCGCAAAGCCTGACTGTTGTTGCAGGAAAGGGCGTTCAGTTATTTTCTGCACTCTTAAATCATCAAAAAGATTATTTGCGCGACGCGTTAATTGAAGAGTGGAAAACCGCACCTAGTGCATTAGAAACCGTCCATTTTTATGATGAAATAGAAGAAGTTGCACAGCAAACTGCCGAGCTGGAAAAACGGTTAGGCTTATTGGAGAAAAAATAATGCTCCTTAGTGAGTTAAAGCGCCTCTATCATATTATTCAGGTATTTTTATCTTATGGGCTTGATGAGTTAATTCCTAAGCATCGAATTACTTTACCTGCAAGATTAGGATGCCGAGCACTATTTTGGATCAAAAATCAACATCCAGAAAAACCATTAGGTGAACGCTTACGACTCGCATTGCAAACATTAGGGCCTGTTTGGATTAAATTAGGTCAAATGTTATCAACTCGACGTGATCTCTTTCCTCCTCAAATTGCTGACCAACTCGCTTTATTGCAAGACAAAGTTGCTCCTTTTGATGGTAAGAAAGCACGACAATATATTGAAAAATCATTTGGTGGCCCTATTGACCAATGGTTTGATGATTTTGATGAAACCCCATTGGCTTCTGCTTCTATAGCGCAGGTTCACACTGCAAAATTAAAAGAAAACGGCAAAGAAGTGGTACTCAAGGTTATTCGTCCCGATATTCAACCAGTGATTAAAGCGGATATCCGTTTGATGTATCGCTTGGCAAACTTATTACCGTTTTTACCTGATGGTCGTCGTTTACGACCAAAAGAGGTGATCCGCGAATATGAAAAAACATTACTTGATGAGCTAAATTTACTGCGTGAAGCTGCAAATGCTATTCAGCTACGTCGTAATTTTGAAAATAGCTCGATGTTGTATATTCCTGAAGTGTATTCAGATTATTGTCATGAAAACGTGATGGTCATGGAGCGTATTTATGGTATTCCCGTTTCTGACATTGAAGCGTTGAATGCACAAAAGACGAATATGAAACTTCTTGCGGAGCGAGGTGTAAAAGTCTTTTTTACTCAGGTGTTTAGAGACAGTTTTTTCCATGCTGATATGCATCCAGGTAATGTGTTTATTAGTTATGATCACCCTGAGAATCCATATTATATCGGCATTGATTGCGGTATCGTTGGCTCATTAAATAAAGAAGATAAACGCTATTTAGCTGAAAACTTTTTAGCTTTCTTTAACCGTGATTATCGAAAAGTTGCAGAATTACATGTTGATTCAGGCTGGGTACCAGCAGATACCAATGTAGAAGATTTTGAATTTGCGATCCGCACGGTATGTGAACCGATTTTTGAAAAACCTCTGTCTGAGATCTCATTTGGACATGTGTTACTTAATCTGTTTAATACTGCACGTCGTTTCAATATGGAAGTACAACCGCAGTTAGTTTTACTTCAAAAAACATTGCTTTATGTTGAAGGGCTTGGGCGTCAGTTATATCCACAATTGGATTTATGGAAAACGGCAAAACCGTTTTTAGAAGATTGGTTGCATAGTCAAATTGGTATCACGGCTTTAGTGAATGGTATAAAGAGTAAAGCGCCTTACTGGATTGAAAAAATGCCAGAGATACCTGAGCTGGTTTATGATAGTCTGAAGCAACATAAAAATATGAAGTTAACGCTAGATAAATTGACGGAACAAATAAGTTCGCAAAGAGTCAAACATAGACAGTCTCTATTTTTATTGGGTATAGGTACAACACTGTTTTTATGCGGTAGCCTGTTTTTTGTTTCTGGTTTTAAAACATTATTCAGTGTTTTTATCAGTTTAGGCCTTCTTGCATGGATTTTGGGTTGGTTTAGATCTGGTAATCCACAATAAAAACACATCAAAGTTTGTCTTTGAGCAAGTTAAAAGATGAATTCGAGATTCCCGAAAATTGAATTCGTTGTATATAATGGGCACTGTTATTAAGTATAACCCCGAAAATAGTTGAGGAACATAAAATGGGCGGTATTAGCATTTGGCAATTACTTATCATTGCTGTCATCGTTGTTTTATTATTTGGTACAAATAAACTGCGCACATTGGGCTCAGATTTAGGTGCATCAGTAAAAGGCTTTAAAAAAGCGATTGGTGATGAAGCTGCAGATAAAGACACCAACAACGCTGAAAAAACAAATAACGACGCAGATTTTGATACTAAAAATTTAGCGCAGAAGACTTCAACAGAAGAGAAGTCTACAACTGAGAGCAAAAACAAAGAGCAGGTATAAACCGTGTTTGACATTGGTTTTAGTCAGCTGCTATTGGTCATGGTGATTGGTCTTGTTTTTCTGGGGCCAGAACGTTTGCCCGTAGCAGTAAAAACAATTGCTGGCTGGGTAAGAGCGCTACGCTCTTTGGCTGCGAATGTGCAAAATGAACTGACTCAAGAACTAAAACTTCAAGAACTCCAAGAGAGCTTGAAAAAAGTTGAAGAGAAAGCGAATTTACAAACATTATCACCAGAGCTGAAGGCGTCTATGGATGAGTTAAAAGAGGCTGCACAGTCTTTAAAACAAACTTATCAAGCACCTACAACGCCAGATCCCACTAAAGAGCAGTCTGTAAAAACCGACTCTACGGAACCTTCACCTTCTGATTTAGCCGCACTTGCTGAAGCTAATGAAGTTAATGATGATGCTAATCGCCATAAACCTGTGGCAGAAAGTGTTACAAAGACAGAAGTTCCTGTTACTCAGCCAGTAACAATAGAGAAAAAAACAACTGATCAGGTCAATGGTGAGCATTAAAACATGGCAGTAAATGATACCCAACCGCTGATCAGCCATTTAATAGAATTACGCAAGCGTTTGATGTATAGCTTGGTGTCAGTTCTTGTGGTTTTTTTAGCGCTGGTTTATTTTTCTAACGATATCTATCAATTAGTCTCGGCTCCATTACTTGATAAGTTGCCACAAGGGTCAAATATGAGTGCGACAGATGTTGCCTCTACATTTTTGACTCCGATTAAATTGACAATCATGGTATCCGTTTTTGCTTCTGTACCTGTTATTCTTTATCAGGTATGGGCTTTCATCGCACCAGCATTGTATAAACACGAACGTCGCTTAATGCTGCCATTACTTGTTTCAAGTACAGTATTATTCTATCTCGGTATGGCGTTTGCTTATTTTGTTGTGTTCCCTCTTGCGTTTGGTTTCTTTGTTAATACAACCCCAGAAGGGGTTAACTTTATTCCAGATATCAGTAAGTATCTCAGCTTCGTGATGACGCTCTTTATGGCGTTTGGTGCGGCGTTTGAAGTACCTATTGCGATTATTTTACTGTGCTGGAGTGGTGTAACGACACCCGATGCGTTAAAGAAAAAACGTCCTTATATTCTTGTGGGTGCCTTTGTTGTTGGTATGGTATTGACACCTCCAGATGTTTTCTCTCAAACCTTATTAGCAATACCTATGTACTTACTGTTTGAAATTGGTGTCATGGTATCGCGTTTTTATGTGGGTAATGGCCGAAGAAAAACACCTGAAGAAGAAGCTGAAGAAGCAGAGGCGGAAGCTGAAACAGAGCAACAAAAATAATTTTAGAAACAATTTTCTAAAATCATATGATATTAGCCCAGCAATAGCTGGGTTAATTTTTTTAGGGGAACTCTTTTTTAAATTCTTTATTACTCACTGATTTTTTCACTTCGCTATTTAATATATTTAAAAGCAAAATTGAGCGAGCCTCACCATCAGGCTCTTGATATATAGCTTGGAGCCCTTGAAAAATACCCTCTGTAATTAACACACTATCACCACTATGAGGTACATTTTCTTCACTGTAAGAGAGAGTAGAAAGCTGAGGTATCTGCAGTGTATCAATCACATCTTGAGGCACTGTGACAGGATATTTCCCAAAGCGAACAAACGAGCTCACTCCACGTGTTGAGTTAATGGTCGTGGTATGGATCACTTCAGGATCAAACTCGATAAAAAGGTAATTAGGAAAAAGAGGCTCGGTTACCGCAGTGCGCTTTCCTCTTACTATTTTTTCTATGGTTACGAACGGTGTGAAACAGCCCACTTGCTGACGTTCTAAGTGTTCGATAGCACGAGGGATTTGTCCTCGTTTACAATACAGCAAGTACCAATTTTTCATAGTAGAGACAATAAGTTAGTTGATTTTAATTTACGAAATAATAGCAAATTTATCGTTGAGGTAACAGCTATCTATTGAGGTTAAATAAAAAATAGCTTAACGCGACCTTATACTAGAAAAAATAGAAAAGCTGTGTTCATACGCAATAAAAGAGGTCATTTTTGTTAGTTTCAATTGGATCTCAGATAGAGGTAACAAGTTGACAAAAAAGTGATGGTAAAAACAAGAAAAAGCTTTCAAGATAATTATCTTAGAATTCTATTCATAATTATAAAGAGGTTCTGTAATGGAAGTTTTTTTATTAAGTAACGGAAAAATTGCCGGGGATCCACGTTGGTTAAGTTATGCAAAAGATAATATCGATAGCATGATCAAAAAACGTGGTATTCGTTCTGCTGTATTAATTGCCTATGCTGTTATTCGTTCTGATCATGACCAACGTGCTCGTGATTTATCAGAAGTGTTAGGTATTGAAGTGACTTGTATTGAGCATTTCGATTCAGAAGTTGATGCAATCAATAATGCGGAATGTATTTTAGTTAGCGGTGGTAATACTTGGTTATTAAACCAAATGTTGCATGAAAAAGGATTAGTTGTTCCTATTCAACGAGCTGTCCGTGAACGTAATATTCCTTATATTGGTTGGAGTGCAGGTTGTAACGTTGCAACCCCGACAATTCGTACCACTAATGATATGCCAGTACGTTCCTCTGTTATTATGCCATCGCTTGGTTTATTCCCTGTTCAAATTAACCCACATTATATTGATGCTTCTATTAGTGGCCATATGGGTGAAACACGCGATGAGCGTATTGCCGAGTTTTGTGCTATTAACCCTGAAGAGATTGTTGTGGCTATCCGTGAAGGTAGTTACTTACATATTCAAGGTGAAGAATTACATTATTACAGCGCTAAAAATGAAGGTTTTAAAATCTTCCAACATGGAAAAACATTCCCTGAACAGTTTGATACAAAATTACTTTCAGAGTGGGTTCCATTCCGCTGTTTATAAGTATCGTGAACGCTACTAAATAAAAAGCATTGCATTTTAGTGAGTTATGCGTTTAGCTTATAGCGTCTCAAAGAGGGCATTGTCCCTCTTTTCTTTCACTCACTGGCTCGTAAGATTATGATGAAATACCGCGATTTAAGAGATTTCCTTTCATTACTAGAAGAAAAAGGTGAATTAAAACGTATCACCTATGAAATAGATCCCTACCTTGAAATGACCGAAATAGCGGACAGAACTTTACGTGCCGGTGGGCCAGCACTGTTGTTTGAAAATCCTAAAGGGTATGATATGCCAGTGCTTTGTAACTTATTTGGCACACCTGAGCGTGTGGCAATGGGAATGGGGCAAGATGATGTTAAAGCCTTACACGAAGTTGGAAAGTTATTAGCTTTTCTAAAAGAGCCTGATCCTCCGAAAGGTTTTCGTGATCTCTTCGATAAGTTACCTAAATTTAAGCAAGTTTTAAATATGCCAACAAAACGCTTAAGTAAAGCACCTTGTCAGGAAGTCGTTTTAACGGGTGATGATGTTGATTTAACAAAGATCCCCGTTATGCATTGTTGGCCTGAAGATGCAGCACCTTTGATTACTTGGGGATTAACGGTGACTCGTGGCCCATTAAAAGAGCGCCAAAATCTGGGTATTTATCGCCAGCAAGTGCTGGGTAAAAATAAAGTGATTATGCGCTGGTTATCGCATCGTGGTGGTGCGTTAGATTTTCAAGAATGGTGTCAAAAACATCCCGGTGAGCGATTTCCTGTATCTGTGGCATTAGGAGCTGATCCTGCTACTATTTTAGGTGCCGTAACACCAGTACCCGATACATTATCTGAATATGCATTTGCTGGATTATTGCGGGGTAATAAATCAGAAGTTGTAAAATGCCTATCCAATGATCTTGAAGTGCCAGCAAGTGCTGAGATTATCCTTGAAGGTTACATTGAACCAGGCGAATTAGCCCCAGAAGGGCCATATGGCGATCACACAGGATATTATAATGAGATTGACTCTTTTCCTGTGTTTACCATTACGCATTTAACGCGCCGTAAAGATGCAATTTATCACTCCACCTATACAGGGCGCCCACCTGATGAGCCCGCAGTATTAGGTGTTGCATTGAATGAAGTGCTTGTTCCGATATTACAAAAACAGTTTCCTGAGATTGTAGATTTTTATTTACCCCCTGAAGGATGTTCTTACCGTTTAGCCGTTGTGACAATGAAGAAACAGTATGCGGGTCATGCTAAACGCGTAATGATGGGTGTTTGGTCTTACTTACGGCAATTTATGTACACAAAATTTGTGATTGTTTGCGATGATGATGTCAATGCAAGAGATTGGAAAGACGTGATTTGGGCAATCACGACCAGAATGGACCCTGCGAGAGATACCATTATGATGGAAAATACGCCTATTGATTATCTCGACTTCGCTTCACCTGTTTCAGGATTAGGATCAAAAATGGGTCTTGATGCGACCAACAAATGGCCTGGTGAGACAGATAGAGAATGGGGTAGACCTATTGTGATGTCTGATGAAGTTAAGCAACGAGTCGATACTATTTGGGAACAGCTCGATATTCTTAAATAATAACAGAGGAACAACATGGCAATACTGAATTGTAAAGTCTCACTTGTTGAGCCGATGACAGATACGGTTTATCGGGTAAGGCTATTACCCGATGGCGAATTTGATTTTCAGGCTGGGCAATATCTTTTAGCCGTTATGGATGAACGTGATAAACGCCCTTTTTCTATTGCATCTATACCTGAAAATAAAGACTTTATTGAACTTCATATTGGTGCGTCTGAACTCAATCTTTATGCGATGGCAGTGCTTGATGTGATATTAGAAAAACAGCAGCTTACCATTGATATTCCTCATGGAAATGCGTGGTTTAAAAAAGAGAGTCAACGTCCTTTACTATTAATTGCTGGCGGTACGGGATTTTCTTATACCCACTCAATTTTATTGGCTGCATTAGCTGAAAACCCACAACGCTCTATTACGATTTATTGGGGGGGGAAGAGAAAGCGTTCACCTCTATGACCTTAATGAATTACAAGAATTATCAGAATTGCATCCATCTTTAACGGTTGTGCCTGTCGTCGAGCAACCGGATGAAAATTGGCGAGGCCGAAAAGGTACGGTATTAACGGCGATAAGCGAAGATTTTGGCGATTTATCAGAATATGATATTTATATCGCAGGGCGTTTTGAGATGGCTAAAATTGCCAGAGATCGTTTTTGTAATGAGCGCAATGCAGATAAAACACGCTTATTTAGCGATGCTTTTGAATTTATCTGATAAAACGATAATATCCCATCATTTGTTATTATTTTCGTTTTTAAAACCATAAAAAAACCCGCCCCTGACGGCGGGAAAATGGTTTCTAACCATGCAATCGAAGTGAATACTTTCCCAACGATAAGAACGTGGATAGGCAGAATGCCGTATTAAACACGTTCTATAATCGTTGCAATACCTTGTCCTAATCCAATACACATTGTGGCTAAGCCAAACTGCGCATCTTTACGCTCCATAATATTTAATAATGACGTGGTTATTCGAGATCCAGAGCAACCTAAAGGATGTCCTAAGGCAATCGCTCCACCATTTAAATTAATTTTGTCATCAATACTATCGAGTAAATTCATTTTCTTCATGCAAGCTAATGACTGTGCGGCAAAAGCTTCATTTAGCTCAAAAATATCAATATCACCTAATGTTAATCCTGCTTTTTTCAATGCGATTTCTGTTGCAGGAACTGGGCCATAACCCATAATTGCGGGATCACACCCTGTAACAGCCATAGCACGAATAACAGCTCGAGGCTTTAAATTGTGCTCTTTCGCATAACGTTCACTGGTAATAAACATCGCTGATGCGCCATCCGAAACTGCGGATGAATTTCCGGCTGTTACAGAGCCTGTTGCGGGATCAAATACAGGTTTCAGTTGTGCTAAATCATCAAGACTTGGGTTATAACGAATAACTTCGTCATTTTTGACATTGATGAAATTACCTGCTGCATCATGACCATTGATAGCCACTATCTCATTATTAAAATAGCCTTGCTGTGTTGCAATCGCTGCTAAATGGTGTGAGCGATAAGCAAATTTATCTTGCTCTTCGCGTGAAATTTGGAATGACTTTGCTAGCATTTCTGCTGTTAAGCCCATAGAAAATGAGGCTTTAGCAACAGAAAGATTAAGAGATGGATTAAAATCTGCATTATAAGTCATTGGCACATGACCCATATGTTCAACACCACCAATTAATGCTACTTGGCTATCACCAAGCATAATTTGGCGGGCGCCATCATGTAATGCTTGCATTGATGAACCACATAAGCGATTAACCGTGACAGCTGGCACTTTATGAGGAAGTTCGGCTAATAATGCAGCGTTACGTGCAATATTGAAACCTTGTTCTAAGGTTTGCTGTACGCAACCCCAAATTACATCACCAATATCATTAGGATTAATATTAGGATTACGTTTTAGTAGTGCTTGCATCAGGTGAGCAGAGAGGTTTTCTGCTCTAACATGGCGAAAAGCACCACCTTTAGAGCGTCCCATAGGAGTACGAATACCATCAATTATGACAACCTTTTCCATTTCATCTCTCCTTAAGCGAGTTCTCTGATGTTAACATCTACTTTTACGGGTTTTGGATAATAGGTTTCGTTGTGTTGCGCTTTTTGTTTTAAGCTTTCAGGGATTTGATAGAGTGGCCCTAATGACGCATATTGTTGTGCATCTGCAACAAATTTCGCTGTTCCAATAGTATCGAGGTAACGGAATACACCACCACGGAAAGGAGGGAAGCCTAAGCCATATACTAGTGCGATATCAGCTTCGGCTGGTGAAGCAATAATGCCTTCATCTAGACAACGAATAACTTCATTGATCATTGGGATCATCATGCGAGCGATAATTGCGTCTTGGCTAAACTCTTGTGTTTTGCCTGCATTTTGCTGAATAAGCGTTTGAATTTGACCATCAACAGATTTCTGTTTTTTACCCCGTTTATCAACAGAGTAATTATAGAAACCATGATTATTTTTCTGACCATATCGCTGTTGCTCATATAAAAGAGCAATAGCATCTCGCTCAATCGTCCCCATTCTGTCAGGGAAACCTTGAGCCATAACAGCTTGAGCATGATTAGCTGTATCAATACCCACAACATCAAGTAAATAAGCTGGACCCATTGGCCAACCAAATACTTTTTCCATCACCTTATCAACAGCAATAAAATCAGCACCGTCTCTTAGTAATAGAGAAAAACCCGCAAAATAAGGAAAAAGGACTCTGTTTACAAAAAAGCCGGGACAATCATTAACGATGATCGGTGTTTTTCCCATTTTGCTTGCATAACTCACAATACGGTTAATGGTCTCTTCACTGGTTTTTTCACCTTTAATAATTTCCACTAAAGGCATGCGATGGACAGGATTAAAGAAATGCATACCACAGAAATTTTCTGGGCGCTTTAAGGATCTTGCGAGCAATGAGATAGGTATCGTTGAGGTATTGGAAGCAAGGATCGCGTTATCGGCTAATAATGCTTCTGTTTCAGCAAGTACAGTTGCTTTTACTTTTGGATTTTCAACAACGGCTTCAACCACAATATCGACATCGCTGATAGCGGCATAATTTAGTGTTGGTTGAATAGAGGCGAGCGTTTTTGCCATATCTACGGCACTCATTCGACCTTTTTCTTGACGTTTTTGTAGCAGGCTTAACGCTTCATTCATTCCCAGCTCAAGGGATTTTAGGTTAATATCCTTCATGACAACAGGGATACCTTTTAAGGCAGATTGGTAGGAAATCCCACCCCCCATGATCCCCGCACCTAATACAGCAGCCTGTTTAGGCAATTCGGCATGCCGTTTTTTGGTGATATTTTTGACGTACTGATCATTAAGGAAAATACCAACTAAGGCTTTTGCAACATCAGTGCGTGTGAGCTTAACAAAGTTTTCAGTTTCGAGAGCCAGCGCTTCATCTCTATTTAGGAAGGCTGCTTTTTCAATCGTTTTTACTGCGGTGATAGGCGCAGGATAGTGAGGGCCTGCTACTTTCATCACCATACCTTTAGCCACACTGAAAGACATTTTGTGTTCAAGCTCTGTCAGTCTTAATGGCGCTGTTTTGGGATGACGTGCCGCTTTCCAATCAATTTGACCGTCAATCATTTGTTCGATTAATGAAATAGCACTCTCTTTTAAATTTTCTAAAGGAATAATTGCTTGAATTAATCCATTTTGAAGTGCTGTTTGAGCATCAATATCCTTACCGGCAGTAATAATTTCTAATGCATTATCGACACCGATCAAACGAGGAAGACGTACTGAACCGCCAAAGCCCGGCATGATCCCAAGTTTTGTTTCTGGCAAACCGATACGTAAATCAGGAGAAGCAATACGAAAATCAGTAGCAAGTACGCACTCACAGCCGCCACCAAGTGCATAGCCATTGATAGCGGAAATAGTAGGAACAGGTAAGTCTTCAAGTCGACTAAAAATCTGATTAGAGAAATGTAGCCACTGAGTCAATTCTTCTTCAGGGGCATCAAATAGGGACAGAAACTCAGTGATGTCAGCACCGACAATAAAGGTAGGTTTTTCAGAACGTAAAATAACACCTTTTAGATCTTGTGTTGCCTCTAATACGGTTAAAGCTTCGCTTAGCATCGCAACTGTTTTGGTATCTAATTTATTAATAGAGCCTTTGGCGTTAAAAACGAGTTCAACAATACCTTGTTTCACCCAATCGACTTGAATATTTTCGCTTTGATAGAGCATTTGTATTCTCCCTAAAAGTATAGACTGGTATGACCAGATAGTGAGAGTGTGAATACAATGTTAAATAAATGCAAATTATTGATTAAAAAACTGCAAGAGGGATCACAGTAAAATTATTTAACTTATTGAATTTTATATTGTTGCTCTATTTGATAAAAATAAGTGAAATAAATCGCTAATAATCTATTTTTGTTATGGTGTTAGCCACTAAAAGAGTTGGCGTGTTAAGCTGAATCATTAACAATGAATAAGATAAGGTAATTAATAATGGAAAAATTGCTCTCTCTGTACCAAGAACATATCAAAACTCTACAAAATCGTACTCGTGATGCTTTATCCAGACACCATCTTGATTCTGTATTAATTCATTCTGGTGAACCTATCCGTGTTTTCCTTGATGACAGTGATTATCCTTTTAAAGTGAATGCTCACTTTAAAGCATGGGTGCCTGTAACAGATGTACCACATTGTTGGTTATTAGCGGATGGCGTTAATAAACCTAAATTATGGTTCTATTCTCCTGTTGACTATTGGCACAGTGTTGAAGCTTTACCAAGTAGCTATTGGACGCATGAAATTGAGCTAATTCATCTCAAAAATGTTGATGATATTCAAAAAGAGTTAGCACCTTATATTAATAAAAATACCGCTTATATTGGCCCAAATACACAGCGAGCAGAATCATTAGGTGTGAGTATTGATAATATCAACAAGCAATCTCTTCTTGATTATTATCATTACTATCGTGCCTATAAAACAGGTTATGAATTAGCTTGTATGCGTGAAGCACAAAAAATGGCTGTCAACGGGCATATTGCCGCTCGAGAAGCTTTTCAAGCGGGATTAAGTGAATTTGATATTAATATGGCGTATTTAATGGCTACGGGTCATCGTGATACCGATGTTCCTTACGGTAATATTGTCGCCTTAAATGAACATGCCGCTGTTTTACATTACACAAAACTAGATCATGAATCACCGGATGAATATCGTAGTTTCCTTATTGATGCAGGGGCTGAATATAATGGTTATGCTGCTGATATAACTCGTACTTATAGCGCAAAAGAAAATCATGAATTTACTTCGTTAGTTAAAGATATGAATGATGCACAACAATCGTTGATTGCAACAATGAAAGCGGGTGTGCGTTATACTGAATACCATGTTCAAATGCATCAACGTATTGCAGGGCTACTTAATAAGTACGGTATTGTTAAAGGCGTGAGTGAAGAAGAGATGGTAAGTGCTGGGTTAACTACACCATTTTTACCTCATGGTTTAGGGCATGCTTTAGGTCTGCAAGTTCATGATGCGGCAGGATTTATGCAAGATGATAAAGGAACTCATTTAGCGGCTCCTGCAATGTATCCATTCTTACGTTGCACTCGTATTGTTGAACCAGGCATGGTATTAACCATTGAACCTGGATTTTACTTCATCGATTCTTTATTAGAGCCTTGGAAAGAAGGAAAATACAGTACTCATTTCAATTGGAAGCTTATTGAGCATTTCAAACCATTTGGTGGCATTCGTATTGAAGATAATATTATTATCCACGATAACAAAATTGAAAATATGACCAGAGACTTACACTTAGCCTGATGAAAGCGTATTTGATCCCCGCTGAAACTGTAGAATTCAGTGAAGAAATAAAGAAGAGTCGTTTTATTACATTTATTGCTCACACTGAAGGTATTGATTCAGCAAAAGCTTATATCCAGTCTATCAAAGAGCAATTTCCTGATGCCCGACACCACTGTTGGGCTTTTGTTGCAGGAAGGCCCGATGATTCACAACAGTTAGGTTTTTCTGATGATGGCGAGCCAACAGGTACGGCGGGAAAACCTATTCTTGCACCTCTTTTAGGGAGTGGAATGGGAGAAGTTACCGCCGTGGTTGTTCGGTATTTCGGTGGGATCAAATTAGGAACCGGTGGGTTAGTTAGAGCTTATGGTAGTGGCGTTCAACAAGCATTAAAGCTTTTGCCAACAAAAACGAAAGTGCCACAGTTACGTTTTAGTGTAGCGTGTGAATATTCACTTGTTTCATTATTTGAACAAGTCGTTGAACAATATCATGGGCAAGTACTTTCAAGTGAATATACTGATAAAGTTACTTTTATACTTTCATTGCCTGCAGTGCATAGCGGTGAAGTTGAAGTTAAACTACGTGATATAAGTCGTGGCAGTATGCAATTAATCCCGTTAGATAAAAATGAATAATCTTTGCTATCAAGGAAATCGCTAAATGCATTTTCGTTCAATAACCCGTATTGTCGGACTGCTTGTTATCTTATTTTCTGTCACGATGATCATTCCTGGTATTGTCGCACTAATATATCGAGATGGTGCAGGGCGTGCATTTAGCCAAACATTTATTGTAGCGTTGATCATTGGGTTAATGCTGTGGATCCCCAACCGACATAAAAAAAGTGAGCTTAAACCTAAAGAAGGTTTTTTGATTGTTGTCTTATTTTGGACAGTACTGGGTAGTGTTGGGGCATTGCCGTTTATCTTTTCTGAACAACCTCATCTTTCTATTACCGATGCCTTTTTTGAATCATTCTCAGGACTAACTACAACAGGTGCCACAACGCTTGTAGGGCTAGATTCATTGCCTAAAGCTATTTTATTTTATCGACAAATGCTTCAATGGTTAGGGGGAATGGGGATCATTGTCTTAGCTGTCGCTATTCTTCCTCTTTTAGGTGTTGGGGGAATGCAGCTCTATCGTGCAGAAATGCCGGGGCCATTGAAAGATAATAAAATGCGACCTCGAATTGCAGAAACAGCAAAAGCACTTTGGCTTATCTATGTTTTATTAACGATCATTTGTGCTTTAGCATTATGGATTGCAGGCATGGATGTGTTTGATGCAATTTCTCATAGTTTTTCAACTATTGCGATTGGTGGATTTTCTACTCATGATGCCAGTATTGGTTATTTTAATAGTCCAACCATTAACATCATTATTGGTGTATTCCTTCTGATCTCTGGTTGTAACTTTGGTTTGCACTTTGCCGTACTAACAGGAAGAAGCTTAAATATCTATTGGCGTGATCCTGAATTTCGTATGTTTATCTCAATTCAATTGGGATTAGTCATTATCTGCAGCGGTATTCTTTGGCTTTATTCTGTATATGATTCTGGATGGATAACCATAAATCAGGCCTTTTTCCAAGTTGTTTCTATGGCGACAACAGCGGGCTTTGCCACGGATAGTTTTGCACAATGGCCTGCATTTTTACCTCTTCTATTATTATGTTCGGCATTTATTGGTGGTTGTGCGGGATCAACAGGCGGGGGATTGAAAGTCATTCGTATTTTGCTTTTATTTCTACAAGGCAATCGTGAATTAAAACGTCTTGTTCACCCGAATGCAGTTTATACCATCAAACTTGGTCACCGAGCATTACCCGAACGTATTATTGAAGCCGTGTGGGGATTTTTCTCTGCTTATGCATTGGTATTTATTATTAGCTTAATGTTGTTGATAGCGACAGGCGTTGATGAATTTTCTGCATTTTCTGCTATTGCTACCACATTAAATAATCTTGGTCCTGGATTAGGTATTGTTGCTGACAACTTCACGACAATGAATCCAGCGGCAAAATGGATATTGGTCGTAACAATGTTATTTGGACGACTAGAAGTTTTCACACTATTGGTTTTATTTACCCCAACGTTTTGGCGTGATTAACCTAATACAAGGAGTAATGTATGAGCGCGCTATTATTGTATTGTAGTACTGATGGTCAAACTAAAAAGATAATGACACAAATCGCAAATGAATTAAGACAACACGGTCATGAATGCGATGTGAGAGATTTAACCTCTGTTCAGCAGAGTTTAAATTTATCTGCTTATAATAAAGTTTTAGTGGGTGCTTCTATTCGTTATGGTTACTTTAATAAAGCTCTCGATAAATTTATCACTCGTCATCTTGTTCAATTGAATAGTATGCCGTCCGCATTCTTTGGCGTTAATCTTACGGCAAGAAAAGCAGAAAAGAATACACCTGAGACGAATGCTTATATGCGTAAGTTTCTAGATAAGACTCCATGGAAACCAACGTTAACGGGTGTATTTGCTGGTGCACTTTTTTATCCTCGCTATAAATGGATTGATAGAGTCATGATCCAGTTAATTATGAAGATGACTAAAGGTGAAACGGATCCTACAAAAGAAATTGAATATACAGATTGGAATAAAGTAAGCGAATTTGCGACGCATTTTGCCAAAATTGAGTGATATTTAATCTTTTTTGTGGGGTTTTTATACGTCTTGTTGGAGTTTTGACCGAACAGAAAATTATTTTAAAAAAACACTTGCGCTAATCCGAGATCTCCCTATAATGCGCATCCACTGACCGGCGATGAGCAAACAACAAGCCACGCAGGACAGTGAAGAGAAAAGAAAAAGTTTGAAAAAACTCTTGACTCTTCATAGGAATAGCGTAATATACGCCTCCTCGCAACAACGCAGAAGGCCGGAAACGGCAGCGAAGGTTGCACTGCTCTTTAACAAATTATCAGACAATCTGTGTGGGCACTCGCAGAGACGATATCTTCTAAAATATTAGATGTATCAAGTCTTGAAGAGTGAACA
>NZ_PHFJ01000005.1 GCF_003144535.1 Proteus penneri | reverse complement strand
ATAGACGACTATTGCCTTTGAGATAAAAATTAATCACATTTAGTTTAAAATCAAGAGAATATTTAGCCATAGAAAAACACCCCAAAGTTGGTGTCCAACTTTTGGGGTGCAGTTCAATAACTCTGCTTTTTTTATGCTAAAAGTTAAGTTAAATGAATAATCATGCTATTCATCTCTTTTACTGATAATCACTAGGGTTTTGTGTGTTTTTCTTATCTTGAACGTTAAATGCTGGCATCAAGTGGATGACCTCGCTAATCTGTAAACAATAAATAGAGATCATAAGTATTGTTTAGGAGAAATTTAGTTATGTCTGCGAAAGAACTTCGTCTTGCTGTTGTTGGTGCGGGTGGTCGTATGGGGCGCCAATTAATTCAGGCAATTTCTCAACAAGAAGGAACTGTGCTAGGTGCTGCTTTTGAACGTACAAATTCTTCATTAATTGGCTCAGATGCGGGTGAATTGGCTGGCATTGGTCATATCGGTGTCACGGTAACTGATAACTTATTAGCACAAGCTAATGCATTTGATGTATTAATTGATTTTACACGCCCCGAAGGAACGCTTTCTCATATTGAATTTTGTGTAGAACAACAAAAAGGCATGATTATCGGTACGACTGGCTTTGATGATGAAGGCAAAAAAGCGATTGAAAATGCGGCTAAAATTATCCCAATTGTATTTGCTGCTAACTTTAGTGTTGGTGTCAATCTGGTACTTAAATTACTTGAAAAAACCGCTAAAGTGATGGGTTCTTACAGTGATATTGAAATTGTAGAAGCGCACCATCGCCATAAGGTTGATGCCCCATCAGGTACTGCATTAGCAATGGGGGGATCTATTGCAGAGGCACTGGGTCGTGATCTTAAAGAGTGTGCCGTTTATGAGCGAGTAGGACATACGGGAGAGCGTGACCCTCAAAGTATTGGTTTTGCTACTATTCGTGCGGGGGATATTGTGGGTGAACATACTGCGATTTTTGCCGATATTGGTGAAAGAGTCGAGATAAGCCATAAGGCTTCTAGCCGAATGACATTTGCAAATGGTGCGGTAAGGGCAGCTATTTGGTTAAGTTGTAAAAAATCAGGTCTATATAATATGAAAGATGTGCTTTCTTTAGAAGAATTGTGATTTTTTATTATTTTTAACTATATGAAAACTCATAATCATTTGTTTAATTGTGGGTTTTTTTTATTTGATTTTTTGTTTTTATTCTGTTTGTTCTTATTTGTGTTATTTATCTCTTATTTTTTCTGTTTTTTTTCTAAAAATAGAACATATCACGCCGTATTTTCTTTTAAAATTTCATTTTTAAATTATCTTGGTAAGCAAACGGTTAAATCTGTAAGATTTGTTGTGTTAATTGTCACTTGGTTAATTAAATTGCTAATGATTGATATTTTTTTAATTAAAAAGGTGTTTTTTCTAGACATCTGCCCATTCGATCTTTAGAATGCGCCCAATTTGCCAAAAATTTGCCCAATTTTATGTTTTTGGCATTGATTTAGAGTCTTAAATCTGAATTAATATGCATGAAATGTGATTTATTATTCTCTGGAGGGCGTTTTGATTAAATCAGCTATACTGGTTCTAGAAGATGGGACCGAATTCCACGGCAAGTCGATTGGCGCAGAAGGCGCCGCCATCGGTGAAGTCGTTTTTAACACTTCAATGACTGGTTATCAAGAGATACTAACCGACCCGTCTTACTCCCAACAAATTGTTACTCTCACCTATCCCCACATTGGCAACACCGGCGTTAATCATTCAGACGAAGAATTAGAAACTATTCATGCTCAAGGCTTAATTATTCGTGATTTGCCATTAGTGATGAGCAATTATCGTGCTCAAGAAACATTATCTGATTATCTTAAACGCCATAATATTGTTGCAATTGCAGATATTGATACACGTAAGTTAACGCGCTTATTGAGAGAAAAAGGCGCACAAAATGGCTGTATTATCGCCGGGGATCGCCTTGATAGCCATGTTGCGCTCGAAAAGGCTAAATCATTCCCGGGTTTAAAAGGCATGGATTTAGCCAAAACAGTAACCGTTAAACAACCTTATCAGTGGACTCAAGGCAGTTGGACGTTAGAAAATGAATTACCAGAGGCTAAATTGGCGGCTGAATTGCCATTGCATATTGTGGCATATGATTTCGGTGTGAAACGTAATATTTTACGCATGTTAGTTGATCGTGGATGTCGAGTGACTGTTGTGCCTGCACAAACGCCAGCGCAAGATGTTTTAGCGCTTTCACCTGATGGTATTTTTCTTTCAAATGGCCCCGGGGATCCAGAGCCCTGTGAGTATGCCATTAACGCCATTCAAACCTTTTTAACCACTGATATCCCGGTATTTGGTATTTGTTTAGGGCATCAGCTATTAGCATTAGCGAGCGGTGCAAAAACCATCAAAATGAAATTTGGTCATCATGGTGGTAACCATCCGGTTAAAGATTTAGATAAAAATACGGTGATGATCACAGCGCAAAATCATGGGTTTGCTGTTGATGAAACATCTCTTCCCGCCAATTTACGTGTGACACATAAATCTCTGTTTGATGGTTCTTTACAAGGCATTCATCGTACAGATAAACCAGCATTTAGTTTCCAAGGCCATCCAGAAGCCAGCCCTGGGCCACATGATGCCGCACCTCTTTTTGATCACTTTATCGAGCTAATCGCGCAATATCGTCAAAACCTGCAATCAGTAACAACAAAATAAATCAGGAGCGAAAGAAAATGGCTAAAAGAACAGATATCAAAACAATCCTGATTTTAGGTGCAGGGCCGATTGTAATCGGACAAGCGTGTGAATTTGATTATTCAGGCGCTCAAGCATGTAAAGCTCTACGTGAAGAGGGATATCGAGTTGTTTTGGTAAATTCAAATCCTGCAACCATTATGACCGATCCTGAAATGGCCGATGCAACGTACATTGAGCCTATTCACTGGCAAGTTGTGAGAAAAATTATCGAAAAAGAGCGCCCTGATGCGGTATTACCGACAATGGGTGGGCAGACAGCACTGAACTGCGCTTTAGAATTGGAGCGCCAAGGTGTTTTAGCTGAGTTTGGTGTCACCATGATTGGGGCAACAGCTGATGCGATTGATAAAGCAGAAGATAGGCAACGCTTTGATAAAGCGATGAAAAAAATCGGCTTAGATACTGCTCGTTCAGGTATTGCACATAATCTTGATGAAGCTTTTGCTGTCGCTGAACAAGTTGGTTTTCCTTGTATTATTCGCCCTTCATTCACGATGGGCGGAACGGGTGGCGGTATTGCCTATAATCGTGAAGAATTTGAAGAAATCTGTATTCGTGGTTTAGATTTATCACCAACCAATGAACTATTAATTGATGAATCACTGATTGGTTGGAAAGAGTACGAAATGGAAGTCGTGCGTGATAAAAACGACAACTGCATTATCGTCTGCTCTATCGAAAACTTCGATGCAATGGGAATTCATACGGGGGATTCCATTACTGTCGCGCCAGCACAAACACTTACCGACAAAGAATATCAAATTATGCGTAACGCCTCGATGGCAGTATTACGTGAGATAGGTGTTGAAACGGGTGGCTCTAATGTTCAGTTTGCTGTTGATCCTAAAACAGGGCGTTTGATTGTTATTGAAATGAATCCTCGAGTGTCACGCTCTTCTGCCTTGGCATCCAAAGCAACAGGTTTTCCAATTGCTAAAGTTGCCGCAAAATTAGCAGTAGGTTATACCCTTGATGAGCTGATGAATGACATCACAGGAGGAAGAACTCCTGCTTCTTTCGAGCCTTCTATTGATTATGTTGTGACAAAAATCCCTCGCTTTAATTTTGAAAAATTTGCAGGAACCAATGACAGATTAACTACGCAAATGAAATCTGTTGGTGAAGTGATGGCAATCGGTAGAACGCTACAAGAATCTATGCAAAAAGCGTTACGAGGCCTTGAAGTTGGGGCAACGGGTTTTGATCCTAAAGTTGATTTAGACGACCCTGAAGCATTAACCAAAATTCGTCGAGAGCTAAAAGATGCAGGTTCTGACCGAATTTGGTATATCGCAGATGCTTTCCGAGCAGGGCTGTCTGTTGATGGTGTGTTTAACCTTACTAATATTGATCGTTGGTTCTTAGTTCAAATTGAAGAAATTGTTCGTCTTGAAGAAAAAGTTGGTGAAATAGGCATCAAAGGGTTGAGTGCTGATTTCTTACGTCAGCTAAAACGTAAAGGCTTCGCTGATGCGCGTTTAGCAAAAATACTTAACGTAAAAGAGCACGTTATTCGCCAATTACGAGAACAGTATCAGCTACATCCAGTCTATAAACGTGTTGATACGTGTGCGGCAGAATTTGCGACAGATACAGCTTATATGTACTCGACTTATGAAGAAGAGTGTGAGGCTAATCCCCATCAAAACAAACCTAAAGTCATGATCTTAGGTGGGGGGCCAAACCGCATAGGTCAAGGAATTGAATTTGATTATTGCTGTGTACATGCGGCGCTTGCGTTACGTGAGGACGGTTACGAAACCATCATGGTGAACTGTAACCCTGAAACGGTTTCAACAGATTATGACACTTCTGACAGACTCTATTTTGAACCTGTCACATTAGAAGATGTGCTTGAAATTGTACGTATCGAAAAGCCGAAAGGGGTCATCGTGCAATATGGTGGGCAAACCCCACTGAAATTAGCAAGAGCGCTAGAAGCTGAAGGTGTGCCAGTCATTGGTACAACACCAGATGCTATTGATAAAGCCGAAGATCGTGAACGCTTCCAAAAAGCCGTTGATAAATTAGGCTTAAAACAGCCTGAAAATGCTACTGTAACAGCGTTAGAAGAGGCGGTAGAAAAAGCACAATTGATTGGTTACCCGCTGGTGGTTCGCCCTTCTTATGTCCTTGGTGGGCGCGCAATGGAAATTGTTTATGACGAAGTTGATTTACGTCGCTATTTCCAAACCGCTGTCAGTGTGTCAAACGATACCCCTGTCTTATTAGACCGTTTTCTTGATGATGCGATTGAAGTCGATATTGATGCGATTTGTGACGGCAAACAAGTCGTGATTGGCGGTATTATGGAGCATATCGAACAAGCAGGTGTTCACTCCGGTGACTCAGCTTGCTCATTGCCTGCTTATACCCTAAGTAAAGAAATTCAAGATGTGATGCGTAAACAGGTTCGTGAACTTGCTTTTGAGTTAGGTGTAAAAGGGTTAATGAATGCACAATTTGCGGTGAAAGGTGATGATGTTTATCTCATTGAAGTCAATCCTCGAGCTGCTCGAACTGTGCCTTTTGTGTCAAAAGCTACGGGTGTGCCATTAGCCAAAGTTGCTGCGCGTGTCATGATTGGCCAAAGCCTTGAAGAGCAGGGTGTAACAAAAGAAGTTATTCCCCCTTATTACTCAGTAAAAGAAGTCGTTTTACCTTTCAATAAGTTTGCAGGCGTTGATCCGATTTTAGGGCCAGAAATGCGTTCAACAGGTGAAGTGATGGGCGTTGGAACAACCTTTGCACAAGCTTTTGCTAAAGCGATGTTGGGTAGCAACTCTACCATGAAGAAAAAAGGTAGAGCACTTCTTTCTGTGCGAGAGGGTGATAAAAAGCGTGTTGTTGATTTGGCGACGAAATTACTAAAAAGTGGATTTGAATTAGATGCTACACATGGTACAGCTATTGTATTAGGTGAAGCAGGAATAAATCCACGTTTAGTCAATAAAGTGCATGAAGGGCGACCGCATATTGAAGATAGAATTAAAAATGGTGAATATGACTATATTGTGAATACCACTTCTGGTCGTCAAGCCATTGAAGATTCAAAGATTATTCGTCGTAGTGCATTAAGATATAAAGTCCATTATGACACGACATTAAATGGTGGATTTGCGACAACACTGTCATTAACGGCAGATCCTACAGCGGATGTGATATCAGTCCAAGAGATGCATAAAAATATAAATAAAGCTTAAGTTTATTTATTGTTGTTATAATAATCCCGAATATAAGGAAACTCGTATTCGGGATTTTTTCTATTACTATTTAAAAAAACCACATTATTTTTAAATAATGTGGTTTTAAATTTAATTTATTTGTTTATCAATAGGTGCCATTAAAGCCATTCCAGTTGAAGTTCTTTGTGATTTCTTGTTTATTTCCATATACATCTATGGTTAGTTTAAATACACCATGACCTGAGTCTTTAATCCTACATTCTTTATCAATAGCATATTGTGATGATGTTGTCTTAAATTCATGAGTATTCTCCGATGTCTTACTCAAGGCAAAATCATTTGGATAAACTATATTTTGATTAATTACTCCTTGTGATAGGTTCGATGGATTTAACGTTATATTATCTATTCTCGCAGTTAACTTGATTGGATAAAGTAAATTTTTAGTATCACCCTTAAATTCTATTCTCGGTATTACTGTAAAATGTACGGTGCTTGTTGCCATCGCATCTTGGCAAGATGGTGCTGAACTACCACTATCTGTATATAAAAATTGAGAATTAAGACTAATTGAAATTAAATTTTCAGCCGTTTGTGCAGAAATTGATTTAACCGCAATGTTATATTCTTTAGGATAAGGTTTATCATTTAAATCAAACGTGATCACTTTTAATTTCAAATTTTGTGGCTTATTTATGTAAGGTTCAGTTGGAGAGATAATAACAGGATCAGTTATATTGTTTTTAGGGCTATAATTTTGTCTTTCCTCTCGTTGGAGCAAATTATTCTTATCATCATACAGTTCAAAATTAATAGCGTGAGGTGTTTCTATTGAGCTCCAATTAACAGTAAAGCTATTATCTGAGATGTAAACAGGTTGCCAAGATAAATTGTTAGCATTTGAGGCAATCGTCTCTCTACCGGCAGACTTAAATTTTACTGAATCAATCGTAATATAAGGTGCAGGTTTTACCATAATATTATAACTATTATGGTTATCATGATAATAAGCATCATCTTTAATTGATAATGTGAGTGTGGCTCTTCCTACACTTAAGTGGGTGATCGCACCTTCCGGAGTGACTTCTACAACACTTGGATTACTACTACTCCAAATGGCATTAATACCAGTAGGCAGTGGAGGAGTCGGTGCCTGAGCGGTCAATACGCCATTTGACAATGCATCAACAATTAATGTTTCATCTGAATTTTTAAAATAATAATTTATTGTGCCTTTATCTTGCGTGTAATCAATGACTGTACTTGATGACTTAAATTGTTCTGTTGCTTGAGATAATACGGTAATGCTTGTATCGCCTGGTTTTATTGGTGTAATTTTTCCTTGTTCATCGACTGCTATTATAGCTTGTTTGTAATTGACAAATTGCTTAGGTGGTGGGTTGTTTGTGGCATCTTTATTGGTATATAAAAGCACCACTTGTTGCGGAATATTATCATTCCAAATTGAGTTTAATTGAGATTCTTTGGCGACTAGTCCGACATCCGCTTTCTCAATCACCAAAGGATAACTACTTTGAGCAGGTTGATATTGATTATTACCTGATGTTTGTAGTGTGATAATAGCAGTACCTGCTTTTTTCATTGAAATGCTACCGGTAGCCGTATTAATAGAGGCAATAGCCGGATCAGAGCTAGACCACATCACGTCAATATTATTAGGCAATCCTGTATAACCTAATGCGCTGATTGGTGCAGAAGCGTAGGTTTCTTGCTGGATTTGTTTGTCAAAAATAATATTAGGTTTCGGGATAGTGACTTTTATGGTTAATGGTTTTGCAATGGTTAATCCTTCCGCTTCAGCAGTTAAGATAATATCTGTTTTAACATTTGAAGTAAGATTGGTTTGATATTTACCATTTCCTAATGAATTTAGTGGGTTATCACTAAAATTAGGCTTACCACTGACTGTTTTTATCGAAACTGTTTTACCATCAATCGTATTATCGTATTTATCTATTAAATTTACAGCGAGTAGGGCGCTATCTTTATCATCTCCACCTATTGATTGACGGCTACTCGTAAAGGTTGATTTATTGACATCGATGTTAGTTGGATTTACGGTTACATCCTGAATTTGCTTATGATTATTTAAATCAAGATAAGCACTCATTTTCAATATACCCGCAACCGTGCTGGTGACTTTTGTTCTTGCGATACCATTTGTATCTGTATAGGTACTAAAGTCATAGTCATCAGCTAAACCTTGTAACTTCCATGACACAATAACGTTAGGCAATATATTGTCATTAGCATCCACTATAGTTGCTTGATAATTAACCCCTTTATCTCCAGCAATCATACTTGTTCTATCGACATTGACAGATTTGATTTGCCAGGTTGTTGCATCGGCATGAAGTTGTAAGGTTTTTTGTTTTTTGAAATCAACACCGTTAACTTTAACACTTAATTGTGCCGTACCTGATTTAGTCCCCGTTGCTTCAATTTCATAATGACCCGGAGAGACTTGTTTGGCTGGGCTAAACTGAATCGTTGGGTTATTAGCGATCCCTTCAACTTGCTGATCTGGCAGAATATTACCGCCTTTATCTTTAATTGTTAAAGTGAGTAATGCTTTATCTGTGCCATTGGCGATGATTGTTGCCGGTATTAAGTTGATTTCTGAACTGTTTTCATCAACATCATCTGCCACAAAATTGACATCAGGGGCAGAATAACTACCTGAAATTAATACGGCGTTAACTTTAGCAATACCCGCAGGATTACGTGTTAATTTAACGTCAGCAATACCTTTGCTGTCTGTAAATGTCAGTGGTTTAGCAAGTAAACTATCTTTATCCGTTGTCCATGTCACACTAACGCCACTGTTAACAGGATTATTATTTTTATCACTGATATAAGCGTGGTAAATGATAGTATCGCCTGCATTAGGTTGTGTATTACTTATCACAAATTTGTCAACTTTGGCTGTCTGGTTGTTAGGCATAACAGTTAATTGCGCTGTTTGTGTGAGTGTGACCGAATTAACTTTAGCACTGATCGTTGTTTGACCTGCTTTTAATGCACTAACTTGAGCTTGATAAACCCCAGTTGAGATTTCATTAAATGCTGTTGTGGTTGCGGTTAAATCAGTACTGTAGTTAACGCTGATGTTGTTCTCTAGCCCTGTTAATAAATTATCGTATTTATCTTTTAACGTTAACGTGATTTGAGAATGCCCCGTTTCAGAAATAATCGTGTTAGGGATAAGCGATAATTGAGATTTATCAGCAGAAATCACATCAGTATTAAAGTTAATCAGATGGTCTGCATCGAGAGATTGTTGGCTATCAAGCATCGCTGTAACTTGCGCAATACCTGCTTGCGTACTACTTAAGGTAATTTCTGCAATCCCATTTTTATCGGTTTTACTGATAGGTAATGAAAGTTTGCCTAGAGAAGTTAACCAACCCACAGCAACGCCTTCCATATTTGAATTACCTTGTTTATCAACAATTTTTGCACGGATAACAACTTTATCTTTCCCATTTGCGGTGACATCAAAAGGCGCGATAACATTAACCTCATTAATTATGGCATTTTGCTTATCAGCGATAAAACCAAGAGGTTGCGTTAAATTAAAGGTATTACTTGCATTCGTATATTGGGCACGAATAAGACTAATACCTTCTTGTTTACCGCTGATGGTTGTCTGATAAATGCCAGTATTGATTTCTTTGAGTGCACTAAATTTTATTGTGTTGTTGTCACCAGAGAGAGTAATAAATTTATTTTGTTTCGGAACTGGATTACCAAATTTATCTTTTAAGTTTATTGTGCCGGTAGCAAGTGATTGGCCATTGGCAATAATAGATTGAGGTTCAATCAAAAATGTACTTTGTGATGTATTAACTTGACCGGCAATAAAACGAAGATTTGTTGTAGCGCTTTGGCTATTTTCCAGAGTTGCTGTAACAGTTGTCGGTTGTGCTTCAGTTCCTTTTATTACAATTTGTACATTCCCATTGTCATCAGTTTTTACCATATTCTCACTCAACACATTATGGGTTGAAGACCAGAATACGGATTGTTTTATTAATGGATTATTTTCAGCATCCGTAACATGTGCCATTAAGGTAATTGTATCGTGATTATCTGCGATCGCTTCTGTTTTGTTATTTACAGCTGTTAAGACAATATTGGCACTATTCGGGTCGGCAATAGCGGTGAGTGTCAATTGTGCTTTTTCTTTATTTGAAAGCGTGGCAATAATCTCTGTTGCACCTGCTTTTTTGGTTTGAATTTTATTGGTTGTTTGGCCTTGATTATCGGTCACACTCTTTTGTTTATCGAGTGTGGTAGAGGCACTAGATTGCCATTCAACAGTGACGTTTGGTAATGTATTACCAAATTTATCTTTCACCACGGCGGTGAGTATTGCTTGTTCTTTATTGTCTGCAATTAATTCAGTTTTATTCGTGGTTAAAGTGATTAAACCTTGTTTGTTATTCGCAATAAAAGTAATCGGTAATGCATCAAGTGATTCATTACCAATACGGGCTGTGACAATAACATCAAAGGCTTGAGTACTGGTTACTGTCGTTTGAGCAACACCTTGGTTATCTGTTGTTGAAACTTCATTAATAGGAACAATCTGTTGGTCCCGATTAGTAGACCAAATTATTTTCGCATTCGGTAAGATGTTGTGATTTTTATCTTCAACAACGGCGGTAAATGTTACTGCTGTTTTGCCATCTGCAATATAGGGGGCTGCCGATGGTGTCACTGAAATAATTCTACCGTTGGATTGATCGGCAATAAATTGCGTTGTCTTTTTCGTGTCTATTTTATTAACCCGTGCTATTACAGTGACTGTGCCTGCTATTTGACTGGTCATAGTTGTTGATGCATTACCTTGACTGTCCGTCAGTAACTCAGTTTTTTTAAGCTGAGCTTGATTATCAGCAGATAATTGAATTTTGGCATTGGGAACAGGGTTGTTATTTTTATCTATGATATTGAAAGCAATTAACTTTTCATCGGTTCCATTGGCAAATGAACTATTTGGGTTAATAGTGAAAGTGTTTATTTTTGCTGAATTAATATCGGCAATGAAATCAACATTAGTTGAATAGGTAATGTTTTTAACACTCGCATTAATTATGCTTTTACCAATATGTGTATTGGTGATTGGAGCAATGATTTTACCTTCAGCATCAGTATTTGCTTGCCTAATAATTGTTGCGCCATTATCCGCAGTAAAAGAGACTGGATAGTTAGGAATTCTATTGGCATTAATATCAGTTACAATAGCTTGAATTTTATTTTGGCTTTTACCATCAGCAGGTGCGTGGTTTTTAATCACGGTTAATCCACCTTTAGCAATAATGGCAGAATGTGGATCAGCAATAAAAGTCACTTGTGCCTGATTAAAGGTGTTATCTCTAAATTTGGGCGTTAATGTCACTGTTTCAGGCGTACTTCCTGCGGTGATTGTAACTTGATATTTCCCTGCATCAATTCTACTGAAATGTGAAACTTGGCTATTGCCAGCTGGATTATCAGACTGAATATTTAATGAAAGTTCTTTTAGATTGATATCAATGGGAAGTTTATCGTTATCGAGGATTGATAAGATCAGATTTTGTGCAGAATGATTGTCGGCAGGTAGTTGCGTTGTTTTTGGTGTAAATTGGCTATTTTGTGTATTAATCGCAGATTGATCAACCGTGACTTGACTCTGTACTGGATCAGAACGATTACCTTGTTCATCAATAGCAACAGCGCTTATTGTGTAGCTATTTGTTTCTGCTGAACCAGCGATATGACGAGGAAGAATGATTGAGTAACTAAGATTGTTATTATGATTAATCTTACCTCCATTGGCAATTAAGCGGCTCGCAGACCATTCAATTTGTTTAACGGGATATTTAGAGTGCACTTGCACACCTAAATCTTTTTCTTCTTTTGCGTAACCATTAATTGTCGGTGCAATAGAGAGGAATACTAAGGTTTTCTTTTTATATTCAAGAACAATGTCGTTGTTTCTATTTACAAAATCATAGCGATTCCCAGACATTAAACGTGTTGCTCTAACATTATCTGGATTAAGTTGTGAAGAGAGTGATTCCCCAAGTCGATATTGGATATTTATATCAAATTTATTATCACTATTATCGTTTAAACCAAAACGACGTTCAGCACCGAAGGTAATTAAAGGCACTGGTGTATAAGTAAGTCCAGCTGTATAAGCGTGGGGGTTTTCTTGGCGATTATCTTTGCCAAATAACCCGACTTCTTTACCGTAATATTGTTCAAAAATAAGTTTTGCACCTAGTTGTGGATAAGCAGGCAGGTAGCCTTCTGTACGAATATCCCAACCATTAGCTGGACGCTCGTTATAATCCATAACATCGTCAGAAGTACGCCAGTTAGATAGACGGTGGTAATGATTTACACTTAATTTAAAATAGTCTCGCCATACTTCAGCACCCACACCGAAACGGCTGTGATATCGACTTAAATCGTAGTCATAAAAAGCATTAAGACCAACCATAAATTTATCAGTAAAATGTCGATAACCAATGCCTTGGTTTAATTGGCTACGAGAATCTTTACGATGATAACTGGTTTGAGAGAAAACTAAGTTCTTCTCGCTATCATAGAGTGGAATAAGAAGATCAGCAGAGCTTCCTTCCAAGGTGAATTTTTTATCTGTTGAAAGTGAGACTTGAGCATGACCAAATTGATTTAACCATTGTTCTATTTGTTGATTGGCTTTACTTGAAATTCGGCTTATTGCATATTGCGTCGCATCGGTATCTTTATTTAATAAAGATGAATTATCGACAATAATTTGAGCTAGTTCTTGCTCGTTAGTCGAAGGGATAGGAATATCTTGATTGTTATTATTTAACCATTTTTTTGTCAATAAAGATTCGTTGGGTATATTAAGTGTTATACCTGCCTTTATTTTTAATTTGCCGACTAAAGAGACATAATCAGGATTAGCCTCAATAAGTTTAAATAGTTTTATATTAAATTGCTTGGCGATAGATTCTGGTGTATCACCTGCTTTAACTTGATAGGTTTCCTGTTTTTTTAATAAATTAATAGCTTGTTTTTCTTGGTTATTTCCATTAGCAAACACATTTGCTGGCAGCGTTGCAGAGATAGGAAAAGCCAGTTGAATAAAGATATTAAACCAAGCAACTTTCTTTGTGATAGAAGAAAGCTGAGGGGTTAGTCCACTTTTAAATTTTGTCATTTTAAACTCACCAAAATAAATAATGATGAGATTCTCTTATTTATAGATGTTTTAGATATCAGAAAGTGAACGTGAATTAATTAATTTAGGTATATGTAAAAAATTGAGGTCAAAAAATAAAATGGAAGTAAAAAGAAGGCTGAATATTTTTTTATAGAAAAGCCAATAGAAAATCTATTCTATTGGCTTTTTAATTAAGGAACAAAAATTAGATATCGACAAAGAGATCAGGATCAGGACCTAAACGTTTTTTCTGTTCAAGAACGGTAATTTCAGCTACTTCTTCTTTTTCTAATTTAAAATCAAAAATATGGAAGTTTTCTTCAATACGAGAAGGTGTAACTGATTTTGGAATAACCACAAGTCCACTGTCTAAATGCCAGCGTAAAACAATTTGCGCTGGGGTTTTATGGTATTTTTCAGCCAGTTTTTGAATAATAGGCTGATCAAAGACACCTTCACCACCTTGTGCTAATGGGCTCCAAGATTCAGTCACAATATTATGAGTAGTATTCCAAGCTCTTAATGGTGCTTGTTGCATTAATGGATGAATTTCAATCTGATTAATAACAGGAGTGACACCGGTTTCTGTAATGATGCGTTCCAGATGTTCTTCTTTAAAATTACAGACACCAATGCTTTTTACTAATCCTTCTTTTTGCAGAACAATCATTTGCTTCCAAGCTTCGACATAAAGTTCTCGTGAAGGAGCCGGCCAATGCATTAAATAGAGATCAATATAATCAAGTTGCAAACGCTGGAGACTTTCTAATAAAGCACCACGGGCATGAGACTGATCGTTATTCCATAATTTTGTTGTGATAAAAAGTTCATCACGAGGAACGGTGATCTGTTTTAACGCTTTACCTACACCTTCCTCATTGTGATAAATCGCTGCTGTATCAAAAAGACGATAGCCTGTATCAAGTGCGTGATGAATAGCTTTAACAACTTGATGATTATCTGCTTTCCACACACCAAGACCAAGTTGTGGGATGGTATTTCCATCAGATAATTTGATCAGTTTAGGTTTATCCATTTTTACCTCCAGAGTTGCATAAAGTACTTAGAGTGCCGCTGTATAAATACGTTGACTGACTTCTAATGTGATATCTTGATGCTCACCGAGTGCAACTTGTCCATGCTCTTCCAATTTTCGCACTAATGCGGGAATATCTTCTTCACCGATTTTGAAATCAGCCAGTCGAGTTCTAAGTCCCATTAATTCAAAGAATTTTCGAGTTTCATTAATCGCAGTTTCAGTTTTAAAAGCGTCAGAACCTTGGTTTATGCCCCAAACTTTTTGTGCATATTGAATTAATTTGCCGTATTTAGCTTGGCGTTTTTCATTTAATAATGCAGGTAAAACAATAGCGAGGGTTTGCGCATGATCGAGTCCGTGTAAAGCCGTGAGTTCGTGACCTAATGCATGTGTTGCCCAATCTTGAGGAACCCCCACACCAAGAATACCATTTAGCGCTTGTGATGCCGTCCACATTATATTAGCACGGATATCATAGTCTGTAGGTGATGACAGCGCTTTTGGTCCTTGATCAATCAAAATACGTAAAAGGCCTTCGGCATACTCATCTTGTACACGAGCATTCACTGGATAAGTGAGATATTGCTCTAAGATATGAATAAAAGCATCAACAACACCGTTGGCTGTTTGTCTTGGTGGTAAAGAATAAGTAGTTGTTGGATCTAAAATAGCACAATGAGGGTAAATATGAGGACTGGCAAAGCTTTGTTTATCCATTGTCTGTTTTCTGCTGATAACAGAGAAACTGTTGGTTTCAGTACCTGTTGCAGGAAGTGTTAATACACAACTTAAAGGTATCGCTTTCTCAATGACTTTACCGCGACTTGTTACAATTTCCCATGGCTCGCCTTTATAAGGGATAGCGGCTGCAATAAATTTTGTACCATCAATAACGGAACCACCACCGACGGCTAATAAATGCGTGATCCCGTGGTATCTGGCGTAAGAAACGGCTTTCATTAGTGTTTCATAGGAAGGATTCGGCTCAATACCACCAAATTCATGAATTTGATGGCCAGGAAGTGCAGTATAAATTTGGTCTAATACGCCATTGCGTTTAATACTACCACCACCATAAGTTAATAAGATACGCTCATTTTTGTCTATTTCAGAACGTAATTTTTCTATTTGGCCTTGACCAAAATGGAGGCGAGTCGGTGAGTAATAAGTAAAGTTTTGCATTTTGTATCCACCTTAATTTATTGTTCTGAATATACAGTTATGATAAATCATCAGGAAAAAGTGTTTTACTGTATCTAGATAAAATAACATGACGCTAATATAACTATAAGGCTATGGAAATGAGAATGGAATGGCTTTTCTTATGACCATAACGGTTCATATTGTTGTTAATTTATAAGGAGTAATATGGAAAGTCATTATTTAACATTAAACCAAGAACACTGGGATAAACAAGCCGCAATGGAAAATCAGTGGTCTAAACCTGTTAGTGATGACGATATTATTGCGGCTAAAAAAGGTCACTGGAAAGCCCATTTAACGCCGAATCCCGTTGCTTTTATTGCAAGATTTTGTTGAAGACTTCGCGCCTTATGCACGTTTTTTGGTTGATAATTATATTCCTACTTTTCTCGCATCAAGAGCGATAAAGCTTTAACGATAAACAGATTACGATAAAAAATGATGGTGATAAATATAAACGGATTTTTACTAATATATTAATAAGTAGGAGATAAGATAATGAACAACTGAACTTTGCAAGTGCTAGATGATTAAAAAACGCCATTATGATGTTTAAAATAATGGCGTTTTTTTGAATTACTTATTACTGGTGCTATTTTTACGATGGCGAATATACATTACGATAGAGCCAATTAAACCTGCGCTTAAGAGCAATACAGGCAATGTCATCAAAATATTCATCACTAATGTTTCATGCTTTTGAATAAAGGGAATTAAATTCAACACATAACCTAGTGACACAATAATACCTACCCATAGAAAGCCACTTAACCAGTTAAATATTTGAAAGCGACGTTGTTGTAATTCGGATAATCCCGCTAACGTGGGTAATAATGTTCGAACAAAACCAATAAAACGGCCAATCAATAAAGCATATAAGCCTTGACGATGGAAAAGATCATTCGCTTTATGGTGATATTGCTCAGGTAGTTGTGCCATCCAGCGTTTAACTACTTTTGTGTCACTGAGCCATCGGCCTTGTAAAAAGCCTAACCAACTCCCAAAACTGGCAGCTGTACCTAATACGATGATGGTTGGAAAGAAATGTAAAACATCTTTCGCAATAAGTGCACCACATAGAATAAGCAGTGTATCTCCGGGTAGAAATGCTGCGGGTAAAACCCCATTTTCCAGCATAATAATAACAAAAAGAACAATATAGATAACCCACAACACATTAGGATTAGCCAGCACCATATAATCATGTTGCATTAATGCGTGAATTATCTCTTTTAATGTTTCCATTAGCGAACTCGCATTAAAAAAGACTTTATGTTCGCTATTCTAACGCAAAATAAAGACAACAGTTTGATTTAATCCCTGTGGAGCCACAGGGATAGATTTTTTTTAATAAAAAATTCATTCTTTATTAAGAAATACGTAAAAATGCGGATTCGAGATCTGCAATCAGATCGTCTACATTTTCTAATCCAATATGAACACGGAATAATGTGCCTGTAAATTCGGGTTGTGTTTCGTACTGGCGCATAGCTTTAATATCATTAGGTTGATAACCCAAAATTAAAGATTCGAACCCACCCCATGAAAATGCCATTTTAAATAATGAGAAATTATCTAAGAAAAGAGCAAATTCTTCAGCAGTTAGGATTTTCTTTAAACTAAAAGAAAATAACCCGTTACTGCCTGAAAAATCACGTTGAAAATATTCATGACCTAGGCAAGAAGATAAGGCAGGGTGATAAACACTATCGACTAAAGGATGTTGTTTTAGCCAACGAGCGACTTCCAATGCACTTTGTTCATGCTGTTTCATTCTCACGGGTAATGTTCTGAGGCCTCTTGCTGTCATATACGCAGTATCAGGATCGACACATTGTCCTAATAAATAGGCATTTTCGCGTAATTGTGCCCAGCAACGTTCATTGGCAACAGCAAAACCTAACATGCCATCAGAGTGACCAATAATGTATTTTGTTGCTGATTGAATAGAAATATCAACACCAAGCATTAATGGTTTAAGTAATATTCCCGACGCCCAAGTGTTATCAATCATAATAATGATTTCAGGGTTATATTGGCGAACTGAATTGACTATTCCTTGTAGGTCTTGAATTTCCATCGTGATTGATCCTGGCGATTCAAGAAAAACGATTTTTGTTTCAGGGCGTAGTAATTGGCTGATCGCATTGCCGACTAAAGGATCAAAATAAGTCGTTGTGACTGAGAATTTACGTAAGATCTGATCACAAAAGTTTTGTGTGGGATCGTAAGCCGAACCCGTGACAAGAATATGATCACCTTGTTCAATAAACGCGAGTATAGATTGTGTGATTGCTGCAGCACCAGAAGGAAATAATGCGCATCCTGCACCTTGTTCTAATTCCGTGAGTGCTTCTTGTAAAGCAAAGTGTGTGGTTGTGCCTCTACGACCATAAAAAAGTGCGCCTTCAGCACGTTTTTTTGTTGCATCTCGTTTTTGCGCAACGGAATCAAAAATAACGGATGATGTTCGTTGTATAATTGGATTTACTGCGCCTTGAGAATATTTTTTAGCTCGACCAGAAAGGAGGAGTGAGGTTTCTTGTTGTTTTAGCGTCATCCTTAATACCTTCTTTTAAGTGATGGTGTGTTACCTCAAGTTAATTCATTTTTTGGATAAGTACAAAAGAGTTGCTGGGTAGTTGATAAAATTTCACGTTACGTGAAAGAACGATAATTTGTCTTAAAAATGGACAGATGGAAAAAAAATCGCCAAATAGTAATGATAATTACTATCAAAATGCTTCATGTTTGATATCATTTGAGCGTTTTCTCTTTCCTGATGGCAAACAGGATGATTGTAAGTAAACGATTTTGGGTAAGTAATGACGTAAAAATGTCATTGCTGAATAAATAATTAGATAAAAAAGAGAGTAAAAGGCCAACTGATGCGTAATTTGACAGCTTCTATTCTATTGGCAATCGGTCTGACAGGCTCTGCTTTTGCGGATACGACTCCTGCCACACCAACTGAACAGCCAACTACTGCTGCCGTTTCTTCAACAGCTTCTACACCGATAACGACTACACAGACAACAGCTACTTCCGCTACGGCCTCTACAACAGGTAATGAAGCGAAGGCAGAAAGTACTGAAACCGCTAAGCCTGAAGGTGAAAATACATCTGTAATAACGGCTGAGAATTCAGAGAATGTACCTTCAGCGACAGAAAATACACCATCAGAAGTACAACCTGAAATGGTTGCAGGTGGCGGATTTGCAGAAGATTTGTCCGTTATGGGCATGTATCGTAATGCCGATTTAGTCGTTAAAAGTGTCATGATTGGCTTGCTGTTAGCCTCTATTGTTACTTGGGCACTATTTTTCGCGAAAGGCAGCTACCTGCTCTCGCTGCGTCGCCGCTTAAGAAATGAGACGGCTCAGTTAGTTGAAGCTAAATCACTCAACGATGCGTTAGCAATTAGCAAAAAATTTGGTAATAAGAGTGCAACTGCTGATTTCTTTAATGATGCAGAATTAGAGCGTACTTACTCTCAAGAAAGTAAAGTGGCATCAGGCATTAAAGAACGTGTTGAAATGCGTATGGAACGTCGCGTTGCAGCAATTATCCGTGAATTAGGTCGCGGTAATGGTTACTTAGCCACAATCGGTGCAATTTCTCCTTTTATCGGCCTTTTTGGTACGGTTTGGGGGATCATGAATAGCTTTATCGGTATTGCACATTCTCAAACGACAAATCTTGCTGTTGTTGCGCCGGGAATTGCAGAAGCGTTATTAGCAACCGCGATTGGTCTGATTGCCGCTATTCCTGCGGTTATTATTTATAACATTTTTGCTCGTATGATCGCGGGTTATCGTGGTGAAATCGGTGATATCGCAACGGGTGTGGTGACATTAGTCAGCCGTGATTTAGATATCGAAAACAGCAAAGCAAGGTAATGAATTATGGCAATGCGTCTTGGTGATGATTCAGGTGATGATAATGAATTACATGATATCAATGTGACGCCTTTTATTGATGTCATGTTGGTTCTACTCATTATCTTTATGGTGGCGGCACCTTTAGCTACTGTTGATATAAAAGTAAATTTACCCGCTTCAAGTGCTAAACCCCAACCGCGCCCTGAAAAGCCTGTTTATTTAACGATTAAGTCGGATAAACAAATTTTCATTGGTGAAGAGATGGTCACACATGAAACGATGGCTAATGTGTTAGATACGATGACACAAGCAAACAAAGAGACAACAATCTTTTTCCAAGCGGATAAAACGGTTGATTATGAAACGTTAATGGCTGCAATGGATTCGCTAAGAAAAGCGGGTTATCTCAAAGTTGGGCTAGTGGGAATGGAAACCGTCTCTACAGGTGGTTAACATCTAGCAAATAAGTTATTTATCTAAGTATTATTACGCTATTTTAAAAGCACTTTATTTGTCGTTGTGAAATGATGAATAAAGTGCTTTTTTATTGTATAGGCGATATAGCATTTATATTTTTACCATTTTTAATGATTATCGATGTTATTAATAAAATTGAGTTAGAATAAAATTTAACTTTAGTATTAAATAATATTAATAATGGATAGATTAAGTTACAGAATAAATAGTTAATTAAGTTTATTGTGAGATAGCTGGCTGAATCAATTAATGCTAAGTAGATATCATTATTTGAACTCCTCTAACATTAATATTCATTAACTCTTCATTTTTTTTCATTTTTAGATTTGTTGATATCGACTTTTTAAAGTTAAATTTATCTATAACCTTGTGATTTATAATGTCTTTATTTTAATTTGATTTAAGTGTAAAAAAACTTGCGCAAAAAATCTTATTGGATATAATGCACCCACGTTACAAATTGAAATATTCTGTAACGTGTTATAACGCCTAATTTATTTATTATCTAAGTTATCCACATTTGGATACTTATTTTTTTATTGCACCAGGTAGACCGTTGTTTTCAGTCATTCTAATTTCTGGTAAGTAGATTTTATTTACTTATTCAAACCGCTACTTATCTTTGATAAGCAGTGAGTAAAATAAAACATGAAAGGCAGAGAACTACACATAGCATTTTATTATTTTAATAAATTTAGAAGCCATAACATTTCGGTGTTATGGCTTTTTTATTTTGCTTGTTATATCTGCTGTTACTGAGTCTTCTAAGACGAGGACTGCTGAGTGTGTGTTGGTTATGCATCATTTTGCATTTTGATGCCTATTCTCAATTTACCGCTTATTAGCCACGAGATCTTGCTTGATTAAAAACACAAACAGTTAACAAAATATTTCTCAATCTTTTAGATTTATGACCACTTCTTTTATCTATTCTCACAAAAAAAAGAAATAGGCCCCATTAAGGGATTATTTATCGAGAAATTGTATTTTTTATCCATAAAAACAACAGGGATTTAACATTAAATTTTATTTGCATTAATTTCGTTATAAATTAGATATGTTATAAAATAACTTAAAGAAATGATTACTATTATGTACTAATTAGTAATTATTAATGATCTTATCTTTGAATGTTGGCGTACATCAATATGTATTTAATTTTATAGCGATTTTGCGCTAGGGTATTGGCTTATTCCAAAAACGAATATATATATAACTATATGAAAAATGATAAGAAAAATAGGTCAATTTTTGACTAAAAAGTAAACAGAGTAATAATGATTGAAAAATAATAACAAATGAAGATTGGATAAATTAGTAATTAAAATAGGCTGAAATTAAATATATTAATGTAATGATTTCTTGTTTATGAAATGCAATTTTTAACATTATTTATAATGTAATATAAAGGTTGATAATATGAAAAAAAGAGTCGTCATTATAATTAAAAAGTATATTAAAACTTGTTTTCAATAAATGATTTTAGAAAATGGAAAATATTAATTATTAATTTTGTATTATTTTAAATATATTGTCTTATAAATTGTTTGTTTTTTGTCTTGTTTGTAAGTTGTTAATTAATAAGAGTTTAAATTTTATTCTTTCCTGTATTTTTGAAGTAATGATAATTATTTCTATTCTCCTTATCATTATTAAATAGTATTTTAATAAATTTAAAATGACGAAATATATAAAAAGTAGGCATTAAACTTTATATTGCTGAAACGTTTTTACTCACATAAAGGAATAATTTATTTTTTAATGAATTATCGCTTGATAATGATCAAGTCATTATTGTGTCGGAGTGTTAAAAAGGCGGTGTTTTAAAATTATTCCAATTAAAAATCATCATATCAGGAGAGATATATGGCCTTGGGGAATAATGTTTTTTCCCATCATGGTATTAACCGACGCGATTTTATGAAATTGTGTGCTGCGTTGTCAGCTACCATGGGATTAAGCGGCAAAGCAGCCGCAGAAATGTCAGAAGCAATGGTGTCACCTGAACGCCCACCCGTTATCTGGATTGGTGCTCAGGAGTGTACAGGGTGTACGGAGTCTTTATTACGTGCAACTCACCCGACTCTGGAAAACCTAGTACTTGATGTTATCGCACTTGAATATCATGAAGTGCTTTCTTCAGCTTTTGGTGATCAAGCTGAAGAAAATAAACACAATGCGATGGAGAAATATAAAGGTAAGTACGTTCTCGTTGTCGATGGTTCAATCCCAGACAAAGATGGCGGTGTTTACTGTATGGTTGCAGGAAAACCTATTCTTGAGCATATCAAAGAAGCCGCTGAAGGGGCTGCTGCGATTATTGCAATTGGTTCATGTTCTGCATGGGGTGGTGTGCCAGCAACTGGGGGTAACCCAACAGGGGCTAAATCATTGGAAGCAATTTTACCGGGTAAAACCGTGATTAATATTCCAGGATGTCCACCAAATCCACATAACTTCTTAGCAACTGTTGCACATATTATTACTTTCAACAAATTGCCTAAGTTAGATAGCAAAAACAGACCGCTTTTTGCTTATGAGCGTTTAATTCACGAAAACTGTGAACGTCGCCCTCATTTTGATGCGGGTCGTTTTGCTAAAGAATTTGGTGATGAAGGTCATCGTCAAGGTTGGTGTTTATACCATTTAGGCTGTAAAGGCCCTGAAACCTATGGTAACTGCCCAACATTGGAATTCTGTGATGTCGGTGGTGGAATTTGGCCTGTGGGTATCGGTCACCCTTGTTACGGATGTAACGAAGAAGGGATTGGCTTTACTAAAGGTATTTTCCAATTAGCGAATGTTTATCAGCCAACACCAAAAGCACAAGTGCCTGATGTTAATGCAAAAGAAGGTGGCGGTGTCTCTTATGGTGCAGCTGGTTTACTGGGTGCTGTCGTGGGTGCAGTTGCGGGTGTCAGTGTGATGGCTGTGCGTCAATTAGGCCGTGACAAGAATGCCACAGGAGCCTCACAGGAGGATAAACGGTGAATAGGCGTCATTTCTTTAAGCTGGCATCAGGTGGGGTTCTTCTTGCGGGAATGGCACCCACTGTGAGTCATGCTGCGGCGCAGAACCGTCCCCCAATTCCTGGGTCTCTCGGTATGCTCTATGACTCTACACTGTGTGTAGGCTGTCAAGCATGTGTCACAAAATGTCAGGAAATTAATCACCCGGAGCCAATGGAGCGTGGTGATACTTACGCTAATGGTGATCCGATTTGGTCAAACAATGACAAATTAAGTCCTTACACAAATAACATTATTCAAATTTGGCGTGATGGTACTGGTGAAAATAAAGACCAACTGGAAAACGGTTATGCCTTTATTAAGAAACAATGTATGCATTGTGTTGATGCAAACTGTGTTTCTGTTTGTCCTGTTTCTGCGTTAACCAAAGATCCAAAAACCGGTATTGTCCATTATCACGCGGATATCTGTACAGGTTGTCGTTACTGTATGGTGGGATGCCCTTATAACATTCCAAAATACGACTATGATGATCCATTTGGTAAGCTCTATAAATGTGAGCTTTGTAACCAAAAAGGTGTTGAGCGTTTAGATAAAGGCTTATTACCAGGCTGTGTTGAAGTGTGTCCAACTGGTGCGGTTATTTTCGGTACACGAGAAGAATTGCTTGAAGAAGCAAAACGTCGTTTAGCGAAAAAAGCGGGTGAAGAATATCATTACCCACGTCAAACCATTAGTGGTGGCGATACTTATCTGCATAAAATTCCTGAATATCAAGATCATATCTATGGTGAGTTTGAAGGTGGCGGTACGCAAGTTATGGTACTTTCTGCTGTTCCTTTCGACAATTTAGGAATGCCAGAAGTCGCACCATTATCAACGGGTGCACGTTCTGAGCATATTCAACATACGCTTTATAAAGGCATGGTATTACCAATAGCAGCCCTTGCAGGGATCACCTATCTGGTTAACCGTAATAGTAAAAAACAAGAGCAGGAACACCACAAGGAGGATAACGATGTCGAGTCATGATCCTCGTCCACTTGGCGGTAAGTTATTTACTCTCGCAGTAAGAGTATTTTTACCGCTTGCTGTGCTCGGTTTTATTCTTATTGGTAAGCGTTTGGTATTAGGTCTGGGCGACGTCTCTGATCTGAATGGGGGATATCCTTGGGGTATCTGGATTGCCTTTGACTTATTGATAGGAACAGGCTTTGCATGTGGTGGTTGGGCACTTGCATGGGCTGTTTATGTCTTTAATAAAGGGGAATTTCACCCATTAGTGCGCCCTGCATTGTTAGCGAGCTTGTTCGGCTATTCATTAGGTGGTTTATCCATTGCTATTGATATCGGTCGTTATTGGAACATGCCTCACTTCTTTATGCCGCAATACTTTAACGTTAACTCCGTGTTGTTTGAAACAGCGACCTGTATGACCATCTACATTATGGTGATGGCATTAGAATTCTTACCTGCGTTATTAGAACGTTTAGGCTGGAAAGTGTCGTTGAAACGTCTTAACAAAGCGATGTTCTTTATTATTGGTCTTGGTGCTTTACTGCCAACCATGCACCAATCTTCAATGGGATCATTAATGATTTCAGCGGGTTGGAAAGTACATCCATTGTGGCAATCTTATGAGATGTTACCGTTGTTTTCTCTGTTAACGGCTTTCCTCCTTGGTTTCACTATCGTTATTTTTGAAGGCTCTTTATTAAAAGCAAGCCGTACCATGAATGATGATGAAACACCGCTATTTACCAAGTTAACAAAAGTGATCGAAGTGTTACTGATCGCATTCTTGGTATGTCGCTGGGGTGAAATTATTTGGAACGGCAAACTGAGTTATATCGGAAATGGAGATATGTTCTCGTGGTTATTCATTGCTGAAAGTGTATTGTTATTAATTCCTCTCATTTTGATGCATTTAAATAATAACCGCCGTAGTCCAAGAATGCTGTTTGTTTGTGCTTTATTTATCTTAATTGGCGCAGCAATGTGGCGTATGAACTACTCTTTAGTTGCTTACAATCCAGGCAATGGTTACCACTATTTCCCAACAGCAAGCGAATTGCTGATTTCTATTGGTTTCGTTGCATTTGAAGTAACAGCTTACATTCTTATTATCCGTTTATTGCCGGTTTTACCTGCACAAACAGATTCAAATATACAATTAAAAAAGGCTGAGGTTAAATCATGAGCCAACGCATTACTATTGATCCTATTACCCGTATTGAAGGGCATTTACGCGTCGATTGTGAAATTGATAACGGAAAAGTTGTTAAGGCTTGGTCTTCCGGTACCATGTGGCGCGGAATGGAGGAGATCCTAAAAGGAAGCGATCCTCGTGATGCATGGATAATCGTGCAACGTATTTGTGGTGTTTGTACGACAGTTCACGCAATTGCCTCAGTACGTGCTGTTGAAGATGCCTTAGGTATGGATATTCCTGTCAATGCGCAGTATATCCGTAATATTATTTTGGCTTCTCATATTCTTCATGACCATATCGTTCACTTCTATCAGCTTTCTGCGATGGACTGGGTTGATATTACTTCGGCATTACAAGCAGATCCTGAAAAAGCGTCAGCAATGCTGAAAGGTGTTTCTAAGTGGCAATTGAACTCTGCTGAAGAATTCAGAAAAGTTCAGAAGAAAATTCAAGATCTGGTTGACAGCGGTCAGTTAGGTATTTTCGCCAATGGCTATTGGGGTCACTCAGCCATGAAATTACCACCAGAAGTTAACCTGATTGCTGTTGCTCACTATCTGCAAGCACTTGAATGTCAGCGTGATGCAAACCGTATTGTAGCGGTTCTTGGTGGTAAAACACCTCATATTCAAAACTTGGCTGTGGGTGGTGTTGCTAACCCAATTAACCTTGATGCACCAAGTGTTCTTAACTTAGAACGTTTAATGTATGTGAAGCACTTTATCGATAATCTTGGCGATTTTATTGAACAAGTTTATAAAGTCGATACTGCAATTTTTGCTGCTTATTACCCAGAGTGGCTAAAAATTGGTAAAGGTGCGAACTACTATTTATCTGTACCTGAGTTACCAATCAACGGTAATAATACCGAGTTTTTATTATCTGGTGGTTATATGGAAGGCGTTGATTTCTCAACGTATCGTCCAATTAAAAACTGGAAAGATGAAAACTTGAAAGAGGGTATTGAAGAAAGTGGTAAACACGCATGGTATGAAGATGATGAACCATTAAAACCATGGGAAGGTTTAACTCGTCCTAAATATACTGGTTGGGATGAAAACAATAAATACTCATGGGTTAAATCACCAACATTCTATGGTAAACCTGTCGAAGTGGGAACATTAGCATGGTTAGTATGTGGTTTAGCAGGTAAGCATGAAGGAACTGTTAAACACTATAACGAAGTTAATGAAATCTATACTAAATTAACCGGTGAAACACTGGTTAATGAGCAGTTAGAGTCAACTTGGGGTCGTATTATTGGACGTACTGTTCATGCTTGCGTATTACAAGATTCTCTAAACTTCTTATGGCAATCATTGGTTGATAATATTGGTCGTGGTGATACTGCTGCCTTTATTAAACCAGAGTTTGAACCAGGCAAAGAGTATCGTGGTGTTGGTTTTGAAGAAGCCTCTCGCGGTATGTTATCTCACTGGATCGTGTTTAAAGACGGTAAAATCACTAACTATCAGGCAGTTGTTCCATCAACATGGAATGCGGGTCCTCGTAACTTTAATGATGAACCGGGTCCTTATGAGTTATCTCTTGTTGGTACACCTGTTGCTGATCCGAAAAAACCATTAGAAGTGGTAAGAACGATCCACTCCTTTAACCCATGTATGGCGTGTGCTGTGCATATGGTTGATTTAACAGGTAAAGAACTTAGTAAGGTGAAGGTATTATAATGCGAACTCTCGTCTTAGGCATTGGTAATTTATTACTAAGCGATGAAGGCATTGGTGTTCGTATAGTAGAAGCGCTCGAAGAGCGCTTCTCTTTACCAGAGAACGTCGATGTTATTGATGGTGGCACATCAGGTATGGAAATCTTGCAAGATATCGCTGCAAGAGATCTCCTGATTGTTGCTGATGCGGTGAGAAGTAATCATGAACCAGGCAGTATTTTTGTGTTACATGATGATGATGTTCCAGCACTTTTTACACAGAAGATCTCGCCTCATCAGCTAGGTTTATCTGATGTATTAATGGCACTGCGTATGACAGATGAATTTCCACGTAAACTGATTTTAGTGGGAATTGAACCTGCATCATTAGAGCCAAGCATGTCGCTGTCTGACATTGGTGAGAAATCAATGGAAATAGCACTAGAACATGTCGTGAATATTTTGCGTGAATATGGCATTTCTGTCACACCTAAAGAGGTAACAGCATGAATGAATTAAGCTGGGATATCATAGGATATGATGAACCGCCTGTTGAGCAACTTGAAGCGCGTTTTAGTGAAATCGCTGACAAAGAGATGAAAGGGCTTCCTTTTTATCGTGAAGGCATTCCTGTAAAAGCGGGAGGCTTTACTTTATTTGAAAATCAGTGGATTGGTGCTGTTCTTACTCCTTGGATGTTAGAGCTTGTCGTTTTCCCGGGGCCTTCACAAGAATGGCCACACCGAAAAGTAGGTGATCGCATTGGGTTAGAATTACCATGTGGTCAGATAAAATTCGTTGTGGGTGAGCTTGCCGAGGGAATGCAGTACCTTGCTTGTTCATTAATGTCGCCACTTGATAGACATTTAGCAGCGGAACATGCTGTTGAGTTGGTTGAAAATAGTGTAAAAATGGCTCTTTCTCTTCCTGTTCAGACACAATCCGTAGCAGAAGTTGATTTAAGTCGTCGTTCTCTCTTCCGTGGTCAGTTAAGATCATAGAGTAGACATTTTACGCGACACAGAGTCACATTCTTCTTATTGAATAGTACAGGAGTCAGAATATGTGTAGCACTTGCGGTTGTGGTGAAGGCAATGTCAGAATTGAAGGTGTAGAACCTCATTCACATGAGCACCACCATCATCACTCTCATGACCATGATCATCACGACCACGGTCATCATCATGATCACGGCCATCATGGGCATGATCACCATCATGAACACAATGCTACTCCAGCGAATACTGTTCATAAATATATTGATAAGTCTGAACAAAAGCATAAGCATAACTACGAGACCAATGGTCAGCCTATCATTGTTCATCATCACTATTATCATAACAGTGGTGATGTTCACCTCCATTTTCATAACGATGCACAGCTAAACGAAACACCTGTTTTCCATGAACATCATCATGGACATGACGATCATCATCATCATGATCACGACCATTCACATAGCCACGACCATTCACATAGTCACTCTCACGAACATCAGCACGATCATGAGCATGAAGAGCAATTTAGCCCAGTGATTGAAAATCAGAATATGCATTATGGCCAAGGTGAAGCAGGGACACATGCTCCCGGTATTAGCCAAAAGCGTATGCTAAAAATTGAAATGGACGTGTTAGATAAAAATAACCGAATTGCTGTTCATAACCGCGAACATTTTGAACAACAAAATGTGTTGGCATTAAACCTCGTTTCAAGCCCCGGTTCTGGCAAAACCACACTGTTAACACAAACGTTAAAACAGTTAGCACAACGTGTTCCTTGTGCCGTGATCGAAGGCGATCAGCAGACCACCAATGATGCGGATCGTATCCGTGAAACCGGTGTACCTGCAATCCAAGTGAATACAGGTAAAGGTTGTCACCTTGATGCTCAAATGGTGCATGATGCGACACACCAATTAGGCTTACAAGACAACAGCGTTCTCTTTATTGAAAACGTGGGTAACTTAGTGTGCCCAGCCAGTTTTGATCTGGGGGAAAAGCATAAAGTGGCTATTCTTTCTGTCACTGAAGGTGAAGATAAGCCACTGAAATATCCGCATATGTTTGCTGCGTCTGATTTAATGATTATCAACAAAATTGATTTAGTACCCCATTTGAATATTGATGTTCAAGCCTGTATTGAATCAGCTCGCCGTGTTAACCCAAATATCGAAATCATTGCGTTATCAGCAACAACAGGTGAAGGCATGGAAGAGTGGTTAACTTGGTTGGAGAGTCGTTTATGTGCCTAGGTGTTCCAGCTAAAATAGTTGAGGTGGGCGAAGACGTCCACCAACTCGCTTATGCTGAAGTCAGTGGCGTCAAACGTGCTGTTAATATTTCGATGGTATGTGAAGGCGAACCTAGTGAATTATTAGGCAAATGGGTACTTATTCATGTGGGATTTGCCATGAGTATTCTTGATGAACAAGAAGCACAAGATACCCTTGATGCATTACAGCATGTTTATGGTGTGACCCTCGAAGAGGCTGATGATGCAGTACGTTGATGAATTTCGTGATCCTGAACTTGCGAAAGCTTTACTGACCCAAATTCGTGAAACTATTTCACAATGGCCTCAGCCAATTACACGTCCATTACAAATTATGGAAGTGTGTGGTGGGCATACTCATGCCATTTTTAAATTTGGTCTAGACCGCTTATTACCAGAAGAAATTGAATTTGTTCATGGACCGGGTTGTCCTGTCTGTGTATTACCGATGGGGCGAATTGATGCATGTTTAGAAATCGCAGCCCGTCCTGACGTGATTTTTTGTACTTTTGGTGATGCAATGCGAGTACCAGGACGTAATGGCTCAATGCTTGATGCGCGTCGTCGTGGTTGTGATATTCGTATTGTTTATTCGCCACTCGATTCACTCAAAATTGCACAAGATAACCCAGATAAACAAGTTGTTTTCTTCGGTTTAGGTTTTGAAACGACAATGCCAAGTACTGCCATGACGCTACAACAAGCGAAATTGCGCGGACTTAAAAACTTTTCTCTATTTTGTCAGCACATTACTATCGTACCTACTTTACGTTGTCTACTAGAGCAAGATGATGTTCGCATTGATGGCTTTATTGCACCGGGACATGTGAGTATGGTAATTGGTTGTACACCATATCAACCGCTATGTGATGAATTTGAAAAGCCTTTTGTGGTGACAGGATTTGAACCGTTAGACTTATTGCAAGCTATACTGATGGTTATTAAACAGCTTAAAGCAAAAGCAGAAAATGCAGATTATGTTTTAAGTATTGAAAACCAATATAGTCGCATTGTACCAAACGAAGGTAATAAGTTGGCTCAAAAAGCACTTAGTGAAGTGTTTATGTTAAAAGAAACCAGTGAATGGCGTGGATTGGGTGAAATCCCAATGTCAGGTATTCAATTAACACCAGCTTATTCTGAGTTTGATGCTGAATTACGTTTTACACCCGCACCACAGAAAGTGGCAGATAATCCACAATCTCGCTGTGGCGATGTGTTAACAGGACGATGCAAACCTTCCGATTGCCCACTCTTTGGTAAAAGTTGTACACCAGAAACGGCGTTGGGTGCCTTGATGGTATCATCAGAAGGTGCATGTGCGGCTTATTATCAGTATCGCCGTGAAGGTAATATATGAAACAACCTGATGAAATCACTTTAGCCCAAGGAAATGGTGGGCAAGGTATGCAACAACTGATCGAAGGCCTGTTTTTAAAAGCGTTCGATAATCCATTATTAAATGAAAAAGAAGATCAAGCACGGATCGCGTTAAATGAGTTAACTACGCTTGGCGATTGTCTTGCATTTAGTACAGACAGCTATGTCATTGATCCCATTATTTTCCCTGGTGGAAATATTGGTAAATTATCTGTTTGTGGTACGGCTAACGATCTTTCTGTTGGTGGTGCGGTTCCTCGTTACCTTTCATGTGGTTTTATTCTTGAAGAAGGGCTTCCATTTGAAACCCTCGAAACCCTTGTTATGGCGATGGCGAAAGCAGCAACGCAAGCAGGAATACAAATTGTTACCGGAGATACAAAAGTGGTTCCTCGTGGTGCTGCAGATAAGATCTTTATTAATACTGCGGGTATTGGGGTTATTCCAACCACAATTAATTGGGCTGCAAGTAATATCAAAGCTGGTGATAAGATCTTAGTGAGCGGTACGATTGGTGATCACGGGGCAACAATTCTGAATCTTCGTGAAAACTTAGGATTAGAAGCGGATCTACAAAGTGATTGTGCTGTTCTTGAGCCAATGATTGCGCCGCTACGTCAAATTAAAGGTATTCGCGCATTACGTGATGCAACACGAGGCGGAGTGACTGCAATTTTACATGAGTTTGCTCAAGCCAGTGGTTGTGGCATGAATGTGCATGAAAATAAATTACCAATGAAACAATCTGTTCGTGGCGTTTGTGAATTATTAGGGCTTGAAGCACTGAATTTTGCTAACGAAGGAAAAATTGTTTTAGTGGTATCCCCAGAAGCTGAAGCCCAAGTACTTGAAGCATTACATCAACATACTTTAGGTAAAGACGCTTGTACTATCGGTGAAGTTACCGAGGATAATTATATTCGATTAACAGGAATTTTCGGGACTAGCCGGATCCTTGACTTACCTTATAACGAACCATTACCTCGTATTTGCTAATCACTTCTTTCCCGCTTATAGATTGAATGATCAGACGATTTATAAGTGGGATAAGTCCCCTATCTGTTACAAAAAATTTGTTATAACGCAAATTTCTCTCATTTATCTGAATATTGACTCTTTGATAAAAAAATTATCGGAGTAACATGTGCAGCCAATCCTACTGCGTGGAGAGGGTCTCTCGTAGAGGTAAGTTCTAGGAAAAAACATGTCTTGGTCAGAATTTAAATCCCAGTACCTGATCCGTTTTTGGAAGCCCCTTCCAGCAGTGATCGCGGCAGGTATCTTATCAACTTACTATTTTGGTTTAACCGGCACTTTTTGGGCTGTCACGGGCGAATTTACTCGTTGGGGCGGTCACGTAATGCAATGGTTTGGTGCTCATCCTGAAGAATGGGGGTATTTTAAAATCATTGGTCTTGAAGGTACGCCATTAACGCGTATTGATGGTGTGATGGTTATCGGGATGTTTGGCGGTTGTATTATGGCAGCTCTTTGGGCCAACAATGTCAAACTTCGCCATCCTCAACATAAAATTCGTATTCTTCAAGCAGTTCTAGGTGGGATCATCGCTGGTTTTGGTGCTCGTCTAGCAATGGGCTGTAACCTTGCCGCTTTCTTTACGGGTATTCCACAGTTCTCTTTACATGCTTGGTTTTTTGCGGTTGCAACGGCAGTTGGTTCTTACTTTGGCGCCAAGTTATCATTGATGCCTCTGTTCCGTATTCCAGTAAAACTGCAAAAAGTCAGCCAAGCTTCACCCATTACTCAAGATAAACAACGTGCGAAACGTCGTTTTAGATTGGGAATGGTTATCTTTTTTGCCATGATTGCGTGGTCTTTAATTATTCTCTTTGATTCACCAAAACTAGGTTTCGCGATGCTAGGCGGTATTGGTTTTGGTATTTTAATTGAACGTGCGTAAATCTGTTTTACTTCTGCTTTCCGTGACTTATGGATAACAGGCAGAACCCATATGGCAAAAGCGATTATCATCGGTATGGCAGTCAGTGCCATTGGGATCTTCAGTTATGTGCAATTAGGTGCATCACCGAAAATTATGTGGGCAGGGCCGAATGCTGTCATTGGTGGCTTACTCTTTGGTTTCGGTATTGTACTTGCTGGTGGGTGTGAAACAGGATGGATGTATCGTGCCGTTGAAGGTCAAATTCACTTTTGGTGGGTTGGATTAGGTAACGTAATCGGTTCAACATTACTGGCTTATTATTGGGATGATTTTGCCTCAGTGATCGCAACGGATTATGACAAAATTAATTTACTTGATACCTTTGGCCCTGTGGGGGGATTAGGTGTGACGTATCTGATGCTTGGTGTGTCATTTGCATTATTACTTTGGTGGGAAAAACACTTTTTCCGTAAAAAAGCCCAACAAGCACAATCTATTTCAACGCAGATTAATAAGGAAATTGCATGAGCCAGAAAGACACTATTATTCCTGATTATCGTCTAGATATGGTCGGTGAACCTTGTCCTTATCCTGCGGTGGCAACACTCGAAGCCATGCCATCACTGAAAAAAGGCGAAATATTAGAAGTGGTGAGTGATTGCCCTCAATCAATCAATAATATTCCACTTGATGCGAAAAACTATGGTTATACCGTGTTAGATATTCAACAAGATGGTCCAACTATTCGTTATTTAATTCAAAAATAAATTATATTTTTATTAGATAAAAAAACAGCCTATACATCGTGAATGATAGGCTGTTTTCTTGAGAAAAGGTTATTATTCGGCTTCGCCACCTAGCACTTCAATGACTCGTTCAATCAGTGCACTTAATTCACCCGTCATTAAAACAAAATCAGCATCAAAACGTTGGGCGAAATCGGCTTTATCAATATCATCATTTTGCTCACGTAAAGTCTCACTGAATTTAATACGTTTGATAGAGCCATCATCACATAGCATAAATTGAAGGCGATCTTCCCAATCGACAGAAAGTTTGGTGACAAATTTTCCTGCTTCAATATGTGTCGCAATTTCGTCAGAAACTAGTTCTTGTTTTTTACAACGAATAACACCGCCTTCTTCTAGCACTGCTTTTAGCTCCGCTTCATCCATCAAGGTAAAACCGGCTGGAAGTTCTCCAGAGCGTACCCACTCTGTCATTTTTAATTCAACAGATTCATTAAAATTCAGTGGTACTACGGGTAATGAACCTAATGTTTTACGTAGCAAGGCTAAGTTATCTTCAGCACGTTTTGCACTGCCTGAATCAACAATAACGAGTTGTTTTTCTAAATCTAGCCAAATAAATGTTTGTGAGAATTTACTAAATGCACGAGGAAGTAGGGTATGTATCACTTCATCTTTTAAGGTGGCTTTCTCTGTTTTTTTCAGTTTACGACCTTGTTCACCTTCAAGTTTTTCAACTTTGTCTTGCAGTGCTTGTTTAATGACTGTCGCAGGTAAGATTTTGTCTTCTTTCCGTGCACACATCATGACTTGTTTGCCTGCAACATGGATAAGCGCTTCACCACGATCGCCCATCGGTGAAACCCAACCTGTTCTGGTCATATCTTGGCTACTGCAAGGTGTGAATGCCAATGAAGCAAGCTGTTGTTCTAACTCATCCATTGACAGTGCTATCTCTTTATTTAAGCGATAGACCAAAATATTTTTAAACCACAGCATTTGACATTCCCCTTAATCATTATTTACCGCATTATGATACTGAATGTTGAGGGTATCTAAAAGGTAATATCCCTTAAAAGAAAATATCCATAATGTTATTTAATAAAAAAGAGAAAAGCTGAAACGAATAATCAGTAAAATTACTCAATGATAATGATTTTTATTCTTATTTAAGTTAAATTAACTAAGAGTATTAATAATGGAATAACGTAATTTTTAGCATAATTTTTTATGTGATATTAATCACGTAATTTTATCTTTACACTATTTTTTGTTTACAATATGAAATCACTTTCAGATTTATCTCTGCATTAATTTACAAAACAAAAATCTTCTTGACGTTCTATTGTGATAATTGTCACAAAATAAAGAAAATATAAAGAGTGATTTTTCACAAATAACGTGGTGACTTAGATCACAAAATTGAACATTTATTTTTTAAATATCGTCAAAATAGCACGATTGGTCTTTTTATATTAACTTGGGTTATAGTTTAACATTTGTAATGTTTTTCAGTGTTTCTTTGTCACCTTTATGCATTGATTAGATATTGTGATTGAATGGTGTTCTTGTGCTTCTCTTTTTAATATTTGTAGCTAATTATTCTTTTTTTGAGTGAGTGTTACGCGTTACCACTAGTTAAATTGTATTTAAATGTGATTTTGCTTTTATTTAAATAAGAAATAAATATAAAGATAAAAAATTATTAATTAGAAAGAACAATATTTAAATCTTTAGTGTTATTTATTTAGTGGTTAAAATTAATACTTCCTTTTAAATATATTAAATAAGGAGATAAATTTTTTATTAGCAAAAAAAAGAGTCTTATAAAGAAATGAAATATAAAAGAAAAATTCAAAAGTACTATTTTTAAAAAGTTGATTAAGTTCAAAAAACACGTATCTTTACCTTTAATTGTGATACCTGTCACTTGGGTATGTAACCATGAAAATGCACATTGGTGTAATTGTGGGCTGCATCACGAAAGAAGGGCTTTTTTTTGAGTAACATGCCAACGAAAACTCAACAACCTATTTCTTTTCCTAACAGAAATAAAAGCAATGCCCTTATTTAAATATAATGAGGATATTATTTTTGTGTCTTATTGGTGAATATCTCTGTGTCAAGGAAATGAAAGCCTATAAGAAAATAAGTAGAGTAATAATAGTCGTTATAAAAATGATCAGTTGTAAAAGCGATTTTCTTGTTTGAGATCCGTGGCGGCGGCTCTTTGAACTGAATTTAGGGTTAATGATAGACGGCGGTATTATTTTTAACCTTAAAAAGGAAATCATAAAACTATAGAAAATAGATGGGTATTTTAATCATGAAAAGCTTGAAGCCTCTAGCAGCACTGGTTGGGTTGTTGGTTCTTTCTGGATCGGCAAACGCAGTAAACGTGTATAACGATAAAGGTACACGTTTTGATGTAAACGGTCAGTTCCGTTTAAAAACACAAGTGACTAGCCAAAATCATGAAATGAAAATGAATGATGATGGTAGCCGTATCGGTTTCTTTGGTTCGCACGAACTGACTAACGATATCAAAGTGTTTGGTAAATTAGAGTGGGGTTCAGATACTCAAAAAACCAATAGTGATAACCCTAAATCTAATTTTGAAATGTATAACCGTGTAGGCTACGTCGGTTTTTCTCATCGTGATTATGGACAAATCCAATTTGGTCGTACTTACATCCCAATCGACTGGGTGAAAAAATCAAGCTATGGCTACGGTAACACCGGCGTATTTTATTTTAGTGATGTATTAGGTCGCGCGGTGGGTTTTAGTAATGGTTATGCTGATGGTAAAGGGGTTGGTAAAAACAACTTTATGACTCGTTTACCACAAACGATTTTTGTAGAAACTAACCGTTATGAAGGCTTTAAGCTCGCTGGTACGATAACGGGTAAAACAGGGGATGATAATACCCGTACTACAGGTGATATTACCCGTGCTTACTCCATTGTTGGTTTTTATAAATCAACCTTCGGTTTAGAATTTGACGCGGGTTATTCTGCGGCTAAAGGTGAAGCTACCCATAGCAGTAAAAGTACTGTTCAAGGTAAAACACCAGAAAATAGTATCTTGGCATTTGGTGCAGAATATTTCTTCCCAGGCCGTGAGTTCTCTATTGGTTTAGACTATGGTCAATCTCGTGGGAAAAACTCAGGTTTGACTTTAGCGAGCAATGCGTCAGAAAAAGATTATAGATGGAACTCTGTTAAAGGCGACTGGAAAGCTGATTTATACGGTGTTGGTGTGAAATGGCATTGGGATCGTATCGAAAGTGGTATGTATGCCGGTTACTACCTGCGTGATGGTGATGCAAACACGTTCAACTACAAAAAAGAAACCTATACTGTGGGTGTAGATAAACGTTTTGCGGTATCTAAATACAACAATTTACGTTTATTCGCTGAAATGGCATATGATGATGCACGTAGCGAAAACCCAGCTTATGAAGATAAAAAACAATATATCTTCGAAACGGGTATGCGTCTGTACTTCTAGTCCTGACAAAAGCATTACCGTTTGACAGAAGTAACCAAAGGAGAGCGATTTCGCTCTCCTGTTAACCAATATATAAGGGGTGTGTAATGGTTAAGAATGTGTTGAAAATTTCAACATTAGCAATGTTTGTTGCATTCAACGTGAATGCTGCGACAGTCGATCTTCGTATTATGGAGACGTCTGATGTTCACAGTAACTTAATCGACTTTGACTACTTCAAAGACAAACCAACAGAACAGTTTGGTTATGTTCGTACTGCTAATTTAATTAAAGCAGCAAAAGCTGAAGCAACCAATGCGATTCTAGTTGATAACGGCGACTTGATCCAAGGTAGCCCGCTGGCTGACTATCAAGCAGCTAAAGGCTTAGAAAAAGGCGAATCTCATCCAGCTCACCAGCTGATGAACACTATGGGCTACACAGTCGGTAACTTTGGTAACCATGAATTTAACTATGGTTTAGATTACCTGAAAAAAGCCATTGCTGGTGCTAAATTCCCTTACATCAACGCCAACGTGATGGATGCGAAAACAGGCAAAAACTATTTCACACCTTATATCATTGTTGATACACCAGTAAAAGATCGTGATGGTAAAGAACACACTATCAAGATTGGTTATATCGGCTTCGTACCACCACAGATCTTAATCTGGGATAAAGCCAATCTGGATGGTAAGGTCGTTGTAAATGATATTACAGAAACAGCGAAAAAATTCGTCCCTCAAATGAAAAAAGAGGGTGCTGACCTGATTGTGGCTATTCCTCACTCTGGTTTTGCGTCAGAGCCGTACAAAGCAATGGCTGAAAACTCTGTTTATTATTTAAGTGAAGTTGAAGGCATCAATGCAATCATGTTTGGTCACGCTCATGGCGTATTCCCAAGCAAAGAATTTGAAGGCATTAAAGGTGTTGATGTTGCTAAAGGGACGGTAAACGGTGTTCCTGCTGTTATGCCTGGCCAATGGGGTGATCACTTAGGTGTCGTTGATATGGTTATCAATAACGACAGCGGTAAATGGGTGATGACTGAAGCAACAGGTGAAGCACGTCCTATCTTTGATAAAGCAAACAAAAAAGCATTAGTTGAACGTGATGCTGAATTAGCTCAAATCATTGAAAAAGCACACCAAGGTACCCGTGATTTCGTGGGTAAACACATTGGTAAAGCATCTGCCAACATGTACAGCTTCTTAGCATTAGTACAAAGCGATCCAACTGTACAAATCGTTAATGATGCACAAGTTGATTACACCAAACACTTTATTCAAGGTGATCCTAATTTAGACGGTTTACCAGTATTAGGTGCAGCTGCGCCATTTAAAGCGGGTGGTCGTAAAAATGCACCAGCAGACTTCGTAGAAGTTGAAAAAGGTGACTTAACATTCCGTAACGCTGCAGACTTATATCTGTATCCAAACACATTAGTGGTTGTTAAAGCGACCGGTGCGGATGTTGTTGAGTGGTTAGAATGTTCAGCGGGTATGTGGAACCAAGTTGATCCTAACTCAACTAAACCACAAGAACTGATCAACTGGGATGGTTTCCGTACTTATAACTTCGACACCATTAGCGGTGTGAACTATAAAGTTGACTTAACTCAACCAGCTAAATATGACGTTGATTGCCAAGTGGTTAATAAAGATGCGAATCGTATCAAAGAAGTCACTTACGAAGGCAAACCAATCGATCCTAAAGCAACATTCCTGATCGCAACAAATAACTACCGTGGATACGGCGGTAAGTTTGCTGGTACAGGTGAAGCGAATATTGCGTTTGCTTCTCCAGATGAAAACCGTGCAATTTTAGCGTCTTATATTGCAAAACAAACGAAAGAAAACGGTGAAGTGGTAACTAAAGCCGCGAACAACTGGTCATTCTTACCTATTAAGACTGATAAAGTATTAGATGTACGTTTTGAAACTTCTCCAAGTGAAAAAGCCGCTGCATTTATTAAAGATTTCGCTCAATACCCAATGACTTTTGTGGGAAATGATGAAATCGGTTTTGCAATTTATAAAATTGATCTAACTGAGAAGAAATAAGCTATCAAACCTGCCCGTTCAGGGCAGGTTTTTCTTACCTTTTTGAACCAAAAGAGTGGCATTTATGACACTTTAAGGGGATTTTATGCGCTTTATAAAGCTATTACCTGCGGCTTTTGCTTTAGTGCTAGCAGGATGTGCAACGCAAGCACCTGAAATTACAGAACCATTAAAACCTCAAGCTAAATTAGTTGAAGGCGTATCTTGTATTGTACCTGATGCACCAACAGCACCTTACGACTACATTGCTGCTAATGATCGCTATGGTCAAAACAGCACAGCATCGACAGATTACTTTAAGTTAGCGATTAACTACTCACCCGCTTTTTGTGATTATAAAAGTAATAACATTAAACGTTTAAATAACGATAATGAAAAAGATCGGGCAAAACGTGAGTACGATAAATTTGAAATCCAATGCTTCTCTGATAATAAATTTGGTTGGATTGTTCATGGGCTGTGGGCTGAAACCTGTGATGGTAAATCATGGGAAGAGTGCCGTGATTGGAAAGACATACGCAAGCATCCTCGTTTATGTAAAGGCGATTTACCTCCTTTAGAATACTCTGCTATCAAACCTTATCTGTGTGATTCTCCGGGTATCGATCTGTTACAAGGTGAATGGGAAAAACATGGTGTGTGTGCATTTGATACACCAGATGCATTTTTTGGTAAACAAAAAGAGTTGTATGAAGCGTTAGTATTACCAGAAGGCCGTCCTTCAAACAGTGCATTGATTAAATTCTTAAAAGAACACAATCCATCACTGAAGGATAAAGAAATTCAAATTAATCGAGATGAATTCTATATCTGTTATAGCAAAGATTTCGAAGTAATTGATTGTCCGAAACGTGAATTTTGATCTTAGGGATAAATTTTAAATGAATCATAAATATAAACTCGTTGCACTTGCTGTAAGCTCAGTCTTATTAGCGGGTTGTGCAAAGAACTACGACGAAGCTAATGTTGTTGATGTGCGTGTTATCGCAATGAACGACTTCCACGGTGCGCTAAAAGCGCCAGGTCCAAACAAACCTGGTGGCATCGAGCACATGGCTACGTTAATTAAAGAAATGAAGAAAGATAACCCGAACAACATCGTGGTTGCGGCGGGTGATATGGTTGGAGCAAGCCCACTGTTATCTTCAATGTTCCATGATGAGCCTTCAATCGAAGCATTATCATTAGCCGGCTTAGAAGCAACTTCTGTGGGTAACCACGAATTTGATAAAGGCATGGGCGAGTTACTGCGTAAACAAAACGGTGGTTGCCACCCAGTAACGGGTTGCCAAGGTCCAACTGAGTTTAAAGGCGCTGATTTCCAATACTTATCAGCAAACGTAACGGTTAATGAAACAGGTAAAACGTTATTTCCTGAATATGTTATCAAAGAATTTAACGGGATCCCTGTAGCCTTTATTGGTGTCACTCTAGAAGGTACTGCAGCAATCGTAACGCCTAAAGGTACTGAAGGTTTAAGTTTCCATAACGAAGCAAAAACCATCAACGCATTAGTACCTCAGTTAAAAGCACAGGGTGTTCAAGCGATTGGTGTGTTGATCCACGAAGGTGCAGCACAGCGTCGTGATGGTGGCCCAGTAAATATCAACGCATGTAATGGTATTACGGGTAAAGTACTGGGTGTTGTTGATCAATTAGATCCCGCGATTGACTTCGTTGTGACGGGTCACACTCACCAAGCTTACAACTGTACTATCAACGGTAAATCAGTGACATCTGCACAATCTAATGGTGCAATGTTAACGCGTATTGACCTGAAATTAGATAAAACAACAAAAGATGTTGTTGATGTAGAAGCTCGTAATATTTGGGTTGATAACCGCAAATATGAAAAAGATCCAGCAGTGACTAAACTGTTAGAAGCTTACGAAAAAATCGCTACTCCATTAGCTAACCGTATTATCGGTAAGTTAGAAGGTAATTTAACTAAGCAAACTAACGACGCGGGTGAATCTGCACTGGGTCAAGTCATTGCTGATGCACATTTATATACGGCTAAACCAAAAGATATGGGTGGCGCACAAATCGCGTTTATGAACAGCGGTGGTATTCGTGCTGATATGACAGGTGGTGACGTTTCTTATAACGCAATCTACACTGTACAACCATTCTCTAACGTACTGTTAACGCAAACATTAACCGGTGAGCAAATCAAGCGCCTGTTAGAACAACAGTGGGATCGTTCACGTCCACAAGTGTTAGCCGTATCTGGTAACTTCCAGTACACATGGGATAGCAAAGCCTCTAATGGTAACCGTGTTATCGTTGAATCAATGAAAATTGACGGTAAACCAGTGGATATGAAAGCATCTTACCGTGTTGTCGCTAACGAATACTTAGCAACAGGTGGTAGTAACTTCTCTGTACTGAAAGAAGGTAAAGATCCAGTTTACAGCGTGCCAGATGTTGATGCAGTCGTGAAATACTTTGCTGAGCAGTCTCCAATTGCTCAACCAAAAGCGAATAACATCACACGTAAATAACGTATTTTCATACGCCTTGTGAAAATCGCACCCTTTACTTCGGTAAGGGGTGCGTAAATAAATAAAGAGAGCAAAGTGTTGAACACAAAGGGTCCATCCCTACCTTTGTATTCATTGCGCACTTTGCTCTTTTTTTATGTTTTTTATTTGCAAATGTAGGGGAGTAAGCATAAGAGTCAACGCCTTTACAAGGAATAATTTGTGGTGTATTGTATTATTTAGCGACAAAAGATTGCATTTTGTCGTCATTATAAAGATCTAAACTTATAACGTTTTAATGTTATCAAGTTCTAAAGTTATAACTGCCGTGAGGCTTGGAGTGTAAGTAATGGCTATTTCCGTAAGATTAGATGAAGACTTTGTGTCTGATGCTAAAATTCATGCGGAAGCGAAAAGCAGAAGTGTTCCTAAACAAATTGAACACTGGGCTAAAATAGGGCGTATAGCTGAAGATAACCCTGATCTGCCATATAGCTTTATCGAAGAATTGTTACTGGCACAGGCGGAAGTCGAAAACAAAAAGGTTTCTCGATATGTCCGAACCACAAAAAGAGATTGATGTTTATCAGTCAGCTCGATTTGAAAAGGCAATGAAAAAGTTGCCTGAATCAGATGTGAAAATTATTGAAGATGAAATTGATCAAATAATTGATAATCCATTGATTGGAGAACAGAAAAAAGGCGATCTTGCTTATCTCAGAGTACACAAATTTAGGCTTAATGAGTTGACTGTTTTACTCGGTTATTCATGGGTCGCCAACAAAGTTGAACTGTATCTCTTGCATATCGGTTCCCATGAAAATTTCTATGATGTTCAGAAAAAACAACGAAAGACCGATCTGAAACTAATTAAAGCATAAAAGAGTGGTGGCATAAGGCCACCACTCTTGTTTTGTGGGCATGTGTTTTGTAGGTATGTAAAAAAAAGCCCACAGTGGCTGTGGGCAAGGAATGAAAGTAAAAAGAGGGTATTATTTAGGGTCTTTTGTCAGATGTCTGTTCTAACACTTATTTGAAGATTTTAAAGCGTGCATCATCTTCCATATAATTCTTCTCAGCAGCCTCTTGTTCAATTGAACCAAAGACCATTTGCGCTCTCAATTTCCATGTTTTTGGCAGATCCCAAGTTGCATGGACTTCATCATCAATAATTGGATTGTAGTGTTGTAATGAAGCACCTACGTTCTCTGCTGCTAATGCAGTCCAAACAGAAAGTTGTGCCATACCACTTGCTTGCTCTGACCATACAGGGAAGTTCTCAGCATACAGTGGGAATTGCTCTTGCAGACCTTTTACGATATCAGTATCTTCAAAATACAAAATTGAACCCGCACCTGCGGCGAAGCTATTAATTTTTGCTTCAGTTGCACTAAATGCTTCTGCGGGTACTAATTTTTTCAGGGTATTTTTAACGATATCCCACAGTTTTTGATGTTGTTCACCAAACAGAACAACAACACGAGATGTTTGTGAGTTAAATGCTGTTGGGCTCTCTTTAACCGCTTCTTTGATAATCGCAGTGACTCTGTCTTCGCTAATTGGAAGTTGATTACCTAAATGATAAATTGTTCTACGTTTTTTCATTAAATCAGTAAATGCGTTAGACATGGTTGTCTCCTTGATAAATTTGAGCGCTTAAAGCGTGTTTTAGCTTGAGCTAATCTATGGACACACTATAGGGCTTAGTAGTGACTTATTGATAGATAAAAAATTTAATCAGTTACGTCAAAATATTAGACCTAGTTTTTAACTAATTGATTTATATTCTATTTATCTGCATATCTAAACTCAGGAGCAAGTTGGCTAATACCTAACCCTCCGGCTTTCTTCACTTTAATTTGTACCGGAATACGTTCTTTCATGGCTTCTACGTGACTAATTACGCCAATAATTTTGCCGGATGCATTAAGGCTATCAAGCGCATCTAATGCAATATCTAAGGTATCAGGATCTAATGTGCCAAAGCCTTCATCTAAAAAGAGTGATTCGATTTGAGTTTTGTTACTGACCAAATCCGAAAGTGCTAAGGCGAGTGATAAACTGACTAAGAAACTTTCGCCACCAGAGAGAGTACGTGTATCTCGTAGAGCATCTGCTTGCCATGTGTCTGCAATTTGTAGTTCAAGGCTTGCAGGTGTTTTGCGTTGCAAGAAGTAACGCCCATGAAGCTTTTCTAAACGACGGTTAGCCAAATAAATGAGATGATCAAGCGTTAAGCCTTGGGCAAAACGGCTAAATTTATCTCCCGATGCAGATCCCACTAATTCGTTTAAATAACTCCAGTCATCAAATTGAGCTTGCTGTTTAGCAATATGAGTCAGTAGGCTTTGTTGCTCTTTACGTTTTTCCTCGTCAGCTCGTAGTTGCTCTTGAATACGAAACTTCGTTTCTTGTAATTGAATAAGTTGTGTTTCTAACAGTAATAACTGAGCGGTAATTTGTTCAAAATTTTGTTGTGTTATCAAGATTGGTTGTTGTGATAAGTGTTGTTGATAGGCATTTTCTTGTGCATCTAAACGCGTTTTTTCTTGCAACAGTTTATCAAGGCGTTGTTTTTGTTGCTCTTGTAAACGGTGTCTTTCCTCGGCGGATAACAGAGAGGTTAGAAATGCATTTTCGTCAGCAAACGGGCTATTTTTTAACGCATATTGATATTGTTCAATAATGTCTTGTGAACACGTTTGTAACCGTTGTAACGATTTTTCATTTTCCTGATATTGACCAATAAGCTGATTTAAACGGATTTCGAGTCGGTTTTTTTCTTCACTATATTGCTCAATTTGTTTTTGTAACGATAGACTCCGTTTATCCAACTCATTACGTGCATCTTCGGTGGTTTGTGTCCCGAATAAAGCTTGGCGCTGTGCTTTTAGCTGCGCTTGTTGCTGGTGTAATTGTTGTAAATGGACTAAAACAGCATCAAGTTCTTTTTGAATTTCAGATAAATAGCGTTTTCTCTCTTCCTGCGTTGATAGCAATTCGCGGATGGTTTGTTGTAATTCGTGATGTGTTTTTAAGATTGATTGATATTGTTGGCTCTCTTCTTTACGTGAAGTAAGCCATTGAATTTTATCTTCAAATTCCTTTAATTCATAACCTTGCTGTTTAACAAGGGATTGAAGATCCTGCGCTAACTGAGTTTGTTGCTGAAGATATTGCGCTGTTTGTTGTTGTTTATTGGAAACTTCTTTCTGTTGCTGAGCAAATTCATTTTGTTGATGAAGAACAGTTTGCTGTTGTCGATTAAATTGCTCTTTGTTATCAGATAATAGTTTGTATTCTTGCTGAATTTTGGTTTCTAATGCTTGGTAATTTACTCGTTTTTGCGTCAGTAAATTATCCTCTTGCTTAAGTTCTGAATCTAATTGAGTTAGAACGGTTTCTTCGCAGCCGACATCCGGTAATGCATAAGTTTGCGCTACATCACGCCATTGTTGTGTTAATGACGTAATATCTTGTGTGAGTTGCTTAAGTTCGTGACATAACTTTTCGTTTTGAGCTTGATAGTTAGCACACTGTGTTTTTTGTTCTACTAACTCTATTGTTAATGCATGAACTTGTTGCGTTAAAATATCTAACCGTGTTTTTGTTTCATCTGGTTTAATTTCTTTATATTTTTCAACATAAGGATGTTCAGTTGAACCACAAACAGGACATGGGGTGTCTTTAACTAAGCGTTGTCTCTCTTCTTCATATTCCGCTAATTTTCGTATTAAAAGATAATTATCATTTAAATCTTTATGATGTTGCTCTTTTTCTTTTAAAACGATGCTATTTTTACTGATATTTTCAGTGAGCATAGCTATTTTTTGCAGGTTTTCTGAATAACTTTTTTGCTGCTGATGTTCAGCTTTTATAGCACGCTCTAATTGAGCTTGTAATCCCATCAGTTTAGCAAGGGCATTTCTTTGTTGTGATATTTGCTGTAAACGAGGAGGGATATCTGTAATTGCATCAGCTTTATTTTGTTGCTCAAGTTGTGTTTGCAACGCCTTTAATTGCTGTTGCTGTAAATTAAGACTGTGTTGTTGTTGCTCTAGTGCTTTAGTTGCTTTTTCTAAGGCAAGTTTGAGAGTGTGTTCTTTTTCTTGCTCTGTTTTTTCACTCTTTTTGCTAATAAGATATTTTTCTGTGACTTCATCATATTGCTCAAAATAGCGTTGCCATAAAGGTAGATTTTCAGCAAGTTGAGCATAAGCCGTATGTTGGCTTAAATAATTATTTAATTCACTGGCTTGTTTTTGTGATGTTGTTAATTGGTGTGCTGTTGATTGAATTTTTTCCAGATATTCTGATTGTGTTTTTTCGAGTGCACTTTTTTGTTGTGTTTTTGCTGAAATATCTTGTTGTAGCAAGGCTAATTGATTATCTAATGGTGCCACTTTTTCACGAATAAGTTGTAATATTTGCTGTTTCTTCTCATCGTGTTGTTTAAATGTGTTACGTGCTTCGATTAAATGCTGATTAATTGGTTGGCTTTGTTGTTCAATAAGCTGTTTTTCTGCTTTTAGTGCTGAGAGTTGTGACGCAATATAGGCTTGTTCTTTTAATAGGCGATTTTTTTCATCATAAATTGGACGAATTTTTTCTGCAGGTTCGCTATTTTCAAGACGTTGAATATCGGGTTTGGCAGCAACTAATGCTTCTTGTGCTAAGTTAACCTCGGTTTGCGCTAGCGCTTTATTTTTATTGAGTTCAATTTCTTTTTCTTGCCACTGTTTTGCTACTTGATATTCCTGCTGTTCTTTTTGTAAGAGGCTCTCTTTGGCAAAAAGATTAGTCTGTTCAGTTAATAAAGCTTGGCGAGCATTTTCATCTAATAACGCCATCATTTCAGCTTTCTGTTTTAGTGTTTTTAATGCTTGTTCTTCTTCACGCCAATGTTTAAATATAGATTGGGATATATGGCGATAAATATCTGTACCAGTGAGTTCTTCGAGTAACTCTGCGCGAGATTTATCATCTGCATTTAAAAAAGCCGCAAATTGCCCTTGAGAAAGCAACATTGATTTAGTGAAACGATCAAAATCAAGCCCCGTAATACTGATGATCATCTCTTTTACTTGGCTTATTTTGCTTGCCAATATTTTGTCTTCATCTCCTGCTATATTTATTTTAACAAGTTCGGCTTGTGGTGCTTGAAGATTGCCATCTTCTTTATAATTAGCACGGCGTTGTTCCCAAAATGCACGATAAGCCACACCTTTGACTTCAAATTCAACTTCTGCCAAACATTCTGCAGTATGGCGTGTCATTAACTCATTTTGTGATTGTGTCACTTTATCTAATCGTGGGGTTCTATGATAAAGCGCTAAACTAATGGCATCTAACAGGGTAGTTTTTCCCGCACCAGTAGGGCCTGTAATCGCAAATAATCCGTTGCTAACAAAAGGCTCTTGGTTAAAGTTAATTTTCCATTCACCTTTTAAGGAATTAATATTTTTAAAGCGCAGACTTAAGATTTTCATTTTGCTTCGTTATCCTCTCGTTCTGCCATTTCAACTGCTTGTTTAAACAATGTGGTTAATCGCGTTTTAGTTTCTTCTGAATCAAACTCATGTTGTTCTAAACGTCTTTCAAAAACATCATAAACGGTTAATTCTGTCAGTGTTTCTTTTTCATTTTGAGTGAGCACTTGGCGTTGTTTTCTCGATCTTCTTAATAAAACCACATCAAAAAGTGGGTCGTTAGTGAGCTCTTGAATTCGAGCTTGTATATCACTGAGATAATCTTGAGTTGAGACTTCGATATCCAACCAAATAGTGGTGTCTAATTCATCGTATTGTTTTTTTAGATCCTCAAGTTGTATCGCTATCTCTTTTAATGAACCACTTATAGTGCGTAGTAATTGAAACTCAGGAATAGGTAATAGTGTGAGGTTAGTTAATTTATCTTGTTCAAAATCGATAAGACAGACACTTTTTTGTTGCCCACTTTCATCAAAACTTAAAGGAATTGGAGAGCCACTGTAACGAATATGCCCTGATTTATTCACCACTTGAGGGCGATGAATATGGCCAAGAGCGATATAGTCAAATTCAGGGAATAGGGTTGCAGAAAAAGCTTCTAAAGTACCAATATAAATTTCTCGTACGGAATCGCTCACGCTTGCACCAATGGTTGTCAGGTGACCTGTCGCAATAATAGGGATTTTGGCGTTCAATTGTTCACGTAAATCGAGAGCTGCTTGATATTGAACTTGATAATAATCAGCAATCGCTTCTTTTAGCGCGTTTTGTTTTTCAGCACCGGATTGCCCACTTCGGCTCGTTATCATATCTCTAGGGCGTAGATAAGGGATCGCACAAAGTAATGCGCCTGGCATGTTATCTTTTTGACGAAGAATGATCGGGGTTTGTGGTGTTTCAGCATGAACATTGGCAATAACTGTCGTATTTAAACATGCCAATAGTGATTTTGATTCATTGAGTGTCGCGACAGAGTCGTGATTACCCCCTAGAATAACAAGCTGACATTGTGTATCTCGAATAGCAACAACAAAACGATTATACAGCTCTCTGGCATAACTTGGTGGGGAGCCTGTATCAAATATGTCACCAGCAACAATTAGAGCATCAACTTGATGAACTTTGATTTGTACTAATAACCAATCGAGAAATTGTTGATGTTCTTGTGCGCGGGTTTTAGTAAAAAAATATTGTCCTAAATGCCAGTCTGATGTGTGAATAATCCGCATTGCTATCCCTCTTTTTTATTTGATGAAGAGTATAGCGCACCTTGCTTTTTTAGTGAAAACTCAACAATAAGCCTTCTTTTCGAGTGATATTTCGCCAAAAAATGGTTTATTTACCTTAACAATGGGGATCTATTTCAGTAATGTTAAGGTTAGTCATAAATCTGTCATAAAAGTGCATCATAATCATTTTGACCCTCTATACTCGTCATCCTTCAAGTTGCAGGGGTGTTGGCTACGCTCAGCTACCCGAATCATATACATGAGTATGCTCATCGGGATATCTTTGCTTGCCGCCTACCTGCAACTCGAATGATTTAGAGTATATATATACATTACACAGGATAGAGTATGGCAAGGCGTATTCTTGTTGTTGAAGATGAAACCGCAATTCGAGAGATGATCTGTTTTGTTTTGGAACAAAATGGTTTTCAACCGATTGAAGCAGAAGACTATGATTCTGCATTGAGCTTTCTTATTGATCCTTACCCTGATCTGGTTTTATTAGATTGGATGATCCCCGGAGGATCTGGTTTGCAGATAATAAAACAGATGAAACGGGAAAGTAACACCCGCGATATTCCAATTATTATGCTAACGGCAAAAGGGGAAGAAGAAGATAAAGTCCAAGGCTTAGAAACGGGCGCTGATGATTATGTTATCAAACCCTTTTCACCTAAAGAGCTTGTCGCCCGTGTGAAGGCAATTTTACGGCGTTTATCCCCGATGTCTGCGGAAGATGTCATAGAATTCAATGGATTATCGCTTGATCCAGTTTCTCATCGAGTAACGAGTCAAGACAAACCGATTGATATGGGGCCCACCGAATTTAAACTCCTGCACTTTTTTATGACACATCCCGAACGTGTATACAGTAGAGAACAACTGCTAAACTACGTTTGGGGAACGAATGTTTATGTCGAAGACCGTACTGTTGATGTGCATATTCGTCGTTTACGTAAGGCCATTGAAGAAGATGGTCATGACAGAATGATACAGACAGTACGTGGAACGGGATATCGTTTTTCAGCCCGTTTCTAAGTCAATATGGGAGTAATCGTCTGGTGTTAGAACGACTATCATGGAAAGCCCTCGTTTGGGGGCTATGTCTATTTTGTTTGCCTGCCTTTATATTATCGCTTTTTATCGGGCATCTTTCTTGGTTGCTGGTGGCATCACTTCTTAGCGCTTTGGTTTGGCATGCTTATAATTTGATGAAATTATCTAAATGGTTATGGCTCGATCGCTCAGTCTTACCCCCTGAAGGCAGAGGAGGATGGGAGCCTATTTTTTATGGTATTCGACAGACCCAACAACGTAATCGTAAACGACGCAGAGAATTAGGCGACTTAATTAAACGTTTTAGAAGTGGGGCTGAAAGCTTACCTGATGCTGTTGTGATGATGACAAATGAAGGGAATATTTTTTGGTGTAATAGTCTTGCTCAACATTTATTAGGTTTTCGCTGGCCTGAAGATAATGGGCAAAATATTTTTAACTTATTACGTTATCCTGATTTTTTGCACTACTTTACTGCTGGTGATTTTAGTCGTCCCTTAACCATTTCATTAAATAGTGGTTCTATTGTTGAGTTCCGTGTGATGCCATATAGCGAAGATCAACGTTTGATGGTGGCTCGTGATGTGACAGAAAAAAATAAACTAGAAAACTCACGACGTGATTTTTTTGCGAATGTCAGTCATGAGTTAAGAACACCACTAACCGTTATTCAAGGCTATCTTGAAATGATGGAAGAAAATAGTGTAGCAAAACCCGCAGAGCATAAGGCGATAGTCACAATGCAAGAGCAAGCTAAACGTATGGATACGCTTGTTCAGCAACTTTTACAGCTTTCTCGTATCGAATCTGCTCCGCATATTGATTTAAACAAGATTGTTGATATTCCTGCCATTTTGGCGTTATTACAACAAGAAGCGAACTCATTAAGCCAAGGTCAGCATCAGATTGTTTTTGATGTTGATGATCAGTGGGCTGTTCGTGGTAATGAAGAGCAACTGCGTAGTGCGGTTTCTAACTTAGTGTATAACGCCATTAATCACACTGAAGAAGGAACAACAATCAAAGTTAATTGGAAGAAAATCCCCCAAGGTATGTTATTTAGCGTTTCAGATAATGGGGCGGGGATCAGTGCTGAGCACTTAACGCGTTTGACAGAACGTTTTTATCGCGTTGATAAAGCTCGCTCTCGTCATTCTGGTGGTACTGGGTTAGGTTTGGCCATTGTGAAAAAATCGTTGCTCCATCATCACTCTCAATTGAATATTGAAAGTAAAGTGGGTGTTGGGAGTACATTCTCTTTTATCCTTCCTCAAACATTGCTTAGCGCAAAAGAAACACACTAGCAGTACGTCTTTTTTAAAACCTTTATCATTTGTATTCAATCAGTGATAAAGGTTTTTTGTTCCTTTTTTAATATCAATAAAAACTAATATCGTAGCGTTAAATTTTAATATTATTAATTAATATTAACTTTAAATGATGTCAGCACTTAATATTGTTGGTGATAAAATGCACAAATCATATCATGCATATTCGATAATATATGACAGTTATAACTAGCGCTGAAAAATAGTTTAGATGATTATTCTGGTTTTTGGATTGGCTATTGCCTTTTTTCATTATAAAAGTTTTACTTGTGACCAGTTATCGGCAATTTTTTCTATTTAGTACTTAATTGCTCTACATGAAATGATTATACATGGATATTATCCTGAATAATGATGGTATGAGCCTAAATAGATATTGTTGATTTTATGTTGCGCCATCTTGGCGCTATTTAACAATTATTGTAACTACATATTAACAAAACTTATGGCACATAGATTAACTTCCAGAGATATTCTGGCATTAGGGTTTATGACCTTTGCCCTTTTTGTCGGTGCTGGTAACATTATTTTTCCTCCTATGGTGGGGTTACAATCCGGTGAGTTTGTTTGGACAGCTGCAATCGGCTTTCTTATTACTGGTGTTGGTTTACCTGTATTAACCATCGTTGCATTAGCTAAAGTTGGTGGCGGCATTGAAGCATTAAGTACACCTATTGGTAAATCAATGGGGCTATTATTAGCAATTGTTGCTTATCTTGCTGTTGGACCTCTTTTCGCAACACCACGTACTGCGACTGTCTCTTTTAAAGTGGGTATTGCTCCTTTAGTGGGTGATACTGAAATGTCATTGCTGATTTATAGTATTGTCTATTTTTTAATTGTTATCGGTATTTCGCTTTATCCGGGGAAATTACTAGATAGCGTCGGTCATATTTTGGCGCCGATTAAAATTTTGGCATTGGCGGTATTAGGTGTTGCAGCGATATTTTGGCCTGCGGGTGGTGCTATTCCTGCTACTGAAGCTTATCGAGATATGGCATTAACTCAAGGCTTTATTAACGGTTACCTCACCATGGATACATTGGGGGCTATGGTTTTTGGTATCGTGATTGTTAATGCGGCTCGCTCTCGAGGTATTGATAATTCATCACTGTTGACGCGTTACACTATGTGGGCGGGAATTATTGCGGGTGTATTGTTAACTGCGATCTATTTGAGTCTATTTAAATTAGGCTCTAGCAGTGGCAGCATTATTCCGGGTGCCCAAGATGGCGCTGATATTTTACATGCCTATGTTCAGTACACTTTCGGTAACTTTGGTAGCTTCTTCTTAGCTGTCTTGATCTTCTTAGCCTGTATGGTGACAGCGGTTGGTTTAACGTGCGCATGCGCAGAGTTCTTTAGTCGCTATTTGCCTATCTCTTATCGTACATTGGTGTTGATTTTAGCAATATTCTCAGCTGTTGTTTCAAATTTAGGATTGAGCAAACTGATCGCGTTTTCTATCCCTGTGCTGATTATGATTTATCCACCTTGTATTGTGATTATTTTAATGAGTTTCACATTACGTCTGTGGAATAATTCAAGTCGTATTATCGCACCAGCAATGGCAGTTAGCTTATTTTTCGGTATTTTTGATGCAATAAAAGCGTCTGATTATCTGAAACATCTATTACCAGAATGGGCAGCTAAATTGCCATTAAGTGAGCAGGGGTTAGCGTGGCTTATCCCTGTATTGGTGACAATTGTTGTCTGTGGTATTTACGATAAAGTGGCAGGCTCACAGAGTAAAAAAGTGATCCATATTGAAGCCATCAAAAAGCAATAAAGTACGTTGATTTGAACAACAAAAAGGGAAACGAAAGTTTCCCTTTTTGTTGAAATTAAAGTAAGTGCTGGTTCTCTTTTAAACGGTCAGCCAGTGTTTTTTCTATATCTGTTTGTACTAATTTTGATACATCATATTTTTTGGCAAGTGATGAGAATCGAGCAATAACATCAACGGTATGATGAATATATGCTTGTGCTTGTTGCCAACTTTCAAAACCTGCTATTTCAGCAAGTTGCTTTATTGTATTTAATGGTGGCTTTTTACCATACCCGCCAAATGAAGTGATATGCTCATTTCTTGGATTGGGATTATAGGTCACATCATAAAAAGGTGCTGGCTCCCAGTGCCCATCATCATATTGTAGAAATGACCAGTTTTTACTGTGATCATCTTGATTAGAAGCGAATAGATTAAAAATAGCTCGTCTAAACTGGAGTTGTCCGGCTGAAACTGATTTGCATAGTACGCGGTTTACTTTGATTAAATCTTCGTAATCCAAAGAAGGTAACCTAAAATCAGCATCTAATAATCCACATGCACTGTGCATGATTAAACGTCCTGATTTACCTGAACTATTTGTGACATGATCAAAACGTTTTAGCGCTAACCAAGATTTACCATCACTGTTTTTAGGAACATCAATAAGTTGCCATTGTGGGGGATTGAGCTCTAGCTCTTTTGCTAGGATGAGATAAATTGCTTCACATAGTCCTTCATCGTGGCCAAGAGGTAAGTTCTTAGACGTAAATTTGATCAACCATGATTCATCACCTTCTTCTTCATACGTTTTACACTTATTAAAATCCCCTTGCTTAAAATAAAGCAACGCTTTAGGTCTAGCGCCACCAGAGCTACCAACAATAGCAAGTTTAGATAAAACAATTTCCGTTTGACCATCAAATACAGCTTGTGCTTCTAAACCTAAATTAATCAAATCAACTTCAAACTGTTCATCTATTTGATAGTCAGAGACAGGTAAATAAGATAATCCTCCCATACCTTTATTACCAACAAAGGCTAACCTATCCATCGTTGTAATTTCATGCGGTTGTATACCATGTTGGCGGAATATTCTATCTTGCAATAATCGCCCCCATCCATCAGGTAAACTATCCGAGAAAAGCCCTTGCAAATTGCCATGAGGTTTTTTAGGTGCTATTTGTAAATCAGTATTATTCTGTAGATTAAAAGGTGAACTATTACCAAATTGTGTTAAGTAATGCGCATCATATTGAAAAAATACACCACTATGGTTTTGTACCAATGTTCCCATTAAAACCGAGTCACCTGTAGATAACGTCCGTGTCACATTTAGCTTTTGAATTGGCTTAAAACTCATCTTGTAATACCTCTTCAATCGTCCTTGGCATACGTGGTTTATTCACTTTCTTAGGATCAACAACCGCATAAAGATTATTTAAATCATCAAGGCATTGCCAAAGTAACAGTAACTGGCGTAGTGAAATTTTACCTTGTAACTCAAACTTTTTGATAGTTGAAGCAGGAACTGTACTACGCTCGGCAAGTTGTTCACGTGACCATTTTTCCTTTTCACGCAACTTTCTTAAATGAGAGGCAAAGGCTCGACTAACATCGAGATCAGTAAGTAATGAGAGTTTCATTTGTTAGCCTCAAATAGATACTATAATGTCTAATTATAGCAAAAAATAGCTATTTTGGACATTATAGTATCTATTTGATTTAAGAGTAGAGCAAACAGTTTAGCTTAGGTTGCTCATTAATTTTTATTTGTAGAATACAGTTTTTCTGCCATAGGTTGTTGGTTTTCATCTAACGTATAGCGAACATCGGCTTCAATACCATCTTCACCTTCATAGAAGATTTTAAAGCGAGTACGATTGCCGTCGTGATATGCAATTACAGCACTACCGCCTTTTCCTAAGCAGAACTGATGGAGATTACCTGTTGATATGCAAATACTGTCGTCGCCAGATACTGTGATTTTACAGTTATCGCCAGTACTAATTGCCACAGCATTTTTTCCAGTCACATTGATTTGTGCTAAATCACCTGTATTAGTGATTTTTGCTCTATCTTGAGAGGCAGTAATAAAATTGCGTATGCCACTGTTTGCAATATGAACACCATTACCTGAGGCATAAATTTTGACATCATTGCCACTATTGGAAATGCGGGAGCGTCCGCCTAAACTCCCAATACGACACTGATTTCCTGAATTAGCTATTTTTCCTGCAAAACCAGTAATCATTAATTGATTGCTATAACCTGTGTTGGCAATGCTATTTTCATCACCAGAAAAAGCCACAATATTATTATTCCCACACAAAGCAAGATCAGTACTTAATTGCTGACTTTTTAAGATCAATTGATGCCATTCGGTAGAAAATTGAATATTTTCAGATGTTGGTAAAGTATTGTGATATGGCAAGCGTTGTAATGTCACGCCTTGCTGTTGTTCATCACCGAGCAGGAACAAGATGTTTTCCATCACTTCTTGTTCCTGTTTGGCAAAGGATGTTTCACTAAAATGACGTAAATAAATATATTGAATAAGGCTTTCTATCCACTGTGTACGGCGCTGTTTTATTAACTCACTATGGATAGCACTGTAAGTGCCTCCATCAGGAAAATAACGCAAAAACCAACGATAAAGCGACGTTGAAACATGCAGTTGTCGTAAGTCTTTTTTTGTTAATCTAATATTTTCCTTTGAAGGGACTGACATATAAGCTCCTTAATCCATGTATTCATTAGTGTCTATGGTAACCATCAACCATACTGCGAAATGTTTGGAATGGCGTTTTTCCTGTTGTACACAGATAAAGGTGACCAATGATAAAAAAGACACTACATACCGCTAATATTTGGTGTGCAATTAATAACCAAGCTTTAAATGTTACGGCATCAGCAGGAATAAACGCTGGGTTTTGCAGTAAAACACCGGTTATTAAAAGTAGTGGAACTAATGCATACATCACACCTAAATAAGCCATTTGTTGCAGTGGGTTAAATTTAACATTGGGTGTCGCTGGGAAGGGGTGATCTTCGCCTTTGATAATGCCGTAGAGATAAAAACGAATTTGCATTAAAGCGCGTTGTAACCAATTTTTACCATCAATACGGTAAAATTTACCATTACCACCAACAAGATTGATCAATACAAAAGATAACCAGCATACTAAGAGCAGATAACCACAAATTTCATGCACACTGACTAATAACGCCGTATCGTGGGCTGAAAGTAAGGCAAAATGGTTAATCCCACCACTTAGAAGCAATAGAATAAATAAAGAAGCATTACTCCAGTGCCACAAACGAACCGCTTTAGAGTAAAGATAGAGCTTCTCTTCTTTATGCGATCCACCATGTGGTGTGGCAAAGCGATAACGTAAGAAGCCATGCAGTGCAAGAACAAGCAACATCCCAACTAAAAGCACGCCTGCAACGATTAACCAAAGTGGTGAATAGTCAGGTGTGTAAATTAAGACATATTCTTTTAGTGAGGCTTGGAATTGCTCAGCATTTGGCATGATATTAACAGCACTCATACTTTACCCTCCTCTTGAATATGAGGCCCTACACGGCGATAGAGATGCGGTTTCCCCACACCATCAAGTTGATAAATATAGTAATCGTGTGTTTTAAGCCATTCTTGAATTTGAGGACTGTCTTCTCTGCCAAATAACAAGGCATTTTGTGGACAAGCACTCACACAAATAGGTGGAAACCCTTTTTGTAATCGAGACTCAAGACAAAAATCACATTTATCAGCAACGTGTGTCACAGGGTTAAGATAACGGACTTGGTATGGGCATGCCGATATACAATAGCTACAACCAATACATTTCTCTTTATCTACACGCACAATACCATTGGTTTCATCACGCCAAGATGCACCTGTAGGGCATACAGGAATACAAGGAGCGTCTTCACATTGTTGGCAAGAGTGTCTAAAGAAATGGTATTTATCATTATCTTCTTTGAGGCTTAATGGAATATGAGCAATATCCATTCGTGCCATACCATTGGGTACTTTATTTAATCGACGACATGCAGTGGCACAGATATTACAGCCATTACAGAGCGTCTCATCGTGGATCATGGCATAGCGGATTGGTTTTTTTTCTGTCGTTGCTGCAAGCGCACTTCCTAGTGGCGCACTGAAAAAAATGACCGATCCCATACCTGCTACAAATTTACGGCGAGAAACACGCATTATTTTTGCTCCTCAGTCTGATGATGTTGTAATACCCACATCGAATTTCGTTGATAAAGTAGAACATTAAGGATTTTCATGTTGTTCTACCTCAATCCATTCAGTTAAGCCTCGTGCTTTGCCGTAACTCATTAACGTATTGCTAAAGAGATAAGGGGGCATCGTTGGATGCTAAAACTTGCTGAATATCCTGAAAATCAGGGTGAGTTTTCATCAGTGTCAGCGCATCTTCGATCTCTGAAGCCGTGTACTGAAAGGGTTCAGACATCAACATGCTTTGTTTCAATGGTCGAGGATAGGTTTCGCATTCAAAACGAACCACACCTGCAATTGCTGTACAAATATCCGCATGGCGGTTTAATAATTGCAGTTGTGCGAAGTTATCTGACATAAATTCATCAGAGTAGAAATAATCCTCGCCATTGAGACTTAAATGGGCGATATCAATAAACTCGTCACTCTTTAACGCGGTTTCTAATTGCGCAATATCCTCTTCAGTCAGAGAATAGGGCGCATCATACAGCGTTGAAATTGCTAATAGTTCACCCTCTTTTGAACATTGACGTATTGCATTCGCTAGATGTTGTTCGGCAGATAATTCTGCTACCTCTGCAACAGGTTCTTCTACGACATCTGTTGAGGTGTTAGCACTACGTCCAACACCTGTTTCTGATAATGGCAGTAACCAACGTCGACGTGAGATATCAGGTTGTTCAGAAGCAATATCTGCATCATCAGCGATATCTTGTGGTATAGAAGCCGATACATTTTGTTCTATCATCATGATCTCCTTCTTTTACCGATTAACTTGGTAATAAACCACGAGACGCTAAATCGTCTGCAATATCTTGTAATCCAAGGCGAACTAACGTTTCTTTTGTTGGGCAACCTAACTGCGGATCCCAGCCCATTTCTTCATAGAACATGGTGAGAGAAAGCTGCATGTCTTCTCTGTCCATTTTGTCTGTACCTTCGGTAAAGACAGGAATATCGGGATCTTTATCGAATACCCATGAACAGATCTGGTCGTGCTCATTACGCATATCCATGGTATTCATTAATTTAACGGTATAAGCGCGGTGTAGCGTAAAGATACGCTCTGAGGCTAAATCCAGATCTTTAGAGGTTGTTGGTTCACCCGTGATAGCGGTAAAGAATTTAGCCTCCATTTCTAAGTCGCCACGATAATTACGGCTCTTATGAGGTGAAACCGTCATTGGCCAAACCCAGTTACATAAGGTGACTGCATCGTGTAAGCAGCTACGCAAAATTGTCCATTTGGTGTAAGCAATTTTGGCTTTATTGATTGGTGTATAGTTTTTGGTTTCATCAAAAGCATCACCAGAACCAAATAGCTCACCTGCAATCTCTTTTTGTAGTTTCAGAGGCAAACCGCTACCGATATAGTTGATATGGGTATGTGTCATCGCATCACGATTAAACATACAGTTAACGATAGAACCAACTTGAGCAGAGGCTTCATTGGCGTGGTGAATAGGGAAACCCATTGGTGACCAAAGTTTATTTTTCTTGTTCGCCCAATACTCTTCACCTAAGTTCCAGCGTTGCGCAATGAGGTAAGAGCCATCAGCGAGGTGACTAAATTCACCTTTACGGTGCGCTAAGCGATAATAGAAATCTTTGATAAATTCAGGATCACCTTCTTCAAGCTTATCCCAAGGAATATCATTATATTCCTCTTCAGAAAGAACGCGTTTAAAGACACCATGGGTATAACAATAAGTGAAGTCACGATGAAGTTGGCCGTAGTTACACCATAAACCCATATCATCAAAAATATTCAGGCCAACAAGGTTACCAACGACGTTACCATCTCCTTTTTTCTCTACATCTTTAGGGCCATTAGGGAAGATAGTTGTATGAACGAAGTTAGCAACACAAGTGTTTCCGCCTGTTTGCGGCACACCAAATTTTTTCGCTTGTGGCACGTTAAGTTGCGCCATACAGCGAATAGGGCAAGAGTGGCATCCTCCCATTTTTACGGTGTATTCTTCTGCTTCTGGTCCTAAGTCAAAAGTCGATTTCATGGTTCTGAAACCAACAGTATTGATGTCACCAGGAGGGATTTCACCCGTTTCAATTGGGCCACCTTCAGCAGCGCCCCAATACAGTCCTTTACGTGCATTCCAGCGAGAGCCAGGATGTGAATATTCAGCCCATGATTGTGGGGTACTTGGTACAACGTGGTTGTTATTAGAGCCAATGAGTTGCGTCATCATATAGTCGTTAAGTTCTTTTAACGCTTTACGGTCTGCAACATTCACGCCTCGACTACCTTCAACAACAATGGCTTTTAATTTTTTAGCGCCTAATACAGCCCCAATCCCCGCACCACCACTGTGGTTACGGCTATTAATGATGCCAGATAAAGGTGCGAGATTTTCACCCGCCGGACCTATGGCTGCGACACAAGCCTCAGGACTTGTTTGAGCACATAATTCTTCTGTCGTTTGGCGAACGCCTTTCCCCCATAAGAAAGAGGCGTCTTGAATAGAGACTTGGTCATCGTCAATATGGATCCAAGCAGGCTTATCTGATTTACCTTCAATAATCAGAGCGTCATAGCCAGCAAATTTCATCCATGCGGCAAAAAAGCCTCCCATATGGGCATCAACGACAAGATTGCCACGAGTAAAGGTGGAAAGAGAGGTGATATTGACGCGTGAGCTACAAGGTGCCCCTGATCCTGTTAGAGGGCCTACTGCGAAGACAATTTTGTTTTCTTCATCAAAAGGTTTAACCCCAGGGCCCACTTCGTCGTACATAATTTTGTAGCCAAAGCCCATACCACCAATTAAGGATTTAAATTTACTTGAGCTTTCACGAGTGATGGCACCGGTAGTTAAATTGATTCTTAGAATATTTCCAGTCCAGCCGTTAATCATAATATTGCTTCCTAATCTAAATGTGGTTCAGTGATGTGATTGCCTGGATTTATTAAACAGTAATTTCTTTCCATTCAATGATTTGCAACGCACCTGTTGGACACGCTGATGCACACTCACCACATAAATTACATTTGCCGGATTTTTTAGTTTGTGGGTTGACGGTTGCCATCATCCACGGACAAGCTGTTGTACAGGCGGCACAACCAATACAACGACGTGTATCAACGACAATACAGCCGAACTCTTCTTGATAACGGATAGCTTTTACTGGGCAGACCTTCATACATTCGGGATCTTTACATTGGCGGCAAGTGTCTGTTGTAAAGTTTAAATCGCCATAAAGCCCACCACCGGAGCCAATACCTTTATCACCAAAATAAAAATGACGATGGATTTTTGTACGAGAGAAGAATGAGCCTACACTGCCATCATTCCATGTTGTACATGCGGTTTCACAACGGTGACAACCCGTACAACGTGCTCTATTAGTCACTAAAACACCTTTAGGTGTAGTGGTTAGCTGAATAATGCCGCTGTCTATTTCTTCTTGCTTACAACCTAAAAGAGAAAGCAATGCGGGTGCGATTGTGATCCCTGCCAGCCCTTTACCGGATATTCGCAGAAACTCTAGTCTTGATAGCCCAATATCTAAGATTGGACGATGATGTGTATCAGACATTAATATTTATCTCCGCTTAACTAATTTAATAAGAAATAAGTTGTGATGATAAATTATTTATTTATCCGCTTGCTTTATCGTTATATAAAAAAGATAATAACGATGTAGTTAAGGGATATATTATTTATTTCAACTATTTTTATGATAAAAATACATTGTGGTGAAATGTTAAATATTTGTATTTACAATGTGTTATCTCCATTTTTTACGTATTTTTCATTATCCTCTTTGATAGTGTGGTTATTAGAAAATTAATACTGTGACAGCTATCATAGAAATAAAAATAGCGAGTGTTATTAAATTTTATTTAATTAAATGATTATTGTTTTTATCTGTAATTACGAAAGAGAATAACTACCATTTATATATATTCTATTATTGAAATTAAATTAAAGGTGGTTTGTTCTTATATTTTATCTAATATTATTATTTAAATAATAAATTGATATTAAATGTTAATTATTTATTTAATCAAAATCTGGTGTTGATTATTATTAATAGAAAAATATATGAATAAATTGTAAAACCATGACTAGATCATTTTTATAAAAAAAGAAACCTTATCTAATCAAGACAAGGTTTCTTTTATCATTTGTATCATGTGATTTTATGGTTAGTAACCCACGGCTTTACCAGCAGGGCGGCGAACATCATTTGAACCATAGAGATAACCTTCACGCACTGCACCAGAAACAGCTGAATCGTTACCTGATGAAGCGGAGAGAACACCTTCTTCCCCAGGGAGTCCGACCATAATCAATTCAGCAGCTCCCCATGGGGTTTGTTCTACCATTTTATATCCCATGGCAGAGAGTTTTTCTAACGTGTCTTTTGATAATCCTCGTTGCTCATAATAAACCTCATCTGGTAGCCATTGATGGTGGATGCGAGGGCTATTAACCGCTTCTTGTGGGGGCATACCAAACTCAATAATATTTAGCGCAGTTTGTAAGGTTATTGAAATAATACGAGAACCTCCTGGAGATCCTAAAATAAGGAAAGGTTTACCTTCTTTAGTCACAATCGTTGGGCTCATTGAGGAGAGTGGACGTTTTAATGGTGCGATACTATTGCGTTCACCTTGTACTAAACCATAGAGATTTTTTTCCCCCACTTTAGTGGTGAAATCATCCATTTCATTGTTAAGGAAAAATCCGGTTCCTGGTGCGATGACAACAGCACCAAAACGACCATTAATCGTATAAGTGGTTGAAACGGCATTACCCTCTTTATCTATAACAGAATAGTGTGTTGTTTCAGGACTTTCATGAGGTGCAATACTGGGTTGTACCTTTTCTGATGGCGTGGCTTTATTGGGTTTAATTTGTTGGCGTATTTCTGTGGCGTAGGCTTTACTTAATAACTTTTCTGTTGGATTTTTAATAAATTGAGGATCACCAAGGAACGTATTTCTGTCCATATAAGCATGACGCATTGCTTCCGTTAGAGTATGAACATATTCAGCTGAATTAAAGCCCATTGATTTAAGATCATAACCTTCCAAAATATTCAGTGTTTGGCAGATAGTGACGCCGCCTGAACTTGGCGGTGGCGCAGAAATAAACTCATAGCCTCGGTAAGTACAGGTGATAGGTTGGGTTTCGGTGATAGTAAAATTAGCAAAATCTTCTTGAGTTAACAGACCATTATGTTGTTTTGACGCTTCTTCAACTTTTTTAGGGATTTCTCCTTGGTAAAATGCATCATCACCTTGGTTTGCAATTAGTTCAAGTGTATTGGCTAAGTCAGTTTGAATTAGACGATCACCCGGCTGCCATGGCGTTCCATCTGGTTTTAAGAAAATTTTTGCAGATTCGGGATCTTGTTTGAAGCGTTCTGTTGTTGTTTCTAACACATCAGTATCAGCTCGCGTTAAAATATAACCTTCTCTTGCAAGTTTAATGGCTGGTGCCATAACATCTTGGCGAGATAGCGTACCGTATTTCTCTAATGCTGAATTCAATCCTTTTACTGTACCTGGTACCCCTGACGCAAGATAACCGTATAGACTGGCATCTTTAACTAAATTTCCGTCTTTATCTAAATACATATTTTTAGAAGCATAGGCGGGGGCGGTTTCCCTAAAATTGATAAAGGTATTTGTGCCATCAGCAAGGTGTATTGTCATAAAACCACCGCCACCAATATTGCCACAACAAGCATTTACCACCGCTTGTGCATAACCCACAGCAACGGCAGCATCAATGGCATTCCCTCCTTTTTGTAAAATATCATTTCCGACTTGAGAGGCTAAATGTTGAGAAGAGACAACCATACCTTGTTGTGCTTCAACCGCGGGTTCATAGGCGGCATAGAGTGCAGGTGAAAAAAGTGTGGTAAGTAACAGCAGGTGAGTTTTTTTTATAGTGATCATCATTATCTCCGTTAATAACAGGGAGTTATCTTGCGTAAAGACAAATAAAAATAAGTGTATACACGCTGTTATTAACACGAGTTAACAATTGCGTAACAATAAGTATAGAAAGAGGTTATTGATGAGGAGAATTTTTTTTGATGTGATGATCACAAAACTATCTTTAAGCAGGTAAACAATAAGCTTATGTATTACTAGTTGCAGTAATAAATAAAGTTGATAAGAAATGAGTAGAGAGTAGATAAGTGCTGAATAAACAAAAAAGCCTGTTTTCACAGGCTTTTAGAAATATAGTAGCTTACTGAAATATTACAGTTTGCCAGAGTTTGCTTTCAGGTATTTAGCTACGCCATCTGGAGATGCGCCCATACCTTCTTGACCTTTTTCCCACTGTGCTGGGCAAACATCGCCGTGCTCTTCGTGGAATTGCAGTGCGTCAACCATACGGATCATTTCATCAATATTACGACCTAATGGCAGATCGTTAACCACTTGGTGACGAACAACGCCTTCTTTGTCAATTAAGAATGAACCACGTAGTGCAACGCCCGCTTCTGGGTGTTCGATGCCGTAAGCTTTGATGATGTCATGTTTGATATCAGCAACCATTGGGTATCTAACTTCACCAATACCACCATCATCAATTGGGGTTTTACGCCATGCGTTATGAACAAATTCTGAGTCCATAGAAACGCCGATGATTTCAACACCACGTTTTTGGAACTCTTCAAAACGGTGATCGAATGCAATCAGTTCTGAAGGGCAAACGAAAGTGAAATCCATTGGCCAGAAGAAAATAACGGCAGGTTTGCCTTTGATAAATGAATGCAGGTTGAAATCATTAACAATTTCGCCATTACCTAAAACGGCAGCAGCTGTGAAATCAGGGGCTTTGCGAGTAACCAGAACCATAATGTACTCCTGTAGATTGAAAGAGTTAAGGGTATTTATACTCGTCATACTTCAAGTTGTAGCGTTGTTGACTTCGTTCATTCGCACTAGTCACATACTTTTGTATGCTCCTAGTGACTCATTCACTTGTCGCCTAGCTACACCTCGAATTATTTAGAGTAAAAGCCTCGTCATACTTCAAGTTGTAGCGTTGTTGACTTCGTTCATTCGCACTAGTCACATACTTTTGTATGCTCCTAGTGACTCATTCACTTGTCGCCTAGCTACACCTCGAATTATTTAGAGTAAGAGTCTCGTCATACTTCAAGTTGTAGCGTTGTTGACTTCGTTCATTCACTTGTCGCCTAGCTATACTTCGAATTATTTAGAGTGTGTACCCTGTTTTTAAATGATGCATACAGCATAAATAATCAATCGCTATTGATAAAGTTAATCAGAACAATCTATTTGATAGATTATAGTTATCAACTTAATACAATAAAGTAGGATTATTTATGACTCCTTGTATAACGATTCATTCTAATCAACTTTGGAAATGAATACTATGCTTGTTAACAAATCGTTACGAATAATATGATAAATTGACTTACTATCCCTTTGATATATCAAATGTAATCCTACAATATGACAAAAAGATGAAACTCAAAGTGGTAGTCAAATGTATCAGTCATCAAGTTGGTGATGTTGTGCTCTTTCTAGCAATTGTGGATAAAACTGCCAAAAAATCTCACTTAATTCATTGTAATGTGTTTCAAGTACAATATAAGAGCCTTCAAGTGCACTTAATCGTGGTCTTCTTCTCGCCATTCCTTTCAATGTTTGAGCAATATAGGCTTTGTCTGCGTAACGAATTAACCAAGATTGTGACCACAAATATTCGTTGAGCTCTTGGAATTTTTCAGGTGTTTGCCATAAATCAGGCTCAATAATATTTCGGGTTTGGGTGACAAATTTAGTTAAGGGGATATCTGGTTCGAATGTTGACCAATTTAAAGAAAGAAAATGATCCCAAAAAACATCTAATGTTATAGGGGCGACTCGACGATATTCAGCAGGGAACAACAGACGTGCTTGTTTAACTAACGGGTGAGTATCGGTGAGTACATCAATACGTCTATGCATACGAATGCCCTCAATAACAGCTTGGCTGTAATCAGAGCTAGGCGTGCCTTTGACGTAATCTGCCATCATATTACCTAATAGAGAGCTTTTTGCCCTAAAGGCGAGATGTAAGTGAGCAAGATAATTCATCACATCATCATAGCGCTTTTTGAATAAAAAAGGGCTTCTTTGTTGCACTGATAAGCTGGCAGCACTAGACTAGTCCGCCTGTTTTTTATGAAAGTAGTCGTTTAATTATGCGTGTATCAGACTTTACATTTGAATTGCCAGAGGCCTTGATTGCTCACTATCCACAACCTCAACGCAGTAGTTGTCGTTTGCTCTCGTTAGAAGGCGAGACTGGTGCTTTATCACACGGTATTTTTACCGATGTGTTAGATAAAATAAATGCTGGTGATCTGCTGGTTTTTAATAATACTCGGGTGATCCCTGCGCGTATTTATGGCCGTAAAGCGTCAGGGGGCAAAATTGAAGTGTTGGTTGAGCGTATGCTTGATGAACATCGTGTTCTTGCTCATGTTAGAGCTTCTAAATCACCGAAAGAAGGTGCTGCGCTTGTACTAGGTGAAGATGAAAGTGTACAAGCAACTATGGTTGCACGTCATGATACACTTTTTGAAATTCGCTTTGATGATGAAAGAGATGTTCTTACCATTTTGAATAGCATTGGGCATATGCCGTTACCTCCTTATATTGATCGTCCTGATGAAGAATCGGATAAAGAGCTTTATCAAACGGTTTATAACGAGCGCCCAGGTGCCGTTGCTGCACCTACTGCAGGGTTGCACTTTGATGAACCATTACTTCAAGCCTTAAAAGAAAAAGGCGTTGAGATGGCATTTGTCACACTGCATGTTGGTGCAGGAACTTTCCAACCTGTACGTGTTGATAATATCGAAGAACACACAATGCATTCTGAATACGCAGAAGTACCACAAGACGTGGTTGATGCGGTATTAGCGTGTAAAGCACGCGGCAATAGAGTGATTGCGGTGGGAACAACCTCTGTTCGCTCATTAGAAAGCGCAGCGAAAGCAACGAACAATGCGTTAATTGCTCCTTTCTTTGATGATACTCAAATCTTTATTTATCCTGGCTACCAATACCAAGTTATTGATGCGTTGATTACTAATTTCCATTTACCAGAATCAACATTAATCATGCTGGTTTCTGCTTTTGCTGGGTATAGAAATACCATGAATGCATATAAAGAAGCTGTTGAACAAGAGTATCGTTTTTTCAGCTATGGTGATGCGATGTTTATTACGCGTAATCCTTTAGCTATCAATGAAAAAGTCGGACAAGAATAAAGATTTATTATTCTTTTTAACGATTTTCTTCATTTTATGAAGTGTTATTTCAATTTTATGGATTAATCCCTTTGACTAAGCACGGTTTTTTGTTGAAGTAACATATACAGCTGTCTAACAAATGATTAGAATATGCTGTTTTTTATTACGCATTGGACTGTTTTTCTGATGCTTGGAGGATGAGTGAAATACGAATTAGACAAAACCGACGGTAATGCTCGCCGCGGTCGCCTTATTTTTGAACGTGGTGTTGTTGAAACACCCGCATTTATGCCTGTGGGTACTTACGGCACAGTAAAAGGAATGACACCTGAAGAAGTGAAAGCAACAGGCGCGCAAATTCTTTTAGGTAACACTTTCCACTTATGGTTACGCCCTGGTCAAGAAATCATGAAGTTACATGGTGATTTACATGATTTTATGCAATGGCAAGGCCCTATTTTAACAGACTCAGGCGGTTTCCAAGTCTTTAGTTTAGGTGCGATGCGTAAAATTAAAGAAGAGGGTGTTCATTTCCGTAACCCAATTAATGGCGAAAAGATTTTCTTAAGCCCAGAAAAATCAATGGAGATCCAATACGATTTGGGTTCTGACATTGTGATGATTTTTGATGAGTGTACGCCATATCCTTCAGATTGGGATTACGCAAAAAACTCAATGGAGATGTCATTACGTTGGGCTAAACGTAGTCGTGCGCGCTTTGATGAACTCAATAACAAAAATTCATTATTCGGTATTATTCAAGGCGGCGTTTACGAAGATTTACGTGATATCTCAGTAAAAGGGCTAGTCGAAATTGGTTTTGACGGTTACGCTGTCGGCGGCCTTGCAGTCGGTGAGCCTAAAGAAGATATGCACCGTATTTTAGAGCATGTCTGCCCTCAAATTCCTGCGAATAAACCGCGTTATTTAATGGGGGTTGGTAAACCAGAAGATTTAGTTGAAGGTGTTCGTCGTGGTATTGATATGTTTGACTGTGTTATGCCAACACGAAATGCACGAAATGGTCATCTGTTTGTAACCGATGGTGTCATTAAAATTCGTAATGCAAAACATCGCTCTGATACATCAACGCTTGATGAACATTGTGACTGCTATACCTGTAAAAATTATAGCCGTGCTTATTTACATCACCTTGATCGTTGTAACGAAATTTTAGGTGCAAGGCTGAACACTATCCACAACTTGCGTTATTATCAGCGTTTGATGGCTGAAATTCGCCAGTCTATTGAAGATTCGCGTTTTGAAGAGTTTGTACACGAATTCTACGAACGTATTGGAAAACCTGTCCCACCGCTAAATGGCAGTGCGACTAAGTGTGAATAATGTATACGAGAAAGCCCAATTCTGTGTATGATATTGGGCTTATAACTTGAATATCGTCGATACCGACAACAATGAGGAAAAGTGAATGAGTTTTTTCATTTCTGATGCTGTTGCTTCTGCTGGACAAGCAGCACCTGAAGCTAGCTTTATGTCTATTTTACCGATGTTAGTGATCTTTATTCTGATTTTCTATTTTATGATCCTACGTCCACAGCAAAAACGTACTAAAGAACATCGTAAACTGATGGATTCTATTGGTAAAGGTGATGAAGTTTTAACGACGGGTGGTTTAATTGGTCGTGTTGTTAAGGTTTCAGATAACGGCTATATCGTTGTTGCTCTGAATGAAACAACTGAAGTAACTATCAAACGTGACTTTGTTGCCGCTGTATTACCTAAAGGCACAATGAAAGCTATTTAATAACATTTCCCCAAAGGGAAAAGGGAACTGCCGTGCTAAACCGTTATCCTTTGTGGAAGTACCTGATGTTGATAGCCGCTATCCTCATCGGTCTGCTTTACGCACTTCCTAACCTATATGGTGAGGATCCGGCTGTTCAAATCACTGGCGCGCGGGGAACCGCCGCCAATGAGCAAACACTGGATCAAGTTCGATCTTTATTAGATAAAGAAAACATTGAAGCGAAATCTATTGCACTTGAAAACGGTGCAATTTTAGCTCGTTTCGGTAACCCTGATATTCAGTTACGTGCTCGTGAAGTGTTGTTGCCTGCATTAGGCGACCAGTTCATTGTTGCACTTAACCTTGCACCGGCAACGCCAAAATGGTTAGAAGCCATTGGCGGTGAGCCGATGAAACTGGGGCTAGACTTACGTGGTGGTGTTCACTTCCTGATGGAAGTCGATATGGAAACTGCGTTAGGTAAACTTCAAGAACAAAATGTTGAAAGTTTGCGTACATTATTACGCGATGAAGGCATTCCGTATTCTTCTATCCGTAAAACGGATAACTATGGCGTTGAAATTCGTTTCCGTAACTCGGATGATCGCTCTAAAGCTTCAGATTATCTGGCTCGTCGTAACCAAGATCTCATTTTTAGAGATGGTGCTAATAACTCATTAAGAGCTATTTTTACTGATGAACGTTTACGTGATGCGCGTACTTATGCAGTACAGCAAAATATTACTATCTTACGTAATCGTGTTAACCAATTAGGGGTTGCTGAGCCATTAGTTCAACGCCAAGGCGCTGACCGAATTGTTGTTGAATTACCGGGTATCCAAGATACCGCACGCGCTAAAGAAATTTTAGGTGCGACAGCAACATTAGAATTCCGTTTAGTCAATACCAGCGTTGATCCTTCTGCTTTAGAAACAGGCCGTATTCCGGGCGACTCCGAAGTGAAATATACCCGTGAAGGTAGACCAACTATTCTTTATAAACGCGTTATTTTAACGGGTGACCACATTACCGACTCAACTTCTCAGGCTGATGAATATGGTCAACCTCAAGTGAATATTTCACTTGATAGCGCGGGGGGGTCTATCATGTCTAACTTTACGAAGGACAACGTCGGTAAACCGATGGCAACACTGTTCGTAGAGTATAAAGACAGCGGTAAACGTGATGAGAATGACCGTGCTGTATTGGTTAAAAGCGAAGAAGTTATCAACGTTGCGAATATTCAGAGTCGTTTAGGAAATAGTTTCCGTATTACGGGTATTTCAAATGCGAATGAAGCACGCCAATTGTCTCTGTTATTACGTGCTGGTGCGTTGATTGCACCTATTCAAATCGTTGAAGAAAGAACGATTGGTCCAACTTTGGGTCTGCAAAATATTACCCAAGGTTTAGAAGCGTGTTTATGGGGACTGATTGCGTCTGTTGCCTTTATGATAATTTATTATCGTAAATTTGGTGTGATTGCGAGTACGGCATTAATGGCAAACTTAGTGTTAATCGTTGGGGTAATGTCACTATTACCAGGCGCAACACTGACCATGCCGGGTATCGCGGGTATCGTCTTAACACTTGCCGTCGCTGTCGATGCCAACGTACTGATAAACGAACGTATCAAAGAAGAGCTACGTAATGGTCGATCAGTACAGCAAGCAATCCATGAAGGTTATAAAGGCGCCTTCTCCAGTATTATTGATGCGAACTTAACCACATTGATTACAGCGGTGATCCTTTATGCAGTCGGTACCGGCTCAATTAAAGGCTTTGCTATCACAACTGCAATCGGGGTTGCAACATCCATGTTTACCGCTATCGTCGGTACTCGTGCGATTGTAAACCTGCTGTATGGTGGTAAACGCATTAAGAAACTGTCTATTTAAGGAGCACGTTGTGGCACAGGATTATACTGTTGAACAATTAAACCATGGTCGTAAAGTCATTGACTTTATGCGTTGGGACAACGTTGCCTTTAGTATTTCGATTCTGCTTTTGATAGCTTCAATCGCTATCATTTCTATGAAAGGATTTAACTGGGGACTGGATTTTACAGGTGGCACAGTAATTGAGATCAATCTCAGTCAACCTGCCGACCTTGATAAAATGCGTGATAGCCTAGATACAGCTGGCTTCAAAGATCCTCTGTTACAAAACTTTGGTAGCAGTCGCGATATTATGGTGCGTATGCCTCCTGTTGAAGGACAGGCTGGTCAAGAATTAGGTAAGAAAGTTATTGATGTTATCAATGCTGAAGTTGATAACGATGCGGTGGTAAAGCGTATTGAGTTTGTTGGGCCAAGTGTGGGGAGTGAATTGGCTCAAACAGGTGCAATGGCGTTGTTATCCGCACTTATCTGTATTCTTATCTATGTTGGATTCCGTTTTGAGTGGCGTTTAGCATTGGGTGCGGTTATTGCACTTGCGCATGACGTGGTGATCACACTTGGTGTGCTTTCACTGTTCCACATAGAAGTTGACTTAACCATTGTCGCATCATTGATGTCTGTTATTGGTTACTCACTGAACGATAGTATTGTTGTATCAGACCGTATTCGTGAGAATTTCCGTAAGATTCGTCGAGGAACACCATATGAAATTATGAACGTTTCTCTTACACAGACATTAAGCCGTACCATCATGACATCAGCAACAACATTATTGGTTGTATTAATGCTGTATATCTTTGGTGGTTCAATGCTTCAGGGCTTCTCTTTAGTTATGTTAATTGGTGTTTCAATCGGTACTATTTCTTCTATTTATGTGGCTTCTGCATTAGCACTTAAAATGGGAATGAAACGTGAACACTTGATTGTACAAAAAGTGGAAAAAGAGGGTGCCGATCAGACAACACTCTTACCATAATAGAGCGTTTTCTGATAAAACATCGCAAACACCCTGCCAGTGTATACTGACAGGGTGTTTTTTGTTCACTGAACAGGTACACTGTTTATGAGTATTGTCAAAAGTAGGAATAACTATGCATTGCCCATTTTGTGGAGCCGTAGATACCAAGGTAATTGATTCCAGACTGGTTGGTGATGGTTCACAAGTGCGCCGTCGTCGCCAATGTCTTGTCTGTCATGAACGTTTTACTACCTTTGAAGTAGCAGAGTTAGTGATGCCTCGTGTTGTGAAAAGTGATGAAATACGTGAACCTTTTGATGAAGAGAAACTTCGTCGAGGTATGCTTAAAGCATTAGAAAAGCGTCCAGTGAGTTCAGATGATGTTGAAGCTGCGATAAGCCATATCAAATCACAACTAAGAGCGACGGGCGAAAGAGAGATCCCCTCAAAAGAAATTGGCAATTTTGTTATGGAACAGCTAAAGAAACTCGATAAAGTAGCTTATATTCGCTTTGCTTCTGTTTATCGTAGTTTTGAAGATATCCGTGATTTTGGTGAAGAAATTGCAAAATTACAGGATTAATACATTAATTCAGCGCTTTATTTAATGATTTGAAAAATAACGATAAATAATAAAATTACATGTAATTATTATGATAAATAACAACAGCAACAATTCAAGTGAAAATGAAAGCCTGCATGATGAACACTATATGCGTCGAGCCATTGAGCTCGCAGCATTAGGTCGTTTTACAACATCGCCTAATCCTAATGTGGGGTGTGTGATTGTAAAAGAAGGGGAGATTGTTGGTGAAGGTTATCATCATCATGCTGGTGGTCCACATGCTGAAGTCAACGCGTTAAAAATGGCAGGAGATAAAGCAAAAGGGGCAACAGCTTATGTTACGCTTGAGCCTTGTAGCCATTTCGGTAAAACACCACCTTGCGCTGATGCTTTGATTAATGCAGGGGTAAAACGCGTTGTTGCTGCGATGCAAGATCCTAATCCTCAAGTTGCAGGTCGTGGATTGCATAAATTACTATCAGCGGGCATTGATGTCTCACATGGCATATTAATGCAAGAAGCTGAAAAACTGAATGTTGGTTTTTTTAAACGAATGAGAACAGGCTTTCCCTACATTCAGTTAAAATTAGGTGCATCTTTAGATGGTAAAACGGCGTTAGCATCAGGTGAAAGTCAATGGATAACCTCTAAAGCATCTCGTCGAGATGTACAAAATTTCCGAGCTCAAGCTAGTGCTATTTTAACAACAAGTGCAACAGTGCTTGCTGACAACCCTTCTATGAATGTACGTTGGGATGAGCTTTCAGATGAAATTAAAGCGCTTTATCCTGAAGAAACGCTACGCCAACCTATTCGCATTGTTGCTGATAGCCAAAATAGAGTGACTGAAAATCATAAAATCACTCAAATTGAAGGCGAATGCTGGCTGGCGCGCACAAAATTACAGCCAAGTGACTGGCAAGGCAATGTATCAGAGATCTTATTACCAACGAATGGCAAAAATAGTGGTGTGGATTTAGTTTTATTAATGATGCAATTGGGTAAACGCAATATCAATACCGTATGGGTTGAAAGTGGGGCGCATTTTGCTGGCGCATTATTAGAAGCCGGACTTGTTGATGAACTTATTATCTATATCGCACCTAAAATTTTAGGGGATGATGCACGAGGTTTATTTGCACTTTCTCCCCTTTCATCATTATCCGAAGCACCTGAATTTACAGTAGATTCTCTTCAACAGATTGGCTCTGATATTAGAGTTTGTTTAAAACCTCGTTATTAATAGACGCAAATAAGTGTGTCTACGGCGCTATTTGTAGTAAAATGGCGCCGTGTGTGTTATTTCCTGTCGTTACGACATCGTTATCAGCCAACTAAATGCCTTGATTTATCAAGGGTTTTTGGCTCCTTTACTGTGTAATAATAAAACAGAGCGCAGAAAAGGAAAGAATATGATAAAATCCGCGCCCCGCGGATAGGAGAAAAAGGTAACCTATGAACGTAATCAAAGGTGTTGTCGCGGCGCCAAACGCACGCGTAGCAATTGCAATTGCCCGTTTTAATAACTTTATCAATGACAGCCTATTAGAAGGTGCTGTTGATGCATTAGAACGTATTGGACAAGTTTCCTCTGAAAATATTACCGTCGTTTGGGTTCCAGGCGCTTATGAGTTGCCATTAACTGTTAAAGCATTAGCAGAAAGCGACAAATACGATGCAGTTATCGCACTAGGTACTGTTATCCGTGGTGGAACCGCACATTTTGAATACGTTGCTGGCGAATGTAGTTCTGGTTTATCTCAAGTTGCAATGCAAAGTGAGATCCCTGTGACTTTTGGTGTATTAACAACGGAAAGTATTGAACAGGCTATCGAACGCGCTGGAACTAAAGCGGGTAACAAAGGTGCTGAAGCGGCAATGACAGCACTTGAAATGATCAATGTACTTAAAGCCATAAAAGGCTAATCATCTGTTTTAACTTAAGGGGAATTTTGTGAAACCTGCTGCTCGTCGTCGTGCTCGTGAGTGTGCTGTGCAAGCTATCTACTCATGGCAATTATCCGGAAATGACATCGCGGATGTGGAATTGGAGTTTTTATCCGAGCAGGATACCCAAGGTGTAGATATTGCTTATTTTCGTGAGCTTTTAGTGGGTGTTGCCATTAATGCAACACGTTTAGATAAGGCGATGGAACCTTATTTATCCCGCCAACTCGAAGAATTAGGTCAAGTTGAAAAAGCAATTTTACGTTTAGCAATGTTTGAACTAAGCTTCCGTGAAGATGTTCCTTACAAAGTTGCGATTAACGAAGCGATTGAACTGGCTAAGGTATTTGGTGCTGACGATAGCCATAAATTTGTTAATGGCGTGCTTGATAAAGCTGCACCAACTGTACGTAAAAAATAATGTTTTTCACGTTTCCTTTATGGTAAATAATTCAAGGCCGGTATTTCCGGCCTTTTGTTTAATAAAGCTAGTCTAGTATGCATAGCTCAATAGGAAATAGATAATGCCTTGTGGTGAATTCTCCCTTATTAAGCAATATTTCACTTCACAGCCTGTAAAACGAAAAGATGTAAGTACAGGAATTGGGGATGATTGCGCAATATTGACGGTACCGGAAAAGCAACAAGTCGCTATTAGCACTGATACTTTAGTGAGTGGTATTCACTTCCTTCCTTCTATCTCACCTGAAGATTTAGCCTATAAAGCACTTGCTGTAAATATTAGTGATTTAGCTGCCGTTGGTGCAGATCCTTCTTGGGCTTCATTAGCGTTAACACTTCCTGATACAAACAGTGAATGGCTTGAGGCATTTAGTCGTTCTTTCTTTGCTTTGGCTGATTACTACGCGATCCAGCTAATTGGTGGTGATACCACTCGTGGTCCTTTAAGTTTAACGATTACCATACAAGGACTTGTACCGCAAGGAACGGCATTACTTCGTTCCGGCGCTAAAATTGGTGACTGGATCTATGTCACTGGGTTTTTAGGCGATAGTGCAGCGGGACTTGCTGTATTACAAAATAGATTACAACCAACAGAAAAAGAGCATAGTGATTATTTTGTTGCAAGGCATTTGCGTCCTCAGCCTCGTTTATTACAAGGTCAAGCATTGCGCCATTTAGCGACATCTGCGATTGATATTTCTGATGGGTTAATTTCAGACTTAGGTCATATTCTCACCGCAAGTGGTTGTGGGGCTCACTTAAATTTAGATGCATTACCTTATTCGCCAGCGATGAAAGCGCAAGTGAGTGAAGAACAAGCGGAGATTTGGGCATTAAGTGGTGGTGAAGATTATGAATTATGTTTTACGGTGCCAGAAATCAACCGTGGCGCGTTAGAGATTGCATTAGCACATACAGGCGCAGATTTTCATTGTATAGGGCAAATTATGCCGATCGCTGAAGGTATTCGTTATTTACGAGATGGTAAAGATGTTTACCCTAATCTTAAAGGGTTTGATCATTTCAGTGAGTCTGATCAGTAAGCCGATCTCAATTTAAAAGGCGCTCTATAAGCGCCTTTCAGAATGCGATAACATCTAGATATATCAACAAAGATAGTATCAATAATCTGTTATTCTTAGTTTTTCTTAACAAATTCAGATTTCAACTTCATTGGTCCAAAGCCATCAATTTTACAATCAATATTATGGTCGCCTTCCACTAAACGGATACCTTTTACTTTAGTACCAATTTTAAGCATGGTTGAGCTACCTTTGACTTTGAGATCTTTAATCACAGTTACTGAATCACCATCAGCTAATAGATTGCCGTTAGCATCTTTAACCACTAACTCATCGTTATCAATAACGGGTTCTTCATCGTTCCACTCGTGTGCGCATTCAGGGCAAACATACATTGCACCATCTTCATAGGTGTATTCTGAACTGCACTTAGGACAAGAAGGTAATGACATAATAATACTCTCAAATTTTATCAAAATGGGGAGTGATTAATCGTCACAATGAGGATAACACTTGCCCCATAAATTAAAGGACACATTATCGTTTAAGAGTGAAAAGTTCTAAGCAGTCTCCGAAGTGGTACTGCTTCTGATAATGTGAAAGGGCGATAGTATAATGGATTTGATGGAAATTTGCATCCTTCACCGATTATGACATAACGAGAGAGGAAAAGTAGATTAGATATAGCGCGTTAAATAGAAAATAAAGACAAATAAAATTGATTTTAAATTTCACTTAACTATTTGATATAAAAATAATAATTTTATAAATACAACTAAAAATAAATGCCCCCACCTTAAAAGAGAGCATTATCAATAATAGTGTTACTTTTCTTATTGTGATTTTACAAAGTTACTCACCGAACCACGTTCTATTAGTTTGGGTGTAAGTACCAGAACATTGTCTTTTGCATCGATATTTTCCATGCGATGTAATAATTGGCTGACAGCGAGTTTACCTAATTCATCTTTGGGTTGGTGGATCGTAGAAAGAGGAGGGATCATATAAGAGGCTAGGTCGATATCATCATAACCCATCACTGAAATATCATCAGGTACACGCAAACCTTTTTGATAAATAGCTTGATAAGCACCAACAGCCATCGCGTCATTACAGGTAAAAACAGCTTGTGGTAAGACAGAAAGTGAGAGTAATTTTTGCATTGCGCTAAATCCACCCGCAAATTCAAAATCGCTTGTTAACACAAACTCTTCTCGGATAGCTAATCCTGCTTTTTGCATTGCATTGTAATAACCTTGTAAGCGATGTTTGGCAGGAAGTTTATCTTGAGGGCCTGCAATACACGCAATCTCAGTAAAGCCTTTTTCAATTAGATAATTGGTTGCAATTTCTCCCCCAAGCAGAGAGTTATCTTGAATAATATCGCCCCCGTATTCAAAGGGGGACCAATCCATCATAACCATAGGTAAACGAGGATAACGATTTAGCACTTCATGAGAGGGCGCTCTGGCTTCTGTTGACATCAATAATAAGCCATCAACACGTTTTTGTAGCAATGTTTCAAGGCTACTATCCATGCGTTCGTAATCTCCTTCAGTGTTACACAAAATAAGGCTATAACCTTTTTCGTAACAACTGCGTTCAACGCCACGCACAACTTCTGCATAGAACGGGTTACTACTGGCTGTCACTAACATGCCAATAGTATGAGTACAGTTCATTTTTAAACTGCGTGCTAAAGCAGAAGGCGCGTAATTTAAGGTTTCGATAGCGTCGTTAACCTTTTTACGAATACCTTCACTAACATAACGATTGTTATTGATTACGTGAGAAACAGTTGATGTCGAAACGCCCGCCAAACGGGCGACATCTTTCATTGTTGCCAAAGTACTATGCTCGCTCTGCTAAAAATGATTCGATTTCATGACGCCAAGGAACAGAAGATTGCGCACCATGACGTGTAACTGCAATGGCAGCTGCTGCGTGAGCAAAACGGATAGCCTCAACGGAAGGTTTCCCTTCTAATATTGCAGTGACAAATGCACCGTTAAATGTATCACCTGCAGCAATGGTATCAACAGCATCGACACGAAATCCAGGAATTATCATGCCTTTTCCTTGTTCACTAAACCATACACCGCGGCTACCCAAAGTGATAAGCACCTGCTTGATGCCTTTACGATGTAAAATATCGGCAGCTTTTGCCGCACCCGCTTCATCATGCACAGAAACGCCTGTTAATATTTCGGCTTCTGTCTCATTTGGAGTGATAACATCAATAAAACTCAGAAATTCATCAGATAAAGCTTGTGCTGGTGCGGGATTTAAAATGACTTTAGTTTGATGTGATTTTGCCAGTTTTGCGGCTTCAAAAACAGTCTCTAACGGTGATTCTAATTGCATCAGTAAGGCATCAGCGTGTTCAATAACATGATGATATTGCTCAAGATGTATAGGTGTTAGTGCACCGTTAGCACCTGCAATAATGCTAATTACATTTTCACCTTGCTCATTAACAAGGATCATCGCAACACCTGTAGGTGTTTGCGGAATAATACTAATTGCATCGATATGAATATTATCTGTGTTAAGTTGTGAGATTATCTCACTGCCAATCGCATCATCACCGACACAAGCAATAAAGGTAATATCGGCGCCACTGCGACCACAAGCAACAGCTTGGTTTGCACCTTTACCACCAAAGGCTATTTTGTATTGATGACCAATAATGGTTTCACCTGGTTTTGGAAATTGTGAAATATTCATAATGTGGTCAACATTAATACTACCTAGAACAGCAAGGCGAGGTGTTGTCATAGCCTTTATCCTTGTAAAAACGTGTTTTAATGATTAAAGCTACCACGGAGCAATATCACTCCGTGGCATTTATTGTTGTTATTGTTTAATAACCAACTCAAGTTCGACAGGGATTGTTGCATCCACTTTCTCACCTTTGAGAATTTTATCTGCAGTCTGAATGCCGATAATACCAATTTGATCTGGACGTTGAGCAATGGTTGCACCTAACATGCCACGGTTTACTGCTTTGATCCCATCATCTGTGCCATCGAAACCAACCACTAACACATCGGTACGACCAGCGGTTTGTAACGCACGTAATGCACCTAATGCCATTTCATCATTTTGTGCAAACACAGCTTGAACCGCAGGATACGCAGTTAACAGATTTTGCATCACGTTAAGACCTTTTGTACGGTCAAAATCAGCGGGTTGGCTTGCAAGTACATTCAGTTTATGGGCATCAACGGCTTGTTTAAAGCCTTCACCACGTTCACGAGATGCAGATGTTCCTGTGATCCCTTCGAGTTGAATAACTTTGGCATCATTAGCAACTTTCTCAGCAATATAATCACCTGCCATTTTACCACCAAGGCGGTTATCTGAAGCGACGTGGCTGACGACCTCACCTTTGTTGGCAACACGGTCTAAGGTGATCACTGGGATTTTGGCTTTATTAGCTAAAATAACTGCATTACCCACAGCATCTGAATCTGTTGGGTTAATAAGCATTAAACGAGTCCCTTTCACTGTCAGATCTTGCACGTTAGCAAGCTCTTTAGCTGGGTTGTCCATAGAATCTAGAACAACAAGGTCGTAGCCTAATCTATTTGCCTCTTTCTGCGCACTGTCTTTCATGGTGACAAAGAAAGGATTGTTAAGTGTTGAGATAACAAGCGCGATCGATTCTTTGGCAAATGCGTTGGCGCTGATTGTGGCGCTTAATGCAACAACAGAAAGAAGTGTCGCCATTTTTTTCAGTTTCATAATATAAGTTCCTGTCGGGGTTCGGATTAAGAGAATAGAGCGTTATTTTTTGTTATCTACTAAAACAGCAAGTAAGATGACCACTGCTTTTACTATCATTTGATAATTTGATGATATTCCTAATAAATTCAGTGCATTATTTAAGAATCCTAGAATAAGTGCACCAATTAATGTACCGATAATACGACCTTTACCAACCGCAAGACTGGTGCCTCCCAGAACAACGGCGGCAATCGCATCTAGCTCATAGCCATTACCGGCCATTGGCTGTGCTGATGAAAGTCGAGCAACTTCAATAACACTCGCAAGGGCGGCTAATAAACCACATAATGAATAAACGATGATTTTAATTTTATCGACACTAATACCGGATAAGCGAGTGGCAGATTCATTACCCCCTAGTGCGTAGATATAGCGACCTAAACGTGTGTGATGTAATAAATACCATGCACTCAAAAAGACAATCATCATGAGCCAAATTGGCGTTGGAATACCAAATGGGCGACCAATACCAAACCAACTAAACAGATCAGCATTATCGCTAAATCCGGTATTAATTGGGCTGCCGTCTGTATAGACACGAGTAACACCGCGTAGTAATAACATCATGACTAACGTAGCAATAAAGGCTTGAACTTTACCTTTAGCAACGATAATCCCGGTAACACCACCAATGGCTGCGCCTAATGCTAATGCCCCAACAACAGCAACAAGCGCATTAACATCTGCACCAACCATCGAAGCAGCAACGGCACCTGTTAATGCAAGCAATGAACCAACAGATAAGTCGATACCAGAGGTTAAAATAACCAGCGTCATGCCAACCGCCATAATGGCATTAACTGATGTTTGTTGGAGGATGTTGAAAATATTGTTTAAGGTAAAGAAGTTAGGACTGAGTGTGGAAACCACAACAATCAGAAGTAGCAATGCAATCAGCGATTTTTGCTCTAATAGCCAAGCTTTTGAGAACCAACGTTTTGACGCTGGAATTGAATTCGTGCTCATATCAAACTCCTACTTTAGCGTCATATTGTTTACCAACAGCCGCTGCCATTAGCATTTCTTGTGTGACATTGTGAGCGGAAAACTCACCGCTAATACGACCTTCATGCATAACCAAAATACGGTCACTCATTCCCATTACCTCTGGCATTTCAGAAGAAATTAAGATGATGCTTAATCCTTCTTGTTTAAATTTATTAATTAGCTGATAAATTTCTTTTTTAGCGCCCACATCAACGCCACGAGTGGGCTCATCAAGAATAAGTACTTTAGGGTGAGTCATCAGGCCTCTTGCGATAGCCACTTTCTGTTGATTTCCCCCTGATAAAAAACCTATGGTTTGATCCATTGAAGGGGTTTTTATATTGAATAATTTAATAAAATCACCGACGGTAAGTTGCTCTTCTTTATGATTAAGCACACCCATGCCACGGCTAAAATAGCGAAGTGCCGTCAGAGACATATTTTCTTTTACTGACATGCCAAGTACTAAACCATCACGCTTTCTATCTTCAGAGATGTAAACAATGCCTTGTTCCAATCCTTCAACTGGTTTTTTTATTTGGCAGGGTTTACCATCTAACTCAACGGTGCCATTAGTTTTAGGTAATGCACCGTAGATAATTTTCATTAATTCAGTACGACCCGCTCCCATTAAACCTGAAATGCCAAGAATTTCGCTTTCATGTAATGAGAAACTGACATCGTGAACATCTTCGCCACTGAGGTTAATGACGTTAAGTTTAGTTTTTCCTTGAGGGATATTAATTCGAGGGTATTGGTCTTCTAACTTACGACCAACCATCATTTCAATCAGAGTATCTTCTTTTAATGAGGCAACAGGTTTTTCACCAATAAACTGACCATCTCGCAGGACTGTCACATCATCGCAGATCTCAAAGATCTCTTTTAAGCGATGTGATATATAAACAATGCCACAACCTTGATCTCTTAGTTCACGAATAACACTAAACAGAGATTCAGTTTCTGTGTCAGTTAATGCATCTGTTGGTTCATCCATAATAATCACTTTGGAACCAAAACTAAGTACCTTGGCGATTTCAACCATTTGCTGATCACCAATCGATAATTCAGACACTAAACGGTGGCTACTGTAAGCTAGGTTTAATCGAGCTAATAACTTATCAGCCTCTGCATACATTTTCTTCCAATCGATAGCACCAAAAGCACGAGTAAACTCACGACCTAAGAAAATATTTTCTGCGATAGTTAATTCAGGTATAAGGTTAAGCTCTTGGTGAATAATGCCGATCCCTGCTTCTTGAGAAGATTTAGGACCATTGAAAGTACAACTTTCACCTTGATAAATGATTTCACCAGCATCTTTTTTATAAATGCCAGTAAGCACTTTCATCAGTGTTGATTTGCCAGCACCATTTTCACCGACTAAAGCCATCACTCGACCAGGATAAATTCGTAACGTCGCGCCAGATAGTGCTTTTACACCGGGAAATGACTTATCAATATCTTTAAGTTCAAGTAAAGGTTTCATATTGTCCTCAGAAAGTCACACCAGAAAACAGCACAATATTGGCATAAGGGGTACATTCACCGGTTCTAATAACAGCTTTATTTTCAGTGAGTTGCTTTTTAAATGCTTCATGTGAAACATAGATTATTTGAATAGGCTTCTTTTGCTCTTGTTCTAATAAATGGAGATAAGAGATGATTTCATTAAAAAGAGAGGGATTGATGGTTTTAATTTCTTCCGCCAGCATGATGGCTTCAACTTGCATCTCATGAGTGATTGTTTGCAACACGGACATAAAGTCAGGGATCCCTTGAGTGAGAGCAAGATCAATACGTTCAACAGAGGAGGGAATAGGTAATCCGGCATCTGCAATAGTGATTTTGTCAGTGTGTCCTAAACGTGAAATGACACTCGAAATGGGACTATTAAGTAATATACCTTTTTTCATGTTTTCTCCTCAGCGAAACGTTTCGCTGTCTATATAGTAGAAAAGAAAAGTGGGAAAACAAGTTTGATTTATTCATATTGTGAGCATGATCGAAACGTTTCGTTGGTAAACAAAAAGAAAGAAAAATCTAACTGATTGAATAAATTAACGCTGAATTGATTCAAGAGATGAAGTGGTTGTTTTCAGTGAATTTCATAAAAATGTGACATTCAACAAAGCTTGAAAAGAATGAAATATAGAATGCAAGCAAGGATAATTTTTTAAATAAAGTAAGATAAGAAGTGGCGAGTCTTTTTAATAATCGCTCCAACTCAGGAAAGTCGGAGCGATTTAAATGATAATAGAATTATTTAGCTTGATAAGCGTTAATTGATTTCTCAATACCTTCTGCATCTAATCCTAAGTCAGCTCTGATCTCTTCTTGTCCACCTTGTGGCACAAACAGATCAGGTATACCTAAGTTTAAGACAGGTACTAAGCAACGCTCTTGCATGAGTAACTCATTAACACCACTGCCAGCCCCACCCATAATGGCATTCTCTTCTAGTGTTACCAACATGTCATGCTGTTCTGCCAGAGAAAGGATAAGTGATTTATCAAGAGGCTTGATAAAACGCATATCCGCCACAGTTGCATCAAGTTTTTCAGCGACTTCTAATGCTTCTGGTAGTAATGTACCAAAGTTTAGGATCGCAATACCTTTGCCTTGGCGACGAATAATACCTTTACCCATAGGTAGTGGACTAAGTGGTTGCAATTGCGCACCAACACCAGAGCCTCTTGGATAGCGTACAGCAACAGGGCCATCCTGATAGTGATAACCAGTATGAAGCATTTGGCGACACTCATTTTCATCACTTGGCGCCATAATGACCATATTAGGAAGACAGCGTAAGAATGAGAGATCAAAAGCACCTTGGTGAGTTTGGCCATCTGCTCCCACAATACCGCCACGATCAATAGCAAATAAAACAGGCAGTTTTTGAATGGCAATATCATGGATAACTTGGTCGTAAGCGCGTTGTAAGAATGTTGAGTAGATAGCGACAATCGGCTTATAACCACCAATAGCTAAACCAGCCGCAAAGGTAACGGCATGTTGTTCTGCGATCGCAACATCAAAATATTGTGATGGGTATTCTTTTGAGAAGCGCACCATACCAGAGCCTTCACGCATAGCTGGGGTAATTGCCATCAGTTTTGGATCGGTTAAGGCTTCTTCACATAACCAGTCACCAAAAATTTTGGAAAATGTAGGTCGTGCATTAGGGCTTTTAGGTAATGTACCTGCTTGTGGATCAAATTTAGGTACAGCGTGCCAGCTAATAGGATCACGTTCAGCAGGTGCATATCCTCGACCTTTTTTAGTCATAATATGCAGAAGCTGAGGGCCTTTTAGATCACGCATATTTGCGAGTGTTTGTACTAGCGCAATAACATCATGACCATCAACTGGGCCGATATAGTTAAATCCTAATTCTTCAAACATGGTGCCAGGAACGACCATGCCTTTGATATGTTCTTCTGTCTTTTTCAGTAATTCTTTAATTGGTGGAAGGCCAGAGAAAACCTTTTTTCCGCCTTCACGCAAGGTAGTATACAGTTTGCCAGACAACAATTGTGCAAGGTGATTATTCAACGCACCAACGTTTTCTGAAATCGACATCTCGTTATCATTAAGAACAACGAGCATATCTGGTTCAATATCACCTGCGTGGTTCATTGCTTCAAAAGCCATACCCGCAGTAATTGCACCATCACCAATGACACAAACTGTTTTTCTATTCAGTTTTTCTTGTTCAGCGGCAACAGCCATACCTAAACCTGCACTGATAGAGGTTGAAGAGTGACCGACACAAAGTTTGTCGTATTCGCTCTCTTCACGCCAAGGGAAAGGATGTAATCCATTTTTTTGGCGAATTGTATCAATGCGGTCACGGCGACCTGTTAAGATTTTATGAGGATATGCCTGATGACCCACATCCCATATAAGGTTATCAAAAGGGGTTTTATAGACGTAATGAAGAGCAACTGTTAACTCAATAGCACCTAAACCTGAGGCGAAGTGACCACTTGAGCGGCTGACACTGTTAAGAAGAAATAGCCTTAGCTCATCACAGAGTTTAGGTAAACTCTCTTTTGGTAATAGGCGCAAATCTTCTGGTGTTTCAACCAACGCCAATGTGGGATATTTTTCGATATCAATGCTCATGTGATGCCTATTAATTAATCACTTGTAATAGGGAAAGAACAGGTAAGCTGCTCTCTTTATTTGTTATTAGTTTTTCCGTTCGACGATAAAACTCGCTAATTGTTTAAGCGTGGTTGTATCGTACTCGTATTGCTCAAGAAACGCTAAGGCATCCAGTGCTTCGTTATACAATTCCTGTGCTTTCTTTTGAGCTTGCTCTAACCCAAGGAGTGCAGGATAGGTGCTTTTTCCTGATTCTTGGTCGCTACCTTGACGTTTTCCTGTTTCTTCAGTACTGCCAATGACATCTAAAATGTCATCTTGCACTTGAAAGGCAAGGCCAATGGAATGAGCATATTTATCTAATGCAGGTAATACATCATGGCCTTTAGAGCCTGCACTAAAGGCGCCTAAACGAACAGCCGCACGAATTAACGCACCTGTTTTGTGTAAATGGATTTTTTCAAGAGATGCGAGATCAATCGATTTATCTTCTGCTTCAAGATCAAGAGCTTGACCACCACACATACCTGCAAGCCCGCTAGCTGTTGCTAATTCAGCAATCATTGCAACGCGATCAGTTATTGCAACATCAGGCATTGGATTTTTTGCTAAGATCTCAAAAGCCAGAGCTTGTAGTGCATCACCTGCTAAAATAGCGTTGGCTTCACCGAATTCAATATGACATGTTGGTTTACCGCGGCGCAAATCATCATCATCCATCGCAGGTAAATCGTCATGAATAAGGGAATATGCGTGAATACATTCTATTGCGGCAGCGGGTGCATCAAGGTTTAGTGCAGGGACTTTAAACATTTCGCCAACAGCATAAACAAGAAAAGGGCGTAAGCGCTTGCCACCTAAAAGAGCGCCATAATGCATGGCTTTACCTAGAGGCATGTCAGTGAATGGTAAAGCTGATAGCGCTTGGTTTAATGCATCATCAACACGCTGGTGGGCGGAATCTAATTTATGACGGAACGCATCCGTACTTGAAGTTGCGTTACTCAATTATTCTGCCTCTTGGATAAAATCATCAGGAGTTGCATTATCGTCTTCTTTTAGAAGAATACGAACACGCTGTTCAGCGTCTTGTAATGTTTTTTGTCCAACACGGGCTAGACGAACGCCATGTTCAAACTCATTAAGCGCTTCTTCTAAAGGGAGTTCACCGGATTCTAAACGGTTTACGATTTGCTCAAGTTCTTGCATGGATGCTTCGAAACTTGGTGCTTGTGAGATGTCTTCGTTAATTGGAGTCGTTTTCTTAGCCATAATATTTTTGATAATAAAGCATGTTAGCGCTGAATAATAGTCATCATCTTACTACAAGTAAGATGAAAATTTCTTATTCAGTCGATGATTTTTGCGGGTGAGCCCTAAATATTGGTGATATACTTTGTGACTTTTATAAACTCCAGTCAATTTACATCACTGTAGTTTATGTTTCTACTTAATAACCTATGACCATTGACTATGAAGTTTATTATTAAATTATTCCCCGAAATTACGATCAAAAGCCAATCAGTTCGTATACGTTTTATCAAAATTCTCACTAGCAATATCCGTAATGTATTAAATTCAATCGGCGATGAAATCACAGTTGTCCGTAATTGGGATAACATTGTGGTTGTGAGTAAAGACGAAAGTAAAAGTGAAGCAGTATGTGATGCATTAACACGCATTCCTGGTATTCATCACATTTTACAAGTCGAAGAACATCCTTATACCGACTTACATAATATTTTTGAGCAAACTTTTGCGGCATTTAAGCATTTAGTTGAAAACAAAACATTTTGTGTTCGTGCCAAACGTCGTGGTAAGCACAGTTTTACTTCAAATGAAGTTGAGCGTTATGTTGGTGGTGGTTTTAACCAACATGTTGAAAGTGCAAAAGTGAAATTAACGCGTCCAGATGTCACCATTAATTTAGAAATTGAAGATGATAAACTTATTTTAGTCAATGCGCGCTATGAAGGTATTGGTGGTTTTCCAATTGGTACGCAAGAAGATGTCTTATCACTGATCTCTGGTGGCTATGACTCAGGTGTATCAAGCTATATGTTAATGCGTCGTGGTAGCCGAGTTCACTATTGTTTCTTTAACTTAGGCGGTTCTGCACACGAAATTGGCGTTAAACAAGTTGCGCATTATTTATGGAACCGTTTTGGCCGTTCACATAAAGTGCATTTCGTTGCTGTTGATTTTGAACCTGTTGTCGCAGAAATCTTAGAAAAAGTCGATGATGGTCAAATGGGTGTTGTATTAAAACGTATGATGGTACGTGCAGCATCAAGAGTGGCAGAGCGTTATGGTGTTCAAGCAATTGTGACTGGCGAAGCATTAGGCCAAGTTTCTAGCCAGACCTTAACTAATTTGCGTTTAATTGATAATGCGACAGATACGTTAATTTTACGTCCTCTTATCACGCATGATAAAGAGAGCATTATCAATATTGCTCGCCAAATTGGCACAGAAGATTTTGCTCGCACAATGCCAGAATTTTGTGGGGTAATTTCAAAAAGCCCAACAGTGAAAGCCGTCAAAGCGAAGATCGAAGCGGAAGAAGAGAAATTTGATTTTTCTATTCTTGATAACGTTGTTGAAAATGCCAAGAATATGGATATTCGCCGTATAGCCGAAGAAACTGTACAACAAGTGACAGAAGTTGAAATGGTCTCTGAGTTCGGTGCAAATGACGTTATTCTTGATATTCGCTCCCCTGAAGAACAAGAAACATCACCATTAAAAATGGATGGCATTGATGTTAAAGAATTACCTTTCTATAAATTAAGCACTCAGTTTGGTGATTTAGATAAAACTAAAACCTATTTACTGTATTGTGATCGCGGTATGATGAGCCGTTTACAAGCGCTTTATTTACGTGAGCAAGGTTTTGAAAACGTAAAAGTGTATCGTAAAAAGTAGTGCGATAATCTTTAGTTATCAGGAATAAAAAAAGCCACTATATTGAGCAGTCTAATATGTTAGAACAGTTCAATATAGTGGCTTTTATTATCTATCTATTCCCGAACCCAGTAAATTCATCTTGGTAATTATAAATACCGGGTGGTAATACGAGTTGTTTGGCGACATCAGCAGCAGCTTCTTTACCTTTTAAGCGTTCGATAATTTTTAGTGCAAAATCGATAGATGTTGCGGGTGCTTGGCTAGTAATTAAATTGACTCTTTCATCAAAATAGACTCGATAATCAACCCATTTTTTCGGTGATATTTTATCTTTTAATGCAGGAAAACCTGTCATGTTGCCGATGGGAAAAATATTATGAGACTCAAGGATCATTGCCGGTGCTGCACAGATGGCTGCGACAAGTTTATTTTCACTGTGCATACGACGTACTTTTTCGACCACTAAAGGGCTATCTCTCAATGTTTCAGTACCTTGTAATCCACCGGGGAGAATAATAACGTCATAGTGATGATCAACAACACGAACTAGAGGCGCATCGGCGACAAGTTTAATACCACGAGAACAAGTGATAATAAGATCATCAACATCATTTTCTGCACTTGCAAGTACGACATTAATCCCAGCCCTTACCAGCAAATCTACGGTAGTGACGACTTCGGTTTCTTCGCTTCCATTAGCTAGGCAGATGAGTGCTGATATGGTCATAATTGCCTTCCTGTTGTTTAATAAATTGAAAAAGGCGGTTATTTTCTGGCAATACAAGCCCTTGTTCTGAAGCTCGACGTAATAAATAACCCGTAATATAGTCAATCTCTGTATGGCGTTGATATTTCACATCTTGATACATAGAAGAATAATTATTTGCAGTTTGTTCTATGGTATCAATAATATAGCCATGAAGGTGAGCTTGAGACGTTGGTACGACTCCCTCACGTTCCATCACTTGATAAACTTCGTCGCATACTTTTTGAATATGCTCAGGATAACGCAATAAATCACCATTACGGCATTGATAATAAACGGTAAGAGGATTGATAACACAATTAACTGCAAGTTTTAGCCAACTAATGGTATGGATATCATTATGCCAAGCGACATCAGGCAATGCATGATGCAAGGTTTCTGCTAAATAGCTATATTGTTGAGCCGCATGATTTAATGGACCTATATGTGTTATTCCTGTTGCTGTATGAATAACATCTTGCCCTTGTTGATAAGCACCATGAGTAATAATGCCTTGTAATATAGGTCTGATAATGGGGTGTTGTGTTGCTGTTAATTCATCGGCAGTACCCATACCATTATGAATGAGTAAAATCGGACATTGTGCAGAAAGATAAGGTAATAGTGCATTAACAGCATCTGATACTTGCCAAGATTTTAAGCAAACAATTAATAATTCGCTCTGCTTTAACCATTCAAGTTGATTTGCAGTAATACGCTGATAAAAAGGCTCACCATTAATGTTATCAACACTTACGTCTAAAAAAGGCTGTGGCACTCTTAGCCAACCTTGTACTTCATGAGACTGAAGTGTTAAAGCGGCAACCCAAAGTTTACCAATCGAACCACATCCTAAAACGGTAATTTTCATTGTGCCTCTTTTTGCAAATCGTAATAGCGCAAGATGGCTACTGACGCTTATTAGACTATTAAGTTAAAATTATAACATTGATTACACTTTCCTGTTTAATGTATGTTTGCGCTTTACTATAAGAGGAAATAAAAGGGATAAATTTGTTATTGAATGTGCAATGCTTTTTTGCAACTCTAAAAGAAGCTATTATTCGGGTTGTATTTATTTATTGAGGAAGAAAGAATGCCATCTTTTGATATCGTATCTGAAGTTGACTTACATGAAGTGCGTAATGCAGTAGAAAACGCGCAACGTGAACTGACTACTCGCTGGGATTTTCGTAACGTTGAAGCAAGCTTTGAATTAAACGAAAAAGCAGAGTCAGTGAAAACGACCAGTGTATCTGAATTTCAGGTTCAACAATTATTAGATATTCTGCGTGAGAAAATGGCAAAAAGAGGGATTGATGGTGCGGTATTAAATATCCCTGAAGAGATGACTCACAGTGGAAAAATGTACAGCGTAGAAGCCACGTTGAAACAAGGTATTGATACAGCCTTAGCAAAAAAAATTGTTAAGTTGATCAAAGACAGTAAATTAAAAGTTCAGGCTCAAATTCAAGGTGAGCAAGTCCGCGTTACAGGTAAATCACGTGATGATTTACAAGCCGTAATGAAATTAGTCAGAGAAGGTGAGTTAGGGCAGCCATTCCAATTTAATAACTTCCGTGACTAATTGTTTATCTATTGAGTCATATAAAAATGCGCTGTTAAACCAGCGCATTTTTATTTTATCCCGTCAATTTATAGACCTTTAAACCAAAGAGATTAGCGACTCTAATGTTGCTCTCGGTGTCTGTTTAGTATCAACCTTGATATAAGCACTTTGTTCATCAGCCATAATCACAACTTCATTAACCCCCGGTTGTTGATTAAATAATTGTTGTAGTCTCTGTTGTTGGCTTGAAGATAGGTTTTTAGGTAATTCAACGCGTAAGCTACTGACATAAGCGGGTTGGCGTAATGTTAAGCTAATCAAAAACCAAATAATGCCGATCACTAAACAGCCCAGAAATACGATTTGTGCATCATAATGCTGATAAAGCCATCCCCCTAAAATACCGCCTAATGCCACACCTAAAAATTGGCTGGTGGAATAAATTCCCATTGCTGTACCTTTATAGCCAGCAGGTGCTTCTTTACTGATTAATGAAGGTAGTAGTGCTTCCATAATATTAAAGCCAATAAAAAAGACCTGAATGCCAGCAATAATTAGCCATAAACTAGAGCCAGAGCTTATTAAAATAACTTGAGCGATAATTAGTAAAAAGATACAGAATAAGAAAACCTGTTTCATTTTACGTTTTTTTTCTGCATAGATAATAAAAGGGAGTACAGTAATAAAGGCAATTAGCATGGTGACTAGATAAACAATCCAATGCTTCTCTTTTGCTAAACCAGCGCTACTCATAACTAGAGGAAGTGCAACAAATGCAGCCATTAATAAAGTATGTAGTGAAAAAATACCCGTATTCAACTTAAGAAGCTGTGCATCAAATAAGACTTTTTTTACACTGCCACGGACAAAACCAGATTCTCGATTAAGAATAGGGTGTTCGCTATTCGGCACAGTAAAAAGCGTAATAACAATGCCACCCAAGGCGAGTAGAGCAATTCCCCAAAACAGGCCATGTAAGCCAAAAATATGCGTTAAAATAGGGCCTAAAACTAAGGCTAAAGCAAAGGTTATCCCAAAGCTAATACCAATAAAGGCCATTGCTTTTGTTCTATTTTGTTCTCGAGTTAGATCGGAGAGTAAAGCCATAACTGCGGCTGATATAGCGCCAGCACCTTGTAGTGCCCTACCAATAATAATGCCGTAAATATTGTCGCTAAGAGCTGCAATAAGGCTCCCGACAATAAAAATAATTAAGCCAAAAACAATCATAGGTTTTCGACCAAATTTATCAGAGAAAATACCAAAAGGAATTTGGAATATAGCCTGTGTTAATCCATAAATACCGATGGCTAATCCAATGAGAGATTCTGTTGCGTGTTGTAGCTGAAGCCCATAGGTGGTTAAAACTGGGAGTACCATAAACATGCCAAGCATGCGAAGAGAAAAGACAGTGCCTAGTCCCCATGTAGCTTTGCGCTCTAATGGGGTCATTTTATTATCATTCATGGATTACCTCGTATTACTGATACCCCATTGTAATGACATTTTATAACGAGGTTAATCAATAAATGGGATGTAAAAAAGTCAAAACTGTACTGATATCTTCTTTAGTCGCGAAACAGGATAAAAAAAGACCAGTCAGAAGGCTGACTGGTCTTTCGGTTACTTTAGTAAATACATTATCTTAAATAAGCAAAAACAGTTTCTGTTGTTGAGCTTGTTGGATCAACCGACATCATTACACTTAATGAAGTGATTGCCACAATAGAGAAAATAAATAATTTTCGTGCCCACACTTTATCATTGGTTGCTTTATAACCGGATAAAGCCATGCCCAACCACCAAATACTGACGGCAGAAGCAACTATTAGATATTTATAGCCCGCATATCCAACTAATGTCAGCATTAAGGTTGCAATCATAAATGCCAGAATATAAAGAATGATATGGCGTTTAGCGACTGAGATCCCTTTAATAACGGGTAATACCGGAATATTAGCTGCTTGGTAGTCTTTAAAACGGAAAATAGCAATGGCATAAGAGTGAGGCATCTGCCATAAACTAAAGATAAGTAATAGGATTGCCGCGCCTGCATCAAACTCACCGCTAACGGCACAATAACCGATAACAGGGGGAGCAGAGCCAGATAAACTTCCAATCAGTGTGCCATAAACAGATTTACGCTTCATATAGAGGCTATAAACCCCAACATAAATAATAAAACCAAATACAGCGATAAACATTGCAAGCGGGTTGGCTGCTACATAGAGCAGCACAACACCTGCAATACCTAATACTGAGGCATAAATCAGGCTAATTCGAGGGTCAATTAATCCTTTAACTAATGGGCGGTTCTTCGTTCTTTCCATGATACGGTCAATATCACGGTCAATATAGTTGTTAAAAACACAACCAGAAGCAACGACCAGAGACACCCCAAGTAGAGTCGCGACAAATAGGGGGTAGTCAATCTCACCTTTAGAGGCGAGAAGGAAACCACCTATTACAGAAATTAAGTTTCCGAAAATAATTCCTGGTTTGGTGACTTGTAGGTATTGCTTAATCATAGCGACAACTCTTAATCCATCATCATATTGATGTTCAGGTTGTACATAATCCACAACGAGCCTACGACAACAATGCCGATAATAAGCAGTGTGAACAGGAATGCGACGACGTTCCAGCGCTCTTCTGATGACGTATTCATATGCAAGAAGCAGACTAAGTGAACCACAATCTGCACAACTGCCATACCGACAACAGTCCAGAGAATTGTTGCTGGTGTCGCTGTTCCTTCCATCACCATCCAAAATGGAATAACGGTGAGGATAACAGACAGAATAAAGCCGATTAGGTAAGACTTCATACTGCCGTGGCTTGCGCCTGAAGGAGAAGTATTTGGATGACTCATTACATCGCTCCCATCAGATAAACTACGGTGAACACACAGATCCAGACAACGTCAAGGAAGTGCCAGAACAGACTTAAACAGCTTAAACGAGTACGGTTAACTTCAGTTAAACCACGGCGTGATACTTGGATCATCATAATTACAATCCAAATTAAACCCGCAGTGACGTGAAGACCGTGCGTTGAAACTAATGCGAAGAATGCAGATAAGAATGCACTGCGATCTGGGCCATAACCTTCTGCGATTAGCTCATGGAATTCGTAAACTTCCATGATGACGAAACCTAAGCCGAATAAGAAAGTAACAAATAACCACAGATTAACTTGGCTAACGCTACCTTTATTCATGCTCAGCATAGCGAAACCAAAAGTGATACTACTAAATAGCAGTAAGAAGGTTTCAACTAAAACAAACGGTAAGCTAAAAATTTCTTTACCTGAAGGACCATCTGCAATCCCGTTAACAAGCACCGCATAAGTGGCGAATAAGCTGGCAAACAGGATAAGGTCGCTCATTAGATAGATCCAGAAGCCGAAAACTTTTGTCGCTCCTGCATCGTGGTGCCCATGATGTTCATGGGCGTTTGTGTTATTTACAGTTTGAGTAGACATTATTTCACACCTGCTTTTTTCAGTTCTTCATAATGCTTATTCTCGATAGCTTCAATTTCAGGTACTTGGACATAGTAATCCACATCTGTATCAAAGCTTTTCACGATCCAAGTGACAATCATGCCAGCGAAACCAACAATAGCTAACCACCAGATATGCCAGATCATGGCAAAACCAAGGACTAAGCTGAATGCTGAAATAATCACACCTGCGCCAGTATTTTTAGGCATATGGATCGGTTCGTATTTGGTTGGACGCTGATAGGCTGTGCCTTTTTCTTTCTGATCCCACCACTCATCACGAGTTTGAACATTAGGTTCAACGGCAAAGTTATAGAAAGGAGCTGGTGAGGAAATTGACCATTCCAGCGTACGTCCGCCCCATGGATCGCCCGTTAAGTCACGGTTTTGATCACGGTCACGGATACTTACGTAGATCTGGATAACTTGACAAGCGATACCGATAGCAATCAATGCAGCGCCACCCGCAGCAACCATTAACATTGGATGGAATTCAGGGTTGATATTTTGGCTGATACGACGAGTCATACCCATAAAGCCAAGAATGTACAGTGGCATAAAGGCCATAAAGAAGCCGATAAACCAGAACCAGAATGCACGGATACCCCATTTCTCATTCAGTGTGAAACCGAATGCTTTAGGGAACCAGTAAGTCATCCCTGCGAAACAGCCAAATACCACACCACCGATAATAACGTTATGGAAGTGGGCAATTAAGAATAGGCTGTTATGTAAAACAAAGTTTGCACCCGGAACGGCTAACAGAACCCCAGTCATCCCCCCAACAGAGAAGGTGATAAGGAAACCGATAGTCCACAACATTGGGCTTTTATATTCGATACGACCTTGATACATCGTAAACAGCCAGTTAAAGATTTTAACTCCTGTTGGTATAGCGATGATCATCGTGGCGATACCGAAGAAGGCGTTTACGTTAGCCCCCGAACCCATAGTAAAGAAGTGGTGTAACCAAACGATAAATGACAATACGGTAATAACGACAGTCGCACCAACTAAAGAGGTATAACCGAATAACCGTTTTTTAGAGAATGTTGCTGTAACTTCAGAAAACACACCAAATACAGGCAGAACAAGGATATAAACTTCTGGATGACCCCAAGCCCATACAAGGTTGATGTACATCATCATGTTACCGCCCATATCATTGGTAAAGAAGTGCGTTCCAAGATAGCGGTCTAAAGTTAATAGCGTAATAGTAACTGTTAAAATTGGGAATGCAGCAATAATCAGGACGTTAGTACATAAAGCAGCCCAAGAGAATACTGGCATTTTCATCATACTCATACCCGGCGCACGCATACGCAGAATAGTCGCGAAGAAGTTAACCCCAGTTAGAAGCGTACCAATACCGGATATCTGTAAGCTCCATATCCAATAATCTACCCCGACTCCTGGGTTATACTCCAAACCAGAAAGTGGTGGATAAGCTAACCAACCTGTTTGTGCGAATTCACCAATACCTAAAGAAATGTTGATGAGTACTACACCAACGACAAAGAACCAGAAGCTCAGTGAGTTAAGGAAAGGGAAGGCCACATCACGGGCACCAATTTGTAAAGGTACAACAAGATTCATCAGACCTACAACGAAAGGGGTCGCCATGAAGAAAATCATGATAACGCCGTGTGCGGTAAAAATCTGATCATAGTGATGAGGTGGTAAGAAACCAGCTTCGCCGGCAGAGGCGAGAGCTTGTTGGCTTCTCATCATAATTGCATCGGCAAAGCCACGGAACATCATGACCATTGCAACGAGGATATACATAATACCAATTTTTTTATGGTCAACGCTGGTTAACCATTCGGTCCACAACCATTTCCATTTACGAAAATAAGTTAGTGCGCCAACAATAGCAAGTCCACCAAGAACAATACCGAGTAAAGTAACTACGATAATTGGTTCATGTAGAGGGATTGCATCAAGAGTTAATTTTCCGAACATGCCTTTATTCCTCTGCTCCTGCATGCGCCGCATGGCTCATGTTCATATTCATTGTTGCATCAGCATGTGCTGTCTGATTGCCACCTGTGTGAGCGCCATGACCTGTATGACCAAATTTAGAAATAGTTTCTTGGAATAACATTGGCTTCACGCTTGAATAGTAGGTCACTGGATTTTTCTGGCTTGGTTTAGCAAGTTCATTAAATGCAGCGGTCGTATTTAACGTATCTGGCGATTGTTTGACTTTTTCAACCCACGCATCGAAACCGGCACGATCAGGTGTCGCAATCGCTGTAAATTTCATATCAGAGAAACCGTGTCCACTATAACTTGCAGACATACCTTGATATTCACCAGGTTCATTCGCAATTAAGTGCAACTTAGTTTGCATTCCTGCCATCGCATAGATTTGTCCACCTAAGCGAGGGATGAAGAATGAGTTCATGACAGAGTCAGAAGTGATTTTGAAATTAACAGGAACATTAGTAGGGAAAGCCAGTTCATTAACTGTTGCAATACCTTGTTCTGGATAGATAAATAACCATTTCCAATCCATTGAAACAACTTCAATGGTGACAGGTTTTTCTGTGGACTCTAAAGGTTTGTAAGGATCAAGCTCATGGGTTGTTTTCCATGTAATGCTCGCCAAAATCACAATGATGATAATTGGCACAGTCCAAACGACGAGTTCAATTTTATTTGAGTGAGCCCAGTTTGGGCGATAGGTGGCTTTAGTATTGGATTCACGGTAGCGAAAAGCGAAAACAATCACCATCAGTATTACCGGTATCACAACAATTAACATTAAACCAAGCGCAATGAGGATTAATGTTTTTTGCTCAGCGCCGATAGCGCCTTTGGGATTCATTAACGCCATATCACAGCCACTTAAGAGAAGAGCTGCTGCTAATAGCGAGAGTGTCCCAATACTTTTTATGTATTTCATAAGTCTCATCCAACGACCCAAATGACAAAGGTTCTATTGTTGTTTCATCAGTATCAGTAAGGACATTTTACGGTAAGGTTGCGACAGTGTAAACAATTGTAATGGTAAGTAAGTGGTTGGTTGGTCTTTTGTGTTAATGTGATCACAAGTAATCAAAATATTAAATAAATGTTAATTTAATTATTGCGTATTAACTATAATTTCATAAAGTACCATGTTTTTAAAATAAATACATATTTTTACAAATAAAAATGCAATAAAAAGTGTAAGAAAACGTATTGTGATTAAAAAAGTAACAGATTAGAGGTCGGAGGAGAGTTGATAGGTGAAATCCTTTTTATATTAATGTTTAATATCCATATTTGATGTTTGTGTAATTTTTAATATGGTTAATTAGTAATTTGATGAATATTTATATCCAATGAGAAAACTTTTCATTAAGTGGTAAAAAGAGGTTACAGCGAATAAAAATGCTTTCGCTGTAATAAAAATTAACAATTAGCGATCAAAAATTATATTTCAGGCTATATACAATGCCGTCTTGCAAAAAATCTTCGCCTAACTTTTTATAAGCATAACGATATTGAATACCCGTAGTAATAGAGGTCGTTGGATGCCACCAAAAAGCTAAAGCGCCATTAAATCCATCTTTCCCCCATTGCCATAACGCTCATGACGGTTAAATTCCATTTCATGCCAATTGCTAATGCTAAATTTTTGAGCGCTAATCGAAAAATCATATCCAGCAACCCAGCCAACAACGTAGCCATTATTTCCTGAATAGTAAGTTTGATCGACATAATGAAGCGCAATAAATGGTTTAAACCATAAATTATCTATTTGTGTGTTATAGCCTAAGCCGTAAAGTGTATTAACTTCATGGAAGTTGCCGTTGTTTTCTTTACCGGGAAGTGACCATGTACCGTAAATATGTCCGTATAAATTAACATCACTTTCACCTAAGTAAATGCGACTTGTTGCTTTAACAGTATAACGTTGATTATCACCTGGTTCTGTTTTTCGAGGATTAAAGGGATTTTCTAGATCAAAAAAACCGTAAAATTCACCCCATGAAAAGTTGGCACCACCTTCAAGTTCTAGATAGGCAAAATCATCTTTATGAGAAGATTGCCCTGTTTTGTGTGTTGTATGAGTAGTCCAATCAAGATAATTGATGCTGGTATTAGCGAAGCCACCTAAATAGCTAGCTTGAGCAGATAAAGAAAGTGTACTTGCGATGGTTAATAAAAATGTTTTTTTTATCATGAATAATCTCAATTTATTTTAATGAAATAATTTTGCGGTGAATTTATATTTTTATATTTTTTGAAACTATAACCTATAAAATTGTAATTTGCAGATTATGATGTTGAAAATAAGATCTATTTCTAGAATATTAAATTGATAATTAAAAATGAGAATTTTAGTATTGTTTAGTTTATTTTTATTATTTGAGATGCTTTGAATGGATTAAGCGCTTAATCACTGTTTTTGGGCAAAAAAAGAAAGCGGAAGAAGAAAGAAAAATATGTGGTAACAATCGCGTAAAAATACCTCACGACACAGGAATCAAGGGATAGTATCATTAGCCAATATTCGTTTTTATCTTACTTGGAATTTTCATTGTGACCTCATTTGCTGAACTTAACGCACTTCCTGCTGAACAACTCGCTAACCTTAATGAATTGGGTTATCTCACTATGACTCCGGTTCAAGAAGCTGCTTTGCCCGCTATTCTTGAAGGAAAGGACGTTCGCGCTCAGGCAAAAACAGGTAGCGGTAAAACGGCTGCTTTTGGTTTGGGGCTTTTGCAACACATTGATGCAAAACAGTTTAATACTCAATCACTTATTTTATGTCCAACGCGAGAACTTGCTGATCAAGTTGCAAATGAATTACGTCGTCTTGCTCGTTATCTTCCAAATATCAAAGTATTAACGCTGTGTGGCGGAGTTCCATTTAGTATCCAGCGTGATTCATTAATACATGCTGCACATATTATTGTTGCAACACCGGGCAGATTGCTTGATCACCTAAAGAAAGAGACTGTCACTTTAGATGATGTGAAAACATTGGTGTTGGATGAAGCAGACAGAATGTTGGATATGGGATTTTTTGATGATATCAACGATATTATTTCTCGTATGCCAACGGCACGCCAAACATTGCTTTTTTCTGCAACTTGGCCAAATGAGATCGCAACAATTAGTCGTAAGATCCAGCAAAACCCAATCACTATTGAAATCAATTCTGTTGATGAACTTCCGGCTGTTGAACAGCAGTTTTATGAAATATCTCGTCATGGAAAAATAGGATTGCTGCAAAAACTGTTAAGTCGTGAGCAACCAGCTTCTTGCGTCGTGTTTTGTAACACAAAGCGAGATTGCCAAGATGTGTATGAAACACTGACAGAAAGCAATCAAAGTGTGCTTGCTTTACATGGCGATATGGAACAAAGAGAGCGTGATCAAACGCTTATTCGCTTTGCTAATGGGAGTTGTCGTGTATTAGTCGCAACAGATGTTGCAGCTCGCGGGCTTGACATTAAAGCGTTAGAAATGGTGATCAATTACGAATTATCATGGGATCCTGAAGTACACGTTCACCGTATTGGGCGTACAGCCAGAGCGGGTGAGAGTGGATTAGCAATCAGTTTTTGCGCACCAGAAGAAATTCAACGTGCCAATGCTTTAGAAGAAATGCTTCATATGAAGATAAATTGGTTGCCTATTCCTACAGGCCTACAAATTACGCCACTTGAAGCAACGATGGCAACATTATGTATTGATGGTGGTAAAAAGGCCAAAATGCGCCCTGGTGATATTTTAGGGGCATTAACGGGTGATATGGGGTTCAATGGTACCGATATTGGTAAAATTATGATTAACCCAACACATGCTTATGTTGCTGTAAAACAATCTATTGCAAAACAAGTCTGGAAACAGCTGCAACAAGGTAAAATCAAAGGTAAATCAGTAAAAGTAAGATTATTTAGATAAATTTTTTACTCAGAACATAAGAATACAAAAAGGACAGTTTAACCTGTCCTTTTTTATAGTTCATATCTTGAGAAAGTAATAAAACTAATGTGTTGTTTTCTTAAGGGCTAAATAATCTAGGATTGTGCCAAAGATAAGGCTTATCGCACCAATAATAACACCATATAAAAAGAGTGTTGAAGCCCAAGAACTTAATCTATCAGTATCTATTTTTTGAATAAAATCGACAGATTGGAATATTTCTAATGTTGGTAGTGAATTTGTAACAACAAGAATTAAACTACAAATAAAGAAAAGAGTCGTTAGCATCAAGCCATAAATAGCAAAACGGTACTGTTTAATAAACAAGGTTCTTCTAAGGAATTCCCCCGTTTTTTGCGTATAAATAAGTGTGTTTTTCGAAACCAACAGCAAAATAAGGCCAGGTACAGAAGCAACGATAGAAAAAAGATAAAATGCTTCCCAACCATGACTTTCAACATACCAGCCTGCAACCGGGCCAACATAAACACGACCAATTGCAGAGAGAGCCGAGAGCAACGCAAATTGTGTTGCTGAAAAGGAGAGATGACAAAGTGTCATTAAGAGGGCGACGAATGCGGCTGTTCCCATTCCTCCACAGATATTTTCAAAAGCAACTACCGCACCCATGCTATAAATACTTTGTTCAGAAATAGCTAAATACCAATACCCGATATTTGAGCCACCTTGCAAAATACCAAAAATCATCAGTGCTTTAAATAAACTCCAACGGCGCATTAATAAACCACCTAGCAATGCCCCAATAATAGTGGCTGCAAGCCCAAGTGTTTTATTCACTAATCCTACTTCACCTGCATCGAACCCCGCACCGCGAATAAGAAAAGTGGTACTTAAACTTAAGGCAAAAGCATCTCCCATTTTATACAGCACAATAAGCAGTAAAATTAGCCAAGCATTATTACGAGAAAAGAATTCATATAAAGGTTCAATAACGGCTTCATAGAGTGTACGCGGTGGTTTTACGGTGGTTTCTGGCTCTTGGGCAAGTAGTGTGGCAATAATACCAATTCCCATTAAGGCAGCCATTAACCAGTACATATTTTGCCAACCAATATACTTATCAGCTAACCAAAGTGCCATTCCTCCAGAAACAAGCATGGCTATGCGATAACCTAGGACAGAAACTGCAGCACCTGTACCACGCTCATCTGCTTTTAATATATCTGTTTTATAGGCGTCAAAAACAATATCTTGTGAAGCAGAACAAAAAGCAACAATGACAGCTAGAGAGGCTAGCCACCATAAATGATCATTAGGATTTAAAAATCCCATTCCTGCAATACCAAGTACTAACCCTATTTGAGTGAGTAACATCCATCCTCGGCGTCGACCAAGAAAAGAGGGGGTATAGCGATCCATAAAGGGTGACCAGAGGAATTTAAAAACATAGGCTTGTCCCACCAATGAGAAGAAACCAATGGTTTTTAAATCAATGTTTTCTACTGTCATCCATGCTTGTAATGTACCCGCGGTTAATGCAAGTGGTAATCCAGAAGTAAAGCCAAGTAACAGTAAAATAAATGATTTGTACCAAGTGGTTTGTTTGAAGGCAGGCTGAACCATGCAAGAATTCCTTTCGACGACCTGTTTAAGATAACAGGTCGTTTATTCTAATAAATTAACGGGCGTTAGATTTGATAAATTGACTGACTGAAGCGTCTTTTGCCATATCGCTAACGAGCTCACTTAAGACATTATTAATCGCGGCGGCAATTTTCTCATTAGTTGCGCCAAATGGGCCTTGGACATTGTAGCTAGTACGGAATGTTTTGGTATTAGAGCTGCCATTTGGTAGGGTAACGATAACTGAAATATCCGCTTTTGCACTGATATTATGACGAATACTACCTTCGCCAACATCTGCATTGAGTTTATTGATAACAATAATTACATCAGCAGAAGCAGGAGAACCTATCATAAAACCACGAGCTGTCATTTGCTTTTGCAGAACTTCTTGCATTAAAAATGCAATGTCACGAGTTGGAACAAGGGCTTCTAATTTACCGTTACGGTTGATTTCCGCTAGGTTTTTTGATGCGCGTTTGTCTTGGCTTGAAATATTCAGTGAAATAGGGCGCATTGTAGGGTCGGCCGCAGGAACTGACATCACTGGCTCAATGGATAATTTGTTACTTGGAGTTGCACAACCTGAAAGTAGTGTTAATGCAAAAACAGCACAGAGTAAATTTTTAATCATGAGGTAATCTCGGTTAAATAAGTCTGTTGTGTTAATAAGTAGAATAGGCTTCAAACTTTAGCCTATCATACCACTGCTAATAGGTTGCTAATATCCCCTTAAAGAACGAAATTATCTGATTTTATCAATTGATTTTATTTCAAATTACTCTCATTTTTACTCATGTATTTGCCAATATTTGGTCAATGGTTTTACTCAAGATGAAAAATAAGCGATTATCATCAGCAAAATTAAAAAGAATAAGCTCATCATTTTGTATTGATAAAGACTAAATCAATATAGGCTGGTTGACTTATTTTTTGTTCACCATGGTATAAAGGCTAGAGTATTAGGGGCAGAGATGATCCGTGATGATATTGAGAATAAGCTGATTTCGCGCTTTTCACCGCATTTTTTACAAGTAATAAACGAAAGCCATCGCCATAATGTGCCCGAAGGCTCTGAAAGTCACTTTAAAGTCATTATCGTTAGTGATGATTTTAATGAGAAACGTAGTGTTACACGCCATCGTGATGTGTACCAAACATTAGCTCATGAAATGGAAAATGGTGTTCATGCATTAGCATTACACACTTTTACTTTGAGTGAATGGAATGAACAGCAGGATAAAGCATTACGCTCTCCTGGGTGTCGTGGCGGAAGCCAAGAAGATTAACAACCTTATCGTTAATCGTGAGTAAATAGATCCTAAGATGCGTATTTTTTGTTCTTTATAGAGGAAAAAAGGGTGGAGTTGCTCGATTTTATGAAAAAATTGAGGAATAAAACGGCTCTTTCTCGACTCAACCCCTCTAGATCGTTATAATGTCGCGTCTAATTTTCAGTAAGGTTTCGGGATGCTTCTGATATCAGGGATCCTCGTTTTTTTAAATGTGGCGGCCCCGGTTCTGAAAGGAAAATAAACCTAAACATGTCAATATCATGTTAGTTTCCTTTAAAGTAGACCGAGCACTAAAACTTATTTTGAGGTAACAAGATGCAAGTTTCTGTTGAAACGACTCAAGGCCTAGGGCGTCGTGTCACAATCACCGTACCAGCCGCTGATATCCAAACTGCTGTAGACAGTGAACTGAAAAAAGCTGCTAAAACTGTTCGCATTGATGGTTTCCGTAAAGGTCACGTTCCAATGTCTATGGTTAAACAGCGTTATGGTATGTCTGTACTGAATGATGTTCTTGGTGATTTAATGTCGCGTAATTTCATTAACGCTATCATCGAAAACAAAGTAAACCCAGTTGGCGCACCTGAATACAAACCAGAGCAATACAAAGAAGGTGAAGACTTTGTTTACTCTGTAGAATTCGAAGTTTTCCCAGAAATCGAACTGAAAGATCTGGAAAGCATTGAAGTTGTAAAACCCGTTGTTACTGTTAAAGACGAAGACGTTGATAACATGTTAGAAACACTGCGTAAGCAACAAGCAGAGTGGAAAGACAAAGACGGCGTAGTCGCAGCAGAAGATCGCGTAACTGTTGATTTCAACGGTTCTATTGACGGTGAAGAATTTGAAGGCGGAAAAGCTGAAGATTTCGTACTGGCAATGGGTCAAGGTCGTATGATCCCAGGTTTCGAAGAAGGCGTTATCGGTCATAAAGCTGGAGAAGAATTCACAATTGATGTGACTTTCCCAGAAGATTACCACGCTGAAAACCTGAAAGGTAAAAAAGCACAATTCGCTATCAACCTGAAAAAAGTTGAAGAGCGTGAACTGCCAGAATTAACTGAAGAGTTCATCAAGCGTTTTGGTATTGCAGATGGTTCTGTTGATGGTTTACGTGCTGAAGTACGTAAAAATATGGAACGTGAACTGAAAAATGCAATCCGTACTCGTGTTAAAACACAAGTTATTGATGGCTTAGTTAAAGCAAACGAAGTTGACGTACCTGCAGCTGCTGTAAACAGCGAAATTGAAGTTCTGCAACGTCAAGCTGCTCAACGTTTTGGTGGCGATGAGAAACAAGCTCTACAATTACCACGTGAACTGTTCGAAGAACAAGCTAAACGTCGTGTAATCGTTGGATTACTGTTAGGTGAAGTGATCAATAGTAATGAACTGAAAGCAGAAGACGATCGTGTGAATGCACTGATCGATGAAATGGCTTCAGCTTACGAAGATCCATCAGAAGTTGTTGAGTTCTATAATAAGAACGAACAATTGATGAACAACATTCGTAATCTTGCGTTAGAAGAGCAAGCGGTAGAAAAAATCTTAGCAAATGCTAAAGTAACTGAAAAAGAAACTAACTTCACTGAACTAATGAACGAAGTTCAAATGGGTTAATTCTTAACCGCGATATCGGTTTTAAGCAAAAACCCGTGGTTTTTACCACGGGTTTTTTTCAGTTTGTATATATTTATCAAAATTAGCCTTGAAATCTGAGCGATTATCTCCAGATAATTCTATATTCTCTTTATTACTCCTCGCGAGGCGCCTTGAATGTCTTGTGAGAGATTAGATCATTAGAAATGGTCACGATCAATTATCTCAAGTAAAATTGTTGTCATTGGCACCAATAAGAATGCAATAGGAGACAGACATGTCATTTAACGACACACAGGAACAATTCGCACCTAATATGGCTCTGGTGCCGATGGTTATAGAGCAAACTTCGCGAGGAGAGCGTTCTTACGACATTTACTCACGTTTATTGAAAGAACGTATTATTTTCCTGACTGGCCAAGTTGAAGATCACATGGCTAATCTTATCGTTGCTCAAATGCTATTTTTAGAAGCAGAAAATCCAGAGAAAGACATCAACCTGTATATCAACTCACCAGGTGGTGTAATTACTGCGGGTATGTCTATTTATGACACCATGCAGTATATCAAAGCAGATGTTAGTACCATTTGTATGGGGCAAGCGTGTTCAATGGGCGCTTTCTTATTATCTGCTGGTGCGAAAGGTAAACGTATTTGCTTACCTAACTCCCGTGTGATGATCCACCAACCATTAGGTGGTTACCAGGGGCAAGCAACAGATATTCAAATTCATGCTCAAGAAATTTTGAAAGTAAAATCCCGTATGAATGAGCTAATGGCTCAACATACAGGTAAATCTATTGAAGAAATAGAAAGAGACACTGAGCGTGATCGTTTCTTATCCGCTAACGAAGCGTTAGAATATGGATTAGTGGATAAAGTCTATACTCAACGTAGCTAATTATTATACGTTGTAATAGCAACTGAATTAATACGTTTTCTTTGTTAGTCAATAATGCAAAGGAAACGGCTATCAATATTTATGTAAAAAAGACTTTCTTCTTATAAATAATAAGAAGAATAACTAAGTGAGGTTGACTGATGACAGATAAGCGCAAAGATAGCTCTGGGAAGCTTCTGTATTGCTCTTTCTGCGGTAAAAGCCAGCATGAAGTAAAAAAATTGATCGCTGGTCCGTCGGTTTATATCTGTGATGAATGTGTCGATCTATGTGTTGATATCATTCGTGAAGAAATAAAAGAACTGGCACCTCATCATGAACGCAGTGAATTGCCAACGCCGCATGAAATCCGTAAGCACCTTGATGACTATGTTATCGGTCAGGAATTGGCTAAAAAAGTTTTGGCTGTTGCCGTTTATAATCACTATAAACGTCTGCGTAATGGCGATAAAGCCAATGGTGTTGAGCTAGGAAAAAGTAATATTTTGCTGATTGGTCCTACTGGTAGCGGTAAAACGTTACTAGCAGAAACATTAGCACGCTACCTTGATGTTCCTTTTACTATGGCAGATGCCACAACGCTGACAGAAGCGGGCTATGTGGGTGAAGATGTTGAAAACATCATTCAAAAACTGCTACAAAAATGCGATTACGATGTGCAAAAAGCACAACGTGGTATTGTGTATATTGATGAAATTGACAAGATCACCCGTAAATCTGAAAACCCATCAATCACCCGTGATGTGTCTGGTGAAGGTGTACAGCAAGCATTATTAAAATTAGTTGAAGGCACTGTCGCTTCTGTTCCTCCTCAAGGCGGACGTAAGCACCCACAACAAGAATTTTTACAAGTTGATACTTCTAAAATCCTCTTTATTTGTGGTGGTGCATTTGCAGGACTCGATAAAGTTGTTGCACAGCGTTTAAATACACACTCAGGTATCGGTTTTGGCGCAGAAGTTAAAAGCCAAAAAGAGAAAGCCAGTGAAGGTGAATTATTAGCCCAAGTTGAGCCAGAAGATCTGATTAAATTTGGTCTTATCCCTGAATTTATTGGTCGTTTACCTGTTGTTGCAACGCTAGGCGAATTAAACGAAGAAGCGTTAATCCAGATCTTACAAGAACCTAAGAATGCATTGACTAAGCAATATCAGGCATTATTTAAATTAGAAGGTGTGGATTTAGAATTCCGTAAGGAAGCGCTGACTGCAATAGCGAAAAAAGCCATGGTACGTAAAACGGGTGCTCGTGGTTTACGTTCGATTGTTGAAGCTGCATTACTTGATACGATGTATGACCTTCCTTCATTTGAAAATGCAGAAAAAGTGGTCATTGATGAAGGCGTTATTAATGGAAAATCTGAGCCGCTGGTTATTTATAGTCAGCCAGAAAATCAGGCTTCAGGTGAATAATGCATCGTAATTTGGCAGTGTCCTTTGTCTGACATTATCTCGTTTTCTCTCAAAAGTAAGAGAGAAATTCAAGATAAAGCGTGCCAACGCAATAAAAATGAGGGAATTTTCCCTCATTTTGTTTTTTTAATGCGTAATGCTATTGAATGTCAGAAAAGTGCCCTTATATATTTTGACAATCCGTGGAATTAATTTTATTTGGTGACATGCGAATAAAATTACCTGTAAAAGCGTTAAGCTAAAAACGAAGAGAGAGCTCTATGAATCCTGAGCGTCCAGAACGTATTGAAATACCTGTATTGCCATTACGTGATGTCGTTGTATATCCGCATATGGTGATCCCGTTGTTCGTTGGTCGTGAAAAATCTATTCATTGCTTAGAAGCCGCGATGAACGACAACAAACAAATTATGCTGGTTGCGCAGAAAGATGCATCTACTGACGAACCAGGTGTGAATGATCTTTTTTCTGTTGGTACAGTTGCGTCTGTTTTACAGATGCTAAAACTACCTGATGGAACAGTAAAAGTACTTGTTGAAGGTATTCGTCGTGCCAAAATTACGACGCTATCTGACAATGGTGAATACTTTCAGGCGAAAGCAGAATACCTTGAAACGCCAGCCGTTGATGAGCGCGAACAAGAAGTCTTAAATCGTACAACGATTAATCAGTTTGAAGGTTATATCAAGCTGAATAAAAAAATTCCGCCAGAGGTATTAACCTCATTACATGCTATCGAAGAATCAGCGAAATTAGCAGACACCATTGCTTCACATATGCCGCTGAAATTAAAAGATAAGCAAGCTGTGCTTGAAATGTCTGATGTGACAGAACGCCTTGAATATTTAATGGCGATGATGGAATCAGAAATTGATCTGCTACAAGTTGAAAAACGCATTCGTAACCGCGTTAAAAAGCAGATGGAAAAGAGTCAGCGTGAGTATTATCTCAATGAACAAATGAAAGCGATTCAAAAAGAATTAGGTGAGATGGATGATGCACCTGATGAAATGGAATCGCTGAAGCGTAAAATCGATGCGGCTAAAATGCCAAAAGAGGCAAAAGAGAAGACAGAAGCGGAACTTCAGAAATTAAAAATGATGTCGCCAATGTCAGCAGAAGCCACAGTTGTACGTAGCTATATTGATTGGATGGTTCAAGTTCCTTGGAATAGTCGTAGCAAAGTTAAAAAAGACTTAGTGAAAGCGCAAGAAGTTCTTGATACTGACCATTACGGTTTAGAACGTGTTAAAGAGCGTATCCTTGAATACCTCGCAGTTCAGTCTCGAGTTAGCAAAATTAAAGGGCCAATCTTGTGCTTGGTAGGGCCTCCGGGAGTAGGTAAAACTTCACTGGGTCAATCTATTGCTAAAGCAACAGGCCGTAAATATGTTCGTATGGCGTTAGGTGGTGTACGTGATGAAGCTGAAATCCGTGGTCACCGTCGTACTTACATCGGTTCTATGCCAGGTAAATTAATTCAGAAAATGGCGAAAGTTGGCGTCAAAAACCCACTTTTCCTATTAGATGAAATTGATAAAATGTCATCCGACATGCGAGGTGATCCAGCTTCTGCTCTGTTAGAAGTGTTAGATCCAGAACAGAACATCGCATTTAATGACCATTACCTGGAAGTTGATTACGATCTGTCTGATGTTATGTTCGTGGCAACCTCTAACTCCATGAATATACCCGCACCGTTGTTGGATCGTATGGAAGTTATTCGTTTATCAGGTTATACCGAAGACGAAAAACTGAATATTGCTAAGCAACATTTGTTACCAAAACAGATTGAGCGTAATGCGTTAAAACCAAGCGAGCTGACAATTCATGACAGCGCGATTATGGGCATTATTCGTTATTACACGCGTGAAGCGGGTGTACGTAGTTTAGAGCGTGAAATTTCTAAATTATGCCGTAAAGCAGTAAAACAGCTGCTAATGGATAGCACAATCAAACATATTGAGATTAACGAAGATAATCTCAAAGACTACTTAGGTGTTCGTAAAGTTGACTACGGTCGTGCTGATACAGAAAATCGAGTAGGTATGGTAACAGGACTTGCATGGACAGAAGTGGGTGGTGATCTACTGACTATTGAAACTGCAAGTGTACCGGGTAAAGGCAAGCTAACATTCACTGGCTCTTTAGGTGAAGTGATGCAAGAGTCTATTCAAGCGGCAATGACTGTCGTTCGTGCTCGTGCTGATAAACTGGGTATTAATAGCGATTTCTATGAAAAACGTGATATGCACGTACACGTTCCTGAAGGGGCAACACCAAAAGATGGTCCAAGTGCCGGTATCGCAATGTGTACTGCGTTGGTATCAAGCCTAACAGGTAATCCTGTACGTTCTGATGTTGCAATGACGGGCGAAATTACGTTACGCGGACAAGTATTGCCAATTGGCGGACTAAAAGAAAAGTTACTTGCTGCACATCGCGGTGGAATTAAGACAGTTCTTATCCCTGATGAAAATAAACGTGATTTAGAAGAAATTCCTGAAAATATTGTTGCTGATCTGGATATTCACCCGGTGAAAACAATAGAGGAAGTTTTAACGCTAGCCCTGCAAAACTCACCGTTTGGCATGGAAGTTGTTACTGATAAATCACACTAAAGAGTGATATTAGTCATAAATTATAGCTAAAAAAAAGGCTGGATAAGTAATAAAAGCTTGCCAGCCTTTTTTTGTGTCGCTAATTTAATGGCGATTTTAATTAAAAATGCTGTTTTATCGGTCTTGCTATATCTAAAAAGGCTTGATATAACGACGTTTGCAAAATTTGCCATTAATGGTGAAAAATAACGCATAAAATTATGGGGATGAAAGCGTGAATAAAACTCAACTGATCGACAAAATTGCTGCAAATGCAGATATCTCAAAAGCGGCAGCAGGTCGTGTTGTAGATGCTCTGGTTGCTTCTATCACTGAATCTTTACAAAAAGGTGATGATGTAGCATTAGTAGGTTTCGGTACTTTTACTGTACGTGATCGTGCAGCTCGTACGGGCCGTAACCCACAAACTGGTAAAGAAATTCAAATTGAAGCTGCAAAAGTTCCTGCATTCCGTGCGGGTAAAGGCTTAAAAGACGCAGTTAATCAATAATAGTTGAATGAACTTTCTGCCAAAGAGTTATTAACTTAACGTTATGGGTAAACAGAAAACAACTCAATTAAAAAATGAAGCGCATCTTTTTGAGATGCGCTTTTCTTTTTTGATTATAAATCACGATTAAACCTTGTATTCTCTGGCGATAAAACGTGAAACTGAAGTGGTCATTTGATAGAATGCTCCGTTGTTCTATAACTAAAATAGACAACAATGAATGATTTAGTGATGAGTTAACTGCTATCGTAATCAATGAATCAAATAATGCTGTTTAGTTTTTTCTTAGTTATAGAAAGTGCGTGTTAAGACTGTGCATTAATATGGGACTGGCTGTTTTTAATGATTGTCGTGTGTCGCGACATTTTGATATTTAGCCAGCATGAGCATATTATCTTTTTGCTGTGCTCAAAATAGTCGTGTAACACCCATAAAAATAATTTTTATTTCACCAAACGGAGCCTCGTCTCGTTATGATGGACAACATTCGTTCCACTGCTAATAATCCATTTATAAAAATATTATTAGCTGTGATCATCCTCTCCTTCGTCCTAACTGGTGTGGGCGGATATCTCTTTAGTTCAGGCGTCAATGATGCAGCTGAAGTTAACGGGTATAAAATTAGCCGTTCTCAATTAGAGCAAGCTTATCAACAACGTCGAGCTCAATTACAACAAGATATGGGTGAAAATTTTGCTGCTCTTGCTTCCTCAGAAGAAGGCCAGAAACTCATTCGCCAACAAGCGCTTGATTTATTGATCAACCAAGCATTACTTGATCAATTTGCACAAAAGCTGGGTATCTCAGCCGGTGATCAGCAAATTAGAGATGCTATTTTTGCACTTCCTTACTTTCAAACTAACGGCAAATTTGACAATAAAAAATATGTCGATTTATTGAAAGGCAATAATATTGATGCGGATGCCTTCGCAGAAGGCATTCGTCAAAACCTAATTAACCAGCAATTAAAATTTTCTATCCAAGGCACTGATTTTGCCTTAGATAGCGAAGTTAAAGAATTTGCTGGATTAATGCTACAAAGCCGTAATGTACGCTTAGCATCATTAGACATTCAGCCATTCCTCGAAAAAGAAACGGCATCTGATGAAGAAGTGAAAGCGTTCTATGAGCAAAATAACCAAATGTTCATCGCGCCAGAGCAATTTAAAATTAGCTATATCCAATTAAATGCTCAAAAAGATTTTAATAATATCAACATTACTGATGAAGAAGCGAAAGCTTATTACGATAGTAATATTGATGAGTTCACTACGGCAGGGCAGAAACAGTACAGCATCTTAGTATTAGCTGATGAAGCTTCGGCTAAAGAAGCAGAAGACGAGCTGAAAAAAGGCGCTGATTTTGTTTCGTTAGTGAAAGAAAAATCTATTGATAGTTTCTCTAAAAAACAAAATGGTTCTTTAGGTTGGATAACTATCGGGCAAGAGTTACCCGAGCTGGCTAATGCAAGTTTGACAGAAAAAGGCCAAATCTCTGAACCTGTTAAAATCAGTAATGGCTACGCAATTTTCCGTCTTGATGATGTCAAACCCTCTGTTGTAAAACCATTTGATGACGTGAAAACAGATTTATTGGCAAAAATGCGTGAAAACAAAGCGATTGATGATTTCTTCGCATTACAACAAAAGGTGAGCCAAGCTGCATCTAATGACAACGACACATTAGCTCCCGCCGCTAAAGCGGGCAACGTGACGGTGGTTAATACTGATTGGTTTGATGAAAATAACGTTCCTGCACCATTAAATAATGAAAAACTCACCCAGTTAATTTTTGGGGGTTCATTGGTGGATGAAAATGGCCCAACTGGCATGAATTCAGACATGGTGACGTTAGGTAATGACAGTGCATTTATCGTGCGTGTAGAAGGTTATAAGCCTTCAGCAAGCCAACCATTAGACAAAGTGCGTGATCAGGTCGTTATGCTGGTTAAACAGCAAAAAGCATCACAAGCCATGAATGCGGAAGCCCAAAAACTTTTAGCTGCATTGAAAGAAGGTAAAGGCGAAGAAGCACTGAAAGCTGCTAATGTTTCGTTTGGTAGTGAAGAAAGCATCGTTCACTCATCTGCAACAGATGTCGTACAAACTGCTATTTTCTCTATGCCAAAACCTGCTGAAGGTAAAAAAGAGTATGGTATGACTAATGTACCTGGTACTAAAGTTGTCCTTATTCAATTAGATAGCGTAACAGATGGTAAACCAACATCTGAACAACTTGAGTTTATGACTAATCTCTATCGTGCTCAGATGGGCGAAGAAGCGTTACAACTCATGTTACGTGACTTAAAAGATAACGCTAAAATTGAAATTTTTGATAAAGATTATCAATAATTGAATTTGAGTTATTACATTGAAAACCCAGCTTAAAGCTGGGTTTTTTTATGCCGATTCACTTTGGTAACTTAAACCAATAACTCCGTCTCTCAAAAAAATCATATTTGAGAGCAAGCTAGACAACTTTTTGTAATGCTTCTTTTTTACATTTTTATTTTTCCTACTCTCTCGTAGTTTTATTTTTATATAATTGCTTGTTTATCAATATGTTGTCATTATTTTTCTGCATTCAGAACTCTTTGTTTGTGATTAAATTTAAAATTATTGAATAAAAGGAAATTATGATTATGAAGATGGATAAAAAAGTATTGTCAGGTTTTATGGCTTCTATCTGCCTAGCTTTAGGATTAGGGCTTTCTCCTCTCTCTTATGCAGAAGAAACACCCGCCTCAGCCCCAATGGTTTCTATTGAAACTCACTCATCTGTTGAGCGTGATGCTAAGGAAAATAAAGCCAGTACAGTAGGTAAAGTTAATTTAAATACGGCAACAGTAGATGAATTAATGGGATTAAAAGGGATCGGAAAAGCAAAAGCGCAAGCCATTATTGATTATCGCGAACAGCTAGGGCGCTTTACCACTATTGATGAACTTGAAAAAGTCTTTGGAATTGGTATGAAGTTAGTTGATCAAAATCGTGATTTTATTGTTATTAATTAACGTATTCATTCTTATACGATATTGAGTATAAGTGATAGCAGAAACGTGAATATTGATTAAAAACTCCGTGTTTCTCTTTGATTTTTTTGATAAGAGAAACACGTTTTCTTAGTGTTTTCTTTGTTAAAAGAAAATGAAATAAACCTATATCAGAAATTACTAAATTTATTTTTTTGGCTATATTTATGGTATTGCAAAAAAATCTATAAGAACTTTATTAGAATAATCAAGAGGTAATAAATTGATATGAGTACATTAATTAAAGTTTATGGTTTTCATTTAGATGTTTTTGAACATGTGAATAATGCACGTTACCTTGAATTTTTAGAGCAAGCTCGATGGGATTGGATTGAGCAACATTTAGATTTTGATTGGTTTAAGCGCAATGGCTTGGCATTAGTGGTTGCTAATATCAATATTAATTACCGCTTACCTGCAAGTTTAGGTGATGAGTTACTCATTGATTGTGATATTGCTGAAGTGGGGGTTAAAAGTGGTGTGCTTTCTCAAAAGATTGTCAGAAAAAAAGATGGTGCACTTATTTCTGATGCATTAATTACTTTTGTTCTTGTTGATATCAATACAAAAAAAGCGCTGACATTAACAGAACAGTTAAGAGAGAAGCTTGAATATGTACGTCAATCATCCTAATACATAGAGAGTATTAAAAATTTATCACTAAATATGCCTAGGCTAATCTAAGATGATTTAATGCAGTGATAATGTTTGATGAATTATCACTGCATAAGTGAATAGAATGGCAGATAGCAGTGATAATAAGTAAGGTAATTATGATAATTATTTAAGACCTACTTTCTGTTTCATTGTTTGCATAATGAGTGTTTTATCAGCCAAGTAAGTGTTTAATCCGCGTTGCCTTAAATGACAAGCCGCACATTCACCACAGCCATCACCTTGAATACCGTTATAACAAGTTAACGTTTTATGACGAACGAAATCTAACTTTTTATAGTAATCAGCAAGCGCCCACGTTTCGGCTTTATCTAGCCACATTAATGGTGTGATAAATTTAATATCACGTGCAATACCTAAGTTGACAGCATGATTCAGTGCTTTTACAAATTCATCGCGACAATCAGGGTAACCCGAGAAATCTGTCTCACAAACGCCAGTGATGACACTCTCAGCGCCAATTTGATAAGCATAAATTGCTGCTAAAGTAAGGAATAGAATATTTCTACCCGGTACAAAGGTACTAGGAATATCACTTTCTTCACTTTCTTTGAAATCAGGAACAGGAATATTGTCGCGAGTTAAGCTACTAATAGCGAGTTCATTGAGTAAACTTACATCTAAAACTTTATGCGCAGTTGCCCCCAGTAATTGACTTACTTTTTGTGCTACCTCAATTTCTTCTTTATGGCGTTGCCCATAATTAAACGTAATGCAATGTACTTCATCGTACTTTTCCAATGCTTGAATAAGGCAGGTTGTCGAATCTTGCCCACCACTAAAGACAACGACCGTTTTTTTCATCAGAATACTCCTGAATATTGAAATTTTATAAGGATTAGTACGCATAAAAGTACAGATATTATGGCAATTTATTACCGATTTATCATTAGATGATTACTCTTATAGTAAGGGGCAGATTATCATTATTTTTTGTAGGGGCATATTTTGAAGGAGTATCTATGTTAGATAAGATTGACCGTAAACTATTAGCGCTGTTACAGGAAGATTCAAGCCTCTCACTGAATACTTTGTCTGAGGCTGTTAACCTAACTTCAACGCCTTGCTGGAAACGATTGAAAAGACTAGAGGATGAAGGGTATATTCGTAAGCGCGTTGCTCTGCTTGATAGTGAAAAAATCGGGCTAGGTCTAACAGTTATTGTTATGATTAGAGCACAGCAGCATAATAGCGAATGGTACGAACAGTTTGTTTCATTTGTTAAGCAAATGCCAGAAGTACTGACATTCTATCGAATGGCGGGTGAGTGTGATTATCTAATGCATGTTGAAGTAGTCGACATGAAAAGTTACGACCTATTTTATAAGCGTATGGTAAATGGCGTACCGGGTCTTATTGATGTGACTTCTAACTTCGCAATGGAAAAAATTAAATACACAACGGCAATGCCGATACCTGAATAAGGTTCATCTTTACCAACTGGCACTTTTATTTTTTTGTATAACCTTAGGATTTAAGGCGTGGCTCTATTTTCACAGCTCAGTTGGTATTTTCTCAGTGAATGGCGTCGTTATGTCGGTGCTATTTTCTTATTGATGGTTATCGCAGTATTACAGGTGATCCCGCCAAAGATTGTTGGGATCATTGTAGATGGTGTTGATAACCATAGTCTGACGTTTAGCCAAGTGATGAATTGGATTGGTGTGATGGTATTAATTGCCCTCGCAGTTTATCTTTTACGTTATTTTTGGCGTCTTTGGTTATTTGGTGCATCTTATCAATTAGCAATAAAACTGCGGATGCAAATTTATCAACAACTTAATCAACAATCTTCCTCATTTTATCATCGCTATCGTACAGGCGATTTAATTGCACGGACCACTAATGATGTTGATAAAGTGGTTTTCGCAGCTGGTGAAGGTGTACTAACCTTAGTGGATTCTATGGTTATGGGGCTTGCGGTACTCGTCATGATGAGTATCCAGTTAAGTTGGGAACTGACACTGATTTCATTATTACCGATGCCACTCATGGCGATTTTGATTAAACGTTATGGTGATAAGCTACATAGTCGCTTTAAAACCGCACAAGCACTTTTCTCTTCACTTAATAATCAAGCACAGGAAAGTTTGAGTAGTATTCGTATGATCAAATCATTCGGACTAGAGCAACAGCATGCATCCCGTTTTGATGATGTGGCAAAAGAAACTGGGCGCCAAAATATGCGTGTTGCAAGAATTGATGCGCTCTTTGATCCTACTATTTTTATGGCTATTGGGTTTGCTAATTTACTCGCGGTTGCTGGTGGGAGTTATTTGGTACTCAATGACAAAATGACATTAGGTGAATTAACCAGTTTTGTTATGTATTTAGGTCAAATGATTTGGCCAATGCTGGCTTTAGCATGGATGTTCAATATTGTTGAGCGTGGCAGTGCAGCCTATAGCCGAATCAATAGCTTATTGAATGAAAAACTCGATATGATTGATGGTGATTTATCACCAAAACAAGGTCGAGGGATATTGTCTGTTGATATCGACCGCTTTCAGTATCCTGAACAAACAACGGATGTGCTTAAGAATATTCATTTCACCTTATCTCCCGGTGATATGTTGGGAATTTGCGGAATGACTGGAAGTGGAAAAAGTACACTACTCACCGTTATTCAACGACTTTACGATGTAACTGAAGGTGAAATTTGTTTTCAATCTATACCCATTTATCAATTGAAGCTTGATGAATGGCGAGCACGACTGGCTGTTGTTAATCAAACCCCCTTCCTATTTTCAGATACTATCGCAGGAAATATTGCATTAGGGCGCCCTAATGCAACTAAAGACGAAATTGAAGCAGTCGCTAAACTGGCCAATATTCATGACGATATTCTGCGTTTACCTGAAGGGTATCAAACACAGGTAGGCGAAAAAGGTGTGATGTTATCCGGTGGACAAAAACAGCGTATTTCTATTGCGCGAGCGCTACTCTTAGATGCGGAAATTTTGTTATTAGATGACGCATTATCTGCCGTTGATGGACAAACTGAATATCAAATTTTACAAAATTTGTCGCAATGGCGAAAAGATAGAACGTTGATTATCAGTGCTCATCGTTTATCTGCATTGGTTGGTGCTACGAATATTTTAGTTTTAAAACAAGGTGAGATTATAGAGCAGGGTACACATCAGCAGTTAATTTCAATACCAGGTTGGTATCAAGATATGTACCATTATCAGCAATTAGAGGCCGCGCTGGATGACGATGAATAAAAATAAATCCGTTAAAGCGCTATTGCCTGCATTAAAGCGTCTTTTGACTTATGGTAAAGCTTATCGTAAATCCATGACATGGGGTGTCATTATGTTGTGGGTAGCCGCTATTGCAGAAGTGGGTGGCCCATTAATTGTAGGTTATTTTATTGATGCAAAAGTTGCCACGAATAATGTGGAATTAATGTCATCATTAGGCCTAGCATTGGCTTTTATTCTTTTGCAAGTAATTGCTGCCACACTTCACTATTATCAAGCCATTGTGTTTAATCATGCTGCTGTTGGGGTGGTACAACAATTACGTACTGATGTAATGAGTGCGGCACTAAAACAGCCATTAAGTGCTTTTGATAATCAGCCCGTGGGGCAGTTAATCTCTCGTGTAACGAATGATACCGAAACAATTAAAGATTTGTTTGTTAATGTCTTACCGACATTATTTCGAGCGATTGCGTTAGTGGTTGTTATGTTAATTGCCATGTTCTTATTAGAGTGGCAAATGGCATTGGTAGCGATGACTATCTTCCCTGCAGTTATTGGTGTGATGATGCTTTATCAGCGACTGAGCACGCCGATTGTACGCAATGTACGTCATTTTCTTGCCAATATAAATGATGGTTTCCACGAAGTTATCAATGGAATGTCAGTTATTCAACAATTTAGGCAACAAGCTCGATTTGGTGAAAGAATGTCAGATGACAGCTGGCAGCATTACCAAGCGCGTATGAAAGCGTTAAAACTTGATGGTCTGTTATTACGCCCTTTATTAAGCATGCTCTCTGCGTTAGTTCTGTGTGGCTTATTGATGCTCTTTGGTTATCAAGGTAGTGCGGTTATTGGAGTTGGGGTGATTTATGCATTCATTAGTTATTTAGGTCGATTAAATGAACCCTTGATCACATTGACATCACAGCAATCGATTCTACAACAGGCGGTTGTCTCTGGTGAGCGTGTTTTTGAACTGATGGATGCACCTTTACAGCATTACGGTTCATCAACACATTCTATTACTCAAGGTAATATCGAGATTAGCTCTCTTTGGTTTGCGTATCGTAATGAGCAATGGGTATTAAAAGATATCAATTTAACTATTCCTGCTCGTCATTTTGTCGCATTCGTTGGGCACACAGGAAGTGGTAAAAGTACTTTAGCCAGTTTATTAATGGGTAATTATCCTTGGCAAAAAGGGAGTATTTCTTTAGATAAGCAACCATTAGAAGCGTATTCTCACGCTGCATTGCGTAGTGGTATTGCAATGGTACAGCAAGATCCCGTTTTATTATCGGGTTCACTGCATGACAACATTACGTTAGGGCGTGATTGTGATGAGTCACATTTATGGCAGGTATTAGAAACAGTTCAACTCGATCAATGGGTTAAAGCGTTACCAGAAGGGCTGCAAACAAAACTTGGTGAACAAGGTAGTCGCTTATCTGCTGGTCAAAAACAGTTACTTGCATTGGCGCGTGTATTATTAATACCTCCTCGTATTCTTATTCTGGACGAGGCAACAGCAAATATTGATTCAGGAACAGAACAAGCCATACAGAAAGCGTTAAAAGTAGTTAGGGAAAAAACAACATTGATTGTTATTGCTCATCGACTTTCCACTATTATTGAAGCCAATGAAATTGTAGTACTTCATCGTGGTGCAATTGTCGAGCAGGGCGATCATGCTAAGTTACTCTCGCAAAAAGGCCGATACTATAATATGTATCAATTACAGCAGGTCAGAGAATCTTTACAAGAACAAACTCCTCTTGAAGTAGAATAATAACCTTAAATAAAAAAATATAATTTTAGAGGGCACATCATCTTAATGTATGTGCCCTTTTTGATTTCCCATTTATCTTGCTTTTATCAAAATAGCTATCGTATTTTTGCACCATTTCGGTGAGCTTTTTCATTTTTATTATTCGAGAAGTTTATTTTTTCTTAAATATCAATCAATTAAATAATGGCATGTCTTTTGCTTTTCTATTTAGGGTTTGTTCTTTCAAATATCGACGAGGTTTATATGAAATATATCATTGCCATTATTAAACCATTTAAATTAGAAGAAGTGCGAGAGTTGCTCTCTGAGTTAGGTATAAAGGGAATGACAATCAGTGAAGTAAAGGGATATGGGCGACAAAAAGGACATGCGGAGTTGTATAGAGGGGCTGAGTATGAAGTTAATTTTCTCCCCAAAGTAAAAATAGAACTCGCTATTTGTGATGAGCAACTTGAGTCAGTTATGCAAGTGATTATGCAAGCGACTGATACAGGAAAGGTAGGAGATGGAAAAATTTTTGTTTTTGAATTATTGCAGGCAGTCCGTATTCGTACTGGTGAGTCTGGTGATGAAGCACTTTAAAGGAGATATTCGATGAGACGCTTACTTTCTTTACTATTAATGTTAGTGCTTACATACTTTTCTTCATCTGCATTTGCAACTGAAACAGGGGGGGTTGATAAAGCTGATAATAGTTTTATGTTGATATGTACCGCTTTAGTCTTTTTTATGACGATGCCCGGTATTGCTCTGTTTTATGGCGGGTTATTGAGAGGAAAAAATGTACTTTCTTTGATCACTCAAGTGATGATGATCTTCAGTATCGTTGTTATTCTTTGGGTTACATTTGGCTATAGTTTGGCATTTACCGCAGGTAATAAAATTTGGGGTGGGTGGTCACTTACTTTTTTGAATAACGTATCACTAGATTCACTCTCTGGCTCAATTAATCAGTATGTACATATTGCTTTTCAAGGATCTTTTGCTGTTATCACTGTTGCATTAATTGTTGGGGCACTAGGAGAGCGCGTTCGCTTTTCTGCACTGCTCATTTTTACGATTATTTGGTTCACACTTTCTTATATTCCTATTGCACATATGGTATGGGGAGAAGGTGGTTGGTTAATCGATGATGGGGCATTAGATTTTGCTGGGGGAACCGTTGTCCATATTAATGCAGCGATTGCGGCACTTGTTGGTGCTTACTTACTTGGCAAACGGCGTGATAGTCAGCATACAGCGCTTAAACCTCATAATTTACCAATGGTCTTTACTGGTACAGCGGTGCTCTATATCGGTTGGTTTGGTTTTAATGCAGGCTCTGCTGGCAGTGCAAATGCAATCGCAGCTTTAGCATTTCTAAATACAGTAATTGCAACGGCAGGAGCCGTGCTTTCTTGGACTGCATCAGAATGGCTCACCAGAGGCAAACCTTCTATGTTAGGTAGTTGTTCTGGTTGTATTGCAGGATTAGTTGCGATTACACCTGCATCTGGCACGGTCGGAGTGATGGGTGCTTTATTTATCGGTGTAATGGGTGGGATCATTGGGCTTTGGGGCGTCGTTGTTTTAAAACGCTGGTTAAAGGCAGATGATGTTTGTGATGTTTTTGGTATTCATGGTACTTGTGGTATTGCTGGTTGTTTATTAACAGGGGTATTTACGGCTTCATTTTTAGGGGGAGTGGGATATAGCGATGGTATGACACTCAGTAAACAAGTTTTAATTCAATTAATGAGCGTTGTGATCACAGTGATTTGGTCTGGTGTTGTCGCTTATATAGGTTTTAAAATCGCAGATAAGCTGGTGGGCTTGCGAGTTTCAGAAGAGGAAGAGCATGATGGGTTAGATTTAACGACTCATGGTGAAAGAGCTTATCAACAATAATTGTCTATTCCCCCTCAATTGAGGGGGGAATATGCCAAGGTATTATTTTGAATGTTTAGCTCGTTTTTGACGAATAACCCCTTCTTGAACAGAAGATGCAACGAGTTGACCTTTTGTATTAAAGAATTTACCTCTAACAAATCCTCTGCCCCCTGATGCGGAAGGACTTTCAATCACATAAAGTAACCAATCATCCACACGGAATGGGCGATGAAACCACATAGAATGGTCAATCGTAGCGACCTGCAGACTTGTATCCATAAAACCTAATCCATAAGGTTGGAGAGCAGTTGGTAAAAAGTCAAAATCAGAAACATAACCAAGTAAATATTGATGCAAGAAAGGATCGGTTGGTATTTCACCTCGACTACGATACCAAACATAACGTTCAGCAGGCGCTTTAGCGTAGCCAAACGGGCTAAAGTATTGCACAGGGCGCGCTTCAAACGGTGTTTCTCGAAGTGCTAAAGATTTAATCGGCTCGGGTAATTTGGGTGCTAAGTTCTTTAAAATCTCATCTTGTGAGATAAGCTCATTTGGAAAAGGAACATCAGGCATTGTATCTTGATGTTCAAAGCCTTCTTCAAATTCTTGAAAAGAAACGGTCATATAAAAAATAGGTTTACCGTGCTGAATAGCACTGACCCTACGAGTACTAAATGATCCACCATCACGAATAAATTCCACATCATAAACAATAGGCTTATGGCTATCACCAGGACGTAAAAAGTAGCTATGAAATGAGTTGATATAGCGGTTATCAGCTATTGTCTGTTTTGCAGCATATAGTGCTTGTCCTACAACTTGCCCACCGAAAACTTGCGGTAATCCCAAATCCTCGCTTTGGCCTCTAAATAGGCCTTCTTCTATTTTTTCAAGTGCCATCAAATTGATGAGATCTTTCAATGCTTGACTCATAGTGTACCTGTATCATTAGATCTGGTGATTTTTTATAAAGTTGATTATATACAATCCTAGGAATATAAAAAAATAATCTCCCTTTTTATCTTGTAGCAATCTAATGATAAATGAACAGAGTTGATGAGATTATTGTTTGAGTGCGCTTTGATAAATTTATGGCAGGTAAAAGAGCCTTAGAGTCAATTGAATAATCAGCGAGTACGGATTTGGGTAATTAGTAATCACTTAGTCTCGCTTTCCTTGCTATTTGGATCAGTTTAAAACATAATGCGTGACGTCTTAGCAATAAGACAATCTATGGGGTCTTGTTGGTTCTCCCGCAACGCTAACTTGTTAACTCGGTCAGGTCCGGAAGGAAGCAGCCATGGCAGGTGTCGCGTGTGCCGGGATGTCGCTGGCAAGGCCCCACCCAATTTTTAGCCCTTCATGATTTTTAATCTCTCATCATTTCGAATCTCTTATCACTATTATCTTCTTAGATTTATTTTTCCTTATAATTTTACTCTCTATATGTGTTTTTTTGAGTTCTGTTTTCTTTGAATTTGAGAGTTAATATTATTGAATAGAAAACAGTACGCTCAATGCATTAATTTATTATGAGAAAATTTACGGTAGTGTTTATAAATGAGAGGAATATTTGGGTAAAGAAATGCAGTCATGCCGTAATAAGTTAACGGCATGATGGTGTGTAATTATTCTACTGATAAGAAAACGTGAATAAAACGATATCTAAATTAAGAACTAATAACCCTACTACTATAAAAAATAAAAATAGCAAAAATAAAACTAAGGTAATTAAATAGAACTAGATTATCTTACAAATTTCCAAACAGATGCTGGGATTTTATCATATAGCTTGTTCATTGTGAGTTCTGCTAAACGGTGGTCTGCTGCTGAATAAAACAGTTCCAGTTCATCATCAGAGAGTTCATATTTGTTTTTTTCAATTACACGTTCTAATGTTTCGATTGAAGTACATTTTCTTAAACGCATTAGATAGTCTGTCTTAGTCATGTTGTCTTTTCTCTATAATTAAAATAAAACTAAAGATAATTAAAATTACTTAATATAATTTTTTGGGTTTTTGGCAATAAGAGTTAGAAGTGACTGGTTTAACTCTTTCCAATTATTGATATCTGAGTAAGAAATTGATGTATTACCAAATAAACGATAAGTCTCTTCAAGATACTCTTCTATAAGCGTATTAATTACATGTTTATCTGGGTACTTAATCTTAAATTTCCAACTAAAGTCCATAATGTGTTCAATTAGGATATTAAGGTCAACGCTTTTTGTGCTACTCAGATCGTTGTGCCAAACCGTGCTGCCTTTATCTAATGAGTCTAAAGCTTGCTGTAATAACTCTTCGCACAAAAACGACAATTCGGCTAAATCTACTTTTTCTGGTGAATATTCGTCCATAACATATCGCAATTGAATTAATAGAAAATATTCATTAATAAAGATAAATACTTAAAGTTGAGCTTATTAATGAGATACATCACATAATTCATTAATGGATTAATAAAAACATAAACTTGAAAATAGGTGTTTATATTTACTCGTATGCTAAAAGGGTTTAATAATTATATTTATTATTTCTAACAAAGTAATAGCATATCGAAAGACAATACTAAATTGTATACGGAATTATACACGAATGAGTTTAAAACTTATACAATAAGTATTTCTTTGCTTAATATAGCACTATTATTACATAAGTCACTATCTGAACAACATAATTTTGTCTATTTTCGTAAAAATTAAGAAATCCCAATTGAAGAACATTCTCTTAACATAATGATTATATTGGTTTTTATTATATTTTCAAATGCTTAAGCGTGTAAATGAGGTATAAATATCGTTGTTATTTATAAATAACAGAACTACCTCATTTTGACAAAAAGTCACATATAAGAAAAAAAATAAAATGAATTTATTGATTAAAGAGATATTACCTAGAAATAATATAATGAAACAATTTTTCATTTTAAACAATACATCAATAGCTAAATAAAAAGGCCGCTTTCGCGACCTTTTTGGCATTATCACTTAAATTAGTGTGAATGATTTGGATGTTCTAAATCTTCATTTTTCTTCGCAAACCGTCTACGGATCACGACGAAGAAGATAGGAACGAAGTAGATAGCAAGGGAAGTCGCGGCAATCATACCACCGAATACACCTGTACCTACTGAGTTTTGAGCACCAGAACCTGCGCCGTTACTTAATACCAGAGGAATAACCCCTAACATAAAGGCCAGTGAAGTCATTAGAATTGGACGTAGACGCATTCTAACAGAGTCTAACGTTGCTTCTATGAGTCCTTTACCTTCTTTCTCCATCAAGTCTTTGGCGAATTCAACAATCAAGATTGCGTTTTTCGCCGATAACCCAATGGTTGTTAAGAGCCCAACCTTAAAGTAAACGTCGTTTTCCAGGCCTCTTAGTGATGTTAATGCAAGAGCACCAATAACACCTAGTGGAACGACTAACATGACAGAGAATGGTACTGACCAGCTTTCATAAAGAGCAGCAAGACAAAGGAATACAACTATCAAGGAAATGGTATACAGCGCAGGCGCTTGGTTACCAGATAAACGTTCTTGATATGACATTCCTGTCCACTCATAACCGATACCGCTTGGTAGTTTACTTGCAAGATCTTCCATCATAAGCATTGCATCACCACTACTTTGACCTGGTGTTGCACTACCTTGAATTTGAACTGCTGGTAAACCGTTATAACGCTCTAAACGAGGAGAGCCGTATAACCAAGGATCTTTACTTGTATCAATGAACGATGAGAATGGAACCATCTGACCGACATTGTTACGAACATAAAGATTACCAATATCTTGTGGCAACATACGGAATTGTGATTCAGCTTGAACGTAAACTTTCTTAACACGACCACGGTCGATAAAGTCGTTTACATAGCTACCACCAAACATCGTACCTAATGTTGAATAGATATCACTAATTGCAACACCTTGAGCTTGTGCTTTCTCTAGGTCGATATAGAGGCGATACTGTGAAGTATCTTCCTGACCGTTAGGACGCACGCCCATTAACATTTGAGGTTGTTGCGCTGCCATTCCGAGTAATTGATTTCTCGCTTCCATGAGTTTTTCGTGACCAAGGTTAGCTTTATCTATTAACTCGAATTCGAAACCACCCGCAGAGCCTAACTCAACAATCGCTGGAATATTAAATGAATAAACAAAGGCCTCCTTAATTTGGGATAGTGCCATGTTGGCACGTCCTACAATCGCCGGAACTTTGTCTTCATCCGCTTTACGTTCATCCCAATCATTCAATACAACGAAGACCAGACCCATATTTTGTCCTTGACCACCGAAGCCGAAGCCACTTACGGTAAAGACAGATTTAACGAGCTCTTTTTCATCAGTATTGAAGTAGTCGTTTACTCTTTCTAATACGTCCTGAGTCTGTTCTTGTGTTGAACCCGCAGGTAACTGAACCATTGTCAGTAATACCCCTTGGTCTTCTTCTGGTAAGAACGATGCGGGTAAGCGAATAAACATTAACGCCATACCTGCGACTAATAAAACGTAAATTAATAAGTAACGACCAGTACCACGAAGTGTACGGGATACACTATCAGTATAGTGATGGCTGCTTTTTTCAAAGGTACGGTTAAACCAACCAAAGAAGCCCGTTTGCACACCATGGCTGCCTTTTGGTATTGGTTTTAACATTGTTGCACAAAGTGCAGGTGTTAAAATCAATGCAACGAAAACAGACAGGATCATTGCTGATACGATGGTGATAGAGAACTGGCGATAAATCGCACCTGTTGAACCACCAAAGAATGCCATTGGAATAAATACCGCAGAAAGCACAAGGGCGATACCGACCAGCGCACTTTGGATTTGTCCCATAGATTTACGTGTTGCTTCTTTAGGCGATAAACCTTCTTCTTGCATAACACGTTCGACGTTTTCTACCACAACGATGGCGTCATCCACCAGAAGCCCGATGGCAAGCACCATCGCAAACATCGTCAAGGTATTTATCGAATAACCGAATGCCGAGAGTACGGCAAAGGTACCTAATAATACAACTGGTACTGCAATTGTTGGAATTAACGTAGCACGGAAGTTCTGTAAGAACAGATACATCACTACGAATACCAGCATGATTGCTTCAATAAGCGTTTTTACCACTTCGAAAATAGAGATCTTAACGAATGGCGTTGTATCATAAGGATAAACGACCTCTAATCCCGCAGGGAAGAATGGCTCCATTTCAGCTAATGCAGCACGTACCGCGGTTGCGGTATCTAATGCGTTAGCACCTGTTGCTAATTTAATACCGATACCAGAAGCAGGTAAGCCATTAAAGCGAGCAATAGTACTGTAGTTTTCTGCTCCCATTTCAACTATACCGAGATCTTTTAGCTTAACCTGAGAACCGTCGGTATTAACCTTCATCAGGATATCGCCAAATTGCTCTGCGGTATTGAGTCGAGTTTGAGCAATAATAGATACGTTTAAACGCTGACCAGGAACAGGAGGTGTGCCCCCTAATTGACCTGCTGCCACTTGGTTATTCTGTGCTCTAATCGCACCGATAACATCAAGTGTGGTCATGTTGTATTTCACCAGTTTATCGGGATCTAACCAAATACGCATCGCGTATTGAGTACCAAATAACTGGGTTTCACCCACACCGGTTACACGGCTTAATGGGTCTTTAATCGTTGCACCCACATAGTCTGCGATATCATCTTGTGACATTGAACCGTCAGCAGAGATAAAACCTGCAACCATCAAGAATGAACTTGATGATTTATCAACACTAATCCCTTGCTGTTGCACTTCCTGAGGTAATAGCGGCATAGCAAGTTGCAATTTATTTTGCACCTGTACTTGCGCGATATCAGGATCAGTACCTGCTTCAAAGGTCAGAGTGATATTCATCATACCCGCTGAGTCACTGGTCGCAGACATATACACCATGTTATCGATACCATTCATATTCTGTTCGATAACTTGGGTAACTGTATTTTGCACAGTGGTGGCGTCAGCACCAGGATAAACCGCAGAGATAGAAATCGCTGGCGGTGCAATCGTTGGATACTGGGCTACAGGCAGTTTGATGAGTGCCAGAAGACCTGCGAGCATGGTAATTATCGCAATTACCCACGCAAATATCGGTCTATCTATAAAAAACTTAGGCATGGATCACCGACTCCTTATTGAGGATTCTTAGCTGGCTCAGTTTGTTCAGGTGATGGCTTCGCATCTAAATTCTCTTCTTGAGGCGTTACTGTCATTTTGGGTTTTGCTTTTTGCAATCCAGAAACGATAACGCGTTCACCAGCCTGAACACCACTATTAACGAGCCATTTATTACCAACAGCTTGTGACACATCGATGGTACGAACTTCAACAACATTGTCTTTATTAACAACCATTGTTGTCGCTTCACCACGAGCAGTACGGATCACAGCTTGCTGTGGGATCAAAATTGCATTTTGACGAATACCATTTTCTAATTTAGTGCGAACAAACATACCTGGTAATAATTCCCCATTTGGGTTAGGTACGATAGCACGCATCGTAATTGAGCCTGTTGTTTCATCAACAGTCACATCAGAAAATTCTAAATGACCTTTCTGTGCGTAAGCTTGCCCATTAGTCAATGTTAAATGAACAACAGGTTTGCCTTGCTCTTGACGAATAACGCCACTTTCAATTTCATTTTTAAGTTTCAGGTAATCTTCACTCGACTGCGTCACATTGACGTAAATCGGATCGATTTGCTGAACAGTTGTCAGTGCCACTTGCTGACCTGGAGCGACAAGTGCGCCTTCAGTCACAGTAGATTTACCTGAACGACCTGAAATAGGTGCTGTTACTTTTGTGTATTCAAGATTAATCTTTGCAGTTGTTACCGCGGCTTCGCCTGCTTTAACAGCAGCTACAGCTTGTGCATATTGAGATGTTGCAGTATCAAAATCTTGTTTACTGACGTAGTTTGTACCTAGCAGAGGCTTATAACGTTCCACAGTGAGACGCGCTATTTCAGCATTTGCTTTCGCTTTCGCTAATTCAGCTTTCGCACTATTTAAAGTTGCTTCAAAAATAGCTGGATCGATTTGATACAAAGATGTACCCGCTTCTACATAGCTACCTTCAGTATAATTGCGCTTTAAAATAATGCCGCCAACTTGAGGGCGAACTTCAGCAATACGGAAAGCTGATGTACGACCTGGTAAATCAGTAGTGATTGTCAGAGCTTCTGCTCCTAAAGTCACAACACCGACAGCCGGTGCAGGAGGTGGACCTCCAGCAGACTGTTTAGCTTTGTCGTCACATCCAGCAAGAACCAAGCTGCCTGATAGCACTAACAGAGCCAGAGGCAAAACCCCTCTGTTTTTTCGCATAAGAAAACCTCTATTCAAACGTTGTTTCCCGGGATAAAAATAATTAAGTTGATGATTGATTGCGATGTATAGTACAAACATACATGAATGTATGTAAATTAACTTCAGTCAAAATCGAGGATTAATGGCACGAAAAACTAAACGGCAGGCACAAGAAACAAAACAGCAGATTATTGATGCTGCACTTAGGTTGTTTACTGTGCAAGGCGTTTCTGCCACATCACTTTCAGATATTGCATCCGCGGCAGGTGTTACCCGAGGCGCAATATATTGGCACTTTAAAAATAAAGTGGATTTATTTACTGAAGCGTGCAAACTCACCGACTTAAAAATAGAATCTTTAGAATTAGAGTATCAAACAAAATATCCAGATGATCCACTATTTGTATTAAGAGAATTGCTTATTTACATATTGACATCCATTGTCGAAGATCCTAAACATAATTCACTTTTAGAAATATATTTCCATAAATGCGAATTTGTCGGTGAAATGACGCCAATTGTTGAAATTCGCAGAGAATTGTGTGCAGCGGATTATTCTAGAATAGAACAATCTTTATTTCGTTGTGTTGAGAAAAAACAGCTTCCTGCCAATCTTAATTTAAGAAGAGCTGCCATTATGTTAAGAGCCATGATGACGGGTCTTGCCGAAAATTGGTTATTTTCACCAGAAAGTTTCTCTATCAAAGATGAAAGTCAATATTTGGTTGATAGCTTTATTGATATGATAAAGCACAGCGCCAATATGAGAATATCAGCGTCATCTTAATTTATTATTAGACTTGAGGAAGAGGTTTATGAGTAAGATATTAGTTATTGCTAATGGTGCGGCTTATGGCAATGAATCATTATTTAACGCACTGCGTTTATCAATAACATTGAAAGAACAGCATCCAGAAACTGAATTAAATATTTTTTTAATGTCAGACGCAGTGACTGGGGCTTTAGCGCGTCAACAACCTAAAGAAGGTTATAACTTACAGCAAATGCTGGAAATTTTAACAGCACAAAATGTGCCTGTTAAACTATGCAAAACCTGTACAGACACTCGTGGTATCAGTGAGCTACCGCTTGTTGATGGTGCAGAATTAGGCACGTTAGTGGATTTAGCTCAGTGGACACTAGATGCTGATAAAATCCTGACTTTCTGATCATCATTTCGTTTTCTCGGGCGAGAAACAGACCAAGCAACTTGTGCTGTTTACAATGCCAATTTAAAGCAATTGGATTATAATAATAAACAGTTTTTCAATATTAATTGAACAAGTTGCTTAACTATGCGTACTCAAACTTTTTTTTCTCAGTTCGATAATCGAATAATGACGACTATTTTCGCCACGATTATTATGTTTGTTTTTTTGAGTTTCTCCATTAACTCAGTTTTAGCTGCAGTACCCAGTAATTTACCCACTCAAGAAAGTATTCAAAACCAGCTTAATTTATTAAACAAACGTAGCGAGTTAAGTGCAGAAGATAAATTAACGATTGCTGACTTAGAACAATCACTTTTATTACTTGATAATATTCAACAGCTAGAAAAAAAATTAGCAAGCTATGATAAAACCGTAGAGCAATTACCTGAAAAGCTGCGTAATGCACAATATCAACTTAATCAGTTAAAACAGAAAGTCGCTAATAAAGAAGTAGGCGACTATCAAAAGTCACTAGAAGCATTACCTTTAGCAACATTAGAATCACAATTAGAGACTGTCTTACAATCATTACAAAAAGCGCAAGACGATTTAGCCAATTACAGCAATGAACTTATTGTGTTACAAACACAACCAGAAAGAGCACAATCCGTTTTATTTAACAACTCAGAAAGACTGCAACAAATAAGAATATCATTGAATAAAAGTAGTGCAGATAAAGCACAAATGCGACCTTCAGCAGTACAATTATTGCAATTAGAACAATATTATCTTCAACAACAGAATAATTATCAAAAACGCACCTTACAATTTAATGTGCAGCTACAAAGCCTATTACAACTCCAACGTGATTATAGTTCTGCTTACATCGACCTTTCCCAAGAACATGCTCAACTCATTCAAGAAGAGATTAGTGATAAGCGTTTAGATAGTTCAGAAGAAACGGCGAAAGAAGCGCAAAGTACAGGACTTGAAAATCAAGAAATTAATAGCAATCCTTTTTATTTAGCACAAACAGAAATCAATAAACATCTTAGTGATAAGTTGATTGTTACAACGCAAAATAATAATGAGTTAAATCGCCATAGTTTAATGGTCAAAAATCGTTTAGACAGAGCTATTCAATCTGAACGAAATTTAAAAGAACAAATTGATGTTCTCAAAGGAAGCTTATTGCTTTCTCGTATCTTATTTGAAGAGCAAGTTGATTTACCGGATGGTATTTTTATTAATAACCTGCCCGATAAAATTGCGGACTTACGCTTAGAGCAGTTTGAAATAAACAAACAACGCGATCAAATAATACAGCCCAGTGTTTATATTGATCAGTTGATGCATGAATATCAAGTTGCTCATCCTGAAGCTTCCGATCCTAATGCACAAAAAGAGTTACGTAGTGCATTAGAATTACTTGTTGATGCTAGACGTGAATTACTTGATAAGCTCAATAACCAATTGGGTAATCAAATTTCAGGTTCGATTAACCTACAAATGGATCAACAACAATTGCGTAGTGTGGTCAGTTCACTCGAAAACACATTGGCTCAGCAAATTTTCTGGGTAAGCAGCAATAAGCCTATTAATCTTAATTGGTTTTCAGCATTCCCCTCGCAGGCTGTTGCTGAGTTTCAAGGTGTTAAACTCAATTGGTCAAATGAAAATCTGCTGATCGGGGCTAAGAAATCACTTCCTGTTCTTATTGGGTTAATTTTGTTCGGTTCAATACTGATTTGGCAACGTAAAAAACTTGATATTCAGTTTGAAAAACTGAACGGGGATATAAATAAACTCAATAAAGATTCTCAGTTACATACACCGCTTGCTCTGGGAATTGTTTTTCTTAAAACTTTACCTCTGTCTTGTTTTGTTTTAGCGATAGGATATTGGCTAATAAATAGCTTTAATGTACAACAAGAGTTTATCTGGTCCTTCGCTTGGCAATTTGCGGTATTTTGGCTGATGTTCGAATGGTCTTATCGCTTAATGTCTGACAATGGTGTTGCAGTAAAACATTTTAAAATTCCTGTAGAGCGAGTCCAACAAAACCGTAAACGTTTATTACGGCTTTCTTTTCCTATGTTGCCGATTATTTTACTTTCTGCTTATGGCATTAATAATCCATTATTGCTGGTGGGCGATGTGATTGGGCAGTTGGTTGCGATTATTTCACTGTTTTGCATTAGTTTATGTGCATTGCCGTTTTGCCGCGAAATGTGGCAAGAAAAGGGGAATCATGTTGTTAGAACGGTTGTGATCACCCTATTAACATTTTCGCCTTTAATTTTAATGGGATTAGTCATTTTTGGTTATTACTATACGGCGTTGCGTTTAGCCAATCGCTGGATTGATAGCTTATATCTGCTTATGTTGTGGTTTATTGCTTATCACGCCAGTTTGCGCGGATTAACTGTTGCGGCGAGAAGGCTTGCATATCGTCGAGCGCTTGAACGTAGGCAAGCTATGTTAAAAGAGAAAAAAGAAGGTGAAGATAACAGCCTTGAACCGATTCAAGAGCCGCCAATGGATATGGATCTAATCAATCAGCAATCATTAAGACTGACAACGATGATCTTATTTATCATCTTTGCTTCTAGTTTCTATGGAATTTGGTCTGATTTTATTACTGTTTTTACCTATTTAGATGGAATAACGCTCTGGAATTACACATTACCGACAGAACTCGGTAATGTGGTTAAGGCCGTGACTGTTGCCGATCTCTTATTGTCTGTTTCTATCATGGCAATCTCTTGGTTTATGACGCGAAATTTACCGGGTTTATTAGAGGTATTAATTTTATCGCGTATCAAACTGCAACAAGGCGCTTCTTACGCTATTACGACTATTTTAACCTACGTTATTATTGCTATTGGAACCATTGTCTCTCTGGGAATATTAGGTGTGGCATGGGAGAAATTACAATGGTTAGCGGCGGCTTTAACGGTAGGGTTAGGGTTTGGTTTACAAGAGATCTTTGCAAACTTTGTGTCTGGCTTAATTATTTTGTTCGAAAGACCTGTCAGAATTGGTGATACGGTTACTATTGGTACTTATTCTGGTACGGTTAGCCGAATTCGAATTAGAGCAACGACAGTGACTGACTTTGATCGCAAAGAAGTGATTATTCCAAATAAAGCGTTTGTAACCGAACGGCTTATTAACTGGACATTATCTGATACTGTCACACGCATTATTATTCAGGTGGGGGTGGCATATGGCTCTGATCTCGAGAAGGTCAAAGCGATCTTAATGAAGGCCGCTAAAGATAATATCAGAGTGATGACTGAACCAGAACCCGTGGTGCTATTTACTGAATTTGGGGCAAGTACCCTGAATCATGAATTGCGTTTTTATGTCAGAACATTAGGTGATAGAAGTATTGCAATAGATGAAGTTAACCGCGCTATTGATAAGCTATGTAATGAAAATAATATCAATATTGCGTTTAACCAACTTGATGTCTATTTGCATAATAAACAAGGTGATGAAGTACAAGAGATAAAACGTCCTCTTGATGGCTCAACACCTGATGCTAATACGCCTTTCGCTTAATTAAAGGGATGAATGAGTAGATTGTGTCGCTAATTTTTTTTCATAATCTTGGCGCACAATCTCGAGGGCTTCTAATGCTGTTTTAGGATCAATATGGTGGCTTTCAAGTAAATAGATAAGATCGACAGCCAATTGAACAGACTCTGGCGCTTCGTTTAAACTCATAATCACTTCCTTTAAAATTTATCTTCTTGTTTCTCAATGTTTTTTTCGATAGAAAACAAGGCGTTTTTGCAGCGCGCAAGGCGATTTTCAAGAGCAGCAATCTCTTTTTGTAACTCTTGTTGCTTCATAAAGCTCTGTGCTTGCATTAATGAAAGTTCTCTATCTTGGATCATGGCCTGTAATCGACGTTCATAATCCTGATGTTGGGCAAGTTTTTGGTATAAATCGACACTTTTTTTTCGTTGAGTAAGCTGGTTCTCTTGCTTTCTTAGTGTTTGTGTCGATAATTCACGAGTTAATGCTTCTATTTGTTGTAGGATTTGTGTAGCCAGAAATTTAACCTGCTGGCTTCGTTGTGCTTCAACACAAGCGATTAACTGGGTAAAATTATCGCGGATCTGTTGCATATAACCGTCAAGAGAATCACTTCGGCGGTGGAACAGTGCTGTGTCGAAGCAAGGTGCTGCAATTTTTTTGTTTGCAATAGGCGCCATTGTTTCGGCTAGATTGTCTATCTGTTTTTTAAACAAGCTTAAAGGATCGGGTTTAGTCATCTGGTTCTTGTCCCTGTTTTGATAAAAACATGAATTGACTTTAAGCAACAAAAAAGAGTTGTTAACTGGCTTTCTGTTGCATTTTAACGGCATATTGCATAGATTCTATCGTTTCGTTTTTTATTATGGCACTGATTATGACTGCTAACGCGCAACAACTGCAATTTATTAAAGACAGTATTGAAACCATTCCTGATTATCCAAAAGAAGGGATATTATTCCGTGATATCACTACATTATTAGATAATCCTGCTGCATATCAGACAACCATTGATTTATTGGTAGAACACTATCAAGGTCAGGGTATCACTAAAGTCGTGGGTACCGAAGCTCGCGGTTTCTTATTTGGTGCTCCGGTTGCTTTACGCCTCGGTGTTGGTTTTGTTCCTGTTCGTAAAAAAGGTAAATTGCCTCGCGAAACGCTCAGTGAAACTTATGATTTGGAATATGGCACAGATACTTTAGAGATCCACAAAGATAGCATTACGGATCAAGACAAAGTATTAATGGTTGATGATTTACTGGCAACCGGTGGCACCATTGAAGCAACTGCTCGTCTTATTCGCCGTTTAGGCGGGACTGTGACAGAAGCTGCATTCATTATCTGCTTACCTGATTTAGGCGGTATCCAACGCTTAGAAAAACAAGGTATTCACAGCTTTACGCTGGTTGATTTTCCAGGACATTAATTTCTTCACTGTTTAGAAAAGGGCTAATGAAGTTCTTATCGTAAACACAAGTAAGAGTGCGGGTGCTTATATATCGTTTATAAGTTTTTCTATTTTTATAAATGTATATTGCCCGCACAATTGTTACCTCTTACTTTATCTTTTATTTCATCTGGTTCTTTCATTAATATCTCATTTGTTTCTTACAGATCTCGCTCAATAGGTCGCCCCTGTGTTAGCATAGAGATAAATCTTGTTCAAATTTAGCGGAATCAATGAGCTATCAGGTACTTGCCCGTAAGTGGCGCCCACAAACTTTTAACGATGTTGTCGGCCAACGTCATGTGTTGACGGCTTTAGCTAATGGTCTTGATCATCAGCGACTTCATCACGCCTACCTTTTTTCTGGCACTCGAGGTGTCGGAAAAACCACTATTGCCCGATTATTTGCCAAAGGGCTTAATTGTGAAACAGGTATTACGAGTAAACCTTGTGGTCAATGCGCAAATTGCCTTGAAATAGAACAAGGGCGTTTCGTTGATTTAATTGAAATCGATGCTGCATCTCGAACCAAGGTAGAAGATACCCGTGAACTGCTGGATAATGTGCAATATGCGCCAGCTCGTGGCCGTTTTAAGGTCTACTTGATTGACGAAGTTCACATGCTTTCTCGTCACAGCTTTAATGCGTTACTAAAAACATTAGAAGAGCCGCCTGAGCACGTTAAATTCTTATTAGCAACAACAGATCCACAAAAATTACCTGTCACGATTTTATCGCGTTGCTTGCAATTTCATCTGCGAGCATTAGATATTGACCAAATAGCAACACAACTCGAAAAAGTGCTTTTAGCAGAACATATTGAAAATGATGTAAGAGCACGTCAACTTATTGCACGTGCTGCTGATGGCAGTATGCGAGATGCATTAAGTTTAACAGACCAAGCTATTGCAAGTGGCGAAGGTGTCGTCAGTACGGAAGTGGTTAGCCAAATGCTTGGCACTATTGATGACGCTCAACCTTTAGCATTGATTGAAGCGTTGGTAAAAGCGGATGGTCAACAGGTCATGTCGCTGGTGAATGAAGTCGCTTCAAGAGGGACTGACTGGGAAAATTTCCTAGTGGAAACCCTCTCATTATTACATCAAATTGCCATGTTGCAGTTATTACCTAGTGAAGAAAATCCTCAAGAGCAATTTACTCAAGAGCGTCTACGTTTATTGGCTAAATCTGTTTCTCCACAAGATTTACAACTCTATTATCAAACTTTATTAGTCGGGCGAAAAGAACTGGCTTATGCACCAGATAGACGCATGGGGGTCGAAATGACTCTGCTACGTGCGCTTGCTTTTCATCCTAAAACAGTGATTGATGAAATACCTTCAGCGCCATTAGCACAAACTCTACCTTCAGCATCATTACCTACGAATAGAATGTCTGAACATTATGCTCCGCAAACTGTACAGACTCACTCGCCCCAAATGGCTCACCAATCTTCTTCGCCTATAGAAAAGAGTGCGTCATTAGGTAACAGCCCAGCAGCGCAACTTTTAAGAGCAAGGCAGGCAATCAAGGGGACGGAACAACAAACCCCGCCAAAAAAGTCTGAACCGGCGACGCCTAATCGGGCTAAGCCGGCTGCTAGTGCATTAGAGCGGCTAGCAGCCGTGAGTGAAAAACGCCAGCAAGTTGTGAAGCGTCAGACTAATGCGCCTGAAAAAAAGAAAAAAGAAGAGTATCAGTGGCGTCCGCAAAACCCTGAAATCATGTCAACGGAACAGGTTGTTTCTTCACCCAAAGAGATCAAAGAGGTTCTCGAATATGAAAAAACACCTGAATTAGCAGCGAAAATTGCTAAAGAGTCGCAAGAAAGAGATGCTTGGGCGGCTGAAATTGACAAAATGCCACTACCTAAATTAGTGCAACAACTGGCCTTAAATGCATATAAAGAGACAGTAAGCGAAGAAAACGTTATTTTGCATTTACGAACTAAACAGAAACATTTAAATTCAGCAAATGCGTTACGTACTCTGACTAATGCGTTAAGTGAATTGCATGGAAAAGCAATTTCACTCACAATTATAGAAGATGATAATCCAGCGGTAAAAACGCCGTTGGAGTGGCGACAAGCCATTTATGATGAAAAATTGGCGTTATCGCGTCAATCGATTATTACGGATAAAACGATTCAAACATTACAGCAATATTTTGATGCTGAATTGGATGAAGAGAGTATCCGACCTGTTTAATCGCAACATGTTGTATGACTTCATACTGTGTGGCTTTTACAAAGAGAGACAATTATGTTCGGAAAAGGTGGTTTGGGTAATCTGATGAAGCAAGCCCAACAAATGCAAGAAAAAATGCAACAAATGCAAGAAGAGATCGCAAACTTAGAAGTGACAGGTGAATCTGGCGCTGGCTTAGTTAAGATCACTATCAATGGTGCTCATAATTGCCGTCGTGTTGAAATCGATCCTAGCCTGCTAGAAGATGACAAAGAGATGCTAGAAGATTTGATTGCTGCTGCCTTTAATGATGCTACACGTCGTATTGATGAAACACAAAAAGAAAAAATGGCTTCTGTTTCTAACGGTATGCAATTGCCACCAGGCTTTAAGATGCCATTCTAATGCAAACCAGCCCACTTCTTGAATCATTAATGGAAGCGTTGCGTTGTTTACCCGGTGTCGGGCCTAAATCAGCGCAACGAATGGCTTTCCAACTACTTCAACGCGATAGAAGCGGTGGTATGCGACTTGCACAAGCTCTCACTCGCGCAATGTCTGAAATTGGTCATTGCTGTGATTGCCGAACTTTTACTGAAGAAGAGCGTTGTACCATCTGTGCCAATGTTCGCCGTCAGCAAAATGGGCAAATTTGTGTTGTCGAAAGTCCTGCGGATATTCATGCTATCGAGCAGACAGGGCAGTTTGCGGGTCGATACTTTGTTTTAATAGGGCATTTATCTCCTTTAGATGGTATTGGGCCTATGGATATTGGTTTAGATAGACTGGAAGAGCGCTTAAGCCAAGAAACTATTTCAGAAGTGATCTTGGCGACAAATCCGACTGTTGAAGGTGAAGCAACAGCCAATTACATTGCTGAAATTTGTGCTCAGTATGATATTGCTGCCAGCCGAATTGCCCATGGGGTTCCTGTGGGAGGTGAGCTTGAAATGGTCGACGGTACAACGCTTTCACACTCTATTGCTGGACGCCAAAAAATCCACTATTAACATCATAAATAGTTTATTAAAAAAGCACCTCTTTACTTAATGTATGAGGTGCTTTTTTTATCTTAAACTTCGAAAAAAAGTGCCGTTTTAACTAAAAATTAGTCCATTAAGCTGTAAGACGGTTTTTTTTAAGAAATATCTTTTATCTTCACTTTATTGCTTTTTTCTTTCTGATGAATTTTGCGTCTTTATGTTACATTAACCATTATCATGAAAAATAATAACTGAATGATGGAGCATCTTATGATCCCTGACGTAGCCTTGGTTGATAATAGTGAACAAAGAACCCCTCTTATCTTAGTGCTAGATAGCTCTGGTAGTATGTATGGGCAGCCTATCCAACAACTAAATGAAGGTCTTAAGTTACTTGAACAAGAACTAAAAAATGACGTTATTGCTGCAAAGCGTGTGCGTATTTTAGTGATTGAGTATGGCGGATATGACCAATGCACTATTCATGGTGATTGGAAAGATGCTATGGATTTTACTGCGCCTGTTTTAGAGGCAAATGGCACAACGCCGATGGGGCAAGCTATCACGCTGGCACTTGAAGAAATAGAAGCGGAAAAACAGCGTTTTAAACAAGCCGGTGTTGCTTATACTCGTCCTTGGCTATTCTTAATGTCTGATGGTGTACCAACCGATCAATGGGAACAGGCTGCACAGCTTTGTCGTCAAGCAGAAGAAAGCCAAAAAACAGCAGTATTTCCTATCATGGTTGATGGTGCATCAGCAGAGGTAATGGGCAGTTTTAGCCGTAATGGTGTTAATGGGGTGAAAATGCTTAAAGGGTTACAATTTAAAGAGTTGTTCTTGTGGCTAAGCGCCAGCATGCAAGTGGTGTCTCAATCAACACCGGGTGGCACGGCACAATTACCTTCTACGGATTCTTGGGCGAGTGTACCTGTTTGATGAACGATTGGTTAGCATATGGGGCATCGGTGACAGGAATTGCCCATCAAGAACGTCAAATTCCCTGTCAAGATGCTTATTTTATTCGCCGTAAAGGTGAATATCTTATCGCCGCTGTTTGTGATGGCGCAGGCTCCTCTCGTTATAGTGAACAAGGCGCTCAGCTTGTCGCTCGGTTATTTACGCTACGCATTACAGAGTGGCCAAACTTTGATTTGTTAACCGAAAAACAGATAACACAAGGGGCTAAACAGCTTATTGAAGATATTCGACAGCAATTGGCTGAATATGCAGAAATAAAACAGTGTGCGCTTAATGAATATGCATCAACACTGGTTGCATGTTGGGTTGGTGATGATGGTGGTTATTTATTCCATTTAGGTGATGGCATTGCTGTAGTGGAATACTGCGATGGTACAAGTTATGTATCACAGCCTGAAAATGGGGAATATGCAAATCAAACTTGGTTTGTGACGTCAGAAAATTGGGATGCGCATTTACGCGTAATTCCTCTAAATAAACCAGTAAAACAAGTTATTTTGATGTCTGATGGTGTACAGCCTTTTGCCATGAATAAAGCGTGTGATGCACTTTATGAACCGTTTATCACTCCTGTGATCCGTTATTTAAAAACAGTATCAGAAGATAGCGGAAGTGAGGCATTAGCAGGAACTTTAGCTGATCCTCGAACACATTCAATCACAGGCGATGATAAAACCTTAGTTATTTGCATCAGGGATGAAGAGTTGTGGTAAAAGCAAGAAAGAAAGGGATAGCTCAATCAGTATCTAGGCAATTACAAGATGAAAACGGTAAGATTTATCAAATAGGTGATTTGATAAAAAGCGGTGGTGCAGGTAGCGTTAGCCATATTAATAATGTCCCTTCCCAAGTCTCAAAAGTTTATCATGACAAAATTGATAAAGCCTATTATCTGAAAAAAATCACGGCAATGCAGAAGTTAGAACCTGCATTAAAGCCAGTTTCTGTTAACGGTACGCCTATTATCCAACTCGCATGGCCTCAAGCACGTTTATATAATAGCCAAAAGCAATTTGTTGGCTTTGTGATGCCGGAACTTGATGTCAAAAATACGATTGAGTTGGAATACATTCTTCAAGAACGCCAAGCCAAAGCTCATGGTTTACCTACTGGGATGGGCGCGAAAGTCAGTCTCGCATATAACCTTTGCTCATTGATTGACGCTTTACATCAGCAAGGGCATCGTATTATTGATATGAAACCGTTGAATTTGCGGTTTTATAAATCAAGCTTGTATATGTCTCTTCTCGATTGTGATGGATTTAGTATACAAGGAGAAAATACACGTTATCCTGCAGGGCAATTTACCGTTGAATATTTAGCGCCAGAATTTCAAGCCAAGCAAACTATTCCAGAAGCAGAAGAAGAGTGGCAAGATCGATTTGCTTTAGCTGTAATTATTTTTCAGTTGCTTAATTTTGGTATCCACCCTTTTAGTGGTCGCCCTAAAAATGACACTGTACCTACGGATATTCCAAGACGTATTGCTGGGCGCTTTTATGGTTATGGCATAAAAGCACATAATTTAATTTCACCCAGTGTAGCGAGTGGGCATAAACAATTACCTGATACATTAAGAACACTCTTTGATAAAGCATTTTCAGGAGCCCCTTCATTAAGACCCAGTGCTAAAACATGGGCTACGGCACTGTATGAATACGCACAACCTGAAAAACAGCAAATGTTGGTTTGCCAGAAAGATAAAAACCACCAGCATTTTGCGGGTAAAGCCTGTGCAGCATGTGCAAGGCAAGCTCAGTTACAGCAAGTTGCAACAACTCAAAAACAAAATCAAACGCAACAAGAACAGGTACGCCAAACAAGAGTACAAAATACTATTGCTAGACAAGCGACAATACGTACAGCTCCGTCTAAACCGATGCAACCTCCTGCAATTTTTATTGCTATAAAACAAGCTATAAGCAAAGTACCTAAGGTTATTTTACATACCGCTATTGCTATGACAGTCCCAGTAGTTTTGGGTTTATTACTGATGAACTTTATTCCACAAGGAGTTAGCGGTAGTTTAGGCTCTAGTTGGGTCGCTGATTTAATCAAAGCGGATTATATTGAACAAATACTCATAACGATGTTGAGTGTGATGTTTTTAATGGTTTCAGCCATTATTTTGTTAGTTATTTTTGTTTTCCCTTCAATGCATATTTTGAAAAGAAAGCCATAGTTTAGGGGAAATAACATGAAAAAAAGAATAAAGCTGATCCTGATTATTATTGGCGTTATAACATTACTGTTCCCTTTTTGGTTGCCAGCCTTCTTGGTTTCTACTTTTAGCTTAATTGATGGTTTTAATAGTCAAATTCTCCCCTCATCGGTTCGCTTTGATGAACGTAATTTCTTACTGGGATTATGGCTAGGTTCTCTTATTATGACGATTGTAATGTTATTGCAATCGTGGAGAGCTAAAAATATTTACTATTTATTCGGTGGGGGACTCGTGCTTTTAATGGCGCTGGGTGTGTCATTTTCGGTGATCCCAAAGAATGAATTAGAAGATCGTCGTCGTTTTGTTTTACAAAATATTGAGCAGTCAGAATGGCAAAATTATCATTATTTTGTTGTTAATAGTGAAGATGATATTCGTAAAGTTATTCGGTCTAATCAAGCTAAAGCATTGGCATCGCTTAGCGCGATTGAAAAAACACGAATAGCTTTACCAGGATTAGATTATTTTAGTGATGATGTGGTTGCTGCGACAAAAGCGAAAGACGCTTATTTAGTTCATGCAAAAGGCACACCAGAACGTACGGACGCTTTAAAAATACTCAATTTTTATGGCGACTGGCTATTAAATCAACCTGAGATTATGGTTGCTCAGGCGTTAGCTTCCCTTTCAAGTAGTCATGATGCTCAATTAACGCAATCAGGTATTAATGTTATTGCTGTTGCACCCTTATCACCTGAAGCATGGCAAGTTTTAGCACTGACTTATATTGCTCATCGTTCTCCCGATGCTCAAGTTGAAAAAGCGATGTTAGCGTTAATGGTAGCGGATACACTGACACAGGCTAAACAAGCTCGTCATGATGTTTCAGCACAACAATTATTGAAAAAAGCAATTTCAGAGCTTACTGAAAATCAGCGTCAGATTTATCAGATATTACAAGCGCGTGTTATTGAAGATCGTTATTATCGACAAAATAGCTCTCCTCCTGAAGATGTCACAACGTTGGCAAATCAACGATTACCAGTGAGTAACGCAATAAATAGTGATTTAACCACTTATCTTGAAATGCAATCAATGATGGAAAAACAGTATCCCGGAGAAGTGATAGTTGAATCACCTAATGAAGTAAAAAACTTAACTGAGATCCGTTATCCGACAATTAGAAGATATATCCCTCGTGCAGAGGTTATTTTATCCATTGATGTCGATCCTCAAGGGCGCATTTCAGGGCTTTGGGTGCAAAACAGTAGTGGTGTTGATGCTTTTGATGATCAAGCCGTGAGCGTAGCTCGTCATTGGCGTTTTATGCCAAATAAAGACGGATATCGCCAACGTGTAACAGTGCGTTTTGAAAGCACTCGCCTTGGTTGGAAAGAGTATGCTGCTAAGTTGCAATCAACATTGATCAAACTGGTTAAAGCTTACGCAAGACAAGAGGCAAAAGGGATAACACTTAGCGAAAATATTTATTCAGAATTGAAAAAACAAGCGCCAGAATTAGACGATGAAAGAGAACTAACTCGCTCTAGCTATGATCCTTATGCTTCTTATTACCCTAGACTATCGCAAAAGCAGCAAGAAAAGCGAGCTGCGCTACAAGCAATCTTAAAAGAGTTGCAGGCATTGCCTAATAGCGAGAATAATCATGAAAATTGGGATAACAGTATTCGCTTTTTAAATGAAAAGCTCGCTCTTCATCAAGATAATGCCGATATTGTGAGAACAGTGGCGCGTTTTGAATTGCAATATTACAACATAGGAACAAATAATTTAGCAAGATCGCCTAATATTTATCCTCAAGAAAAAAGATATTGGCAAACCTTATTACTTAATGCACGTACACATTTTGAACAGGCTATTGCATTAGATCCTGATCGTGAAGATGTCTGGTTAGGTTGGGGAATAACATGGCTCGATGAAGATCCTGAAATTGCAGCGGGTGCATTTGCTAAAGCCTCACAGCAGAAGTCAACAGAAAGTATTGGTTCTCTTATGCAACTGTTAGAAATGCGTATGGTGATGGATACACTTGAAGGCGTGCGTTTAGAGCGTTATCAGACCTTGCGCGCAAGAATGGATATGCGTTATTTACCTGAAGATATCGAAATTAAGCCTGAAGATGATTATCTCAGTGTTGATTTAACTCAGGTTCAATTAGCTCAACGTGCAATACCCGCATCAGATCCGAATAGCAAAGTTGTTCGCTTACCATTGAATACCGATAAAATTGAGCAATCAAATCGAACATTTAGTATTGATTTCTCATCAGCCAATATCAATGGCGGTGATCAGGTATTACCGAAAGTGAAGGCTCCTAGTACAGCACCTAAAACAGGGGATATGATCTTGCAACTTGATGTTGATCCTCAAGGTGTTCCTACCGTGGTTTTATTGAAATCTGGCAGTGGTGACATGAGCATAGATAATGCTGTTATTGATGCTGCATATCAATGGCGTTTTAATGGTTCACCAGCTCGAAAAGGTAGTGTGCTTTTGATATCAGTTCAATTTAGCCAATAATTACCATTTAATTAAATAATTGTTATAAAAAACCTCCTTTTTTGTTGGTGAAAAGGGGGTTTTCTTCTTTTTAGTGATTTTCTAACTTATTGAAAGTCATAAATTTGTTATCTTGATCACAAAAAAATCACCATTTAAAAATAGTAGAACCACTTAACTCAGAAAACAGACCGCTTAATTCTTTATACAACCGCTAAGAGATTTAATCACACCATTCCAATGTAAGAATTCTTATTATGTCGCTGCGGGTAGTTATCTTTTAGATTCGCTCAAATAATTTTCTGCTGTCCCGCATTACTCTTTGGCTGTTCGGTCTTGCCTGAAAAAAAGGTGTCTCATGAACAAAAATGCATTTTTAAAGCACGTACCTTGGGTGATCCTCGGGATTATCGGTGCTTTTTGTCTTTCAGTGGTTGCACTTCGCCGTGGTGAACACGTCAGTGCACTATGGATAGTTGTTGCTTCTGTTGCTGTCTACTTAGTTGCTTATCGTTACTATAGTCTTTACATCGCTCAAAAAGTGATGAAGTTAGATCCAACTCGAGCTACACCTTCTGTTGTTAACAATGACGGTTTGAACTACGTTCCAACTAACCGTTATGTTTTATTTGGTCACCACTTTGCTGCTATCGCGGGTGCAGGTCCTTTAGTTGGACCCGTTCTTGCTGCTCAAATGGGGTACTTACCGGGTACACTTTGGCTATTAGCTGGGGTTGTGCTTGCTGGTGCAGTACAAGACTTTATGGTGTTGTTTATTTCAACACGCCGTAATGGTAACTCACTTGGTGAGATGATAAAGAAAGAGATGGGTCCAGTTCCGGGTACTATCGCTTTATTCGGCTGTTTCCTTATCATGATCATCATTCTTGCTGTGCTTGCACTTATCGTTGTTAAGGCATTAGCAGAAAGCCCATGGGGTGTATTTACTGTTTGTTCAACAGTACCTATTGCCCTGTTTATGGGTATCTACATGCGTTATATCCGTCCAGGTCGTGTCGGTGAAGTATCTGTTATTGGTATTGTCTTACTGATCGCAGCGATTTGGTTTGGTGGTGTTATTGCTCACGACCCATTCTGGGGCCCAGCGTTAACCTTTAAAGATACAACAATTACTTTTGGTCTTATTGGTTATGCTTTCGTATCTGCATTATTACCAGTATGGTTAATTCTTGCACCACGTGACTATTTAGCAACTTTCCTGAAAATTGGTGTTATCGTTGGTTTAGCTGTAGGTATTGTGATTTTAAACCCTGAACTGAAAATGCCAGCAGTTACTCAATACATCGATGGTACTGGACCATTATGGAAAGGGGCTTTATTCCCATTCTTATTTATCACTATCGCTTGTGGTGCCGTTTCTGGTTTCCACGCCCTGATTGCTTCAGGTACAACACCTAAGCTTATCGCAAATGAAATGGATGCGCGTTTTATTGGTTATGGTGCAATGTTAATGGAATCATTCGTTGCGATCATGGCGCTAGTCGCTGCATCTATCATTGAACCAGGCCTGTATTTTGCAATGAATACCCCACCATCAGGTTTAGGCATTACAATGCCGAATCTACATGAATTAGGTGGTGAAAATACAGCTGTTATCATGGGGCAGTTAAAAGAAGTTACCGTACATGCAGCTGCAACAGTCAGTTCATGGGGCTTTGTTATCTCTCCAGAAGAAATCTTACAAACAGCGAAAGATATTGGTGAACCTTCCGTATTAAACCGTGCTGGTGGTGCGCCTACCTTAGCGGTTGGTATCGCGATGGTGTTCCATAAAATCATTCCTGCTGCAGATATGGGCTTCTGGTATCACTTTGGGATCTTGTTTGAAGCGCTCTTTATTTTAACCGCATTAGACGCAGGTACACGTTCTGGTCGCTTCATGCTTCAAGACTTATTAGGTAACTTTATTCCTTACTTGAAGAAAACAAACTCGTTCATTCCGGGTGTGATTGGTACAGCGGGTTGTGTCGGCTTATGGGGATATCTGTTATACCAAGGTGTTGTTGACCCATTAGGCGGCGTTAAGAGCTTGTGGCCACTGTTTGGTATTTCAAACCAAATGTTAGCGGCGGTTGCTCTGGTATTAGGTACTGTTATCTTAATTAAGATGAAACGTACTAAATATATTTGGGTGACAGTTGTTCCGGCAGTATGGTTATTAATTTGTACAACATGGGCATTAGGTCTGAAACTCTTCAGCGATGATCCACAGATGGAAGGTTTCTTCTACTTAGCAAATGAATACAAAGCTAAGATCTTAGCGGGTGGTGCGGACTTAACTGCGGTTGAAATTAACAATATGAATCATATTGTAATTAATAACTACACCAATGCTGGTTTAAGTATTCTATTCTTGTTAGTTGTTTACAGCATCATTTTCTACGGTTTCCGTACCGCAATGAAAGCGCGTAAAAATCCAGAAGAAACAGCACAAGAAACACCGTATGTTCCTATGCCAAAAGATGTAAAAGTGTCCTCAGGTCACTAATTTAGGTAAATAGGTTAAACCCCCGCGCTGGCTTACCAGTGCGGGGCTTAGGAGAAACTTATGTTTGGTAATTTAGGGCAAGCTGGTAAATATCTAGGACAAGCAGCACGTATGCTAATAGGTATTCCTGATTACGATAATTATGTGCAGCATATGAAAGATAACCATCCAGATAAGCCTGTTATGACCTATAACGAGTTTTTCCGTGAACGTCAGGAAGCCCGTTATGGCGGTGGTGATGGTAAAGGCGGTTTTCGCTGTTGCTAATGATCCGTAAAGGAGATAAATGATGGAACCTATTGCAGTGACAATACTGACCGGTTTTTTAGGTTCAGGTAAAACAACACTTTTACGCCATATGCTTAATGAAGAGCATGGATATAAAATTGCCGTTATTGAAAATGAATTTGGTGAAGTACCTATCGATGATGAAATCATTGGTGATAGAGCCACTCAAATTAAAACACTGACCAATGGTTGTATTTGTTGTAGTAAATCGAATGAATTAGAAAACACGCTATTAGACTTATGTGACAGTCTAGATCGCGGTGAAATTGAGTTTGATAGATTAGTTATTGAATGTACTGGCATGGCTGATCCTGGTCCTATTAGCCAAACTTTCTTTTCTCATGAGATCATCTGCCAGCGCTACTTATTAGATGGCATTATCACACTTGTTGATAATGTTCATGCTCAGCAACAACTGGATCAATTTACGATTGCACAATCACAAATTGGTTATGCTGACCGGATTCTGTTAACAAAAACAGATATCACTCCAGCCTCTCCTGAATTAATGGCACGATTAAGACGTATTAATGCCAGAGCACCTGTACATACCGTTATTCATGGACAAGTTGATTTAGGACTCCTGTTTAACGTAAAGGGTTTTATGTTGAACGATAATCTTGATGTAAAACAGCCCCTGTTTCGTTATCAGGCAGAAAAGCAAGATGATATCAATTCGATTGTGTTAACTTTTGACTATCCCGTTGAGTTACAAGAAGTTTCAGACGTAATGGAAAAATTATTATTAAGCTTTGCTGATAATCTTTTACGTTATAAAGGGATATTAAATATTAAAGATCAACCTAATCGCTTGTTATTCCAAGGTGTACAACGCCTTTATAGTGCGGATTGGGATAGACCGTGGCATGAAGATGAAACTCGTCAAAGCACATTGGTCTTTATTGGTATTCAATTACCAGAAGATGAGATAAGAGCTAGTTTTGATGCATTAATGCCAAGTACGCAAGAAAATGCACATTAACCCAATACCCTGTAGTGAGTGTTAGAGAGTAGTACGAAGTAAGTAGTAGAAGTAACCGTAGTATAGTCGTAAATAGCAGTAACGAATATTGATAAGCTCCTGACTTGAGGAGGATCCTGTTCCTAGGATCTTATGTTTCACCCCATAATAACCAACATTATGGGGTGTTTTTTTAAATGCTCAAATTAGCCATTAGCAACGGCTTTATATTCCATGATCTCAATAATTTGAACATCAGTATGTTGCATTGCACGGCTTGCTAGTGCACATAGATTTTCAATTGTAGAATCAACATCATGAGCGACAATACCATCATTACCTGTCACATAGGTGTTGTCTAGCGCCATTAACACAGCTTTATAAGCTGCGCTTGCTCCGGTTGAGACTTTCATCGCACAGCTATTAGAAGCGCCATCACAGATCACACCGCTGATATCACCAATCATGCTACTAATTGCCATAGCCATGGATTCATAGCGTTCATCCATTAGCCATGCAATTGCCCCAGCCGCGCCCATTGATGCTGTTGTTGCCGCGCATAATGCAGATAGAGCAGGGAATTTATGGTGAATATAGATAGCCAGTAAATGAGAAAGCATTAATGCTCTTGCCATTTTTTCTTCGCCAACTTGTAAATATTCAGCAACTACGACAACCGGCATCGTTGCGGCAATCCCTTGGTTACCAGAGCCAGAGTTACTCATTGCGGGTAAAACAGCCCCCCCCATACGTGCATCAGATGCAGCAGATGTACGGATCATGATTTCTGATAATAAATCTTTTGCTAATAAACCACGCTGTTGTTGGCGTTGCAAAGTTTGCCCAATATGTAAACCATAAGTATTGTTCAAACCTTCTTTTGATAATGCATCATTTAAGTGCGCTGACTCAAGAATAAAAGAAATTTCTTCTACAGGTATTTGGGTCACAAACTGGTAAATTTCTTGAGTATTGGTTTGGGTTAACGTTTCTTTTATTTCGCAAGGCGATGCTGATTGTTCTGCACCATCACAAGTGTTATCAAGAACAACTTTACCATTATGAATGATTTTAACGATATTGGTGTGATTGCCCGCAATAATGACTGTTGCACTGTTTTCGCCATCTTCAACAGTCACTTCGCTATATAGAACTTCTTTGCACGCTTTTTTAATCGAAACATTTACAATGCCAGCAGCTAATAGTGCTTTACTTTGCTCAATGTGTTCTGGTGTTGCATTCTTTAATACTTCAAGACCTGCTTTACAATCACCACCTACAGCACCTAAGCTTGCGGCAATAGATAATCCCACCATACCCGTGCCTGGTACGGTTACGCCCATACCATTTTTCATTAAATTAGGAGAGACTTCTGCACTAATGCGGGTAATAGCATGTTGTAAGTAACTTGCAGCTGTTGCAGCTGCTAATGCAAGCGAAATAGGTTCTGTACAACCTAAAGCGGGTTTTACTTGTTGTTTAACTGCCGCTATTAATATTTTCCAACGAGCAGATAATTGTTCTTTCATGGCATGCATCCAATAAACAGTGTAAGAATTCAAAGAGATATTCTATTTTTAATATCAACATCATACTGAATTTATTGGAGAAAGTTTTTTCTGAATTTACTATCACTATAAAAAATTTTAGAAAATATTACCCTTTAAGGCTTTTATATTGGTATTTTTTTCCATATAAAGTAATGGCAATCATTTTGACTTATTAATGTAATTTATCAGCAAAAGAGATGATGCGTTTGTATCCAAAGATATAAATAAGAGGGGATGAAAATGCAGGTGAATAAGATAATTTAAGACATTAACGGTGAAGTAAAATAAAAAGGCAATAGAATGAATACACAATTCTATTGCTAGTATAATTATCATACTTAATGTGGGCTAACTCAAAATAGTTAAAATAAATGGCAATGAGTGAGTGGGTTTAATATCATGTCATCATTTTAACGAAATAAATAATAGGCGTTTTATTTTCTGGTGTATAAGAATAATACCTTATTATTTTGTTAATATTTTCATTGACTTATTTGTTTTATTTCTATTTTAAAAGTGAGTGTTAAATATATTTTTAATAAAATATAACTAATTTTTTATTTATAAAAATAACAATAAAATATCTCTTCCTATTTTTAATATGTTTATTATTTGAAAATAACCTGAAGCAACCAATATTGCTTCAGGTATATTTATCAATAATAGAAGATAGCAATAATAGCACTGTGGAATACAAAACCTACCATAAGCGGTATTGCCGTCCTTTTTACAACATCAAACGGTTGTAATTTTGCGCCACTAGATACAGCAATAATAACACCTGCCACTGGAGACATACCTCGGCCCATATGTGACGCTTGTTGCATTGGTAAGATCATCGCAATGGGGTTTACACCCATGCTATGGGCAATTTGTGGGATCAGTTCAACGAATGCAAGGAAAGGAGCATTACCTGAACCCATAATAATCGCGGCAGCTAATGTTACGATAGCGAAGACCAATGCCATTGCAAATGGTGGTAGGCCAACAGATTCTGCCATAACGATCAGGCTGTCTATTGCACCACTGACTTTAATACCATGGGCAAAAACACCTGCTGCGACTAATAATCCAACAACATTACTAAATGCAGAACCCATCCCTTTTAAGAAATGCTGGAAGCCCGCACATACTGACTTAAAATCACGTAAACGTAATGTTTCAATCAGCATACAAATCGCCATTGAAATCAATACAATTGTGACGACATCAAGGTGAATACCTTCAACAAATAGGCTCGATGAACTTACTGCCATAATGATAGGTAACATTGGCAGTAAGGCATAAAAGCCGGGTACATTTTTATCACTCTTTACTTCTTCAGACAGTTTGCCTAATTGAGGTACAAATCCGGCTTTGCGGTCACAATGGCGCTGCCAGAAGATATGTGTAATACCAACCGCGAATACGGTAGCAATCGCCGCAGGTCCTTGGTAATAAAGCACATATTCAACAACGCCTAAGTCAACTGCCTTTGCACCACGAATAGCATCAATTGCCGTTGGGGTGTAAGCAACGCCTAATGAAGTTGCAATCACACCCGCAGCAGATGCTGGAGATAAACCAAGTCCTATCATAATTGGGAACATCGTACCCATTAATAGAACGGCCAACCCTGTTGCTGAAGGAATAGCAAGTTGCAAAATACTCGCGAGTAAAAAAGAGAAGAATAGCAACACGTAAGGTGAACGCATATTTTTCAATGGGCGAGTTGCAACACGTACAACGGCCTCATTGGCGCCAATATGATCCATATAATGCGCAAATCCCATTAATGCCATGATCATTAAACCCAGATCAGCAGCACGACTACTAAAGAGATCACGCATGACTTCAAAAGGATCTAGCCAGCCAATACCCGTTGTTTTGACATTTTTAGGAAGAATATCTCCCCAACCAAACACCATGGTTAGTGCCATTAAGGCTAAACCAGCAACGAATAAAACAGGCTCGGCTTTATATCCTTTCAAGATCATTCTAGCGACAATAACAACGACAATTAAGACCGCAAGAATTTGGATCATGCTTTAACTCCAGGTGCAAAGCGTTCAGCAGTAATTTTCACAACAGATTTTAAGACATCACTGGCAGCATAAAGCGATTTAACTGGCAGATATTCATAAATAGAGTGGAAGTTATGCGCACCTGTAAATATATTCGGGCAAGGTAAGCCATTTTGAGAAAGGGCTGCGCCATCATAACCACCACGCATTGGAATTGGGCGAGGAGTAATACCATTCGCTTCATAAGCCGCTACAGCGATATCGATAGGGTAGCGATTATCACCTTGTAGGCTATTAAACACATTGGCATAACGGTCAGCGAGTTTACAAGTAACGGAGCCTTCTCCCCATAAACCTTCGCAATAATTTGAAAGTTGTTTTAAAAATGCCATGCGATGCGCATAACCTGCTTCGGTAAAATCACGTACATCCATTTTTAATACGGTACGCGCACTATTACCGGCTAACTGTTTAACCCAATAATAACCTTCACGGCCTTCGGTATATTCAGGCGCTTCACCACCCGGTAACATTGCAACAAACTTGTGCGCCATTAACAGTGAATTTTTTAATTTACCTTTTGCTGACATTGGGTGAGCAGATGCGCCAGTAAAGGTGATTTCAACATCACCTGCATTCCAGTTTTCATACACTAATTCACCAATACCACAGCAATCTAAGGTATAGGCAAAATCAGCACCAAATTCTTTAGTATCAAAGACTTTTGCACCACGTAAACCTTGTTCTTCATCAGGAACAAAACCAATTTTAACTGTTCCGTGTTTAATTTCGGGGTGCTGTTTAAAGTATTGCAACATATCCATAATAGAAGCGATAGCGGCTTTATCGTCAGCACCTAATAAGCTAGTACCATCGGTTACGATAATATCGTCACCAATATAGTTTTCTAATTCAGGGAATTCACTCTGACGTAAAAAGATCTCAAGTTCTTTATTTAAGCAAAGATCGCCACCTTTATAAGGTAGAATTTGTGCTTTAGTATCATTAGTTTGTTCAGCACTCGTGTCTAGATGACCAAAAAAGGCAACGGTTGGAACTTCATAATCAAGGTTTGAAGGAAGTGTTGCGGTAACAATGGCGGTATCTCGAATTTTAATATCTTCAACACCTAACGCTTTTAACTCTTCAACCAATTGTAGTGCAAGCACTCGCTGACCTTCTGACGAAGGCATAATGCCAGCAGCGCCATTTTCCCTATTAGTGGTGGTGTTAACTTTTGTATAAGAAATAAACCGTTCAACGAGATTCATAACAAGACTCCATTGTGTTTGATTTTTTGTATTCTCTCTATTAAAGCTTAGTTGTCTCATTTATTGGAAAGGGCAACACCTACTTTTACCATAAAAAAAACAATATGGAATTATAGAAAAAGTATTATTTTTACAATAAAAATTTAATGTTGATGATTATTTAATTTTTGGTTTTTTCTTTATTAAAAAATATAGTGTTTTTTGTAGGTAAGGTTTTTTCATTTAACTTATAGGGCTGTTTTTCTGTGATCTTTATCATGGAAAAACACATTTCATATTAAATATATAAAGTTAATCATTATTTATTTTAATATGTTGGCCTCTTTGATGATTATATTTTATTGAGTTTTTTTATGAAAAACTTCCGTAAATAATGATTAAAAAAAGCATCACTTATTGATAGACATTGATTATGATGTACAGTTTAATTCTTCTAAAACAATTGGGGGGATGTATGTATATAAATAATGTCGTTAGAGACACATTTTCAGCAATAAAAAACATTGAAAATAAAAGAAGTGAAATTAAAAATATTATAAATGGTATAATATTAAGTTGTTATAATTCAATCATTGAATTTATAAAACCAAACTCTAGCATAAAAAATAATTTTTTAAGGCTAAAAGACAGTATTTCTAATATTAAAAACAACCAAAGTGAAATTAATACTACAAAATTAGATTATAATGAAAAAGTAAATAAAAAAGATCTCGATGAGAGCTTTGATAAACTTTTAGCTAAAGTAAAAAGGGAAGTGAAAAGTGATGAAATAAAAGAGAGCATAATTAATGATATTATCTCTTATTTAGAGGAAATACCTACATTAGAGAAAGAAAAAATTACAGAGTTTAAAAATAAATTATATTTTCATTCTAAATGGATTATATTTTCTGGTGATGCGACATCTTTAACTAAAATTAAAAGTGATTTTTTAGAAACGATAGTCGATAGCATATTAAATTCAGATAGTGAAATAAAATCTAATTTTGGAAATGTTGATAATTATAAATATTTTTTACAAGATAATATCAATAATGCTGTTGAAGATGTTCTTTATAAAAATTAATATGTAATAATTTTTATTAAAAAGTGTCAGTTTTTCTAAAAAAATAATTAATGATATTTCACATACGATAATTAATTTGGTTTTAGCTAAATATGATAAAGAAGGTTTTAAGTAGAATTCTTTTGTTAAAGCCTGATAATGATTTATCAGGCTTTTTAAGATTAAATATCCAAACGTTTAGCTTGCCATTTACGAGAGCGCCAACGCCATGCGTTAGTTAATCCACGTAGTCATTCATCACAAAGGAAACCAATCCAGATACCAATTAATCCCATTTCCATCTTAATACCAAGGAAATAACCGACAGGGATCGCAATACCCCACATAAAGCAAATTGCTGTCATCAGCGGGAATTTAGCATCGCCTGCGGCACGTAAGGCATTTACCATAACGATATTAAAAGTACGCCCTGGCTCTAAGAAGACAGACAAAATAAATAGTGGAATTAATTGGTCAATAATGCGTTGATCTTCTGTAATGGAATACAAAATAGGATCACGCATAAACCAATAAACAATCACGACTCCGATGGTAAATATCACACCCGTTTTTAAGCTTTTCCAGCCTCTAGTAAAAGCATCATCAAAGCGTTTAGCACCAACTAAGTGACCCACTAATATTTCATTACCAATACTAATCGCAATACCAAAAAGCATTAAAAATAATGACAGTTGGAAATAGAGAGTCTGTGCTGCAAGAGGGACTTCGCCCATTAATCCAATAAAGGCTGATGCAGTCATATAATGTAAAATCCAAACCAAGTTTTCTCCCGCTGCGGGTAAACCGATATGTAGGATTTTCCCTAACATATTTTTAGACCACACGACGAGTTGTTTGGCTTCGAATTTAATACGCAAACCGTAGAATAGTAATCCACACAGTAAGATAACAGCAATAATACGGCCGACAACGGTTGACCAAGCAACGCCGACTAATCCGTATTGTGGTAAGCCAAAAAAGCCATAAAGCACAATCATATTACCAATAACAGTAATAATATTGGCGATCAATGTGACATACATGGCAGCTTTAGACTTGCCATAAACTCTCAGACAAGCGGCAAGAATAATTGAAATAGCCTCAGGAATAAGGCAAATACCAATAATATGTAGGTAGTTGTAGCCATCTTGCACTAAATGCTCAGGCGTATTCATAATATGTAGAATATTGTAGCCAAAGAAAAGAATGATTAAAGCACTACTAATGCCAAGTAACGCGTTAAAAGCGATAGAAATATGAATTGCTTGGCTGGCTTTTTCTTTTTTACCTGCGCCTAAGTATTGGGCAATAACGACGCTACATCCCACACTAATAAAGCTAAAAATGGTGATAAAAAGATCAAAAACTTGGTTACCAACGCCCATGGCGGCTAAGTAAGCGGTGGAAACGTGGCTTACCATGTAAGTATTAATTAATAGTGTGGCTAAATGTAGAAAGATATCTATAAATATTGGCCAACTAAGGGAAAAAAGTGAGCGATCCGCTACATCAGACTGATGCATTGAAAACCTTCTTAAAAAACAGAGTGAAATCGATATTATTAATAAAACGCGTAGGAAGATAAGAGATTCTACAAGGTTTATTTATAAGGTAATAGTGCAAATAATGTTTATCTGGCAAAAAAGATATTTATATGGTTTATTCATTGATAACTAATCACTATTATCATTAAGTGATGATTAACGTTAAAGTCAGGGGAATTAATGAATACTAAAATAAAAGTGGCCATTGTTGGCTATGGCAATATTGGTCGATTTGCATTAGAAGCGGTTCAAGCTGCTCAAGATTTTGAATTAATGGGTGTTGTTCGTCGTGATATCAATAATATTCCAGAAGAACTGCAAAATATTACCGTGACTAACGATATTAAAACATTAGGTAATGTTGATGTTGCTCTCTTATGTTCACCGACTCGTGCAATTAAAGAATTAGCTAAATCTATTTTAAGCTTCGGCATTAATACAGTAGATAGTTTTGACGTCCACAGTGAAATTGTGTCATTAAAAACAGAATTAGATGAAGTAGCTAAAAAACACGATCGTGTAGCGGTTATTTCAGCCGGCTGGGATCCGGGTTCTGATTCTATTATTCGTACATTAATGTTAGCCATGGCACCAAAAGGGATCACTTATACTAACTTTGGACCCGGTATGAGCATGGGGCACAGTGTTGCGGCTAAAACGATTGATGGTGTAAAAGATGCGCTTTCAATGACTATTCCATTAGGGACGGGGGTTCATCGTCGTATGGTTTACGTGGAATTAGAAGCTGGAGCGAATTTTAATCAAGTAGAGCAAGCGATTAAAGCAGATAGCTATTTCTCTTCTGATGAAACCCATGTGAAGCAAGTCGATTGTGTTGATAGCTTAAAAGATGTTGGACATGGTGTTCATATGACTCATAAAGGTGTTTCAGGTAAAACGCATAATCAATTATTTGAATATTCAATGCGTATTAACAATCCTGCATTGACATCTCAATTTATGGTCTCAGCAGCAAGAGCTAGTATGAAGCAACGTGCGGGTGCATATACGGTTATTGAGATCCCACCTGTTGATTTCTTAGCGGGTGATTTAAATACATTGATTGCAAAATTGGTCTAATTTTCATTAGTACTTTCTGCATAAAATATTGCCCACATAATGTGGGCAATATAGGTTAACGCTTAGGCAAACTTGATGATTTTGAATTAGCGTTTAATATTTTTAAATTCTTTGGTCGTTGCGGTTAATGCCACTTCTGTTGGTAAACGTTCCATTGAACTTGCACCATAGAAGCCGTGACAATCAGGGCAATTATCTAAGATATATTGTGCATCTTCTGGCGTTGCAATTGGGCCACCATGACAAAGCACAATGACATCAGAACGTACAGCTTTTGCCGCTTTGGCCCAGTCATTAATTAAAGGAATACAGTCCGCTAATGTTAATGCTGTTTCAGCACCAATATTACCACCCGTAGTTAATCCCATATGTGGCACAATAATATCAGCACCCGCCTCAGTCATTGCAATGGCATCTTCACGACTAAACACATAAGGTGTGGTTAGTAGATCTTTTTCGTGAGCTTGGCGGATCATATCTACTTCAAGCCCATAACCCATACCTGTTTCTTCTAGATTTGCGCGGAAATTGCCATCAATTAAGCCAACAGTTGGGAAATTCTGTACGCCAGCAAAGCCTGTTGCTTTAACTTCATCTAAGAATTTATCAAAGTTACAGAAAGGATCTGTACCATTAACGCCAGCAAGTACAGGTGTATGTTTAACAACAGGTAATACTTCTTTTGCCATATCCATAACGATCTCATTAGCGTTACCATAAGCTAATAAACCCGCTAAAGAACCACGGCCAGCCATACGATAACGACCAGAGTTATAAATAACGATAAGGTCAATACCACCGGCTTCTTCACACTTAGCTGAGAGCCCTGTACCTGCACCACCGCCAATAATTGGTTCGTGGCGTGCAATCATTTCATTGAATTTTTTTAGTAATGTTTCACGTGAATGAGTCATTCTTCTTTCTCCGTGGTTAACAAATAAGTTCCTGGTGTAAATCATAAATTTGCTGAGTAAATTCAGCAGAGTTTATGTGATAAGGACTGATGACTAATTGACGAGTCTCTGTCTCTTTAAATGTTGTTATAAATGCATCAAAAAACGCTTGGTTTGCTTTTGGATCCCAAAAAGGACCCCCTTTAATATCCAGAGCTGAAAAACCGCCCTGTGGTAATACAAACCGCAAAGGTCCTTCACACTGATTCATTTTTTCAGCGATCCAAATACCTAATTGACGGTTTTCCTCTGGTGTTGTACGCATTAAGGTGACTTGCGCATTGTGGTGATAAAATTGACGCCCTCTATATTTCTCAGGAACACTAGACGGGCGACCAAAATTCACCATATCTAATGCACCGCAAGAACCTATATAAGGGGTTTTGGTACGGGCGATTGCACCAAAACGGTCTTCATCACAAGCAAGCACACCGTCAAACAAGTAATCACAGACTTCGGTTGTTGTCAGATCGAGCACGCTATGAAGTAAGTGACCATCTGCCAGTTTTTCCATGGCTTTGCCGCCACTTCCTGTTGCGTGAAAAACAAGGCAGTCATAATTATTTTCGAGTTTTTGTGTAAGCTGTTGTACACAAGGCGTCGTTACACCAAACATTGTTAATGCAACAGCCGGTTTATCAACAACTTGTTCTTCTTGGTAAAAATAAACAGCGCCGGCGATTTGGTTCGCTGCATTTCTTAAAACTTTACGAGAAATGCGATTTAAGCCGGATACATCTGTGACGGAGTACATCATTGAGATATCACTTGCACCGATATAGCCTGAAATATCGCCAGACGCCATCGTTGATACCATCAATTTAGGTACGCCAATTGGCAGAGATTGCATTGCTGGTGTAATCAGTGCCGTTCCCCCTGAGCCGCCTAGTCCAAGAATGGCTAAGACATCATCACAGTGGGTTAAATAGTGTTCAAATGCGATTGACATCGCTTCTATTGCTTTCCCTCTATCGCCACAAAATACCGCTTCTGGGCCATTTGGGTGAAAGCGTGCAACTTCTAGGGCGGTGACATCAGCTTCTCTTGCTAATGCCGTGGGTTTGGTTGTCAAGTCAACGGTTTTAACAGGAAGGCCTGCTTTTTTAATTAAATCACTGACATAAAAAATCTCAGCACTTTTAGTATCAAGCGTTGTGGCAATATAAATAGAACCAGCATACTGTTTCATAAGCCTTCCCATACCTTTTATGATTATCGACGAATAGATTATAATCATAATGAGACTCGAGTTTCATTTATCATAGCACCGTTTTGAGACTCTTGTCTCATTATTTTTGTTTTTTGTACATTAGAGGTCGATAAGATGTGATTAATCACCTAAAGTAAACGTCAAATATTGTGAATATTTAGCTTAAGATAAGCTTGGCACATAAAAGTGTAGAAATAACGAAGGATCTTCTATGAGTTACAGTGATGAAACGGATGCAATGTCCGGTACACGAAAAAGAACCCATCAATTATTGGTGACAACGGCGTTGGGACTTTTTGAGCAAGGAATGCTACCGACAGTGTCAGAATTAGCCGCACATGCAGGTGTTTCGAGGGCAACTGCATATCGTTATTTTCCCACACAAAGTGATTTAATTAGTGCCACTGTTGATGCAAGTTTAGCGCCGATCATTGCATGGACCCCCACTCCTGAAGATAATACGCAACAACGCATTACTGAGTTGCTCAATCTTGCCTATCCACAAATGTTTAAACATGAAGGTGCATTGCGTGGTGCATTGCAAGTCTCATTACAACAATGGGCAAAAGAGAGACAATCAAGTGAATATGCAGAAAAACGATTTATTCGCGGTCATCGTAAAGAGATTTTACTCAAAGTTATTGAACCATTAAAATCACACTATCCTCAAGAAATGTGGGATAAGGTGATTAAATCGTTCTCTTTAATTTACGGGTCTGAAGTCTTTTTGGTAATGAAAGATATCTGGAAAATGGATGATCAACAGGTCATTGATATGACTCAATGGATGGCAAAAGCTATTCTAAATCAGGCAAAATCTGATTATCCCGCAGATAACGATTAATTATTTGAATAAATCAGTTAAAATTGTATAAATCATTTACGTTTTAGCTATTGCAGGGATCGTTATGTCACACAAAACAGAAGACCAAGAGTGGCTGGTAGAACAACTACAATTTATTGCACAAGGCATTGGTAAAACATTATCGCCTTTTTGTGAAGTTGTACTTCATGATCTAACTGATAGTGAAAATACCATTATGGTCATTGAAAATAATCTATCAGGTCGAAAAGTAGGGGATAGAGCAACAGAATTGGGAATGGCGCGTATTGAATCGTCGGACTTTCCTCAGATTGTGGCAAATTACCCGAATCAATTTCCTGACGGTAGAACCGCAAAAAGTACCTCTATTGGTATTAAAGACAAACAAGGCAATTATGTTGCAGCGTTATGCTTGAATATTGATATTTCAATGATCAAAGGATTACAAATGGTGCTTAACCAATTTGCAACCCTTGAAGAAGGTAATGACATTATTGAAACCTTTAGTTCAGTGACGGAAGATTCGCTGAAAAAACGTATTGATGAGTTTTCTGCGACTTATTCAGTCACACCAAGAGCGCTAAAACCGCATCAAAGGCGCGAGTTGTTACTCTGTTTACAGGATGAAGGTTATCTTTCACTGCGTAAAGCAATGGAAATTACCGCACAATACCTCGGTGTTTCAAGAGCTACGGTGTATAACGATTTAAAAGAATGATTAAGAAATAAATTATTTTTAAATTCCAGCGGAATATAAATTAGTAAACTAAAAAAAGATATCACTTATTGATATCTTTTTTTTACTTCTATGCTTAATTGTAAATTATATATGCTTTTTTTATTGAATGTGATTGGTTTATTATTATTGTGCGATTTTTTATAAACTTAAAAAAATAAGCGGAATAGACTATCTGTAATTATTCTTAAATGAGGCATTAAAAAATGGACATTTCTAAAATAACAAGTGAGTTTAATGCTAATATCAGTAATGTAAAGACTAAACTCAATAATAAATGGAATAATTTAAAAAGTTTAAAATCTATTAAAAATACAAATTTAGCAATTAATTATAGTTATAATAATAAAGGTCAACATATACCTTTATTGCCTATTTTTGAATATATAGATGCATGTACCAATTTATTAAATAAGACTCGGGAGAGCCAATTAGTATCTAAAGAGAGTAACTTGAGTAAAGTTGATGATTTAGCTAAAGAATTGCAAGAATTAGCTAATGATAATAAAGAAGATCAACCCATTGAAGAAGAAAATAAACTCCCTAATTGGATTACTAACTCAGGAAAAGAAGCGCTAAATACAAATCAAAAAATTTATTTTAAAACAGAGAAGACAAGAAGTTTTAAAAACTTATTAATCTCCTTTATTTCCCCATTTAAATTTATAAATAGATCATTGTTACCTGTAAAAATAAATTTTAAAAATAAAGATGTAAATAAAGCATTAAGTGAATTTAAATTTGATAATGCATTAAATGGTAAAGATGTTTTTAGTGATTTTTCTAATAAATTAAATAATCTAAATAAAACATTTACTGATAATGTTAATCAGATCATAACTAAAAAAATAAATAACCATAAGAAAATAGATGTTATGATTAAATATCAAACTTTAGAAAAGGCTTTGGAGTGTAAGCTTATTAATGATATTAAATTGATAAAAAATGAATTAAAAGCTGATTTAGCTAAGAATAAATTCCAAGAAAACTATTATGATTTGCCTGATAATATAGTGAGTAAATTAAATTTTATTGTTATTTCAAATATAGATGAATTGTTTTCTTCTAATACAATTGATGATTTGAAAAATTTAATAAAAGAAAAAGTTAAGTTTCATGATAAGGATGTAAAACTTGGGGAGGGGGTTGATAATATTTTCGATTCTATTTTTAATGAAAAAAATAAATTAGCAATGAATCAAAATTTCGATGGTAATTTAAACGATGCTAAAAAAGAATTGTCTTTAAATATAACAAAAGCGTTATTTAACTACTTATCAAAAAATGAAAAGTTTATTGGTGAAGAAGAGTCTCTTTCTAAGATAGACAACTTAATAAGAATGGTAAGTAAAGATATTTATAAAAACATGTGGGAGCCAACGGAGAAAATAATAAATTCTCTCAATAATAGTTTTTATGAAAACATAAAGAAAAATGATAATGGAAATAATCTTTTTTATCGATTATTTAAAAATTCAAGTAATAACATTAATTATAAATGGGCGCAAGATGCTATTGTTTTATTAATTAGCTATGAAACTTTTGAAAATAAAAAAAATGTAACAACTGATTACTATAATCAAGGTGTAGTGAAAGAAGGGGGTAATGGTACTATTAATACACAAAACACAGTAGTAGAAAACAAACTAAAAGGAGTTTTTAGTCGACTAGGGTTAAGTATTGATGATTTAGATAAATCGAAAGATGAAGTACTTAGAAAATACTTTTCAAATTATTTTGAACATATATGATTTTTTTATTAAATCATTTTTTATTTTCATGATTAATAATTAATTTGTATATAACTTATATAGGCGAATAATCTATGATTATTAAACAAAATATATTTGAACCAAATATTTTATTTTTAAATAAACAACATTCCTTTCCAAAAAAGGAATGTTATATTTTTACAAAAAATATAAGCAAGATAAAGAATACCCCTGTTGCACCTTCTTTTGCTAAGAGATTTATTCATGGGGTAATTTCTCTATTCCATAAATTAGAGATTTTCTTTCTTATAAAGGATATAAAAAATAATAAACTGTCTGGTGTCGTTGATATAAATAAATATAATAATATTTTTAATGAAATAGATAATAAAATTAAAGAGGAGATTAAAATTGAAAATAATGAAATAGATAAAGAAAACACTGAAATATATAATTTAATAAAAGATAAGAATGGAATAAAATATAAAAATTTAAATGCTATAAATAAAATAATTTCTCATGCAAATGATAAGTTTGATTTTTACAGTTTATGTGATTATTTAACTGAAGTAAAAAGAGCTAAAGATTTTTTCTCAGGACTAGATGATATAAAGAATGAAGACTCTAACAATAAATTAATTGTAGAGTGTTTAAATGAAATTATGAAGCTTAGAATAAGCTCAATAGATGATGAAAGTATAAAAAATATTTTTAAATTAATATTTTTAAAATTTAAATTTGAAAATATTCATTTAAATAAAAAGTATGACTTTATGAGTAACTTTTCAACGGAAAAAGAAAGAGATAATTTTATAAAATCAATGAATTTTTTACTTATAAGTATTGAAGAAGTTCAATTGTTTGATAAGTTTGATAATAATATAAAAAATGAAGTGGAAAATAAATTATCAGCTATTATGATGATAGCACTTAATAAAAATATGGGTAGTGAATATTACTTTAATGACTTAATGCAAGAATGGATAGGGAAATATATTAGTGATAACCATAATACGATAAAAACAAATACGATAGTAGATACAGGTAAGCAAATAGATACATATATAATTAATGATGTAGCTGGGGAAAGTGAAAATGAAGATTTGAATACATTATTGAATTATGATTTTTTTTTAAAAATGGACGAAGAATTAGAAAAGGAAATAGACGAGGGAGTAAAAATAGACGAGGAAGTAGAAATAGACGAGGGAGTAGAAAAAGAAATAGACAAGGGAGTAGAAAAAAAAATAGACAAAGAAGTAGAAGAGGAAAATAGAATCAAAAAAAAGGCAGAGGAAGAAGCAGATAAACTAATTAGAGAAATAAAAGTAAATGCAGAAAAGGAATCAAAGTTAATAATTGATAAGTTAGAAAGTAAATCTAATGAAGAAGATATTATTAATATATTAAGTGAATATTCCAATGATTCGGAAAATAAAATTTCAAATATTATTTCATCTATGGATGAAATAGTGAAAAAACACAATGAAATTAATTTGATAGAGGAGGATATTAAGGAGATTTTATCTGGTGATGATAAGAAAGTAAACACGGATTTTGATATTCATGCAAATGAAGCACAAAAAATAATGATCTCTATGCATAATATTTTAGCTTCTATAAACCAGTTAAAAGAGAGAGGTAATGCAGAAGCTGATGAAAGTGATTCTTATCATAAAATAAAAGATCTTTTAACTAAATTAAAAGAAAATATAAATAAAAAAAATGAAATTGATGAAAACTATGAATTGCCAATAAAAAATAATATAAAAGAGCTAATGAATGAATTTGAAATTTCCATTTCAAAGATGGAGGAATTGCTTTTAGATGATGATCTAATTAAATTAGATAACACATCGAAAAGTAAGAATGTTTTAAAAAATAATATCTCTGAGTTAAATCAATTAGAACCGATGAAAGAAAAGATTAATGAATCTGTTCCAGAAGAACCAATGTCAATAATTTTTGACGAAAGTTATTCTAAAATAGATGATTCAGTTTCATCATTGATGGAAAAAATAAATAAAGAAATTAATAGAGAAGTGTTAGATAAAAAAGACACCTATAGTTATAGTATTAGTTCAGGCTTTGAATTTGTAACTAAAGTAAGAGAGAAAATGGAGGAAAATAGAAAATCAAGAAGTACGAGAAATAATCTTATAAAAAATAAAGTATTAGATAAAATTGTAAATGATTTTATGGGAAATAATATTGGCAAAAAGTATGATTTTGACTTTTTGAAAAGTGAAATTGAAAGGGTTAAAAAAATAAATAAAAAGAATAAAGAGTCATTAGACAATGAAAGAAAAATATCGATAATAGAAAGTAAAATAGAGAACGCTAAGGATTTAAAATTCAATGAAAACAAATCAAAAGATAAAATAGCTTCAATTGGTGAATCCTCAATAAATTTAAATATAGGTGAAAACTCAAATGAAGTTAATATCGATAATGAAGGGGGGGGCAATCTAATATTATTTTTGAAAGTAATCTGGATGACATCTACTTTGATGATTATAAAAATATGAAACATTTTAAAATAGAAAGTCCCTTTATAATTTTTGAGTTTAATAAAAGTGAAAATAATAATGCAAAAATTAAATTTAACTATTCTAATAGTAAGGTTTTCTATTCTGGGTTAAATTTAAAAAGTAAAGAAATAAAATGTAATAATTTTTTAATTAAAGACTATATAAATAGTGAAGTTGGAAAAAATATAAATGAGTTTATTAATGCTAAAATAACGAAAAGTGAAAAACTAGTAGATAAAAAAACATCCGATAATTTTAAGATGGCAATAAATAGCATAGTAATTGAGATTAATAGAGATCTAAAAAATAAGAGTAATGAAAAAAATAAGAGTAAGAAAAAAAGTAATAGTAAGAAAAAATAAAAAATAATTATAAATCTTTCCTTAAGTGATATTTTTTATCACTAATTGGGTAGTTTTCTAGCATGCCAAATATTTCAAACCCCTGCTTTTGATAAAAAGGCAGGGCTTGAAAGCTAAAGGTATCCACTTCTGCATATTTGGCGCCTTTCTCTTTTGCGGCAAGTTCCATTGCTTGCAGTAATTCTGTTCCTATATCTTTTCCACGATAGGCTTTATCTACCCACAAATAACGAATGCGTAGCCAATTTCTTAAAATATCTCCTGTGATCCCACCTATTTTTTTACCGCTCTCTTCCTTAAAAACGGCAAGTGGTGTGTATTGTTCCATCTGAATATAGTGAAGATTGTGGGTTAGCAATCCTTCATAAATCTCATTGTTCTCATTCGATGTTGGGTTTGTGATGATCTTTAACGACATATTTGGCTCTTAATATTAAGAAAAATAATAATTACATTATCACTATTTGGTTATTAAATATTTATACAAGTGCTAGGATGGAAACAATAATTAAAAAAGCTGGATATCACAACATGTCGTTTTTAAAAACTTTACCAGGTATTTTATTTTGTGCATTAATTGGTGGTGTACTAACCCTTTCTGGTTTACCTATGGCTCTGATGTTTGGACCGATCCTTGTTGTTATTATTGCTTATCGCTTTAAATGGGAGCTTGCGGTTCCTAAACATACATTAACGTTTATTCAACTCACTTTAGGCACTTCGGTTGGTTTAATGTTTAACCAAGTTCATTTAGGTAGTGCTGATAATTTAATTATTCTATTACTCGCTCTTGTTGTTTGCTTAGCCATTCAATTTTTTGTGAGCTATTTTTGGTTCCATCGCCATATTGGCTGGACAAAAGAAGAATCAATGTTAGGTGCTGTGCCAGGAGCTATGGCTGCTATTTTAGCATTAACTGATCATACGAAAACACCACCGCAAAAAATTGTTATTTCTCATACCATTCGTTTAATGGTATTGATTATTCTGGCGGGTTTTATTGTGGGGGCTGATAAAGCTAATATGCCAGAATTTTCTATACCTGAAATGACCGTTATTTCATTGTTGTGGTTATTATTGATTGTTATTTTAGGGTTAGGTTCAGGGCTTTTATTGCAGAAAATCCGATTTCCGGCGCCCTTTATGTTGACTTCATTAGGTAGTGCAATATTGGTTCAATCATTTGTTAGCGAATCTATTGCTTTTCCCATGTTACTTAATGAATTGAGCATGGTGTTAATTGGTATGAATATTGGTGCTCACTTTGTTGTTTTCCCGCTTTCATCATTAATTAGAAATGCTTTTTCCTCTGTGCAAGTCGTTATTATTAATGTGATTTTAACTGTGATTGTGGCGTATGGAGCCGCTTATTTGACAGGAGTCCCTTGGGCTACATTAGTATTAGCTTGGGCGCCGGGAAGTATGGAAGCGATGACATTTGCGGCGATAACCATGAATGTGGATGCGGCTTTTGTTATGTCGAATCATATTTTTCGAATGCTGATTATTCAAAGTATTCCATCAGTTGCTTTGTATTGGAACGAATATAGACAGAAGAAAAATAATTAGCATAAAGAAAGGTAAAAAAATCTTTTGATAACCTCTCTATCAGTCATTTTATATCTCGACGGTATTTAAAGAGGTTATCCCGCTTTATTTATCCAATTGTGAGTTAACACAAGTATTAATAATTTAATAAACTTAGCGATTTATTGGCTAATAGCTGGCATTTTTTACTGTGTGTCACTTTAATGCCTTTTAAATCATTGTAACTATCTTCATTCAATTGACTCATTGGCAACGTCGAGTAATTACTGACATCCCATTGTTGTGAGCGAGAAAAGACCATTAACGCTCTTTCAATTTTTGGTTTTGATATCTGCTCATAACCACAATCTTTATTTAGGAAAAAGTAGATGGCGGTTAAATCTGCCAAGTCTTCTGCTTGCGTGTAGGTTAACGCTTTTGCACTCGAAGAAAAGAGCATAGTAAAAGAAAGCGCTAGTGTGCAGAACAAGGCGAACATTTTTTTCATTAGGTGTGCGTTCCTCAGTGTGATGATTTCGCAAGTTTTGTTATTTGATTTAATAAAGTTAAAAGTTTTGCAAAGACCTGATGTTTTGTTGGGTTTTAAATTGACCTTCCAGTAAGGGGAAACTTTAGCATTGGTAATAGTTTACAAATATTCTTAATACATTTTATTTCAATAGATAAAAAAATAACTCATTTTTATTCAAAGGAATACATTATGCAACGTCGAGATTTTTTAAAATTAGGCGCCACATTAAGTGCTGCCACATTATTACCGAGCTGGAGTCGTTTTGCGTTCGCCCAAAGTAACACGCCTTCATTGGCGATTCCACCTCAAATTATCCCAGACGCTCAACAAAAGATTGTTCTTAATATTCAACAAGGTGTTTCTCAATTTATTCCTACGGCAAGCACAACCACATGGGGTTATAACGGCAGTTTATTAGGTCCTGCACTAAAGCTGAAACGGGGCCAACCTGTCACCATTAATATCAATAACCAATTACCAGAAACAACAACTGTTCACTGGCATGGACTTGAAATTAGTGGTGAAGAAGACGGCGGTCCACAAGCCATGATTGAACCAGGAAAATCGCGTACTGTTACTTTTACACCAAATCAAGCTGAATCAACGTGCTGGTTCCATCCTCACACCCATGGTGTTACTGGTCAACAAGTCGCAATGGGATTAGGCGGACTAGTGATTATTGAAGATGATGAAACAGCAAACCGTAAATTGCCTAATCGCTGGGGCGTTGATGACTTACCCGTTATTTTGCAAGATAAACGTTTAGACAGTGAAGGACAAATTGATTATCAACTTGATGTAATGAGTGCCGCAATTGGTTGGTTTGGTGACATGATGTTAACCAACGGTGCTATTCAACCACAACATATTGTGCCAAAAGGCTGGATCAGATTACGCTTCTTAAATGGTTGTAATGCGCGGAGTTTAAACCTTGCCACAAGTGATGGCAGACCCATGTATGTGATTGCCAGTGATGGTGGATTATTAACAGAACCCGTAAAAGTAACAGAACTCCCTATTTTAATGGGGGAGCGCTTTGAAGTTTTAGTCGATACGTCTGATGGGCGTGATTTTGATATTGTCACTTTACCTGTACGTCAAATGGGTATGGTGTTAGCACCATTTGATAATGTACTCCCTGTGTTGCGTTTATTACCGTCAGCAGAAAAAGCACAAGGTACTTTACCTGATCAATTAGCATTAATTCCGGCATTACCAACACTCAGTAATATTTCAACGCGGACATTACATTTACGTATGGATATGCGTTTAGATATGCAAGGTATGATGCTATTAACAGAACGTTATGGTGATAAAGCATTAGCGGGTATTCATCATGGGATGAGTCATATGCGCCAAGGTAACGGTAATGGCATGATGGGCGGTGGGATGAATTGCGGTCATGGAAATGGTGATTTAGATATCTATAATGCTAATAGTATCAATGGTATTCCATTCTCAATGACAGAACCTGCATTTGATGTGAAGCAAGGTGTTTATGAAAAATGGGTTGTATCCGGTCGTGGCGATATGATGTTGCATCCATTCCATGTACATGGTACACAGTTCCGTATTCTATCTGAAAACGGTCGAACACCAGAGAAACATCGCCAAGGTTGGAAGGATATCGTGAAAGTTGAAGGACAATTTAGCGAAATTCTTGTGAAATTTGACCATTTAGCGACAAAAGCGCACCCATTTATGGCACACTGTCATTTATTAGAACATGAAGATACTGGAATGATGGCGGGTTTTACCGTTAGTAAATAATCAATCACTATAAAAACCATCAATATCAGTAAGATAAATTGATAAAGGGCACGGGATTAATATTTTGTGCCTTTATTTTCATTAAATCAGATCATCGCATGATGAGGGAAGTTCTGGTACAATCGTTTGCTTTCCCCGTTAACCCAATCGAAATTAATCATGAAACATATTGTTGATGTCATGATCTCTGAAGAAGAGATCAAACAGCGTATTGCTGAGCTAGGTCGTGAAATCACAGAACATTACCGCCCACGCCAAGGTCAACATGATCTTGTCTTAATCGGCTTGTTAAAAGGTTCTTTTATTTTTATGGCAGATTTATGTCGTGAAATTGACGTGAACCATGAAGTCGATTTTATGACTGTATCAAGTTACGGTAATGGTATGACGTCAACACGTGACGTTAAAATCATTAAAGATCTCGATGAAGATATCCGTGGTAAAGATGTTCTGATTGTTGAAGATATCATTGACTCAGGTAATACCTTAAATCGTGTTAAAGAGATTTTAAGCTTACGTGAGCCAGCTTCTATTTCTATCTGTACTTTATTGGATAAACCCTCTCGCCGTGAAGTTGATGTTCCTGTTGAGTGGATTGGTTATTCCATCGAAGATAAATTTGTTATTGGTTACGGCATCGATTACGCACAGCGTTATCGTCACCTGCCTTATATTGGGCATGTAACGTTATTAGATGAGTAATATATCTAGTTATAATAGAAGCCAAAAACCCGCTATTTAAGCGGGTTTTTGTTCTTTAACAGCAGGTGCGTTATTAACGTGGATGACTCAATTTAGCCATCGCTTGACGATAAGAAAGTTCAAGTTTTTCACGACTATCTGAAGTAACATCAAGAACGTGTAACTCACCATTATTTAAACCGTAAACCCAACCGTGGATCATCACTTTTTGTCCACGTTTCCACGCTGCTTGCATAATCGTTGAGTGGCCGAGATTGTACACTTGCTCGATAACGTTTAGTTCACAAAGTCGGTTTAATCTATCTTGTGGTGCAAGTTCACCTAACATTGAACTGTGTTTGTACCAGATATCGCGGATATGCAGTAACCAGTTATTGATAAGTCCTAATTCGGTGCCTTCAATAGCTGCTTCAATACCACCACAACCATAGTGACCACAGACAATAATGTGTTCAACTTGTAATACATCAACAGCATACTGGATCACAGAAAGACAATTTAAGTCAGTGTGGATAACTAAGTTCGCCACATTACGGTGAACAAATAAGTCCCCCGGTGCCGCGTTGATTAATTTTTCTGCTGGAACGCGGCTGTCGGAGCAACCAATCCATAAAAAGTGAGGTTTTTGGCCTTTGCAGAGATCTTTAAAAAACTGAGGATTTTCTTCAGTAACAGATTCTGACCATTGCTTGTTATTGGCTAACAGCTCTTCAATCTTTCTCATCATGATGTGACTGCCTGTAAATTCGGTTTCCCACCATTTGCGCTGACAGTACGCCAACACGAAATAGCTCTTGTGTTAATGTTGGATGCGAGAGATCCATTAAGAAAGGGTATTTTTATACCATTACTTTTGAATTTATCAGAAGGCTTTTTAAAGCCAAGTGACAGATAATTGCTTGTAATTTTTCGCTTTCAAATAAGATAGAACTTTTTATAGCATTTGTTTAATGAATTTATCAATACATTCTTTGATGTAAATCAAATATGTAAAAAGATAACTATTTGTTAAATCTAATGTTGTATTATTCAAAAATGGACGATTATAAATATTATATAAATAAAAGTAATGATTATGATTGTTGGTTTTATTTTTACACTGAAAGCGAGAATGATAAAAAATAAAAGACATTATTGATTGGAGGTGATAAATGGTTAGATGATATTCATCAGTAAACTTGAGAAACTAAGGCAATAATTTTATTGGTATCAATTAGGCTAAATGATTGCACTAAGGGATAAAATGATTAAAGCATCAGAATATTGGTAAGAAATAAAAGGATCTTACAGCTTGATGGCTAATTTACTTTCTCTTTATCTTTTATTTTTTATTCCTGTAATAGTTAAAAAATATTTATTTATTCGTTTGTGTCATAAGTCCTAAAACGGTTTATTTGCCACGGAATATTCTCTAGAATACCTTATTCCATTCTGTTCTTTGAACTAAGCTTATTTTCTGATTTCAGCTCAGTCAATGCTGAATAATGCAGTTGATAAAAGGTAATTCCCACTTATGACGTATGCATTGGAGTTAACGGAGTTAACGAAAACTTATCACAATGGCGTAAAAGCGCTAAAAGGAATTAATCTCACCGTTGAGGCTGGCGATTTTTATGCTTTATTAGGCCCTAATGGCGCTGGCAAATCGACCACGATTGGTATTATCAGCTCTTTAGTTAATAAGAGTAGCGGTAAAGTCAAAGTATTTGGTTATGACACCGATACCGATATGGTTAATGCAAAACGTCAATTAGGATTAGTGCCACAAGAATTCAATTTCAACCCTTTTGAAACCGTATTGCAAATTGTACTCAATCAAGCTGGTTATTATGGAGTTCCTCGTAAGTTAGCATTAGAACGTGCCGAAATTTATTTAACCCAATTAGATTTATGGGAAAAACGTGACGATAGAGCGCGTTTTTTATCTGGGGGAATGAAACGCCGTTTAATGATTGCTCGTGCATTAATGCATCAACCGAAATTACTTATTCTTGATGAACCAACAGCAGGTGTTGATATTGAATTACGTCGCTCAATGTGGACGTTTTTAAAACAATTAAATGCTGAAGGTACTACCATTATTCTAACCACACACTATTTGGAAGAAGCCGAAATGCTGTGTCGGAATATTGGTATTATTCAACGTGGTGAACTGGTTGAAAATACCAGTATGAAAGGGCTATTAAGTAAATTGGAGTCTGAAACCTTTATTTTAGATTTAGCACCCAAAAGCCCACTACCTGAATTACAAAATTATCAATATCGCTTGGTTGATACATCAACATTAGAAGTTGATGTTAAAAGAGAGCAAGGACTAAATGGTGTGTTTGCTCAACTTAATGCACAAGGTATTCAGGTGTTAAGTATGAGAAATAAAGCCAACCGACTTGAAGAATTATTTGTTCACTTAGTTAATGAAGAACATACAGTAGAAGGAGAGGGGGAATGATTCAGCTGTATTGGGTAGCCCTCAAAACAATTTGGATTAAAGAAGTTACCCGATTTGGTCGTATTTGGGTACAAACATTAATTCCACCAGTGATAACTATGTCTCTCTATTTCGTTATTTTCGGTAACCTGATTGGTAAACGAATTGGCGATATGGGCGGTGTCGATTATATGCAGTTTATTGTTCCTGGCCTGATTATGATGGCAGTAATAACAAACTCATATGCTAATGTTTCCTCTTCTTTTTTTGGTGCTAAATTTCAACGTAGTATAGAAGAATTATTAGTCTCACCTGTTCCAACACATGTTGTTATTGCCGGGTTTGTTGGCGGTGGTATCGCTCGTGGTATTTGCGTTGGTATTTTAGTGACTTTAGTTTCACTATTTTTTGTGCCTCTGGAAATACATTCTTGGACAATGGTCGTGGTGACATTACTGATGACCTCAATTGTGTTTTCTCTCGCCGGATTATTAAATGCGATTTTTGCGAAAACCTTTGATGATATCAGTATTATCCCAACCTTTGTTTTAACGCCATTAACCTATTTAGGTGGCGTGTTTTATTCACTGTCACTCTTACCTGAATTTTGGCAAGGTGTGTCTAAATTAAACCCTATTGTGTACATGATCAGCGGCTTCCGTTACGGTTTTCTGGGTATCACGGATGTCTCTTTAACGGTAACTATTAGTGTTCTATGCCTTTTCATTGCTGTGTTTTACGTTATTGCATGGTATTTAATTGAAAAAGGTCGCGGTTTAAGAAGCTAATCAAAAAACTAAAGAGAAAGTGATAAAAGTTTAAATCGGTATCTTAATTAGAGATACCGGTTTTTTTTAACTGTTTTTTCAGCATAAATGTTAATTTTTCTTTAAATTTTCGCCGAGGTATTAACAAAATGATTTTTCTTGTTTAGTATACTAAACACTTTGATAGGGGATAAAAAGGATATGTAATGACAACGGCAAGCCAAATAGGTAAAAAACCTGAGGCAATCTCTCGTAATAAGCTTTTATGTATTGCAGGCATGGGATGGACTTTTGATGCAATGGATGTGGGATTACTCGCATTCTTACTCACGGCATTAAAAGAAGATTGGGGATTAACGGCATCACAATTGGGTTGGATTGGTAGTATAAATTCAATTGGAATGGCTGTTGGTGCGTTTGTATTTGGCATTATGGCGGATAGAAAAGGGCGAAAACCTGTCTTTATCTTTACTTTGTTGCTGTTTAGCTTGGGATGTGGATTAACAGCATTAGCCAGCTCTTTGATGGTAGTGCTTGTTTTACGTTTTTTTATTGGCATGGGATTAGGTGGGGAATTACCTGTTGCTTCCACACTTGTTAGTGAAAGTGTAGAAACCCATGAACGAGGGCGCATTGTCGTTTTATTAGAGAGTTTTTGGGCTGTCGGTTGGCTAATCGCGGCTTTGATTGCTTATTTTATTATTCCCGATTATGGTTGGCGTATGGCTATGCTATTAAGCGCCTTACCTGCGGTATATGCTCTCTATTTACGTTCAAAATTACCTGAACCTACCTCATCGCATATCTTACAGAGAAAAACACGTTTATCGATTCGTCAATCAATGGCATTAATTTGGTCGCCGCAATATCGTCGCTCAACGTTAATGTTGTGGATCTTATGGTTCTGTGTGGTTTTCTCTTATTACGGTATTTTCTTGTGGTTACCAAGTGTTGCCATGTTAAAAGGCTTTAGTTTAATTAAGAGCTTTCAATATGTGCTTATTATGACATTAGCGCAGTTGCCTGGTTATTTTACGGCAGCTTGGTTAATTGAGCGTTATGGGCGAAAATTTGTGTTAGTTACTTATTTAGCGGGAACTGCCATTAGCGCATATTATTTTAGTATAGCGGATACCACAACAACGCTACTTATTTTTGGCATGTTGCTGTCATTCTTTAATTTGGGGGCTTGGGGGGCTTTATATGCTTATACGCCAGAACAATACCCCGATGGAATTCGAACAACTGGTGCCGGAACAGCAACAGCGGTAGGACGTATTGGTGGAATATTAGGGCCTTTAATGGTCGGATACTTAGTCCAATATCAATTTGAAATAAGCTCTATATTCCTTATTTTCAGTTTTTCAATTGTTATTGGAATATTAGCGGTGATGTTATTGGGTAAAGAGACAAAGAATAAGCCGCTTAACTCAATTTAATCACACTTTATGTGACTAAAAATACAGAAATCCCCTTACTTGTAATATGATAGCGATTAAGAATTTTATGAAGAAAGGGGATAAAAGATGTCTCATTATGATGAAGTGGTTAAACAGGTGGATGATGCTATTGCGACAACCAGTATTGAAACCATGAATGAACTTTTAGTGGAATTAGGTAAAGATAAAACGATTGAATTTCCACTACGTTATGAGCAACAAGAGCGTTTACGCACAGCTATTTTCCATCACGGTGAAAAACATCATTAATCGGATTCTTGTTAAGAAATAAGAATTAAAAAAGCGTTTTTACCAGTTTATTAAAACGGTGTAAACGCTTTTTTCTTTTTACTGCATTGTATCATGCGGATCAAAAAGTCTTTTTACCTTCAAGTACCGCAATTCTATTTTCAATGGATGGATGTGTTGAGAAAAATGAGTCTCCTTTATTAAAAATAAAGGCCGCTTTACGATAAGCACGTCCCGTTGAACCATCTTCAAAATTTTCAGCATCATGCTGTGCTGAAATTTTTTTTAATGCGTTGATCATCGCTTGGTTATCTTGGGTTAAATCAACCGCGGTAGCATCTGCCATATATTCGCGAGTACGGGATAAATAGAAATAGAGCACCTGTGTAATGATTGGCAAAACCAAGTTTAATACAATTAAAATTAATCGCGCTTTGCTTGCAGCATCATTACTTTTACCACCACGGTTACCAGAGGCAATATATAAGCGACTACCAAAGATATTTGTTACCGTCAAAATAACGTTAGCTAATATGCCAACATATAACGTCAGTCGTGAATCACCATGAATAATATGCCCTGTTTCATGGGCTAATACCGCTTGTACTTCTTGGCGATTAAGACGATTTAATAAGCCTGTTGTTACACCAATAAAGGCATTTTTCTCAGACCAACCGGCGGCAAAGGCATTCGCTTCTGGTGTATCAAGAAGATAGAGTTTAGGAATGTAGCCAAGAGTTGCACTTAAGCTAAGCTCTTCAACAATATTAAGGAGTTGGTGTTCTTGTGCATTTAATGTTTCATCTGGGCTAATTAATCTTGCATTCATTCCTGTTAGCATAATTTTATGCCCCTTAAAATGAATAAAGATAAGCAATAAAACCGAGATAGCGAGAATAATTAATGTCGCAATGGGAAGAGATTGAAACGTCAGAAATGCCAACATATTATCAGTAATATCTAAATAAGGATTGGCGCCAATAGCTGTATCCACCAGCAAACCAATCATCAGCATTAAGAGTAAATATGTTGCTATAACAAAACGAGTTCGAATAGCATTTTTTCGTAGAACATTTCTGAAATCCATTGGTGACTCCAAACAGCACGGTTAAGTGCTGTTCTTATCAAACTAGAAGTAATAAATACCTTTTATTACTATAAAATTAATCAAAATTAATGCGGCGCGCTTCTTCCGTTTTAATGGTTCCTTCATCAAGGCGCCAGTACTCTTTATCAATAACTAAGCTTGGGAAAATCTTGACAATAAACACCGCAGGAATAGAAGCAATAAAAGCGCGATATTGTTCTAAAGTACGGTTATAACCGCGTTTTGCAAAAGAGAGTTTATTCTCTGTTGAAACAATCTCTTCTTGTAAATTTGCCATAATAGTGTCGGATTTTAATTCAGGGTAATTTTCAACTGCAACATTAATGGCGCCACTTGAGACAATTTTTGATAATTCATCTTCCGCCGCTTTGGCTTCTTTAGTATTTGCGCTTTGAGCTTGTGTTCTTAATTCAGTGATTTTAGTAAATACTTCAGACTCATGGCTAAGGTATTTTTTAACGGTGGCTAATAAACTATCAAATACTTTGCCTCGACGATCTAATTGCACTGAAATTTCGGTTTCGCTTGAGATAACCGCTTCTCGCATAGAGATAATACGGTTGTAATAATAAAAAATAAGACCCAATAACGCGATGGTAATAATTAATCCAGTCATGCGAAGCGCTCTCTTATCTAGTCGTAAACAGGGAATTGTGCTCAATCATTAATGTTAATTTTGCCTATTATTGATAAAGATAGCTAGATGATTATTTCATCAAAAATAAAAAGAGTGCTGATAAAGTAAAATCAATAATATTGGGTAAGATAAAAAATACCCCGAATAAATTCGGGGCAAAATTAAAGGTAATGCTAGGGTAAATAAAAAATACCAAGTGAAACATAAGGGATGAATCTGAGTTAAATAATTGTGTTAACGAGACTATTTAACTCAGAGGTAAAATATTTAGAACCAAGGTGCTTGCGCCATTACATTGCCATAGAACAACATTCTTCCTGTGATCTCGCCACTAAAGAGGATCAAAATAGAGATGATAGAGAGCGAAGTTCTGGTAAATGACGTGTTGTGAGACAATGTAACAATGCAGATACCAATAATCAGACTCGCAATCACTTGCCACCATAATAATAGGCTTGCAACATCTGCTCCGGGCACTTGTGTTCTCATAACCAAACCAACGAGAACTAAGAATGCACCAACTAAAGTTCCTACTTTTAATGAATTACTAATGATTTTACCTTGTAAACGTAACCAAGGGATCATCGAGCCAAAACCAAGCAATAACGCTGTGCCAATAAAGCTAATTTGTGTTGCTGGTGTATGCCAAAGAGGATGAGCCTGCATTTGGTAATAGATTTGTGCTGTAATTAAAATAACAGGTAAACCTATAACGCCACAAAACAACCCAAACAGACTATTACGGCGAATAGCATGAGGTTGTACCCAACTGGCTAGCGCCCATAATGAAATTAAACCATTTAGCATTACAAAGGCAATCGCTTCGCGACTTAACCAAGAATGCGCAATACCTAATACAGAACGATAAGCACCGAGCGGATCACCTAAGTGTCCCATCGACATTGATGAACCCACAACTTCGATCAGCCAAATGAGTGCAATGGTTGTTCGTAATGCTTTGGTACTTAACATTGCAGCGTTTTGAGTTTGGTTTTGCCATTGATACAGTGAAAGTGCTAATACCGCACCAATGCCCCATTGACTCATCACTGTAAACAGGACTAACGGCAGTTGATAATCATGCATGATTAATCCTCCATACCAATAATGACAATATTAGGATGACTGATGGTGTGATCAGGAACCCCATAGCGTTTTTCTAATAAAGCCCAATTTGTCGTGTGTTTTTTACGGAGATCTTCAATTTCACCAAACTCAATAGCGCCAGTAGGGCAAGATTCAACACAACGGGGTTTTAGGCCTTCATCAAGTCTATCCGCACACATATTGCATTTACTGGTTTTTCCTTCTACTGGATCGTAAACCGGAGCGTTATAAGGGCATGCCATGATGCACATTTGACAACCGATACATTTGTCATGATCTTGCACAACAATGCCGTCTTCACGCTTAGTATAAGTGTCAGCAGGGCAAACTTTTAGACACTGTGGATCGTCACAATGGTTACAAGACATGGTAATAAAAGCTTGTGCATTAGGTTGGTCTTCGTTGAATTCACGAACTCGGCGCCACAATACACCTGGAGGCGTGGCGTTTTCGGATTTACAGGCCATCGAGCAGGTGCGGCAACCATAGCAATCTTTGGTATTTATTAGAAAACCATACTGTTTCTTCGCCATGATCATGCCTCCCGTCTTACGTTAACTAAGGTGCTATTACAGCAATGACCGTTACCTAAAGGTTCAACGTGATCATTGGTAACATGACTACTGCTTCCGCCTTGTTGTTCCCACCATCCATTATCTAATGAAACGACTCCTTGCTTAATATGTGTGGTCACAACGGCAATCGCACGGTGCTCTCCTCGATCATTAAATGCAATAGCCCATTCACCGTCTTTAATTCCTCTGGCTAAGGCATCATTAGGATGGATAAGGATATTAGGTTGATTACGCTGTACTTCTAAGATCCACTCATTCATACCATGGCTAGAGTGAACACTACGAGCGAGTTTGCGTTGCACTGCCATTAATGGGTATTTTTTAGCAAGTTCAGGAGAGCCTTTTGTCGATTCTTTTACGGGATAATAGGTGACAACAGGAGAGAAGTTTTTATCCTGCCACTCTTCAATAAAGAAGTGTGCTTTTTTTGTTGAAGTACGGAAAATACCATCTTTAAAGGGGATCCAGTCGCCTTCAACTGGACGTACTGGGTCCTTTTCTAACATGTCACGCGTAATGCCGGAGCCTTTAAGACAAGCATCAATATAGTGTTCAATTGGTTGGTTAAACACGTCACCAAAACCAAAACGTTCAGCAAGACGAGCAAAGATCCAATAATCAGGTTTTGCTTCTCCTGGCGGTTCAACCGCTTTTTCCATTAATTGTACATATTGACTACGAACCCCTGCCATTAAACTGGTATCTTCAAAAATAGTGGTAACAGGAAGAACAAGGTCGGCATAAAGTGCCGTGGATGACATCAAGTTATCAGCGACAACGACGAAAGGCACTTTTTTCAGTGCATTACGCACCATATTCGTATTAGGAAGTTGTGTCATCACGCCCATTGTCATGATCCACCAAAAGTTAATTGGGTGTGGTCTTTCATTGACAATCCAATCACCCACTTTTGCAACGGGGATAGGTTTGATGGGTTTTGCATTAGGTGCTGGTGGAATAATCGGGCTAAATTTTGCCATTTGACGAGCGCCACCCGCATCACAAATTCCAGCGCCTTTTTTACCGATATTGCCAGTTAATAATGCAAGATAAAATTGGCTAGCAGCAACATAAGCACCAAATTCAGTGCGTTGAGCGCCTGACATATTTTGTACAATCATCGCCGGTTTGGTGGTGGCATAATCATGCGCTAAACGGATAATAGTTTCTTTTGGGATATCCGTTTCTTGGCTGGTTTTTTCGACAGTCCAAGGTTGTGCTTGTTGGTAAATTTGCTCAAAGACAGTCACATAATCAGCATTAGCGGGTAGTTCATCATGAGTTAACGCAGGAACAATGTTGGGTGTCTCATGGTGAACAAGCTGCTGGCTTAACGTATCAAAAACGAGATAACTATCTTTATCATCATCAGATTGACGTAATAGTTTTTGTTGTGGGTTAACAAGGTAAACGGCACCAGTATGCGCACGCAAAAAAGGCTTATCAGTGAGATTTTCTTCAATGATAATTTTGATCATGCCTAACGCAAGTGCCGTATCAGTTCCGGGAACGATAGGGATCCACTCATCGGCTTTAGCTGCAGTTTCATTAAAGCGAGGATCAATAACCACCATTCTGGCGCCATTTCTGCGAGCTTGGTTGTAGTTTTTAAAATACGCTTGCATAGTAACTGCGGGGTTATTTCCCCAGCAAAGAATATAGCGACTATCCTTTACTGTATCGCGAGTATCTGCATAACGTAGACCCACCATTGGGATCATTGCCGCGGTTACCGCAGAGCAACAAAGAGAGCCAGCTTGTTTTGTTGAACCGCCTAAGTAATCGAAAAAGGCTTTACCCATATCATTTTTAATTGAGTCCATATTGCCCGCATGAGTGGAAATAAATAATCCCTCATTACCAAACTTATCAATGGTTTCTCTAATATTCTTTTCAATGAGATCTAACGCTTCATCCCAACTAATAGGTTTGAACTCCGCTTTTCCTTTTTCACCCACACGCAATAAAGGTGTGGTTAAACGATCTTTATGGTATACCCACTTAGTTCGACTCATACCTCGTAAACAGCATTTCACATTAAAGCCTTCAGTGGCTTCAACTTTGATAAGTTGCCCCTTATGTGTAAAAGCTGTTAGGTTACAGTGCAAACATTCCATCGCACAGGTTGAACGAAAGGTTTTATATTCGGATAATTTTATCCGTGGTTTTTGGTTAAATATGGGTTTATTTTCATTAACTAGACTGAACGCGTTAGGAGAAAAGGCTGCTACGCCAATGGCACCCATTCCTTTTAACAACGTTCTTCTATTTAATTCCCACTTTTGATTTTTAGACATAGACATTCTCACGCACAAGAAAAGTTAACTATATATAAACTCAATTCATATATAGTTAACATTGAGGTAGATCATCTAAAAATAGACAAAGAAAATAATCGACAGAAAATGGCTAAAAAGTCATATTAAAAATGAGGTTTTAGTGAAATAAACTAGTAAAAATGACAAAAAAAGAATAATGGGATATCGTCATAAAACAAAGTAAACAACGGATAGGTGTGGGAAAAATAAATGCAGAATTCTCAAGGAGTTAACTCGGTTGATATCGCTATTACCATTCTTGAATTTATTGCTTCGAATGGAGGTATTGCCCGATCGTCAGATATTGCAAAAGCCTGTTCGCTTTCAAAAAGTCGCTTACATAAGTATTTAGTCTCACTTTGTCGCTCAGAAATGTTGTATCAAGAGAGTGGCGGAAGTCAGTATTGCTTGGGGAGTAAAATTCTTTTATTAGCTCAGGCGACACCAAAACCGCAATCCATTATAGATGAAATTAATCAATTATTATGTGAGTTTAGAGATGAACATAATATGTCCACAGGATTGGTGATTGCACAAGGTAACCAGCTTTTTTTAACACGATATAATCGCAGTTTTAAACATGTGGATATCGATTTTTTACCAGATACGCCGGTTCCTCATAAAGTCAGTGCCGCGGGGGCTGTTTTTGCCACCTTTAGTGATTTACTGATTGAAGCAGAGTTATCACAAAAGCAGCGAAATGCTATTCGCCAACAAGGTTTTGCTATTCGTCATGAGCCAGCAGAAGGCATTCCTGGCGCACAATCTATTTCATGTCCTGTACTGAATAAAAAAGGGGAAATGGTGGCGGCTGCATTGACGATGGGATTTATTGAACCTGAAAGGCAAATGGAGTTAGGTGATGCATTAAAAGCAAAAATGGCGCATTTCTGCCGTTAATTTGCTAAAAAACTTATTTAGGCACTTTGGCATTCAATGCCAAGTGCCTAAAATCGAGTGTTGATTAATCGAATAGTCCTTTTGCTAGAATGTCACCTTCTTGAGATATACCGGGTAATACGAAGTAATAACCACCACCGAAAGGTTTGATATAGCGCTCTAATGGTTCACCGTCTAAGCGTTTTTGGGTATCAATAAAGCCTTTTTTAAGGTTATTTTGAAATGAGATAAAAATAAGTCCCATATCTAGTTGGCCTGAAGGTGTTAAACCTAATGAATAGCTGTAACTGCGTCGGCGTAGTTTTGCACTGTAACGCTCTGGATTTCTTGGTTCGGCTCTTCGCATATGAGAATCAAACAGCACTCGGTCGCCATGGGGATCTTTTTCAAACTGTGGATCGTCCATCTCTTGCTTCATACCTATTGGGGCACCCGTTGATCGATGACGACCAAAGTTATTCTCTTGATCTTCAAGCGGTGTTCTATCCCAAAATTCCAATGCAAACCGAATAAGACGCACTGCTTGATAGCTTCCGCCTAAACACCATTGTGGCTCTTTTTGTTCTTCCGTGATCCAGACTAGCGCGTTCATCAGGCTATTATCAGATGAAGGCGCGTTGCCTGAACCATCTTTAAAACCAAAAAGGTTAATCGGTGTTTGGTGATTATCAATATCGCGAGCAGGAAGAAAACCATCAATTTTCCATATCGCATAAACTTGACCAGAAAGATATTTTAAAATATCTCTTAACGCATAAATGACGCTTTCTTGGCTATTAGCACAAAACTGGAGTAGAACATCGCCACCACACCATTTTGGATCTAATCGGTCATTAGGAAAGGGTTTCATAGGCTCTAAGCGTTTGGGTTTTTTAGGCTGGAAACCAAAACGATTATCAAAAAAACTATCACCTAACGCGACAGTGACGGTTAATTCATCGGGGTATAATTGTGTTCCTAAAATACCTGATTCAGCAGGAGGAAGATGTGGGTTTGCTCTCTGCTCTAGTTCACGAGATTGTGTTAAAAACGCAATTCGTTGTGTCAGAGTTGCGAATATATTTTTCACTTCATCAACAGTAGTGACTGTTAGATTAAGAGCAATAAATGAGGCGTGTTTTTGTTCTGGAGTAATAACTCCTGCTTGGTGTTTACCTAAATAAGCAATCGTACGTTGATAACGGGGCACCGATGAAGCACATTGTTTTTGTTGTGCATTAACCCCTATACTGGCGAGTAATAAGCTCCCACCTAACCACTTTAACGTTGTACGTTTATCGAGGTTCACAGGACTTTTTAATAATGGTTTAAAGAGAGTTTTATTTTTCATCACTTGCTTCTTTATAGTGATAGTAAACATCAATATCGAGGGTGGCACGTAAGTTTGCCACTTGCTCTGCTAATTGTGTTACTTGAGAGAAAAGCCAGCTTTTTTCTGTTTCAGGAACGGCACTTAAAGGTTGGAATAAACCTTCATCACGCTGATATTTTAAAAGCAGAGCACCAATATCGTCATATTGTTTGATAAGCCGTTGATATTCAGTAGGGGGAATATGATTAGATAAGATCGCTACGATTAAGCGTGATCCAGATAAATTGGCATAAGCATCACCCAGATCGCTGTTTGAATATTGATTTTCAATACCCGCAAGTTTGTCAATTAAAATCAATTCTAAGCAATCACCCGCCGATTGGACTAATTTGGGAATGGGGATATCTTCAATAGCTAAACGTTTTTTTAGATCACTAATACCTCTTAATAGTACTTTTGCGGACTCTGTCGCTTTTTGCGTATCTTTTAATTTAAAGAGTTGATATTCAACTAAATGAAACCCTGAAAAACGAGGTGAGTTTTCTCTTTCAAGAAAGAAATCAGCTCGGTTATTTAATAAACGTTCGCTTGATCCAAAAAGCGCAATAATTGGGCGAATAACTTCATAGTGATAATGTGCTTGTTGATAAGCATTTTGAGCATTCATAAGCTGATTTTTTTCACTATATTCGATTAATTTATCGAGTGATTTTTCAACTAGCGTTAATTGCTCAACGGCCTTTTCTCGGTACTTTAAAATATCAGTTTTAAATTTTTCAGGGGTAGGAATATCCCCTTTGGCAATAACGATAGTCTCGCTATCTTGAATAATACCTTGAATAATTTTCTCGGCATAAACGGGAAAAGAAAATAACAAGATAAATAGAGAAGCTATGATATTTTTACTTTTCGATTTTGCATTATTTAGCATGGCGAGCACCTCGCTTAAATAACAGTGCAACAACCACCCAAAACACAATAAATGTCACCACGCTTAAACCAATGGGTTGAGAGCGATAAGCAAAAAACGAGACCAAAAAATTACCAAAGACACTGGAATCATCCAGAATATGGCTAATATCCCAAAGTGGGTAAATAAAGAAATCAGGTAATTCGAAATCTATTTCAATGAGTAAATTTACAATTTCTTCTACGGCTTTTAATAGCAAAGAAACGGCAAGGAATAGCAGTAAAAATCCTGTTACGGTAAAGAAATAGCGCCATGAAATAACTTTTGATGTCAGTAAAAATAGCCATAGAGTGAATGCTGCGACAAGTAAACCAATAAAGACTTCGATAAAGAAAGGCAGTGCTGTTTGTGCATTGAGAGCCATAATATGGCTAGAGAGGAAGACAACAACTTCACTGCCTTCTCTGGCAATTGCAATAGCAATAATCAGTAAAATACCCCATGCACTTTGTTGCTGTGTTTTTTGGGTGAGTTCATTTTCTATATTTGCTTTTAATGATTTTCCTTGCCCATTCATCCAATAAACCATCTGTACAATAAGTACACAAGCGATGATCTCCATTGCGATCATAAATAGAGATTGCCATATATCTTCAAGTGAGCTAAATACGCCATATATACTTAGCGCTAGAATAATGGCAAGAAATAACCCAAATACCACGCCACCCCATAAATATTTCATACCTTGTTGTGGTGCAGGTGAGCGTTTTATCCACGCATAAATAATGCCTACTACTAATAGCGCCTCAAAACTTTCTCGCCAAACAACAAACAGAACTTGTCCCATATTTACTCTGCCTTTTCAGTTGCAACAATTTCACCTTGAGGATGAGAAAGGTGAAAATCATCAAAGAAGGTGTAACGACCCGGTTTTAGCGGTGCGATGACAACGACAGAATTTGCGCCCGGTGCTAATACTTTTTCTTTACGCAACTGTGTACTTTCAAATTCAACAGGGCTGGTGCCTGTATTACGAATTTTTATTCTAATGGGGGTTTTAGCGGGTACTTCGAGCACTTGAGGAATAAGTTCACCATCTTTCATTTCTAATTCAACGGTGTATTTCTCTGCTGCCAAAACAGAGGATGTCACCATTAACAGTAGCAATAATGTGTATCTAGAGAGAATTTTGATCATCAGCGTTTCACTTAAAAAAAGAGAAAAAGGATAAATCCAAATGGTTGGATTTATCCGTTATCAAGCTAATTAGTAACTACCTTTACGGCCAGTACCGCTATAGGTGAAATCCCATGACACTTCAAAGGGTTCAAACCAAGGTGCAACACCCGTTTCTTTATCGATATGGCGACCAAAAACGATATCTTTGTTGTATGAAGGTGGGTAAATCTTATAGGTCACATTATATTGACCATTTCCATCCAGCTTCAGGTTTTCACCATAGTGAGGACCATCGTTGGCAACCATCGCCATAAATGTACCTTGCTGTTTTTTCGCAGGTGCATCGGATTTTGTTACGGTGTATTCAATGGTGAGGTACGGGATCCAATCGCCTTCAGCAAATCCATTCGGATTATCTTCTGTGGCATGAATATCGGCTTCTAAATGGATATCTGCCTTATCAGCAGCCAAGTGATTCATCGCATGATGGCCTTCTTCAACATCCATGGTGATAGGTTGGAGATAAACTCCTTGAATTTCCATACCATTTTTAATAATAGGATGACCAACTGGATATTCAACAGCTAAAGCGGACGCAGAAAGAAATGAGAAAGCAGTGAGAGAGAGTGCATAGCGATATTTCATGTTTAACCTCTATTATTGAATGATAATTGTTATTATTCTTGTTAAGGTTAGCATGATTTGTATTAGAAATGGGAGATAATTTATACGAAAAATATCGCTTAAGTTGGTCGGAAAGTGAGTAAAAATAGTGATAACATTTTCTTTTATAAAAGAAAAAAATTTGTTGTTTTGAAGGAAATATATAAATGGAATTAATCGCTTCAGATGATAATATCCCATAAAATCATTCAATTAAGAATGATATATGGAAATCCTATTTACCTTAATGAAATGATAAGACAGAAGATTTCCATACTAAGAATATTAAATTTGACTTTGAGCACTCCAAAACTGTTTGGACTGTGTCAGTGCCACAGCAGAAACTTGCTCTTCATTTGGCGGTAGGAAAAATGCAGGCGTGACTTTTAGCTCTTGTGCAATATGAAAGAGCATATCAACATCAATTTTACATAGCCCATTCTCATAACGTGAAAATTGTTGTTGGCTAATACCAACTCGTTCAGCGACAACCTTTGCTGATAAGCGAAGTTGCTGGCGTTGCTTACGAATTTTATGCCCAATAATTTGAGAAATGGGATAAATCTTTGACATTAGTGACCTCATTCTTCCTATCAACCACCAATAATATTCAATAATTCGAATATCAAGTTTCTGGGATGGATCTTCAAAGTAAACAAGCACTCCGGCTTTAATGAGTAAAATCCATTCTATAGTGTTATCGGTTAATGGGATGAATTATTTATACCCGTCAGGCTATAAGATGATATTAATTTTTATTAAACTATTTTGATATCCTTCCTTTTTCTAGCAGGATAATCGAGAAAATTTTGATAAACAGTGCTATATATTGCCTAAACACCATTTTATTTATTATTTGTGCTCGCATTTATGATTAATAAAGAGTAAATAATGAGGCTATAACAAAAAAGACAAAACCCTCTTTGACTGTGTTTATACTCGAAAATACCTTTTATGTATTTTTATAATGGGTTATTTTTGAGTTTTTTTTTATATCAGTAAGATTTCTTTTCTTAAACTCGTGTTAAATTTAAACGACTCTCTTCACTTTATTGACTTTTATAAAATTACATTCACATCTAATAGGCTACGGCGTTAAGATTGTTAACTATAATACTTAGGCAAGATTATAAGTGTTGCAGGGTAATTATTTATTTATCGTCAAGGTCGAGATTATGAATGTAAAAGATGTCATTCGTCATGAACCATTTGGAACATTACTAGGTTATGCGCCCGGTGGTGTCGCGATTTACTCTTCAGATTACAGCAGTATTGATAAAGAAGACTATGCTGCTAATGATTCATTCCGTAGTTATATTGGTAATGAATATATGGGGCACAAGTGGCAGTGTGTTGAGTTTGCTCGTCGTTTTCTTTATCTGCATTACGGTGCTGTATTTACTGATGTGGGAATGGCTTATGAGATCTTCTCATTGCGTTTTTTACGTAAAACCATAGACGATGATATATTACCATTACAAGCCTTTGAAAATGGTAGCAAACAACCTCCAGCTGTGGGCGCTTTGCTAATTTGGCACGAAGGTGGTGAGTTTAAAGTAACAGGGCATGTTGCTGTTATTACTGAAGTGCTTGAAGATAAAGTTCGTATTGCGGAACAAAATGTTATCCACACTAAATTACCTATGGGGCAACAGTGGACTAGGGAATTACCTCTTAAAGTGACGGATAATGGCTACTTTATTCAAGATACCTTTGATAATACAACTCTTTTAGGTTGGATGATCCAAACAGAGCCTAATGTTTATAGCCTTCCTCAACCTAAAATCATGCCTGAGCTGTTAAATATTCATGCTGCAAAGCTTGATAATAAAGGCCAATTCGATGGGAAGTGGCTAGATGAAAGCTCACCTCTGGAAAAAGCCTATGTTCTAGCTCAGCACGGTCATATTATCAATCAAAATAGCTATGAATATTTCACCATTTCAGAAAGTGCAGAACAGGAGCTTATTCGCGCAAGTAATGAAATGCATTTGATGTATTTGCATGCAACTGAAAAAGTGTTGAAAGACGATAAGTTGCTGCGTTTATTCGATATCCCTGAAGTGCTGTGGCCTCGTATTCGTTTGTCATGGCAAAACAGGCGCCATCAAATGATCACGGGACGATTAGATTTTTGTATGGATGAGCGAGGAGTCAAAGTTTATGAATATAATGCCGACTCAGCCTCTTGTCATACCGAAGCGGGCTTAATCATTGAGAAATGGGCGCAGAAAGGTGGAATTAAAGAGGGCTTTAACCCTGGAGAACGCTTACTTGATGCATTAGCGGATGCTTGGAAACACTGTGATGCAAAACCTTTTGTGCATATTCTTCAAGATGATGATAGTGAAGAAGATTATCACGCTCTCTTTATGCAACAATCACTGACCCAAGCAGGTTATCACAGTAAAATTCTACGTGGATTGGATGAGCTTCATTGGAATAGCCGTGGTCAATTGATTGATGCAGATAAGCGCATTGTTGAATGTGTATGGAAAACATGGGCTTGGGAAACTGCGTTAGAGCAACTAAGAGAAGAGAGTGAGCAACAAGCGCTGATCCCTATTCGTACAGGACATCCTGAAGGTGAAGTTCGCTTGGTTGATGTACTTTTACGTCCTGAAATTACCGTTTTTGAACCTCTTTGGACACTTATTCCAAGTAATAAAGCAATTTTACCTATCTTATGGCAATTGTTCCCTGATAACCCTTATTTGTTAGACACTGATTTCACTGTAACCCCTCGTCTTGAACAAAGTGGTTATGCTATTAAACCGATAGCGGGGCGTTGTGGTAGTAACATTGGTTTAGTCGATCATAAAGAGAATGTGTTAGATGAAACTTATGGTCAATTTGATCACCAAGAAAATATTTACCAAGAATTATGGTGTTTACCAAAAGTAGCAAATCGTTATATCCAAGTTTGTACTTTCACAGTGGGTGGGCATTATGGCGGTTGTTGTTTACGTTCAGATCCAACGCTAGTGATTAAAAAAGAGAGTGATATTGAACCTTTAATTGTGATTGAAGATAAACACTTTTTAGCTAAATAAGATCATAGACGTTTAGAATTAAGAAATAATAAGCCCGCCTAATTGGCGGGTTTATTTTAAGAATAACTAGTACTCTTGGTGGGAAATAAAATGACACAAAAATTCAAACAGTTAGTGAGTTATTAGCATCGCTTTCAACGTTTGAATTTGATGAGTGGATTTATACGGAAATTGCAATAAGTTGTTGTGTTGTGAATATCATTTCTTTCATCGGATTTTCCTTAAAAAATTACATATTTTCCTTGATTTGTTTTTTTAGCCACTGAATGAAAAGCTGTACTTTAGCATTATTCTTTTCATTTCGAGTGACAAGGTAATAACGCTGAGCACAAAAAAGCTCACTATTATCAAAAGGGATAATTAATTCTTTATTAGCCAGTTGTTTTTGCACTAAACGCTTTCTTCCCATTGCCACTCCTGAGTGGTTAACCGCAGCAATAACAGCAAGATCAGAGCGGTCAAAACAGATATTGCTACGATTAGGAAAAAGTGAAATCCCCATATATTCACCCCAAGCTCGCCATTCATCGAAATCAGAGTTATTGCTCCAAGCTTGCCTATCATGTAGCAAAGTACAATTAGAAAGATGATGAATATTGCCAATAAGCTCATGTTTTTTCGCATATTTAGGACTACATACAGGAATAATAGATTCTGAGATTAAATCTTCACAATAAAGGTTTTGCAGTTGCTTATCATCAAAATAGATTGCGAGATCAATACCATAACCTCGAAAGTTAATATCATCATTTCCTGTAAACAGATTTAATTCAATAGATGGATAACGCTCAGTAAAATCTGAAATACGAGGAACTAACCAACATTGGGCAATAGAAGGTCGAGAATAAACAGTGAGAACGCCTGAAACTTCTTGGTTATGAATATCTAAAATTTCTTGGTTAATATCTTCTAGCGTTTTTTTAAGTGCCCAATAAATTCGTTCACCTTCTTCTGTTAACTCTATTCGGCGATGAAAGCGGTTAAACAGCTTAATGCCCAGCTCTTCTTCTAATGTATTAATACGGTGGCTAATGGCGCTGGGAGTTAATGACAGTTCTTCTGCCGCTAAAGCGAATGAAAGGTGGCGACCTGTTGCTTCAAAAGTGTGAAGTCTTGCTAATTGATAACTGGATAATCGTTTATTTCTTAAAATCACGCTAGAAGATTCAAACATTCTTTTATTCTCGTTTTGTTATTAATAGTAACGTAAGTTAATAATCAAGCTAATGTTAAGATAAAATATCATGCTACTACTTATCAAAATGTAATTATTTGTGCTTTATATCACTTATTTGAATTAATTGAGTTCATCTTAGTGTGATTTTTCATCATTTGTAAGTGCTTAATGATTAATATTCAATATGAATAACAATAAATAAAATATTTGGGATGGATGTATGGACTCAACGTTATGGGTGCTGGGTACCCTTATAATTAGTATTTTGCTCATTGTTTTTACTATAATAAAATTTAAGTTTCATCCGTTTTTAGCCTTACTATTGGCAAGCTTCTTCGTGGGTACGGCAATGAAGATGAATCCTTTAGAAATGGTAAATGCGATTGAAAACGGCATTGGCGGTACGTTAGGATTTTTAGCAGCAATTATCGGTTTAGGAACCATTCTTGGTAAGATGATGGAAATATCAGGTGCAGCAGAACGCATCGGTATTACATTACAAAAATGTCGTTGGCTATCTCCAGACGTTATTATGGTATTAGTTGGTCTTATTTGTGGTATTACACTCTTTGTTGAAGTGGGTGTGGTATTACTTATTCCTCTTGCTTTCTCAATTGCGAAAAAAACAAATACTTCATTATTAAAATTAGCTATTCCATTATGTACAGCATTAATGGCTGTTCACTGTATTGTTCCTCCTCACCCTGCTGCACTATTCGTGACTAATGAATTAGGGGCAGATATGGGAACTGTTATTGTTGCGGGTCTTGCTGTTGGTTTAGTCGCATCTTTAGTGGGAGGGCCTTTATTCTTAAAAATGTTAGGCGAGCGCTTACCATTTAAAACTGTACCTGAAGAATTTTCTGACATGGAAATTCGTGAAGAAAAAGATTTGCCTTCGCTCGGTGCCACTCTCTTTACAGTATTATTGCCAATTTTTCTGATGCTGATAAAAACAGCTGCAGAATTAAATATGACTAAAGGCACATCGGTTTATACCGCATTACAGTTTATTGGTAATCCAATTACTGCGATGTTTATTGCTGCCTTTGTTGCTTATTATGTATTAGGTATTCGCCGTAATATGGGCATGAATACTTTATTGAAGAAAACAGAAGATAGCTTTAGCTCTATTGCCAACATTTTATTAATTATTGGTGCGGGTGGCGCTTTTAATGGCATTTTAAAAGGAAGTGGTTTAAGTGAATCTTTAGCGTTAATTCTTTCTAATTTAGATATGCATCCTATTTTATTGGCTTGGTTAGTTGCCATTATCCTTCATGCTGCAGTAGGTTCTGCAACGGTTGCAATGATGGGGGCTACTGCAATTGTTGCGCCATTAATGCCTTTATACCCAGACATTAGCCCTGAAATTATTACATTAGCAATTGGTTCAGGTGCTATTGGTTGTACCATCGTCACAGACTCACTGTTTTGGTTAGTGAAACAGTATTGTAATGCAACTTTAAGTGAAACTTTTCGTTTTTACAGTGTCGCGACCTTTATTGCCTCCTTTGTCGCATTAGGCGGTACATTTATGCTTTCTTTTGTCATATAAAAGAGAACGACTATGAACCATATAGATATAAATAAATTAATCAGTCATTTTCCACTAGTGCGTGACTTAGTGGACTTAAAAGAAGTGGTTTGGTTTAACCCAAACGTGACCACCACTGACCAGGGACTTCCATATGTTGGTTTAACGCAAGATGATGTAATTGACGCACAAGCACGGTTACAACGTTTTGCACCTTATTTAGCTAAAGCATTTCCAGAAACGGCGGTGACTCAAGGGATTATCGAATCTGAAGTGATTGATATTCCTAAGATGAAAGTTGCTCTTGAAAAGCGCTATAACACATCCATTAGCGGTCAATTGCGTTTGAAAAAGGATAGCCATCTACCTATTTCAGGTTCAATTAAAGCGCGTGGTGGGATTTATGAAGTATTAACGCACGCTGAGAAATTGGCAATCAACGCGGGATTACTGAGTACAGATGATAATTATGAAAAATTATTCTCTGATGAATTCCGTAAATTCTTTAGCCAATACAGTATCGCGGTAGGCTCAACAGGCAACTTAGGTATGTCTATTGGGATCATGAGTGCGAAATTAGGCTTTAGTGTAAGTGTGCATATGTCTGCCGATGCACGTCAGTGGAAGAAAGATAAATTACGTTCTCATGGCGTTAATGTTGTTGAATATAAACAAGATTACAGCATTGCGGTAGAAGAAGGTCGTAAAGAAGCTGAGAAAGATCCTAACTGTTTCTTTATTGATGATGAAAACTCAAAAACATTGTTTTTGGGTTATGCGGTAGCGGGATTACGTTTAAAACGCCAATTTGAAGAACAAGGTGTTCGTGTTGATAGTGAACATCCTCTGTTTGTTTATTTACCTTGTGGTGTTGGTGGTGGTCCTGGTGGTGTTGCTTTTGGGTTAAAACTGGCATTTGGTGATGCAGTGCACTGTTTATTTGCTGAGCCAACACATTCACCTTGTATGTTATTGGGCGTTTATACCCAATTACATGAAGGTATCTCTGTACAAGAGATTGGTATCGATAACGTCACTGCCGCTGATGGTCTGGCTGTTGGCCGCGCATCAGGCTTTGTTGGTCGAGCAATGGAGCGCTTAATTGATGGTTATTACACTATTGATAATCAAGAGCTTTATGACTTACTTAGTTTATTAAATAAAGAAGAAGAAATTAAGTTAGAACCTTCGGCTTTAGCAGGAATGGTGGGAGCTGTACATGTCACTCAAGCTAAAGATTATCTGCAAGGTTTATCACTAGATAGCCAAAAAATGCAAAATGCCACACATTTAGTATGGGCGACGGGTGGTGGTATGGTTCCTGAGGATGAAATGCAAAAATATCTCGCTCAAGGAAAATAGAGTGTAGAGCGGGGGGGTTAGTTTTTTTGATCGCTTATTAAATTAAAAAATAAAGGGAGTCGTGCCAGTATTTTGAATTGTTATCTAAAACAATAATAGCGTAGCAATGTGTTACACCAAGTGTTACATCAAACATTCACACCAGGATGTCACACCAGGGGAAAATGTCGTAGTATTATTATAAAAAAGAGGCACCCATTGGGTGCCTCGTTACTTTATATCTTGCTAAATCATAATATATTAAAAATCAATTTTAACATTTACCCCATAGTTTCGACCCGGTAATGGGGCTAAATATTTTAATTGAGAAGATGCAGGCCTTGCTTCAGTATTAGTGAGATTATTAATCATAAAATCAACGGAGACATCTAACTTATCAAGATGATATTTTTTACCAATACCGGCATCGACTAAAGTATAGGAAGGAAAGGTAATATCTCCACCATACATTAATCCACCACTCTCTTTCTGTTTTTTATAGTAAGTTGCGCGACTAAATGCTGTTAATTCGCCATGCTGATAATTAATGCCAATACCATGTTTTTCATTAGGTAAGTTTGGTAAATAATTACCTGCAATAAATAACTTTCTTTTACTTTTATTTTCGACAAAATCCCCGAATAGTGTAAATGTAAGATTATGATCGTGAGGCATTTCATATAAATACTTAAATTCGTATTCTAATCCTTTTGTTTCGAGATCAGTTTCATCCCACTCCATAACGGTAACACCACCACGACTGATCCCCGTTAATCGCCTAAATTTAAAATCACTGTAGTCTGTTTTATACAAATTAATCTTATTAGAGAAATTGCCAATCTCAATAACAGATGATAATTCAATACTTTTGCTTTTTTCGGTATTAAATTTACTGTTTCCTTGTTCTTCAATTAAATAAGCATAATGAGGGCCATGTGTATAAAGTTCATTAATTTCTGGTGCTCGATAAGAAATATTTTGTTGTAGTTTTAATGTCCATTCATCAATTGGTGTAAAAGATAGGGTGAGTGTATTTGCACTTGTATCAAAATGACGGCTTTGTAAATTAGAACCTTGCCCTCTACCACGATTATAATTCGCTGGAATATTGAGATTATGTTGAGTGTAACCTTTACGATATCCAGCAGTGAGCTCAAAAGGAGATAAATTTAGCGATTCAACCCAATATATTCCGTACTCTTTGGTTAATACACTGGGTAAATAAGCATCATAACCAGACGTTTTCAGATCACGATAATTACCGTTAACGCCAATAGCACCGTTTAACCGATTAAAGAGTGGAGCATGTGCCGTTTCTAATGCTAATTGGTGATTTTTGGTCTCAAATACGGATGATGCAATTTGTCCCACTAATTCTTCATCTTTCGATTCAGAATAAGAGTAATAAAAAGCGCTGTCTCTTAAAAAAGGTGTTAAGTGATAATGTTTTCCTTGTATATCTATTCGCCGATTATGATTTGAAACCGAAACAGGCTTATACATTTCTCGACTTGTTTTTGTGGTGAGATAAGCATAACCCGGTACACCGTAAGAAGTCTGAAAATCAGTAACAGATAAACCTATATAGCCTTCATCTCTAATATAAGAAAGAGATGCATTGCCACTTTGGCTTTTTAAAAAGCTATTTGGGATCTCTTTATTATTATTTTCAACATAATGTTTAGGTGGAGTCACATGTTCAATCGATGTGGGACTACCCGGTTTATATTGTGAATTGGGTTCGTTATCAACATAGCCAATACCTAAAAAATAGTCTTTATCTTTAAAGGTATATTTTTCATCTTCACTTAGCTCATATTCAACCTGATATTTTTTCCAAAACTCACTAATGTAAGGATAAGCTTCAGGATTACGGCTAGTAAACACTTTCATATCCACTTGGCATTGATCACGTAATGCAAAATGGTCTTTTAGTTGTTGATAGCTATAACAAGCCCCCACTTTAGAGCGTGTTGGAATTTTATATCGAGAGACGCGTTTAGTGGCACCTGAAATATTAAAAATCCAGTTTTCTTCATCGCTGAACTTAATATTTGCAGAACCTCCATTACCGTTATTGGTACTTCCATTAAAAGTCACGGCACCTGAAATCGCTTTTTCAGGTAGCTGTGTCATTATTCGGTCATCCCACAAATGAATAGCGCCACCGCTTGTACTACCACCATAAAAGAGCGCTTCAGAGTTTTTGCTAATCGATATTTCATTAATTCTATTCATATCAATGGGGATCGGCATATTTCCACTAATAAATGAAACATCATTAATTGGTAGATTATTGACTAAAATGCCTACACGATTTCCTGATAAACTTCGAATAACAGGTCTTGCAGCATTAGGGCCAAAGCCTTCGGTTTGTACACCAGCAACTTTTGCAACGGTATTACCAATCGTATTTGTTTTTATTTGTTCAAGTTGTTTTCCTTTTATCTCTTCTCGATTATTGAGTAATAAAGAGGAGAATGTCTCTTTGTTTTTTATTGATGTTGCTTTAACAGTAATAACATCGTTTGATGTTTCTTTTTCTTGGCTTTTATCTTGATTATTCTCTTTTCCATATAAAGGAGACGACAAAAGTATAAGTAAAATAATAGAGAGTTTACTTTTTTTCATGATATTCATATTAGAATGTAAGAGTAGCGCCTAAGATAATATTACGACCAGGTAAATACATTTCATCTTTAATATAAGAGGTGCTGTCTTTCCCTTTTGCATCAAAGATATTATTAATCTTGGCGTATAAGGTATAATCTGTGTTATCTAAATAACCAATATATTCACTACCTAAACTAACTGTGTTATAAGCCTCTGTGGATGTTTCATAGTCTGCTGTTTTATTCTGTTTTCCAAAATGATCAATGCGGATTTGTCCAATTACGTTTTCTGTAAAACTATGTTTAATATAAGTACTTAAACGATAAGCCGGTATTCTTGGTATATTTCCCTTATTGTGTAGTAAATTTGCTCTAACATAATCACCAGAAATACCAATTAAGCTATCTTGGTTATAGTAATAATCAATATTTCCTTCTATACCTTTAAACTGTGCATCATTTTGAACATATTGTAATGAACGATAGCCATTATTTAATTCAGTCCCCGTAAACTGACCGTAAATATAATTATTAATACGGTTATAATAGGCACTTATATTGAATTGAATATCACCTGTTACTTTAGTTATTCCAATATCAATATTATTTGCAGCCTCTGCGGTTAAATTAGGATCGCCTTTTTCAATAGTTCGACTTGCAGCATGAACACCATTCGCGTAAAGCTCTTCTGCAACAGGTAATCTTTTCGTGTGTGAGAGTGATAAATTTAAAAAATAGTCTTGTGTAAAATTCCATGCTAATCCAGCAGAAATAGAAGATGCACTCTGCTTATTATTTTTTTGAGTTTCTCTATTTAACAGTGATTGCCACTCTTGGCGAAATCCTAATTCATAGCGAAAATCACCTAATTGGTATTCTTCTAATAAAAAGAGTGAGTGATTTTTTGTTTTTGTTGACGGTACATAAGCTTCTTCTCCTTGAGCACTAAAATCACGCTGATTAAATTGCCCGCCAATAACACCATGCCAACCCCAAATAGGTTGATGTGTAAATGTCAGTCTTAATTCATCGCCTTTGTTTTTAAATGAGGTACTGACTTCATTTCCTTCTTTTTCATCATGATGATAATCGGTTCTGGCCGCACTGAAACGTATTGATTCAATACCAGTAAATGGATTGTTTTTTTCACCACGAAGATCCCATCGTTTGCTATCCATAACAATATAAGGAATACCATGTTGATGTTGTTCATCAGGGTATTCATGATTGTGATTATGATGATGATGGCCGATTAACGGAGGGCGAATTGGGGTATGATGATGGTATTCCTCTTCATGATCATGAAAATGCGTATGCCCGGGTAATCCATATCGGCGATGTTGTTCACCATAGCCAATTCCAATATAGCCATCATCTAAGATCCAAGATGCACCGATATTTGCCGATTGGTTATCTTGATAAGATCCGGCTAAACGGCTAGGTTCTCCTTGATGCAAAGGTGCTGGCTGTTTGTAATCGCTTTGATAACGTTTAGTCCCTTCAAGGTGCAGAGCTAAATTATCTTCTCCTAATGTTAATCCGATTGATCCTGTATTTCTCTTAGAAACGGAATCGTATTGATACTGTAATTCGCCTTCGTAGCCTTTTTTAGGCACTGACATAGGAATCTTGCTATCAATAATGTTAATTGCACCACCTATTGTCCCCCCTCCATAAAGTAATGTTGCAGGGCCTTTTAATACTTCAATACGCTGGCTTAAAAAGGGTTCACTGGTGATTGCATGATCTGCACCAATCGACGAGACATCCATAAGATCACTACCACTGTGTAATACCTTGACTCGATTTCCAGACATTCCCCGAATAACCGGATGTACCGAACCGCCACCAAAAAAAACTGGCATGAAAACCGGGTAGAGATGTCAATGTTTCAGCAATTGAGGCACTACGATTAGCGCGTAGCTCTTCTTGTGTCAAAACTGCAACAGGTATTGCCATTTTTTCTTGTGGCGTATGTAAAGGTGTTGAATAGACTTTTAATACCTCATTAGTCTGATTTTCTTTTGATTTTATTGCAGAGCTTGCATTTGCAAACAAAGAGTAACTTATTGAAATAAAAAGCGTTGTATAACTAAAAATGGATTTCTTCATACCGTTCACCCTCCTTTTAAGTAATGTTATAATGTAACGTTTTAAAAAGTATTGTAAGTAAGTATAATTATCATTAGCAAGTAATGATTTTTTAAAAATAATAAAAAACCTATAACTGTATGTAATTTAATAAAAAATAAATTGAGAAGATGAAAAATGAGGGTGTGAAAAAGGCGTCATAACGACGCCTTGAAGATAAATGAGAAAATAGGGTAAAACTATTTATTCTAAAATAAACATGCCATAAGGATGAATTTGCAGATAATAGCTATCACCGACATTTGGTTGAAGCTGTGTGGCATTGACTTGTAATAGCAAAGTCTGATTTTGCCATTCCACGGTTACCTCATACTGAGGACCCATATAAGCGACATGGACGATTTTGCATTGCTGACAGGCATCGCCTTGTTGAGATAAGGTGATAGCTTCTGGTCTAACTCCAACTCTAACGTCTGTTTTAGTGGTGTTAAATGTATCTGGCTTTGGTAGACGATATTGGAAAATATCAACATAATCAGGGCCTAATGTGGCTGGGAATAAGTTTGCATCTCCCATAAAGCTGGCCATAAATTCAGAAGCTGGTTGGCGATAAAGCGTTTGCGGTGAACCTAATTGCATTATCTTGCCTTTATTCATCACCAATACCATATCAGAAACCGCAAATGCTTCACTTTGGTCATGGGTTACGTAAAGAGAAGTGATATTAAACTGTTGTTGTAATTCACGAATTTTTTCTCTCATGCTACGACGTAAATTAGCATCAAGGTTACTGAGTGGCTCATCAAAAAGCAGTACTTTAGGTTTTAAAATTAAGGCGCGTGCTAAGGCAACCCGTTGCTGTTGTCCCCCTGATATTTGGTCAACAAAACGATCTTCAAAGCCCGCTAAGTCCACCAGCGCTAAAGCTTCAGAAACACGTTGTTTAATTTCTGCTTTAGGACGCCCAAGCATTTTTAAGCCATAGCCAATGTTTTCCCCTAATGACATATGAGGGAAAAGGGCATAAGACTGAAACACCATACAGATATCACGTTGTTGAATTGAGCGTTCAGTGACATCTTCACCATCAATAAAGATCTTACCTTCTGTTGGTTTTTCTAACCCAGCAACTAAACGTAAAACGGTTGTTTTACCGCAACCTGAAGGGCCTAATAATGAAACCATTTTGCCTTGTGGAATAGATAAACTGAGATCTTCAATAACCGTGTTAGTGCCAAAACGCTTAATGACATTTTTCAGTTCAACGAAATGTCGTTGTGTCATGATTTATACTCCGTATTACTGTGCATTTTTGGCTTTAGAGCGTGAAACACGGGCTTCGCCAATCAAATAGTCAAATAAGAAAATAATTGCCAACATGACGACGATTAAAATCGAGCCATAGGCAATTGCGACACCGTATTCTCCATCTTCAACACGGTTTAAAATATAAGCAGTTGCAACACGTGTATCAGGCGTAACAAGGAAGACGATGGCGCTGACTGTGGTAATCGCACGCACAAAGCTATAAATCAGCGCAGATAAAATAGCAGGGCGTAATAACGGTAATAGCACATAGAAAATCGTTCTCATTGAATTTGCTCTTAAGCTTAGAGAAGCTTCATCAAGCGATTTATCAATTTGCCCTAATCCCGCAATACCCGCACGTATTCCCACAGGCACGTTACGCATCGTCATTGAGATAATGACAATTGCCGCTGTTCCCGTTAAATGGAACGGTGAGTCGTTAAACGCAAGAATATAAGAGACACCGGCAACAGTTCCCGGGACAGCAAAACAGAGCATTGTTGTGAACTCAATACTTTTCTTACCTTTAAAGTCTTGGCGCACGACGATATAGGCAATTAATAGTCCGAGAATAGCGGTAATCGGTGCTGCAATACCTGCATATAACAAGGTATCTAATAACGACGGCCATGCACCATCACTCATTCCTTGACCAAATAACTTGATAAAGTTATCCAGCGTTAAGGTGTAATCAACTCCCCAGTTAACGGTGAAGCTACCATAGAAAATACTGCCATAGAGCAAGATATTAAAGACAACCCAAATAGCTAAAACTGTTGTCACAAATGCAATTAGCGACGATGGCAAAGGTTGAACATCACCACGATAGGATTTCCCTGATACGGTGACGTAAGAGCGTTTACCAATCCACATATACTGCACACAGAACACTAATAGTGAGAAAACTAACAGTGACGCCCCTAATGTACTGGCAGATTGATAATCCAGTTGAGAGCCGGTGATATAGAAGTAAATTTGTGTGGCGATAACGTCAAAGTTGCCCCCTAAAACCAATGGGTTACTAAAGTCAGCAAGAGATTGCACAATCACAATTAAAAACGCATTGGCTAACGCCGGCTTAAGTAACGGCATAAAGACGTTAAAGAAAGTTTGATAACGGTTAGCTCTTAAGGTGTAAGACGCTTCTTCTAATGAAGGGTGAATGGTTTTAATGGCACCGTCTAAAATCATAAATGACATAGGCGTAAAGGCGAGCACTTGCGCTAACCAAATTCCAGTAAAGCCATATAACCAGTTGGTATTTTCAAGCCCTGCATAAGTGGCAAGAAACTCTGTCACATAACCAGAGCGCCCCATCATAAGTGTGACGCCTAAACCAACAACAAAAGGAGGTGTTACAATGGGTAAGATAGAAAATACGCGACCAATAATGGCTGAGCGCACCGCAATACGAGAGGTATAAATTGCTAGAATTAAACCAAAGAAAGTACAACCTATCCCTACTGCAATAGAAAGCGCAATAGAATTGAGCATCACTTGCACAATATGAGCTTGACTTAAAATAGCGATAAACTCAAAAGGGGCAAAATTGCCAGCACTATCTTTAAACATCGGAATAAAAATAGCGATGCTAGGAAAGATAATAAAGGCACCAATCAGTGCAACAACGGCTATCAAAGAGCCAATAACAAAGCTATCACCACCAAGCCATTCCAAGCGTGTTAAGGCGGTTTTCATGATCATTCCCAGAGCAATAAAGAGGATGATCGCAGAGTAACCTAAACCTCGTCCTTCAAGCGTTGCACTAACTATCGTAATAACCGCACAAAGTAAGGCAAAACTTGCATCAAAATAGTGGCGAGAACGATTTTCACGCTTAGGTTCGTTAAATGAACGAAAGAGCAGTAAACTTGGTAATAAAAACCAGAGCCAACTGATATTGACGCTACTCCAACCGTAAGAGGTGAGTAATTCATCTGCTGTTGAATCTAAAAGACCGTAATCAAGGCTCCATGATGGCAATAAAGCAAATGCCATCCATGCAATTAGGATCCATAAAAATATGGGATCCCGCCTCTTTTTTTCAGGTAAAGCGAGTGTGTGAGACATAAATCCCCCGAAAGTAAATGTATTTATTATTATGTGAAAAGAGAGCGAGAGATTATCTCGCTCTGTTGATGATCTATTTACCCATTTTTACTTCGGTTACCCACTTATTAATCAACTCTTTACGCACATCACTATCGCCATATTTATCCATGTCGTAGTTAATGAGTTTTAAGTCAGATAATTTCAGTGCCATTGGTGAAGACTCTGCTGAGGTATTTGTTAGGATTTGGTAAGATTTACCTTCTTTCCAGCTAATTTCTTGCGCTTCTTTTGAGAGTGTCCAATCTACGAATAATTTTGCGTTATCCATATTACGGGCATTTTTAATGATACTGACACCACCGATTTCATAGCCTGTACCTTCACAAGGTGAAATCAATTCAAGCGGTGCACCATTTTCAACTTCTAATGAGTAATCATGTAAGAAACCAATACCAATGGCTGCTTCACCACGAGCGGCGTTTCGCGCTGGGGCAATACCTGATTTGGTGTATTGAGAGATATTAGTATTGATTTTCTTCAGATAATCAAAGGCTTGTTCAGTACCCCATAACTGGTCGAAGGTTGCCAGTGCGGTATAAGCGGTTCCTGAACTTTGTGGATCGGCGATTTGAATTTCACCTTTATATTCAGGTTTGATTAAATCTTTCCAACAAGTTGGAATAGCAATTCCTTTTTCTTTTAAGCGATCTTTATTGACGCCGAAGCCTAAGATACCGACATAGACCGCAGAAGAGTAGTTACCTTTACGTTTAGCGGGATCACGGAATTGTGGCATGATTTGATCGAGATTAGGAGAAACATAAGGTTCTAGTAGATCCATTTCACCTGCTTGTGAGTGGGGATCCATTGTACCACCATACCAAACATCAGCTTGTGGATTGCGTTTTTCAGCTTCGATTTTGGCTAAAGTACTTCCTGAACCATTACGAACGAAGGTGGTTTTAACATCATACTTTTCGGCAAAGGCTTTTGTTTCAGCTTCACACATTGCATTTGTCGCACTACAGTAAACCACTAAGCGACCAGCCGCATTTGTTGATAAGCTAACAGCAGACAGAGCCAGACCAGCAGCAACAAGTGTAGAGAGGGTTTTCAATTTCATGTTCAGAACCTTTTAAATGTGTCGTCATCGGAAAATGAAAGTGGGCCAACTAAATGCTCTTGTTTGCTAACATCAGCAATCAACAATGGCATTAGTAAGAGTCCCATTAAGGCCGCAGCACTGGTTAATAATGCAAACATCCCAGTCCAACCATAATGCGCCATGACCTGACTTAATGGCCAACCTGCCATTGCTGCCCCTAAGTAGGCATACAATCCCAAGTAGCCAGTTACCGTGCCTGCTGCGTTTTTATGACAATATTCTGTTGCAGCAAGCCCGATTAACATCTGTGGTCCGAACACGAAAAAACCGATACTAAAAAAACAGGCTGCGAGTAACGCATAATGATGAATTGGAATTAACCAAAGCGCTGCTACTGCGGTAAAAAGCCCGAGTGAAAACAGCAATATCATTGGTGCTCGTTGGCCACGGAATAATAAATCCGAGCCCCAGCCTGAACATAACGCCCCGAGTAAGCCACCCACTTCAAATAAAGAGAGAATGGCGTTAGCACTCAATAAGTTGGCGCCATGTGTTTCTGATAACCAGATATTTCCCCAATCGTTAATTGCCATACGTATGAGATAAACCAAAATATAGGAAAAACCTAGTAACCAAATCATTCGGTTAAATAAAATGCTCTCTTTCAAAATAGTTAGCATAGGTTTAGGGGGAGAGGCTTGCTCTTGACGTAATTCAAAAACATCTCGCCGCCACACACCCACAGTAGGAAGCCCTTCTTCTGCGGGAGTTCCTTTTAATCGTACACACAACTACAGCCCGATGATGATGCCGATAATACCGGGAATAAGCAGTGCGACTTGCCAACTATAATGCGTCGCTAGCCACGCAGTTAAAATGGGAAGACTCATCCCGCCAAGGTTGATTGAGATATTCCATAATCCCCACCAGAAACCGCGTTCATTGCGTGAATACCAGTGTGTTAACAACCTTGCACAAGGAGGCCAGCCAAAGCCTTGAAAGAAACCATTTAGTGCCCAGACCAAAAGCAGTGCTGGAAAAGAGAGACAATAGGCAAAAATAATATTCATAACGCCAGTCATCACTAATCCCACACCCATAAACCAGCGATATCCCCATTTATCATGGAAAATACCGGAAATAAATTTAGATAAACCGTAAGTGAGATAAAAAAGGCTGGCTATCCAACCGATATCTCCTTTATCTAAACTCAATTCAATTTGCATAACGGGCATCACAAAGTTGACGCTTTTACGTGTGAGATAGAAAGTGGCATAACCGATAATCATCGACAGCATTAAGTTTTTGCGCCAAAAGTTATAGGTCTTATTTATTGATGCCGAATTTTTACCTGACATAACATCCTCTTTGATGTTGCAAATGTAAAAAAAATGTCGAGAAAAAGAATGAGATAAGGTTGTAGATGACTAAGACTTATTCTTAGTTTTCACTGTTTTCTTTTGAATTTGTGGGTAAGTTAACAATTATTTTCGTGCCGTGATGATTTATCACTTCCCATTCTCCGCCTAAAGCGCGAATGCGTTCTTCAATGCCTCGTAATCCAAAACCGCCACTTTGTTGTGTTGATAATGATGTGGGGAGCATACCAATACCATTATCGCTAATGATCAGCCGTAGACGGTTTTTGTTTTGGGTTAACGAAACTTCAATATAGGTTGCGTTGGCATGTTTACTAATATTATTTAATAACTCTTGTACTAAACGATAGAGGGTAAAAATTATGGTTTCGTTTTCAGGCTCTTTATCTAATGAATAATTAAAATTACAGGTGATGCCATTGTCATTGAAGGCAAATTCATTGATTAAATGATGAAGGGCTTTTTCAAGCGACATTTCGTCTAAAACAGGTGGGCGCAATTGTCGTAGCAGTTGACGTGTAGATTGATGAATTTGTAGCGCGAGCCGTTCAATTTGCTCTCCGGTTTGGCGTGTTTTGTCGTTATCTGCGGTTCTTTTAATTAGCATCGATTGAATTTGGATTGCGGTAATATTTTGTCCAATTTCATCATGTAATTCGCGAGCAATGGCTTTTTTCACATCTTCTTCGGTATGAACCAATTGCTCCATTAATTCACGTCTGGCTTGAAGTTCTTGCTCTAGGCGTAGTCGATAATGACGTAAATTATGGGCTAATTGCTGTTGACGACTTATCGCTATTCCTAAACCAATACCAATAATAGCTTGTGTGGTTAAGAACATTTCTAATTCACGCAAGTCATTAAATGCGCCGTTTACTTGGCGGGCAAAGGTAATAATTAAGCTTCCGAGTAATGCCGATAATACACCACCTTGCCAGCCATAACGGTAGGCCATAAAGACATTAGGAATAAAAACGAGAATAACTAATAAGCGCTCTATTTCGGGGGTTAAGAAAACCTGAGCGCTTAATCCGATAAGACAAAATAGAAATCCCCACATTAGCAAGGAAGTTCTTAATGGCGGATCAGGTGTTCCAACAGAGATTAACGCTCGACTTTGTAATTCACGAAGATATTCATAAAGTAAAAAAACAAAAGGCGCGAGTAATATGCCACCTGTGACTGAGGTCAGAAAAATTCCGCTGGTGGTATTAATAAAAAAGCCAAGAATAAAGGCTTGTAGCAGGCTATTAAAGCCAACAGCGCCAATTAATAGGGTTAAGCGTTGCCAGTAGAGAGGATACCGCCACCAAATACGTTGCACTTCTAAGGCGATAATTAGGCTTAATAATGGAGAAAGATAAATAATAGCATGGGTAATTAACTGCTCTTGCGTTAGCCAGTAATAAAGCCCCCATTCTGCAAATAACATCGGTAGCCAAAAGCGACGCCAAAGTAAAATGATTAGGGCTAATCGCAGACCTTGAGGTAAGAAAAGGGCAGCTTGTTGCCCATTTTTACTTAAATAGAAACCAATCACCCAAAGTGATAGCCAAAGTAAAGAATAGGTGAGTAATAAAAAGAGGGATTGAAGAAGAAAACGCAGTCCCCTTTTCATGTTACAACGATCCTGTGATCAACTGATTTTTTAGGGCGAAATGAACTAAATCGATGGTTGTTTCACAGCCTAATTTACCGAGTACATTGGCTCGATGAACGTGTACGGTTTTATGGCTAAGATTAAGTTGTACTGCAATTGTTTTGACATTAACACCTTGAATTAAAAGATTAAAAATTTCTCTTTCACGAGGAGTTAAAGAATGTAATGCATCTTCTTTTTCAGGGGTATGTCGCAATGCTTTCATCGCATCAGAACAAAGATAACAGCCACCTTGATGTACCGCGCGCACGGCTTGTACTAACTCTTCAGGGCCACAACGTTTGGTTAAATAACCTCGTGCGCCAGAGTCTAGTGCACTTTGAACAAAAGCAGGGGTGTCATAGATACTTAAAATAATAGTTCGAAAATCAGGGCGCTTTTGTTTTAAGCGGTTTTGGAGTTGTAGACCGCTTTCACCGGGCATAGAGAGATCCATAACGGCAACATCAATATCATCATGTGCTAAATAAGGCCATGCTTCTTGCCCATTAGAATACTCACCCACAATGTGAATATCGGGTTCTAGCATTAACAGTTGTGCAAAACCAGAACGCACAACAATGTGATCATCTACTAAAGCAACTTTTATCATAATTTTTTATTAGTCAGAGAGTAGTCAGATAATACTTATCTGATTTATAACAAGCTACAGGAAGATAAGCGAGGAAAAATGGAGAAGAAACTCGGTTTTGAATCTTATATCTCGTTTTATCAAGGTGGGTCATGACAAACCAATAATACCAATAGGTTATTTATTGTTCTTATTTCCCATAAGCAGGGAACCTCTGCCTATGGGAAGTAGGTAATATTTTATTAATTAAGCAACTTGAACTGGCACGGCTTTGGCTATGCGCTTCATTTCATTGTTGTCTTCAAAATAGGCGATGTTGGGTTTATGGCTACGCGCATCACTATCAGGAATTTGCACATAAGAGCAAATAATTAAGCGATCGCCAACGGCGGCTTTACGCGCAGCGGCGCCATTGACTGAAATAATTCGTGAGCCTCTTTCCGCACAAATGGCATAAGTTGAAAAGCGTTCACCATTATCTACGTTATAAATATCAATCGCTTCATTTTCAAGAATACCAGCGGCATCCATAAAATCCTGATCAATCGCGCAAGAGCCTTCATAATGAAGATCGGCTTGTGTGACTTTTACGCGATGAAGTTTGCCTTGTAACATAGTGCGTAGCATTGTTGTGTTTCCTATTTTTCGAATAATGAATATTAAACAAGGTTAACTTGTTGGTTATCAATAAGACGAGTATTACCTAGCCATGCTGCCATTAAAATCACTGCTCGACGACTCTCTTCATTTAATGGTGTGAGTGTATCTGCATCACAAATAAAGCATTCATCTGCACGAAAACCTTTTTGTTCTAAAGTGTTTTTTGCATTTTGCAGTAGGTGATTAACATCATGATCCCCCAACTTTAATTGTTCTGCGATTTCTTGCATTGCTTGGTAAAGTGCAGGGGCTTGCTGTTTTTCATTATCAGATAATAGACGATTGCGCGAACTGAGTGCTAAACCATTTTTGTCACGTACGATAGCAACAGGAACGATGCTGATATCCATACATAAATCGTTTATCATTTTTTGGATAATTTGCAGTTGCTGGAAGTCTTTTTCACCAAACATCGCGACATCAGGTTGTACAAGATTAAATAGTTTACTGACGACTGTTGTAACACCACGGAAATGACCAGGACGGCTTGCACCCTCCAATACAGTAGAAAGTACAGGTACATCAACCGTTGTTTGGTTTTCCATGCCATGTGGATACATCTCTTTCGCAGAAGGCGCGAAAATGATATCGACATGTTTATCACGCAGTAACTCGCAATCTTCTTGTAAAGTACGAGGGTAGTTTGCTAAATCGGCTTCTCTATCAAACTGAAGTGGATTAACAAAAATAGATGTGATAACCACATCTGCATGAAGACGGGCTTCTTCAATTAATTTTAGGTGGCCTTCATGAAGGTTACCCATAGTTGGAACCAATGCAATGCGTTTACCTTCTTGCTTTAATCGCTTGATTTCTCTGCGTAAGATAAGCGTAGTTTCAATAATTAGCATGGCGTGACTCCTTTAAACGATGTTTATAAATTAAGATAATAAATCAGTTAAATGTATGTTGTTCTTGTGGAAATAGGCCTTGCTCTACTTGCTGAACATACAGGCTAACGGCGCCTTGCAAAGAGCCTGCTTCTTGCAAGAAGTTTTTAGAGAATTTTGGAGGCTGTGGCGTTAATCCTAATAAATCATGCATAACGAGAATTTGGCCATCAGTAACATTTCCCGCACCAATACCAATAACAGGCATCGTTAGCGCGTCTGTAATCGCTTTTGCAAGAGCCACGGGAACACATTCTAAAACAGCCAGTTGCGCACCTGCCTTTTCAAGTGACATGGCATCTTGTTTTAATTGTTCTGCGGCTGCTAGTTCTCTGCCTTGAACTTTATAGCCACCAAAAACATTAACGGATTGTGGTGTTAATCCTAAATGAATACAGACTGGAACAGCACGTTCGGTCAGCATTTTTACTGTCGGTATTAACCAGCTACCCCCTTCAATCTTTACCATATTCGCCCCTGCTTGCATCAAAATGCCGGCATTAAGGCAAGCTTGCTCAGGTGTTGAATAAGACATAAAGGGCATATCTGCAATTAAAAAGGCATTAGGCGCACCAGCTCTTACGCAACGAGTGTGATAGGCAATTTGCTCAACAGTAACGGGTAAGGTGCTGTTATGACCTTGTAGTGTCATTCCTAAGGAATCACCAATCAACATGGCTTGAATACCTTCTTGTGCAAAAAGGTGAGCAAAACTTGCATCATAAGCAGTGAGTGTGGCGAATTTTTTCTTTTCTTGCTTATAGCGGTTTAGCGTTGAAAGCGTAGTGGGTTTCATTGTAAAAAACTCCATCAGTGTCGTTTTTGGTGTGTAGATAAAATTAATTACTTCACATAATCATTTGTTTATTAAAGAAAATATTAGATTATCAAAATAAAGCCGCTTTCGATTGTAGCATTTAAGGACTAAAAACGAAGAAAAAGTAATTAAATGAGTAATGAAAAATAATAAATGATGATTTTTATTTATATTTATCAGTTTGTTATATGTAAAAATAAATATAAAAGAATTCAAAAATAGAGAAGAAGAGCTGAATTTGAAAAATTGAGGGAAAGCAAAAGAGAAGAGATAGGCTGATACAGTGTCTATTTTTACGGTATCAACCTTTAGCATTAAGGACGTATTAGCGTGAAATTACCACTTTTCCATGCCATTTTCAGGCACTAACGCCAATCTATCTGCTAATAACTCACCATCAGGAAAACGAAGTTCGGGGGCTAATTCCGCTAATGGATAAAGCATAAATTCGCGGACTTTAAGTCCGTAATGAGGTACCGTTAATCGCTCGGTTTGGATCACATCATCACCAAATAACATAATATCAATATCAAGCGTTCTCGGCCCCCAACGATTGCCTTCTTTTCTGACGCGACCTTGTGCTAATTCAATTGCTTGAGTGTTATTAAGCAACTCTTCGGGGGCTAATGTTGTATCAACCACAACAGCGACATTAAGGTAATCAGGTTGATCTTGTGGTCCCATAGGGCGAGTACGATACCAAGATGATTGTGCAATTAATGTTGTTTGTGGGATCTCACTAATTGCCTTAATCGCTGAATTCACCTGATTTTCAGGTGAATCCAAATTACTTCCCAAGATGATATAAACACGTTTTTTCTGCTTATTCATGGGTGTTCTCTTGTCTGGATGCAGGTTTTGCACTTGGATGGCGAGGGCGTTTACGTGGACGTGGACGTCTACGAACCGGCGCTTGACCTAATTCAGAGACCATTGAGCGTTGTTGTGTATTGTTAGATGCTTGGAAATCAGCCCACCAACTTGCTAACGCTTCAAGATCTGGATTGCGTTGTACATTGGCACGTAATTCCAGTAAATCGAATGCGGCACGGAATTTAGGGTGCTCAAGTAATTTATTCGCTCGACGACCTTGGCGTTTCGGTAAACGTTGTTGCAATAGCCAGATATCACGCATGGTTGTGGTAATGCGTTTGGGTATCGCAATAGTACGACATTGCTCATCTAAAATATCGTTCATCGCCATAGAGAAAGAGTCATAGTAAGAAAGACCACTTTCTTGGACTAATTTTTCGGCATGTTCAATTAATGGATACCACAACATCGCCGCAAATAAGAACGCCGGATTGACTCGCATCTCTTTATTGATGCGGTAGTCCGTATTTTTGAGAATTTGATCTATCATTCTCTCCATCGGCGTATCATGTTGCTCTGTCATTTTAGAAGCAATTAGCGGAAACAGTGGTTCAAGTAATTGATGACGGCACATTAACTTGTAAGTTTTGTAGCCTTGCCCTGTTTGTAATAATTTTAGCGACTCTTCAAAAAGACGAGCCGATGGAATATTACGTAATAAAGGGGCTAATCTGCTAATAGGCTCTGCCGTTTCTGGTGCAATTTGCATATCCAATTTGCTGGCAAAGCGAATTGCTCTAAGCATTCTGACAGGATCTTCGCGATAGCGCGTTTCAGGATCGCCTATTAAACGAATAATACCAGCTTTCAGATCCGCTAAACCGCCAACGTAATCACGTACAGCAAAATCATCAACGCCGTAATAGAGACTGTTTAATGTAAAGTCACGACGAATGGCATCTTCTTCAATTGAACCAAAAATATTGTCGCGCAGTAACATGCCACTTTGTGCTTGCTGGGATTGGTTGTTGTCTGAAACTTCATGATCTTCATGAGAACCACGGAAAGTCGCAACTTCAATCACTTCGGGGCCAAACATAATATGAGCAAGACGGAAACGACGACCGACTAAACGACTGTTGCGGAATAATCGACGTACATCTTCAGGCGTTGCATTTGTGGCAATATCAAAATCTTTTGGTTTTTTTCCCAGTAATAAGTCACGGACACCACCTCCCACTAAATAAGCCTGAAAGCCAGAGTTATTTAGTCGATAAAGTACTTTTAAGGCATTATCACTGATGTCTTTACGTGAAATTGGGTGTTGATCTCTTGGGATCACAGTCATTGGCAAATCACTCCCGTTCGCCTTTTCTTTGTTACTCTTTTTCTTACGGGGACGGTCTGCGGATATAGCAGGACGCCGACGCACAGGTTTCTGTGTTTCTTGTTTTGGTCGGTCAGATGCAGTGACAGGCCTTTCACTTGCTACCGGTTGTGTGTCTGATGACGGTGTTTGTCGCCCTAGCAGATTACGGCAGAAATGTGCTACTCGATTAAAAATATGACACCTCGAATAATAAATTCTAATAATTAAAAAAATTAAGCGGCTAATCATAGCCTACTGAACATTTTTTGAGAATGCTTTGTGTGGTTTATTCATACCTTTGTTGCTGATAATTTTGTTTTAAAATCTCAGAAGGTGACCACTGTGCTATCGCAATCTCTAGCAATGATGTTAACGAATAATCTTGCCAACCTGCAATAATGGGCTGATTAAGAAACCGTAAAGCATCGATAATGACCGGTCTTGGATCAGTATCTGGTAACGCATTCGCGTGATTTTGTTTTGATAATTTATTACCATCATGATTTATTACTAAAGGTAAATGAGCATAACGCGGAATAGGTAAATTCAGTTGTTTATGTAAACTGATTTGTCGCAATGTGGGATCAAGTAGATCGGCACCTCTAACAACTTCTGTTACACCCTGATAACTATCATCAATCACTGTTACTAGATTATACGCAAATAAGTTACCTTTTCTGTGAATAATCATATCTTCTAATACGATAGACGTACTCTTTGAATAATATGTACCTTGAATGCTATCTTCAAAATGATAAACGGGATGCTGTTGGATTAATCTCCATGCACTCTCTTTATCGAAAGGTGTAACATTATTCGTTAGCGGTTCGCGATGACGGCAGTGGTTATCATACACGCCCCCTAAGTCATGTAAACGATGACGGCTACAATGACAGTGGTAGCAAACACCTTCTTTCCAAAGGGTGTGTAAAATTTCACGGTAAGCATCATGGCGTTGCGATTGATAGAGGATCTCTTCATCCCAGAACAAACCATAATGTTCTAATGTGCGAATAATTTGGAGTGCAGTACCAGGAGGTTCTCTAAGAGGGTCGATATCATCAATGCGTAGAAGCCAACGCCCGTGGTGTGCACGAGCTTGAAGATAACTGCCAAGTGCAGTAACCAATGAGCCAAAATGAAGTCGACCCGTTGGCGATGGCGCAAAGCGCCCAATATAGTCTGTAATCTCGTGCATCGAAAGATTCAGATTAACGCCTCAACGTATTAGGTTGAGGCGTTTGCTCATTATTAGCCAGCCATCTGCTTTTCACGGATTTCAGCTAAGGTTTTACAGTCGATACATAAATCGGCTGTAGGGCGAGCTTCTAAACGGCGAATGCCGATTTCTACTCCACAAGATTCACAGAAACCAAAGTCATCATCTTCGACTTTTTTCAGTGTTTTCTCGATTTTCTTAATGAGTTTACGTTCACGATCACGGTTACGCAGCTCAAGACTGAATTCTTCTTCTTGTGCAGCTCGGTCAACGGGATCAGGGAAGTTTGCCGCCTCATCTTGCATATGAGTAACGGTGCGGTTGACTTCATCCCTGAGCTGATTGCGCCAAGATTCAAGTATTAGCTTAAAATGCGCTAATTGGGCTTCGTTCATGTACTCTTCGCCCGCTTTTTCCTGATATGGCTCAACGCCAGCAATAGCGAGAATGCTCATGGACGATGTTTTACGCTTTTGCCCTTCTTGCATAATGCTTCTCCTACATACGCATTTCTGAATAATCCCCACCTTAAAAACAGGAAGGGGAAAAAATAGGGCGCTATAAATAGCAGATGCCCGCGAGGATAGCAATTATTCCTTTAATAAGTTTTCTCATGGTGTGAAGGTACGCAAGTAAATATCCCTTTTTAGTTAAAAAATGATTAACTAACACCATGGATTTCAATTAACCATTTGAAATAAAAGGTAATTGCTGTCCAATTGTTAAATTGTATTCACTAATATTGATGCGATAACACAAGATTTCAACCCCTGCATCACATGCTTCTTTTAGTAGTGAAGCATAGTTAGGATCAATCTCTTTAGCAACAGTCACTTCCGTAATGCCAGTATGGGGAACTGCGTAGAATAAGACAGCCCTTAAACCCAATTTTGCGATAGCGGTCAACTCTCGAAGATGTTTCTGACCACGTTCTGTTTTTGCATCAGGGAAATAACCCATACCGTTGTCGAGCAAAGTGACTGACTTCACTTCAATATAACAGTCAACTTTATGATTTGATTTAAGTAAAATATCAATACGGCTATTCTCACTACCGTATTTCACTTCTCGTTTTATCTCGTCATACTCAGATAATTCTGGAATGTCACCCGCCTCAATCGCATTAGCAATAATCCCATTCGCTCTTAAGGTATTTACACAAATCCAATCATCGGTTTGAGTTTGAGTCAGTTCCCAGCTGTGCGGATATTTTCTTTTTGCATTCAAAGAGGTGGAGTACCAAACAGTATCACCCGGTGTCGCACATCCCGTCATTGCACCTGTGTTGGCACAATGGAGCGTGAATTCTTCCCCATTAGGGGTAACAACGTCTGCTAAAAAACGCTTATATCGTTTTAGTAAAGTGGCAGATTGTAGCGGTTGCTCAAATTTCATGATCACTCCGATGAAAATATGACCTTTAATAAAGCGCTAATGCTACAATGCCAAGCCGAGAAAGTTAATGAGTCATGGAGCCTGTGTGCATTTATTGCCAATCTTTGATGTAACAGAAAAAATCGTTACTGCGTTAAAACAATCCCCACAAGTTTTGCTTCATGCACCTACAGGTGCCGGTAAATCCACGGCGCTTCCTCTCTATTTACTGGAGCAAAATTACTTTGATGGCAAAATAATTTTATTAGAGCCAAGAAGAATAGCGGCTAAAAGTATTGCTTATCGTTTAGCAAATCAACTCAATGAGGAAGTTGGAAATACGGTAGGTTATCGTATGAAAGCGGAAAGCAAAGTCAGCTCAAAAACTCGACTTGAAGTGGTAACAGAAGGTGTATTAAACCGCATGTTACAGCAAGATCCAGAGTTGACTGGCGTAAGCCTTGTAATGTTAGATGAATTTCATGAACGCAGCTTACAAGCGGATTTAGCTCTAGCGCTATTGCTTGATGTACAGATGGGATTACGCGATGATTTGCGTGTTTTGATTATGTCCGCGACCTTAGATAATCAAAAAATTACCTCACTACTACCTGATGCCCCTATGATCAGTGCGCAAGGGCGCAGTTATCCCGTCGAAAGAGTGTATTTTCCTATCAATACGCATCAACCCTTTGAACAAGAAATTGCCACAATGGCGTTGCGATTATTGGCGCAAGAAACCGGCTCTATGCTGATATTCTTGCCGGGAAGTGCAGAAATAGTACGCGTTGCAGATATTCTAAAAGATAAAGTGGATGACAATATTTTACTATTTCCACTTTATGGCGCCCTTTCATTAGCAGAACAACAAAAAGCGATTGAACCGACTGAAAAAGGTTATCGAAAAATCGTACTTGCTACCAATATTGCAGAAACCAGTCTGACTATTGAAGGTATTCGCTTAGTCCTTGATAGTGCTATTGAGAAACGCGCTCAGTTTGATTTAAGAAGCGGTGTCACTAGCTTAGTGCGTCAAAGGATTAGCCAATCGTCACAAACACAACGAGCTGGGCGAGCTGGGCGTCTTGAAGCAGGTATTTGCTGGCATTTAATCAGCCAAGAGCAGGCAGAGCGTGTTGCTTCTCACCAAATACCTGAAATTTTAACTAGTGATTTATCGTCGTTATGGCTTTCCGTCTTGCAGTGGGGATGTCGTGACATTAATCAATTGGGTTGGTTGGATACACCAACCCCACAAGCATTGAATGCAGCTAAAGATTTATTGTATCGTTTAGGCGCTATTGATAAGCAAGATGGATTAACACCGCGTGGTTTGCGTATGGCGCAATGGGGAATAGAACCTCGATTAGCCGCGATTTTAGATTATGCGAGTGAGCAAAGTGACAATCATCTTGCGACGGCAGCACGCTTATGTGCAATCTTAGAAGAGCCTCCACGAGGGCAGGAAATTAATCTAGAACGGGTTTCTCAACAAAAAAATATGTTCTGGACACGACGTGAAAAACAGCTTTCTCAACATCGGAAAGGGATTTTTTGTCCTGAATTATTAGGTTCATTATTAGCAGTCGGGTTTCCTGATAGAATTGCTAAAAATCGTGATAATCAAGGTCGTTTTCGTTTAGCCAATGGGCAAGGTGCCATGATGGATGATGCGCATTCTATGAGTAATGCACAGTGGATCTTAGCGCCGTTATTACTACAAAATGTACATTATGCCGATGTGCGCATTTTATTAGCGCTACCCATTGATATCGATGAAATATCAGCTATCTTTCCTGATCTTATTGAAAATAATACCACGGTTGAATGGGATGAAAAACGAGGTACATTAGTTGCATGGCAACAGCGTCAATTAGGGCGATTAACTTTAAGCCAGCGACAATTAGACAAACCCAATAAGCAACAAATGCAACAAGCATTATTGAATTGGTTGAGAGATAACGGTTTAAAGGCTTTAGCGCTGAATGAAGAGACTCAACAGCTTTTTATTCGCCTTTCTTTAGCGAAAAAATGGTGTCCAGAAGCCTTATTACCTGATTTAGCAGAAACGGTGTTACTTGAAACTTTAGAAACATGGCTTTTGCCTGAATTGGGGGAAGTTCAGACATTAAAAGCATTACAACAAATTGATATTAATACAATTATTAAAAACCAATTAACGTGGCATGAAAATCAGTTACTACAAAGTTTATTTCCAACGCATTATTTAGCACCAACAGGGACAAAAGTGGCGATCCAATATGATTTAGAGTTACCGCCAGTCATTGCGATCCGCATTCAAGAAGTTTATGGCGAACAACAAAGCCCTATTATTGCGAATGGTCAATTGCCTGTAGTCATGGAATTATTATCACCAGCCCATCGTCCCATCCAAAAAACACAAGATCTGGCGACATTTTGGGCTGGAAGTTATAAAGAGGTGCAAAAAGAGATGAAAGGACGTTACCCCAAGCATTTATGGCCTGATGATCCGGCGAATACGGCACCGACTCGACGAGTAAAAAAATATAGCCAATAAGTTAATTTAAGTTTTTATCGTAGATTATCCCTATTTGAGAGCTTTCTTGTGGGATCACACGGAAAAATAGCGACAATGTTAGGCTTCTTTATCCCGTGATAAAGGGGTTTTTATGAGAGATAGCGTTCATGAGTAGAAAGAAAAGACCAGTGAAACAAACCAAAAGAGGGCGTTCTTGGTTTTGGTTATTTGTCAAAATCGCCATTGTGGTTGCGGTTTTAATGGGGATTTATGGGGTTTATTTACATTCTCAAATCAAAGAGCGCCTTGATGGTAATGTTTGGGAATTACCCGCTGCGGTTTACGGACGTACCGTCAACTTAGAGCCGGGCATGAATTATAGCCAAAAAGAGATGGTGAGCTTACTCGAAGGTATGCAATACCGCAATGTTAACAAAATCACTCGTCCTGGCGAATTTGTGGTAAGAGGCAACACGATTGAAATGTTGCGCCGACCTTTCGATTTTCCTGATGGTCGTGAAGAGCAAATTTTAGCTAAATTAACCTTTGAGCAGAATTCATTGGTTAGTATTACTAACATGGATAATCAGCGTCAATTTGGCTTTTTCCGTCTTGATCCTAAGTTAATTACCATGATGCAATCTGCAAATGGTGAACAACGCTTATTCTTAGCAAGAGATAAATTTCCACAATTATTAGTGGATACATTAATTGCAACAGAAGATCGCCGTTTCTATGAACATGATGGAATTAGCCTTTATTCGATTGGGCGCGCAGTATTAGCAAACTTTACTGCCGGTAAAGCGGTTCAAGGTGGGAGTACCTTAACGCAACAGTTAGTGAAAAACCTATTTTTGACTAACGAAAGAACGTTAAAAAGAAAGCTTAATGAAGCCTATATGGCGATCATTATGGATGCGAGTTATAGCAAAGATCGTATTTTAGAGCTGTATCTTAATGAGGTTTTTTTAGGGCAAAGTGGTGATGAACAAATTCGAGGCTTCCCTTTAGCGAGCCTTTACTATTTTGGTCGTCCCGTTGATGAATTAAGCCTTGATCAGCAAGCCCTTTTAGTGGGGATGGTTAAAGGCGCGTCTGCTTATAACCCATGGCGTAACCCCAAATCTGCGTTAGAGCGTCGTAATGTGGTATTAAAACTACTGCAAACCCAAGAGATAATCGATCAAGAGCTTTACAATGTGCTGAGTGCGCGCCCTTTAGGTGTGAAACCACGTAGTGAAGCGTTAACGCCTCAACCTGCATTTATGCAATTGGTTCGCCAAGAGTTACAAACAACCCTGGGCGATAAAGTAAAAGATTTATCGGGTACAAAAATTTTCACTACATTAGATCCTGTCTCGCAAGATGCAGCTGAAAAAGCAGTTGAAGTGGGCGTTGCCGATATACGTAAAGTGCGTAAAATTGACGATCTTGAAGGGGCGATGGTTGTTGTGGATCGCTTAAGTGGAGAGGTGAGAGCATTAGTGGGAGGCTCTCAACCACAATATGCAGGCTTTAATCGTGCATTATCAGCTCGTCGCTCAATCGGTTCTTTAGCAAAACCGGCTACCTACTTAACGGCATTAAGTGAACCTGAGCGTTTTCGTTTAAATACCTGGCTTGCAGATGAACCTATTTCTGTGCCTATTCCAGGGGGCAAACCTTGGCAACCTCGTAACTACGATCGCGGTTATAAAGGTAAATTAATGTTGGTGGATGCATTAGCAACCTCACGTAATGTTCCTACTGTCAATCTGGGTTTAGAAGTCGGGTTAGATCGAGTGATCCAAACTTGGATTAACTTAGGTGCCCCCGCAGAAAATCTGGAAAAAGTGCCTGCGATGCTATTAGGTGCATTAAACTTAACACCAATGGAAGTCGCTCAAACTTTCCAAACAATTGGTAGTTTAGGTAATCGTGCAAAATTATCATCATTGCGTTCTGTTATTGCCCAAGATGGTACTGTGCTTTACCAAAGTTATCCTCAAGCAGAAACGACGGTTTCGCCACAAGCGGCTTATATGACGCTATTTGGTATGCAACAAGTGGTGAATTCGGGTACAGCATGGCGTGTATTAAAACCAAAATTTGGTAATTACAATCTTGCGGGTAAAACGGGCACGACAAACGATCTTCGTGATAGTTGGTTTGCGGGGATTGATGGCAAAGAAGTGACGATTTCATGGATGGGGCGCGATAATAATGGCCCAACGAACTTAACGGGTTCAACAGGGGCATTGTTGCTTTATCGTAATTATCTACAGAATCAGGCACCGCTGAAATTAAACCCACCAGCACCAGAAGATATTGCAGAGATGTCTGTTGATGCTCAAGGTAACTTTGCTTGTTATGGTGGTGGTGTTCGTACCTTACCTGTATGGACAGCAAATCCAGATGGATTGTGCACACCTGTTCAGCAAGATACTGATGAAAGTGGCGCACCAAAGTGGTTACAAGATCTGTTTTCTGAGTAAGTGATCACGTAGATTAGCTAAAATAAAAACGGCACGTGAGTGCCGTTTTTATTGATCTCTGAACAGCGCTAACTAGCCTTTCATTTTTCCAAATGCATATTCCGCTGCATCAATAGTGCGTTGAATATCTTCTTTGGTATGAGCAATAGACATAAAGCCGGCTTCAAATGCTGAAGGTGCAAGGTAGATGCGCTTTTCTAACATTAAATGGAAGAATTGTTTAAAACGTTCAACATCGCAGTTCATCACATCTTGATAGCAAGTCACTTCTTTTGCATCTGTAAAGAACAGACCAAACATCCCGCCAACATGGTTGATAACCATTGGAATGCCCGCTTGTTGTGCTTTTTCAAGTAAACCATCCGCTAGCATTGTTGTGAGTTCATCTAATGTTTGATGAACACCCGGTTGTGAGACTTCGTGTAAACAGGCTAAACCTGCTGCCATTGCAATTGGGTTGCCTGATAAGGTTCCCGCTTGATAAACAGGGCCAATTGGCGCGAGTTTAGACATCACTTCCATATGTCCACCAAATGCACCTACAGGCATACCGCCACCGATAATTTTACCTAAGCATGTTAAGTCAGGATCAACATCATAATAAGCTTGTGCGCCACCTAATGCCACGCGAAAGCCTGTCATTACTTCATCAATAATCAGTAATGCACCAAACTCATCACATAACGCACGTAAACCCGGTAAGAAGTCTGCTTTTGGTGGTACGCAGTTCATATTGCCTGCAACCGGTTCAACAATGATACAAGCGACTTCTTCTGGATAGTTTTCAAAGGCTTGGCGTACAGAGTTTAAATCGTTATAAGTGCAAGTTAAGGTGTGTTTGACAAAATCAGCGGGTACGCCCGGTGAATTAGGTTGGCCCATGGTTAATGCACCAGACCCCGCTTTTACTAATAGGCAATCTGCATGACCGTGGTAGCAACCTTCGAATTTAATGATTTTGTCACGACCAGTGTAACCACGAGCAAGGCGAATAGCGCTCATTGTCGCTTCGGTACCTGAGTTCACCATGCGAACCATATCCATTGAAGGTACCAGTTCAGTGACTAGGTTTGCCATTTCAACTTCAGCCGCTGTTGGTGCGCCAAAACTTAATCCTTTTTGTACCGCATCAGTAACAGCATCACGAATAGCAGGGTGATTATGACCTAAAACCATTGGTCCCCATGAGCCAACATAGTCCAGGTAAGCACGTCCATCGGCATCATAAATATACGCACCATTAGCACGTTCAATAAAAAGAGGGGTTCCACCTACACCGTTAAATGCTCTAACAGGTGAGTTGACACCGCCGGGGATCACTTGTTGTGCGAGATTATAAAGCGTTTCAGACTTGCTCATGTCAGACTCCTAATGATGGGTGAGCGTAAGATTAAGGCGTATTCTAAATCACCACGCTGATGAAGCCAAATTACGGCAACAAGATTTTGATTTCTCACTATTATTGTGGGTACGTGGTTTATCGTAAAAAGTGATAGGTAGCAAAAAGTGTATTTTGTCCACAACAAACTTGAAGGTTATGAGCAGGTATTAGATAATCATCACATTATATCAGCAAGAAAGATAAATTTTTGCTGGCTGTTTTTTTTGCTGGAATACCCAGTCTGGAGTGAACAATGAGTGATGATATGGCTCTGCCGTTACAATTTACTGACGCGGCTGCAAATAAAGTAAAAGATCTGATTGCAGATGAAGAAAATCCAAATCTGCGTTTACGTGTTTATATCACGGGTGGCGGTTGTAGCGGATTCCAGTATGGTTTTACCTTTGATGATGCAATGAATGAAGGTGATATGACCATAGAAAAACAAGGCGTTGCTTTAGTGGTTGATCCAATGAGCTTGCAGTATTTAGTAGGCGGTTGTGTGGATTATACCGAAGGATTGGAGGGGTCGCGTTTTATTGTGACGAATCCTAATGCTAAGAGTACGTGTGGTTGCGGCTCTTCTTTTAGTATCTGATCCTTATTTAGCGTCGTGGCTGTGCAGTAGTGCCACGACGTTAAATGCTCACATACTAATGTATGCTCCGCTTACTGTGCGCTGTCTGCCTTGTTGCACTGCTTGCTCGCTCACGACTTTTGTTTGTGAAAGTTAAAGACAAAATCTGTCAAAATTCAAAATTCAAAATTCAAAATTCAAAATTCAAAATTCAAAATTCAAAATTCAAAATCTAAAATCCCGTCTATGCTTCTAATCAATGGTTCGCAATAGCCTCACAAATTTGTTTTGCTGCATTAATAACACGTGGAGCTGGTCGACTAAAACTGTCTTCATCAATAGCAATAACAGGTACAGGGAGTTGAGGTTGCCAAAATGCTTTTATTGTAGGTATTTGATCTGCCTTACCACTGAATATAATCAAATCAGGGTGTTTTGTAAGTACTTGCTCACGGCTTACTTGAGGCCATGCCACAGGGCTGTTAGCAAAGATATTCTCTCCACCGCAAAGTTCCGTAATATGGCTCTGTAATGTGCTATTTGATGTAGTAAATAATGGTTGCATTCCAAATTGAATGAATACTTTTTTCTTGGCGTGATCCGATGTATTTGATGCGTATTGTTGTTGTAATATCTGATATTGCTGGCGTAATTGTTGGGCATTGTTTAAAGCAATATCAGGATGATGGCTATAATTGGAAAGAGTAACGAGATCGTCTGCGATTTCTTCAATACTTTGTGGATCAGAATAAATAATAGGAATACCCAAAGCTTTTAACTGATCTAATGGACGTTGTGGATTACCGCCTTGCCATGCAATCACTAAATCGGGTTTTAATAATAGAATGCGTTCAATATTAATCCCCTGCCAATTAGCCACTTGTTCAATATTTTTAGCCTCCTCCGGATAATCTGAGTAAGCACTAACTCCGACAATATTATCTCCCATGCCCGCGGCATAAGCCATTTCAGTGGCTGATGGCGATAGCGTAATAACACGATCAGCAGGCGTGATAGCAATAGCAACATTAAGCCAAAATAATGGGTAGAGTAATAATCCAAGATTGATAAATAAACGCATTACTTTTCCAATAATAAAAAAATACCCACCTATTTTTTATCTTAGAATAAGTAAAAAATAAAGGTGAGGTATTGATAAAGCAGTTTTAAGATTATCTCGACTTAATTAGTCTTTTAATTTATCCAATATCGCTGTCACCATTAAGCTTGATTGTTCTGCGGCGACAGATAAAAATTCATCAAAACTTAAGTGTGACTCTTTATCAGCCACATCAGAAATAGCTCGAACTACAACAAATGGTGTACCGAACTGATGGCAAACATGACCAATTGCGGTTGATTCCATTTCTACGGCAACAACATCTGGGAATGTGCGACGGATACGAGCTAAAGGTTCTGCACCATTAATAAAAGCATCACCACTACAAATTAAACCACGAACAGCATTTAATTTTAGTGATTCAATACACGCTTCTGCGACGCTAATAAGTTTAGGATCTGCAATAAAAGCGGGGGGGCATTGTGCCATTTGACCTGGTTCATAACCAAACGCAGTTACATCTGCATCGTGATAGCGGACTTCCGTTGAAACAACGATATCACCAACATTTAATCTTGAGTCTAAGCCACCCGCAGAGCCAGTATTGATAACGACATCAGGACGAAAATGCTCAAGTAATAATGTTGTACCGATCGCAGCGGCAACTTTACCAATACCTGATTTTAGTAATGCAACATCAACACCATTAATTTTGCCTGTATAGATTTCACAACCGCCACGGGATAAGATTTGGCAATCTTCAATTTTATCACGCAGAAGTGTGACCTCTTGCTCCATTGCACCTATTACGCCAACTCTCATTGTGTCATACTCACTTGTAGGTTAAGAATAAATAAAATTTAAATAGAGTTTAACATCTATCGGAAAAACACGATATAACACAAAGGATAGAGAATTCGTTTTATTTAAGCCAGAAAGAGGATAGGAATGATCGATTTTAAGCTGAAGTTAAATTATCAACGCAAATATAACAGCAGTGACATCGATATTAATGATGAAACACAGGTTTCTCGACAATTTGAAAGTGATCGAGGACGTATTATTAACTCAGCTGCTATTCGTCGTTTACAACAAAAAACACAAGTCTTTCCTTTAGAGACAAATTCCGCAGTACGCAGTCGCCTTACTCATTCTCTAGAAGTTCAACAAATAGGGCGTTATATCGCTAAGCAAATTATTGGTGAGTTAAAAAAACAAAATAAGCTTGAAGCGTATGGCTTAAATGAGCGTATTGATAGCCTTGAAAGTTTAATTGAGATGGCGTGTTTAATGCATGATATTGGTAATCCACCTTTTGGTCATTTTGGTGAAGCAGCGATTAAGCATTGGTTTCACAAAGTATTATCACCAGAGGCGACGGCTGAATTCGACAGTTGCCCATTTATCCCTATGCAGTATTCAGCTAAAGTGCAATTAAATGAATTGCGACAAACTTTACGCCAAGATTTATGCCAATTTGAAGGCAATGCTCAAGCTATTCGAATGGCGCATCATCTGCTTAAATTGAATTTAACCTATGCGCAAATTGGATGTGTATTAAAATATACTCGTCCTGCTTATTGGCAAGGAGAGATCCCCAAAGAATATAGCTATTTAATGAAAAAACCAGGGTATTACTGGTCTGAATTAGCTTTCGTAAAAGAAGTACAACAAAAATTAGATATGGGTGAATTTTGTCGCTTTCCTCTCACATATATTATGGAAGCTGCTGACGACATCTCTTATTGTATTGCGGATTTAGATGATGCAGTAGAAAAGGGGATTTTTGATATCAACCGTCTTGTTCAGCTTTTACGAGATGCTTGGCGTGAAAGTGGTGATGTAACTGAAGGCGATTTATTCGATATTACAGTTAATCGGGCTTATAAAAAAGTTGATCAAAACGAAGCCAAACGCAGTATGCAAGATCAGTTTTTTATGTATTTACGGGTTTATATTACAGGAAAATTAGTCCCTTATACTGCGTACCGTTTTATAAAAAATCTTCCTCAAGTTTATGAAGGGAGTTTTAACCACGCTTTATTGGAAGGGGAAAGTGCTGAACACCGTTTATTAACAACATTAAAAAGTGTGGCTAAAAAATGGGTGTTTAGCCACCCTGAAGTTGAACAACTTGAAATGAAAGGATATCGCGTGATTAGTGGATTACTTGATATCTATAAGCCTTTGCTTTTATTATCAACAGAAGATTTTTTAAGATTGCATAAATATAACGAACATCCTCAATATGTTATTGAGACGCGTTTATATCATAAGCTTTCTGTGAAACATAAACTGGCTTATAACGAAATGTTAGAAAAGCTAAATGATATAAATACTGAAAAAGGAAAAGTTTTAGAGTTTTATTATCGCACAAGATTAATTCAAGATTATATCAGTGGAATGACGGATCATTATGCTTATGAAGAATATAGAAAATTAATGGTTTGTGATTGATTTGTAATCATTAAGAAAAACGCTATCTAATTGATTGATTATAAATTTTAGACTTTTCTTAGTGATAATAAAAATTTATTAAAATAACAGAAAATAGATGTTATTAATTGTAAGTATATTCAATATAAGAGTTATATATAATATTTGTTAGTTATAGAACAATATAAAATTCATAAATCGAGGGCCTTAGGTTGTTATCATTAAAATATTTATCAAATTAACAAAAATATTGCTTATATCAGTTAAGTAAATAACTTGTTCGATGTTATACTCTCTTTATGTTTTCTTCTGAAATGCATAGTCATTCATGTCACGCTGAAAAGCATACAGCGTATTCTAAAACGATGTCATTTCACTGTTAATCCATCATTGATACTTAATTTAATACTATGGTGCAGTTTTATTCCCCTAAAAAACGTCCTGCGAAAAAACAGGCGATGATTCTGGAAGTGACCGCCAGTGCATTGGATGCAAATGGTCAAGGTATTGCTCATGCTGAGGGCAAAACAATTTTTGTAAAAGGACTACTCCCACAAGAAACTGCTCGTATTCGTTTAACAGAAGAAAAGCGCCAGTTTGCTAAAGGCGAAGTTATTAAGCGTTTAACGACCAGTGAACAGCGCATAAAACCGCATTGTGAATATTATGAGCGTTGTGGTGGTTGTCAGCAGCAACATGTCCCTATTGCGCTGCAACGTACAACAAAAGCCAGTGTGTTATCGCACCTTATTAAACGTGAAACCGGTGTGATTATTTCAGCTGAGCCTGTTATTGCAGGTGCCGAATATGGTTACCGCCGTAGAGCAAGATTAGGATTGCGCTATCAATCTGAAAAAGGGTTGGTGATGGGCTTTCGCCAAGAGCGTTCTAACGATTTGGTGATGATAAAAAAATGTCCAGTGTTAAAACCTCAATTAAATGATTTATTGTCTCCTCTTTGGACATGCCTTAACAAATTAACATCAGCACGTGATTTAGGGCATGTTGAAATGGTGCTTGCTGATAATGGGCCATCAGTTATTTTACGTCATTTATCGCCATTGTCTGAGCATGATAAACAGAGTTTGCGTGATTTCTCTCAAACTTATCAAGTTACGATGTATCTTGCAGGTGGTAATAGCGAGATAGCACGATTAACTTCAATTGAGCAGGAACCCTTCTATCAAATAGAAGGTCTAAATTTACGTTTTGCACCCACTGATTTTATTCAAGTAAATGATGAAATAAATTCTCAGATGGTCGCTCAAGCTATTGAATGGCTTGATTTATCGCCAGAAGATCGCGTATTAGATCTGTTTTGTGGTATGGGTAACTTTACTTTACCTATTGCAAAACGCGTCAGTGAAGTAGTGGGTATAGAAGGTGTACCTGCACTGGTTGAAATGGCGAAAAAGAATGCAAAACTAAACCAACTAGGTAATGCGCATTTTTGGCATGCAGATTTATCGGCTGATTTTTCTGCGATGTCATGGTCGAAAGAAGGGTTTAACAAAGTGTTGTTAGATCCGGCAAGAGCAGGGGCGTTGGAGGTAATGTCACACATAGTGAAGTTATCTGCAGAAAAAATCGTGTATGTCTCCTGTAATCCGACCACGTTAGCCAGAGATAGTAAGATATTATTAGATTCTGGATATCAGCTAACCGGTTTAAAAATGTTGGATATGTTTCCACAAACGGGTCATTTGGAATCAATGGCACAGTTTAGTCGAAAATAATTTGAGTCGATAATAAACAGTTAGCCAGTAAATAAGTCGCAAATAAGATTTATACCGTGTAGGGAGAGAATATGGTTGCAGTAAGAAGTGCTCACTTAACACCTGCGGGAGAGTTTGCTGTTGATAAATGGGTTAACAGCTTGAACTTAACTCATACCAATGCGGGTAGTGAAATCATGCAAACCTGGGAATACTGCCATCGTACTGTTCAAGGGCGTGAAGATGCTGAACGGCTATTGTGGCGTGGTGTTGAAATGGTTGAGCTTCTTTCGACACTCAGCATGGATAAAGACAGCATGAGGGCAGCGCTTCTTTTCCCTCTTGCTGAAGAAAATCTTATTGGTCAGGAAATTGTCACTGAACACTTTGGTGATGCTATTTGGAGTTTAGTGCGTGGTGTTATGGAGATGGACGCCATACGCCAATTAAAAGCGACACATACCAATGAAACAAGCTCCATTCAGGTAGATAACGTACGTCGTATGTTGTTATCTATGGTAGAAGATTTCCGTTGTGTAGTCATTAAACTATCAGAGCGTATAGCCCATTTACGCGAAGTAAAAGATGCCACAGAAGATGAGCGCGTACTGGCCGCTAAAGAGTGTTTTAATATTTATGCGCCGTTAGCCAACCGATTGGGTATTGGTCAATTAAAATGGGAATTAGAAGATTTTTGTTTCCGCTATCTTCATCCTGATGAATACAAAAAAATAGCAAGCTTGCTTCATGAGCGCCGTATCGATCGCGAACAGTATATTGATAATTTTGTCAGTACAGTACGTGGTTATATGAAAGAAGAGAATGTTGATGTAGATATCTATGGGCGTCCCAAACATATCTACAGTATTTGGCGTAAAATGAAGAAAAAGAACCTCGCATTTGATGAATTATTCGATGTGAGGGCTGTTCGTATAGTCGTTGAACGTCTTCAAGACTGTTATGCCGCATTGGGAATTGTGCATACGCATTTCCGCCATTTACCTGATGAATTTGATGATTATGTGGCAAATCCAAAGCCTAATGGTTATCAATCTATTCATACTGTTGTATTAGGGCCTGAAGGTAAAACAGTTGAAATCCAAATTCGTACTCGCCAAATGCATGAAGATGCAGAGTTGGGTGTGGCTGCGCACTGGAAATATAAAGAAGGTGCTACAGGTGCTGCGACGAAAGGCGGTACAGGAAGTTATGAAAACCGTATTGCATGGCTACGTAAACTGATTGCGTGGCAAGAAGAGATGGCGGATTCTGGCGAAATGTTGGATGAAGTCCGTAGTCAGGTTTTTGATGATCGAGTGTATGTCTTTACACCAAAAGGTGATGTCGTTGATTTACCTGCTGGCTCAACACCGCTTGATTTTGCGTATCATATTCATAGTGATGTGGGGCACCGCTGCATTGGAGCGAAAATTGGCGGGCGCATTGTGCCCTTTAGCTATCAGCTACAGATGGGCGATCAAATTGAAATCATCACGCAAAAACATCCTAATCCGAGTCGTGATTGGTTAAATCCTAATTTAGGTTATGTCACGACAAGTCGTGGACGTGCGAAAATTCACAATTGGTTCCGTAAGCAAGATCGCGATAAAAATATTCTTGCAGGGCGTCAGATTTTAGATAACGAATTGGCGCATATGGATATCAACATGAAAGAAGCAGAAAAACTGCTGATTGCACGTTATAACGTGCATAGTGTTGATGAAGTATTAGCTGGGATTGGTGTCGGTGATATCCGAATTAATCAATTAGTGAACTTTATTCAAAGTAAATTAAATAAAGCCACTGCAGAAGATGAAGATAAAGAGGCACTGCGGACACTCGAAAGCAAAACGCCAGCACCAAGAACCACTGGCTCAGGGAGTAGTATTGTCGTTGAGGGTGTTGGTAATTTAATGCATCATATTGCGCGCTGTTGCCAGCCTATTCCGGGTGATAATATTGTTGGTTTTATTACTAAAGGTCGAGGTATTTCGATTCACCGAGCAGATTGTGAACAACTTGCTGAATTACTTTCTCATGCGCCAGAGCGTATTGTTGATGCAGTATGGGGAGAGAATTATTCCAGCGGTTATTCATTGGTAGTACGTGTTGTCGCGAATGATCGTAGTGGGTTATTACGCGATATCACCACTATTCTAGCCAATGAGAAAGTGAATGTACTTGGTGTGAGTAGCCGCAGTGATGTGAAGCAACAAATTGCGACAATCGATATGAATATTGAGATTTATAATCTCCAAGTATTAAGTCGTATTTTGGCAAAACTTAATCAACTGCCTGATGTGATAGAGGCGAAACGCTTTTCTCACTAAAACATTAAAATGATAAGATGCCGAGACAATTGTTCTCGGCATTTTTTTATCTAAAAATCAGAAAAACTGTATATTTAGTTAGTGATTAAATTGCTATGGTTTATTTAAAGTAAATATGGTTTTAAATAAAAGGGATCTAGCAGATAAATATGAAGATAACTAAACAATATTATATTAAGAATATGTGTTGGGGATGGTTTATTGGCGCTTTATTTTTATACTCTTGTTTAGAATATGAGTTAAAATATGAAAGTTTAATATTGTTAATTAGTATTGCTGGTATTGTATTATATCCGTTAGCTAAATGGGGAATTGAATGTTTTTTTCTTCAATTTACTACCAGAGAATTTTGGAATCGAGGATTATTTTTAGATACAGCTGGTAAAGCTGGTGGTTTAGCTTTATATAGTTTTATAGTGTTTTTATTATCTATACCAATTACAATGATTTTTATATTATTTGTGTCAGTGAAAAGGTTTTTTCTCTAAATAAATAACCTTTAATTTATTAATTAAATACCAATTAAATTATTAGCTTTTTCGATTAAATCATTATTAATCAATGCTCCTATACTAGCTATGAGCAATCCATATCCTAATATACCTATAGGACCTCCTAGAAGTACACTAAATGTAAATCCAGCTACAGATGTGACCGCCATTCCTGCAAATATAGTCTCTGCTTTAACAAAAAATGGACGCCAATCATCCGTTTCTGTTGCTTTAATTAACTCTATCCATAGATCTTTGACGTCAAGAGCTTTACTCACAAAAAACATACCTTTACTAAATTTTTTTAATTTTTGAGCTATATCATCGATTTTGATCGATTCCAATGCGGTCGCAATAGCTTTACGATCTTTGGCATTAATTCTTCTATTGATATCCACTTTGTATTTTTCGTAAGCTTTTAGCGCATCATCAACGTTACGGATGGTTTTTCCTCTGGCTTGTTGGGCTAAAGACTCTGCTAATTTCCTTGCTTTATCACCATAAGCATTAAACACTTCTTTATAAAAATCAGCCGTAAACTTTATTGAATCATGTAACTGATTAAAATCATTATCTATTTGTTCTTTTTTATTGGCTTGTTGAGCTAAAATATCAGCAATTTGGAAATTGCGATATGTAAACGTCATATTATTATGGAAATCTTGGCATGCGGATTTAAAATCTTGTTCTCTGATGTATTTTTGCATCTCAGGGAAATTATTTATATTGTCTGCACCTTTATCCGCATATAAGGCATGTAAGGCTAATCGAACTGAGGGTAACCAGCGGGAATATTCCCCAAATTTTTCACCTATATTTTGTAACATAGGATCTGGATGAGGACTAAAATGAATATCAAAGAGAAAACCATTTATATAGTTCATTTTTTGGTAAAACATTCTACTTAGATTCAGATCTGCTTCAAATATACGACCTATATTTTCATTATTTAATGGAATGTTATTTTCTTCCATATTTAATAATAGTAATGGAGAGCTTTTATTAAACTCGTTTGATCTATGCATTAAAGCACGGCCATAAGGTCGCATTATTAATGCTTTTTTTAATGCTAACTCGGTTTTCTGTTTTAAGTAAGATTTACATTCATTTTTAAACGCTGGACAATTTTTCTTTCCGCAAACAGGGCATTCTTGGTTTTTATCCTGCATAAAATTATTACAAATAATATTTGTAGCTTGATTAAAAGAAAAACCATTATTAAAAGCATACTCAGGAATATAAGCACTATGTGGCGTTACAGTTAATGAACTAAATTGAATTATATTTTCACCCATTTTATTAATCCTTTGATAAAAATGACGTATTTATATGATGTTGAAAAGTGGATTTATAGCGAGGAGTATATTTGTAAATAACAAATTTATAGTTCAATTTAAAATGTCATTATTCTTTCAAAAAAGTTATTTTTAAGATCTTGAGCTTGAAATGATAAGATGCCGAGAAAACTGTTCTCGGCATTTTTTTATCTAAAATGTATTAAACAGGATAACGCTCACTCTTATTTAAAAGGCAATATGATGTCAGAAAATCGTGAAATCTTTCGTTTATTAGAAATTATGGTACAGCTACGTGATCCTGAAACAGGGTGCGAATGGGATAAAGTGCAGACTTTTGACACTATCGCACCTTATACATTAGAAGAAACCTATGAAGTATTAGATGCCATTACACGCAAAGATTTTGCTGATTTAAAAGAAGAGCTGGGCGATTTGCTTTATCAAGTTGTGTTTTATTCACGCATGGCGCAAGAGCAAAAGTTATTTGATTTTAATGATGTTTGTGAAGCTATTAGTAATAAGCTAGAACGCCGTCACCCTCATATTTTTGCTTCTGAAAGCGAAAACAATTTATCAACAGAAAAACATCGTTGGGAAAAACTTAAAGCTCAAGAGCGTGAGGCAAAAGCACAATTTTCATTATTAGATGATATTCCCGCTACTTTACCAGCCTTAATGAAAGCAGAAAAAATTCAAAAGCGTTGTGCTTCAGTGGGGTTCGATTGGAATGAACTAGAGCCTGTCTTGGGTAAAGTTTATGAAGAAATTGATGAAGTGATAGCTGAGGTGAAAAAAGAGCCTCAAGATGCCTCTCGAATTGAAGATGAGTTAGGTGATTTATTGTTTTCTGTGGTGAATTTATCACGTCATTTAAAACAAAAACCCGAGCAAGCATTAAATCGAGCATGCCGAAAATTTGAACAGCGCTTTCGTTTTGTTGAAAAAATGCTCTCAGAAAAAGGCACTGGCATAGAAAATGCCTCATTGGAAGAGATGGAGATCTGTTGGCAGAAAGCAAAAGGACAACCGGTTGAGTGAATTGTGACACGCAAATTAACACCAACGTGACATAAAGTGCGATAAAAATAGTCTGTAACATCTCGTTTTTTCAGCTATTTTTATAAAAATATTTAAAAATCAAAATTATAAAATGTAATTTCGTTTTTTTGTTTTTGGGTGATTTAAAATTTTGCATTTGCATTCTATTACATTAGAAGTGTGATTAATCTCAAAAAAATTAAACGTATGATCATAAGCAAAAGATCTCGCTATAAACCTGCTACACTTAATATTGTGAAAAAATAAAGCATCTCTTCTCTAAAAGTGATAGCTTAGCTGAAAGGATTAAGCTAAAATGCTTGTGAAATATTTTCACGGGTTTAGTTAATTGAATTTTTACTGTTTTTTCGTGTTTAAACGGATAAGTGGCGTGATGAAAAAGAACTTTATACTACTAAGAATGTTTGTAGCGAAAATAAGGTTCGGGTATACTGTGTTCCCGTCCAGTTATATCCATCATCCTAATACACCTAAACTTTCAGGTTCAGCATGAAAACGAATTATATTTTTGTGACCGGCGGGGTCGTATCCTCTCTGGGTAAAGGCATTGCCGCAGCCTCTCTGGCGGCTATACTCGAAGCCCGTGGACTCAATGTCACCATGATGAAGTTGGATCCGTATATCAACGTCGATCCAGGTACTATGAGCCCAATTCAGCACGGGGAAGTCTTCGTTACTGACGATGGTGCTGAAACTGATCTCGACTTAGGACACTATGAGCGCTTTATTCGCACGAAAATGACTCGTCGTAATAACTTCACGACAGGTCGCGTATACTCGGAAGTACTACGCAAAGAGCGTCGTGGTGACTATCTTGGGGCTACAATTCAAGTTATTCCTCATATCACTAATGAAATCAAAGAACGCATCATCCGTGGCGGTGAAGGTCATGATGTCGTTTTAGTTGAAGTTGGCGGGACAGTTGGTGATATCGAATCCTTACCATTCTTAGAAGCGATTCGCCAAATGGCAGCAGAAGTGGGCCGCGAGCACACATTCTATCTACATTTAACATTGGTGCCTTATTTAGCCGCTTCTGGTGAAGTGAAAACTAAACCAACTCAGCATTCTGTAAAAGAATTACTGTCGATCGGTATCCAGCCTGATGCGTTGATTTGCCGTTCAGACCGCGTTATCCCTGCTAATGAACGCGCGAAGATTGCGCTGTTCTGTAATGTACCAGAGAAAGCGGTTATTTCATTAAAAGACGTCGATTCCATTTATAAAATCCCTGCACTATTGAAATCTCAGGGATTAGATGATTATATCTGTAAACGATTCAGCTTAGATTGCTCAGTCGCAAACCTTGCAGAGTGGGAACAAGTTATTTACGAAGAAGCTAATCCTGAAGGCGAAGTGACCATTGGTATGGTTGGTAAATATGTTGAATTACCAGATGCCTATAAATCAGTGATTGAAGCATTAAAACATGGTGGTTTCAAAAGCCGTGTTGCTGTAAATATCAAACTAATTGATTCACAAGACGTTGAAACTCGTGGCGTAGAAATGCTTAAAGGGTTAGACGCAATCTTAGTACCAGGTGGTTTTGGTGAACGTGGTGTCGAGGGCAAAATTATGGCTGCTCAATATGCACGTGAAAATAAAATCCCTTACTTAGGCATTTGCTTAGGTATGCAGGTTGCTATGATTGAGTTTGCACGTAATGTTGCTGGAATGGAAGGCGCAAACTCCACTGAATTTGCACCAGATTGCAAATATCCAGTTATTGCGTTAATTACTGAATGGCGCGATGAAGACGGTAATGTCGAAGTGCGTTCAGAAGAGAGTGATTTAGGTGGTACGATGCGACTTGGTGCTCAGCCTTGCCATTTAAGTGGAGATAGCTTAGTTCGTACACTGTATGGCAAAAACACCATTACAGAACGCCATCGTCACCGTTATGAAGTAAATAATCTACTATTAAAACGTATCGAAGATGCGGGTTTACGTATTGCAGGTCGTTCAGTAGATAACAAACTGGTGGAAATCATTGAAAATCCAAACCATCCTTGGTTTGTTGCTTGTCAGTTCCACCCAGAGTTTACCTCAACGCCGCGTGACGGCCATCCGTTATTTGCAGGCTTTGTGAAAGCAGCCTTTGATAACCAAAAAGGCCTGCTGAAATAGGATATATGAGAAGAGATAGAATATCTCTTCTCGGAAATTTAACTTGTACAGAGGAAAACCGAATGTCCAAAATCGTTAAAGTACTTGGTCGTGAAATTATTGATTCTCGTGGCAACCCAACAGTTGAAGCAGAAGTTCACTTAGAAGGTGGTTTTGTTGGTATGGCTGCGGCTCCATCAGGCGCATCAACAGGTTCTCGCGAAGCTTTAGAATTACGTGATGGCGATAAATCACGTTTCTTAGGTAAAGGTGTTCTGAAAGCGGTTGCTGCTGTTAATGGTCCAATCGCTAAAGCGATCCTTGGCCAAGATGCAAAAGACCAAGCTAACATCGATAAAATCATGATCGATTTAGATGGTACTGAAAACAAATCAAACTTTGGTGCAAACGCAATCCTAGCGGTTTCTTTAGCAAACGCAAAAGCGGCTGCAGCTGCAAAAGGTATGCCTTTGTATGAGCACATTTCTGATCTGAACGGTACTCACGGTCAATATTCTATGCCTCTGCCAATGATGAACATCATCAACGGTGGTGAGCACGCAGATAACAACGTTGATATCCAAGAATTCATGATCCAACCAGTTGGCGCACCAACTCTGAAAGAAGCAGTGCGTATGGGTTCAGAAATCTTCCATCACTTAGCAAAAGTGTTAAAAGCAAAAGGCATGAACACTGCAGTAGGTGACGAAGGTGGCTATGCACCAAATTTAGAATCTAATGCTGCTGCATTGGCTGCTATCAAAGAAGCAGTTGAAAAAGCAGGTTACGTTTTAGGTAAAGACGTTACTCTGGCTATGGACTGTGCAGCTTCTGAGTTCTACAACAATGAAACAGGTAACTACGAACTGAAAGGCGAAGGCAAAACCTTCACTTCACAAGAGTTTACTCATTACTTAGAAGAACTGACTAAACAATACCCAATCGTTTCTATCGAAGATGGTTTAAACGAATCTGATTGGGATGGTTTTGCATACCAAACTAAAGTTCTTGGTGACAAAATCCAATTGGTTGGTGACGACCTATTTGTAACTAACACTAAGATCCTGAAAGAAGGTATCGACAAAGGTATTGCTAACTCAATTCTGATCAAATTCAACCAAATCGGTTCACTGACAGAAACTTTAGCTGCAATCAAAATGGCGAAAGATGCAGGCTACACTGCTGTTATCTCTCACCGTTCTGGTGAAACTGAAGATGCAACTATCGCTGACTTAGCAGTTGGTACAGCAGCAGGTCAAATCAAAACAGGTTCTATGAGCCGTTCTGACCGTGTTGCTAAATATAACCAACTGATCCGTATCGAAGAAGCATTAGGTAACAAAGCACCTTTCAACGGTCTTAAAGAAGTTAAAGGCCAAGCATAATCTGGCACCTTTGATTAAAAAAATTTATTAATCTGAAAGGGGAAAACATTGAGTTCTCCTCTTTTTTTTATTTTTTTACCGAAAAAATAGCATATTTATTTTTAACCGTTTTGAAAAAAGTGTGATGTGTAAGAGGAAATAGTGTTCAATTATTACTCTTTTATTAATAAATTGGTTAATTCTCGTGGATGAGATCCCAATTATTAGTTTTGCGCATTTTCAAGGACGAGAAATGTTTTTATATTTCACATATAACCTATTTCGTTAACAATTTAAGCTTAGTGAATCCAATGTTCATATCAGCTAATGTGGAGTATTATCATGGACGCATCCAATTTAGCCCCATCGGCGAAGTCTAGTCCGATAAACAAACGAGGGTTAATTATTCTGGCTATTGATGTGGTGTTATTACTACTTTTGCTAGAATTTTTACCTTGTGATCCGAAGGCCAATGCAGGTTTAGCATTAATGGTGTTTGTGGGTGTGTTATGGCTGACAGAAGCTATTCACGTGACGATAACAGCATTATTTATACCTATTTTAGCCGTTGTGCTTGGGCTAATGAATACCAATGAGTCATTAAAATCATTTGCAAATCCTATCATTTTCTTATTCTTCGGTGGCTTTGCATTAGCGACAGCACTTCATATTCAAGGGCTTGATCGCTTAATTGCTAACCGCTTGCTGATGATTGCAAAAGGTAAACTGTCAATCGCTGTATTGCTGTTATTTGGTGTTACTGCATTACTTTCAATGTGGATCAGTAACACAGCAACAGCTGCGATGATGCTGCCTTTAGTATTAGGTATTTTATCTAACTTAGATATTCGTTCAGAACGTAATACTTTCGTCTTCGTATTACTAGGTGTTGCTTATAGTGCCAGTATTGGTGGTTTAGGTACGTTAGTTGGTAGCCCTCCGAATGCGATTGCTGCGGCTCAACTGAACTTAGATTTCATTACGTGGATGAAGTATGGTGTTCCAATCATGTTGGTATTATTGCCTATCATGTTTATTGTAATGTACCTAATGCTGCGTCCTAACTTGAAACATAAGTTTGATCTGAAATTAGAAGTGTTAGAGTGGAATAACAAACGTGTTATCACCATGATTATCTTCTTAGTTACCGTATTTTGCTGGATCTTTAGCTCTTTCATCAGCAGTGCTTTTGGTGGTGTAAAAGATTTAGATACAGTTATTGCGGTTGGTGCAGCAATTGTAATCGGTGTAACAGGTGTAGCAAGTTGGAGCCAAATTCAAGAGAACACTGAGTGGGGGGTATTAATGCTGTTTGGTGGTGGTTTAACACTGAGCGCAATTTTACAATCATCTGGTGCAAGCTTGGTTATGGCTGACTTTATGAAAGATACCTTTGGTAATAGCCATTGGTTTGTGATCATCCTTGCAGTAACGACCTTTATCATCGTATTAACAGAGTTCACCAGCAATACAGCAAGTGCTGCGTTATTAGTACCTATCTTTGCAACCGTTGCACAAGCGTTAGGTATGCCAGTAATGGCGTTGACAATGATTATTGGTATTGGTGCATCTTGTGCGTTCATGTTACCTGTTGCAACCCCACCAAATGCGATTGTCTTTGGTTCTGGTTATATTAAACAAACTGAGATGGTACGTGTCGGTGGTGTGCTGAACTTAGTGTGTATCTTAGTTATCTCTCTGTTTGCTTGGTTCTTCTGGTTATAAGTGAATACGTTAAATTAATCTTGATGAGATAAAAATAGAGCGCTTGATAGTGATATCGGGCGCTTTTTTATTGCCTTGTTCTTATCTGTTATTTGGATTGGCATCCTAGTTATTATAAGGATCGCTCTAGAAAAAGAAGAGGTGATATGACTTTTATGGGTTATAAAAAACCATCAATATTAAGACTAAAAATGTCATAACATTGATGGCTATTTAAAATAGAAAATAACTTAATTATTTTGTGTAAAGTGTAAGTTGTGTACCCGGTTTTAACATTTTAATGTCTGAGTTCCAACTCATTAATAATTTAAGGTTAATACCGTGACGACGAGCGATGCTGTAATAAGAATCTCCCTGTCGAACTTTGTAATAACTCGGAGACGGTTTTGTCGGTTTTGTTACCGTGGTATTACTGGCACTACCCGCATTATGAATTTTTAATGTTTGTCCTACTAATAGGGTGCTTTTTGCATTTAATCCATTAATACGTTGTAAGTCTTTTATGCTCATATTGTAGCGACGAGCAATAGCGTAAAATGAATCCCCAGAGCGAACTTTATAAACACCTTCTTGCTTAATAGACTGATTTGTTTTGGCGACAGCTAAACGAATAGTCTCTAATACCGCTTCATCTTCAAAAGCGTTACGGAATTGATCAAGCTTATTGCGAGGCAACATAATCACATGAGGGCCATTAGGTGCGGTTATGCCACGTTTATAGCCTGGGTTATAATCTTTCACAGTATTAATAGGTAGCTGACTTAATTCAGCAACTTTATTTAATGTGATTTGTTCACCGACATCAATGGAAGCTAATGCTTTATCACGATAGTTACTTTTAGGAAAAGTAATGTTTTCTTCGTTTTCACGGATAACTTTACTTAAAGCGAGAATTTTAGGTACATAATTCATTGTTTCTTTAGGTAAAGAGAGTGACCAATAGTCTGTGGGTAGGTTTTTACTTTCATTTGCCTTTATTGCTTGCATAACACGGCCTTCACCAGCGTTATAAGCAGCAAGGGCAAGTGCCCAATCACTATCAAACATTACATACAAGCGTTCAAGTAAATCAAGTGCGGCTTTGGTTGATGCCATGACATCACGACGACCGTCATACCATTGGTTTTGTGCTAAACCATAGTAATTACCAGTTATTGGAACAAATTGCCATAAACCAGCAGCATTTGCAGAAGAGGTAACATGGGGATTAAACGCACTTTCAACCACAGGAACTAAAGCTAGTTCCATCGGTAATTCACGTTTTTCAATTTCATCAATAATCGAATACATATAAGGTTCAGCACGAGAAGCAACGTTTTGTATATGTTTGGGATTATTTAAAAAATATAATTCTTGCTGCGAGATCCTTTCATTTTCAGGGAGATCCATTTTTAATTCACTTATCACATAACCCCATAAATTGGTTTTGACATCATATTGAGGTTGTTGAGAAGTTGAAGTCCCTTTCGTTGATGTTGGTGTGATCGCAGACAAATTAGGTTTAATATTCTCAGATTGCTGGCAGCCCGCCAATAGCAATATGGAGAACAAAATCGCTTTTGTCTTCATAATATAAAAATTCATCCTGTGTGTTTTTTGAACCAAATGATACTTAGTGTGCCAAAATAAAACAATCAATAGAAATCAAAAGTTGTCTTTTAATTCTCTTAATTTTGTAAATGTCTTAATTGGAGCATATGTATTAGTGGTTATACCTAAAATCCTTTGCAAATCAATATCGTCAGATTTCAAAAAAAGATTAATATTCTTTTCGTTTTTCAGTGTTATTGGCACAGTAGGTTGCAAATTTTTACGCATTTCACTAACTTGGGCTAAATAATCGGTAATAAGTGCATTTTCTGGCATGATATGATGTGCAAAGGTCATATTTGATAGGGTGTATTCATGAGCACAACAAATTAATGTGTCATCAGGTAAAGCGCTCAATCTTTGTAATGAACTAAACATTTGTTGTGCGGTACCTTCGAATAAACGACCACAACCACCAGAAAAAAGTGTATCGCCACAAAATAAATAGGGTTCACAATAATACGCAACATGACCTAATGTATGGCCTGGTGTGCCAATCACATTAAAAGTGAAAGTGCCAACAATGATGCGCTCTTGATTATGAATAATATTTTCAGCCCCTTTACTTTGTGTTTCTTGTGGGCCAAAAACGTCAATGTTAGGATATTTTTTTACAAGTTCAGTAACGCCACCAACATGATCATCATGATGGTGGGTTAATAAAATCGCGATAGGTGTTAGCGAGCGTTGTGAAAGCATTTCAATAACAGGCTTGGCTTGTGACGGATCCACAATCACACATTCACTATTTTCATTACTTAATAGCCAAATGTAGTTATCGGATAAAGCAGGAATTCTGATAAGCTCCATATAAGTTACCTTACTTATAAAATATAAAGGGTTAAACGATGAAAGCAGCGCGTTCAGCAAAACCAATTATGATGCCAGATTCTTGGCGCGATATTCCATGGGGGGAATATTATCGCATGGCTATCGAACTGCGTTTACAAAATTGGTGGCCAAAAATGTATGGCTTTCATTTATTAAAACTCGGTCAACTCAGTGCTGAACTGGATACCAAATTAAGTATCGTTTCACATCAAGTCAATGTGACATCTAATAAAATAAATGCAGATGTTATCGCCTCTTTAGATTATTTACCCTTTGAAAATAAATCGATTGATGTTTGTCTTATGGCGCATGTGCTTGATTATAGTGCAGATCCCCATTGGCTATTACGAGAAGCAGATCGCGTTTTAATTGATGATGGCTGGATAGTATTAACGAGCTTTAACCCTATGAGTTTATTAGGATTGGGTAAATGCACGCCTTTTTTACGACAAAGGCAGCCTTATTCAAGTCGTATGTTTTCACTTCGACGCCAAATTGATTGGCTAAGTGTGCTAAATTACGAAGTGATGACACAACAGAATTTCCAGATTATGCCATTTTCAAGACCAATAAAATGTGATGGCAGCCGCTATCACATCGGTGGCTGTTTAAATCTAATCATTGCACGTAAAAGAACGCTTCCTTTAACACCCACAGCCTTGAAATTTGTATTGCCACGCATGAGTGTAAAAGGTCGAGTTTTAGGCGCTACACGTAATCATCCAGAGCCATAATGCTTACTAATCTGTGGTTTTATCTTTTTGGCTTTCGATATAACCTGTGTCTTCTTGTGTAGGTGATTGAGCCGCCGTTCTTGCTAATTCATCACAACGTTCATTTTCATCATGACCTGCATGGCCTTTTACCCAATGCCATTCAATTTCATGACGAGTAATAGCACTATCTAAGCGTTTCCATAAATCGACATTAAGCACAGGGCTTTTGTCTGCTTTACGCCACTGGCGCTTTTTCCAGCTATGGATCCACTGTGTAATACCCTGTCTGACATATTGGCTATCTGTTGTCAGTGTGATTTTACAAGGGAATTTTAATGTTTCTAATGCTACGATAGCGGCAAGAAGTTCCATTCGGTTATTGGTGGTCATAAAAAAACCTTCACTTAGGGTTTTTTCATGTTGTTGATAGCGTAAAATAGCGCCATAACCACCAGGGCCAGGGTTGCCTAAGCATGAACCATCGGTGAATATTTCTACCTGCTTGTGCATAAAGGCGACTTATCCTTTTTGATTAATACGAAAAACTAACCCTAAGTCTGACATAAAAACGGATTATGAGCACTCCAATCACACGACAAATTGTACTTGATACCGAAACTACTGGTATGAATAAGCTGGGCGTTCATTATGAAGGTCATAATATCATTGAAATTGGTGCTGTAGAGGTTATCAATCGTCGATTAACAGGGCGAAATTTCCATGTTTATATTAAGCCCGAAAGATTAGTTGATCCTGAAGCGTTTGAAGTTCATGGTATTAGTGATGAGTTTTTAGAAGATTGTCCTTCTTTTGCTGATATCGCTGACGAGTTTTTAGAGTATATTCGTGGCGCAGAGCTGATCATTCATAACGCATCGTTCGATATTGGCTTTATGGATTATGAGTTTAGAAAACTTAACCGTGATATTCCGCCTACTGAAACGTTCTGCCAAATTACCGATAGCCTTGCAATGGCAAGAGCATTATTTCCCGGTAAGCGAAATAACCTTGATGCCTTATGTGATAGATACTTAATAGATAACTCTAAACGTACTCTTCACGGCGCGTTATTGGATGCTGAAATACTTTCTGATGTCTATTTGGCAATGACCGGTGGACAAACAGCATTAGCATTTTCAATGGAAGGTGAATCAAATAACGAGCAAGAGCAAAATGATATCCAGCGTATCGAGCGCCCTGTTTCAGGATTAAGAGTAATAAGAGCAACCGCAGAAGAACTTGCTGAGCATGAGTCTCGATTAGATTTAGTTGAGAAAAAAGGTGGGCATTGTTTGTGGCGTCCAGCATCAAATGATGAGGCTGTTTGAAGATAAAAAATGCAGAAATGGTTAACTGAGATTAAAAACTATCCAAATGCATCTTTTTGTTAGAAAAACAGTTGACGACAAGGCAAGAGATTCGTAATATTCACCTCGTCCAAAAGGATACGCGGAGCGGTAGTTCAGTTGGTTAGAATACCTGCCTGTCACGCAGGGGGGCGCGGGTTCGAGTCCCGTCCGTTCCGCCAAATTATGACGCCATGCTATTTATTAGCATGGCGTTTTTGCTATTGAGGTTTTATCATTATGCCATACCTGCAGTATGCCACTTTTCCGACCTTCTACCCGTAAATAAGCCAAATGTTCACGTAAATCACGCTGTAATGTGTGTTCATATACATTGAACTCTTTGGGCTAAACATAAGAACACAAGGCTTTCTCCTACCATTAAGCGGGCAACTCCAGTACTGATCCCCGTTGATATCCAAACTAGCCCCAGCTAGCCAGTAACACCCTGTTTATTAGACCCGAATAGCCGTTTAATTGAATATATAAATAATTACTGGAAACCAATAAAACAGATTTTAACATTGCCTCAATTAAAAATATAAATATATTTTATGTATATGCTTCTCGGACTTGTGATTGATGACGGGGTATCTTTAATTGTTACCCTTCGAAAAATTACCGTTAAAATAATTAAAGCAATTAGAATAATAAAATAAATCATAATAACAAAGTGAACTAAAAGACTATAATAATGCAAATTATCACTTTTAATTAGCTTTAATTACTCTTTTGCGGATTAATTTAAAGGATTTTCAACCTATATAATAAAATTATTTTTCTTTTAACTTGATTGATTTTGTTTATGTAATTCCAGTAAATATGTCTTTTTACAGTTAGGGTTGTTGGTTCAACGTTAAATTATTGTTGGTTTTAATGACTGTTATATTGTATAAATACATTCATATTTCTAATGAATTTTTCTTTCAGGTTATACATCAATCCACATAGCGATGGTTGAATCTTCAACAAAATGAAGAGTTAGCTGAAGCAGCAAGTGAATTGAGTGCTGGGCATGTAGCGAAGGCAACAGTATTAGTGAAGCGCGGGATGGAATATATAAAACTACTCGCCCAGCAACTTGAAATCCTGACATTTATGCAACAAAGAGGAATTTGCGTAATAAGGTGTTAAGGATCGCCATCCATTATTTTATACAGCAAGCCGACGTAGATTTTTTTGTGGACAGTTACTGATTTATCGAAACAAAGAGCCGGGAGCTAACTATGGTTGATAGAATATCAGAGCAAGAGCATCTTGATGGGGCTGATTCAAAACGTGAAAAGAGTTATAGAGTGACCACCGAAGACAGTCTATTGAATAATAGTCATCGATGTGATGCCAGAGAAATTCTTTCTGAATTTCATAAAGTTGGAAAACATTTTGTTACCCACCAAAAATTACAACAACTGGCAGTATATCGAGATGAATTAGCCCGCAATTCCGCTGGTGATTGGATGTTAAGTTTTCTTAACGTCGTCTTGGATAAATTTGATGACACTTATAGTTACCGATCTTATCTAGCACTGGATTTATTACATTGGCAGAATTACACAGAAAATAGTGCTGATTATATCGATTGGCAACTGACTATTATTACTATGGATTTAATCCGTTTTGAGCTAGAGGCATTGCGTAATAATGGCAGTTGGCTCTATGAAATGGCACCAGATCAGCGACTTGTTAATATGCGTTGCCGACGACTGATAAAGTGTATGGGAAAAGTATATCAACGAATGAATATACAGTGGGAAAATAATGAGCGGGATATGATAGCGATCTGCGACACAATTTGTTCCGCTGTGTTTTTACGCTTATCTGATAATGAAAAATTACGCTTAGAATACTCAATGATACCCGTTTATATTAATCATGATGAGTACATTTTTTTACGTATATTACAGGCTTTTGAAACATTGTTTGATTGGCTGGCCTCTTGTTTAACGGAAGTTATTGCCTTTGCTAAATCGGATCTGAAACAAGCAACTGAACTCTTGTTTCTCAGTGCTAATCGATTGAATGAAATGGCAGCACTTTTTCCATTGCTATCGACGTTGCGGGTTGATGGCTTTCATAGGTTCAGAGACTATACCGAAGGTTCTAGTGCAATCCAGTCACGCAGTTATAAAAAAGTTGAATCATTGTGTAGTAGACCTGATGCTGAAAGATTCAATTCAATAGCCTATCGAGCGGTACCGGAGGTAAGCGAGGAGATTTTATGCAACCCTGAGACGATTGATGATGTTTTTAATCTTATTCCTCAGGATAATTTGTATAAAGATGATTTTCATCAAGCGATGGAGTCGTTTGGATTAGGCATGAAAATATGGAGGCAGTCGCATTACGGTATTGCTGTAAAAATGCTGGGCGCCTCGCCAGGTACTGGCAATACTGAAGGTACTGCCTACCTTAAAGAAGTGAGAAAAATACCTATCTTTAAAAATATCTGAACAAGGTTAGTTATAACCACATGAAATGATAATCCAATTCGGAGGGATGCCTTTCATTACTAAACCCCGGCATTTATGCTGGGTTTTTTGCTTTGTAAACTTTCGAGTATTATTAAATAAGCTGTTTTCTGAAACTATTTTCTGCAAAAATAATAATGGAAAAAAATATTCAATTAACACAGAAAAAAGAAACTTTAGGCTTATTGAAAGTCAAAATACGAAAAATATATTCTTTATTGTAATAAAATTTATAAAAACCATTCTTGGAATAACCTAATTACTTATTTTCTCACTCATTTTGCTAAGGTGATAAGTAACATTTACGTTACGCTGACTTTCCCTTTTAGTTATATATGATGTAAATAAGATTTTTATTACTGAATCAGTGGGTTATCTGCTTTTTATCTTTTTTAATCTCTTATAATTCTACGTCCTTGTAACAAGTTTAGTCAGTTATTAGGTTATAATTAAAACAATACAGTATTTATTTGATTTGATGGATAATTCAGCAATGAAATTTTATCTTGATTAGTCATATCAAGCTAAGGTTTAATAGCACGCTTCTCAATTGCGCAAATCATTGTCTTTTTTGCTTTTCGTTGCGCAACAATGCGGTGGTGTAATGTTATTTTCCGCTTTGATCGTAAAAAATGCCGTGCAAATCAAAGAATTATTGCTTTAAGCTAATTACGATAGCCACCTTGGTGGATTTTTTATATTGCGGTTTTTTGCCTGCATTGAGAGAATCAGCTATCTAGATGCTTTTTATCCGACTTGGAGTAGAAAATGACCACTCGTAAAACCCTTGCTAATGCGATCCGTTTTTTAAGTATGGATGCTGTGCAAAAAGCGAAATCAGGACACCCTGGCGCCCCTATGGGTATGGCTGATATTGCAGAAGTATTATGGCGTGATTTTTTAAATCATAACCCGACTAACCCTAACTGGGCTGATCGTGACCGTTTCGTATTATCTAACGGCCACGCTTCAATGCTGATTTATAGCTTACTGCACCTGTCTGGTTATCAAGTTTCTTTAGATGATCTAAAAAACTTCCGTCAATTGCATTCTAAAACGCCGGGTCACCCAGAATATGGTTATACCCCTGGTGTTGAAACAACAACGGGTCCTTTAGGTCAAGGTATTGCAAACGCAGTGGGCTTTGCTATTGCAGAACGTACATTAGCGGCTCAATTTAACCGTCCTGGTCATGACATTGTTGACCACTACACCTACGCCTTTATGGGTGATGGTTGTATGATGGAAGGTATCTCTCATGAAGCGTGTTCTTTAGCTGGAACATTACAGTTAGGTAAACTGATTGCATTCTATGATGACAATGGCATCTCTATTGATGGTCAAGTGCACGGTTGGTTTACTGATAACACAGCAGAACGTTTTGACGCTTATGGCTGGCATGTCATCAGTGGCATTGATGGACACGATGCAGCAAGCATCAAAGCCGCGGTTGAAGAAGCAAAACAAATTACTGACAAGCCTTCACTGTTGATTTGTAAAACCACTATCGGTTTTGGTTCCCCTCATAAAGCAGGTACTGCTGATTCTCACGGTTCCCCATTAGGTGATGCAGAAATTGCTGAAACACGTAAAGCATTAGGTTGGGAATATGGCGCATTCGAAATTCCACAAGAAATCTATAAAGAGTGGGATGCGAAAGAAGCGGGTAAAGCAAAAGAAGCTGCATGGGATGCTAAATTTGCTGCATACGCAGCACAGTTCCCTGAATTAGCGGCTGAATTCAAACGTCGTGTTTCTGGTGAATTACCCGCAAACTGGGAAAAAGATGCCAAAGCATTTATTGAAAATCTGCAACAAAATCCTTCAAGCATCGCAAGCCGCAAAGCGTCTCAAAATGCATTAGAAGCATTCGGTAAAGTATTACCAGAATTCATGGGCGGTTCTGCGGACTTAGCACCAAGTAACCTGACCATGTGGTCTGGTTCTAAAGCACTGAACGAAGACAAGGCTGGTAACTACATCCATTACGGTGTGCGTGAATTTGGTATGTCTGCAATCATGAACGGTATTGCATTACATGGCGGTTTTGTTCCTTACGGCGCAACCTTCCTGATGTTTATGGAATATGCGCGTAATGCAGTGCGTATGGCTGCACTGATGAAGATCCGCAGTATCTTTGTTTATACTCATGACTCTATCGGTCTGGGTGAAGATGGCCCAACTCACCAACCTGTTGAGCAAATGGCAAGCCTGCGTGTCACTCCAAACGTGAGCACATGGCGTCCATGTGACCAAGTTGAATCAGCTGTTGCATGGAAATATGCTATTGATCGTAAAGATGGCCCTACAGCGCTGATCTTCTCTCGTCAAAATCTTGCACAACAACCACGTACTCCAGAGCAACTGGCAAATATCGAGAAGGGTGGTTACATCCTGAAAGATTGTGCTGGTACGCCTGAATTAATCTTTATTGCCACAGGTTCTGAAGTTGAATTAGCGGTTAGCGCTTATGATCAACTGACTGCTGAAGGCCGTAAAGTACGTGTTGTTTCTATGCCAGCAACAGATGCATTTGATAAGCAAGATGCAGATTACCGTGAAGCAGTATTACCAACATCAGTGAAAGCACGTGTTGCTATCGAAGCTGGTATTGCTGACTATTGGTTCAAATATGTTGGTTTAGAAGGCGCGATTGTTGGTATGCATAGCTTCGGCGAATCTGCACCTGCAAACGAATTATTTGAAGAGTTTGGTTTTACTGTTGAAAATGTGGTCACACAGGCAAAATCTTTACTTAAATAATCAATAAGTGTTAACAAGAGCACATTTTTGGGAAGAATTTCTCAGATGTGCTCTTTTTTTATCCTTCCATCTTTGTTTACTATTGCGATCTTCTCTCATTTCTCGTAATCTGATTATCAATAAGCTGAACCGTTTCAGTTAATGCTAAAATGTCGGTGACTGCACAATTTCTAGATTTACTTGATTTATCGTTGTTGATTAGTATCTTGCTCTATTATTCTAAGCGGTTGCAAATCACAAGTTATCAAGGAAGTCACATGACAATCAGAGTCGCTATTAACGGTTTTGGTCGTATAGGGCGTAATGTGTTAAGAGCGCTTTATGAATCAGGTAAACGGGCTGAAATAACGGTTGTTGCAATAAATGAATTGGCTGATGCACAAGGCATTGGGCATCTTCTCAAGTATGACTCCAGTCACGGACGTTTTGCTTGGGATGTACGAATTAATAACGATTTATTGCAAGTAGGTGATGATAGCATTCGTCTTTTTCATCATGCTGATATTACTGATTTACCTTGGGGTGAGCTTGGTATTGATGTTGTGCTTGATTGTAGTGGTGCTTATGGCTCTCGTGCTGATGGTGAAGCTCATATTGCACAAGGTGCAAAAAAAGTGCTCTTTTCTCATCCGGGGACAACAGATTTAGATGCAACAGTGGTTTTTGGTGTTAATCAACATGAACTTAAAAAAGAACACCGCATTGTTTCAAATGCATCTTGTACAACAAACTGTATTATTCCCATCATTAAAATGATGGATGATGCGTTTAATATAGAGTCAGGAACAGTAACAACAATCCATGCAGCCATGAACGATCAACCCGTGATTGATGCATATCATAAGGATTTACGCCGTACTCGTGCCGCAGGACAATCTATCATTCCTGTTGATACGAAATTAGCCGCAGGAATTACTCGGATTTTCCCAAAATTTAAGGATCATTTTGAGGCAATTTCTGTACGAGTTCCTACAATTAATGTGACGGCAATTGATTTAAGTATCACTGTAAAAACTGCTGTAAATGTGTTAGATGTCAATCGGTTAATTCAAAAATCAGCAACTGGCGCATTTCGTGGTATAGTGGATTACACAGAATTGCCATTAGTCTCAACTGATTTTAACCACGACCCTCATAGTGCTATCGTTGACGGCACTCAAACAAGAGTCAGTGGGCAACACCTGATCAAGACGTTAGTCTGGTGTGATAATGAATGGGGCTTTGCTAATCGGATGCTTGATACAACGTTAGCAATGGCTGCAACTGGTTTTAAATAATCATGTTTTAATGACGGTGTCGCGTAAAATACAACACACTGAACAGAAGATTACTAAATTTTAGAGAATCAATGAGAGGATTCATCATGTCTGTAATTAAGATGACCGATTTAGACCTAGCGGGTAAACGAGTTCTTATCCGTGCTGACCTGAACGTTCCAGTAAAAGATGGTAAAGTGACTTCAGATGCGCGTATCCGTGCTTCTTTACCAACAATTGAAGCCGCGTTAAAACAAGGCGCTAAAGTGATGGTAACTTCTCACTTAGGCCGTCCTACCGAAGGTGAGTACAACGAAGAGTTCTCTTTAAAACCAGTTGTTGACTATCTGAAAGACAAATTAACTGCACCTGTCAGTCTTGCTAAAGACTATTTAAACGGTGTTGAAGTTAATGCCGGTGAATTAGTTGTTCTTGAAAACGTTCGTTTTAACAAAGGCGAAAAGAAAGACGACGAAACACTGTCTAAACAATACGCTGCATTATGTGATGTATTTGTAATGGATGCATTCGGTACAGCTCACCGTGCTCAAGCATCAACTCATGGTGTTGCTAAATTTGCACAAGTTGCTTGTGCTGGCCCACTGTTATCAGCAGAACTTGAAGCATTAGGTAAAGCATTAGATAAACCAGCGCGCCCAATGGTTGCAATTGTTGGTGGTTCTAAAGTTTCAACTAAACTGACTGTATTAGATTCTTTATCAAAAATCGCTGACCAATTAATCGTTGGTGGTGGTATCGCAAATACCTTTATCGCAGCAGAAGGTCACCCAGTAGGCCGTTCTTTATATGAAGCTGATCTTGTCGATGATGCTAAGAAATTAATGGAAAAATGTGATATTCCAGTACCAAGCGATGTTCGTGTTGCAACTGAATTTTCTGAAACAGCAGAAGCTGTATTGAAATCAGCAAATGACATTAAAGATGATGAACAAGTATTGGATATCGGTGATGTGACTGCTGAACGTTTAGCTGAAATTCTGAAAAATGCAAAAACTATTCTGTGGAACGGTCCGGTAGGTGTGTTTGAATTCCCTAACTTCCGTAAAGGTACAGAAATCGTTGCTAAAGCAATCGCAGATAGTGAAGCATTCTCTATCGCTGGCGGTGGTGATACGCTAGCTGCTATTGATTTATTTGATATCGCAGACAAAATCTCTTACATTTCAACCGGTGGTGGTGCTTTCCTAGAATTCGTTGAAGGCAAAAAACTTCCTGCTGTTGCAATGTTAGAAGAACGCGCTAAACAGTAATTAAGTCAGCTCATACAGGTAGAAAATTATTTTCTACCTGTTCCAAATATAGGATCTTATTACATGTCTAAAGTTTTTGATTTCGTGAAACCGGGTGTCATCACTGGTGATGATGTACAAAAAGTATTTGCAGTAGCAAAAGAAAATAAATTTGCTCTGCCTGCGGTTAACTGTGTAGGTACTGACTCAATCAATGCTGTGTTAGAAGCTGCTGCGAAAGTTCGTTCTCCTGTTATTGTACAGTTCTCTAACGGTGGTGCTGCATTTATCGCAGGTAAAGGTCTTAAATCTGATGTACCACAGCAAGCTGCTATTTTAGGTGCAATTTCTGGTGCTCATCATGTGCATCAAATGGCTGAATATTATGGTGTTCCTGTTATTCTGCATACTGACCACTGTGCGAAAAAATTATTACCATGGATTGATGGTCTGTTAGATGCAGGTGAAAAACACTATGCTAAAACAGGCAAACCACTGTTCTCTTCTCATATGATTGACTTATCTGAAGAATCATTAGAAGAAAACATCGAAATCTGTGCTAAATATTTAGCGCGTATGGCTAAAATCGATATGACTTTAGAAATCGAATTAGGCTGTACTGGTGGTGAAGAAGATGGTGTTGATAATACAGGTATGGACAGCTCTGCTCTGTATACACAACCAGAAGATGTTGCTTATGCATATGAAAAACTGAGCGCGGTAAGTCCTCGTTTCACTATCGCAGCCTCTTTCGGTAACGTTCACGGTGTTTATAAACCAGGTAACGTTCAATTAACGCCAAAAATTCTGCGTAACTCACAAGACTACGTATCACAGAAATTCAATCTACCACACAATAGCTTAGATTTCGTTTTCCACGGCGGTTCAGGTTCCTCGGCTGAAGAAATCAAAGAAGCTGTTGATTATGGTGTTATCAAAATGAATATCGATACAGATACTCAGTGGGCAACTTGGGATGGTATCTTACAGTTCTACAAAAAGAATGAAGCCTATCTGCAAGGCCAGTTAGGTAACCCAGAAGGTGCTGATAAACCTAACAAGAAATACTACGACCCACGTAACTGGTTGCGTCACGCACAATCATCTATGGTTGTTCGTTTGGAGCAAGCATTTAAAGAACTGAATTCAGTTGATGTTCTGTAATTGATCACTCTTAATGATTAAATTAAACCCGCTTATTTGGCGGGTTTTTTTATATATCAAGAAAAGTGGAAAATCATGGTAACGCTTAAACGAAAGAATGTTTTTTATTGCAAAATAAAAGCGCCTATTAAAAGCGCTTTTATTAATATTTAATTTAGATTGAAAGATTAAGCAACTTTAACGTTTTTGCTTTCTTCTTTCATCATTCGGTTTAGTAGGGGGACTGTTGCCCACATAACCAAGCCCACAATTAAGGTTACTATGCCAATTTTACCAAATACATCAGTATAAATAGGTAAGGTTTGTAGTGGATCTGTAATACCTTCTGGTGCGGCTGTGAACGTCGCTACATAACCCCCTAACAGATAGGCTGTGGCTTGTGTTAAGAACCACATACCTAAAATAAAGCCCATCATGTATTGTGGTACGAATGCAGCAACCATTGCTAAACCTAACGCACTGATCATCAGTTCACCTAAACTCTGGAATAAGTAAACCAGAACGATAAACCAAGGAGATGTTAAGCCTTGAGCATCGGCAAACCACATACCTGATGCTGCCGCTGTAAGAAAACCTAATGAGCATAGAAGCATACCTGCGGTAAACTTCGCTGGCATTGAAAGGTCTTTACCTTTTGCGCCAAAATGACTGTAAGCGATAGCAAGGATTGGGCTAGCAACAATGATCCAGAATGGGTTTAGTGCTTGGAAGCTTACAGGGTTAATATCAAAGCCTAAAAGTGTGTGATGAACGTTATGAATAGCAAAAAAGTTCAGTGAAGTTGGCATCTGAGCATACAGAATGTAGAAAACAACTGCTTCTAACATTAGAACAAATGCAACATACATTTTATTACGAGCAACTCTGTCTTTTTTGTTTAAAAGCTTCACGGAAATAAATGAAAACAACAATAATGGACAGGCTGACTAAAACGATATTTGCAATCATCACGTTGTGCAGTAACCATGCACAAACAAATACCATCGCAATTGAACCAACAATAACTAATAACAGTTTGTTAAAGCTCATTGGTAAATGGTCTGGTTCAGAACCAATATTGGCAACCATTTTACGACAGAAGAAATAAACTAATAACGCCATGATCAAGCCAATACCACAGATATTATAAGTCAGTGCATATCCGTAACGTTCTGCAAGTACAGGGGCGATAGATAAAGAAATTAATGAGCCGATATTAATCGACATATAAAATAGTGTAAATGCACCATCAAGACGTGGATCTTTAGGTGGATAACATTTTGCTAATAGGCTGGCTGGGTTAGCTTTAAATAAACCATTACCTACCGCGATAGTGCCTAATGCGTAGAAAATTAAATTAGGATACATAATTGACATACCAGTCATAAAATAACCGATAGCCAAGACAATAGCACCTAAAACAATTGTTCGTTTTGTTCCTAATAAGTGGTCACCAACATAACCACCAATAGAAATAAGCCCATAAACCAGCGCAGAGAATGCACCAAAAGTAATGAAAGCCTGTTCTTGAGAGAAACCGAGTTTACTAACAAAATAAACGGCAAGAATACCTTGTACGCCGTAGTAACCAAAACGTTCCCATAATTCTACAAAGAAAATCATAAAGAATGGTTTAGGCTGTTGTAATAAACCGACTTGAGCGGGTTTATCCATATCTGTAATGCCCCTAATTATTATTTATTTTCAACAACGATGTTATTTACTCACATTCACGAGGAATGTTACACGACGGTAACATTATCTGTCGTATTTAGAGTGATGTTTGCAAATTTAAGAAGGTAATCAGCAAGTCGAGTAGACTAATATATTGATGAAATGACTTCTCAAAGGTTGATCACACTGTGGGTAAGATTAATACCAGATTGAAAAAAATATTCATTAGTTTATTTTCAAATAAAGTCATTTAATTGATTTTTTGTATAAAATACAATCAATGGAATTATTATTTGTTTATATTTTAATCTTAGTAAATTAAATAAAGATAAAGGGGAAAGGTAGAGAGAAAATATTTTTGATTATGTGACTAATTGATTCTAGAAAGAAATTTTTTATTATAATTAAAAATTATTCTTTTATAACAAACAGATGTTAATAAATGTTTAATAAGTATCTAAAAGTTAGCTAATGCTACCTTATTAAATAAATATTCATTTAATATAAATAAATATTTAATTTCATGGTGTGATTATAGTCAATAAAAACGCCCTTATTAAAAGTGCGTTTTTATCTTGAGGTAAAATAAGTGAAATTTAAGCAGTGATGGGGACTTGTTTATTTTTAACAGAATGGAAACGACGTTTGAAATAAATAAGTCCATCACCATCTTCACGTACTGAAATAGTCTTAATTTCGGTCATATAAACAAAATGAGTACCGACTTGGCGTACATCATGAATATCACCTTCTAGGCAGGCAAGTGCATTTGTTAATACAGGTTGTTGTAATTGTCCATTTTGCCATCCTGGTTGGGTAAAGCGATCTGCCATCGCGAGCCCTGTCATTCCGGCGAAATGACATGCCATTTCTTCTTGCTCATGATTTAATATATTGATGCTTAATTTTCCATTTTCTTGAAAAATAGAGTTCATCTGACTTTTACTATTGATGCAAACCATTACGGTAGGTGGGTTATCAGTAACAGAACATACCGCAGTTGCTGTTAAGCCACAACAACCCGCATCGCCATTTGTTGCCACGATATTGACTGCAGCACCTAAGCTTGCCATTGCATCCCGAAAAAGTGGGTTAGCCTGTTTTTCCTCAGACATTATTTACTCCTACTGCCAGACTTCTCGTCTGTGGGCGTCTTCACTTAAAATAATTTATTAGTTAGATAACTATAAAAATCATCTGACTACTCCGCTAACAAAGTTGTAATGCTATTGCCGGTCTCTTTGTTGCGTTGTTTAAAAGCTGTAACGCTACCGCGCATGAACAAAGATAGCAATCTTTCTTTGTTACAACCCATTAACTTTATCTCAAAAACTGTGAGACAACCTTATCGCTAAGCGACATTATTCCTAATTTAGAAGTAGGATAATAGGCAAATCAAGCTACTTTTTTGGGTTGATAAAGAGATAACACAAATTGCCAATTTATAAAAATTGTGAATAGCTCAAGATGTTGTGGAAGATGAATTTAGCTCTGAAAAGGGGCATGGGTGATAAATTGCAGAAAGGGAAGAAAATTGCAAAAATTGAGTCAACTTTATTTATTTGTTAATATGAATAATTGTAACAATTAGTCTATTCTTAGAATATAGCCATTTATAAACTATAAACAGCGGTATTTTTTCACTGTCTATATTGAGTGATATTTTGTCATTTCACCTATAACACCATATAAAGAGCTTCTTGATTATGCATGAATCATTAACTATCGCGCTATTACAAGCACGGGAATCTGCGATGGGTTTTTTTCGACCTGTTCTCAAAGAGCATAATCTGACAGAACAGCAGTGGCGTATCATTCGTGTACTTGCGGATAAACGTTCTATTGATTTCCACGAATTAGCGCAAAAATCGTGTATTCTTCGACCAAGTCTAACGGGTATTCTTATTAGAATGGAAAGAGACGAGCTAATTTGTCGTTTAAAACCGATAAGTGACCAACGTAAACTTTTTGTTTCACTTTCTGCTAATGGGCAAAGTTTATACGATAAAATTCAGCCTAAAATTGAAGAAGGTTATCAATTACTTGAGCAAAAGTTTTCGACTGAAAAACTACAACGGTTATCCGGATTATTAAAAGAGCTGATTGCACTTAACTTAGATGATATTGAACAATCAGAGAAATAAATTATTTGATAAGAAAAAAGGAGATGTCATAGCATCTCCTTTTTGTTGCTGTCATGCAGATAAAATTATTGCTTACCTAATACATGCAAGAAGTGAATGTGTTTTTCATACTGATCAAGAATATCGTGAATGATTTGTTCTTTCGTCCAACCCATTACATCATAATCTTGCCCACCTTCTTTTAAATGAATTTCAGCACGATAATATTTATGCTCTTCGTCTCTTTCTTCATCACTTAATCCTGCTAAAGCAAAGGCCGGTTGAGTATAAAAACGCAGGCGAACTTCATAGAAGAAATTCATGTCATCGCCTAAATCGACTTCGAAGCCAATGCGATCATCTTCTTCGTTATGGATATAGCATTGCGTTGCTTGTTTACTTAACTCAGCAGAGACCATTTCCATTGAGGGTTGAATGACTTCATCCATAAAACGTTTTACATGAGAGCGTTTAGGAAAATAGGCAATATTTCTTAAACGACGTTGCCAAGGGATTGGATTACGACTGGCTGGTGGTGCAATCGTAGTTAACTGTTGACTATCACGTTTATATACATCCACTCGCAATGCTTTTATCAGTCCATAAATAGAAGCAAGCAATACTATTGAGAAGGGGAGTGCACTTGCAATAGTTACTGTTTGTAGTGCAGTCAAACCACCCGCTAATAATAAAGTAATTGCAGAGATACCCATTAAGGCAGCCCAGAAAATACGTTGCCATACTGGCGTTTCGCTATCACCGCCAGAAGCTAAAGTATCAACAACCATAGCGCCTGAGTCTGCTGAAGTCACAAAGAAGACGATTACCATCAACATCGCAACGAAGGATAAAACAGACGAGAATGGGAAATAATTTAAGAACTCAAATAAAGCCAATGACACATCTTGTTGTACGATATTGGCGAGGACTTCTGCACCTTTATCTTTGATTAAATGGATCGCAGTGTTACCAAAAACGGTCATCCAAAGTAAAGTGAAGCCAGCAGGAACAAACAGGACACCGACAACAAACTCACGAATAGTACGGCCTCGAGAAATGCGGGCAATAAACATCCCTACAAATGGAGACCATGATAACCACCAACCCCAATAAAGCAGTGTCCATCCCCCTAACCAATCACTCGATTTGGGTTCATATGCGTAAAGATTAAAGGTTTTACTGACAATTTCGGATAGATATCCCCCCGTATTTTCAACAAATGATTTTAATATCAATACGGTTGGGCCGAGAGTAATGACTAATAAAAGAAGAATAACCGCCAATCCTAAGTTAAGTTCAGATAAAAAGCGGATCCCTTTCTCTAACCCAGATACAACAGAAATGGTTGCAAGCCCTGTTATCACTACAATCAATATTACTTGAATAGTTGGATTAATTGGTACATTAAAGAGGTGATTTAAACCCGCATTAACTTGCAGAACACCAAAGCCAAGGGAGGTTGCGACACCAAATACGGTCCCCATCACAGCGAAAATATCAACAGCATGACCAATTGGGCCATATATGCGATCACCAATAATTGGATAAAGTGCAGAGCGTAGTGTTAACGGTAAACCATGGCGATAAGAGAAGAAAGCTAAGATCAATGCGACAATGGCGTAAATTGCCCATGCATGTAATCCCCAGTGGAAAAAGGTTAATCGCATCGCTTCTTTCGCGGCTTCTACGGTTTGAGCTTCGCCAGTCGGAGGCATTAGGTAATGCATAACAGGTTCGGCAACACCAAAGAACATTAAGCCGATCCCCATACCTGCTGAAAAGAGCATGGCAAACCAAGCAAAGTAACTAAAGTGAGGGCGAGCATGATCAGGCCCTAACTTGATTTCACCAAAGCGGGAAAGCCCTAAATAAGTCACACTCAGCAAAACCAATGCAACGGCTAGAATGTAGAACCAGCTCGCGTTTCTGAAGAGATTTTCCTGAAGATGACCTAATTTATCATTAGCTAACTCAGGAAATAACGCAGAGAAACCAACGACCAGTAAAATTAACAACGCTGATGTATAAAAAACGGGAGGATTAATTTTCATCCTAACTTTTTTTTGAGGGGTTATATCGTTTTGTTGACTCATAGTTAACCTATTTATAGTTATTTTCTTAGAAAGAGACTTTTCGCTACCCATTATCTGATTGCTTGTATTACCAGAAAAGAAAAGTTCATAAGAAAATTTGAATAAAACACAAAATTGGATAAATGTTTTATAAAAGAACGGAAGTAAATTATTTTTTCCGCAAGATGAAGAAAAATACAATTAAATCAATTTATTAATAACTTTATATTCTAGATGCTTTCGCTCTTTAATAGGTTTCTCCTGTTGAAAAAAGGAGAACATGGTTACATTTTTTGCTTAAACGATCAACCCTTGGCTTTTTTTTATACAAAAAAAGCCAGTGAAAGTTCACTGGCTCTCAATTCATCAAAAAAACTGAAATCGGATTATTTGTTTTCAGTTTTTAAATCATCAATTTTTTGTTTGGCTTGATCAGTTAATTGATCCGCTTTATCAATTGCTTTATTTTCAGTCTCTTGAGCTTGTTGTTTTACATTATCGCTGGTTTTTGACGCGTCACCTTTCAGTTGATCAATCTTTTTATCTGTTTCTTGCATCAGGTTATCTGCTGCTTTGCTTGCATCTTGTTTTAGCTCTGCGGCTTTTTCAGATAATTTATTACTTTCAGCTTCTAGGCTTTGCTTTATTTCTTCAGCTTTGTTAGCACTCGCATCTTTTAACTCAGCGGCTTTTTGTTCAGCTTTATCTTTTAGCTCTTGAGCTTGTTGTGTCAATTCATCTGATTTTGCTGATGCATTTTCTTTCAAGTCGGCAGCTTTATCTTTGGCTTGTTCAGTCAATTCATTGGCTTTATCTTGCGCTGTTTCAGTGACTTGAGTAGCGGTTTCTTTTGCTTTATCAATGCTATCATCGACTTTCTTAGATGAATCATCACAACCTGCTGTAATAGTGACAAGACCCGCTAGAACCAATGAAGTAAGTAGTTTTTTATTCATTTTTTTCTCCAAAATGTGAGTTTAAAAACAATTCAGTGAAATCCCGCGTAAGAAATAGAAAAGGCGAGAAGCTATTGAGTTCTGAATCCGAATAAGATATTACGGATAAGCTATCCTAATAAGTATAGTATGAGTCTTAAAATCAACAAACCTAAGTATATTAAGTGTTTTTTCTTAGTCAAATATCATCAAAAATAATTTAAATTTTTATCTAGGTGAGATTTTCTGCTTTATAATAAGTGCAGAAGTTATTGGAAATGTGAGACAAAAATGGAATATTACTTTCTGGTTATTATTAAATTTATTATTGGTTTTACTATCATATTAGCCCATATGAATTTATCGGGTAAAACACAACTCTCTCAATTAACACCTATTGATTTTATTGGCAATTTTGTCCTTGGTGGCATTATGGGAGGGGTAATTTATACCGATGCAATCCCTCTTTATCAATATATTATCGTCTTTTTAATTGGTGTCTGTTTTATCTCTTTGCTTAATTATATTAGTAAGCGATTCAACTTTTTCCGTGCGGTGACGATTGGCAATCCTATTCCTATTATAAAGAACGGCGAGTTTATAATGGAAAACATCATGGAGAAAAAGAATAAAATAGATATTTTAAACATAACGTCTCGTCTTCATGCTCAAGGTATTCATTCGTTTCAAGAGGTCAATTATGCGCAAATTGAACCTGATGGACAAATTACGGTAGTGTGTGACGGTGCTAAAATGCCATCCTTGATAGTGATGAAAGATGGCGTTATCCGTACTTCAGAATTAGTACAAATAGAAAAAGATGAAGCATGGTTACAAGAAGAAATGAAAAACCAGCATATTGATAAGCCTGAAGATGTTTTTTTAGCTGAATTTTGGGATGGGAAAGTGAATTTTATTTTGCAAGATGGCAAGATAAAACGTACCGCACCACTGCAGAATAATTAATTAAAATACAAATCGATGATTAGGTGAATGCTGTAGAGTAACAATGGCGACATAATGTCGCTATTGTTACTTTCTAGTCGTAGAACTATAACTTAAACACAGCAAAATCAGACGCAATTTCAGTATGGCTAAAAACGTGTTGGCATTCATTGAGTAACTCAACGCACTCTTCGGGTAAATAGCGGCTACTAAGATGGGTAATAATCAACTTTTTGACATTAGCGTCTTTTGCTAATGTTGCAGCTTGTACTGTAGTTGAATGCCCGCGACTATTGGCTTGTTCTGCCATTTCATGCTTAAACGTTGCTTCATGCACAATAACATCTGCATTATTTGCTAGTTTTAATGCATCCGGAGTGGGTTGTGTATCACCAAAAATAGCAATACAGCGTCCTTTTATTTCAGGGCCGATATATTCTTGGCCATCAATGACTCTGCCATCGGGCAACGTAATAGTTTTGCCTTGTTTTAACTCTTGTAACCAAGGGCCGGTCGGAATATTTTCAGCTTTTAGCTTCTGAGCATCGAGTTTACCGGGGCTATTTTCTTCTTCTAAGCGATAGCCAAAACAAGGTACTGGATGAGAAAGCGCTTCACAACTGACTTTCATTCCTTCTTCTTCAAACAGAAAACCAGCTTCGTCAATCTCAATAATATTAATAGGGTAAGTTAAATAGGATTGACTTAATGTCAGCGCTGTTTCTATAAAAGCTTTTATACCCGTAGGGCCATACACTGTTAAAAGTGTTTCTGTTCCCCCCATTGAGCGACTACAAAGTAATCCTGGTAAACCAAAAATATGATCGCCATGCAAATGGGTAATAAAAATTTTATTTAAACGCGGTAGTTTCACGCGGGTATGCAGTATCTGATGTTGTGTCGCTTCACCACAATCGAACATCCACATACTTTTTTGTTTATTTTGTAAATCAAGCACCATACTTGTGACGTTCCGATCTTTAGAAGGAACACCAGCATTAGTGCCTAAAAAAATGAGCTCCATAATGAAATATTATTCTCCATGTTGAATTTGTTCCCAGCTTAAATCAAATTTCGCAAGGTATTTGCGTAGGCGATCGGCATCGTTGGGCTGTTTTTTATTTTGTCTTGATACTGCGAAAAGTTTTCTACCGGCTTCTGAGAGAGTTGATGATTGCTGGCAAGTTTTGATAACCGTATTCAGTTGGCTGAGATCGAAAAGATCGATATCCTGATCTTTTAATAAAGAAGAAGTTATTCCCCAATTTTGTCTTAAACGGCTAATTTCTTCCTCAACAAGTGCTAGAGTAATACGACCATTTTCGGCAAGTGTTGCCATTCGCGTTATACTAGCACTAAGTTCACGAAAATTACCACGCCATAATGCCTGTTCAGATGTGGCAAACCGAATATAGTGAGATTTCGCATCAGAGTTAAAACGGATTACCTTTTGATGGCGTTTTGTAAAGTGATGCAATTCATAATCGATATTAGGCTCAATATCCTCTTTACGATCGGCTAGACCAGGTAGTGAAAAAGACCATAAGTTGATCCTTGCATAGAGATCTTCACGAAAAAGTCCTTTTGCAATTTGCTTGTCCATATCACGATGTGTTCCTGCGATTAGCTGAAAATCACTTTGTACCTCAGTATCTGAACCATAAGGATAAAAAGATTTTTCTTCTATTGCTTTAAGTAGCATCGCTTGCTCATCAAGTCCTAATTCTGCAATTTCATCAAGAAATAAAATCCCTTTATCTGCTTCTCTTAATAAGCCATGTCTGGCTTGTAATGCCCCTGTAAATGCACCTTTTACATGTCCAAATAAAGTGGACATCGCATTGTCTCCTCGCAAAGTGGCGCAGTTAACAGCGATAAAACGCCCTTTTACAAAATGGCGTGATTGTCGTAATTCATAAATACGTTGAGCAAGAAATGATTTTCCAGCACCAGTGGGACCAGTTAATAGAATAGGAGCAAAAGAGCGCAATGCGACTCGTTCAATCTGAGCAATTAAAGTATTGAAGCGTTCATTACGTGTGGCAATCCCCGATTTTAAAAAAGAGAGTGACTCATTATGGTAGTGCTCAAACCGGCTCGTTAATTTTGTATAACGGCTTAAATCAAGGTCAATAATGGCATAACTGCCCGTAGCTGACTGTATGGTTTTCACACCGTCTTTATTTTCTATTTTAGATGTGGGTGAGGTTTGTAATAGTTTTGCTGGCAAGTAGTGTGCTTCTGTCAGTAGAAACCAACAAATTTGAGCAATATGTGTTCCCGTTGTGATATGCACATAATATTCTTCATTTTCAGTATCAAATGGATAATTCACGGCAAAATCAAGAAAATGGCTGTAAACCTCTTCAAGATCCCACGGATCACAAATATCAATTTCATAAGGCCACACCTCAGTATCAGGTGAAATGGTATGAATATCTTCAGTGATCTTTGACGCTAACATTGAATCATTAGGCTGGTGGATCATCACTAATCGGCTAACAGGAAAATCCTTTTGATGACAAATGGAAATTGTTGGGCGCCATGAATTCCACCTTTTATGGCTTTTACCTCTTTTATCTAATGTTGTGCCTAAAACACCAATCACTACTTTGCGTTTCATTAAGTTATCCCTACTTATTTTTTATCTATTTTTATAAATATATAGATAAAAAGATAGTGTTCTGTTGTTTTTAATTTAATGGGTAAATATCTAAAAATAACACTAAAAATAATTTAATTAATAAAAACAATGAATTAAAAATATTTTTGGTGTTTTTTTAAAACTTGGCACGATATTGGCAATGTTATTATTGTCTTGAGCAGATTTTAAATCTGGTAGGCACATAAAGAACACTCTGTCGTGTTATCTAAATGTGTTCCTCCACATCGAGACTCTGTAGGTGAAGAGGGTTATTTTCAGGTTCGATTCCTGACACCAAAACCATTACAAATCCAAATGTAAAATTAAATAAAAAAATCGTTGTGACAGCTGTACCGTCACCTTACTTATCCACCAGCAACTGAGCTGGATTGATAGCAGAAGAAGAGACAAACAAAGTATCGTTCCTCTCTTGTTTTCCTTTCAGTTTCGCAAAGCTTGCCCGTGGAAAAGTAAGTCACGATAAATTGCACTATATAAAGAAGAATAAAAGAAGAAGGAACGAAAAATGATAAAAACAACAATAGTGGTAAAACAGGGGCAGTTAGCACTTTTAAAGAAAAAAGATGAGTACATTGATGTGCTAACAGCAGGTGAACATAAGTTTTTTGATTTTTGGCGTCAGCTCAGTGTAGATCTCTTCCCTTTAAATGGGGGGGCATTAGAAAGCGAGAAAGCCGAATTTTTACGTCAATATTATCCTAAATGGGTAGCTGAGTATGGTTTTGATATTGTGTTATCGGATGAAGAGATTGGCCTTTTATATGAAAACGGCTCTTTAAAAGAGATCTTAGCACCAGGAACACGACGTTTATATTGGCGTTATGCCGACCGTTCTCTAGAAATAGTATCTATCGATGAACTTGAAGTATCTTCAATGTTGATGAAAAAACTCCAGCATCCTAAATTACGAAATCAAGTCATAAAAGGAAGTGAAGGGATCCTCAATGTGGATATTCCTGCTTGGCATAATGGTGTTATTCGGATCAATGGGGAAACACAAGCGTTATTGCCACCGGGATTAAAAGGCTATTGGCGTTATCAGCATAAAGTGGATGTTGAAGTAGTCGATATGCGTTTACAAACACTGGATGTGAGTGGACAGGAGATCTTAACAAAAGACAAAGTAACACTGCGTATTAATTTATCGGCTAACTGGCGTTATAGCGACGTACTTTTAGCATATCAACAATTGGCTTCACCATTGGAGTTTTTATATAAAGAGTTGCAATTTGCTTTACGCGAAGCAGTAGGAACAAGAACGCTGGATGAATTATTAGAAAATAAAAGCCTGATAGATAGTTTAGTCAGTGAAAAAATCAGTGAAGTCACTCAAGGATATGGTATTGAAGTGGCTTCATTAGGGGTAAAAGATATTGTTTTACCGGGTGAAATGAAAACGATTTTAGCGCAAGTGGTTGAGGCAGAAAAATCAGCTCAGGCTAATGTTATTCGTCGAAGAGAAGAAACATCCGCAACGCGTTCTCTATTAAATACGGCAAAAGTGATGGAAAACAATCCTGTAGCCTTACGGTTAAAAGAGCTAGAAACCGTAGAACGTATTGCAGAACGTATTGATAAGATTTCCGTTTATGGCGGTTTAGACCAAGTATTAAACGGGTTAGTACAAATTAAAGGAGCATAAGCATGATATTGGATCACCAAATAGTAAAAGAAGCAGGGACTGCTGAAATTAAAATGTGGACAAATGGTGTGCCTGTTGAGGCTGATGCTCTAAAGCAGCTTATCAATACCGCTAAGATGCCTTTTATTTTTAAACATATGGCGGTCATGCCTGATGTTCACTTAGGCAAAGGTTCAACAATAGGCAGTGTTATCCCAACCAAAGGTGCGATTATTCCGGCAGCTGTTGGTGTGGATATCGGTTGTGGAATGATAGCGGTGAAAACATCATTACACGCAAATGATCTGCCTGATAATTTATTTGCCATAAGAACGGCAATAGAAAGAGCAGTACCTCATGGAAGAACAAGTTATCAATCAGGGAACGATCGTGGTTCATGGAAGAACCCGCCTAAACTTGTTGATCAGCATTGGCAACAACTTGAAGGGCGTTTTAAGGTGTTAACTGATAAGTATCCACGTTTGCGAAATACGAATAACTATCGTCATCTTGGAACATTAGGAACAGGGAATCACTTTATCGAGTTGTGCCTTGATGAATCAGATAATGTTTGGGTCATGTTACATAGTGGCTCTCGTGGCGTCGGTAATGCTATCGGTACGCTATTTATACAAATGGCACAAGAAGATATGAGGGAACATATCGCTAACTTGCCGGATAGAAACTTAGCATATTTAAGAGAAGGGACACTTTTCTATGATGACTATATAGAAGCCGTAGAATGGGCACAGGATTTTGCCCGACATAACCGTGAAATTATGATGGAACACGTGTTGGCGGCATTATCAACACAAATAGCTAAGCCTTTTACAACACAACAACAGGCGGTAAATTGCCACCATAATTATGTGCAAAAGGAAATGCACTTTGGTGAAGAAGTGCTGGTGACTCGAAAAGGCGCTGTTTCGGCTCAAAAAGGTGAAATGGGAATAATCCCTGGCTCAATGGGCGCTAAAAGTTTTATTGTGAGAGGAAAAGGAAATGCTGAAAGTTTCTGTTCATGTAGTCATGGTGCAGGACGCGTAATGAGTCGAACAGCAGCGAAAAAAACCTTTAGTGTTGAAGACCAAATGAGAGCAACTGCACATGTGGAATGTCGAAAAGATAAAGATGTGATTGATGAAATTCCCATGGCTTATAAGGATATTGATGCGGTTATGAAGGCGCAGTTATCACTTGTTGAGATAGTTCATACACTACGACAGGTTGTTTGTGTAAAAGGATAATGGTGTTTTTAAGGTAATTCATAACTATCCCCTAACGATAACGCTGGGGATAGTGAGATATGAAAGCGTGTGTATGGTATGCAAATGAATATAAGTTAAAGAATTAAAGTTACCTTTAAATTAAGTCATTATTTCTCGCTCAAAATTTGAACGATAAATGTTTAGTATTATTAATAAATAATTACTAATATCAAACTTATTACTAACCAATAAAGATAATCAAAAAAAGAATACCTATATTAAGTCATTTCATAATTGAAAAGTAATTATTAATAATCTATTAATATCTACAATCGCAGTTATTTATTTTAGTATAAAACAATTCCTAATTTTATTAATTATATAAAAATTAACTTTATTCTTATTGAAAAAATATAGCTTATTCTATTTAGAGTATTAATCCTCATTGTATATATTAATAAAAAAGTAATTGTTAATTTATTGCATCCCAAATGTGAAAAAAACGTTTTGAATTACTTGCAGTATAGATAACAGTATGTGAAATATTACGATGTCCTAAATAATCTTGAATTAGACGTGTATCTCGCCCCAAATCAGCTAAGGCATAGCCACACGCATGGCGTAGCATATGAGGGTGAGGAATAATAGATACATTAGCTTTTTTACCTAAACGGCGAAGTAATCCATAAACTTGTTGACGCGAAATTGGGCCTGTTTTTTGAGATAAAAACACCCATTCAGAATCAGCTTCTCTCCATGTTTCCCGTTTTTTCAACCAGTTAACTAACGCTTCATACTCATCTTCTATAATTGGTTGTGTTGTAGATAGCCCTCCTTTCAAACGTCTGACATAGAGTATCCTACTTTCCAAATCAATATCGCTGAGGGTTAACTTACATAACTCACTAACGCGAAATCCATGTAAAAAACACATTAAAAACATGCAGTAATCTCTTTCTGGATACCGTCCTTCCTTTGCTTGTTTCAAAATAGAATTGATCTCAAAACGTGTAAGAAACTTGCGTTGCTTCATTTTTCATAACCTTTTCAATGAGATAACAAGGAACAAAAGTCAATTGTTGCATAACTATAACAAGTAATATGCATCAATAAAGGATTATATTTTTTTTATGCTTTCACTTTTACTTGTTCATTTTAAACAAGTTTATCGAAAGATTATTAATTTTTGAAAAATAAAAGCTATTGATTGAAAAAGTGAAAAATAAATAAAGAGAGGAATTCAGACATCTTTAGAGAAATAAACAGAATACACCAAATTGTTT